>JANQPT010000044.1 GCA_028285345.1 Planctomycetales bacterium
TGCTGAGCCGCATTCTTGAAAACGTGTTCGGCTCGGCGGGAGCCTCGCCCTCCCAAAATACGCTTTATTTGGTGATTTGAATTCCCGGACGGCCTCTGCAACGCAATCGGGGTGCCGCAGGCACAAGAGGCCGCAATTTCACCAGTCCCTATATTTGGAGACCACAATTCTATTTACCATTAAAATTGCAGCTGGGTCGTTGAGGGCGAGCAATGCGAGCCGCTAGATCCTTAACCTGGGGGCGGACTAACGTCCGACCCCAGCCACCCTTAAATATCCTTTACAATATCCTTTACGACAAAACCTAATCTTGCTCGTACTTCGGCACGGTCGGTTCCGGCGTTTCGTCAATCAGCCGACGAACGATATCGTCGGTCGTCATCCCTTCCGCCTGGGCCTGGAAATTGGTCGAAATGCGATGCCGCAAAACGGGTACCGCCACTTTGCGGATGTCATCCAATGAGACGCTGGGACGGCCGTCCATCGCCGCCATCGCGCGCCCGCCGGCAATCAAATACTGCCCCGCCCGAGGTCCTGCACCCCAGTCGACCAACTCTTTGATGAACTTCGGCGCCGACTCGTCGCGCGGACGGCTCGATCGGACCAGCTTGGCCACATAACTGATCGTCAGCGGCGCCACTTCGATCGACTTGATTTGCTTCTGCAGATATTGAATCGACCGCGCCGACAGCACTTTGCGGATCTCCGGCTGTTCCGCACCACTGGTCGTGCTGAGGATTTGCTCTTCTTCGGCGACGGTGGGATAGTCGACGTTGATGTTGAACATGAACCGGTCCAGTTGTGCTTCCGGCAGCGGGTAGGTCCCTTCTTGCTCGATCGGGTTTTGCGTGGCGATCACGAAAAAGGGATCCGGAATCGGATAGGTCGTCTGTCCGATCGTCACTTCATGTTCTTGCATCGCCTGCAGCAACGCGGCCTGGGTTTTGGGCGGCGTACGGTTGATCTCGTCGGCCAGTAGAATGTTCGTGAACACCGGGCCTTCCACAAAGCGAAAGTCGCGGCGCCCGGAATCTTGTTCCTCCAACACGTTCGTGCCGGTGATGTCCGAAGGCATCAGGTCCGGCGTGAACTGGATGCGCTTGAACTTGACGTCCAGAATCCGCGAAATTGTGCTCACCAGCAGCGTCTTCGCCAGCCCCGGCACACCGACCAGCAGGCAGTGTCCACCGGTAAAAATGGCCGCCAGGATCTGTTCGATCACTTCGTCCTGACCGATGATCACCTGATGCAATTCCTCGTGCATCACGTCGCGGTGCCGTTTGAATTTCTCCAAAAATTCGCCGAAGTCGCGGGATTCTTTCGCCATCAGTGCCTTTCTGATCGGTGCAAGCGCAGTCTATTGGCCTCTCGATGAATTGGGGGCAATCGCGCAAGTTGCGGTGGATAGGATTCTAAGCCCGCCGTCAAAACCGATCAAGAAGCTCCACTCTGTATTGCGCGAATTCTCCCTGTTGCCGAATCGCATGTTGTTGGCGCCATGACCGGGTGCTATGATTAAACAGCCGCCGAATCAAGTCGTTTTCCCAGCGCAAAGGGGCCTATTATGAGGGCCGGATTCCGCCGATTCAAACTCGCGTCGGTGCCGCTATGCGCGCTGGCACTCCTATTGCAGCTTCCCACCTCCGCCCGGGGAGAGGTGACGGCCGAACAGGTACAAGACGCAATCGATGCAGGCAAGAAATACCTGTTGCGGCAGCAGCGGGCTGACGGCTCGTGGGCCGTCGGCGGAGGCTGGGATCTCGGCGTCACTTCACTGACGGTGTTAGCCCTGCTCAATGCGGGTGTCGAAATCGACGATCCCCAGATGGCCAAATCGTTGCAGTATTTGCGTTCGGTCCAAAAGCCGACGCGGACCTACGAAATCTCGCTGATGATCATGGCCCTCGCGCAGGCCCGTGATGGAAAACGGGACTTCAACCTGATCCTGCAATTGGTTGAGAGATTGGAACGAATGCAGATCCGCCGTGGCGAGGGTAGCGGGTCTTGGTCTTATGGAGACGGTCAGCGGGGCTTCAATAATTCAACGGGGGACCATAGCAACTGCCAATACGCCGTGTTGGGATTGTGGTACGCGCAGGAGTATGGCGTGCCTGTCGAACTGGAGACTTGGCGACGCATCCGCACGCATTGGTTGAATACTCAATGCGCCGACGGGGGATGGGATTACTCTTTAGGGAGGAGCTCGAGTTCCGGAAGTATGACGGTTGCGGGAATCGCGACGATGGTCATTGCCAACTCGATGTTGCACGACGACGACGAAGTCGACGAAGACGGCAATCCCATTTGTTGTGCCGCTGAGGAAGAAGACGACTATCAGAAGTCCCTCAACCGTGGAATCGATTGGCTGTCGAAGTTTTTCGCGGTCGGCACAAATCCCCGAACCGCCAATTGGCAATTGTACTATCTCTACGGTCTCGAGCGGGCCGGACGCCTCAGCGCGCGGCGGTTTTTTGGGGATCACGACTGGTACCGCGAGGGCGCGGATTATCTCGTCCGCCGGCAGGCGAATTTCGGGGGTTATTGGAAGGGGGCCGGCCACATGGAAGGTCCCGTTGTGGCGACCGATTTCGCACTGCTATTCCTCTCCAAAGGGCTCGCGCCGGTTCTGATCAACAAATTGAAGTACGGCCCGCGCGACAAGCGGGGCCGGCTCCGCAAAGATGAGAACGATTGGGACAACCACCACGATGACGTCAACAATCTGACGAAATACATCAGCGGCCTGGACAAGTGGCCCAAGTTGCTCACCTGGCAGCAAGTCGACAGCAAGGCAGCGACCGTGGCGGACTTGCGGCAAGCACCGCTGTTGTTCATCAGCGGCCAGTATGGATACTCCTTTACAGACGCCGAAGCCGCGAAACTGAAGGAGTACGTCAATCAGGGGGGAACCATTTTCGCTGAGGCCTGCTGTGACGGCGAAGGTTTCGAGAAGAGCTTTCGCGACTTAATCGAACGGATGTATCCCGACGGCGAGGGGAAACTGGTACGCCTGCCGCCGGAACATGAGGTGTATCGGAGCGAATACCTGCTCGACTACGACACCGTCGAACTCTGGGGCGTGGAACTCGGTTGCCGGACTGGGATTTTCTTCACCCCGCAAGATGTTTCCTGCCTGTGGGACAAGTGGCAGCAGCGTCCCCCGGAAAACCGGCCCGCGAGCTTGGCGACGATGATTATCAAGGCGACCCAGGTCGGCGTGAATGTCGTCGCTTACGCGACCGGCCGCGAGCTCCTCAAGAAATTGGAGCAGACGGAATCCTTCGCTGTGGAAGGCCGTGACGACGAAATCAAACGCGG
Source organism: Planctomycetales bacterium (assembly GCA_028285345.1). Taxonomy (GTDB): domain Bacteria; phylum Planctomycetota; class Planctomycetia; order Planctomycetales; family Planctomycetaceae; genus Symmachiella. The sequence goes on from JANQPT010000044.1 coordinate 3,319, forward strand.
GAGGCTGCAGGTCGCCAAGATCCGTCATACCGGCAGTTGGAATACCGCGCCGACCGCTCTGCGAAACCTCATCTTCGCGATGAATGAAAAAATCGGCATGGTCGCCTCGACCAAGCAGCGCGATTTGGTCGTCGTCGACGACAACATTTTCAAATACCCGCTCGTCTACATGCATGGCCGCCACCGCTTCGAGTTCAATCGTCAAGAGCAGGAAAACCTTCGCAAGTATCTGGACCGGGGAGGATTTCTGTTCGCCGACGCCTGTTGCGGGTCGCCGCAGTTCGACGAGAGCTTTCGGGAATTGATGAAAGAAATGTATCCCGATCAACCGCTCAAGCGGCTGCCGATCGACCACGAAATCTTTTCGCCCGATTTCGGCGGATTCGACATCCGCAAAGTGAGGCGCCGTCTTCCCGAATCGGCCAACACGAAGGTGACCCTCAAAACCAACGTCCACCAAGTCGAGCCGTTGCTGGAGGCGATCGAAGTCGACGGCCGCGTCGTCGCCGTTTACAGCAAGTTCGACATCAGTTGCGCGCTGGAACGTCAGTCCTCCGTCGCCTGCGCCGGCTACGTGCACGAAGACGCAGTCCGAATCGCGATGAATATCGTGCTCTATTCGGTCGCCCAATAACGTCGCATTGCTAGGGAGAACGGCTGGTCTGCTCCGGCGCCGCCGTGGGTTTCGTATTCCGACGAAAAACCGGCGCCAGCGGTTCGCAGTTACGGCCGGTTTTCGGTATCCTGGCCACTTTTCCGGCATTCTAAGGGAGCGTCGCGCAGAATTTCCGCCACAATTGCCGACACAACAGGACGGGCAGCAGACATGAATCAATCAACGCCAATCGCGTTGGGGCTGGACTTTGGAACCGAATCGGTCCGCGCGTTATTGGTCGACCTCGCGGGCAATGAACGTGCATCTGCGGTCGTCCCCTATACCCATGGACAAATTACCGAAACGTTGCCCGGCACGGGGGAGAAACTGCCCGCCGATTTCGCATTTCAGCATCCCGGAGATTGGATCGACGGCGCCGCACAAGCCGTTCGTGACGCGCTGAAGCAAGCCGGCCTCGACGGCAGTGAAGTCGTCGGCATCGGCGTCGATTTCACAAGCTGCACCATGCTGCCGGCTTTACGCGACGGGACCCCGCTCTGCCTGACGGAGAGATGGGCGGAAGAGAAGTTCGCCTGGCCAAAGCTCTGGAAACATCACGGCGCGAAAAGTCAGACGAAGCGCATCAACGAATTGGCGCGGTCCCGCGGCGAAAAATGGCTCGACCGCTACGGCGGCATCATCGGACTGGAATGGTTCTTTCCCAAGGTCATGGAAACCCTCGACGAAGCGCCCGAGGTCTACGAGGCGGCCGAAGTCTGGTTGGAAGCAGGGGACTGGTTCGTCTGGCAATTGGTCGACTGCGACGCCGAGCAATTGCCGCGTTCGACCTGCCAGGCTGGTTACAAGGGAATGTGGCACAGTGCTGACGGTTTTCCCTCGCGCGAGTTCTTCGAGCAACTGCATCCGCGGCTGGCGGACGTCGATGCCGAGAAGATGCCGGGCAGGTTTCTCGCTCCGGGAGAATCAGCGGGTACTCTGTGCAGCCGGATTGCTGAAAAGTTCGGATTGCCGGCGGGAATTCCCGTCAGCGCGGCGACGATCGACGCACACGCCGGAGTGCCCGGCGCCGGTGCTGCCGGAGCGGGAACGTTGGTGATGGTCATGGGTACCAGCAGTTGCCATATGCTCAATGCCGACGCCGAACAAAATGTGCCCGGCGTTGCCGGAATCGTCGAAGGGGGAATCCTCCCGGGATTCTTCGGCTACGAAACCGGACAGGCGGCGGTCGGCGACGCCTTCGACTGGCTCCGCCGCACGACAGGACATGACGACTTCGACCAACTCACCAAACAAGCGTCCGCACTGCCGCCCGGAGCGGAGGGCGTGCTCTGCATGGATTGGTTCAACGGCTGCCGGACGCCGCTGATGGACGGCGGACTTAAAGGCGGGTTTGTCGGCTTGACCATGAATCACGGCCCACACCATCTATACCGCTCGCTGATGGAGGCCTCGGCGTTTGGCGTGCGGTGGATTGTCGATTTGCTCCGCGAAAACGGAGTACCGGTGACCGAGTTGGTCGCGACCGGCGGCCTGCCGCACCACAATCCGCTGTTGGTTCAGATCTATGCCGACGTCTTAGGATTGCCGATCACCGTCCATCCTTCGCAACAGGGCCCGGCGCTGGGTGCGGCGATTCTCGGCGTGTTGGCGGCCGATACGGATCACCAACACTTCGCTTCGACCGCCGAAGCCGTCACGGCAATGGCGGGGCCGAAACCGGACGATCCGAGCCGGCAGGCGAAAGTCGTCGAACCCAACGCCGATGATCACCAAATCTATGAGTCCGTCTACGCCCGATATCGCCGCTTAGCGGATGTTCTTGCTGCTGAACGGTTTTAACTCAACACCTCGCAGTCACCTAAGCGATCATATTTTAACATTCAGGACGCACAAACGATGAGCACATACACCATCCCCAAATCGCAAAAGCCCCCGAAACTGAAAAAGAAACAGGTCCAACTGATCGCCAGCGGCGACTTGCGGCTCTCAGCCAATCAGAATTGCTGGGCGGCGCAAAAAGAGATGGAGGCGGCGCTGACCGCCGCCGTCGAGGCAGCCGGCTACGAAGTCGTTCGCGCCCATCCGTATGACGACAACGAACAGCATGGATTCATCGGCTCGCAGCGGCAGGGAATGGATGTCTTTGCCAATATCGATCCCAAGGCCCCCCTGATCGTCGCCGAGGCGGTTTGGCAATATTCGCACCATGTGCTCTCCGGTCTCACCACCCACGAAGGTCCGATCCTGACGGTCGCCAACTGGTCCGGCACCTGGCCCGGTCTGGTGGGTATGCTGAATCTCAATGGATCGCTCACCAAGGCGGGCGTCGCCTATTCGACGCTCTGGAGCGACGACTTCACCGACGACTATTTCACCAGCCGCTTGGAAAAATGGCTGACCACCGGCAAATGCAAACACGCGACCAAACAGGTGCTGCCGCTCAAGAAAGCTAAAGTCGGCGCCAAAGAACGGAAGCTGGGAGAAGCACTGGCGGCGCAACTGCAAACCGACAAGGCCATTATGGGCGTGTTCGACGAGGGCTGCATGGGCATGTTCAATGCCATCATCCCCGACCATCTGCTCAACCCGACCGGTGTCTACAAGGAACGGCTCAGCCAATCGGCGCTCTTTTACGAATCGACCCAAGTCAGCGACGACGAAGCGAGTGCCGTCCGAAAATGGATGGAAGACAAAGGCATGAAGTTCCACACCGGACCGGTCCACGAGACCGATCTGACCGACGAGCAGATCCACAAGCAATGTCAGATGTACATTGCCGCCGTCCGGATCGCCGACGATTTCGGCTGTGATTGCATCGGCATTCAATACCAGCAGGGGCTCAAAGATGTATTGCCCGCCAGCGACCTGGTCGAAGGAACTCTCAACAACGAAGACCGCCCGCCGGTCAAAAGCCGCGATGGCAGCCGCGAACTCTACGCCGGTGAGGCGATTCCGCATTTCAACGAAGTCGACGAATGCGCAGGGCTCGATAGCTTGTTGACCTACCGGGTGCACAAGGCGATGGGACAGCCGGTGGAGAATACGCTGCACGACATCCGTTGGGGCGCGCCTGATCCCACAGGTACGGTAGACGATTATGTGTGGGTCTTCTTAATCAGTGGCGCGGCGCCGCCGGCGCATTTTATCGGCGGTTGGAGCGGCGCCGACGGGCATCGTCAGCCACCGATGTACTTCCCCGCCGGCGGGAGCACGCTGCGGGGGATCTCCAAACCGGGCGAGATCGTCTGGTCGCGGATTTACGTTGAGAACAATCGACTAAAAATGGATCTCGGCCGGGGCGGAGTCGTCGAACTGCCCGCCGAAGAAACCGAGCGGCGCTGGCAGGAGACGACCTATCAGTGGCCCATCATGCACGCGGTGACGTACGGCGTATCGCGCGATCAGATGATGGCCCGCCACAAGTCGAACCACATCCACGTCGCTTACGCGAATTCCACAGCGGAGGCGGACAAGGCGATGATGGCCAAAGCGTCATTGGCGGCCGCGCTGGGCATGGGGGTCGCCCTCTGCGGCACCCGTGCCAACGGCAAATCCTGGTCATAACCGCAGCTGCACTCCACCCCCCCCAGCCACCGGCTCCGCCGGTGGTTTTTTCGGCTTGTGGCCGCGGTCCACAACCCCGCCTAATTTTCGTGGTGCTCCCACAGCTTGCCGAAGATCATCCGCCCGGCGCTATTTTGCAGCACGCTGGTGACAATAATATCCGCATCGCTGCCGATCAGGCTGCTGGCAGCTTCGCAGACGACCATCGTGCCGTCGTCCAAATATCCGACTCCCTGGCCGGCGGTTTCACCTTCTTTAATCACCTTAATCTGCATCCGTTCACCCGGGAGGTACCGCGGCTTGAGGGAGTTGGCGACGTCGTTGAGATTCACGACGTCGACCCCTTGCACGCTGGCGACCTTATTGAGATTAAAGTCGTTGGTGATCACCCGCCCGCCGAGTTGCATCGCGGTTTCCACCAGCCGCTGGTCGATTGACGCGTTCTTGGCTCCATCCTCGTTCTGCGGTTCGTGCATGGTCACGTCGATGTTCTGGTTCGCTTGCAGCTTGGCCAGAACGTCCAACCCGCGGCGTCCGCGGTTACGGCGCAGCTTTTCCTTGCTGTCGGCGATGTTTTGCAGTTCCTTAAGCACGAACGTAGGAACGACCAATTCCGAATCGAGCACGTTGGTCTCAACCATATCGGCAATGCGACCGTCGATGATCGCGCTGGTATCCAAAATATAGGGCCTCCCCCCTTTGACCTCTTTGGAGAATTCCACATACGGGATGATAAAGCGAAAATCGTCCTTGGTATGCAATAGCCATGTGACGCACAGGTAGGGCACGATGATACTGGTCAGGATTTTGATCTCTCTGACGTATGTCAAATCGGTGATTGCCGGATCCAAGGCTTGATTCAACAGATTGCTGAGCAGCCATCCAACCAACAACCCGAAATAGACGGCGGAGATGACCTGCAGGCTGAATCGGCGGAGGAGAACATCGGCAAACGTGGCGATCTGAGTGATTGCCAATAAGACTACGAAAGATGTGATAGGGTAATCCCCGATCAAGCCGGGAGGATTCTCGGAGCGAACGATCATCGCGACCACGCTGGCGCACAGAATCAAATAGAGCAATCGAATGATGATAAACAGCATTAATGAATCCACCGCGATATTGAGAGAGGTTCGTTCAGACGAACGAATCAAGTGTAATTATCCTCGTGTTCTGTCATTTTTGAAATTTGGGGTCCAACACCTTTGGCGAGCACGCCAACGAGCGTGCGGACGAACTATGACGACCTCAAAATCAAAGCCTGACAAGGCACTGAGGGGCGGCTCGCGGTTTGGCTCATTCGATCAGGCGTGAAGACTGCCCGCGATTGCATATCATTCCCCGAATGTCTGCTCACTACCCGCGCGCCGGCAATGATTGAACGATTCTCTTGAGCAAGTGAGTCTGACCGAACTTTCGAATCCTCAGTCGGCGTATTACGGAAGCCGCCGCATAAAGCGGTGCTACGCCGATTCCGTTGACAACCATGCTGACCGGAAACTTGGGATATTCGAGACAGCAAAACGGCGAGACTTTCGGACGAACTCCCCGAGCGCATTAGCCATCGTGGCTATCAATAACAGTACTTAAGAATTGTTAGAAATCATACGGGATTGTCACTTTCAGGCAACAAAGAATCAAGTCTCGAATGAGCTTGTTCGCATGCGATCGACGCACAACTGTCTGGCAGGTCCCAATTTACACGTATCCTTGATCCATTCATCCATTTCCACCGATCCAAGGATCACTGTCTGGACAAACGTGCATCTGGCGTGTCGGTGGTACTCAACCCAAAGCTCCTGCTTACGATTTCTTCCCCACTGGAAGAAACTCGCTCGGCCCTGTTCGATGATCACGCAAGCACGTCTTGCAACACCGTGCCGTGCACATCGGTCAAACGAAAATCACGACCCGCATAGCGATAGGTCAATTTCGTGTGATCAATCCCCATTAGATGCAGGATCGTTGCGTGGTAGTCGTGGACATGACAGGGGGCGGAGACGATTTCCGCACCGAACTCGTCGGTTTCGCCGTACGTCATCCCCCCTTTGACGCCGCCGCCAACCAACAAACTGGAAAACGCCTTCGCGTAGTGGTTGCGGCCCTTGGTCCCCACCTTGTCCGTCCACGGCGTACGGCCAAATTCGGTGCAAACCGCAATCAGCGTTTCGTCGAGCAACCCGCGCTGCTTCAGATCCTTGATCAGCCCGGCGATCGCGCGGTCGACACGTTTCGCCTTGGGACGGTGATCCTGCATGTTGCCGTGCGCGTCCCAATTGTTGTTCGAGCCGGTATCAATCAGTTCCACACAGCGGACACCTTGTTCCACCAGCCGCCGGGCAAGCAGGCATTGACGGGAGAACGATTTGTTGTCCGCCGTGTCGTCGCCGTAGAGTTCGCGCGTGGCCTGCGTCTCTTGCGTGATGTCAAACACCACCGGGGCGACGCGCATCATGCTTTGGGCAATCTCGAAGCTCGTCATCCGCGCCCGCAAATTGAGATCGCGCGGCCGCGATTCAGCGTGCAGCCGGTTCACGTCCCGCAGCATGATCTGTTCCAACTCATGCAGCTTGACCGAGCGCGCGTTTGAATCGAGGTCGGGAATCGGCTTGTCGCCGGGAATGATCCGCATGCCCTGGTGAATCGGCGGCAGGAAATTGCTGTCCCAAACTTGCGATCCGGCATACGGCAGCCGTTCACACAGCACCATGTAGGAGGGCAGATTCGGGTTTGTGGTCCCCAACCCGTAGCTCAGCCACGCGCCGATGCTGGGCAGCGGCACCGTCGCCGAACCGGTGTGCATCGCCAGCACCCCTTGAAAGTGTTCGACGATATTGGTGTGCAGCGAACGAATCACACACAAATCATCCGCCGCCGTCGACAACTCGGGAAACAGTTCGCTGATCCACAAGCCGGATTGGCCATGTTGCTGAAACTGAAACGGGGAGGGCATCAGCGGCTGTTGCGACGTGCCCCGCAAACCCACCGCTGCGACCGATTTGTTTTCATGCGTCTTCAGTGCCGGCTTCGGATCGAACGTATCGAGGTGTGAAAAACCGCCGGTGAGGAATATGAAGATCAGGTTCTTCGCCCGCGGCCGATGATGTGCGGCCTTCGGCGCCAGCGGGTGTCCCTGAAACACATCGGCCGCCAGTGACAGTGACGCCCGGGTGGCCCAACTCCCGCCGGCAAATCCCAGCGCCCCCGCTTTCAAAAAGCTGCGTCTGTCAATGTGCGGTCGATTCATAGACTCGTTCCCTCGTTAGTCGACGTAGAGGAACTCGTTGGCGGACATCAGAATTCGCGCAAAACTCGTCCACGCTTCAGTCTTGACGCGCTCAGGCGGCGCGGACTCCCCGGCGAGTTGTTCGGCGTATGCGCGAACGTAGGTGCGGGCATGAGAGATTTCCGCGGCGTTGGGCGGCCGGCCGAATGCCAACTGATATGCTTTCTCGATTCGCGCTGCCGGTTTCGGGCTGCCTGCGATTAACCGTTCGGCAAACTTCTCCGCCTGGACTTTGACCCAAGGATTATTCATCAAAAACAACGATTGCGGCGGCACGGTCGATTCTGATCGCCGGGCCGTGGTCGTATTGGTATCCGGACCGTCGAACAGTCCCAGGAACGGATGCCGTTTGAGCCGTTGGGTCATCAAATATACGCTGCGGTGATTCGACGCGTACACTTCCTTAAACGCGTCATGTTGCGTCCAGCCCCAGTCATGAATCGCGGGAAACGGATGCCGCCCCGGTCGGGCGGTCTCCAATTCGCCACTCACTATGAGGATTGCATCACGCAGCGATTCCGCGTCCAATCGCCGGCGCGGCGAGCGCCAGTACCAGCGGTTCGATTCGTCACGCGCGCGGTTCTGCGCATGGTCGATTGCCTCCAACTGATACGTCTTGGAGGAGAGGATCAGCCGGTGCATGGCTTTGACCGACCAGCCGCTTTCGATGAACTTTCCGGCGAGATAATCCAGCAATTCAGGATGCGTCGGCGCCGCACCGCGGAGCCCGAAATTCGATGGCGTGGCGACAATCCCTTTGCCGAAATGGTGTTGCCAAATGCGATTGACCATCACGCGGGCCGTGAGCGGGTTGTCCGCACGCGCGATCCATTCGGCCAACTGCCGCCGTCCACTTTGGTCGGAGGGAATCGCCGGATGCGTCTCATTCAGAAAACTCGGCAGGCCGCGTTTCACGACCACTCCCGGCGATGCGGGGTCCCCTTGCTGGTGCAGAGGCACGTCGACCGGTTTGTCGTCGGTCACCGCATAGGCGCCGGCGAGTTCCGGTGGCAGCCCGGGCTTTTTCAACTGGTGAAGCTTTTGCTGAAGTTCGCCTTTTTGCTTTTCGTCGGCTGTTGTTCCGATCTGTTGTTTGAGTTCCTCAAGCTGCGTCCGATACGCCGCCATCTGTGGCTCCGCTAATTTGGGCGGAAGCAGCGGGACGAAACTCATGCGGTCGAAGCCTTTGGATTTGAATTCTTCCCCGCCCGCCCACGGATACTTCGTGCTGGCGAAGATGCCGTACAGCGCGTAATAGTCCTCGCGGGTGATCGGGTCGAACTTGTGATCGTGACAGCGGGCACAGCGGAGTGTCAGTCCCAAAAATGATCGGCCCACCGTTTCAATCGAATCCTCCAACGTCAAATGCCACAGTTCATACGGCGCGGTTGCGTACCGGCGTGAAAGCGCCAGAAACCCGGTCGCGACCACCTGTTCGGCGTACCGGTCATCGGGGTTCGCTTTGGCCAGCAAATCGCCGGCCAATTGTTCCCGCACAAACTGGTCGTACGGCATGTCGTTATTGAACGCGTCGATAATGTAGTCGCGGTATTTGTGGATTTCCGGGATTGGATAGTCGGCGTTATCGCCGGCGGTGTCGGCATAACGCACGACATCCATCCAATGCCGCCCCCAACGCTCACCGTAGTGCTGCGAGGCCAACAACCGTTCAATCAGTTCCTTGTAGGCCCGCTGAGAATCACCCGACCACGCGTCCACGAACTCCGCAACCTCCGCCGGAGAGGGCGGCAGCCCGATCAAGTCAAACGTCACCCGCCGGATCAGCGCGCGGGAAGTCGCAGGCGCCACCGGCACTAATTCATGCTGTTTCCATCTGTCCGCAACAAAGCGGTCGATGGGGTGACCGGACCATGCTGTGGCATTCGGCAGCGGAACCGTCTTGAGCGGGTGAAACGCCCAGTGCCGCGCTTCTTGATTCTCCGCCGAAATTGTGGCGTGCGCCTTCGGCCAAACGGCGCCCTGTTTGATCCAGCGTCGAAAATTCGCGACAACGTGCTGCGGCAGCGGATCGTCGGGCGGCATCTGCAGGTCGCCGTCGTAGGTGATCGCCTTGAGCAACAGGCTCTTGTCCGGATCACCGGCAACGATCGCCGGCCCGGTCTCGCCCCCTTGCAGCAGCAAGTCGCGCGAGCGGACGCTGAATCCTTGGCTCGTCTGCTCGCCTCCGTGACACTTCAGGCAGTGCTTGATCAGCACGGGACGAATCTTCGCTTCGAAAAACGATTCCGCATCGTCCGCGGCATGCAATCCCGCCGGAATTCCCACGACGAGTAGTATGCACCAGCACCGCAGGAGAGTAACGACCGACCGACGTTTCGTCATAACACGCTTCCACACTCGAAGCCGGAAAACGCACGCGACCATCAACTTGCCTGAATCCGATTGTAAACAATTTGTTTGCGGAAAACGAAGCGCAACTATACGACGGCGGCAATCGATCAAGGGATCAGCCACGATTCGTGAGATTCGTGGCTTGACGAACCCAAGCCGACAAAGCGGCGCAGATCAATCTCATCTCGACCTCCCGCCACAATGAAGGAACTTCGTCTTCATATGAGATTTCAAAGTGCACCCCGTCCCGAAGGGGCCCAAACAGGTCAGCCCAGGGCAGAGCGCAGCGGCAACGCCGCGTAGCGCCGCCCTGGGTTTGAGTGCATGGCTACAAAAAAGAGCCCTGAATGGGCGAAACAACTTTTAGTAGGCTTGAGGAGCCTGTACCGGGCGCCCGATTCTTGTTCCGCCCCTTCAGGGCTGGTGTGGCGAACTGATAACTCCTCCCCAGGGCGGCGGTGCCTTCGCTGTGCTCACGCGACCTTGCCCTGGGCTGACTTGTTTTGCCCCGTCGGGGCAGTGGTTCGGCATTTCCCCTGCAGTCTCTACGGCACAATCGCTGAATTGGTCCCAACCGGCTTTATTTTGACGGAGGCGTCGGTCAATTCCTCTATTGAACAACAGCTCTAACAGGCTCCCATGTCGAGATTTTGTCGTGTAATTTCGTTTTTTTAGTGTTTCTATTCAGAAGTCAAAAAGTAAGTTTGTGCGACCCGCAAAACTTTGAAACGTTAGTATCACGAATGAGCCGCCGGCATTCGTGAAGATTCGTGCGATTCGTGGCTTAAACAACCCATGTCGACCGTTCACAACTGTGCCCCAACATTTTTTGTTTGGCTTCGCAACGGGAAATTGGTCTCGTTAGAATGGTGGCCGGTCCGTGGCAGAGATTGAGTTGTCATACTTTCAGAAAGGCATCCCTGTGATTACTTCGTACCGGCGTCCGATCTGTCTGAGCTTTGTGGCGTGCCTCGCGTTCTTGTTCCTGCCGGCCGTTACGTCGGCCGACGTCGCACTTCCTAAAATCTTCGGCGACGAGATGGTGTTGCAGCGGGACAAACCGCTCACGATCTGGGGAACGGCTGACGCCAACGAAAAAGTGACCGTGACCATCGGCGATTCCTCCAAAACGACGTCGGCCGGCCAAAACGGCAAATGGAGCGTCGAGCTCCCATCCCTACCGGCCAGCAAAAAGCCCGTGCCGTTTACCGTTCAGGGCAACAATAAAATCTCCCTCAAGAACGTGCTCATCGGAGACGTCTGGATCTGTTCCGGGCAGTCGAATATGGAATGGTCTGTGGATCGCGGCAAGAACCCGCAACAGGAAATCGCCGCCGCCGATCATCCGCAAATCCGCCTGTTCACCGTCAAGCGGCACAAAGCAGATGCGCCGGTCGACGACGTGACCGGAAGCTGGGCGATTTGCACTCCCGCTTCGATTCCCAAGTTTTCAGCAGTGGGATATTTCTTCGGCCGTTACTTGCAGAAACATCTCGACGTCCCGATCGGTCTGATCAACAGCTCCTGGGGCGGTACTCCCGCCGAATATTGGACACCCAAGTCATCATTCGAGAACGATCCCCAATTGAAACAGACGAGTGATCACCCGCACGCGCAAAACGTGATGACAACGCCGAGCGTACTCTACAACGGCATGATCGCTCCGCTGGCACCGCTGACGATTCGCGGCGCGATTTGGTATCAAGGCGAATCGAACGTCCCCATGGCACGGCATTATGCCAAAATGTTCGGGGCGATGATCACCGGCTGGCGGCGCGAATTCGGTCAGGGAGATTTTCCCTTTCTGTTCGTGCAAATCGCTCCCTGGAACTACGCGGGGATCAAGTCCTGGCCGCGCAGCGGCGCTCCGGAGGTGCGCGAAGCGCAATTGCAAACGCTGGCGCTGCCAAACACCGGTATGGTGGTCACGACCGATATCGGTAACGTGAAGGACATCCACCCGAAGAACAAGCAAGAGGTCGGCCGGCGGCTGGGATTGGCCGCGCGGGCGGTTGCCTTCGGCGAGAACATCGTCGCGTCCGGCCCCATCTTCCGGGAGATGAAAATCGACGGCGACCGCGCGATCCTCTCGTTTGATCATGTCGGCGGCGGTTTGCTGGCCCGCGGCGAGACGCTGTCGCATTTCCAAGTCGCGGGAAAGGACAAGAAGTTCGTCGACGCCCAAGCGAAGATTCAAGGGGACAAGGTGATCGTCTGGAGCGACGCCGTCTCCGAGCCGGTCGCGGTCCGTTTCGGATTCAGCGACATCGCCGAGCCGAACCTGTTCAACAAAGAGGGGCTGCCCGCTTCGCCGTTTCGGACCGATTAGGACTAAACCGTCTCGTCGCCGGTCCCGCTCGGCCGGCACTCTCCAGCTGACCCTTCATGGAATCAACTCAAGATGCCGGGCAAACTCGAAGGACTTGATTATCTGATCTTGCTGGCCTATCTGGGCGGGACGCTCGCTCTGGGCCTCTACCTGGGTCGGAAGATTCACACCGGCAAGGATTATTTTCTAGCCGGCCGCTCTCTCCCTTGGTGGGTGATCGGCATGTCGCTGGTCGCCTCCGATATCGGCGGCACCGATATCATCGGCGTCGGCGGCGCCGCCTACTCCCACGGCATGGCGGTCGGTAACTTCGAATGGATCGGCTGCATCCCCGCGATGATCATCGGGGCGTTTGTCTTCATTCCGTTCTTCTGGCGGACCGGCGTTTACACAATCCCCGAATTCATGGAGCGCCGCTACAACGCCGCCGTCCGCACGGCGCTCGCGCTCTGCTGGCTGGCGTTCATGGCCTGCAATCTGGGCATCATGCTGTTCGCCTCCGCCAAGATGATGGAGACGCTGCTGGGCGTTGCCTTCTTGACCGAAGAGACGCGACTCATTGCCTACATCGTGCTGACCGCGGCGATGGTGGGCGTCTACACGTATGCCGGCGGATTGGCGGCGGTGGTGTATACGGACACAATACAGTGCGTCGTGATGATCGGCGGGTGTTTGCTCGTCGTGATTATGGGCGTCAATGAATTCGGCGGATTGGGCGGCCTGCGCGACGCGGTTCGTGAGCACGAAGCGGATGCCCGCACCGCCAGGATCCAGGAATTGGAAGCGGCTGCGGCTGACGAACAGAACGAAGCGGAGTTGCAGAGATTGAAGGCCGCTGATCCCAATCACACCGAGCATACGGAATTGATCCTACCGGTCGACACGCAGAGCCCGTTTCCCTGGCCGGGCATATTGATCGGTCTCGGCATCGTCCTGTCGCCCGCCTATTGGTTCGGCAATCAGGCGATTGTGCAACGGTCGTTGGGCGCCAAGAGCGAATTTAATGCCAAGGCGGCCTATGTCTGGGGGGCCGTCTTGAAGAACTGCATCCCGATCATCATCGCCGTGCCGGGGGTGATCGCCTTCGCCAAGTTTCCCGAACTCGAAGACGCCGACACCGCTTTTCCGCAGCTGGTGGGAGTCCTGCTGCCGGTCGGGCTGCGGGGCCTGTTCATGGCGGCGTTTCTGGCGGCGCTGATGTCGAGCGTCGATTCGTATTTGAATTCCGCCGCGACAATCGTCACCAACGACTTCTACAAGCGTTACCTCGAAAAGGACGTCAGCGACGAGCGGCTGCTGACCGTGGGCCGGTTCGTCACGGTGCTGTTGATCCTGTGGGCGATTTGCTTCGCCATCGTGCTCAGCCGTATGGAGGGGTCGGGGATCTACGCGATCTTCCAAACCTTAATGGCGTTCTTCCAGGGCCCGGCACTGGCGATTCTGCTGTGCGGCGTATTGTGGCGGCGCGCGACCGGCGTCGGCGCGTTTGTCGGCTTCGTCACCGGCGTAGCGTTTTCCATCACGCTCTACGCGTTAAACCAGGAAGCGGTCTACACATGGCTGGGCACCGAGCCGCTGTTCCAAATCTCCGAGCCGTTTTTGTACTTCTCTGTTTGGGCGTTTCTGGTGGCGCTTTTCTTGATTGTCGTCGTCAGCCTGCTCACCAAGCCGGAGCCGGACGAAAAAATCCGCGGCTTGGTTTATCGCTCTCAAGCCCGCATTCCCGAACTCGAAGGTGATGCATGACCCCGCTGCACACAATCGGAGAATCGATTCGCGAAGCACTGTTATTAATCCCGCTGCCAGCGGTGCGGGTGCTGTTCATCGCCATCCAGATCGCGCTCCTGATCTGGGTCCTGCGTCTCCCCCGCAGCGAAACCACGCCGCCGGACGATGGCGGCGGTTGGGCGTCGAACCTCAAAATCTGGGGTTCGTTGGCGCTGCTGATGCAGGTGGTGGTTTATGCAGTGCTGTGATGCGCGGTTTGATGTTCACCACGGAGACACGGAGGTCACGGAGGAAAAATTCGAAGCGCGAAATTCGAAACAAAGTAGAAACTCAACTGGTTCCCAAACTCCAGTTTGGGAACCCCCCAGTTTGCGAAGCTCTGCTTCGCGCCATTGCCGTAACGCCGACGATGTACTGGAAGCGAAGCGGAGCTTCGCGACAGTGCGTTCCCAAGCCGGAGCTTGGGAACGAGATGACGAAAGGCGTGAGGAGTTAGGCTCGAGGATTGAGGGAGAACTTGGACTGCAAGTCCTACAGCCTAAAGTCTCAAGCCTACAGCCTCGACGTCTCCGTGGTATTCAAACCAATTCCCGAATCGGCCCGCCATCCTTCAGAATCGGAATCGGCCGGTTGCTCGTGTCGTACAGCGGGTGTTCGTAGTCGATGCCCATGAATTGGTACATCGTCGAGAGCACGTTGCCCGGTGTGTACGGCTTGCTGATCGGGTAGGCCGCTTTGGAGTCGGTTTCGCCCACCATTTGGCCGACTTTCAAGCCGCCGCCGGAGAGCAGCATCGACATCGCGCCGGGCCAGTGGTCGCGGCCGGCGTCTTTGTTGATGCGCGGCGTACGGCCGAATTCACCGAACGCCATTACCAACACGCTCTGATCCAGACCGCGCTCGTAAATGTCGTCGACCAGCGCCGCAATTGCCTGGTCGTAGCGGGGCAGGGTCTCTTTCTTCAGCCGTGAGAAATTCTTCGCGTGCGTGTCCCAACCCCCGCCGGAAAGGCAGGTGATGTACGACACGCCCGCTTCGACCAGCCGCCGCGCCAGCAGACAGTTTTGGCCGATGAACGTGTTGCCGTATTTCGCCCGCACCTTGGGATCTTCGCGACTGATGTCAAACGCGCGGGCCGCCCGCTCGCTGGTGATCATGTCGATCGCGTTGTGGTAGAACGTGTCCATCCCGGCCAAATCGCCGTTGAGGTCGACGTCGCGCCGCATTCCGTCGAGACCCGCGAGCAAACTGCTGCGATGGCCCAAGCGGTCGATTGAGATGCCCTCGACCGGACGGAGGTTCTTAACGTGGAAGTCCTTCGCCACCGGATCCTTGTCGGTCGTAAACGGATTGCAGGCCGCTCCCAAATAGGCGGCGTTGCCGAACGAGACTTTGCGAGGCACCGCGATATATGTCGGCATCCCGCCCCGGTTCGGCCCGCGCATTTTGGCGACCACCGATCCGCAAGCGGGGAAGATGTTCTCTTTCGTTTCGCGGCCCGGGTTCTGCCCGGTCAAAATCCACTGCGATGCGTGCCCGTGGCCGGCGGTCGTGTGCTGCACCGAACGGACGATCGCGAACTTGTCCATCACGCGGGCCTGCAGCGGCAATTGATCGCTGATGCGGTATCCCGGCACGTTCGTGGGGATTTCGGAAAACTCGCCGCGGACCTCCGCCGGCGCGTGCGGCTTCAAGTCATACATATCAATATGGCTCGGCCCGCCGCCGCAGAAGATTTGGATCACAGCGGTATGCTGGGAAGATCGCCCCGCAGCGGCCGCTTCGGCCTTGAGCCGCAAAATCTGCGGCAGCGACAGCCCCCCCGCCGCGAGCGCGCCGATTCTCAGCACATCGCGCCGCGAGACCCCGTCGCAATTGTGGAATGCCCGTCCCAGGATTTCGAGCATTTGGCCACCTATTTCATGTCGTTTCTGAACAAGACGTTACGGACATAGACTAACATGATTATCGGCTGATGGACAAGAGTTGATTGATGCGATCGAATTCTTCCCGATTGTACGGGCTAGAAATCTGGCTCCGACAATGAAATTCAGTCGTTCCAAGAACCTGTCACGTTCGTAGCCGAACTCGTGAGAGTTCGGTCGGTTTGGGGGAACTCATCCGAATTCTCACGAATTCGGCGACCAGATTTGGAACGACTGAAATTAAAAAGCGATCCCAAACCTTGCCTTTTGTCGAATTCGCGATTCAAGGTAGAATGTCAGTGTTCAACCAGTTCCATATCTAGGAGATTTCAATGTTAAAGCCGCTCACATTGATCGCATCGACTTTGGTCACTTTTTCTTGGCTCGCAATCGGCACGGCGGCCGATCTCGCGCAGCTCAATCGTAAGATCGAAAAAGAGCCGGAGTATCAACATCAGCCCCGCTATTGCCTGCTGGTCTTCGGCCCCAAGGCGGAAACGCGCGTCTGGCTGGTCGAAGACGGCGACACGCTCTACGTGGACCGCAATGCCAACGGCGATCTCACGGAAGAGGGAGAGGCCTTACAACCAACCGACAAAAGAAAACTCTCGAATTATCGGGACGCGAAATACGAGACGATCGAAATCGTACCGGCGAATGGCCAGGCGAAGCATACCGATTTGATGATCTCGCGCTACCGGTCTGGCAAGAAGGGGATGAAGTACGTCATCAAGGTCAAAGTCGATGGCAAACTGCAACAGATGGCGGGCTGGCGCGAAATCTTCTCCAACTCTCCGAAAACGGCGCACGTGTTTCACTTCGGCGGCAAACTCGCCCCGCGTCCCTTGCGCGAAAAGAAACTGAGCCTGACCGAGAAAAAACAGGAACTGCACCTCTGCTGGTACACGCCCGGTTTGGGTAAGAACGTCAGGACAATGCTGGGCTATGAAGCGGTCCCGGAGAAAATCACCCCCGTCGCCGAAATCCAATGGCCCGGCAAAGAGGGAAAGGAGTCGGTGCGCACAACGGTTCAGCTCGTGCACCGCTGCTGATACTACGAATTCTACGGCCCGGTCCGGGTCCCCGAAAACGCCGCAACAGGCACCGCGAAGATCACCGTCAAAATCCCAGGGTGGGATAAGGTTGAGTTCTTCAAAAAGTCCTACGAACTTCCCGTGGTCAAGTAGCGGGAATGATCGCTCAACGAATGGGAGTTCAAATTCGGTTTGATGTCGCGCGTTGTTGAACCGACTAATCCTTCAAGATGCGGTCCAGTTGTTGGGTCATGATGATCACTTGCAGACGATTTGCAAACGTCGCAACTTCTTCGTTTGTTGCGTCTTCCGCGGGCCATTGCAGACCGTTTTCTGCTGCGGTTTTCTTCTGTAGCGCGATCATCTCCTCCTGATCCTCGATACCCGGCGGCATCACGTCGCTGCGAAAGGCGATTTTTCCCGCTGGATTTACGATGACCAGCGTGGGATACCCTGAAATTCCGTATGCCTTGCAGGTTGCCCCGTCATTGGAATTAATGCCTAGATCGATCGCCGACGGAGCAGTCCAGCCCTTGAGTTTTTTGAGCTTGTTGATGGTTGAGGCTTCGCCGTCAGGTGTGTGAACGCTGAGGAAGACCACGTCACGTTTCTGATATTTCTCGGCCAGTTCCTGCAAGGCCGGAATTGTCGTTATGCAGGGCGAGCACCAGACGCCCCAAAAGTCGAGGACGACGGTTTTGCCCTTGAAGTCGGCCAGTGAGCGCGATTGGCCGTCCGACCAGATTCTGACCTGCAAGGCGGGGGCCGGTTTTCCGACGGGCAGCGGTTGAGGAGGGGTGAACTCTGGCCAGGGCGCTGAACTGATTGTTTTTAACCGGATTGTCGCGACGTCTTGACTTGGGTCTGCAGACACAACAAGCGAGTCCTGTTTGAACAGGTTTCCTAATCGAACCGAAACGCGAACCAATCCCTTCGGCAGATTCTTCAACAGCGCAATTCCTTCAGCATCCGCGCGCACCGCTTGGGCGCGAATCGCGTAACCGCCGCGCGGCTCGAGCACCGCTCCGGCAGCAGGCCGTCCCTGCTCATCAAGCACTCGCACCCTCGCAGCGTGGCCGGGCTGGAGTGCGATGGTGCCGACATCGATTGTCGGAAACCCTTTCTTGACATCGAACGGTCGGGAATCGCGGCCAGCAAACCCGTCTTTCGTCACCACGACGGAATACTGCAACCCCGGTTGATGGGCCTCGTACTGTTTAACGTTGAGATTGAACTCGCCACGCTCATCGCTGATTGTCGAGATTTGCGACATCCCGCTGCCAGCGTCTTTTCGGCCGCTGGCCAGCCCAACTTTGGCGCCGCGAATCGGCTGTTGCTTGGCGTCGACCACTTTCCCCTGGATGTTTTGCTCGCCGAGCAGCTTGCGGTTTTTGAGCCGCGTCGTCAGCAGCGGGATCCCGTCTCGAAGAGATACGTCGAAACCAGTGACCGTCGCGGTGTGACCCGCGTGATCGGTCAGTTTAATTCGCTTGTTGTGCTCGGGGGCGACGCCGGCCAGTTCGCCGTCAGGCTCGGCGGAGATTACGCGTGTGTTGTCAAACGCTTTCTCAACGACTAATTCTCCCATCACGCTTCCGATGGCGATGACGAACTCTCGTGACGTGCCGACTTCCGTCAGCCAACCTGTTCCATCCGTATTCAAGCGTCCATTCCACATCTCCGGCGGCTTTTGCCACGACACCGGTTCCCCCTTGAGCCAGGCCAGGCGTTTCGACTTGTCGGGGATCTCATTGATCGCCGCGTGGTGATCGGCGCGAGTGGCCGGGTCGCCGAATACTTGAACCTTCCAAACGGGGCCGGTCTTCATTGGAAGGTCGCAATTCGCGATCGGTTTGTCTGGTGAGGTGACCAAAGTTTTCGTGTTGAATTCGTGAGTCAACCAGTAACCCGGCTTGAGCCGCGGGAACCAGAGCTGCACCTGTCCTAGCGGCACCGCGATCTTGTATTGGCCCTCCGCATCCGTTTTGCCGAGCAATATCCGCTTGTCGAGGTCTCGTTCCGTCGCTACGAGAATCTTGATCTCCGCTCCGGCGACCGGTTTGCCGGTCGTCTCATCGCGCGCGATGCCGGTCACATAGTATTTCGCGCTTGGCTGCTGTTGATTTTGTTGTTGCCCCCCGACTTGTTTGTTCGCCGACTTTGCCGGTGCCGGTTCCTCGGCTGCAGGTTCTTCGGCGATGCTCAAGCCGCGATCGGTGACTCCGCCTGCGATCAACAGCAGCAACAAACAGAGGATTACTCCCGATCGCAAGCGCCCCTCGCGGACCGGAGACGCAAGCTCATTGATCCGTACGCGAACGTTGGATCGGCCGTCGGCCATTTGGTTGATCAGCATCGGCCGGACCTGCCGTTGAGCCAATTGAATCAACAATGCGCCGTATGCCTGCCGTGCCGGGATCGCCAAATCCGCCGTGGTCGCCGCATCGACGCTCAGTTCAATTTCCTGTTGCAGCCGCCGACTTAACAAATAGGCCAATGGATTGAACCAGTGCAGCGCCGTCACGGCGCGGGCCAGCAGCGTGAGCAATGCGTCCCAGCGGCGGATGTGCTCAACTTCGTGCCGGATAATCGACCGAATCTGCCGTTCGTTCAACTCATCCAGCAATCGAGACGGGAGCAAAATGGTCGGGCGCAGCAGACCACAGGTCGCCGGTCCCAATTCCGCACCCGTGAGCCGGCAGCGCACGCGTCGCCGCACGCCGGCCCCTCGCCGTTCTCGCTCGATTTGTTCCAGCAGTGCGGGATCCTGTGCAAATTCACTATTTGCCACAAGGCGGCGCAGCGCAATCTGCGCGGCGATCCAGCGCAAGGAGACCGCCGCGACGCCGATTCCCCAAATCAGCATTAGCCAGTCGCTCGTTTTCGGCAACGCAGTCGCAATCGATTTCTGCGGACGACGCGCTTCGCTTGCGGCTGCGAGCGGAACGACGGGGTCCGCATTTTGCTCCGCGAGCCGCATGTCGGCGGTCGGCGAAATCAATTGCGGTTGGGACATCCTGATTGGCGGCGAAACGGTTGCTGGTTCGCGGTGCGCCGTCTTCTCGACTGCTTCGGCCGGTTCCACCCAGTGATACAGACTCCAGCTGGTTGCCGGCGCGACGAGCAACAGCAGCCTCAATAGTGGAACGGCCCACAGCAGGGTCCGCCACCGCGGCGCCATCCACCGCTTGCCGCCCAAAATGAGGGCATACACGATCGCGGCCAACAACGCCGCCTGCCAAGTGGCCCGCCACAGCGCGGAAAGAACGTATTCGGAGTCGTAAAAGGTTGTCATGATTTTTTTCGACCTCGTCGAGAGTGCTTTTTCGGTCTTTGGCGTTTCCCCTTCGGTTGCTCCACCTGCATCGATTCCAATCGCTGCTTCAATTCCTGCAGATCCCCGTCGCTGAGCGACTCATGCTCGACAAAATGCATCAACAGCGACTGGAGATCGCCGCCGAAGAACCGTTCGCTGAACGACCGCGCGGCGGAGCGAACGCACTCCTCCCGCGTCAATGCGGCTGAATACAGATGGCGGTGGCCTTCCACGTTTACGCTAACGGCGCCTTTCTCTACCAGCCGCGCCAGCAGAGTGCGGACTGTTCGGTGGCTGCGGTTGCGGATTTGGTCAACGCGGCCGACAATTTCGCCGGCCGTTTGATCCTCCGCTCTCCACACGCTCTCCATCACCTCCCATTCCGCGTCGGTGATTTGTAATTCGCGTCGATGCTTACGTTTCATTGTTCAGGACCACAGGTGTAGTAACGTGATGGCGGCCAAGTTACCACAAATGTAGTCCTTCGTCAAGCGGGCGTCGAACAATTCTCCTGAATTGTCCACAAAGCTGGGATTTGCCGAGCACCGCCGGCCGGCGCGATCGTCACCGCGGCCAGTGGATCGACGTTTTGCAGCGATTGCAATACAGATAGTTGGCAACGGGTCCGGTTCGCTCTTCCTTGTTGCAGCCGCTGGCAACACCTCTGGGCCACGAGTAATGTGCGCGCAGTTCTTTGAGCGTCGGCCCGTCCCGTAGTTCAACCATCACGTCGCATTCCGTCCACGCATCCAGTGCCGTGCCGCACACGACGTGGCCTGCGGCGACCAATTCATCGAGCAGCGGCAGCAGATGCTCGCACAAATGCCGCCGCGCGCGATTGAGGCTTTGGTCTTGGCGTTGTGATCTGGGCATCACTTATCTTTCTCTCGGCTTGCCAGTTCCGGCAGCTCCGGATCATACCCCCATTCCTCGAAACTCCGCGACCATTCCCGCGTGATCCGCTCCCGCAGTTCGGTCGGCAGGTCGGGAAAGCGATTTCGCTCATAGTCCCGCAAACCGCGGAGATACGCCTCCAAGTCGCCGCGGACAACTTCAAAGTCTGGCAAATCGAGCGCATCGTACAACTGTTCCATCTCTTTCAACGGATCAGCCGTTAGATCGTCATATCGCATTTCATGCAGATGTCCGCGCGGAATCAGTTCGCGCTCTTCAAAAAACGCCTCACACAGTTCCGCGTACTGCCGTAGATTGCGTTCCGCCCCGTCGCCGGGCTCGGGCCGTTGTAGGGCCATCAGCGGAGTCACTTTCTGATAGGTATGCAGCGACGACTGATATACCTCGTACGGATGGCGGTGAATGTTCACGAATTTGGCGTCGGGAAACATTTCCAGCAGCAGCCGAATCCGTCCGGTGTGGCCCGGCGATTTCAACACCAGCGGCCGTCCGTATTTAACCGTCAGCTTTTTGACAAACAGCAACAGCGCCGCCCGCCATGCAGCTGTCTCTTCGAGCGAGGCCTCGCGAAACGTCAACAGGCGGTCGTACACATCTTGATTGCGAAAGAACGACCAACTCATCAGCATCGAGCGGCGCGCCAGGATGCTCGTCGCCACCTCGTCTTCACCAGGTTCCGTGGTCGTCACCCGCACATTGTCTTGAAATCGGGTTTCCGGCAAGCCCAATTGCAGCAGCGGACGCAGCCACGCGGCAGTGCATAAAAACGTGTTGGGATACAGAACCTCAAAGTAGTTCGCGTAACCGAAGCGTCGGTCAAGGCACAACAAGTTCTGCAAATGCGTCGTCCCGCTCCTCCAGACTCCCAGCACAAAGATCGGTGATTCAATCTTGGCCCCCTTGATGCGGCGGCCATACATGAGTTTTTCGCAGAATGCGGCCGCCGAATTGAACAGGCTGCCGGCGGTGACCACCGCCGCCCGCGGCCAATAGGGCAGGTCGACGGCGAAATGGTTGTCGCGGAGAATCGAAAACCATTGCCGCAACGTTGCGCCGGCGAACGTGCCGGGGTTTAAGGGGATGGCCATGAAATTCACCGTGTCGCGTGCGCGTCGCGAACCAATTGAGTGATGTTGTCAGACATGGTGTCCAGCAAACACTTCGAGCACGTTATCGCCGTCAGCGATTCTTCAATGGTTTGAGGCTATGAACAAAGGTACGACTTTAGCAGTCTGAAGCAGTTTTGGCCGAAGGCCAATTTCACCGTAGCCAGGGGCAACGCCCCTGGTAGGAGAGACGAATCATACTCCATTGGCCGAAGGCCATAGTCACAAGCGTCGATGGAATGTTGTTGCCGTTTTCAATGTTGAATATGGCCTTCAGCCAAAGGTTCTCTTTGGCGGAACTTGATACCCAGGGCGTTGCCCTGGGCTACGATGAAAGAGGCCGTTGGCCAAACGCGCCATTGCGGGCTTTGGTCCGTTGTGGAAGGGCCCCGTCCACTGCTTCACTTGGCTAAATTGTTACTGAAAAAGGAACGTTGCAGCCCTCACTCGCTTACTTCTCCCCCAGCCGCTTTCCCAACTCTTCAAACTGCTGCTCCAACCGCTGCCGCGTAATCTTGGCGTTGATCTTGTCGCTGAGCGCGTGGCACATTTCCAGAAAGCAATCCGCGGCCCGATCGTCGCTCAAATCGTGGGCCGACACTTTCCGCAACGCCCTCTGGCGGAGTTCCGTCACTTCGTCGAGCAACTTCTGCAGCCGGGCGAGGTCGTGGGCGCCTGGTTTTTGGTCTAACTCCAATTGGCGGCGTTCGATTTCCAACAACGATTGAATGCACTGGTCGAGCCAATGTTCCTTGCGCCGCCGCGCGCGGCGGCGGTACCACTGCACGAATAAGAACACGGCAATCAGTGATGAGACCAAGAACGAGCGAATCCCTTCGGTTCCCTCTACGAACTCGGTCGGCAGCAGCGGTTTCAGTTCCGGGTCGTAGTAGGACGATGCGCCCGGGTGTACGGCGAATTCCGGCTTGCTGGTCGCAAACGTATCTCCCTGTTCCGACAATTCGCTGAGATGGTTCTCCCACACAAACTCTTTGGAGTGCAGGATGCGGGTCACCTCCTCCACGAGATTTTCATCAACACCCTCATGCGTCAACAAATTGGCGCGGAGCGCAATCGTTTGCACATCGTGCGGCGGAAACGGCGCGGGAAAGGAATCGTACATCCCGGCCGGAATCGTGTGCAGGGTCGGCAGGACGTACTTCCGCGTGAACGCTTCGGCGTTAGGAATCGGCAACAACAGGCACGTTCCGTCTTCCGCCAAATCGGTGAGTATGTCCGCACGTGTGCCGAGTGTGACAAACGCCGCATCCAGCGAACCGTCCTGAAACCGCTTGCGGATGTCCGCGTAGCTGAGGTGCTCTGCGACAATGTCCTGTTCAGTCAGCCCGAGGTGCTCCAACAGCACTTGGCTCATGGCATAATCGCCCGCGGTCTTCTCACCGATGGCGACGGTTTTACCCACGAGATCGGTCGGTGCGGCGATGTCGGAGTCGTGGCGGACGAACCAGTGCGTGACTTCCGGATAGACGTTTGCCACAAACGCCGGGCGAACGGCATCATTGGGACCGGGCTTTGGATGGAGCACCCACGCGGTTCCCGGCTGATACAGCGCAAAATCGACCTTGCCTGCTCGGAGTAATCTGAGGTTATCGAGTGAACCGTGGGTTTCGTGTTCGAGCGTTACGTCGACTTTCAGTTGCTGTTCAATCTCCTGCTGCAGATTCTCCGCCAATTCGCGATAGAGCCCGCCTTGCGGTCCGGTGGCAATGACGATCTGCTCGGGCAACTCCGTCATCCGCCGATAGATCGACGTGACCGCGAAGGGGAGCGCAAGCAAAAACACGACTCCTAGAATTCCCAACAGAGTCTTGCGCGTGCGGAGACGTTTCTGTTTGTCGTTCATGGCTGCTGCAATTGGGCGATCCATGCGCGCAATAATGCGGCGCCTTGTTCATCGACTTCCAACGATCCGATGTGCGGCATGCGGCCCTGTTTGGTCAGCAGCATGCGGCGATAAATCAGTGAACGCTCCGGGGCGCCGGGAGCAATCAACTTGCCATCGGTGATCCCCAGCGTTCCGTGCAACGGCGTCACGTCGACTGTTTCGGTCTCCACCAGCGGCTGCTCAAACATCAGCTTCATGTTTGAGTTTCCACCCCCTTTGTAGCGGTGACAGTGCACGCAATTGGCCGCCAAATACGAGCGGGCGCGGATCGTCAGGTCGTGCGTCGCGTCAAGCGGGTCGACGAGCTGCGCTAGTTTTTCTGTCGGTTCCGGCAGCGGCTTGGAGAACAAACCGAGATGATTGAGCGTGTCGATCTGATTGGCGGTTCCCTCCGCATAGGGATGATCGCGATTCATCTGGATCGTTGAAATGCCGAGAATGAATCCCCCCTTTTCATTGTGGCAGATCATGCACTCCGCCCGGCTGGGGAAGTGCCAAGTCTGCTTGCGAACTCCTCCGGGGGCGTCGTCGTCGTGAATCTCGTAGGTCCGCTGCAGCGCATCGGACCCCAGCAACTCCGCGTCTGACTGTTCGTCGTTCCACAAATACGTATACCCGGCCCATTCGCCCTGATAGCGCGTCATGATTCGCGTTTCCAGCCGCCGGGCCGATTTCGGGTCGCCGCGGTGCATCTCCAATGAAAATGTCTTCACCAGCACCGCACCGTCGCCAAACCGCCAGCCCCGTTCGGGCGTGTATTCGATTTTCTCGTCGCCGGGCAGCGCGATAAACCGCTCCTTCGCCGCGTGGTCCGACCAGAGCGGCGAGTTCACGGAATACGGAATCACACCCGCCGCCGGTTCATGGTTCTTGGTGTCGGCAAACAGCCCGGTCTCGCTCAGCCGGCGCGGGAAATCGGGCGTCGCTGCTTGCGGAGGCCGCGGGATCAAGCGGTGCAGCTGTCCTCCTTCGTGTGTGAGGATGAACAGCTCGCCCTCGTTGTCCTCGCCAAAGCCTGCGATGTCGAGCGTGGTGTCGCACAGTTCCTGTTTCCAGGTCACTTGCTTGCCGTCGTAACGAAAGCCCCAAATCTTGCCGGTCTCGTAATCGGCGTAGATGTAAACTCCTTCGAGCTCCTTGAGCCGCGAACCGCGATAGACGAATCCGCCGGTAATCGATCGCGATTCTCCATGCCGGTGCGCGACGACGGGCGGAATAATCGGCGTCGGCCCATGCGGGCGGTTGGGACGGAACGGCTGCGGACCTTCGGTGATACTCCAACCATAGTTCCCGCCCGGCTGGACCAGACAGATCATTTCCCACAGATCTTGTCCAACGTCGCCGACCCACAAATCGCCCGACTTGCGGTCGAAGCTGAACTTCCACGGTTGGCGAAAGCCATACGCATAGATCTCCGGCCGCGCGCCGGGTGTTTTGAGGAACGGATTGTCGGGCGGAATTCCGTACGGTTTGGCTGAGTGTTTGCCCTCAACATCAATCCGCAAGATCGACGACAACAAATCGCCCAGATACTGCCCGGTGAGATGCTGGTCATTCACGCTCCCGCCGTCGCCCGTGCCGATGTAGAGATAGCCATCCGGCCCGAACTTGATACAGCCGCCGTCGTGTCCATGCGTGGGGAATTCAAGCACGATGTGTTCAGATTCCGGATCGGCAACGGGAGGATCTTTTGACTTGAGCGTAAAGCGGGCAATTCGCGTGCGGGTCGGCGTCGGTTTGCGCTCAGTGATGAACACATACAGATAGCCGTTCTCCGCGAACTTCGGATGAAACGTAAGGCCGTAAATTTCGCGTTTGGTATCGAGCACCAGATCCGCCTGCTTGACGTCCCGGTTATTCGGAAACGAAAAGACCTTGCCCTCGCGGTCGGCGACGAACAGCCGATCGCTACCGGGCGCGTTGGAGACGGCTGTCGCCTTCTTGAGCAAGATGTTTGGGAACGCCACCTCAGTGACGTACGGCGACGGAGGGTCGGGTGTCCCGACGACCCGCGACGTGGTCCAGGGGATCCGTTTTGAGATGCCCGGTTTTCCGGCGACATCGCCGCCGAGGACCTGTGCGGACATCAGCAGGGTCACCGTCACAAACACCGCGAAGCTTCTGGGTCTCATGTGAATCCCCCGATGTGGTTTTGCGCAGCATCAATCTCTCTCAGCGAGGATAATCGCCTCCGAATCTCCGGTAAAGCGGTTCGCGACTGGTCGCCGCTAATTGTAGACAAATAGGTCTTGACCTGAGCGACGTTCTTCAAGATAGTCCTCCGGCTCAAATTGAGACCGCCGCCGATTGTGATCGACGAAATTAGCGCATCGCACACGGCGCCGAATCACGAAGACCTTCATCCTTCGGCGAGAGGACCACGCCATGGTCAAGAAATGGGCGGCTGCGGCATTCATCACTCTCTATCTGGGCGCGCTCGGTTTTGGAATCGTTTCGCACACCTTCCAGTACCTGACCGCATCGCACCCGGCGATGTACTTCATCGTGTGGGATATGTTCTGTGGCTGGAGCGCGCACGACAGCCACGTGCACGTCATCGCCGAAGGGGAAAGCGGCGACTTCTACCGGCTGACTCCCGCCCCTTGGGGAAGCTTTGTTCCCTTTAGCACAAAACAGCGCCGGAACTACGACAGCAAGTTTCGTTACGTTGGCAAGATCGGCGCCAACGTCTTGCGAAACACGGCGCACGAAGAAATGCTGCGAATTCTTGTCGTCGAAGAGTCGTGGCCCAAACAGTTCAACATTCCCGATCACGTGTGGAATGAAAACTACAATGAGCCCAAGGACGTCTACAAATACCATCGCACCATTGCGGAATTGACACCCGACGGCCAACTGACGAACCGCAGTCCGTCCTGGTTGGAGCACCAATTTGCTTGGATCACGATCGAGAATCCTAGATTGCGGGGCGACTCCCGCAAAGGCGGCTCCCCCTACGTTGTCAGTCCGAAACCGCAGCGACCCGGATCGTCGTCACCTTTCCGAGCGCCTTCATTCTTAGCGCCCAACGCCCAATAATTCGGCCCTCGTCTCATCGCCTGGCCACCACACGATGGTCAGCGCACGGACTCAGACCCATCCCTCCGAATCGCGAAGCAGGATGCCGATGCAAAACCATGCCCCTCACACACGCGCCGAGAAAAGGTCGTTTTTCCACGAATTGCGGGAATTCTTCTTCGCCACAGAAGTTCCCTATGGGCTGGCGCTGCTACGGATTCTGCTGCCGCTGATCGTCCTGATCGATGTCGTGCGCCGTTGGCCGTTTGCCCGTGAGCTGTTTTCCGCCGACGGCGCCTCGGCACCGTTGGCGGAGGCCTACGGCTATCTGGGACTCTTGCCCGAGTTTTCCGGATCAATCACGGTGGCGTTGTTTTCGCTGTTAGCGTTCAGCCTGGTCACCTCGTCGTTGGGGTGGTTCACGCGCACTTCGCTGCTCATTACGACTGTGCTCTACGCATATTTCGGGATGCAGGATTCCGTCAGCTCGATCACGAAGTACGTCGTGATCGCGTCGCATATATTTCTGCTGCTGAGCATCTCCCGCTGCGGCGACATTTGGTCGATTGATGCTTGGCTCGCCGGACGCAAACCACGCACTGCGCCGCCGGGGGGAAGCTGGAACCAACAGCCTGCTTCGGCCGTCTGGCCGCGGCGGCTGATCCAGCTGCTGATCGGGATTTCGTACTTCGGCGCCGCCGCTACCAAAGTCCACACGCCGGCATTCTTCACCGGCGATCAGTTGCAATACTGGATGATGACGTACATCTATTACTCTCAGCCGCTGGGCGACTATCTGGCCCACTACCCGCTGATCTCGATCCTCTCAGCGTAC
Organism: Planctomycetales bacterium; assembly: GCA_028285345.1. Lineage (GTDB taxonomy): Bacteria > Planctomycetota > Planctomycetia > Planctomycetales > Planctomycetaceae > Symmachiella. The sequence goes on from JANQPT010000044.1 coordinate 31,249, forward strand.
GTGACGTTGTTCTGGGAGATCCTGTTTGTCGTGATTGCCTGGCGCGGACGGGGACGCATCTGGATGCTCGGCTTGGGAGTGCTGTTTCACTTGGGTACGGTGTTTATGTTGGGATTGATCATCTTTCCGATGATTATGATCGTCTCCTACTTTTCGTTTCTCAACGAGCATGATGTGCGGCGGATTGCCTTAGCTTGGCACCGGGCGCGCCGTCGCTGGTCGGCTGTGCGGCGGATTTCGACACTGGGAACGTCGCTGCAGCAAAACCTTGCGTTGCGTCCCGGCGGACCGTCGCGGATCGCCGTCGCCGCGGGATGTTTCGGCATGCTTGTGCTGACATGCTCCGCCGGCGGAGCCGCGTTGGAGTATCAACTCGACCCGTACGGAATTCGTCACCCCGACGGCATGTACACTCTCGAAAGAATTCCTGAAGAGGAAGTCCGCGAACTGTTGCGCAACGACACCGCCCTGCGCGAAAAAGACAAGTTCTTCTCGTTCACTGTGGGGGATTGGGCCGTTGCGGGCCATTTAATCAATCGTCGCGACACGTTTCGAATCGGCGAAAGAATCGTCGTTCAAGCGGCGGTCAACCCTCCGCACGAGGATATGTGGGTCGAAGTCAATTTGCATGACGCGGAGGACAATCAACTCAGCCGCGTTGGCCAAGTCGTCGCCCGCGAGAACCTGCGGTCGTTCGTCTACTATCAGTTGGACAACTCCTTCGAACCGGGGGAATACGACCTCGTGCTGAAAAGCGCGGGCAAGGAAATCACGCGGCGAACCATCCAACTGCTCCCCGCCGAAGAAACCGCGGCTCTGCGGGCGCCCGTTGCCAATTAGCTCACTGCAGCGTAAACTTCAACCAGTTGAGCCGTTTCATGGACGCCCTCCTGACGGCGGACGTCGAGACCGCTCCTGGAGATCGCACCGCTCTCTGAGTAGGCCTTGCGCATGTGGTTTACGGAAAATCCTTGGCCCCCGATCATCATCTTCGGCGCCTTGGCGGCGATGCTGTGTTTGCTGTGGATGTCGCAGTCTCGGCGAGTCTATCTGGTGACCGCGATTCTCATGTTTGCCGCCTGTGTCGGAACGTTCTTTCTGGAGCGGTTGGTCGTCACCGACGGCGAGCAGGTCGAAGCGCGAATAGTGGAGATGACCGACGCCTTTCGCCGATTGGATGTCGAGCGGACGCTCGACTTCTTTGCTGCCGGCGTTGATGAGTTTGATGCCCCCATTCGCATTGGGGGAAGCATGATCGGCGAAGTCCACTCACTGAACATCAAGGATGTTCAAGTTGAACTCGTCTCGGCCGGCAGTCGCGCGAGATCGCATTTCCGGGCCAATGGCGTGATCTCGGCCGCCGGCGTGACGGCGCAGCGCTACACCACACGGTGGCTGTTTACGTGGCAAAAGGAGGCGGGTGAGTGGAAGGTTATCAAAATCCAACGCCTGCATCCCCTCAGCGGCGAAGATATGTATCTGCTCTCGACTGACCGCTAAGCGGCGGTTTGCGTTTCGTCGTGTCAGTGGATACGGTTTGCGGTGTCTCGAAGTCTCACCCGCGAGGAACCGCCATGGCCGCCCCTCTCAACCAGCCCCAACAATCCGATGCGCCGCGCATTCTCGCCGATCTGCAGACCGGCGTGCTGTATCGCAATCCACAGCCGCATTTGAAAAGCCGCCATGCCTTTTTTCCGTCGGTCGCACAATTGCGGGATGGAGAATTGGTCGCCACGTACATGCTGGGCGAAGCGTTTGAAGCGGTCGACAACCGCGTGCATCTCTCGCATTCCACTGACGGGGGCGAAACGTGGACCGCGGACGGGCCGATCGTCGACGACCTAGCAGGACAACTGGTTTCCGAAAGCGGCCGCATCACGTTCACCCCCTCCGGTGAATTGATCGCCCTGCTGCATCGCCATGACCGCAACGATCACCCCGACGAAGGTCTCGCCAACCCCGAAACGCTCGGTTTCGTACCCACGCAATTTGACGTTGCGCGTTCGGCCGACGGCGGGCGGACGTGGACACGCCCGAAACGAATCACGCCGCCGCTCGTGGGACCCTCGTTTGAACTCTGCTGCCCGATTACGATCCTCAGCGACGGCCGTTGGCTGCTCCCGACTTCGACGTGGCGGGGCTGGAACGGCGATTTTCCCAATGGCGACCGCATGCTGGCGTTCGTTTCGACCGATGAGGGAAAAACATGGCCTCAATACATCGATGTGATGCGGCACGAGCGGGGCGAGATGATGTACTGGGAGTCGAAGATCGTTGAGTTTCCCGACGGCCGGCTGTTGGCGGTGGCTTGGGTCTACGACAACGCCAATAGTTGCGACTTGCCGAATCACTACGCCGTAAGCCACGACGGCGGAGCGACATGGTCTGCGCCCAAATCGACCGGACTGGCGGGACAAACGATGACGCCGCTCGTGTTGCCCGACGGGCGATTCATTTCTGTTTATCGCCGTATGGACCGTCCGGGTCTGTGGTGCCAATTGGCACACTGGGACGGCGATGATTGGATCAACGACGACGCACAACCGCTCTGGGGTCAAGACTCAGCGGGGCTCACGCAAAGCGACGATTCAATGGTGTCGAACTTCCAAGTGCTCCGCTTCGGCGCGCCCTGCTTGTTGCAACTCGCCGACGGACACATTTTTCTCGCGTTCTGGTGTTACGAGGATTGTGTGGGGATCATTCGCTGGTTTAGGTTTCGCGTCGCGGTTTGAACTTGGCGCCCGGCGATCACGGTCCAACCAAGCCGACGGCTCCGCCGTCGTGATCGACTTTCGCGGTTCGAAAAGTTGACCAACCAGCGAAAGCCTCATTCTTTGGAACGCCCCATGCGACGGCAAAGCCGTCGGCTTGGATTGGGGTATGAACGGCCATTGGCTGCGAATCCCTCCCGCATATGCTAAAATCGTGTGTGTTGATTGGTTTTCATTTTCCTGTTTCAAATGGATTAGCAATGGGCGTTTGGCGGGTATTTGCCGTTGTCATCACGGTCGTGTGTGTCTCCGTGGGGACCGCCGGCGCGGAGGAACCGGCACAAACCAAGCTCGATTTCAACCGCGACATTCGGCCGATCCTCTCGGATCACTGTTTCGAATGCCACGGGCCTGATGAAGGATCGCGCGAGACCGACTTGCGGTTCGATCTGAAACAATCCGCATTTGCCGAGTTGAGCGACGGCGAATTCGCCATCGTGCCCGGCAAACCGGGCGACAGCCAGCTTTACCTGCGGATCAGTTCCAACGACGACGACCTCCGCATGCCGCCGGCCGATTTTGGCAAGCCGCTCAAACCGGCACAGATCGAGTCGCTGAAACAATGGATCAATGCCGGCGCCGCTTGGGACGAGCATTGGTCGCTCACTCCGCCGCGACGCCCCTCAGCGCCGCAAGTTTCCAATACCGCATGGGTGAAGGGTGAAGTCGACCGGTATATTTTGGCGCGGCTCGACGATGAGAACTTTGCGCCGTCACCGGAAGCGGACCGCGTGACGTTAATCCGCCGGCTCAGTTTCGATCTGACCGGCCTGCCGCCCACAGTCGAGGAGGTGGACGCCTTCGTAGCGGACCGCGAACCGGGCGCCTATGAACGTGTCGTCGACCGGCTGCTAAGTTCACCGCACTTCGGCGAGCGGCTCGCCGTTTATTGGCTCGATCTCGTGCGCTATGCCGACACTGTGGGCTATCACGGCGATCAAGAACGCCAAATCTCCGCCTATCGCGATTATGTGATCGAGGCGTTCAACGACAACCTGCCGTTCGACCAATTCACCGTCGATCAAATCGCGGGCGATCTGCTTCCGAAGGCGACACGCGACCAAAAAGTGGCCGCCGGATTCAACATGCTAGGCATGACGACCATCGAAGGAGGCGCGCAAGCGAAGGAGTATCTCGCCAAGTATGCCGCCGACCGTGTCCGGACGACCTCCGTGGTCTGGATGGGAGCCACGATGGGCTGCGCGGAGTGCCACGACCACAAGTACGATCCGTACACGATGCGGGACTTCTACAGCTTCGCGGCGTTCTTCGCCGACATCCAGCAGAAAGGCGTGGCGAACCCCTCCGCGAATCTGCTGCTGCCCACCGAAGAACAAGCCGCACGTTTAGCCGACCTCAAGAGCGAACTCAAAGTCGCTCAAAGAGAGTTCGATCAATTGACGGCCGAAGCAAAGCAGGGCTCGGCCGCGAATGGTCCAGAAAGCAAGAAGGAAACTGATCAAAAGAGCGACGACAACGAATTCGATCATCGCCTCAAAGCAGCCAAGAAGAAGCTTGCTGAGGCAAAGCGGTTGCACGACCGGCATCTGGGGGCAATTCGCAAAACGATCAGCCCCGTCGCGGGCGACCCGCGCGAGATGCGCGTCCTCGCCCGGGGAGACTGGATGGATGATTCCGGAGAGATTGTGCAGCCGGCCGTTCCGCGATCGTTGGGACAAGTCGAACAGCAAGGCGAGCGGGCGACACGTCTCGATCTGGCCCGCTGGCTTGTCTCGGGAAATCAGCCGCAGACAGCGCGGGTCTTTGTGAACCGGTTGTGGAAACTTTACTTCGGCACGGGCCTGTCAGCGGTCCTGGACGACGTCGGTTCGCAAGGGGAACGGCCCACCCATCCGGAACTGCTCGACTGGCTTGCCATGGAATTCGTAGAGAGCGGCTGGGACATCAAACATATGGTCCGGCTGATGGTCACGTCCGCCGCCTATCAGCAATCGTCGCTGCCGCGCGATGATCTGCGGACGCGAGATCCGCAGAACCGGCTCCTGGCGCGACAGTCGCGGTTTCGCATCGAAGCGGAGTTCGTGCGGGACGCAGCGCTGCGGATCAGCGGCTTGCTAATCACGGAGATCGGCGGCGAGCCGTCCCGTCCCTATCAGCCCGCCGGGTACTACGCCTATTTGAACTTTCCCAAGCGGACCTACCAATCTCACCGCGGAACGCAGCAATACCGGCGCGGTGTTTACATGCATTGGCAGCGGACGTTTCTGCACCCCATGCTGCTGGCGTTCGACGCCCCCAGCCGTGAGGAGTGTACCGCTGAGCGGCCGATTTCCAACACGCCGCTCGCCGCGCTGACGCTGCTTAACGACCCGACCTTCGTCGAAGCATCGCGGGCGTTTGCCGAACGAATCCTGCAGCAGGGGGGCGCCGCCGACGGCCAGAAGCTCAGGTGGGCGTGGCGGCGCGTCGTTTCACGTCATCCGTCCGAGGCAGAATTGCAAATACTGCGTGCACTGCTGGATAAGCACCGCCGCCTGTACGCCGACGATCCCGAGGCCGCGAAAAAACTGTTGCAGATCGGCCTGCATCAAACGCCGGGCGAACTCAACGTTGCCGAACTAGCCGCATGGACGTCGGTCGCACGCGCGCTGTTGAATCTCAACGAAACGATCACGAGGAACTGACCTCATGCAGATCCCACAACAAATGTACGCTCAACTCTGCCGCCGGTCATTCTTGCGGGACACCTCCGTCGGCCTCGGCGCCGTTGCGTTGGGTTCGCTGTTGAGTGGTGAGGCACAGGCGGCGGCCGGACAACAATCCCGGGGCGTCGTGCAGCCGCTGCATTTCCCCCGCAAGGCCAAGCGGGTGATCTTCTTGTGCATGGCGGGCGGGCCGTCGCATTTGGAGACGTTCGACTACAAACCGAAACTGGAACAAATGCACGGCGAGCCGATGCCGGAGTCGTTCACCGCCGGGCAGCCGATCGCGCAGTTGCAGGGAAAAGCGCTCCGCTGCCAAGGTCCGATGACGAAGTTTCGCAAGTACGGCGAATCGGGACAGGAGATCAGCGACTTTCTGCCGCACATCTCCAAACATGCCGACGATCTGTGCATCGTCCGTTCGCTACAGACCGATCAGATCAATCACGACCCGGCGCATACGGTGATGAATACTGGCACGTCGATATCGGGCCGGCCCAGCATGGGCTCGTGGGTCAATTACGGATTGGGCAGCGAGTGCGACGACCTGCCCGGATTTGTCGTGCTCACCTCCGAAGGGGGCCGCAATCCGCAACCGATATCGTCGCGTCAATGGCACAGCGGGTTTCTCCCCAGCCGGCTACAGGGAGTCGAGTTCCGTTCCAACGGCGATCCGGTACATTATGTCAACAATCCGGCGGGGGTGACGCCGCAGCGGCAACGTGACGTGGTCGAGACGGTCAATGCACTCAACCGCATCCGCAATCAAGCGGTCGATAATCCCGAAATCGCCACGCGGGTTGGACAGTACGAATTGGCATTTCGGATGCAAAGCAGCGTCCCGGAGTTGATGGATCTCTCCGGAGAGACGAAGGAGACGCTGGAGATGTACGGGACCAAGGGGGCCGACGGTTCCTACGCTGCCAACTGTTTGCTGGCCCGTCGATTGGCCGAGCGGGGCGTGCGGTTCATTCACCTTTACCATCGCGGCTGGGACCATCACGGCGACTTGGTTTCCTACATGAACACCTGCTGCGGATTAACCGACCAGGCGACTGCGGCGCTGCTCACCGATTTGAAGCAACGGGGCATGCTGGATGAAACGCTGATCATCTGGGGCGGCGAATTCGGCCGCACGCCGATGTTTCAGGGCAAAGGCAAGAATCCCGGCCGCGACCATCACATTCGGGGGTTTTCGATGTGGATGGCCGGCGGCGGCATCAAAGGGGGAATCACCCACGGCGCCACCGACGAGTTGGGCTACAACTCCGTCGAGAACATCGTGCATATCAACGACTTGCACGCCACGATGCTCTACCTGCTGGGCATCGACCACAAGCGGCTCACCTACCGCTACCAGGGCCGCGATTTCCGCCTGACCGACATCCGCGGACACGTCGTGCGGGAGATTCTGGCGTAAGTTTTCCGAGATTCCCCCGCCCTCGTTTCCAGGCTCGGGCTTGGGAACGCACATTCGCGACGCTCTGCTTCGCTGCCCGGCAGACAGGCCAGCATTTTGGAGCAGACAACCAACGTCAGACACGAAGCGGAGCTTCGAGGAATCGGGTTCCCAAACGGGAGTTTGGGAACCGGGAGAAGAAGCAATGTGTTGCGGGAAAACACCTAATTCCGCCAGTCAAAATCCTCCCGCCTCACCCCCTAATTTCCGGCCCCTGTTGACGCATCAATTCCAGTTGATAGAATCAACGGCATGTGCGGTGGAGTTGCCCGGCGGCTGAGTTTCGGGCGTCGCCGCAGCGACACTTTTTTCAGGACACGGTTGAATGGCTGAAGGTACGATCAAGCGGCTCACGGACAAAGGTTTCGGTTTTATCGACACCGGAACGGACAAGGACATGTTCTTCCACCTGTCGAACCTGGACGGGGTTCGTTACGAAGAACTGCATGAAGGACAGCGGGTATCATACACCCCGGGGGAAGGTCCCAAAGGACCGCGGGCGGAGAACGTCAAGCCGATCTGAATACAACAGGCTGCAGGGTCGGACCGGTCGGCAGCCTGACACGAACGACTATTGGCGGAAGTCCAGGAAGCCGGCGAAATTCGCCGGCTTCTCTTTATGGTTCAAAACTCGTTCCAGCAAATGTGTCGTGAACCATGAGCGCAGAGATTCCACGCACCACCAGCCGTACGCTGCAGTTTGAGCACGGCTCGGCGATCGGGATCAGCAATCGCTGGCGGGGCGGGCAGTACTGTTCGATCCTCACGCCGGTGGGGATCGTCGGTTGTGGGATCTATGACCTCGAGACGCCCGCGGAGTTCGGTCAAGCGATTGCCATCGCGAAAGGTACGCCGCAAGACCCGCTTGTCGAACCGGAAGATCTCTTCGACGCCAGAATTGTGGGCGCCACCCCGCTCGCCGCAGACATGGGCATTGAACTCGGCATGACGGGGCGTCAGGCGGTCGAGTTGATGTTACAGTCCAGCCAGGAGTCGCCGGCATGAATCAGACCACGGCAACCGAAACCGCGCCGATTCAGGTCAAGCATATCGACCATGTGACGTTGATCGTCAAGGACTTGGATCGCAGCCGGGATTTTTATGTCGGGCTGCTCGGCATGCAGGAAGTTCCGCGGCCGGGATTCAGTTTTGACGGCAGTTGGTTTCAAGCGGGCGCCACGCAGATCCACTTGATCCTGGAGCACGATCAGTCCTCGCCGGCCGGATTGCCCGCGCCGGACGACCGCGCGGCTGCCACGCGGACGCATCACTTCGCCTTTGAAGTCGACGATGCTTACAAAGCAGCGGAAGTTTTAAAGCAGCACGGTATCCCGCTGCACAGCGAACCAAAACTCCGCCCCGACGGATTCGTGCAGACCTTCTGCATCGACCCCGACGGCCACACGGTCGAACTCTTCTCCGCTCCGGACGCGTAAACCGACTGCTCGACGTTCCAACGTATCCACCAAGCCGACGGCTTCGCCGTCGGGCGCGACATGAGCGGAGTAACTGGGTTGTCAGATGGGTCCGGTCGCTTCTGTCTATTTGAGAACCGAACTCGGCGAATCCGTTCTATTGGGAACGGATTCGTTGTTGCGGTCGGTCGCGTCCAAGATCGAAACCACTCGAAAAGGCCGATGTTTCCATCTATGGATTGATGCCGAGAGTGGTGATCGGGGCCGGCCATTTTGCTTAGAAATCTGGGAAACTCAGGAGCGATTGTACGATTGTCAGGAGGACCTTCACGAACTGGGCCTGTCGTCGTCCGATGTCCCCACTTATATCGCAATTTCAGCGGGATGTAATCAGCCGCAGGACTGGCAGATTTTGCGTTATCTTGTCGAACTGGTCGCAGTGAAACTAAACGGGATTGCGACAGAACCGGTAAAATAACGCTGTGTGCGACTGTCGAGCATGTGAGAAGGTCCTATCGGTGATGAACGGCTCAAAGGTCTTGATGCTCGAAGACGACGCCGAACGCGTGGAGCGTTTCAATGCCGTGCTGCTGTCAATTGCGCCCGCGCTGGACTTGATCGTTTGGGATACCGCTCATCGGATGATTGCCGAAGTGGATGAATTGCTCGACGACGCGCGGTTCATATCGCTGGATCACGATTTGTATACCGAATCGGATACCGATCCGGGCGATGGACTCGACGTTGCAAAGTTTCTTGCCGATCAGCCGCCGCATTGCCCGGTCATAATTCACACAACGAATTCGCCGCGTGCGGTCTACATGACCGGCGCGCTGGAATTGGAGGGTTGGCAAGTCGCCCGTGTCGTGCCGTTGGGAGAAGATTGGATCGAGCAAGATTGGCGGCATGTTGTGATGCAGGTTCTGAGTGGCGAAGAAAAATTTGATCCACAAGAAGACTAATGCTCTGCTGCAGCCGAAACCAAGCCAACGGCTTCGCCGTCGGACGCGGGTGCCTGGGGGCGGAGGCGTCAACAAGATCCACAGTCGAGAAGGAAGCGTTTTTATGGTGAGTTTGCAGCCACAGCCAGGCGGCCCGTCACAACAGATTCAGCGGTCTGGCTCTTGGGGACGATTGTCCCAGAGTCGGCGTGCAATGTTTGTGCTGCGATTCGCAACGTTGGTGTTAGCCGCCGCTAATACTTCCTCGATCGCCCAGGCTGAAATCTCTGTGGCGGACTTCTTGCCCGAAGGTCATGTGCGTGACGGTTCCGTTTCCTATCAATCCGAAATCCAGCAGGCAGTCGACGCGGCCGCCCAAGCGGGTGAAACGCTGAGGTTTCCCGCGATCTCCTACCTGGTTGACCACAGAGGCTGGCAACTCCGGTCGCATTTGACGCTCGAAATGCACGGCGCAACGTTTGCCGTCAGCGAAACGTGTGATCAGGATGGGGCCGTCTTTCGCGGCGAGGGTATCACCGACGTCACGCTGCGCGGCGGGCGAATCGTGGGGCGAAACGACGTTTGGAAGGACGGCGTCAATATTCGCGGAGTGATGATCGCAGGACAATCTCAGCGGATTCGCATCAGGGGCGCCGTTTTTCAAAACCTGAGCAGCAATGGGATCGGACTGTTCGGAACGCCAAAGCAGTCGATCCGCGATGTCTGGATTGAGGATGTCGTTGTGGAGAATTGCTGCAAACGTTACCCGGATTACCTCTCAGGCGAAAAGCCGGAAGCCGGCAGCGTTCGCGAAGACCAGGGCGATGTGGCCCTGTACTACGTCGATGGCTTTGTCGTGCGCGGATGCCGGTTTGAACGTTCGCGATCAGATGGAACACACTTTTACAAGAGCCGCAACGGCCAGATCACAGATAACCGCATCTTCCGCGCGAAAATGGGCGGGTATTTTCTGGAAGGGTGCGAAGACGTCGTCGGTCGCGGCAACGTGATTCTCGAAAATGGTTCACGGGGGACGACCATCGAACGCGGCTCGAAGAACTGTGTGTTCACTGGCAACGTGGTTCGCCGCAGCGGACGCGAGGGTCTGTGGGCCCCGGATTGCGTCGGCTTGGTGGTCACTGGAAACGTGTTCGATCAAAACGGACGCAAACCGAACGGTCCCCAGCGACGCCATATCTGGAACGCCAATATCACGATCAACGAGGCGTCCAGAGATCCCTCAAGTTCGCCGACCCAGAATTACTTGATCAGCAACAACCTGATTCGTTCGACGGCCGGTCAGATCGCCGCGATTCGCGTGGACGCCGTCGCAGAGACCGACAGCATTGTGATTCAGAATAACTCGCTGGTCGGAGAAAACCGCAAGATCGTCGTGGAGGGGCCGGCACACGCTGAGGTCATTGTCGTTGGCAATCAAGGCCGGCAGGATTGAGCTGTCCGGGCGCGCAAAAAAACGTGACAACGCGGACGCACGTCGGGGCATCACGCAATCGGCGCTTCGTGTCGTTCGGTGATCGAGCTCAGGTACAACACCGCGGATTCGCTCTCCGGGGCGACCGCCATCAGATCATGGGCCGCTCCCAGCAAATCGCGGCGGCTGACTTGGCCGACCAGTTTCGATTTGCGGATCACCGGCAGTCGGCGGCAGTTGTTGTCCTGAAAGATGTGCGCGATCGTCAGCAGATCGGTGTCCTCGCTGATCGTGGGGACTTCCACGTCCATGAACGCATACAGGTGCGTCGTGGGATGCTGCTCGTAGACCGATTCCAGCAGCACCGACATGCAATTCTTTTCGGAAAAGACGCCCAGAAAATTCCAATGCGCGTCGATCACCGGCGCCCCGGAAATGCGGTGTTTGAGCAACAATTGGATGGCGTCGAAGACGTCGACGTCGGGCGTGAGCGTCACCAGCTTGGTGACCATAATGTCCGCAGCGGTCCGGGGCGAATTCATAGGCACCTCTCAACTCAAACACGCGTGAACCAGTTACAACGCGAGCGCGGCGCCGGTCATCGATCATCCCGGCGCTGGGATCACCATTATTGCCAAACTAGCATTATAAGCTCTGCCTGTTGATAAACGCAAAGAAATTCCTGCAAATCATTCTCTGAAAAGGGGTTACGGTTGAGTGGTGCGGTTGGGGAAAGAGCTGCGGATTTCGTAAGAGCTGCGGGGGCAGTCGGACGCCGGTCGATTCGCAATGCTGCTTCAGGTGCAACGATATAAGAACGCGGATGGCCGCGATTGCGCCGCAATCGGGGTGCCGCAGGCACAGGAGGCGGCAATTTCACGGTTCCATAGTGTGACGGAACCGCAAGATGATTTGGTCGCGGAAATTGCGGCCTCTTGCAGGCTGCGCCTGCCCCGATTACTTCGCAATCGCGGCCACCCGTGGGGAGCGATTAACCCGTTTCACGTAAAACGAGATCGGCTGCACCGATTCTGCTCAGACCAATTGATCGATCGGCCGTCCGTGCGGCAGCACGGGAATGGGGCGGCCGGCGAAGTTGATGAATTGGTGCTCCGCGTCGATGCCCAGATGGCGGTAGACCGTGGCAAGAAGATCTTGCGGTGTGACCGGGTTGTGCAGCGGGTATTCCGACTTGGAGTTGGTCTCGCCCACCACCTGTCCCATCCGCAGTCCGCCGCCGGCGATCAGTGCGCTGAACGCGCCCGGCCAGTGGTCGCGTCCCAGCCCGATTTGATCGGAAAAATTCTTCGCCGCATGCGTCACCCGCGGAGTACGGCCGAATTCGCCACAGGCGATGACCATTACGTGGTCGTCGAGCCCGCGATCGTGCAGATCGTTGATCAATGCCGTCAACGCTTGGTCCATCTGCGGCAGACGTTCGCGTTGGGCATAGTCGAGATGAAACGCGCCCGCGTGGTCGTCCCAACTGAAGTGCTTGGTCGTGTTGTTCGGCGCGGTGGCGTCGACGTTGATCACCGCCGCTCCCGCTTCGGCCAACCGTCGGGCCAGCAAGCAGCTTTGCCCCCAGCGATGCCGCCCGTAACGGTCACGCAACCGCGGGTCCTCTTTGGCGATGTCGAACGCGTCCGCGACTTTGTTGCTGGTAAGAATCTGAAACGCGGCGGACTGGAATTTGTCGACGCCTTCAATATCGTGCTCGTAGCGGCGGCGGTATTGCTCGAATTGGCTGAGCAAAAACTTGCGGTCGTCGAGCCGGGCGTGGTCGATTCCGGTGGCGAGCGTGAGGTTCTTGGGGGCGAAGCCGGACTGCGAGGGGTCACCCGTGTCGAACGACTTGTGGGCGCTGCCCAGATAGTTGGGATTCGTCATGAACGGCGCCCGTTGGACGCCGATGTATTGCGGCAATCCGTCCCGGTGCGGGCCGCGCAGCCGGCTGGCGATCATGCCGAAGTCGGGATGCTCCGACCGCGCTTGCGACGTCGGATCGGGGACACTGGGCGTCTTGCCGGTGAGAACTTCAATGCTGCCGTCGTTGTGGGCCGACATTTCATGGTGCAGCGAGCGGATGATTGAAAACTTGTCCGCCATCTTCGCCTGCAGCGGCATGTATTCGCAGATATCCATGCCCGGCACGTTAGTGCGAATCGGATTCAGCGGGCCGCGGTATTCGCTGGGAGCGTCGGGCTTCATGTCGTAAGTTTCGAGCTGACTCGGCCCGCCCCACATCCAGAACAGGATCACCGAAGTCTCGCGCCGGACCGTCCCCGCTTCGGCCCGCAACCGCAGCAGATCGGGCAGCGTCAATCCGCCCAGCGCGAGCGTGCCGACACGCAAAAACTCGCGCCGCCGAATGGGACCGCGACAGACCTTGTTCGGCATATGAGGAACTCCGGAAATTCGAACCGATTCAACGCATCAATTATGGCTGATTTGTCGGGGTGTTGCAATCTGGAAGGGCTCAAGCCTGACAGCGAGAAGCCTCGTGAACGAGGCTCGATGCGGGCGGCAGCGTCACTGACCCCGCCATGAATGGCGGGGCTAATACCGCTGCGCGGGGGAAACCCGGTGAACTGGGTTGAGAATACCGCCTCTTGTGCCAATGGTGCCTGTGAAATTGGACCGCGGGTTCCGGGTGGGTGGCTGGCAACTCCACGCGAAATTCAGTCAAACAACTCTTCAATGTCTACGACACCCTGAGGGCCGATGACAATTCTGGTTCTGACGCTCATCATTGAGCCCGTCACATACCCGTTTTCTCCTTCAAACAGCGTGCCGTCTTCAAGTTGACCTTCCACAACGTAACTGCCATCGGTGTCAGCGGTAAAACGACTCGAAACGGTAGTGTCGGGTTTCACCTCGATAAACCGATATTGGCGGTCGTTGATCGTGACGGTCAACGTGCTGATTGTCTGGTTTGATTCGTTGACGATGATGATCTTGTTGGAAAGATCGTCAAACAGAACAACGGCCGAACAGGCCAGCAGCATCAGCAGTGTTGCAGCAATGAAGTATTTCATGCTGGTACCCCAGCAAAACTTGCATTGCGGAGTATTGTAGAGTGCCTCGCGACGCACCGCCTTTGTCTTGCAGAGACCAAGTTGCGCCGCAACGCATGCCACGGCTTCCGATGAGCGAATCAAACGTGGTGATTATGTAGTAACTTTGTACTATCGCCAGCCTAAAAACCGTAACAACGTTTGACTCCGTCCGTCTAGATGATACATATCTCCGGTTCGAATTCATCAGAGGGGCGAAGAACTCTGAAATCAGGAGAGAAGGTTTTGACTGAAGATAAATGCCGTCGAGAAATCACGCTCACTGAGTTGAAGGCTGCTGTTCTGGACTTGGTTGAGAGCTATAGCCGTCAATTCCGAATCGCAATTGACGCAGAGTTTGCTGCCGTGAAACTGTTTGAGGAAGTTGGGGAATTCGCACAAGCTTTGCTGGCAAAAAAGGGCAAAACGCCCCCCAGCAGACTATCCGGTGATACGGATGCTCAGACCCGCCTCGGCGAGGAACTCGCTGATGTTGTCTGTTTGGCGATTCTGAATGCACACATGCACGAAATCGACCTAACCGCAGCCGTACTCCGCAAATGGGTAAACAGGGCTCCCTGACGAGGAACGCCGGAGAGTCGTGATCTTATCAGCCATCATCTTTTGGCCGACTTCTGTGATTGGATACCGATTCTCTTACATGACGTCGCTGGAATTCGGCGACAACGTCCCGACTAACGACGGACCCCCGGACCACTCCTGAACAAGCAGGTGTCCTTTGTTTCGACAAGTCGTTTTAGTCGGCGCCGGTGAGGCGCACTCTACGACTGTGGAGTTCGAACGTCTGTTTCGGCCGGTGCAACCGGCCCTACGACTATTTCGCCGGTTTGACTTGCAGCGTCACCTCGTCAGCGTTTTGCCCCAGGTTCGTCCTAACACCGTGCGGGTTCTTAACCGTGATGTCGCCCGTGATGTCGGCCAGTTTGGCTTGGTTGTATTGTTCGTAGAGCGAAATCACCGGGCGGTCGAAGTCGTCTTCGACGGTGCAGCCGACGAAGTCGACGCCGCCGAAAACCTCGACGCGTTTGGGGCGGTAGGGATGGATCCAGATAGGGGTCCATAGGCCGGCGTAGTTGCGGTCGCGGGCGGCGTTTTTGACGTGGCAATTGACGAAGCGGACGCGGGCGCCGGTGGTCGATTTGTCCTGCACCTTGATGCCGAACGCTTCGGTGTTCTCGACGGTGCAGTTGCGGAATTCCACCAAGCCGCCCGGGCCGTCGTCGTGGATTTTTGTCACGCGGATGCCGGGTCCGCGACGGCTGGAGACGTAGCAGTCCTCGAACAGGATCGAAACGTCTTCAGAGTTCTTCTTGAGGTGGGCGAGAAAGATCTCGATGCCGTCGCCGTAGTTATCGAGGAATTTGCAGTTGCGGAAGACGATATCCTTGAGCACCTGATCGGCGCCGTCCGGTTCGAAATCGACGCCTGATGACGGCGGGGTGCCCCAGGTGTTTTGGAAAACGCTGTCCTCAACCAGCAGGCCGTCGACGCTGATGATGCTGATGCCTTGGCGATAGTTATTGTCGCAATTGACGTCCTTGATGTGAATGTTTTTGCAAGTCTTTTTTCCGCTGCCTCCATCGATATAGATCCCGTCGCCGCCGCTGTCGCGGAGCGTGATGCCGTAGACTTTGACATTCTCGCAGCCACGGATTGAGAGGGCCATCCGCCATTCGGCTTTCTCATATTGCCCGTACCAGCGGTGCCAGCCGAGGTTCTTGAGCACGACGCCGACGATGTAATCCTCTTTCTGCATGCGAACAGTGGCGCCGTAGCCGCTGATGGTCAGGTTCTTGATGCCGCGGGCTTTGAAGACCGAATCGCCACCCCCGCGGTATTCGCCCCGCTTGGCGGTGATGTTGGTCCCTTTTTCGAGGAACAGTTCCTGGTCGCCCGTCAAGTCAAGCGGGCGGACGATCCAATCACGGCCCATGTTGGGGACGATGACCTTTTTCGCGCCGGAATTGATGGCGGCTTGCAGCGCGTCGGTGGAGTCCTCCGGATCGAATCCCCACCAGGCGGCGTTGGCGGTGTCCCGCTTGCCGTCGGCGACCTCTTTGACCGCTTGGGGGTCTTTCTTGGGGAGCGTTTTCTCCGCGGCTTGCGCGAAGTTGGCTGTAAAGCAGATAGAACAGATAACGATGAGAGAGAGCCGCATGGTGTTTCCTTTAATACGTTGGAATGAGTTTGGCGATTTGGAAAGTCCAACATTTTTTAGCCACGGATTGACACGGATTGAACACGGATGTTACGAGACGGCCACAGTTTTGTAGGGTGCGTCGCGACGCACCGCCTTTGACTAAATCCTCGCTATCGCTTCGCAGTGGATTTCAATCGTGTGCGCGAATTTGATCAATTCTCCGGATGTCCGTCCACACGATAATCTACTCAGAACCAAGCCCTTCGAATTCGGATTTCAGTGATTGCCCAGATGCCGCAATCGCTGCACATCGAAGTGTGATGGCGGACACATCACTCTGCTAATGTCTGTCGGTAGTTGTTGATCGACTGAACGAATGCCCTAGCATTCTCGGCGAATGGTCCGCGGAAGCAACATAATTCGGCGATTGACTCTTCAGCAGCCAGGCGATTGGTAGGCAGTGATTGAGTGATGCCGACGGCCCACACTCCTTGTCCCTTTTTTCGATTGCCATCCCATTGCGGGTCGACGAGGAAGGATATTACCAGCGTCATGCCCCAGTCTTGTCGTGTTGATGAAATTGTCCAGTGCTCATCGGCCCACCAACCGGCGCCGTCAGGATCAATCGACTCAACC
This sequence comes from Planctomycetales bacterium, assembly GCA_028285345.1. Taxonomy (GTDB): domain Bacteria; phylum Planctomycetota; class Planctomycetia; order Planctomycetales; family Planctomycetaceae; genus Symmachiella. The sequence goes on from JANQPT010000044.1 coordinate 47,783, forward strand.
TCCCAGCCGTGTTGGCGAAGTTCACGCAACAGGATGGCCTTAAATGCATTCATTCGGCTGGAGTTATTGCTTGCAAAGTTTTGTAGGGTGCGTCGCGACGCACCCTACGAGTTAGGCCAGTAATTCCGCAATCGGCTGCCCGTTGACCGGGATCGGAATCGGGCGGCCGGAGAAGTCGGTGAATTCGATGCGGGTGTGGTCGATGCCCAGGTGTTGATAAATGGTGGCCAGAAAGTCGCCACTGCTGATGCGGCGCTCGACGACCTGTTCGCCGCGAGCGTCGGTGCCGCCGATAACTTGTCCCGTGTTGATCCCGCAGCCGGCGAAGAGCATCGATGTGGCGCTGGGCCAGTGGTCGCGACCTGGTTGTTTGACGCCGCTGGCGCTGTCGGGTGCGTAGGAGATTTTCGGCGTGCGGCCGAATTCGCCGGTAACCAGCACGAGCACGCGTTCGTCGAGACCCCTTTCGTAAACATCTTCGATGAGCGTCGTGACCGCTTGATCGAAATAGGGCGCACGGGATTTCATGGCGTCGAAACAGTGATGGTTGACGGCGTGGTCGTCCCAATTCTGTACGCGTCCGCACAACGGACCGGCCAGCGTGACGGCGACGAGATCGACGCCCGCTTCAACCAGCCGTCGTGCCAACAGGCAGCGTTGACCCCAGGCATTGCGGCCATAACGGTCGCGGAGGCGCGGGTCTTCTCGACCGAGATCGAACGCGCGCTGCGCTTCGGGCCGGGTGAGCATTTCCCACGCCATCTGTTCAAACGAATCGCGGGCTTGCATGTCGTCGAGAACCTCGACGGTCCGCTGCATGCGGTCGAGTTGTTTCCGCAGGCTCATCCGCGAACCGATGCGGGACTTGCGGTCGTCGCTTTGCATACCGACGTTGGGGACCGTGAAGTTGTCGGCATTCGGGTCGGCATTGACGGCGAATGCCTCATAGGCGGGTCCCAGGTACGCGGCGCCGAGATAAGGGATCGGCGTCGCGCCGATGTAGTTGGGGAGCGAGCGGTCGAAGCTGCGGCGGGCGTAGTTGGCGACAGTCAGAAAATCGGGATGTTCCGGCCGCGGCGTGAACTGCCGAATGTCGTGTCCGGTAAACATCTGTTGCTGGCCGATGCCGTGGCAAAAGCCGGTGTGGACCATCGAGCGCAGAATCGTGAACTTGTCGGCAATCTGCGCATGACGCGGCAGCAGTTCGCAGATGTCAAGCCCCGGCACGCTCGTGCGAATTGGATCGAACGGCCCGCGATATTCCGACGGAGCGTGCGGCTTGGGGTCGTAGGTCTCCAGATGGCTGGCGCCGCCGTGGAGGAAGACGAGAATCAGGGCGGTGGGACGTTCGCGCTGTTGCTCGCCGGCGAGTGTTCGCAGACGGAGCAACCCCGGCAGCGACAAGCTGGTCAGCCCGGCAAGTCCGCCTGTGAGGAAGGAACGGCGGGGGAGGGTGTGGTCCACGTTGGCATCCCCTGGTTGGTGGTGGGAGGGTGAATTGATTGTAACGTGAGGGGGCGTGGGCTGTCACGTGCGGGGGTGGAGGATTTGTAGGGTGCTAGGGTGGGCGGATGGGGTCGTCGCGATAGCGACGCCCCCAGGTTATTGGTGTGGCATTGCTATTTTTTCGCCCCGTCGATTACAAACGCTGTTGTACGTCGATACGCTGCGGGCTACGGCTGGCGCCTTCGACCGCAGGCACCCGGCGATCTTGTTAAGACCAAGTTAGCTCCAGAGATTGAAATGGAAGTTTCCACATTCGACGACGATTTGCTCAGCCTATCCGAGTTCGCAATTCGGCTAGAGAAGTACATAGAAGTTGAGCATCACTTCGTCCAAGGCAGTCTAGTTGTCGCGCTTAGTTCAAAGTTTGGCTCCGGGAAGACAACGTTCCTCAAGATGTGGAAAGCTAGACTTGAAACCAGGGAAAACGAGAACGAAAGGCCATTGGTGATCGCCTTGAACGCTTGGGAAAGCGATTACTACGGAGATCCGCTTTTCGCCATCATCTCAGCACTAGCTTCGTCTTTGCAGAACAGTGACCGATCCGCGGAATCCCTGATTAGTGCCGCCAAGGATGTAGGATGGTTTGCGACAGCAATCGCTGGGCAGATAGCACGGAAGTTTACTGGCATTGATCCTATTGCAGCGGGAGATCTTGCCGAGAAGAAGAATGCCAAAAGGGAAGAAAGCACGAACGTGCCGATGGATGCGTTTTCGATCTATCAGGGTCGGAAAGATGCGATGACTCATCTACAACTGGCCATAAAGGAGTTCGTAGCAGATTCCAAATCGAGGGTGTTGTTTCTCGTCGACGAACTTGACCGCTGTCGACCTGATTATGCCATCACCTATCTTGAAACCATAAAACACATATTTGACGTGCAAGGCGCAGTTTTCATTCTCGCAGCAGATCGCGAGCAACTCGAAAACTCCGCAAAGACTGCGTTTGGTTCGGATCTCAATTTCGAGGAATACTACCGAAAGTTTGTGCACCGAGAAGCAACGCTTCCACCGATTTCAGATCCTGGCTACGAGAAACTGGCTTCGACGTACGTCAAGTACTACCTGGAACGAGACGGCCTACGCAACTGCTTCATAAAGACTGAGTCAAGAGATGTCCAAAGTATCATCGAACTCGTCGGAGCATTGAGACTGACCCCGCGGCAGATACAAGAGATGTTCCGGATTCTTGGGCATGTCTTTGAGACGTCTGAAGAGAAAAAAGGGCAATTAAGGTGGTGCATCGGCATGGGAACGATTGCCATGGCAGCGTTCAGGGTAGGCAAACCTCGAATCTTTCACCTTTTAGGATCTGGGCAGTGTGATCCTCAGGAAGCGGTGACATTCTTGGCCGATCTACTTGAAAGCAGTCACGTCGAGTGGTGGTTCATACTTTTACTGACGGGAGGGGGCTTAAAAGTTGCCGAAAGCGAGTCTCAGGAGCAAGTTATGTCTAGAGTTGGCCTTATCGCTGAGGGCGCGGAATCTACTCGCCTCAACAATGGGCAGTGGTATGAAGGGTGGGCGCATTCAACTGTGGGATTCGTTCAGATTCACGAAAAGATTGAACAAATCTCACAATGGAATTAGGGATGGATGTCTGGCGTCACATCGCCATTTTGTCCGGTCGAATTCAAACGCTGTTGTACGCCGATAACCTGGGGGCTACGGCTGGCGCCTTCGACCCCAGGCATCCGGTGGATGGATGAATGGCTAACGCCGTACAGCGAGAAGCCTCCTGAACGAGGCTCAGCGGGGCGGGAACACCTCTCACCCCGTCATGAATGGCGGGGCTATGACCGCGGTGCGGGGAAACCAGGTGAACCGGTTTTTTTCGGGTGAGTTATTGTAATTTGTAGGGTGCGTCAAGACGCACCGCATCGATCCTTGAAGAGACCAAGGTGCGTCGCGACGGACGGTACGGCTCGGAGTACGAGGTTCGGTAATGAACGCGGATAATCAACCAGCGCAGTCGACATGTGAATCGAGCGGCCGGATGGCGTTGGTAAAGACTGTGACGCTAACCATGTTGCTTTTCTTCGCTTGTACGGCGATTCCGTTCATCTTGAGTGTTCACGTTCATCCCTTTGTGGGCCTGGTTGCAGCGATCGTCGCGATCAGAGCTTGGACATTCCTCGTTCGGCCCATGCCGGGATTTGTGCAGGGCATTATCTCGCTCAATGGGCTATTCTCAACGGTGGCAATCTTCGTCGTTTGTTTGATGCATGTCGTTGAGCACTATTGGAGGTGAATTGTGAATCTCGTGCGGTGCGTCGCGATGCACGCTACGGCTTAGTGCAACATCTTCAGTGTGTTTCATCCCATAGATCGTCCACGTGTGTTTCGCAACCGTCGGCATCGACGCACCACAATTCAGCCTCGTTACCGCCAAAAAGAGGACCCCAACAGATTTCCCACTTCACGAGAAGCGGAGTTGCGTGCTCGGCCACGCCTTTTGTTGCAATTTTGTGCCAAGGCGCGTCAAGCGACGGGTTCGACTGAATCTCCCAGTGCTGGAAGACGTACCACCATGGTAATTCCCAATCATACCACGGCCTGTCGTAAATCATGTGCCACTCGCTGAGTTCGTCCGGTGTGAGAAAGACGCTATTACGATATGTCGACGGCCACTCCGACATGACTATCGGAAGCACAGCCAATGGAGCGGTGAAGATTGCGGCTGTGAAATTGTTTCGCTGAGGAACGCGTTCGGCGCTCGCGATCCTCGGCTGAAGAATTCGGCGGTACGCTAGATCAATGGGTGTTAGGTCACTTTCGGCCGGGATTGGGTTTGACTGACGGGCGTGCTCAACGAATTCTTGAAGCTGTGGGAACCAAACCTCGAATAACGCCGCGGAATCAGTAATGCCCTGGAGAAAACCGCGCGTGAATTCTAGCCCATTATCATCGGCGATGCGCTCAATTAACTTACGATGTTCTCCAAGCCGCTCGATCTCCCCGATCATGTCTTCTGGCAATTTCATGGTTCGTCTCCGCTAAGCGGACGGTGCGCGCGGTGTTACGTGTCGTTCTTGGTCGCTTTCCCGAAACCGGCTCTCGTACAGCAGGCAAGTGCTGAACAGGAGCATGCTGTAGATTCCCAATTCTGATTTCATGCGTTCCACACGGTCTGCGGTCCACTGCTCGATGCATTCTGACGCTACGCCGGCCGTGGCCGTGGACATCTCTTTTGGCGGCCCGCCGAGGATGGCAATAAACTTCAATTGGTGGTTGAGGGACAACATGAGCGATAGACACAGGATCGCACAGGGGCCTGTCAGGAAGAACAGTCTGAGTCGATCGGGCCTGGCTAATTGCTTCTCGCGCAGGACCAGCCAGTGAGCGACGGCGAGTGCAGGTGAAGCAAGCAGCAAGAGGCATGCGGCCTGGAAATCGTACAATTCGGTATGGGTTCCAATCAGCACGACCAACAACAAGCACTCTGCGGCTGTGGCGGCATAGACACGTGTGCCCAACATGTTCAACGTCTCCGAAATGGCGGTTCACCAGATTGGTAAACGTCGAACCGGTTGGATTGTTCACAATCAGTAGGGTTTGTTATTGGGGCGCCGTTTTGGCGATGGCGGCTCGGATGAGTTCGAGTGCCGTGGCCACGCTGCCTCTTTTTCCGAAGGTCTCATCGAGACAGCGTGCCCATTCCACTCTCCTTCTCTTGGATCCGGTGACGCCTTCTCCGGGAGACGCGTCATGTTCAAGAAACTGGTCGATCGCGTCCCAGGTGGCACCTGCCATCTCGTTGAACAGCAGAGCCAAGAGCGAAACCGTCGCCAGCTCGCAATTTGCCTTTCCCTCGACGGCGAAATCGAAATCCGGCGTATAGCGAGCATTCAGCCAACGAATGAACCTCAAGCAATGGAGCACCGCTTCCAGACCGGCCGCTTGACACGCTTTGACAATCATGCAGACGCCGTGGTCCGGAATCGGATTGACGGCTGTCGATGAGTGCGAATCACAGAACAAGTACAGAGATGCCAGATAGATACAAATGTATGCCGTCTCTGCGAGTTCTTTTTCGGTGGGCAAACAGCAGACGTAGTCGTGCAGTTCGGAACAGATGCGACGTGCATGCCCGGCTGACGGAAACGCATGGTCTTTTGGCGGGCGCCAGTAATCCGACAGACTTGGAAGATCAAGATGCTCCAACCGCAGTTCCAGTTCCGGGATATACTGCTCCACATTGTCGACAAACGATTGCGGAATGCGTTCGTCCAAGAAGCGCACGTACTCGCTTTCTGAGAATCCACCGAGAAATCGGTCAAGGACGTTGTCGATGTGTTCCATGATGAATCGCCGTTGAGTTCGGTCTCATTAAGTAGGGTCCGCTATGCGGACCGAGGTTGTGCGCGATGCTGTCGTGATCGTCGGTCCGCACAGCGGACCCTACGGCATTCGTGACGCGAGAGCATCGCACGCGGCGTCGTGATGCAAACTACGGCTCAAGTGTCATTGGTCAATTTCATGGTGTGTGAGCAATTGGAGTTCTCACTACAACAAAGAAAACCGATGGATCGGTAGAACCGGTCCGCCACCGTATTGTCCGTGCGAAGTCGCAACAGTAGAAAATCATGTCTCGCATCGTCGATTACAGCCTGGACCAGCTCTTTGCCAATTCTTTTGCGGCGAAATGTTGTACGAACATAGAGATGCCGCAACCGCCCAACTGAAGGGTCATCAACGTACGGGTCTCGATTCAATCCACAGACGCCCACGAGCTGTTGATCAACGGTGGCAGCATACATGGCTTCTCCGGTTTGATCGAATCGGTTGACGCCCAAATTCCATTCGTCCACAAAACGAAGCATGAACTGAAATCCTTCCCCCACGCTTTCATCGACGAGTTGATCAACTTGTGGTAGCGGCAACTCAAAGATCCGATGAATTTCAACAGGCATGCCGGAAGCTCCTCGAATGTGATAGCAAACCACCGTTCCGCCCGATTCATCAATATTGTAGGTTGCGAGGTTCGCCGATAGCCTGGGGGCTACGGCTGGCGCCTTTGACCCCAGGCACCCGGCGCAACCAGGAATTGATGCTGGCTCTACCAAGTTAGAGACCTAGAACCATGATCTTCATAGACTTAAAGTGTGGACGATCTGTGTACATTTCGGACTTCCATTACTCTCGAACATACGGTGGGTTGCTCGAGGGCGCACCGAATGAAGAGTGAATGACCGGATCATTGCCCGGGCACTGAACCGTATGGAAACAATCTGGGGGAAGCGCAAAACATACCTGATACCTCCAAATGTGAACACAACGGAGCCGGAACATCCGTCCCTGCCATCGACGGAATTGACTGCCTGGATAACGTGCAACGAGCCAGTTGACAGCAACTATATGGGTTCAGAACTCGTGCTCGTTTGGTATCTTCACGATCAAGAATTTGAGTCGTCTTCGATACGAGATGTTACCTCCGCCGCACTTCAAACAATCGATTGGAATGATCTCGCAGAAGATTTCGACTGGTAGTTTGAATTCGATCACTTGACAACAATGTCTTGAACCGGAGCGGTAGTTTCGTTGGGTGCGTCAAGGCGCATCTTACGACTTGATTGGTGGGAATCAATCGCGCTTCTTCGAGCGCCGTTTCTTGCGATTGCGCTCCGACCTTTCCGCCGCTCGATTGATTGACTCGACGGTAACGACTGCCGGCTTAGGGTTGTCGACGGTCAGTGGTTGCTGGTCGCCGTAGACCGCTTGTTGGTTGCGCAGCAGTTCGAGCATGTGTTGGGTTTGCTGCGAATTTTCCTCGGCCAAGTTTCGCAACTCCTGCGGATCGGTTTTGAGGTTGAAGAGTTGTGTGACGTCGACTTGTGGGTAGCGGATCAGTTTCCAGTCGCCTTCGCGGACGGCGCGCATCACGTTGCGATACGCGAGGAAAACTTCGTCGCGGACGAAGTCCGATTTGCCGGCGATGATGGGGGCCAGGCTCTTGCCTTCGACGCTGCCGGGGATTGACACGCCTGTCAGGTCGCAGACGGTGGGGAAGATGTCGAACAGGTAGGCGAAGGCGTCGCTGCGGCCGTGGGGGATGCCGGGGCCGCTGAAGATCAGCGGGGACTCCATGCTGTGTTCGTAGAGGCTCTGTTTGCCGAACAGGCCATGGCTGCCGACCGCCAGGCCGTGGTCGGAGGAGAACACGATGATCGTGTTCTCAAACTCGCCGCGATCTTTGAGCGTTTGAATGATGCGGCCAATGTGATGGTCGATTGAGGAGATGCAGGCGTAGTAATCGTGCAGGTGCTGCTGCACGACCTCTTCGGTGCGGGGCCAGGGGGCGAGTTTCTCGTCGCGGATGACCATCTCGCCGTTGTCGAAAGGGTGATGCGGCTGGTAGTTGGCCGGCAGCGGGATTTTGTCGCGGTCGTAGAGGTCCATCCACTCTTTCGCCGCGACACGCGGATCGTGCGGACCGGAGAATCCGATGTACATGAAGAATGGCTTGTCGCCGTTGTAGTCTTTGAGAAACTCGACCGCGTGATCAGCGGCCGTTTTGCCGTGATGGCCGGAGGTCCGTTCGGCGCGATCGTTGAGATAGCGGGTATGATGATACGCTGTGTGATAGACGCGGGCGGTGTTGCCGCGCTTCGATTCGTGATAGGTCTCGTAACCGGCCCGCCGCATCGTCTCGCCGAAAGTGCCTTGTTTTTGTTGGGGGTCGTAGCGAAACAGCGAGCGGCCGCTGTGCATCATGTGCCGGCTGGGATTGCAGACGGCGGGCATCGTCGAGCCCATGCAGTAGGCGTTGTTGAACACGAAGCCGCTGCGGGCCAGCTCATCGAGATTGGGTGTCTTGACGTGCGGATTTCCCAAGGCGGCGATCGTGTCGGCGCGTTGGTCGTCGGTGAACAGGAACAGCACGTTGGGGCGCGGTTTGTCGGCGGCATTAGAGACAGCCGGCGGGCCGCAGAGGAGTGAGAGCAATACGCACGAGACGATCAGGCAGCGGGAAATCATGTTTGATGTGTCCTCGATTCGCATGGCACTGAGAAACGACATACGGCAATTGGCAATTGTAGCCAACCTCGGCGGACGTGAGTATCGGAGGCTGGATTTCGCGGGCTGACCCGGGGCTGCGCGTGAATTCAGTTTGTGAAAATTCAAGCTGGAGTGATACACTGAGTTCCTGTCGGTCTGCCAGACGGTAGAGTGGCTGCGATAACTTAAGCACTCGCCAGCAAAATCCATAAGCCTCAGTTTGACCAATGAGGATTCGCTGTGCTTTTTGCCGTCCCACAATTCTCAGCCATGTTTTTCCTCGCCATCGATCCCAAGCAAGCCGTCATTTGGGGGATCGTCGCCTTGATGGCATTGTTGTGGATCGTTTTCTTGTTCATCGCAGTGAGATACTTCAACTGGTGGCTGCGGGCGATGATGGCGGGAGCGAATATTCCCCTAATCGCCCTGATTGGGATGAAGTTGCGGCGATCACCGGTCGACCAAATTGTCCGGTTGAGAATCATGGCGGTGCAAGCGGGCCTTGCCGTTTCGACGCGGCAAATCGAATCAGCGCTGTTGCAAGGAGCCGATGCCGAGCGTGCGGTGTTGGCGATGATGCGTGCGCGCGACCTTGGCAAGGAAATGACCTGGGACGAAGTGCTCGCCGCTGACACGAACGAGCGGTTGCAAGAGAAGCTGAACGAATAGCTGCTCATCGACGAGGGCGGGGCTCATTGGTTGTTATTGCTAATGTTGCACGTGATGTTTGAACCACGGAGGACACGGAGAAGATAAAGTCGTTTCTGGTTCCCAAACTCCAGTTTGGGAACCGGATTCCTCGAAGCTCCGCTTCGCGAGTAACAAATATCATGCTGCAATTGACCAGCGGCCTTCGTGTTGGTGGCGAAGCAGAGCTTCGCGAAGATGCGTTCCCAAGCCGGAGCTTGGGAACGAGTCAAAATTCCAAAATGTTTTGGTCATTAGGAAATTCGTATTTTGAATTTGTTTAGGATTTCGAATTTCGTGCTTCGGATTTTTTCATCCGCGACGGGGCTGGTGTCTTCCGGTGGTAGGAATCGTTGATTATAACGGATTCGATTTGACTGCCGGCGTTACAGCGAATTGATTGAGGAGCGAATGCGCGTGTGCGGAATCGTGGGACTACTGGCCAAGAGCGAGGCGATCTCTGAGCGGTTGGGCGAATTAGCGACACCGATGCTGGTCTGTATGGGGACGCGTGGCCCGGATTCGGCCGGCTTGGCGTTTTTTCATCAACCGCCGACCGGCGCCGTTTGGCGTTACGTGCTGTATGCGCCGGACCGGCACTATGATTGGACTGCGGTGAGCGCTCAATTTGAGCAAGAGATCGGCCAATCTGCCCAGTTGGATGAGTGCGAAAATCATGCGGTGGTGACTTCCGCGATTGCTCCGGGCGAGATGCGGGAGTGGTTGAAGAGTGCGCATGCCGAGTTGCACCTGCTGTCGGCCGGCCGATCGATTGAGCTGTACAAGGATCAGGGGCATCCGGGCGAAATCTCGGAGCGGTTTGCGTTTGCCACAATGACCGGGACGCACGCGGTGGGGCATACGCGGATGGCGACCGAATCGGCCGTGTCGCCGGCGCATGCGCATCCGTTTACGGCGGGAGAGGACTTCTGCCTCGTGCACAACGGCTCGCTGTCGAATCCGTACAGCGTGCGCCGCAAGTTGGAACGGCTGGGCATCGCGTTTGAGACCGACAACGACACCGAGGCGGGCTGCCGCTATTTGGAATGGCGGATGCGTGAAGGGGATACGCTCGAAGCTGCTCTTGAGAATTCGTTTGCCGAGTTGGACGGCTTCTTCACGTTCTTGATGGCGACCGATCGCAAGATGGTGTTGGTCCGCGACGCGTTTGCCTGCAAACCGGCGGTGGTGGCGGAGACGGATGAGTATGTCGCGGTCTCGTCGGAGTTCCGCTCGCTGGCGCATCTTCCCGACGTGAAGTCGGCCCACGTTTACGAACCGGTTCCGGAACGCATTTATTCATGGGACGTACAGAGCAACTAGACCTCTCGAAAATCAGCGTCCGCGAGGCGAATCAGTTTCTGCACGGCTTGCAGAACGGTGAGGTTGCGTGCGTCGAGATTCTGCAACCAGACGGCCTGCACAGCATCGCCGCGGGACTGGACTGCGAAGTAGCGGTCGAGATTCGGGGGCATGCGGGGTATTTCATTGCCGGGATGAACAAACGGGCCACCGTGACGGTGCATGGCAACGTCGGTTGGAGCGTGGCGGAAAACATCATGTCGGGCGAGGTGCGGGTGAAGGGACATGCCTCCGAATCGGCAGGGGCTTCGGGGCACGGCGGCTTGCTGGTGATCGAAGGGGACGCGTCATCGCGGTGCGGGATCTCGCTGAAAGGGGGCGAGATCGTCGTGGGGGGCAGCGTGGGGCATTTTTCAGCATTCATGGCGCAGGCGGGGACGCTGGTCGTTTGCGGCGATGCGGGACCGAATCTGGGCGATTCGCTTTACGAAGCGACCATCTATGTACGGGGGGCAATTCACAGCTTGGGCGCCGATGCACTGGAGGAAGAAATGACGGCCGACGACCACGCCGAAGTCGCACGGCTGCTGGCGGCCGCCGGGATCGACTATGACGCGCGGGAGTTCAAACGCGTGGCCTCGGCGCGGAGCCTCTACCACTGGAACGCCGACGCGGATCAGGAGTATTAGCAGTGTCCCATCCGATTGACCGCGAGGAGAGCGCCGGTTATGACCGCCATGTTCTGTCGTATATCCGCCATGCGGCGGCGAGCGGGCTGTATGACATCCGCGGGATGGGTGCCAAGCGGGCGGTGCCGTCGTTCGACGATCTGGTGTTCTTGACGGCGTCGGCGTCGCGATATCCGTTAGAAGGTTATCGCGAACGGTGCGAATCGAAGACCGTGTTGGGAACGCGCGTTGCGAAACAGCCGATCGAACTGGACATTCCCATCACAATTGCGGGAATGAGTTTCGGATCGCTTTCGGCCAATGTGAAAGAAGCGCTGGGCCGCGCGGCGACGGAGGTGGGGACCTCGACGACGACCGGCGACGGCGGAATGACGCCCGAGGAACGGGAGTCGTCCAAGACGCTTGTCTATCAATGTCTGCCGTCGCGTTACGGGTTCAATCCGGACGATCTGCGCAAAGCGGACGCGATCGAAATGGTGATCGGCCAAGGGGCGAAGCCGGGCGGAGGCGGGATGTTGCTCGGGCAGAAGATCAACGCCCGGGTCGCGGAAATGCGAACGCTGCCCGAGGGCATCGATCAACGCTCCGCCTGCCGGCATCCCGATTGGACCGGTCCGGACGATTTGCGGATCAAGATCGAAGAGTTGCGGGAGATCACCGATTGGCGGGTGCCGATCTATGTGAAGATGGGCGCGACCCGCGTGCGCGAGGATGTGAAATTAGCCGTCAAAGCGGGTGCGGACGTCGTTGTGATCGACGGCATGCAGGGCGGGACGGCGGCGACGCAGCAGGTGTTCATCGAACATGCGGGGATTCCCACGCTGGCAGCGCTGCCGTTGGCGGTGCAGGCTCTGGAAGAGATGAACGTGCTGGGCGAGGTGCAGTTGATCATCTCGGGCGGGATTCGCACGGGTGCCGACGTGGCGAAGGCACTTGCTTTGGGCGCCGATGCGGTCGCGCTGGGGCAGGCGGTGCTGATCGCGCTGGGCTGCAATCATGACACGTACCAGCTACATGGCGAAGAAATTGACGCGGTGGAAGATTACATGCGTTTGGGGACTGCCGCCGGTTATTGCCATCATTGCCACACCGGAATGTGCCCAGTCGGCATCACGACACAGGATGCGGAATTGGAGCGGCGGCTCACTCCGGAGGTCGGTGCCAAGCGGTTGCGAAACTATCTGCAAGTTCTCAACATGGAACTCACCACGCTGGCCCGGGCGTGCGGGAAATCAAACGTGCATCATTTGGAGCGGGAGGATTTGGTGGCGCTGACAATCGAAGCGGCGGCGATGGCCAAAGTTCCGTTGGCGGGGACGGATTGGATTCCCGGACAAACATAAAGGGAGTTCGTGGTTGGCCCGGCCGAGATGGTCAGGCCACCCGCAGGAACGAATTGGATCCGAGGTCAAACATAAACCCAAGCCGACGGCTTTGCCGTCGTGATCGACGTGAACAAATTGAGAAGCGAACCGTGGCATGAGAGCGGTCACGCGGGGCATCGTGTAGTGCGACGGCGGAGCCGTCGGCTTGGTGATTCGGAGCACCATCGTCCTTGATGCGACAAATCCGCGAGGCGGCTAATCGACACCGGGAGCAACCAAAATGGCTGAGCGAGAATCAGTACAGGCGAAGATGCAGGAAGACGGGATCGAGTTCATCCTGGCGCAGTTCGTCGATATTCACGGCGCCGCCAAGGTGAAGATGGTCCCCGTTGAGTGCTTCGAAGACGCGATCGACGTCGGCGCGGGATTCGCCGGCGCCGCAGTCTGGGGTGTGGGACAGGGACCGCACTCGCACGACATGCTGGCCCGAATCGATTTGCGAAGTTACACGCCGTTGCCCTGGCTGCCCAACACTGCGCGGTTTGCCGCCGATTTGTTTGTCGATGAGGAATCGTATCCGTACTGCGCCCGGACGAACCTGAAAAGAGTGTTGGCGGCCGCTGAGGAAAAAGGTTTTCAGTTCAACGTCGGCATGGAGCCGGAGCATTTTCTGGTCTCCCGCCGGGAAGACGGCTCGATTGTGCCCTGGGATCCGGACAACGTCGATTCGCTGGCCAAACCGTGCTACGACTTTCGCTCGATGGCGCCGGCGATGGCATATTTACAGGAATTGACGAGTTCGTTGAATCAGCTAGGCTGGGGCGTCTATCAAACCGACCACGAGGACGCCAACGGGCAATTCGAGGTCAATTTCGACTACCAGGATGCGCTGACGACCGCCGACCGGATTACGTTTTTCAAAATGGCGACGTCGCAGGTTGCAAAAAAGTTCGGCGCGATCGCCACGCACATGCCCAAGCCGTTCAGCGACCGCACCGGCAGCGGTTTGCACGTCCACTTTCATCTGGCAGAGACAATCAGCGGGCAGGGTTTGTTTGAAGACCAGAATGACCCGCGCGGCTTGGGTTGTTCGGAGATGGGATACCACTTCATCGGCGGCGTGCTCAAGCATGCCCGCGCGTTGTGCGCGGTGACCAGCCCGACGGTGAATTGCTACAAACGCCTGCAACTGGGAACGGGGCTTTACTCCAGCCGCAGCGGCTTTACGTGGACGCCGGCGTTCGTGACCTACGGCGACAACAACCGCACACAAATGATCCGTACCGCCGGACCGGGGCATTTTGAAGACCGCACCGTTTCGTCGGGGTGCAATCCGTATCTAGCGCTGGCGGCGTATCTGGCGGCGGGGTTGGATGGGATCGAGAACAAGATCGATCCAGGCGAGCCGAACCTGGGCAACATGTATGAACGCCCGCTGCACGAAGTGTTGGAGTCGGGCACGAAAATCCTGCCGCAATCGCTGTTTGAGGCGCTCGATGAACTCCGCCGAGATGAGGTGATCAAGTCGGCGCTGGGCGTGATCGCCGACGAGTTCATTTCGCTGAAGGCCAAAGAGTGGGAGACGTACGACCAACAGGTAACGCAGTGGGAGATCGACGAGTATTTGACGTTTTTCTGAGGCTTGAGGTGTGAGGCTGTAGGCTTGAGGGTTGGCCGTTGGATGCCTGATAGCAGAAGAGCCTTCACGTTTAAATCCCCGTCTCGACTGTATCGAACCGACGACCGCACGTTTTTCTTTTCCTCCAGCCTCTAGCCTCAAGCCTGCAGCCTCAAAAGTGCCCCACCGCCTGCTCAAGTTCGGCTTCAAGAAACAATATCCCGAGCAGCGGATGTTTCGTTCGCCGGAGGCGTTGCGGGACGAGTATGACGTGGTGATCATCGGCGGCGGGGGGCACGGGTTGGCGGCGGCGTATTATCTGGCGGTTGATCACGGCATCACGAACGTGGCAGTGCTCGATAAAGGATACCTTGGCGGCGGCGGGACGGGGCGGAATACGGCGATTGTGCGGTCGAATTATCTGACGCCTGAAGGGGCGCGGTTTTATCAGACCAGCGTGGAATTGTTCCAGGACTTGTCGCGCGAGTTGGATTTCAATCTGTTTTATTCGGAGCGGGGGCATTTCACGTTGGCGCATTCGCCGGCGTCGTTGAACACACAGCGCTGGCGGGCGGAGGTGAATCAGCATTTGGGGATCGACAGCAAGGTGGTCGGTCCGGAATTCATCCAGGAGTCGGTGCCGGAACTCGACATTACCTGCGGCGGGCACCAGGCACCAATTTACGGAGCGCTGTATCATCCGCCCGGCGCGATCGCGCGGCACGATGCGGTCGCGTGGGCCTATGCCCGCGGCGCTGACCAGCGGGGTGCGGAGATTCATCAGCAGACCGCCGTGACGGATATCGAAGTTCGCGACGGTGAAGTGGCGGGCGTGCACACCGATCGGGGATTCATCAAAACCCGCAAGGTGCTCTCCGCCGTCGCGGGCTGGACGACGAGTTTGACGGCCATGGTCGGCTTGCGGACGCCGTTGGAGATTCACCCGCTGCAAGCGCTGGTCACTGAACCGCTCAAACCGTGGCTGAATCACATTGTCGTCTCAGCCAGTCTGCATTTGTACGTCAGCCAATCGAGCCGCGGCGAATTAGTCGCCGGTGCGTCGCTCGATCCGTACGAGTTGATCTCGATGCGATCGACGTTGGATTTCGCCGAAGGGCTGAGCGGGCACATGCTCGATCTGTTTCCCTGTCTGGGGCAGATCAACGTGATGCGTCAATGGGCGGGGCTGTGCGACATGACGCCCGACTTTTCGCCGATCATGGGAACGACGCCGGTCAAGGGATTTTACATCGACGCGGGCTGGGGGACGTGGGGTTTCAAAGCGACGCCGGTGAGCGGCAAGACGATGGCTTCCACAATTGCACGCGACCGGGATGATGAGTTGATCGGGGCTTTTAATTTGTCGCGGTTCGGGCGATTTGAATTAGTCGGCGAGAAAGGGGCGGCGTCGGTGGGACATTAATCCGTAGGTCCGGCTGTGCCGGACGAAGCCGTACTTTGGTATGAATGATCAGACTGACGGGCGGTGGAACCGACCCTACACGACTCCGGCATGGAAACGAAGGGGTGGCCGCGATTGCGCAGCAATCGGGGCAGGCAGAGCCTGCAAGAGGCCGCAATTTAGGCGTCCAATCAGATTGCGGAAGCGGCAGATTCAGAACGGTGAAATTGCGGCCTTTTGTGCCTGCGGCACACCGATTGGAATCGGTGCCACCCGCGTTGGTGGGACATTAATCCGTAGGTCCGGCTGTGCCGGACGATGTGTTCGTATAATTACACGCCAACTTAGAATTCGGCCGGTCGAACCGGCCCTACAAAATGAAAACTCTCAATTGTCCGATTAACGGTCCGCGGCCGCTGCAGGAGTTTCACTTCGGCGGCGAGGTGCGGGAGGTGCCCGACCCGGCGCGGGCGACCGATGCGCAGTGGGCGGATTATGTATTCAACCGCAGCGGCGAACCGGGAATCAAGCGGGAGTGGTGGTATCACGTTGCCAGCGGAACTTGGTTTATCGCCGAGCGGAATAATCAGACCGACGAGATCTTGAGGACGTACCTGTACGGCGCGGAGGCTGCCGATGGCTAAACGGCTGCCGCCGCGTGAGGGGGAATGGATCGATCGGGAGCGTCCGCTCGAATTCCGCTTTGAAGGCCGCACCTATCAGGGGTTCGCCGGCGACGTCGTCAGCAGCGCGCTGTGGGCCAACGGCCTGTTGATACAGGGGCGAAGCTTCAAATATCACCGCCCGCGCGGCCCGGTGAGTTTGTGCGGGCACGATGCGAACGTCATCGTCGAGGACGGCATGCGGACGAATCTCCGCGGTGATTTGTTACCGTTGGCTGAGGGGATGGATCTGCGTGCGGTCAATACGGTCGGTGGACTGTGGAAGGACAAATTGCGGTGGACGGAGCGGTTCAGCAAGTTCCTGCCGGTCGGATTCTACTACAAAGCGTTTCATACGCCGCGGCGGCTGTTTCCGTTTTATGAAAACCAGATGCGGAAAGTCGCCGGATTGGGCGAGATCAATCGCGGGGCAGAGTTTGCTTCGACGCCCAAAGATTACGCGTTCTGTGATCTGCTGGTCGTGGGCGCCGGGCCGTCGGGATTAGCCGGTGCAATCGCCGCGGCGGAGCAGGGATTGCGGGTGTTGCTGGTCGATGAGAACCCCCGTCTGGGAGGGAGCTTCAATTGGCAATTGGCCGGTGATCCCGATGCGCGGCGGCAGTTGCAGGAGCTGCTGGCCCGCGTCGAGGAGTTGGAGAATCTCGAAGTCCGTCTCGGCACGCAGGCGGCGGGTTATTACGCGGACCACTGGGTGGCACTCGTTGACGATCGACACCTCACCAAAGTACGGGCGGGGGCGATGCTGGCGGCCACCGGCTGCATCGAACAGCCGGCGGTGTTCGGCAACAACGACCTGCCGGGAGTGATGCTCGGCTCGGCGGCGCAGCGGTTGGTGCACCAGTTTGCGGTGAAGCCGGTAGAGAATGCTCTCGTGTTTACAGCCAATTCGGACGGGTATCGCGTAGCGCTCGACTTGCATGCAGCGAATGTATCGGTGGGAATTGTCGATACACGACCGGATGCTGACCCGACGGAGCTTTTAACGCAAGTTGATGAACAGGGCATCCAGGTCCTCAAAGGGTCCGTGGTGCCGGTCGCAACGCACACCCGCGGCAAGAAAGGGATCAAGGGTTGCTTCACGTGGTTGGGAGCGACGGATGAGTCTAAACAGTTTGCCAAGTTCTGGCCTGGGAATCGTAACGGCATCGTAATGAGTGTCGGTTGGGTGCCCAATGCAGGCTTGCTCTATCAGGCGGGCGTGAGATTCCGCTATGCGGCGCATGTCGAGCAGTTCGTTCCGGAAACCTTGCCTGAGGGAGTCTTTGCCGCTGGCCGGGTCAATGGCGTGTTTGAACTTTCAGATCGCATTGCCGATGGGCGCCGCGGTGGCTTAGCGGCGGCGAAATTGTTGGGCAGATATGAGCCGGAACTCCCGCCCGCGCCGAGGCACGATTCCGCTCCGCCAAGCCATCCCTATCCGGTGTTTGTGCATCCAAAAAAGTCGCACCCCGCCAACAAAGAGAAAGCGTTTGTCGATTTCGACGAGGATCTGCAACTCAAGGACATCGTCGATGCGCACCAAGAGGGCTATGACAATATCGAACTGCTCAAGCGGTATTCGACGGCCGGGATGGGGCCGTCGCAGGGCAAATTGGCGAACATGAATGCCGTGCGGATTCTGGCGAAGCTCAACGGCAAGTCGATTGACGAAACGGGCACGACGACGTCGCGGCCCTTTTATCAGCCGGTGCCGCTCGGGCATTTGGCGGGGCGGCGGTTTCATCCGTTGCGGCGGACGCCGCTGCATGATTGGCACGTCGGCGCCGGCGCTGAAGTGTTTCATGCGGGGAGTTGGTTGCGGCCGGAGTATTATCGCGCCGAGGGGCAAAGCCGGGACGATTGCATTTTTACCGAAGCGGGCAACGTTCGTGAACGAGCCGGTTTGATCGACGTCAGCACGTTGGGCAAACTGCGGATCTGTGGACCGGACGCGGTACCGTTCTTGGAACGGGTCTACACCGGCCGCTTTGCCAAACAGCCGGTGGGAAAATTGCGCTACGGACTCGCCTGTGATGAAACGGGCGTGATTATCGAGGATGGTGTCATCGCGCGCCTGGCCGAGGATCAATTCTACGTCACGGCGACCAGCAGCGGGGCGGCAGCGTTTTATCGGGAGCTGCAGCGCTGGACATTGATTTGGGGCATGGATGTCACGTTGATCAACGAAACCGGGCATCACGCGGCGATGAATTTAGCCGGACCGGAGTCGCGGGCAATTCTGCAGCCGCTGACGGACGTCGATTTGTCGGCGGAAGAGTTTCCGTATCTCGGCGTGTGTGAAGGGACTGTGGCAGGTGTGTCGGCGAAGTTGTTGCGGGTCGGGTTTGTGGGGGAATGGGGATATGAGATCCACGTACCGGCCTCTTATGGGCTGCATGTCTGGGAGGCGATCATATCCGCGGGGGCGGATGCCGGAATCCGTCCGTTTGGCGTCGAGGCGCAGCGGTTATTGCGGCTGGAGAAAGGACATCTGATCGTCGGGCAGGACACCGATGCTTTGACGAATCCGTACGAGGCGGCCGCGGCGTGGGCGATTGGCAAGAATAAGCCGTTCTTTGTCGGCGGGCGGAGTCTGGAAATCGAACAGCAGAAAACACTCACACGCCGGTTGGTCGGGTTGACGTTCGCCGATCCGGAGGGTGGTCCGTTGCCGGAGGAGTGCCGTTTGATCATTCATGAAGGCGAAATCGTCGGGCGGATTACCAGCATGGCGCGGCGATCGACGCTGGGGCATCCGTTGGCGCTGGCGTTTCTGCGGCCGGACTTAACGGAGGCCGGGACGACGGTTCGCGTGCGGATCGACGGCGGCGTGATGGTGGAAGCGACGGTCGCGGCGCTGCCGTTTTACGATCCGGACAATCAACGACAGCAGGAACAACCGGAACATGCCTGATTCACCCGCCAGACGCAGCCCGGTGCAGCACCAGCTCGATGAATTGCAGCCGGAGTGGACGACGATTTCCGGGATGCCCGCTGCGCTGCGGATCGGTCCGCACGATGAAGAGCGAGCGGCATTGGCCGGATTGTGTGATGCGAGTTGCCTTCGCAAGTTGGGGCTCAAAGGGCGTGATGCGGGAGCCTGGCTGGCGGAGCAGGGGATGACGGTTCCTGCCGACATTTACGCGACAGCGTCACTTGCTAGTGGAGGAATTATTGCGCGATTGGGGACCGAGGAGTTTTTGCTGGAAAGTGGAATTGCCGACGAATCAGTGCCCGCAATCGAAGCGGTCCCGATTCCGGCAGGGAGAAATCTGTTTCGCATTGAGCGGCAGGATGCGACTTTTGTGTTGTGCGGCATCCGCGCCGATGCCGTGTTCGCCCAAACGTGCGGGCTTGATGTCGGGAAGATGGACGTTGGTCGCGTGGTGTTCACACGCGTCGCGGGCGTGAGTTGCGGCATCTTGCCGGAGTTGTTTGAAGACCGGCGCTGCTATCGAATGTGGATTGATCCCAGCTATGCGGCTTCGCTGTGGCAGTCGCTGGCGGAGATTTGCGGCGATCTTGGCGGCGGAGTGGTTGGCCTGCAGTGCATTCTTCAGAGTTTCTCAGGAACCGGATGAAGCGGGGAGTTTCCAGCGGACCGTTTCGATTTGCGTCTTGCCGTCCGACGTACGATAGCTGTAACAGGAAATCAGCGATCCGTCGGAACGTTGCAACGTGTTGCCGAATCCGCCTCCGCTGGGGCCGTGGTTTTGAGCGTCGATGACGATGCGGTCGCGGCGGAAGTCCCAACGGCGGCCGTCGTCGTAGCTGATGATCGCCCGCAGCCCCAACGGATGCCCGTCGGTGGAGTTGCTGCGGACAGTAAACGTTAACAACAGCCGTCCGTCGGCCAGCTTGAGGAATCGCGGATACATCTCACCGTAGGTGCCGAAGACGCCGTCTCCGTCTTGTTTGCGCCATGTCGCTCCATTGTCGTCGGAGTTCCAGAGCAGCATGCGATCCCCCTGGTCGCCCGCTTCGGTCTTGAGTTCCTTTGCCGCCGGCAGTCTCCAATGCGGGCCGGTCCGATCGACGCGGACGGGGTGTAGTAGCCGCCCGTCTGTGGCGCGGTAGGTTGTCGACTGCGAGAAAAAGCCGTCGACATCGGTCCAACCGGCGGTATCGGGCGTGAGTGATTTGTCCCAGGTTGCGCCGCTATCGCGGGATTGCCACAGTGCGACGTGCTGCGGCGCCGTCTTGCCGCCGTGTTGCATGCTCACGCCGAACAGCGTTAGCAGTTCGCCATCTCGTGTTGGATCGGGGATTTGCAGTACGGTCCAATCGGTGGCGGTTTGTGCCCTCTGCGGGAAACCCTCGGGTCCGATGCGGTGCTCTGTCCAGGTCTTGCCGTGATCCGTGGAGCGGAAGTATTTGCTGTAGGTATGTCCCGCCTTGTTCGCGGCGTCGTTGGCAAGGAAATGGCAGGGCATGATCAACGTTCCGTCTGTCAGACAATTCAGTGAGAATTCTCGTCCGTGGAGATCCATGCGCTCCTCACGCGGCGACCAGGATCGGCCTTCGTCGTCCGATCTCCAGAAAATCGCTCGTTCCAAATAGGGCGTTCCGGCCGGCAATTCGTTGCTCGGCTTGCCGCCGAAGGAGAATGCGACGAGCAGCAGTTGGCCGTTCTTGAGCTTTGCGAGCCACGGCTTGTAGTCATTGGGAATTCCCAGCGGGGTTCGCTCGGCGGCAATCGGTTCCGCGGGCAGACGTTGCGGATTGGCAACTAAAATCGGTGTTGTCTTCTTATTGCCCGCCTGCAATGCCGCCGGTAATCCACAAACGAGTACTGCCAGGACGAGAATCGTCGCGAGTGTGTGATTCCGCATGTGTCTACCCCCTCTACAGAAAAGGACGGCGAACTCTACGTGTGATGCCAGACGGTTTTTTCAGCGACGTCGCCGCGACTGCTGGTCGGCCATTCGATTTTGGGGTAGCCGAGAAAAAACAGTCCCAAGCAACGGTCTTCGGGGCCAAGCTTTAAGAACTGCTTCATCGCATCATGGTAAACGACCGTCGACGTCGACCAGAATGCGCCCAGCCCGTGCGCTGTTGCAGCGAGATGCATGTTCTGCACGGCGCAGGCGACCGCTTCGATTTCTTCCAGTTCGGGAATTTTGCCGCTGACCTGCCGTTGCATGCAGACCACGATGGTGCAGGGGGCCAACAAAGGGTTGTTGCGGAGTTTTTCCAACTTGGTCTGTTTGAAGGTGTCTGCGGCCGTAATTTCTTGATAGGTCTTCGCCATAAACTCCGACAGCTGCGCGCGGGCCGAGCCGGTGAAGACGTGAAACCGCCACGGTTCGGTCATGCCGTGCGTGGGGGCCCAATTGCCGCTTTCCAGAATCGCTTGAATCGTCGCATTCTCGATCGGCCGGTCGGAATATTGGGCCGGTTTGATCGTGCGGCGGCGGCGGATGATCTCGTCGATGGTCGCGGTGTGCATTTTTTGAGCCGAACCTCTTAGGGGTCTTGGTGTCGCTGTGGAGTGTGCACGTTATCATCCGCCAAGGCAAATTGCATGGTTCGCCCGCAAAATCGTTCAACGTCGCGAGTCGTCAGCTCGTAGAACGAAGTAGTAATGGAGTTTTACGTCCTGTTTCGCGGCGGCCGTTCGCTGCTTTCGCCAGCCGGACGCGACATGTTATGCTAGAAATTGATATTCGAATTCTCTGCTTGGAATAGGTCTGATCAATGCCTCAGCGACGCGCACTTCGAACCTGGATCCTGCCGGTCGTTCTACTGGTCTGTTTGCCATCCTTATCGGCGGAGGAGCCGTACCGCACGGCCGGGGACCGGCCGGTCGATATTGAGCACATTCGTTTGGATCTCGACATTTCGCTCAAACAAAAGACTCTCGCCGGGACGGCGACGATTGATTTGCAACTGCTGCGTCCGCTGCAAGTCGTCAAACTGGATGCGGTGGGACACGAAGTCTCCAAGGTCGAACTGGCAGCGGAGCGAACGGAACTGCCGTTTTCGACGACCGATACCGAGTTGCACATCGATCTCGGTTCCAAGAAGCCCCGCGGCGAGAAGTTGCAGATTGTGATTCACTACCAGATTCGCGAACCGCGGTCGGGGATCTATTTCTTTGGGCCGACCGAAAGTGAGCCGCACGTGCCTTGGATGGCGTGGACACAGGGCGAGCCGATCGCGAATCGTTACTGGTTTCCGTGCAT
This sequence comes from Planctomycetales bacterium, assembly GCA_028285345.1. Taxonomy (GTDB): domain Bacteria; phylum Planctomycetota; class Planctomycetia; order Planctomycetales; family Planctomycetaceae; genus Symmachiella. The sequence goes on from JANQPT010000044.1 coordinate 70,155, forward strand.
CGATCATCCGAACGAACGCCAGACGACGGAGATCGTCGCCACCGTCGACGCGGGATTTGAGGTCCTCTCCAACGGCGATCTGCTCTCGCGGCAGAAATCGAAAGACGGCAAACGGGAGCGGTTTCATTACAAGCAGTCGCAGCCGCACGTTTCCTATTTAGTCACGCTGGTTGTCGGTGAGTTTGAGATCGGCCGCGAAACGTGGGGTGACGTGCCGGTGTTGTACTACGTGCCGCCCAACCGGGCTGCGGACACGCAGCGTACGTTCGGCCGAACGAAAGAGATGATGACCTTCTTCAGCGAGCGGTTCGGAATCGATTACCCCTGGACGAAATACGCGCAGATTGTGGTCGAACAGTTCATCGCGGGCGGCATGGAGAACACGGGCGCGACCACGCTTTATTCCAAGGTGATGCACGACGAGCGCGCGATGTTAGACAGCACGCCCGACCGGCTGATCGCGCACGAATTGGGACATCAGTGGTGGGGCGATCTGGTGACCTGCAAGGACTGGTCGCATTTGTGGCTCAATGAGGGATTCGCCACGTTCTGCGAGTTGATGTGGGAGGAGCACAAAAACGGCGTCGATGCGCACGATTACATGCTCTACAACAAGAGCAAAGCTGCGCGTTCGGCCGGCCCGAGAAAACGTCCCGTTGTCGATTACCATTACGAAAATCCCAGTACCATGTTCGACAGTCGCGCCTATCCGAAAGGGGGTTGGGTGTTGCACATGCTGCGGCGGCAGTTGGGGGATGATCTGTTTTACACGGGTCTGCAAAAGTACGGCAACAAGTTCCGCATGCAGACGGCGGAAACCTCCGACCTGCGTAAAGTGCTGGAGCAACATACCGGCCGATCTCTGGAGCGATTTTTCTACGACTGGACGGCGCGGCCCGGACATCCGGTGGTGGAAGTCGCGACCGACTACGATCCTGAAGACAAGTTGGCCAAAATCAGCGTCAAGCAGACACAAAAAGGTGAGCCGTTTCACTTTCCGCTGGAAATCGAGATTCGTGGCAAGGAGGAGTCCGGTCCTGTCACGGTGGAAAAACAGGTGACGGAGAAGGAACTGACGATCTATCTCCCCGTGCCCTCCGCTCCGGCGCTGGTGCGGATCGATCCTCGTGCGGCGGTCCTGGCCGAGATCAAGGAGAAAAAGTCGCGCGACTTGTGGAAGGCTCAATTGCTCGAAGCACCGACGGTGATCGAGCGATTGCGCGCGGTGATGCATTTCGGGACGAGCAAAAAGCAAGCGGACCGCGAACTGCTCAAACAGGTGTTGAACCAAGATTCATTCTACGGTGTGCGAGTTGAAGCGGCACGCGCTCTGGCGCGCACCGGCGGCGATTTCGCACGCGATGCGGTGATCGCCGGCATATCGCAAGAGCATCCCAAGGTTCGCGCCGCCTGTGTGAATGCCCTGGCACGATTCCCGCGCGATGAAAAAGTGATCGAACTGCTAAATCAACGGCTCAGCGGGGGCGATGCGAGCTATCTCGTGGAGGCGGCATTAGCGACGGCGTTTGCCAAGGTGCAGGACGAACCGCCGGTCGAGCCGCTGAAGAAACTTTTGAACCTCGATTCGCACGGCGAAGTGATCCGCATGGCGGCCCTGCGCGGTCTGGGATATTCGACCAAACCGGAAACGTGGGAGCTGCTGATCGAATGGACCAAGCGGGACAAGCCGCGGTATTGCCGAATCGCCGCTTTTGAGGCGCTGCAGACATACTTTTCGCGCAACGACATTCCCGAGCCGCGGATTAAGCGGACGGTTGAGACACTGCTTGAGTACTTGAAGTTGGACAACCGATACGTGCGAACAATGATCGTGCGGGCGCTGGGGGCGATGGGGAAAAAGGCGGCGGCGGCGCGTCCGGTGTTGTCCAACCTTGTGCAGACCGATCCCGACGGCGGCGTCAGGATGGCGGCGAAAGCGGCGCTTCCCAAGCTGGATGTCGACGTGGCGGCAACGGCCGAGTTGGGCAAGCTGCGGTCCGAGTTGGACAAGCTACGGCAGACGAACAAGGAATTGGAAGGCCGGTTGGAAAAATTGGAGAGCAAGTAATGCCGTTGGCCAACTGGACGACGCAGGTGTACGGCGCGATTCAAAGTCTGCTGTACAACAATCCGCATCGTGTGATCTCCTATAAGGTGCGTGACGAACAGGGGCAGTGGCGGGACCGCAGCGAGTTTCCCGCGCCGGTGCGGCGGCTGTTTGAGACGGAGGCGTCGCCGGAGCGGACCTGTCTGCAGACGATCCAATTCGTGCATCACATGCTGGTCCCCCCCGGCGGTCGCCACGTGGCGGAGCTGCACGTGCATCCCGATGCGGAAGAGCTGGTGGTGATCACGCAGGGCAACGGCACGGCGACCATCGACGCCGAACGGCACGACGTCGCACCGGGTGACGTGCTCTACATTCCGCCAGGCGCCGAGCACGAAGTGAGCAACACCGGCGAGGAATGTCTGGGGGTGTTGTTTATCAACGTGCCGACGGGGGCGGGGTTGGAGACGTTGATTGCTGCCCAGCGTGATCAACGCTCGCAATGATGACCAGCTGAATGCCCCCCTCCAAGACCAAGCCGACGGCTTTGCCGTCGTGATCGGCGCTCCCAAATATCATCGTTAAGCAATGGACGAAGGCGTCAACGACCGCAGCGCTGCAAACGACGGCGGAGCCGTCGGCTTGGTGAGCGCCGCATCGCCCAAAGACGCAACGTGGCCCGACCGTCAAGCGGCCGGGCCACGCGAGGATTGCTGAGATGACGCGATTCTACCTTCCGCCCAAACTGGCCTCGATCGTTTTCTGCACCTTGTCCAGATTAAACGACCCCGGCGATTGGCTGGGCGGGTAGTCTTTCATCGTGGTCAGGAATTGCGCCGCCAATTGCTGCATCGGCGCCAGGACGAACACGCGGTCCAGGAACCAGTCGTTGTACGTGTTCGAGTTGTGCTGCGCCCGCTCGAAGGGGTCGCGGCGCAGGTTAAACAGCAGCGGGACGCGGAGGTGCACAAACGGCTCGCGCCAGACCTCGAACGCTTTGCCGCGATTCTCCAAAAAGACCGCCTTCCAGGCGTCGTAGCGCATGGCGACGATCTCGCCGTCGTCGTTGACGTAGATGAACTCTCTGCGCGGCGACGCTTTGGACTTGCCGGTGAGATAGTCCAACATGTTGTAGCCGTCGATGTAATTACGATACTTGCGGCCGTTGAGTTCCACGCCTTTGCGGAGCTTGTCGCTGATCTTTGCGTCGCCGCCGGCAGCAGCGAAGGTCGGCAGCCAATCTTCATGGGCGACGATGCCGTTGAGCGTCTTGCCGGCGGGGAAGTGCTTCGGCCAGCGAATGAACGCCGGCACGCGATAGGCGCCTTCCCAGTTGGAGTTCTTCTCGCTGCGAAACGTCGTCGTTCCCGCATCGGGCCAGGTGTTGTAGTGCGGGCCGTTGTCGGTGGAGTAGTAGACGATGGTGTTGTCGGCAATTCCCAGATCATCGAGCAACTTGAGCAGCTCGCCGACGTGCCGGTCATGTTCGACCATGCCGTCGTGGTATTCGTCACCGTCTTTTCCGCTGATCCCGCGGTGTTCTTTGCGGACATGCGTGCGGAAGTGCATCCGCGTGCCGTTCCACCAGCAGAAGAAGGGCTTGCCGGCCTTGTTTTGCCGGGTGATGAAGTCTTTGGCGGCGGCGACTGTTTCGTCGTCGATCGTCTCCATCCGCTTTTTGGTGAGCGGGCCGGTGTCCTCGATCGTTTGACCACCCTTACCGTCGGCCTTGCACTTGAGCACACCGCGGGGGCCGAAGACGTCAATGAATTTCTTGCCGTTCTTCAGGACCATATCGCGGGGATAGTCTTCGTTTTCCGGCTCCTCTTCGGCGTTGAGGTGATAGAGATTGCCGAAGAACTCGTCAAAGCCGTGCATCGTCGGCAGGTGCTCGTCCAAGTCTCCTTGGTGATTCTTGCCAAATTGGCCGGTGTTGTAGCCGAGGCTCTTCATCACGGTGGCGACCGTGCAGTCGGTTTTCTGCCAGCCCTCTTTGGCGCCTGGCAGGCCGACTTTGGTCATGCCGGTTCTTACGGGAACGTTTCCACCGATGAACGCCGCCCGGCCGGCGGTGCAGCTTTGTTGGCCGTAATAGTCGGTGAACGAGAGTCCCTCTCGGGCGATGCGGTCGATATTGGGCGTCTGGTATCCCATCATGCCGCGATTATTGTGGCTGATATTCCAGGTGCCGATATCGTCGCCCCAAATGACGAGGATGTTCGGCTTTTTCTGCTGCGCTGCGGCCATGTCGGGAAAGGCAGCCAGGCACAAACAGAACAAAAAAGGTCCGATTATCAAGTTGCGTGCAATCATCTGGTCGTTCCTTTACTGAGTGCTCAAACGAGGTCGACATCAAAACTGATTATAGGCAGACCGCCTGAAAACTTCGAAAGTTTACCGGATTTTCACGATTCCTGGTAAAAGCTCGGTGTTCCAAGGAGGTTGATCGCCGATGATCGGCCTGCTATATCAGAGCCAGTTGATTTGTTGTCATACTATGGTGCCCGAAACCGTATTTGCCTGACCTTGGCGAGGTCCCCTGATGATCCACCTGAACGTGTTGCTCAGCGTCCAAGATCCGGCAAACGTCGATCAAGTTCGCGACTTACTAAGCCAATGCTGCCGGCTCTCGCGGCAGGAACCGGGCTGCGCGCGGTTTGAAGTGTATCATTCAACGGCGGATCCGACGCGATTTATCCTGAATGAGCATTGGGAATCGGAGTCGGCCCTTGATCAGCACCGGCAGGCACAAGCGTTCACTGAGATTTATACGCCACAAGTATTGCCGCTGGTGACCCGCGAGCCGCATCCGTCGACTTTGGTGGAACCATAGCAGTTAAGAAGCTTAGGAATCGATGCTGGCGATTTTTCGGAAGCTGGACCGGTTGAAACGGCGGCCCCGCTGGTTTGTGCTTTCGGCGGCGCTACTGATTGTGGTCTGGATCGGCTTGCTCGACTATGTCGTCGGTGAGGGGCTGGATCTGTCGGTGCTCTATGTGCCAGTGATCGCTGTTGTCTGCTGGCGGGCGGGATTTCGCGCAGCAGTCTTGTTTTCTGTGCTCTGCTCGTTTCTGTGGCTGGTGGACAACTGGATTTCGCCCAATATCCCGCTGCCGGCGGCCGCAGACTATTGGGAGACGGCGGTCCGTTTCGCCTCGTTTTTGATTTTGGTGGTGTTGCTGACCCACCTGCAGCAATCGCTGGACCGCGAGTCGGCTCTCGCCCGCTGCGACGCGTTGACCGGCTTGGCAAACATTAAGTCGTTTGTGGAGCAGGCGGAACGCGCCGCGGCCGAGAGCCGTCGGGAACAGACGCCGCTGACGGTGGTTTTTTTTGATTGCGACCACTTCAAGGAAGTCAACGACGAGTATGGACATCCCCGAGGGGACGAATTGCTCAAACAAGTCGCCGCCGCGATTCGCTCGCACGTGCGAAAAAACGACGTCGCGGCGCGAATGGGGGGTGACGAGTTCGCCGTCCTGTTGCCGCGGACGGGCGCCGCAGAGGCAGAACAACTGGCTGGCCGGCTCAAGTCGGCCCTCGACGCGGAGATGCGGTCAGGCAATTGGCCGGTCACATTCAGTATGGGCGTCGCCACATTCTCCCTGGCCCCGGACTCGGTTGCCGATCTGATCCGCGAATCGGATAATTTGATGTATGCGGTGAAACACTCGACCCGAGACCGCATTCAGTTTGCAACGATGGACGAGACCTTTAACACGATCGAGAGTCGCTAATGCTGGCACACAACGTCTTTTTTTCTCTGAACGACAGTTCCGCCGAGGCCCGGCAGAAATTGCTGGATGATTGCAACACGTATCTGACGGATCACCCCGGCGTGCTTTTCTTCGGTTGCGGCACGCTGGTCCCGGATTTGGATCGGCCGGTCAACGATCACGATTTCGACGTGGCGCTGCACGTGATCTTCGAGGACCGGGCCGCGCACGACGTGTATCAAACTGCGCCGCGACACCTGGAGTTTATCGAACGCAACAAATCAACTTGGAAACAAGTTCGCGTGTTCGATTCCCAAGATTGAGCTGATGCACAATGGCGATCGACTTAGCGACGTTGCTTGATGACGACGACGGATCCATCTACGACGTGGAAACGAGCGGCGCCGGACCGTCGGGCAGTTTGCCGCTCGACGCTGACATGCTGCGGCACAGCCCAAGCGGCGATCTCTTCGGATTGACGCAAAGCGCGGGCATGGGCTGGGATCCGCAGCAGTTGTTGTGGCCGCAATACCTGATCCTCAGCACGCAAGGCGGAATTCGCGACGAAGACGGGACGCCGATTGCGCTGGGATATCACACCGGGCATTGGGAAGTCGGGCTGTTAATGCGGGCAGCCGCGGAGCGGTTGGTCGAACTGGAGTGTTTGCCGTTTGCAGGCTACGTGAGCGACCCGTGCGACGGCAGAACGCAGGGGACGACCGGGATGATGGACTCGCTGGCTTACCGCAATGACGCTGCCGTTGTGATGCGGCGGTTAATTCGCTCGCTTCCGACGCGGAAGGGAGTGCTTGGCGTGGCGACCTGTGACAAGGGTTTGCCGGCGATGATGATGGCGCTCGCCGGGCAGCATGATCTGCCGGGCGTGTTGATTCCCGGCGGAGTGACACTTCCGCCGACCGTGGGCGAGGATGCCGGAAAAGTGCAGACGATCGGCGCCCGCTTTGCGCATGGTGAAATCTCGCTGGAAGAGGCGGCGGAACTGGGCTGCCGGGCGTGCGGCTCAGCGGGGGGCGGCTGTCAGTTCTTAGGAACCGCTGCCACGGCACAGGTCGTTGGCGAGGCACTGGGAATGTCGTTGCCGCACGCGGCGCTGGCGCCGTCCGGGCAGCCGATTTGGCGGCAAATGGCGCAACAATCGGCGTCCGCGGTCGTCGAAATGGCACAGTGCGGATTGACGATGTCTGACGTGCTGTCCGAGGCGGCCGTGCACAATGCGATGGCGGTGCACGCGGCGGTCGGCGGTTCGACGAATCTGTTATTACATTTGCCAGCGGTGGCGTTTGCCGCGGGGTTGCCGCGTCCGACGGTCAGCGATTGGAGCCGGATCAATCGGCAAGTGCCGCGGATTGTTGATGTGTTGCCCAATGGGCCGGTCGGCCATCCGACGGTGCGGTTGTTCCTGGCCGGCGGAGTGCCCGAGGTCATGCTGCATTTGCGGCGACTTGAACTGCTGGACCTCAGCGCAATCACCGTCACCGGGCAGCCGTTGGCCGACGTGCTCGATTGGTGGGAGCAGTCGCCGCGGCGGCAGCGGTTGCGCGAAGAGTTGCAGCGTCACGACGGAGTCGATCCCGATGATGTGATCATGACTCCCGACCGCGCACGGGAGAAAGGTCTGACTAGCACGGTCACGTTTCCAGTGGGAAATCTGGCCCCGGAAGGCTCCGTGATCAAGAGCACAGCGATCGATCCGAGTGTGGTCGACGACGACGGCGTGTATCGCAAAGTCGGCCCGGCGCGTGTGTTCTTGCGCGAAAAGGACGCGATCGCCGCCATCAAGGGGCAAACTGATCGGCCGATCCTCGCAGGTGACGTGTTGGTGCTCTGTTGCCGCGGACCGCTCGGCGCGGGAATGGAGGAGACCTATCAAATCACCTCGGCACTGAAGCATTTGCCGTTTGGAAAGGAAGTGGCGGTGATTACCGACGCGCGATTCTCCGGCGTCTCGACGGGAGCCTGCATTGGTCACGTCGGGCCCGAAGCGTTGGCGGGGGGGCCGATCGGAAAGGTTTATGACGGCGATTTGATCGAAATCACAATCGACCGCAACAAATTGACCGGCAGTCTCAATTTAGTGGGACGGGGCGATGACTTCTTCGGACCGGATTTGGGGCGCGAGCTGTTGCAGGCCCGCCAGCCGCAGCAGCCGTTGCAACCGGACGACGATTTGCCGGACGACACCCGGCTGTGGGCGATTTTGCAGCAAGTCGGCGGTGGAACTTGGGGCGGTTGCGTCTATGATGTAGAAGAGGTGCAGCGCGTTTTGAAGGCGGGGATGGCGGCGCGGGCGTCGGAGCCGGAGAGCCATTGATCGGAATAGAGTGGGCAGTCGTGTCAGCATGAGAGACTCAGGACCTCCACAGCGTTTCACGATCCTGGCGTCGATTTGCGTCCTGATCATTTCGTCTGCGGGCGTTCTTGTTGCGACAGAATGTGCTGCGGAGGAGGTTCATCCGGGGTACCGCATTCTCAGGACGAAGGCGTTTTTGCCGGCTGACTTCGACGATGAGGTGTTCGAAGACTTGTGGCGGCAATGGCCGGCCGAACAGCGGCGGCGCGCGGAACAGGCGACGCCCAGCGAACGCCGCCAAATGATGTTTTCTGAATACGGCATGATGCCCTCTCCCGATGACATCGGCGGCGGCAAGGCGTTGGGCTATGTGAATGACGGCCGCGGCGGCTGGGTGATGAACTGCCTGACGTGCCATGGCGGCAAGGTTGCCGGGCGGGTGATTTTGGGGCTGCCGAACTCGCACTTAGCGCTGCACACACTCACCGACGACGTGCGGGCGACAAAGTTGCTGCAAAAAAAGAAGCTGACGCACATGGATCTCGGATCGTTGGGGATGCCCCTGGGCACCAGCAACGGGACCACCAACGCAGTGATGTTCGGAGTTGCCCTGGAGGCATTGCGGGATGACGACTTGAATGTGCACTTGAACAACCCAATTCCGAAGATGACGCACCATGACATGGACGCGCCCCCTTGGTGGCATCTGAAGAAGAAACGGTGGATTTATGCAGACGGGTTTGTTGCGAAATCACACCGGGCGCTGATGCAGTTTATGCTGATCCCTAAAAATGACGCGAAGCGATTCAAAAGTTGGGAAGACGATTACCGCCAGATTTTGGCTTGGATCGAAACGATTGAGCCGCCGAACTATCCGTTTCCAATCGACCGTCCACTTGCCGAGAGAGGACGCTTGATCTTTGAGGACAACTGTGCGGAGTGTCACGGGACCTACGGCGACAATTGGACCTATCCGGGCCGTATCGTCGAACTCGACATCGTGGGCACCGATCCGGTGCGACTGCGTTCGTTGTCGCCCGCCTATCGGCGCAAATACGGCCGCAGTTGGCTGGCTGATTACAAACCGGAGAACGTGAAAGAGCGCCCCAGCGGATATGTGGCGCCGCCGCTGGACGGGATTTGGGCCAGTGCTCCTTATCTCCACAACGGGTCGGTGCCGACGTTGTGGCATCTGCTGCACCCGCATGAGCGGCCGCAGATATGGCGGCGGACGGAGGATGGCTATGACGCGCAGCGGGTCGGCTTAGAGTTTTCGGAATTCGACGAGTTGCCCTCCACCGCGGAGACGCCGCGCAAAGTTCGCCGGTATTTCGACGCACGCAATCCCGGTAAAAGTGCCGTAGGTCACGACTTTCCGGCGACGCTGAGCGATGCGGAGCGACGGGCGGTGTTGGAGTACTTGAAGACCTTGTGACTGTGCGGTAGCGGCGGTTACCCGTCGTCGACTTCGCCCTCGGCCAATTCCACACTGTCTTCCGGCTCTTTAAATTTGATCAGCGTGACTTCGTTTCCGGTTTCGTTGTAGTTCACTTCGTCGGCGAAGGATTGCATCAGCATCACGCCGCGGCCCCCCGGTTTCTCGAGGTTGGCGGCGTCCGTGGGGTCGGGAAGCGACGAAGGGTCGAATCCTTTGCCTTCATCACGGATCGTGAACTCCGCTTTGTCGCGAGTCATATGCACGCGAATGTGAATTCGTCGATCTTTGTAGGGTGATTCCGCGGTCCGTTGTTTCGCGACGGCGTAGAATTGCTTGTAATCCTTTTCGCGAAGTTCGGCGCTAACCTCCAGATTCCCGTGGTAATACGCGTTGACCAACGCTTCTTCAATCGCAATGCCGACTTGAATTCGTTCCGACTGGCCGCAGACTCCCATGCGGATGATCATTTGCTGCAGTCGGTTCACCAGGGCCGAAATCAGCGCCAAGTCATTTTCAATGACATATTGCGTGTCGAGCTCGCTAATCTTGTGTTGCAGACGTGTGTCGGAGCGGTCTTGTTGAGACGCGGTCGAAACTCGGTGGATAATCTCGATGAGATCCTGCGCCAGTTTTCGTTTGGGGACGTAGCTGACGGCTCCGCACCGCAGGGCTTCGACGGCAAATTCTTCGCTGCCTTGTGCCGTCATGAGCACGACCGGAATCAAGGGGTATTGGGCCTTGATTCGTTTGACGAGTTCGAGTCCGTCCATGTTCGGCATCTGCATGTCGGTCAGCACGATGTCCGGGATGTGCAGCTCGATTTGCTCCAACGCATCGACGCCATCTTCGGCATAATAGATCTTTTCGCCAGAGTTCTTTTCCAGTAGTCCGCCCGCCAATCGGCGGTCAACTGCCGAGTCATCGACGACGAGTATGCCGGTCATGACGCAGTCCTTTTCTCAGAGTTGCCTATTCGGGCCGCAAACAAGGGGCCGCCTTCCAATTGATTTCGCATCCTGCAATTTGGGGAGATCCGCTCTGAAATCTACCGTCCGTGGCATTCCTGACATGAATACTAACCAAATCAACAACAATTTTCAGGAGTTCTGAGTCGAATCTTGTGTCATCACAAGTTCTTTGCGGCCAGCACGGTTGTTCAGTCTTCCATTTTCCTGAGTCAGTCATCTCCTCCGGAATCGGGATCGGAAACAAATGCGGAGAGTTCCGCCAGAATCGTAGTGACCATCGGTTTCAATTCCGAGTACAGTGAAGAAACTTTCTCAAAATCGCCGGCGACTGCGGCGGATTCCAGACTTTCGGCGAGTTCCAGCGGCCCGGCGGCTGCGAACATTCGCATGCCGCCTTTGAGCGTGTGTGCGGCGCGGCCGAGATCGGCGGTGTTCCCAGCAGCCAGCGAGCTCTCGATGGTCTCGGTGATGCCGGGGCATTCCTCGACGAACGCTTCGGTGACCTCCCTCAACAGTTCCTGGTCTCGTTCGACGTTTTCCAGCGCTTTGTCCCAATCGAGCAATCCGTTATTGTTCGGCAGGCCGGCACCGGCGGATGGGGGCGCTGTGGACTTGGAATTCATGACGGACGCGATGGCGGCGACGAGTTCACGGCCGCGGACTGGCTTGGCAAGATAGGCGTCCATGCCGGCCGCGAAGCAATGGTCCCGGTCGCCCTTCATCGCCTGTGCCGTCATGGCGATGATGGGCACGTGGTTTCCACTGGCTTGTTCGTGCTCGCGAATCAAGCGCGTCGCTTCGAGCCCGTCCATTTCGGGCATTTGAATGTCCATCAGGATCAGGTCGAACTTGTGATCTCTCGCGGCTGCGACAGCCTCGACGCCGTTTTGGGCGACAGTGACAATGTGGTTTTGTTTTTTGAGGTGTCCCAGGGCCAGTTTTTGGTTGTAGGGACTGTCTTCGACCAGCAACACGTTCAGCGGACCGACGTCGAACGGCAGTTGGGGATGCTCCTCCGCGACCTGTAATTGACTGCCATCCTGATCGAGCACGGCCAGCATCGTATCGAGCAGTTCGGATTGGTTGAGTGGTTTCATCAGGTAGGCTGTCGCCCCCACATGGTCGCATCGTGCGACGTCAGCCGATCGATCGCCGGGACTGAGCATCATGATGATTGTGGGTTTGGTGAGCGACTTGTTATTCATCAATGCCTCGCACAGATGAAACCCGTCGGTCTGGGGCATGTGGGCGTCGATCAGATACAGGTCGTGGGGGCGACCTGTGTCGATTGCCTGCTCAACGATACGCATTGCGGCGGCGGCGCTGTCTGACACATCGGGCTGCAATTGCCAACTCTGCGCGGTTTCCCGAATCGCGCGGCAGTTGGCGGGATTGTCGTCCACGACGAGAATCCGCAACCCAGCCAACGACGAGGGCGCGATTTGATCGGAAGATTGCTCCAGCGGTAACGGCTCAAAGCGTGCCGTGAAGTGAAAGGTGGTTCCCTCGCCGAGTTCGCTTTCACACCAGATGCGTCCGCCGAGCAACTGCACTAGCCGAGCCGAGATCGCCAGGCCGAGCCCGGTGCCGCCGAATTTGCGGGCCATGGAACTGTCGAGTTGTTCGAACGCCTCAAAAACGTGTTCAAGTTTGTCGGCCGGAATCCCCTCTCCGGTGTCGCTGACCGCGACGTGGATTCGCAATTCGTCGTCGGTAGCCGACTCCGGTTCGACGCGAACGATCACGTGCCCTTCGCCGGTGAACTTGATGGCATTCCCGACCAGATTGACGAGGATTTGCCGCAAACGGACTTGGTCGCCGACGACTCGTTCGGGAAGGTCAACTGCGATGTCGCTGATCAGTTCCAAGCCCTGTTGATGGGCTTGAACGGCCAACGCTTTGATTGCTCCCCCCACGCAATCCCGTAGGCCGAATTCCGTTTGCTCGACTTCAAGCCTGCCCGCTTCGATCTTCGAGAAGTCGAGAATATCGTTGATCAGCTTCAGGAGCGCCTCAGCGGATTCGAGCACGATCGAGAGATACTCCCGCTGTTCGCGCGACAGTGTGGTATCGAGCACGAGCTCGGTCATGCCGATAATGGCATTCATTGGCGTGCGGATCTCGTGGCTCATGTTTGCCAGAAACTGGCCCTTGGCCCGATTCGCCGCATCGGCGGCGTCGAGCGCGACCTGCAGTTCCGCCTCCGCCTGCTTCTGCTTGGTCATGTCCACGATAAAGCTGATCGCTTCCTGCCAGTGTTCCGAAAGCGCGGTGACACCGACGAGGACGGGAATGCGGCTGCCGTCTTTGCGGATGTACTCTTTCTCCCAAGGTGTGCAGACTTGTTTTTCACTGAGTTCCGCCAGTGCACGGTTGTCCGCCTCGAAGTATTCCTCCGGTGTGATCCGTTTCCAGCGGATTTCGCCCGCCTCCAATTCCGCCCGCGAATAGCCGATCATCTCCAGAAACAGGTCGTTGGCTTCCAGGATTCGTTTCTGAAAGTCGGTGATCAGAATGCCGATGATGTTGGATTCGACCAGCCGCCGGAAGCGGTCGTCGCTGTGACGCAACTGCTCCTCGGCCTTGCGGCGTTTGGTAATGTTTTCCGCGACTCCGGCAATGCGATAGGGACGACCCGATTCGTCGCGGACGGGAAAGCCGCGATCGCGAATCCAGCGCATCTGGCCGTCGGGGCGGAGGATCCGGTACTCCTCATCGTATTGGCCCGTCTGAGCCCGCACTTGAAACGCGGCTTCAACTCGTGCGCGGTCGTCGTCATGGATTGATTCGAGCCATTGAAGCGGGTTGGCATACAGTTCTTCGGTGGGATGCCCCCAGATTTCTGCGTAGGCGGGACTGACGTAGATCATTTCAGCGCCGTTGAGGCTGGTGATCCAAAACACTTCGCGGATGTTTTCCGCCAATTGGCGAAACCGGTCCTCGCTCTGCCGGGCGGCCTGCTCGGCCCGTTTCTTATCAGTGACGTCCCAAAAAACTCCCTGGATGCCGACGCAATTGCCGTCGGCGTCGGCAACCGGCGCTTTGAGAACGTGCACGTAAATCGGCTGTCCGTCCGGTCCGCGATTCTCTTCGACGTCTTCGTACGGCTCTCCCGATTCCAGAATTCGTGCATCGTCCGACGTATATTTGTCGGCAAGTTCTCGCGGAAACAAATCGTAGTCGGTCATTCCGATGAGTTTGTGCATCGGGATGTCCAGCAGGTCGCAATATCGCTGGTTGGCGAAAACCACCCGCCCCTGTAAGTCCTTGCAAAAGAAGTGCAGCGGCAGACTTTCGACCAGCGACTGATACCGCGCTTCGGTATGCCGCAGCAGATTGGCCTGCTCGACGTGATAGGCCGATTTGATAATCGTGACGTCGACGTCGAGCAATTTGATCAGCGATTCCATCAACTGCGCGAATTGCCCGGAATCATTGTCGGCGCACTCTTGGATCACTGGAATCAGCGAGACCCGAAGTTGGGACAGTCCGCTATTGATCTGATACCGGTCCAGTCCGAGTTCGACCTGCTGCACGCCAAACTGAAATCGACGGTGAACGTACGCTGCGTCGTACGGGCCCGTAAACAATTCCAGGAGCCAGGTGTCCGCACCGGCGACGATCGCATCAAGATCCTGCGCATCGGTGCCGGCACCTCCCCGCCGATGCAGATGCTGCTTGAGCCCTTTGCGATACTCATTCAGGACGTCCTGCAACTTTGCCGCTGAGACCTTGTAGGCGCGCTGCAACCGCTGCTCGTCCGCGCCGCTCCAACCGACGTCTTCTTGGAGTTGCTGATAACGTCTAAAGAGTTGGGACAGTTCCGGCGACATGTCACGCTGGACTCGACAAAATGAATAATCTTGGTGATGTGTATGAAACGATCCGAACCTCGGGACGAGCTTCGCGCGATTCGGTTTCGCAGCCGTTTGATGTTACACTGAGTCCGCTGGACTCGCCAGAACAAAGCGATGCCGCCGGCTGATGAATCAACGGGGCGTCATGCGTTTTGCGGACCGTGGTTGCGAGGCCCGGCACCAACGATGTTGATAAGGATAATTCTTAATGCGAGAGCAAGTATGCGTCGCGGCGATTGCCGTCGACACGCGACCGGCGGAAATCGCCGACAACCTGTCAAAGATCGACGCGTGGACCGCCCGAGCGGCGGAGGCCGGCGCTGATGTCGTTTTGTTTCAGGAATTGTCGCTGACGGGGTTCATTCCCAATCACCCGGTCGGGGACCACGACCGCTGGCTCCGCACCGCGTTGGCGGTGGCACGTGAGACGGCGCAGCCAATCGACGGCGACGCCGTTGCAAAGTTGTCAGATATCGCGAGGCAAAACAACCTGCTCGTCTCGGCGGGTATGCTCGAAGACGCGGGAAATCTGCTCTATAACACGCAGGTGCTCGTCGGACCGGAGGGCCTGTTGGGCCGTTGGCGGAAGATGCACATTCCGATGTACGAGATGCCGTTTTATAACGGCGGCGGCGTGCCGGACGTTATCGAGACGCCGCTGGGGCGGATCGGCGTCAACATTTGCTTCGATGCGCTGATCCCCGAGTCGACGCGGCTGTTGGCGGCGCAGAATGTGGAGCTCGTGCTATTCCCCTTCGCCGCCGACCCACCCCCGCGCACCCCGCAAGGCTGGTCCAACTGGGCCGGCATTCCGCTCCGTGCGCGGTGTGCGGAAAACGGCATCTTCGGAGTCGCTTGCAACTACGTGGGACACGTCGAGTGCGCCGGGGCGGAGCAAAACTTCCCCGGCGGCGGCATGGCAGTTGGGCCGCGCGGCGAGATTCTAGCCGACTGGCCCTCGGAAACGGGCGAACCCGGAATGCTGGTGGTTGATCTAACTGCTGACGATCTGCGTGCGGCGCGAGGGGAGCCTGAGTACTTGTATCGATTTCGTCGGCCGGAGTTGTATGGGGGGCTTAGCCATGAGCGTGGATGAGCGTCTCGGCGGGTACTTCGGCGACTATCGTTCTCCCGACTTGGCGGATCGATGGGAAACAACAATGCAGCAATTAGTCTTGGGCAGCACGGTCAGCGGAATCGTGGTATCGCAAGAGCAGTTTGGAGTCTTTCTCGATATTGGCGTAGCCTTCCCGGCACTGATTCTCGTGCCCAAACTCAAAGATGCAGATAAAATTCGATACACGTCAGTAGAGACTTATCCAGCGGTTGGCACGAGAGTGCAGGGCCGCATATACGTCTTTGTCGACGACATGCGACAGATTGGGATCACCCAATTGGCCAAAGAAGAAATGTTAGGCGAATAGGCTTGAGAACATGAAATCCAAAACCGAATACCTCACCTTCAACATCCCTGCCCGGATGGACTTTTTGAATATCACGCCGCAAGTCGAGGGCATCGTCCGCGAGAGCGGGGTGCGGGAGGGGTTGTGTTTGGTGAACGCGATGCACATCACCGCGAGCGTGTTTATCAACGACGACGAGCCGGGGCTGCATCGCGATTATAAGAAGTGGCTGGAGGAACTGGCCCCCTTCGACGCCTCGCCGGACCGCTACCACCACAACCGCACCGGCGAAGACAACGCCGACGCGCACCACAAACGCCAAATTATGGGCCGCGAAGTCGTCGTGGCGATCACCGACGGGAAGCTGGATTTTGGACCGTGGGAGCAGATTTTTTACGGGGAGTTTGACGGGCGGCGGGCGAAGCGTGTGTTGGTGAAGGTGATTGGGGAGTAGGACATCTCATCGGATGAAGTGTTTTGATCGTTGGGAAGCTGGTAGATTGGGGTCGGTGAAATTGCGGCCTCTTGTGCCTGCGGCACCCTGATTGCTGACGCAATCACGGCCACCCATTGATCGATTTTAGGGCTTAACGGATGTCTACTCCCAAATTTGCATTGCTGGTTTTGAAAACGGCGGATACGCAATTGCTGCGGGAGTTCTACGAGATGCTCGGTTTTGAATTTCAGGAAGAGCAGCATGGCGGCGGGCCTGTTCATTTTGCCGCGAAGCTTGGGGACGGTGTGTTTGAGATTTATCCGCTTACAGGAGACGATGAACGGGCGGATGCAACGACGCGGCTTGGGTTCACTGTTGCCGGTCTTGATCGGACGATGCAGCGGATCCAGGATGAAGGGGCTACTGTTTTGAAGCCTGCCGCAGAGACCAAGTGGGGGCGTCGGGCTGTGGTGCGCGATCCGGATGGTCGTTCAGTTGAGTTGTATGGATAACCTCAACTAAAGGGTGGCCGCGATTGCGGAGCAATCGGGGTGCCGCAGGCACAAGAGGCCGCAATTTACGCGCTCAAACGGTTCTCAAGACATGCCCAATCCCAGACGGATTTACGACCGGGAACTGTACACACATTTTGTGACGTTCTCCTGCTACAACCGGCGCAAATTGCTTGATCTGGAGATGCCGAGGAATATCGTTGTGGGCAATCTGAATGCTGCAATCCATGCTCGGGCTGCGAAGTGCGTCGGTTTTGTGATCATGACCGATCATGTGCACGCGGCTCTCTGGTTTCCGGAGCCGGGACAACTTTCGGAGTTCATCCAAACGTGGAAACGGAGGTCGAGTGAGGAGATCAATCGTTGGTATCGACGTGAAAATATTGAGTATTTCCAGAGTCTCGATGACGATCCGATTTGGCAGTCGAAGTATTATTCGTTTGAGATTTATTCGGAGTCGAAGTTGGAAGAGAAGTTGAACTACATGCATGTGAATCCCGTGAGGGCAGGGTTGGTGCAGCGTGGTGTTGAATGGAGGTGGAGTTCGGCCCGGTATTATCTCGACGGTCGATCTGTTGGGGTGCCGATTGAGTGGGTGTTTTGACGGCTTGGGAAGTGGTAGATTGGGGACGGTGAAATTGCGGCCTCTTGTGCCTACGGCACCCTGATTGCTGACGCAATCACGGCCACCCATTTTGGCTTTGGATCGATGTAAGAATCATTGCTTTAGAAAAACATCCATGCGAAAAAAACGATTTCTTCGAACGATAATAATGATCGTCGCCGTGTGCGTCGCGCCGACGCTTGCCCGCGCAGAATTCCCTATGGGCGGCGGGAATCCGCAGCGGACGGGGTTTGTGGATTTGCCGGGGCCGATGACGGAACCGGAGGTTTTGTGGGAGCGGTCATTGGGGGTGGCGGGGTCGTCGAATACGCAGCCGTTGGTTGACGAAGCGGGGAATATTTACGTCACCGGGGCGCCGGAGGGGGGATTGGATCGGCCGAAAACGCAGGACCCGCGCGGGGCGCTGGTTTCGCTCGATCCGCAAGGCAAAGAGCGGTGGCGGTATGAGTATTCTTGGGATCCCAAGAAACCGGGATACGGTGGGAGCGCGTCCCTGCTCAGTATTCCGGTGCTCGCGCCTGAGAACCGGATCGTGATGGGCTTCCGGCAGGGGTGGTATCGCTGTTGGGATCGCAATACGGGTCATTTAATCTGGGAGCGGGATCTGTCGCCCGATCTGTCGCCGATCACGTCCGCCAGCAACGTCGACCGGGAGGGCAACCTCTATATTTATTGCCGCGATATTCCGGTGCTGCACAAGATCGACAGCAAAACGGGCAACCTGCTCTGGGCGCATCGGTTTGTCGACGGGGCAATCGGCAACGCCTCTTCGTCGTCGTTGTCGCACGATCAGAAGACGATTTACCATGGCCGGACGTCGCGGGGGATCGCGTACCTGTATGCGATCAATGCGGACGACGGCAGGTTCAAATGGGCCTGGTCGCCGGAGGTTTCCAAAGGGCATTCGTTTGCGTGGTGCATTCCGGTGGTCGGTAAGGACGGCACCGTGTACATCCAAGACGAAGAGTTTGCGCATTTGTATGCGGTCACCGATCTGGGCAAACTGCACGCCCGCAAGTGGTCGTTCAAACGCGAAGGAAAGGGCGCGCCGCGATTGCCGGCGGTCGATGAGGATACGATCTACAGCAGCTTTAACGAGCCGTCACCAGCCGGGCTGGAGCCGGTGGTGTTTGCGCTGGGGCACGACGGCAAGAAGAAATGGGAGATCTATCTCGGCCAAGGCCGCGGTATCAGCGGGATGCTGGTGAACAATGACATGCTCTATTTCGGGCTGAGCGGCACCGGGAAGATTTATGGTGTCGACAAGCGGATGGGGGATGTGCGGTGGGTGAAAAAGGTGGGGCGCAACCACGGTGGGTTCAGCGAGGGACTTGCGCTGGGACCGGGCGGGGTGTTGTATGCGGGGACCGACGGGACGCCGGCGCATCCGGATGAAGCGACGGTGGTGGCGTTGAAAGCGGAATAGCGCCGCGCCGGGTATCCGGCCGCGGGACCCCCGGCGGAGCCGGGGGCTGACGGGGGGCAACGATGGCGAAAAATCCATCAGCCCCCCGGCTTTGCCGGGGGGCTGATGTTGTATATGACATGAATTTCCAAAGGAGCGTGCAATGCGGCGGCGTTGCCGATGGGCGGGTGATGATCCGTTGATGGTGGCTTATCACGATGAAGAATGGGGCGTTCCGCTGCGCGACGATCAGCAGCTGTTTGAGCTGTTGATCCTCGAAGGGGCGCAGGCGGGACTGAGCTGGCGGACGGTGCTGCACAAGCGGGAGAATTACCGTCGCGCGTTTGACGAATTCGATCCGCAAAAAATCGCCCGCTATCGGGATGCAAAAGTCCGCAAGCTGTTGGCGAACGAGGGGATCATTCGCAACCGGCTCAAAGTCAACGCGACGATTCAAAATGCCAAATCGTATTTAGCGCTGCAAAAGGAAGGGACGTCTTTTGCGGAGTTTCTGTGGGACTTCGTTGACGGCGAGCCGCTCGTGAACAGTTGGAAATCGCTCGAGGAAATTCCGGCGGAGACGGCAGAATCTCAGGCGATGAGCAAAGCGCTCAAGGCGCGCGGTTTCAAGTTTGTCGGCTCGACAATCTGTTATGCGTTCATGCAATCCGCGGGCATGGTCAACGACCACGAAATCAGTTGTTTTCGCTACACGCAGTTGTAGGCGAAAGATCAAGCTGTCCCCGTTTTGCCACGTCTGATACACTGCAACACGGCAGCGTGTGCTGTGACGGAATTTGGGGCGCGACTGTGTGGAGAAGTTCTCGGGAATGGCCGAAAAGAGTACCGACTTAGTCGAACGCTGGCGCGAAGGCGACGAAGACGCGGCATCGCAGTTGCACGAGCGGTATGGAGAGCGATTGGTGCAACTGGCGCGCAAACGACTGGCCAACAAGTGGCAGGGCCGTTTCGATCCCGAAGACGTCGTGCAGTCGGTGTTTCGCACGATGTTTCGACGGACGCGGTCGGGGAGTTTCGAATTCCAGAAGGACGATGACTTCTGGAAATTGATGGTCACGATCACGTTGAACAAGGTCCGGAACAAAGTCCGCGGGAAGAAACGGGACCCGGACCGGGAGCAGAATCAGTTCGACGACGGGCTGGCGGCGATCATCTGCCGTGAACCGGGGACGCTCGACCTTGTCGTCTTTACGGACCTGCTCAAGGAGGTCCAGCGGCGACTCTCGCCGATTGAGCAGCATTTGCTGACGCTGCGTCTGGAAGGCCATACGCAGGACGAAATCGCTGAGAAAAACGAAGTCGACGTCCGCACCGTTCGCCGCCGATTGATGAAGATTCGCGAGAAGGTCGCGGAGGTTGCCGCCGATTCAGAGCGCCGCACCGACGCGACTTAGAAAAGTCTCGTCGGCGGGTCAGCTTGTTACGGCGCGGATTGCGGTTCCGGCATCAGCTTAAAACAGGATGCGGTATTCGAGTCTGAGGATGTCCTCGTACCAGACATCGCCGGTCACTGCTCGGCCGTAGCCGACGTAGAGCGAGTTGCGTTGGTAGTTGTAGACGCGGCCGCTTTCGCCGCCGAATCCAACGCGGACGCCGAGCTTGATGTTAAAGATCGTATCGCCGGTCGCGTCTTCGACTCCATTGGGAAAGTCCAGGTTGGTCTGATTGCCGTCGAGGACACTCCATCCCACAAATTCCGCAATGGGGGTCACGTTGTAGTCGCAAGTGCGGTGCGTGGTGTAGCCCAATCCAACACCGTACCGCAGGACATTGCCGGCGAAGTTGCTGCCGCCGGTGGGGATCCAATCACGCAATTCGGCGAGGAGCACCGTGCGGTCGCTCAGAGCGCTGAAATAAAGCAGGCCCGGCTCCAGGGAGAAGTGGTCGGTTCCCAGTCCCTCTCGGCCGTCGCCGGTCGGCGAATAAGTTTTCAATTGGAACGTGAGGTACTCATCGTCTTCCGCGATGAACGCGTATTTGAAACCGGCGATAATGTCGCTGAAGCCGGCTTCATTGGGGTTGGCGTCGGGGTTGATGAAGCGGACGGGGAATTCACCGAAGACCGAGAACCGGTCGCTGGGCGCGAATTCGAAGTAGGGCCGAATTTCTTGGTAGTCGATGTTGGTTTCCGGGAGCAGGGGACCGCGTGCGTCGGGGGTTTGGAAACATCCGCACTTCGGATAGAAGAACTCCGCCCGGTCCGGCCGGTTGGCGCCGTAGGCGGCGTCGAAACGGAGCCGGAATTGTGTAACCGGCACGGCGAGATCGATGTAACCGCCGGGATTGTTGGCAGCGGCGACGACGTTTGTCGAGCTGGACGACAGAAATCCCTGGGCTTGCGGCATGGTTGCCGCCGGGCTCTGCATGGGTGACGAATACGGCGAGGGTTGCGAATAGGGCGAAGGTGTCATCGAGTCCGAACCGGGTGGGGGTGAACTGGGTGCACAATCGCAGGCGTGATATCCTGTTTGTTGCGTGGAGAAGAAGTCGTGGTTGAAGACCTGATGGAAGTAGGCGGAGCGAACGTTGTCGTGATCGACGGCGCTGGTGTCGGCGATGTCGCCCGCATGAAGGGCACTTCCAGACATGATGCAGACACACACAGCACAGATTGTCTGAAGAGTTCGCTGAGCAGAAAAGTCTGTTTTTCTCATGGTCTTCTACCTACAACTGGTGTCCCAACCGTTCGGCGAGCTCGAAGGAGACTCGCCAATTGCTTCGGTACGCCTGCACACGTTCGCAAGCGAACTGATGAAATGGGGCCGGCGGCTGCCGAATCCAAATCAGGTTCAAATAGGTCGCTCGGCGCGAGCGGAGTCGTCGTTTGTGTAATATCAAACATTTCTTCGGCAACTTCTGAGAAGGGTCATAGCAGAAATGACGAACGTACCATCTCAAATTACGACTCGTATCAGTCGTAATTGTTGTGCGGGCGCCGCCGGTTAGTGCGCTTTGGTAATACGGGCGAACTTTGAGGATCGCCGTTGCCATGGTGCACCGCGCAAAAAAAAGCGGGTGATCGCCGTTCAGTCGATCGCCCGCTTCACTATTGGATGCGAGTCGTGGAGTCCAAGTGTCTGGGAGCTAATCCAGATTCATGGTCACGGTTTTCAGCTCGGTGTAATTCGCCAGAGCGGCTTCGCCCAGTTCGCGTCCGATGCCGCTCATTTTGAAACCGCCAAACGGCGCGGCGGCGTCGAACACGTCGTAGCAGTTGATCCAGACGGTGCCCGCCTTGATATCGTTGGCCAAGCGGTGCGCTTTGGCGACGTCGCGCGTCCAGACCGCTGCGGCGAGTCCATAGAACGTGTTGTTGGCCCGCTCGGTGACTTCGTCGAGCGACTTAAAGGGCAATATGCTCAGCACCGGGCCGAAGATTTCATCTTTGGCGATCGGCATCTCGTCGGTCACATTGTCAAAGATCGTTGGCTCGACGAAGAATCCTCGGTCGCCGAAACGGGAACCGCCCGTTACACAGTGCGCGCCGGAGGCATTACCCTGCTCGATGTAACTTAGAATCTTGTCGAACTGCGCTTTGTCGACTTGTGGACCTTGCGTGGTGCACGGATCAAACGGATCGCCCAGCTTGCGATCCTTCGCCCGCTGGATGAGTTTCTCGACAAACTGTTCATGCACCGACTCTTCCACAAACAAGCGGCTGCCGGCACAACAGCATTGGCCTTGATTGAAGAACAGTCCCAATTCGGCGCCCGCCGCAGCGGCGTCCAAATCGGCGTCGGCAAAGATCACGTTGGGGCTTTTGCCGCCCAATTCAAACGTGAGCCGTTTGAGCGTCTGCGCGGCGTCCTTCATGATGATCTGTGCGGTCAGGTGTTCGCCGGTGAATGCGATCTTGTCCACTTCGCGATGCTTGACCAGCGACGCGCCCGCCGTTGGCCCGTAACCAGGAACGATATTGATCACGCCGTCGGGGAAGCCGGCTTCCTGAGCCAGTTCACCCAGCCGCAAACAGGTGAGCGGGGTTTGCTCGGCCGGTTTCATCACGATCGTGCAGCCGGCGGCCAAGGCGGGGCCCCATTTCCAAGCGACCATCAGCAGCGGAAAGTTCCAGGGAATGATCTGACCCGCCACACCAAGCGGTTCGCGGCGGGTGTAACAGAAATAGTCGCCGCGGATGGGAATCGTTTGCCCATGAATCTTGTCGGCCCAGCCGGCATAGTACCGCAGACAGTCGATCACCAGCGGCAGGTCGGCGGCGCGGCTGTCGCTGATCGGTTTGCCGTTGTCGAGTGTTTCGAGCGCTGCCAACTCGTCGAAGTTTTGCTCGACCAGATCGGCCAACCGGTTGAGCAGTGCGCCGCGATCGCGGGCGTCCATGTTTTTCCAGGGTCCGCTTTCAAAAGCCCGCCGGGCCGCTTGTGCCGCACGGTCGATGTCGGCCGCGTCCCCTTCGGCAACGTCGGCGATTTTTTCTTCCGTGGCGGGATTGAAGGTCGCAAACGTCTTTCCGCTCGCGGCATCACACCACTGCCCGTCGATGAGCATTTGCGTCTGTCGGACTGCGGGAGCTGTGTAGACTTCTTCGGTTGTTGTGGTCGCCATAATCGCCGTAACCTCCAATAGAGATGCCCGATAAAGGCGATCAGCCGGGTCGGCCGATCGGTGATCTGCTGGGGGAATTGTATCAGCGAGAGATAGCGGCGGGTAGGTTGCGGAATCAAGAATCGTTTTGTGCGAGATGCGATTGCGGCAGGGTGATCCAAAAAACAATGGCCGGTACAATCCAAGCCGACGGCTTTGCCGTCGCTGGGGGCGTCCCGGGTTGGAAGACTGAGCCAATGATTGAGAACGTCATCGAGTGCATTGCCCAATGCGACGGCGGAGCCGTCGGCTTGGTGCGGCCGATCTTTAAATATGTTGGCAAGCTCCCGCGGCATGACGTATTGCGCCATCGCGTGACGGACGTCGCGGAATCGTATTACCACCGGTTGTGAATCGTCTCCGCCTCGCCGCCGCTGGGCGTGGCGGTTGCTTTGAGCAGGTCGAGGTCCACGTCCTCATTGATGAATTGCACGCTTCCGTCCGCGCGCAAGAAGAAGGCCCCCCCTTTGAACGGGCCGCCGAAACCGTCGCGTGAGCGATTGATTCCCAGCGCGACGTCACGGAAGTTGAGCGGGTCGCCCCAGGCGCGGAAGTTGGCGTTCACTTCGCCGATCAAAAACGTATTCGACGTGCCGTCTTTGATATCCTTCACAGACAATGCGCCGTGGGGGCCCATGACGTAGAAGTTAGCCGCGTAGTGTGACAATCCTCTTTTCTGGCTGTCGAATGTAAGCGGCTCGTCATACATATGTTGGTACTTATGAATGCCAGGATTGTGCAGCCCAATGAGGTGGTGTTGAAACGGCTGTAAATTACGAGGGTCGTCCCAGGGAAGGTTCTGATGGATCTGTCGATACAATGAGTCACGATCAGGGTTTGCAGACAAATCCCCGTAGGGCAGTAACTTAGTGACCCAACTATGAAGCGGTCGTCCTGTCTCATCGAAGGTGGCGCCGCTGGGGAAAGACTTGTGCTGGTCGTGATAAGCATCTGCCGCGATCCCGATATATTTCAAGTTGTTGCGGGCATGGGTGCGTACTGCGTTACGCCGGCCTTCACCTCCTAAAAATTGCGATTTGGCGACAAAAAGTTGCACGGTGTGATACACAACGCCGTTGCCAATGATTGCCACGCTAGTCAACAACAGCAACAGCGCCGTCCAGTAAAACGGCCGCATCCAGCGGCGCAGCTTCCTGTCGGATGTGGTTTCGGTCGGAAAACCGTAGCGAAGCGCAATTAGAGGCAGACGCAGGCAGAAGACCGTCAGCAAAGCGATCGCTACGGCAGCCGTCACCGTTTGCCAGGTGAAAAACGGATTTTCGTGGACGACAATCAGCGCATCTCTCAGACCCACCAGCCAGCCAACTAGAAACACAAAGCCAACTTCCAGCTGATATTGCCAATCTTTGGGCCACAGAAACATCGCCATGACGATCACAAAGTCGATTGCCAGAGCAATGAGGAGGTGCTTTCTTTTCAGTGTATCATCGCTCATCACAAGATACCTTAGTAAGAAATCTCAGGATGACGTCCTCAATCAATGATCCCGCCGGGAATCGTATCCGCCTCGCCGCCGGCGGGTGTGGCGGTTGCTTTGAGTAGGTCAATATCGACGTCTTCGCTGATGAATTGCGCACTGCCGTCGGCCCGCAGGAAATAGGCTCCTCCTTGGTACGGGCTGCCGAAGCCGTGTGGAGATTTGTTGATGCCCAGCCGGACGTCGCGAAAGCTGATTGGATCGCCCCACGGGCGGAACTGCGCGTTCACATCCCCCACCATCAACGTGTTTGAAGTGCCGTCTGAAATGTCGTCGATTCGGAGCGGCCGCTTTGGTCCCATGACCAACACATTGGCTGCGTAATGTGAGAGCGCGTATCCTTGCGAGTCAAAATCGACAGGTTCGTCCGGAGAATAGACTGCGGAGTTCTGAATGTTCGGCAGAGATTGCTCGAAAACTTGCTTGTGGAGGGGGTCATTCCACGCCAGGTCGAGCCGGATTGACTCTGCGAGTTCGCGGTCTAGTGGGCCGTCCATATAGGGCAGCATCCGCGTCACCCAACTGTGCAGCGGTCGTCCGGCATTGTCGAACGTCGCACCTGCTGGAAAAGCTCCCTCGCGGTCGTGGTGATTGTGCAGCCCAATCCCCATGATCTTGAGGTTTCCACGAGAGTGTGTGGTCGAATAGAGCAGGGGCGCCTTTGATGTCAGCAGCCAGACTGTTTGATGGACGACGCCGATCATCGCTGTTCCGGCGCAAAACATCAGCACGACACTCCACACGGTTGCGTTCGTCCAGGATCCCTTCCACTGCCGCACAGTGGCGCGCTGGCCGGAGCGCGCACAAAACCACCGGCAAAACCAGTGCAACCCGATCGCCAACAACAGTACTGTCACGATTGCTGTCGCGACGCCGATCCAATCGAAACTCATTTGATTGATGACGCGGCCAATGAATATCAGCCATCCGAACAGCAATAAAAACAGTGTGTCGAAGGGAAAGAAAAGACGTGCGGTGGGCGACAAACTGCCGAGGACACAGGGCAACATCACGCACAGTAACAGCACGAGCGAGAGAGTTTTTGTGGCAGATTCTCGTTTCACTGCAACCGTTCCCGTTCGTTGAGAGGCTTCATCGGTTCAATCGTGGTGCGTTTGCACACGGGAAATGTGAACAATGATTTCAATTCTCAGATAACTCAATCAATGATCCCGGCGGGGATCGTCTCCGCCTCGCCGCCGTCGGGTGTTGCGGTTGCTTTGAGCAGATCGGGGTCGACGTTCTCGTTGATGAACTGCACGCTGCCGTCGGCCCGCAGGAAGATTGCACCACCTTTAAACGGGCTGCCGAACCCGTAGGGCGACTTGTTGATCCCCAGCGCGACATCACGGAAGTTGAACGGATCGCCCCACGGGCGGAATTTGGAGTTTACTTCACCCGCCAAGAACGTATTGTACGTGCCGTCGGTGATGTCCGTGACTTGCAGCGGGGGCCCTGGTCCCACCACGAGGACGTTCGCGGCGTAATGTGCCAGCGCGTACTTGTCTTTATTGAATAGGATCCATTCATCGCGAACGGAGACGCCGGGGTTGACCAGTGCTGAAATCGATTGTTGAAACGGCTTGGCGTTGCGGGGATCGTCCCAGGGGATGTCATATTGAATCTGCTCAGACAGGGCGGTCTGCTTATTCTCCTCCCACCAGTAGGGCAGAGATTGTGTCACCCAGCTATGCAGCGGGCGTCCGGCGGGATCAAATGTGGCGCCCGCCGGGAAGGATGTGAAAGCGTCGTGATAGTTGTGCAGCGCAATCCCGACCTGTTTGAGGTTATTTCGGGAGTGGTTTAGGTAGTAGGGTTCTCTCCCGCCGACAAACATTGGCGTTTTCGACGTGAACAGCCAGACAATCTGATGCACGACCCCGATGCCGGCCATTCCGGCACAGAACATGAGCAGGATGCCCCAGACGAGGCCGCTTGACCACGCACGCTTCCATTGCCGTTTGCCGCTCTGACTGTCTGACTTCCGGTACAGCCAAATGCACATTCTATGCAGACCCACCGCGAACAAAACGAGCGCTATCAACGCCGTCGCAACGGCTGCGATGTCGACGGTGATCTCGGGTACTACGCGCAACGGATAGTGAGCCCATCCTGCGAAAAATGCGACGAAGGCATCTATCAACCCCACGGGAATACAGCCGGCGCAGGACGCACCGATGACCACGCCGATCATCAGGCCGAGCACGACCGCCACAACACGCCTCACGGTGACGCCTCCGCTTCAGCAGCAAAATGTTGTTTCGAAAACCTCAATCCACGAGCCCGCCGGGAATCGTCTCCGCCTCGCCGCCGGCGGGTGTGGCGGGTGCTTTGAGCAGATCAATATCGACGTCTTCGCTGATGAATTGCGCACTGCCGTCGACCCGCAGGAGATAGGCTCCTCCCTGAAACGGGCTGCCAAAACCGTCGGGGGAATGATTGATCCCCAGCGCTAGGTCACGGAAGTTGAAGGGATCGCCCCAAGGGCGGAAGTTGGCGTTCACTTCGCCCGCCATGAACGTATTCGACGTGCCGTCGGTGATGTCCTTGATGCGCAGCGGACCGCGAGGTCCGATCACGAGGATGTTGGCGGCATAATGTGACAGGGCGTATTGATTCGCGTCGAAGTCCGTCGGTTCGTCGTAGGCAAAGGGGCCGCCGACAATGCCGGGATTGATGAGCATCATGAACTGCTGCTGCAACGGCTGGGCATTGCGGGGATCGTCCCAGGGGACGTCATGTTGAATTTGGTCGGATAGCTGAGGGCGATCATTGGGTTGCCAGTAGGGCAAAGTTTGCGTCACCCAGCTGTGCAGCGGTCGTCCGGTTAAATCAAACGTACCTCCCGCCGGGAACGAGTTGAACGCAGCATGATAGTCATGCATTGCGATCCCGATTTGCTTGAGATTGCTGCGAGAGTGGTGTCGGTGGTAAGGTTCTCTCCCGCCGACAAATACCGGAGTTTTCGATGAGAACAACCAATTAAATTGATGCACGACTGCGATACTAGCGGTCCCGGCGCAGAACATCAGCACGATTCCCGAGACGATGCCGTTCGACCACGCGAGTTTCCATCGCCGCTCTTCGTTCTGAACGCCGGTATTCCGGTATAGCCAACCGCAGAATTTGTGTAGTCCAATCCAAAATAATGACAGCGCAACAACGGCGGAGAGGATAGACAGCCAGTCGACGGTCATTTCGTTTGCGACTCGTGAGCCGAAATACAGCCAACCAAAGAACACGGTGACAAACGTATCGAACGAGGCGAAAATTCCCAGTACTAGAACGATCACCGTGAAAACGATGGATAGCTCTTTAAGTGTGAATCCTCGCCTCATGGCAATGCCTCAGTTTCAGAAGCAACATGTATTTTCAAAGGCCTTCAATCAATAATCCCGCCGGGAATCGTATCCGCCTCGCCGCCGTCCGGTGTTGCGGTTGCTTTGAGCAGGTCGGGGTCGATGTTTTCGCTAACAAAGTGCACGCTGCCGTCGACGCGCAGGAAAAAGGCGCCTCCTTGGAACGGGCTGCCGAAGCCGGCGGGCGAGTGGTTGATGCCGAGCGTGACGTCGCGCAGATTCAGCGGATCGCCCCACGCGCGGAATTGGGAATTCACTTCACCGGTCAGGAGCGTGTTCGAGGTGCCATCGGTGATATCTTTGATGGCAATCCTCCGGCCAACTCCCAATACCGCAATGTTCGCGGCGTAGTGCGCCAGGGCACGATTCTCCGCGTCGAATTCAACAGAATCTTCATGGTAGTAGCTTTGCTTGAGAACACCGGGATTGAGCACCACGTTGAGGGGCTCGGCCAACGGCGGCTGGTTGCGGGGATGGCTCCAAGGGAGGTCGTGCTGGATCTGCCCGTGTAGTTCTTGAATTTTGATTTCGCTGCTCGAATCCCAATAGGGCAACGACTGGGTGATCCAACTGTGCAGCGGCCGACCGGCAGGATCCAGCGTCGCGCCGGCGGGGAACGACGCGAATTCGTCGTGATAGTTGTGGGCGGCGATACCGAACTGTTTCATGTTGTTGCGAGAATGGGTTCTCCACACAACTTCTCTTTGCGCATCGAGCCATGGAAACTTCGACGTGAACATCCAAACCAATTGATGGACGACGCCAATACTGGCGGTCCCGGCGCAGAACATCAGCTCGATGCCCCACACAAGTCCGCTGGACCACGAAAGCTTCCATTGCCGTTCTTGATTCGAATTTCCTGTTTGCCGGTAGAGCCACAGGCAAAACTTGTGCAGACCGAGCGAGAATAGAATTAGTGCCAACAACGCGGTCACCGCGGACGTGATGTCGACTGTGGTCTCGGGGACGACCCGCAGCAAGTAAAACGCCCACCCGGCGGCCATTGTGACGACGAAGTCCAGCGGAAATGCGCAGCCGAGACACGCTCCGCCGACACCGATGGCAGTCATTACGATCAAGAGCACTTTGACTTCGCGCTTCACGGCGACGCCTCCCATCCGGAATACTCACGGACTGGTTTGACGAATTCTCCGGCGTCAGGCGTGGCCATCGCTCGGAGAATCGCGGGATCGACATCTTTGCTGATAAACTTCACATGTCCGCCGACGAATAGCAAATGCGCGCCCTCCGGCGCCGGGCTGCCGAATCCTGCCGGAGACTGGTTGATGCCGCGTGCGGGGTCGCGGGAATTCTGCGGGTCGCCCCATGGGCGGAATTCTGCATTCACTTCTCCAGCCATCAGCGTCTGTGGCGTTCCGTCGGTGATTTCGCGGACTCGCCAAGCCCGATTGCCGCCGAAGAGATGCCGATTTCCGGCATAGTGCGCCAGCGCACGGTTCCGTCGGTCAAATTCGACCGGTTCCTCAGATCGATTTGTATTGTAGAGGATTCCCGAGTTTTGCATGATTCTTAGCGGCTGCTGAAACGGCTTCTCGTTGACGGGATCGTCCCAAGGTGCGTCCATCGTTATCTCGCGAGAAACCATAAAGTCCTCAGAGACCCATGCGTCGAAGAACGGCAGCAGCAGTGTCACCCAACTGTGCAGCGGTTTTCCCGCCGAATCAAACGAGACACCTGACGGAAAGGCGTCGACATCGTCGTGGTGGTTGTGAACGGCAATTCCGATCTGTTTGAGATTGTTTCGCGAATATA
The DNA here is from genome assembly GCA_028285345.1 of Planctomycetales bacterium. GTDB lineage: Bacteria > Planctomycetota > Planctomycetia > Planctomycetales > Planctomycetaceae > Symmachiella. Next base: position 100,126 of record JANQPT010000044.1, read on the forward strand.
TGCCCCAAACGTTTCCGTCGCCCCGAAAGTGCCAGATGATTTGCTTTCCGATGCCGGTCGCGGCAATACAGCCGCTGACAATCAAAATGGCACCGCCTACGATCCTAAACGTCCAGCGACCTCGCCACGGCTGCCTGCGCCCCGTTTCCTTCGGAATGAACTCGTACAACCATCCGCAAAACTTGTGAACTCCGAACGCGAACAGAATGAGTGCCAGCAGGGCGGCGATGATCGAGCGAGGATCGACGGTCATCTCGGAAATCGTGCGCGCTGTGTAGGAGACCCAGCCGGTCACCAGTGTAGCGCAAACCATGACGGGTGAGTCGAAACCCAACACTGTGGCAAGGAGAACGAAGAGGAGCAGGAGAATTGTGCATACCTCGATTGAAGTGAGCCCAGTTCTCACGGCGATGCCTCCGCATCAAGCGCCTTGCGGATCTCCTCGTGGCTCATTCGCCGCACTGCGCCGCTGGCCAACAGCACGTATTGGTCGTCGTCGTAGATGGCAGGTTCCAGGGCGAGGATTTTTTCGCCGTCGCCAGTCGTCAGGCCCGACTTGTAGATGTAGCGCATGCTGAGCTGAGCGGGGAGTTCCGAAACGAATGCGTCGATTTCCTCCGCCTGTTCCTCGGTCGGATAGCGGCCGTCGTTTGCGGCGGCGAAGCTGAGCAATTCTAATCCGAGCCGCTCGATATTTGTGCGGCGGGCCTCGCGGTAGTGCGGATCATCCGGCTCGACTGTTTCTTCGAGTTGTTTGAGCCGGTAGGTCGCCCCCTGCCGCTCCCACGCGCCGGGCGTCATTAGTTCGCGGGCGCCGGATATCATGGTGAGCACGATGACAAACAGCAATCCCCACAGAATCACCACGCCGAGCGCCTTGCCGAAGGAGAGTCGGGGGAGCTTGGTGAAATCCTTGGCCAGCGAATTCCAGATCGCCTGGATCCCAACCGTGGAGAGCAATAATACCAGCAGGAAGAACGAAATTGTCTGTAGCCGCATGCGGGCGACTTCGTGCAGCGTGATCGAGGGCATTCCCGCCTGGGCAACTTGCGGGACGAGCCAACACGAGCAGGCAGCGATGCAGGCGGCAAGAACCGGCGTGCGCATGAGTCCGACTCCTGTGATGTGAAGAGAGAAGTGCTGAGTCTATTATCGAGGCCGCGTCTCGGTTTGGCAATCACGTTTTGAGATATCGCGCCGGCGTGGATGCGGGAGGGCGCGTTCGCCGGAATGTGCGCGTCAACAACGACGCTCCCGGGTGGCCGCGATTGCAACGCAATCGGGGCAGGCTCAGCCTGCAAGAGGCCGCAATTTCAGCGTCAAAACGTCTTGCGATTGCGCCAGACAGGGAACGGTGAAATTGCGGCCTCGTGTGCCTTCGGCACCCCGATTGCTGCGCAATCGCGGCCACCCAAGAAGGTGTTCACCGTTGGGCGCATTCCGAGGAATGCACCCGTTGCGTGAGTGAGCCTGTTGTATTGGGATTGACCGTGAAAACGGCTTCGGCTAAGACGCGCCACCGTTGCTCCTGCTGTTACACGTCTCGCACAGTCTGGACAGATGGTTTTTAGCTCTCCTCTGTTTCTGCTGCTGTTTTTACCGCTGGTCTTGGCGGCCTATTTTCTGTCGCCGCGGTATCTCAAAAACGGCCTGCTGCTGGCGGTCAGCCTGCTGTTTTATGCCTGGGGCGACGTCTCCATGGCGGCGCTGCTGGCCGCGTCGATCACCGTCAACTACGCGCTCGGCTTGCGAATCGACCGGGCGGAATCGCGTCATTCCGCACGGTTCTACATCGTGGCGGGGATGTTCTTCAATCTGGGGCTCCTGGGCTATTTCAAATACGCGAATTTCTTCCTGGACAATCTCAACTGGCTGCTGGTCGAGTCGTCGCTGCCGTCGATCCGCTTTGACCGCATCGGGTTGCCGCTGGGGATTTCCTTTTTCACATTTCAGGCGCTGTCATATCTGATCGATGTTTATCGCGGCCAGGAACAGGGGCAGGCGAGCTTTACCAAATTGGCCCTGTACATCTCGATGTTTCCGCAACTGGTCGCCGGGCCGATCGTCCGCTACGGCCAGATATCGAAGCAGCTCGAAAGCCGCAGCACCACGATCGATGGTGTGGCCGCGGGCATGTCCCGTTTCGTGACCGGTTTGGCCAAGAAGGTGCTGATTGCCAACCAAGTCGGGCTGACGGCGGACATCGTGTTTGAACTGCCGCCGGCTGAGTTGGTGCTGCCGGTCGCCTGGTTGGGAATCGTCTGTTACACGCTGCAGATTTACTTTGACTTCTCGGGATATTCCGACATGGCAATCGGCCTGGGCGCGATGTTCGGTTTTCGTTTTCCCGAGAACTTCAGATACCCCTACACCGCCCGCTCAGTCACGGAATTCTGGCAGCGGTGGCACATTTCGCTTTCGACTTGGTTTCGCGACTACTTGTACATCCCGCTGGGCGGCAATCGCGTGTCGCCGTTGCGGGTTTATCGCAATCTACTGTTGGTGTTCGTGCTGTGCGGATTTTGGCACGGTGCTAGTTGGAATTTTGTGGTCTGGGGGTTGCTTCACGGCGGGATTTTGATTGGTGAGCGCCGCTGGTTTGCGCGGCACTCGCGATTGCCGTTTGGCTGGGCCAATCACCTTTATGTCTTGCTGCTGGTGATGATCACCTGGGCCATTTTTCGTGCGGAGAATCTCCCGCACGCGCTGCAGTTTCTTGCGGCGCTCGCGGGCGCCAACGGAGTTTCAACCGCGCAGACGCATCTGGGCATGTACCTTTCGCAGGGCTTGGTGCTGACGATTGCCGTCGGCGCCGTGGGAGCCTGTCCCATGGTTCCGGCGCTGCGAGAGCTGCAGCAACGCGCGGCGGGACGGCTGGCGGACTCGAAGCTCGCGCTGCCGTGGCATGCCGGAGTGGAACTGTTGCGGACTGCGGGAACGGTCGCCTTGTTGTCGGCGTCGATCGTCTTCATGTCTGCCGCGACACATCAGCCGTTTATTTACTTTCGGTTCTGACAGAGAGTTGCCGTGAGCGGATCTCGCGAAACACGACTTGATCAAAGTGTTCGGCGCGGTGGCGCACTGTTGACGATCGCAGCTTTCGTGATCGTCGTCGGTGGCCCGCTGGCGGCGATGATGTCGAATTCCGGAGCAACTCTCACATCCGAAAAGCGGAAGCTGGCACCGCTGCCCCAACTGCCCGGCGCGCATCGCGCGGAAATCGAAGCGTTTCCGGAACGGTTTGAGTCATACTTTAATGACCACTTCGGCTTTCGTTCGCTTTGTGTGCGGACGTTTCACCGCGTGCAATTGCAGTGGCTGGGAGCGTCGCCCGCCGAACTCTCTCGGCAGCAGGCGTCGACCGCACGGCAGCAGACCGTGCAACATGCGGTGTTGGAAACCGGCGGCAACGTGCTGGCCGGCAAGAACGGCTGGCTGTTTTACACCGGGTTTCACGTGCTGGAGGACTATCGTGGCGTCCGGCCAATGGACATCCAGGACCTGCGTGCGTGGCGAGACGTGTTGCAGGCTCGCCACGATTGGCTCGCCGCACGGGGAATCCGCTATCTGGTAATCGTCGCTCCCAACAAGCACTCGATTTACGGCGAACACTTGCCGCGGGCGCTAAACGTCGTCAGCAACCATGGCCAGCTTGAGCAATTCAAGAATCAACTCCTCGAAGAGAGCACGGTTCCCTTTTTGGATCTCCGCGAAGCGCTGCGCGACGCGAAGTCGCACGGCCGGCTCTATCATCAAACAGACACGCACTGGAACAGCCTCGGAGCCTACTACGGATGCCGTGCCATTGCGGAGCAGCTTAAGCGATGGTTCCCGCAGATCGATTATCCGTCGTTGTCAAAGTTCCGCGTGGAATGGCAGCGCGGACTTGGCGGCGACTTGGCCGACATGCTGGCGCTGGCTGACGTGCTCAACGAAGAGCGGGCTGTGCTAACACTAAAATCCGAGATTCGTTCGACGAACGCGCTGCCGCCGGCAAACGGGCCGCGGGCGGTCGTGATCCATGACTCTTTCGCTGGTGCGATGAAACCGTTCCTGCCGCACTGCTTTACATCGGTGGTTTATCACGAAGGCGCGTTTGATTTTCCTGAGTCGACCATCGAACGCGAACGGCCGGATGTGGTGCTGCAGATGTTCGTCGAACGCTCGCTCTGCTGCGACCCGCCGGCGAACGCACCCAGCTTGAACGGCACGCCGGCTGTGTGGGCCGAGAGGCCAAAACCTCCGCTGCGTTAGCGGACGAATTCGCGCAGTGGCCGACATTGCTGTCGTAATTACGCAACGGCTGAGTATAATCGGCTCTTGCATCCGTCCACAAAGTCGAGATCAGAGCGCGCCATGTCTGATTCCGCAGCGCCCAAACGCCGCTGGCCTCGTACGGGGATATTGCTGTTTGCGGCAGTCGTCTTGATTGCCGCCGGCACAGTCGCCGCGGTGTGGATCCCCCACTATCTCGAGCAGAAGGCGCTCGTGGCGATCTGGAAGATGGGCGGGGAGACCAAGTCGGAGTTAGAACGTCCGATCTGGGTTCCCGACGCCGTCGAGGATGAGCATTTAGAAGTCTTCGAGGGAGTGCGATCCGTCAACCTCAACGGCAAGCGGTTCAGCGACCTGGAGCTGCAGCATTTGCCGCGATTGACGAAATTGGAATCTCTGTTTTTGGACAATACGCCGGTCGGTGATGATGGGCTGGTCCATCTGCGGAATCTATCGCGGCTGCGGTCGTTATCGCTGATCAACACGGACGTGGGGGACGACGGACTGCGGCATTTGAGCGGGCTGGAAAACCTACAGGTTCTGTGGCTGCAGAATACAGGCGTCGGCGACGCGGGAATGGAGCATCTGCGTCCCATCGTGACGCTGAAGGTGCTCTGGCTGCAGAACACCGATGTCAGCGATGCCGGGCTTGAGGAGTTGCGGGGATTGACACAACTTGAGGGGCTCTATTTGGATAACACGCGCGTGACCGATGCGGGGCTGGACGTGATCAGCGGATTCACACAGCTTGAACAACTGTGGCTAAACAGCACATCGGTGAGCGACGCGGGGATCGCTAAGCTGCGGGGATTGAAGCAGCTGAACGAGCTCTCGCTTAACAAGACGCGCGTGACGGGAGCCGGTGTTGCGGATATGCGGCGCGCATTGGTGGGGTGTCTGATCTCTTGGGCGGAGTGACACGGCGGGCCATGGTGACGTTGTTCCAAGGGTGAAGGGGGTGTCGCATTGACAGCGGTTAATTCTTCGAAACGTTGGTATTTGCGGACGTGGGTGTTGCTGCTGTTTGCGTTCGTGCTTGTCGTCACCAGCGGGGTGTTGGCGATTTGGTGGCCGTATTATCGGGAGCAGCGGGCAGTTGCTTACTATGAAGCTCGCGGGGATACGTGTGTATCAGATATCGTGCGTCCAGGTTGGATACCGGATTGGTTCGACGACGAGAACTTGGGAGTCTTCGCACGAGTTCGGTTTGTTAAATTCTCCGATGCACCGACCGACGGTTCATCGTTAAGATACCTTGAGGGGCTTTCCAACGTTGGGGTTATCCTTTTTGATGACAACCGTTGGATTAGCGATCAAGAGCTGCAACATCTTCGAGAACTCAGCAGCCTTACCGTCTTGTCGCTGCGCAACACCCAAATCACGGACGAAGGGTTGAGAAATCTCCAAGGACTTGAACACCTGCGGGAATTGCATTTGGACAACACTCAAGTTAGCGACAACGGGCTCAAACACCTCCGAGGGCTGGCACGCCTTCAAGAATTGGATCTGCGCAACACTCAGATTGCGGACAACGGTTTAAAACATCTGAGTGAGCTGACAAACCTTGATATTCTCGTTCTGGATAATACTCGAATTACTGATGACGGGATAAAACACTTACGTGAATTGAGGAACGTCAAACTCCTCGACCTCAGCGGCACTCACGTCAGCGACGCGGGGCTGGACGATTTGATCCAGTTGGACAACGTTGTGGCATTTAATATTCGGAACACGCGCATCACGGAAGCGGGGTACGTCAAGCTGCTGAACGCACGGCCGGATTGTTCCATTCAATGGAATGCGGACACGCCATGACCAAGTGGGGCCAATGGGGGGCGCTCAATTCGCCCCGCAGGGGCAGGGACATGTCAGCCCAGGGCAGAGCGCAGCGCCGCCCCGGGTAGCAATGGTGAAATGGGGAACGAAGCCCTGAAGGGGTGGTACAAATGTTTTGTTACGCCCTTGCAAGGCTGATTGTTTTGGGCGGCTTGCAATCCCAGGGCGGCGCTGCGTGGCTCACGCCGCTGCGCTTTGCCCTGGGCTGGCTTGTGTTGGCCCCTGAGGGGCACCGAGGTCCAGCGATGTGGTTGTGAGCGCGAAGGGGGGGCGATTTGACCGTGAGCGACACTTCGAAACGTTGGTATTTGCGGACGCGGGTGTTGCTGTTGTTTGCATTTGTGCTTGTCGTTGTTGGCGGTGTGGTGTTGGTGTGGCTGCCGTATCAACGGGAGCAGGGGGCGATTGCAGAGGTTGAGCGGCTGGGCGGGATGACCCAATCCGATGTCGGTTGGATACCAGATGCGGCCAGGGATTGGATTCCCAATGCGGTTTACAACAATTGTCAGTTCATGTTTGGACGAGTGTGGTTTGTGAAGTTGCGCGCCACCGACGCGACAGATCACGATTTGGGGCACCTCAAGAAATTGCCGGAGACGGAGTGGCTTTTTCTGGACGGGACGCAAGTGACCGACGCTGGTCTGTTGCACGTCCGCCAGTTGCCGAGACTGCGGTGGCTGTGGCTTGACGGCACGCAGGTTACTGACGCCGGGTTGGCAAATCTGGAGCCGCTTTTGCATTTGAATGTCATTTCGCTCAGCGACACTGACATCAGCGACGCAGGGCTGGGTCATCTCGACGGGTTGAGTAAACTTGAAACAATCTTCCTTGAAAATACCCGAGTCACGGAAACGGGGGTCGATCGGCTGCAAAACACACTGCCGGATTGCAGGATCGAATGGACTCGACCGTCGCCATGATGAAGCGGCGACGACGCCGGTCACTTGATTCGCCCCGAAGGGGCCTGGACATGTCAGCCCGGGGCAAAGCGGAGCGCCGCCCCGGGTTGCGAAGGCGGTGTCACGAACCAAGCCCTGAAGGGGTGGTACAAACGTTTTGTTACGCCCTTGCAGGGCTATTGAATTTGGGCGGCTTGCAATCCCAGGGCGGCGCTGCGCGACTTACGCCGCTGCGCTCTGCCTTGGGCTGGCTTGTTTTGGCCCCGTTGGGGCAGCGATGCCCGGTGACGTGGTTGCGAGAGTGAAGGGGGTGTTGGTTTGACGGTAGGCGACTCTTCGAAACGTTGGTATTTGCGGACGTGGGTGGTGTTATTGGTTGCGCTTGTGCTAGTCCTTGTCGGCGGCAGTTTGATGGTGTGGCTTCCGTATCAACGGGAGCAGCGGGTGATCGTTGCGATTGAGCGGCTTGGTGGAGAGACTCAATCGGAATTGGTACGCCCCTCTTGGATTCCCGACACGGTCGATGAGGAATACTTGTCAGTGTTTCAGAGAATCTGTTGTATCCATTTGTTCGAGGCCCCAATCAGCGACGAGGATCTTGAGCCTTTGGGAACGCTAACCAACCTGAAGGAGCTGTATCTTGACGATACTCAGATCAGTGATGCGGGATTGGCACATCTACAGAAAGTGGAAAGCCTTCAAGATCTCGCGCTGGACGGTACTCAGATAAGCGACTCGGGACTGCGATTCTTACGAGATCTTGCGAACGTTCAGTATCTGTATTTGGACAATACCAATGTCAGCGACACAGGCCTGGCACATCTTCAACAAATGACCGCTCTGGAGTTTCTATCGATTAACAATACGCGAGTCAGTGATCGCGGAGTTGAGGAGCTCGGAAATCTCACGAAACTGTTCTACCTTGCCATAGACAATACTCAAACCGGTGACGCGGGCATCAAATGTCTGGAAGAACTCATCGACTTGCAGATATTGTCGCTTAACTATACGAATGTCAGCGACAAAGGACTTGAAAGTCTTCGAGGTCTGATAAAACTTCGTGAACTGTCACTGGACAATACCGAGGTAACCGGATCCGGGCTTGAACATCTCATCGCATTGCAAAATCTCCAAAAATTATCGCTAGATAACTCCCCAGTTACAGACATCGGATTAAGACATGTCGGTATGTACAGTGGTCTTAAACACTTGTCGCTTAAGAACACACAACTGACCGATGCCGGACTTCTTCATCTTCGCGGGTTGACAAATCTCAATGAACTAGCGCTCGACAATACCGATGTCGGCGAAGCTGGGATAGCGCAATTACTTGCATTGCCCAATCTGACGACCTTGTCGCTCAATCACACCGCTGCGAATGACGTGGGCCTCAGGCATCTTAAGAACATACGCTATCTGACGATTCTTGAACTCAATGGAACTAAAGTCAGTAATGCCGGGCTGGAACATCTTCGTGAGTCGAAAGACCTGCTGCATTTGTCTCTTGAAAATTCGCTAGTCACGGAGCAAGGAGTCGAGAAACTGCAAAGGGTTCTTCCCGAGTGTGACATAGTGTGGACACCGCCCACTCTCTGATGAGACCATCGACCAAGCGTACGTCCCCAAAATCCCAAAAACTTCGACCGCAGCGGGACATTGTTTGCTTTCGCCTCTTGGCGGCCTTGCAGTTGCAGATGTGTTTCGCAACGCAATCCCTGAAGGGGCGGTACAAACGTTTCGTCACGCCCATTCAGGGCGATTTGTTTTGGGCGGCTTGCAATCCCAGGGCGGCGCTGCGCGACTTACGCCGCTGCGCTCTGCCCTGGGCTGGCTTGTTTTGCCCCCTTCGGGGCAGCGAGGTCCGGTGACGTGGGTCTCGGTGCGCTGAAGCGTGTCATCGACGGTGTATCGATTTACTCGGCGGACTCGTTGCGACTTAATTCCCCCTAAAACCCAAAAATCTCCGGCCGCGGCGGGCCGTTGTAGGGCTCCGCTCCTTTGCGGCCTTGTAGTGTGTCGCCCGGTTCGAGGTGCTTCGGGTCGTCCGTCGTGGGGGCGGTGATGAGGCCGTAGTAGCGGCCCATCCAGTAGGCGTCGAGCCAGCCGGTCGGTTCGTGGACGCCGTGGCCGCCGCGATCGAGTTGTAGGACGTTGCTGTCCCACCGCTTCGGTCCCTGTTCGCGGGGGTGGCGGGGGTTGAAATCGGCGACGTAGTTTCGCTCCGGCTGTTGGTTCTGCAAATCGTGCCGGTGCGAGTTTTTGTAAGGGTAGGAGACACAATCGAGCGGCCATTCACGGAGGTACTTGACCGATATTTCGTTGTCGCACTCGTTGCCGGTCAGGGCGGCGTAGATGTAATTGAACCAGGTCTCGTGCTCGATCCGTTTGACCTCCCAACTTCGCTCTAAACTGCGGCGGAAGATTGACCGTAGATACGGGTCGGTTTCGTAGCGGAGCAGCGGATAATAGGAATAGAACGCCAAGCGGTCGTCGAAATGCGTGACGAAGGGGAACACCAATTTCTGCCGCAGGATTTGATCCTGATATTTCCAATCGATGAGCTGCTGTTTGGCCTTGGCAAACTTCGGATCGCCTGTCAGGGCATGGGTCGAAACGACATAGTTGAAGGCCTCCATCCCATTGAGGCCGCGTGCTTGGAAACCGTAGGGACGTTGCAGGTATTCAGGATCCCACCGCGCCCAACGAGTCGGTTTGCCGTCCAGATCGCGGAGCACCCAGCCTTCGCGGACGATGTGGCTGACGATGCGGTGCAGGTGTTCTTTGGCCGCCTCCTTTTCTTTGCCTTGGGCGACCAGTTCAATGAACAGCGTGGTGGCGAAGATGTGTGCGTCGACTTCGTCGCTGGAGGTATCCCCCTTCCACTCGAATTTGCCGTCGTCGGTGCGCGTCCATTCGGCGGGGAGTCCGCCGGAGCCGGTCCGCGCCTTCACTCCGTTTTCGCCGACGGCGTAAATTGCGCGGGCCGGGAAGCCGTCGATCGGCGTGATCTCTTCGCACCATTTCAGCGAGCGAAACACGTCAACCGCCGCTTCGCGAACCGCGGGATCTTTGGTGACCGCGTACTTGAAACAGAGCGCGTCGAGGTAATGGCTGACCCAGCCGCCGTCGTTGTCGCTGAGAAAGCGGATGTACTTTTTCTCTTTTTGGTCCCAGGTAAGATTGTGCACGAAACCGAGCCGTTTCTGCTCCCATTGCTCGAGCCACTTTTCATACCAAGCGGCTTTTTTGAACAGCGTGTAGGGTTCGTATTCAATGACGCCAAGGCCGCCGTCGGTGGCGATGTAAGCTGCGTTCTTGCCGCAGACGATGTCGTTGACTTTTTCGTGCGGAATCCAACGCGCATGGCCGAAGTATTGAAACTCACCATCAACGGCGCGGATGGCGCCTTTCATGGTGCCGACCCAGTAGTCATCGGCAAAGCCGTCGGCGACACAAGTGGTGTCCTCGTAACAGAGCCCGTCTTTGCCGTGCAAATTCCGCCAGGTCATGCCGCGGAGGACGCCGAGGCCGCGATCGGTCGGGACAAATAGTTTTCCACCCAACGCTTGCATGTCGCGCGTCTTGGAGCCGAGCGGCAACTGGCCCCAATCCTCGACATCGTGGTAGTTGATCCGCCCTTGCTCAAGCAATCCGATGCGGTCGTCGTGACGGACGTATAACGTCTCCGCGTACGACGCAATACCCTTAATGGCAGGCTTGCGCTGTTGCTCCGTGTCGAGCTGCAGCGGTTCGCCGTCGCCGAGTTTGTAGAGGTCGTCCGCGGTGGCGACGACGACATCGCCGACGTGTTCGCAAATGTCGACGCACGGCAGTTCAGAAACCTTCGTCCAGCCTTGTTTGTCGTAACGCCACAGTCCGTCGTCGCCCAGCAGCCACAATTTGCCGGCGACAGTCTTGATGCGTCGAATCTTGTCGGTGGGGGCGGCCACCTTGCTGAGTTTTCGATTGTCGAGCCGAGACAGCGTCGATTTGGATGCGGCGTAGAGTTTGTCGTTGATCACCGCGACGGAAATCAGCGGCTGATCGGTGCGGACGTTGTACCCGGTTTCCTGCAGATAGACATCATCGGAGACGGTTTTCCAGCGGGGGTTCTTAGGGATCGGCAAATCGGCCCGCGCGGCGGAGTGTATCAGCAGCACCGGCGTTAACAGCAGCAGCGTAAGTATTGTCGAGCGTCGCTGAATCTTAGTACTGCACATCGTTGATCCTTTTGCCTCGAAGACATTCTGCAGTGCGGGAGAAACGTAATGGGTATTCCGGGGGCGCAAATCTCGTACATTTACAGATAACGGGCGTCCCACAGTGCGTCAAACCGCCCGCTCAAAACATCGCGGCCTTCCCAGCTTACCGACGTCGAATTGGGGATGTCGAATATCCGGCTGCATGCCGAAGCGTGCTGGCGGTGCCGGATGTTCAACTGCTATCATTGAGATTGTGCAGCACATGTCCGGAGGCAATTGACGCGGATGATTGGGGAAATTCTAGTCGGCCGTTTCCGACTCGAAGAGCGGTTGGGGGGCGGTGCGCAAGGCGAAATTTACAAAGCCCGCGACTTGGAGTTGAGTCGCTGGGTGGCGATCAAGATTCCTAAAGAGGACGACAACGACGACTTCATCGCCACCTTTAAGCGCGAAGCGAAACTGCTGGTCAAGTTCGAGCATGACAACGTCGTGACGTTGCACGACTACTATGAGCCGGACGAGGGCATGCCCTTCCTGGTCATGGAGTATCTCAAAGGAGATCCGCTCGATGTGCGGCTGCTGGATTTGGACAATCCGCTGACGCACTGGCAACTCAGCCGGTTTGTGGAACAGATTTGCAGCGCGCTGCACAAAGCCCACAACGCGGGGCTGATCCATCGCGACATTAAGCCCAGCAACGTGATGCTGGTCGACGAGGGCAAGCCGGATGAGAAGTTTGTGATTCTCGACTTGGGAATCGCCAAGCTGGCGGACTTCGTCACGGTGACCGGCGGAACCATGATGGCGCCGGAAGGTGAGTTTTTCGGGACGATCGCGTACATGTCGCCGGAACAACTCGAAGGGCGCAAGGTTGATTCCCGCTGCGATATCTACGCGTTCGGCACCACGCTGTATCAGATTCTGACGGGCAAGCTGCCGTTTGAACCGCCGGAGACGTATGCCGGCATTTTCGGGTTTATGCAAAAGGTCGTACGAGACGACCCGCCGTCGATGACGGCGTCGATGGTGGGAGAACTCGCTCCGAAGAACATCACGGAGATTCCTCAAGCGCTGGAGGAATTGGTGCAGCGCTGTATGGCCAAAGATGCGGCCGAGCGGCCGGCAACGATGAGCGACGTGTGGGAGGATTTTCGGGTGGCGTTTCCGGGCGAGACGTCCGGCACGCTCTCGGACACCCAGACGCTGAGCCAGGAAACGCTCAAATCGCTGGAAATCGAAATCATCAAGAAGTCGCGCTGGCGGCACTTGGCTTGGGCGTCGGCTGCGACTTTGCTCGTGGTGGCGTTGGTGGTGTGGCTGCTGAGGCCCGGGCCGAGTCTCAGCATCGTGAAGCCGCCGGAGCAGTTTGCGGTCATCGCGGGAGACACGTCAGTGCTGGACCTCACCATTGACTCGAACCATGCAACCAAGGTTCGGGTCAGTATCCCGGCTATCAGCGGGGTGTCGTTCAACGGAAGCGGCTACGGCAACCCCCTCGAAGCGACCGTGGCGATCACAGACGACGGTCCCCAGGAATACTCGATTGAAGCCGATGCGCGGCCGACTGCAAACAGGGGAAGCGACGCGGAGGCCAAAGTCGAAGTCCATGACGAGAACGGTGAGCTGTTGGCGGCGGTTACGGTTGATATAGAGCCTCCCAAGGTGTGGCTGCCGGATGATGCTGGGTTTACGGTCGGCGCGAATCCTGTTTTGTATCCGCATCCGAGCAACGAATCTAGCGGCAAGGCTCACAATATTTATCTTCCCAAGATCTATCTGCCGGAAAGGATTGTCCGAGAAATCGTCGCGGCTGACGGTACGAAAAATTCCGTTCCCTTTATGTTGATCCACCGCGGGCGACTGGAGGGGGGACGGCAGCAAGAGGCGAATTGGCCAGGCGGGTTGCAGCCGTTTTATTTGATGGAGAACAAGGTCAGCAATGAGCTGGTGTCGGCGTTTCTCGAGGCGGTGCCGGAGGAGATTGATGGAGCCGCTTGGGTGAAGGATGATCGCGAATGGTTGCAGCATCCGGAGTCACATCCGGAGCGGCCTGCGATGAATCTGACCGTCGGGGAGGCGTACGCGGTCGCCAAGTGGATCGGGGGCAGGCTCGGAGAAATCCCGACGCAAGATGAGTGGGACATCGCCAGCGGTTATTACGATCGGGACCTGAAGTCCGTCAGCGAGACGTGGCCGGAGGGACCTTTCCGTGGCCGCTGGGACCAAGACCCGCGTCCGCAGGTGTGTATTGATCGGCTGGAAGATCGTTTCCCGCCGGAAAACGTCGGCACGTCGGCGGATGACATCGGCCCCTACGGCTGCCGCGATATGGCGGGAAACGGCTACGAGTTTACCGGCGACGTCTATTTCGACTTTTCGACCGTCGCCGGGCGACTGCCGCTGTGGGGCGTGCCGAAGGATCAACTGTCGGACTACATGATCAACTTTCGCGGACAATCTTACGACAATCCCAAGCGGCCGTTTATGTATCAGCTTCTCGATCCACCGAAGACGCATAGCGAGTACACGGAATATCCCGACCGCTGTGACGACACCGGCTTTCGCGTGATGCTGCCGATTGTGCGGCGATAACCCAATCCGGGCGAGATTCCCCAGCCGCTTCGATTGGGACTGTTCGTGGACGATCAGTGTTGGGTGGGCAAAACGCCGCTCAGAGGGTGAAAAATTTTCGCAACTGGTCGCCGATTTGTTATAGTAACTACGATTCGCTATGCCGCGCTGGCAATGTTTCGGGCAGGGAGTGATCTCATGTTCTTAAGAGTCCTGACAATTCTCCTATTGTTTGTGGCCTTCCCCGCCGGCGAATTCGCCGCGGCGGACGGGAAGGATAATCTTCCAATCTTGCGATTGAACGCGGGCGGTCCGTTGAGCACGGTTACGGCGTTGGGGTTTAGCGCGGACGGCAAAGTGCTATACGCCGCCGGCCGCGACAAGATCGTGCATGCCTGGGTCTGGCAAGAGACCTACGAAGGGGACGAGCAGTTTGTGTATCGCCCTGAGCTCTCTTGGCGAATCCCGATCGGTCCCCGCGATCAGGGGCTGGTGAATACGATCGCCATCTCCGACGACGGACGGCTGATTGCGGTCGCCGGCAAGGGCCGGCAGCGCGATGCGCGCGTTGCGGGGCTACGGGACGCCGGTTTGGTTTGGCCTGCCGGTGCCATGACCGAGGACATGTGGCTGGATGAGGGCCGAATCCATGTCTTCGACACACAAACGCGGCAAGCGAAGTCATTGCGCGGTCATCGCGGAACGGTGACCAGCCTGAGATTTGCTCCGTCGGTCGACGGTCAGCCGCCGATTTTGGTTTCCGCCGGCGAAGAGACAAAGGCTGTGGATGACGCCGACGGTCGTCCCCGGGCCACCAAGTTTGCGGTGAGGGTCTGGAATGTCGAGACGCGCGGGCAGATTGCCGCGATCAATAAGCTCTTCCCGCCACAAAGGGGGAATCGTCCCGGTCTGAGCGTCTGGCGGACCGGCAATGGGAATGATGTGCGGATCGCGATTGCGTGGAATCATCTTCGCCCACGTGCGGGCGCCGCAAATCAAATTGAGCAGGTTGGATTTTTCGGAGTGTGGGACACCGGAACGAGAGGGTGGAGGCTCTACGAGGTCACCCATGGCAACACGTTCAACGCGCTGCGGATCCCGGGCAGCGAGGACGTCATCACGGCGGCCTGGAATGAGTTCGAACTCTGGCGGCTTCCGCCGGCCGGTCAGGCGAATCTGAACATCCCGCGCACCCATGACGATACCGTTACGAAGCGGGCGGACAATCCCAATCGGGCCGTTATGGGGCCCATCGGCGAACAGGCGATCACCAGGGATGCCGCGTTGCTCAAGTCGCGGGCGGGGATTCAACAGCCGTTTGATCACGCGGCGTTCGTTCTCGCCGAAAGCGGGCCTAACGGCAGCTGGGACGTGCAGCTGCAATTGATCGACCTGAACAGCCGGCAGCTCTTGCCTAGCAAAATCAAACTTTGGAATGGGGCGCACAGTTTTCCGGTTGTGGCGGCCGATCCGACCGGCGAATTTGTCGCCGTGAGCGGGAAAGAACGGGGCGAGATTCGAGTTTATCGCGCAGCCGATCTGTTGAATGGACGCGCGACGCTCGTCGAACAGCCGCTGCATGGCGCGGGATTGGCTGCGGAGCGAGTCGCCTTCGCCAAACGGGGCGACGATCTCGGTCTGTTGCTCGACACACGGACCGTCGGTAACGGTGTAGCGACAGAATCGCAAGTGTTCAATATCACCGGCCGGGATTTGTCATCCTCAACTGACGGCTGGGAAGCCGAGACACCGCCGAACGGCGGTTGGACAGCGTCGGCGACTGACGACTTGAAGATCGCGATTTCTCGGAACGGGACTTTGCAGCGGACTCTCGATTTAGAGCAGGACCGTGAGATCGATCCGCAGGCGACAACACTCCTGAAGACGTTTCCAATCTGTGCCGCCACGGCGCATTGCCCCGTTCCAATCATGGCTGTAGCGACGCAGACGAATGGATTTCCCCGGTTGAGCCTGTACAACTTGCAAAACGGTGAGGAACTGCGGCGGTACAACGGGCACGTGGAGCCGATTGTCGATATGGCGTTTTCCGCAGACGGTCGGTTGTTGGCAACCGCCGCGGCGGATCGGACCGTACGGGTCTGGTGGCTGGCCGATATGGCGCAGACGTTGCTCGGCCAGCGCGGATTGATCCGAGACGTCGCGTTTGATTACCGAAACGGCGCCGTTGAGGTGAGTCAAGGGCAGGGGGCTTTGACTCCCGGCACGCGGATTACCGGCGTCGTTCAAAAGAACGAGTTCGGCGAAGACGCCGTGCAGGCGTTTGCGTCGTTGTGGGATTTCTATTGGTTCGTCTCACTGCAGAAGCCGGGGCAGGTGCTATCGTTTCAGGTCGCGGGAGCGCCTCAGCCGCTGCAGGTTGTTGTGGGCCAAGCGATCGACGAGAGAAAGCCGCTGTTTTCCTTGTTCTTTCCGAACGCACAAGAGCCGACATGGATCGGCTGGCACCCGGTTGGAAAGTACGATGCCCGCGGCCGCGACGCGGAACTCAGCCTCGGTTGGCACTTCAACACGGGGCTTCCCCGGACGCCGACGCGTTACGCATCCTCACGCGAGTATCACGATCAGAACTTCGCGCCGAACTTGTTGACGCACCTGGTCGAACATGGGACGCCTCCCATCGTCAAGCCGCCCACGCCGGAAATGTCGTTGGAAATCTTGGCGCCCGAAGAAGGCCTGACGGAGTACGACCCCGCTGATCGGCAATTGATCACACGTACATCCGACTTGACCGCCGTCGTGGAAATCTTACAGGAAGCCGATGACGACGAGCAGGCCCGCGATCAATTTCCGGTGCGGAATGTGAAGTCGTTGCAGTGGCGGCTGGGAGACGGAGAGTTCCAGGACTTCCAACTTCGGGGCCGGACCTGGGAGGCCGATTTGTCGACCGCCGACTGGAGCAGTTCGGACCAACGGACGTTTCAAGTCCGACTGATCACGGTCGATGACACACTGCCCCCGTTCGAGGAGTCGGTGCCGATTCGCTATCAGCCTCCCCCGCCGGAGATCGAATTGGAAGAGGCCGCCTCCAATCAGCGCGACATCGCTTTGGAAGAAC
This sequence comes from Planctomycetales bacterium, assembly GCA_028285345.1. GTDB lineage: Bacteria > Planctomycetota > Planctomycetia > Planctomycetales > Planctomycetaceae > Symmachiella. The sequence continues at coordinate 116,985 of JANQPT010000044.1, forward strand.
TGGGGAAACTGGCGCGCGTGAACCATCCGGACTTCGAATTTCTGGCCGAGATCATCAATCATGCCGGGGAAGTCAACGTCACCGTCCATCAATATTGGGAGGCCGACGGCGAGGAAAAATCGGCGGTGATCGTCAAGGACCGCGTGATTCAAGGAGAGCATGCCCAACTCAAAGAAAAAATCGTGCTCAAAGAGGGCGTCAATCGGATCGAGGTCACCGCCGTCAATCGCACTGCTCAAAAGAAATTCGCGGGCTTGGAGACTGCGCGGCGTTCGATTCGCGTGAAGTATGTACCGGTCGGACCGCCGGTGATTCAGGTTACCCGAATCGCCGAAGTTGGGGGCCGGAGCGATTTGTCGTTTCCCGACGGAACGCTGATTGTCAGCACTCCCAAAATTAAAATCGCAGGCACGATCAAAGTCCCCATGCAGGGCGAATTGCAGAAGGCGGAGATTGTGCGAAGCACCGACGCGAAGCAGTTTCCCGCATTGCCGCTGAAGACCGAAGGCCGCGGAACGTTTAACTTCGAGCAAGTCGTCGATCTGGATCCGGGCGATCAAAAGGTGAGCGTGCAGGCAGAGTCCAAAGGTGGCAAGCCGGACGCTGTCGAACTGCAAGTGATCTATCTTCCCAAGCTGCCGGAACTGACACGGACTCTCCCCGAATCGTCGGAGGTGAAGCTCGTCTCGCCGCAAAAAAAACAGGTTGAGATCAAAGTCTCGTTAATGTCGCCCGATGGAGTTCAATTGGCCGATCAACAGCTCGGTAAGACATCGAAAATCCGCGTCAACGGCACTGCGGTCGATCAGAAGTTCGACATTAAGATCGACGCCCAGAACCCGCGCCGCGGCGAATTGTCGGCAATCGTGCCGCTGGAGCATGGGGAGAACGTGATCGAAGTTGAACTGAGAAATCAATGGGGCGGATCGCGGTACTTTAAAGTCGTGACCGCCAAATACGTGATCCCGCCGAAGATCAGCCAACTTTCATTTGAACAGACAGAAGAGAACAAAAGCCGGGCGACAGCCGCTTTTGTGATCGAGTCGCCCGAGAAGAACGGCCAACCGGCGATCGCCCTGCGACTCAATGGGAAAACGATTCCCAAACGGGGCGTGACGTTGAAGGCGGATCCGGCTCAACCCGGTCAATGGCGAGTGCACGCGTCTGGCATTAGTTTGTCCGCAGGGGTCAATCGACTTGAGGTCTATGCGCGCACGGTGGACGGCGACGCACAGGAGGCGAGCGGCAATATCGAGGTGCGCACCCCGCCGCCGCAGCCGCGTCCGATTGTGCGAATCCTCAGTCCAGCCAGTAATTCGGCGATCCAAACTGAGCGGCTCGATGTGACCGTGCAGGTGCAGTCAGAAAGTCGAGTTACATCGGTCGATCTGCTCGTCCGGCAGGATGGGTGGGCCGAGCGGATCGAGGAGATTGAGCTGCCTGATCAGCGAAAGGACGCCCTTGGAAAGTACAACCTCATTCTCACTAAGCAGATTTTGCTGGAGCCCGGCTCGACGAGTCTTTCGGCCCGCGCCACGAATGCGGGTGGATCGGCGGAGCTGGAGGCGCCGGTCTATGTCAACGTGATGCCGCAGCCCGTGCGGATTTCGCTCGAACAGATCTCTGTCCCCGCAGAAGAACCGCAAGAGCTGCATGCGACGTTTCGCGACGGGCGGCATGTCTTTTCCGGCGCTGCCGGTAATGGGCATGTGCAACTGCACGGGAAAGTCAATTGGCCCAAAGACCAAGCACTATTGGCGCCACAAGAAGACAATGCTTTCGTCAAGGTTTCCGTAAACGGGTTTGCACAGAGGGTTCCGCTGAGCAGCATCGATTCGGAACAGGGAGAGGCGAAGTTTGCGGCGGACGTGATTCTGAGCCGCAAGCAGGGGAATCTGATTCGTGTGGAGTTGCCGGAAAAGCCGAATGAAAGCATGACTTCCTATTTCGTCGATTGCGAGAAGCCGGAAGAACGCCAGCGGCTGCACATCGTGGTCTTCGGTGTGGTCAAAGACGAAGAGTCGAATGAAAATCTGTTCGAAGGCAAGAAGTGGCTCAACGCGCTGAGCGCGGCGTTAGGGCGCGAACCGGGCAATTCCGCGTTCACGGATGTTTTGACCTATCGAGGCCCGCTCGTCGGAGAACAGGCGACCTACTCGCAATTGCGCCGGCGATTCTATTCGGTTCGTAAGCGGATAAATCAGTTTCGCGCGAAGAGTAAGCTTCCGCCGAATGACCTAGTGATCGTCTATTACCATGGCAAAGAAGTGGCTCGCGAGGACAAAGACGATGTCATTCTGGCCACGAGCGACAACTGGGCGAAACCAAGGTACCGGCGAGCGCTGACCGGCACTCGCTTATTCGGGCAAATCGACGATCTGCCGGGAGCGCACTGGGTGTTGTGGCAAAATCCCGAAGACGAAAATAGCCGAAGCATCATTCGCCGCATGCTCAAGTTCGCCGATGTCGAATTTATTCGTGTCTCACATTCGGGCGCCAAAGGGGAGTCCGATTTGGTCGACGCCATCGGCGAATCCCTGGCCAAGGCGCGTTCCGACAAGGAAGTGCCGGTGTATTTGCTCGGTTTGATGCGGGAGGATTTGCAGAGTTTGATCGCGCAGCGTAATTTGGGATTCTACTCGGAGCAGAATGAATCGCTGAGCGGTCTGCCGTTGCTCAGACCGCAAGAATAGTCGGCTGACGCGCGGCGTGCAGCCGGACGAGTTCTTGCGGCGAACGAGCGACAGCGGCAATTCAGACGCACTCTTGTGAAATTCCTTGCTCCCGCAGCGGGAGATGGTCTATACTGATTCGCAGGAGGGTTGGCTGCGCCGTTGGCCGCAACCAGCCCATGTTGCAACATGAACCGGATTCACGGCAGGTCGCTTCGAAAGGAGCCGAATCGATGGCCACTGCAACTTTGGAAAATGAACTGGACACAATTGGGACCGCCGCCGGGATGGTGTGGCACTTTTTGGGAGAAAACGGGCCGACGACCTTGAGCAAACTGGCCAAGGAAGTCGATCTGCCGCGCGACAAGGTGATGCAGGGAGTCGGCTGGCTCGCGCGCGAAGGCAAAGTTTGCTTCGAAGACGGCCCCCGCAGCAAGACGATTCGGCTTTGCGACTGAGGCGGCGGCACGCGGCGTTCTTGATTGATGCGGAGAGCGAGAACGCTGCGGACTGCTGGCATCGGAGGTTGGCAATCGAACGAGTCGCACTCGTCTTCGCTGGTGGATTCGCTTCCAATGACCGCGGCGAATGGGTACGCGGCCGCGTTTAGCGCCGGACGTTGCGACCGTAGACTGCCCCGCGGTTGTGTCGGGCATGCTACAGGGTGAAAGGTACGCTGGAGAATGTCGCAAACCGCTGAATTCGCCGAATTGTGCAAAGAAGCCCGCCAATGCTGCCGCGACGGCGAATTTCAATGCGGACTGGAATTGTTTGAGCAAGCGCTTCAGATCGATGAAGTCTCAGAGACGCACGGTCACGCCGGCACGGCCGCTTTTATGGCGGGCGACACCGAGAAGGCGGTTGAGCACTTCAAACGCGCCGTTCATCTGGCGCCTGCAAATGCCCAGCATCGCATTAATTTGGGTGCGGTTTATAACAAGCGCAAGGAGTACAAGAACGCCATTGATACGCTCCGCAAGGGGCTTTCCATGGATATGCACTGTGCGGAAGGGTACTTCAATCTGGGCATGGCCCACCGTTATTTGAAGCAGCCGCAAATGGCAATTCCGGCGTTTCGCGAAGCGATTCGGCTCAATTCGGAAATGGCCGACGCCCATCAAAACTTGGCTCAGGTCTATTTGGAGCAGGACAACTTCAAGGAAGCATTGGAGTTGGCGCAGCAGGCGGTCAAACTGCGACCCAAGTCCCAAATCGCTCGCCGGATCTTGGACCAGGTGGAGGAGGCGCGGGATTCGGCCCGAAAGACGGTGAAGTCTCTGGATTGGATCGCGGGAGTCAGTCCTACAAAAGTCGACGAGGGTTTCCGCAAGCTGACCGAGGAACAGCGAAACATCGATCGTCGCGATTTGGTCGTTTTAGCGCATTCGCTGCGCAAGATCGCCGGCGACATGAAACTGCAAATCCAGCGGGAACTTGACCCGTCGATCCGTCAGCTCAATCGGCTGATGGTGCAGCCCGAGCGGTCGCAGGTGGCGCTGCAGGATGCCTACGCGACATTCAGGCAGGCGGTCAAGACGTACAACATCATGCGGGCGCGGATGGGTGACAAGATGCGCGAATTCCGCGAGCACGAAGAGTCGATGAAAGAGGGCGGCGCGTCGGCGTGAGCCGCCGCTGATCTGTACAAGTCGTTTCAAAACCCTCTGACTCATCGTGCCGACACTTGTATATAAGTACCTCAAACAGGCGCAACCGGGTTTTGAAACCGGTTTTAGTGATCACGTCCTGTCGCGCTAACGGCGGGCGAATTCGTCGATTGTGAGCGTCCCTTCCTCGTCAATTGTGACGGTGATCGCGCCGCTATTCCAGGTTGAGAGCACTGTTGCCGAGGAGCCGTAAACCGTCTCGAGCGCCGCGGTCGAATTGCGGCGGCCGCCGCTGACGATCACCCATTCCGGGCGGCACCACCGCGCCAGTTCATGGCTGTTGGAGTTCAAGCTCCCGTGATGGGGCGCCATCAAAACGTCGACGCGGCGCGGCTTTGAATCGAGCAGCTTCCTCAGCCCCAGGTCTTCTAAATCTCCTGTCAGCAGAATCTCACGGCCGCGGTAGCGAATTGATACGACCAGGCTATTGGCGTTGTCCGTTTCGTGGGCTGCGTCGGCTGCCGGTTGCAGAATTTCGATCTCCACTTCGTCGGTCAGCCGGAGGCGATCCTCCGTTCCGACCAAACGAACGACGACGTTCGCTGCTGACAGTTTGTCAAACAGCGCCGCGACCGCCGGCTGGCGCATGTCGAGCAATGTGGGCGAACAGAAAACGCCGCCGATTTGAAGCTGTTCGACGAGTCCCGGTAGGGCATTGAAGTGATCGACGTCGGCATGCGACAGCACGACTGCGTCAATTCGCGTTCGCCCCGAGGCCCAAACCGCATTTTCGACGGTCCGTTCCGTCCGCCGCGAATCGTGTAACTGCCCCGCGTCGTACAGTAGTGACGTTCCACCGGGCAGTTCGACGTAAATCGCGCAGCCGTGCCCGACCGATAAGAATGTGCAGCGCAACTTCGCATCGGTCGGCTGAAGTGTCGGCGCCGCCAATCCCAATACCAGCCAGCACAGCAGTCCGCGTCGCCCCCAACGGTTGAAGCGGCCTTCCGGCGGCGCGAATAGTGCCGCCGTTAATAGCAGGTACAATCCACCCAACCACCATTTCGGAGGTCCCGGGACGTACCAATGCCCCCAGCCCCAGCGGCCGGCAATATCGACAGTGCTCAGCAGGGCAGTGAGTCCTAGCTCGAACAGAAAAGCAATTGGTGTCGCAAGCGGCGGCAGCAGCAATCCGCAAAAAAGGAGCGCGTATCCCAGCCACAGCACACAGGCGACGATTGGTAGCAGCAGCACATTGATCAACAGACCGACAGGAGAGACGACATGGAAGTTTGCGGCAATCAGTGGGACGGTGAAACACCAGATGAATAGCGACAGCAAGTAACCGTCGCGAATCCACATCCACGAAACGTGCAGCACTCTCCCGATTTGTTGGGCCAGCGGCGAACCGAGCTTTGGCGGTGCCGGTTCATCGTCATCGTCCGGGCTGCGCCATTGATTCTGGAGCCGGGCGTACGCGGCGATCCCCAATACCGAGAGAAATGAGAGCTGCGGTCCGACTTCAAAGAGTTGTGCAGGGTTCCAGAGCAGCAAGCAGAGCGCGGCGGCGGCCAGTGAGTTCTCCAATTGTCCCTGTCGCTGCCAGGGCTGACCGCAAAATATGATCGCCGCCATCACCGTGGCCCGCACAACCGGCGGACGGCTCCCCGTGAGTAGTGCGTAACCGATGAGAGCGGTTACCACCAACACCGACGTCGAAAGGGTCGACAAGTGAAGCAGGCGGCAGGTCTTCCACAGCAGCAGCGCTAAAATGCCGACATGCAGGCCGGATAAGGCCAGAAAGTGCATCGTTCCACTCTCGACGAATGCCGTCTGCATGTCGTCGGTGACCTCGCGTCGATCTCCCAGCAACAGGGCGATCGCGATCGGCGCGACACGGGGGCTCAGCCGGTTCGTCAACAATTGCTCGCATTCGCCGCGCAGTGCCGCGAGTTTTTGCCGCGGGAGCCAGCTGAGCGGGGCTGTATCAACTTTCCTGATCGCATCCGGAAAGTCGGAACGCAACACTGCGTCGATTCCGCGGCGCTGCAGATAGGTCCGGTAGTCGAATCCGCCCGGATTGCTCGCTCCGCGGGGGCGCGAGAGCAAGCCGGCGACGTCCACGGAATCGCCGACGTGGATGTTCAACAAGTGGCCGTTGACTTCCAAGCGGACTTTGCCGGTCACCTGGATCGATGTCTCACCGGAAATCAACGATTGGCAAGCGACTTCGCACACCGTGCGGTCGTAGTGCGGGATCGTGCCGGGAAAACTGTCATCGCGTTTGGGAATGACTTCTGGCGACGAGATGACGCGTCCGGTGATTCGTACCGGCTGCGGCGATTCGCGGGCGAACAGGCGGATATTGTCCGCCGTGCTGATCGACTGTGACCAATGGTGCCGCAGTCCGCCTGCCGTGAGGCACGCGGCGCAAAGTAAGTAGGCAGCGGTGCGGCGGCGGCCCATTCGCCATGCGACCAACCAGCTCATCCAGCCGCCGAGCAGCAGCGCGTGCCAGGTCAGAAGCGACACGGGGAAGTATGCATCGAGAACGATCCCGGCGGCAAAGCCGCTCGCGGCGGCGACGACCGGCGAGCGCGGCTGCGGGATGCTTGACCGCATTGCCGGCCCGGAGACGTTCGATTCGGCGGTCGTTGCCGAAGGGGTGAGCGCTGAACGAGTCATCACCCCATCATGGGCGGATTAATGTCGCGATGCAACTCGATTCTGAGAGTCGGCGGCGCAGCGCGATCTATTCCTTTGAGCAATCGCACTGACAAGCGCTGACCGCGATTCGTGTGCTCACGCTTGCCTAATAGCGCGCAACTAGCTCGTTCATTTCCGGCGGAACCACCGGCGAAGGCCCCCCTTCGTAAGTAGGGTCATAGGTGATGAGTCCCCGACGGCCGCCGCGTTCTACTTCTGCCCAGCCGAGCCAGCCGTGAATGTCCATGTTGGGAACTTTGACTTTGTACCGGCCCGCGTAGCCACTCTTGTAGGTAAACTGCTTTCCATAGGCGGCGCGGACGAACTTGTGACCCCAGTCCTTCCAGCCGAGCCTTTGCGCTTTGTGGTCTTGTTTTTGGTGATCGACGATCTCGTCGCCCCAATGGACCATCTCGTGCGTGACCACCGCTTCGATGATCAACTCTGCACGAGCCAGCAGTGCTTTCCAGCGGGATTGGTACTTCCTGGCCTGACTCGCCAAGTAGACCATTTGCTCATATTGTCCGTTGATTGTGGAATTGATTTGGATCACGTCGCCCCGGCCGGGGTATTCACCAAAGACTCCAGGACCCAAGTCTTTGACGCTGAGCGACGGCTTCGTGCCGAGGCTGAGTGCTTTGCGGGCCGCTTTGTCGTCAAGTTGCGAGTACTTTTTGAAGTACTTGAACTTTCGGGGGTGGTGCATCACCTTGGGCAGCCGCGAGCGGACGAGCTTCGTCAGATGGGGCGCCGCCAGAGGAGCGTACATTTGAACCATCACGTCTCTCCCACTGAATCAGTCTGGAGACCACCGAGGACATCATTACGAGCCGCGAATCTCCGGGGGCGACTTGCTCACCGTATCACAGATAATCGGTAGGGACAACAATTGCGAATGCAATGGATATCACAGGCGTTGAAACAGTTAGCCGATCAAGCCAGAATAACAGGCAGACGTAAATCGAAGCCGTATCGGTTCAAGGTTTCGTCGGCGGACTCCGATTTGACGATGGGTGGCTGGGGTCGAGCGAAGCGAGCCCCCAGTTTCAGAACCTGGGGGCGGACTAACGTCCGACCCCAGCCACCCTGAATTATCTTTTCCGACAAAGCCAAGTGTGACTCACGGAGAGAATTATGACGACGCCGGTCCAAGATAATGCAGGTGCCGCTTCAACATCTGTGGAGCGGATGTGTGACGCGGCAGGATCCGAAACGGTGTTCGTCAACGAATACACCGACGGGCTGCTGGATCCCAACAGCGAGATGCTCGGTCCAGTGCGTGACGGGGGGCATATCGTTGCCAATACCGCGCCAGGTTGTTGGGGACCGATGATTACGCCGTCGATTCGCGGCGGTCATGAAGTGACGCGTCCGGTGGCCGTTGCGGGTGCGGAGGTCGGTGATGCGATTGCCGTTCATATTAAAGAGATCAACGTGACGTCGATGGCGACCGCCTCGGGGAACGATCGCATGATGGAGGGACGATTCGTCGGCGATCCTTACGTCGCGGCGATCTGTCCCGAATGCGGCCGGCAGAACCCCGAGACCGTCGTCAGGGGCATCGGCGAGACGGCGGTGCGGTGCGCTGCGTGCGGTGCGGATGCGACGCCGTTTACAATGACCAACGGCTATACGATTGCGTTCGACGATCGGAAGCGTGTCGGCGTCACATTGCCGAAAGAGTCCGCCGAAGCACTCGCCCGCGACGCCGCCAAGTTTGCGGCACTGCCGGACGGGTCGGTTCAGAATCCCATTCTTACGTTTGCTCCGCATGACTTAGTCGGAGTCGTCGCACGGCTGCGGCCGTTTTTAGGGCAGTTGGGCACAACGCCGGCGGTCCGTTTTCCGGACTCACACAATGCCGGCGATTTTGGCTCGTTCTTGATCGGTGCTCCTCACGACTATGCATTGACCGAAGAGGAGTTAGAGCTCCGTACGGACGGCCACATGGACATCGACTCCGTCCGCCGCGGTGCGATGTTGATCTGCCCGGTGAAGGTTCCCGGCGGCGGGATCTATTTGGGAGATATGCACGCGATGCAGGGCGACGGTGAAATCGCCGGGCATACGTGCGACGTGGCGGGAACCGTGACGTTGCAAACGCACGTGATTAAAGGGCTGGAGATTGAGGGACCGATTCTGTTGCCTGTGCTGGAAGATTTGCCCTATCTTGCGCGGCCGTTGTCGGCCGAGGAACGAAGCGCGGCACAGGCGGCGGCGCGCGAGTTTGGTGTCGATTCGATCGAGGAGACTGCGCCGATCTCAGTGATTGGGACAGCGGCCGATCTCAACGCGGCCACCGAGAGCGGGCTGCAGCGGGCGGCGAAACTGTTGCAGATGTCGATCCCCGAGGTCAGGAACCGTGCCACGATCACCGGTGCGATTGAAATCGGCCGGCATCCGGGAGTCGTGCAGGTCACTTTTCTGGCGCCCTTGCAGAGTTTGGAACGGGCCGGGCTGCTGCCGCACGTGAGCAGTTTCTACAGACTTGATGCGTAATGGGCGGCGAACGCATACTCTTCGTGACGGGAAAGCTGGCGGAATTCGCGCTGCGGCGAATCGTGACGGCTATCAGCCGCGAGCACGACGTCGAATGTGAAGTCGCGGTGTTGCCCATCAGTGTGGCGGCGCTGATGAATGTCGACTGGGTGCTCCGCAAGCTGCAAGTGCCCGCCGACATTGACCGTATTATTCTGCCCGGCTGGTGTCAGGGAGAATTGAGCCGTGTCGAAACATGTACCGGTGTCGCCGCTGAGTTAGGGCCCAAAGATATGCACGATCTCCCAAGTTATTTCGGAGGAGAGCGCCAATTCGCGGAGGACTTCGGCGAGTACGACATCGAAATCTTGGCGGAGATCAATCATACGCCCCAACTGTCTGACGCCGAAATTGTTGCCGAGGCGGCGCGATATCGTGAGAGCGGCGCCGATGTGATCGACATCGGCTGTAATCCCGGCGAAACCTGGCCGCGGGTTGGTGAGGTGGTCAGGCTATTGCGGCAGGAAGGGCAACGCGTTTCGATCGACAGCTTCCAGCGCACGGAGGTCGAAGCGGCGGTCGCCGCCGGCGCGGAACTGGTCCTTAGCTGTCACGGCGAAAACCGCAACTGGCTGGCGGAACTGGATGCGGAACTGGTCGTGATCCCCGACGACCCGCGGCAGTTGGACGGGCTGGAAGAGACGATCGAGTATCTGACCGACCGTGGGTGCAGTTTCAGACTCGATCCGGTGCTGGAGCCGATTGGCTTCGGCTTCGCCGCTTCGTTGGCCCGTTATATTGAGGTTCGTCGTCGCTGGCCGGACGCGGAGATCATGATGGGGGTCGGCAATTTGACCGAATTGAGCGAAGTCGATTCGGCGGGCATCAATCTGCTGCTGGCCGGATTCTGTCAGGAGTTGGCGATTCACAGCATACTCACAACGGAGGTGATCAATTGGAGCCGCACCGCCGTACGTGAATTCGATCTGGCGCGGCGATTGGTCAGTTACAGTCTCAAACATCAAGTTCTCCCCAAACACATCGACTCGCAATTGGTGATGCTGAGAGATGCACAGCTTGCTGAATACGGACCGGAAGCACTGGCGAAGCTGGCCGCCTCGCTGACCGACCCCAACTACCGGGTTTTCGTGGAAGGGGGCGAGTTGCACGTGATGAATCGGGACGGCTACTATCGCGGCACCGATCCGTTTGAAATCTTCGACCAACTGCAAGACGTCGACCCGCAACACGCGTTTTATCTCGGATACGAGCTGAGCAAAGCGGTCACGGCGCTGACACTCGGAAAGAAGTATCAACAAGACCAGTCACTCTGCTGGGGGTTTTTGACCGTCCCGGAGACAAGTGCACACGAGCGCCGCCGCAAATCGCGCGAGACGACGCCCTGAGGCGGTTCTCAAGAACAGGTTTTGCAACCGGCTCCACGAAACGAGAATCGACGCGAAATGTCCTTGCCACTGGTGGAAGAGTTGTCGCCTGCTCCCGAGCCGTTTCAGGCGCTGCGTGCATTTGCCGACGATTCAAGCCCGCTGTTGATGGAGAGCGCTCGGCAAAGTCGGGATTTGGGCCGCTATTCGTTTTTGACAGCCGATCCCCCCGTGTTCGAGGAATTGCAGACCGCGAGCTATGGCGACCGCCCATTTGCCGCTTTAGCGGAACAGCTTGCTGAATGGACCGCGGAGACTGTGCCGGAACTGCCTCCGTTTCAGGGTGGGGCAGCGGGTCTGCTGTCTTATGAATTGGGAGGTTGTTGGGAGCGGCTGCCGTCGCCGGAGCAGGATGAATTTGGATTTCCCGCTCTGGCCGTGGGGATCTACGACTGGGTGATCGCCTGGGATCACCAGCAACAGCGGGCCTGGATCATTTCGCAAGGGTTTCCAGAGACGTCGCGTGATTCGCGCCGCGAGCGGGCCGCGAAGCGATTGAGTTGGGTCAAAGACCGGCTCGCTCAGTTTCGCTCACGGGAACACTTTGCAAAAACGTCAAGCGACACTCCGCACGACGGCCAATTCGCTAATCAGTGCGAGGTCCCCAATCACCCGCTCTTGTTGAGTAACTTTTCGCGGGAACAGTATCTCGGCGCGGTGGCCCGTGCCGTTGAGTACATCTATGCCGGAGAGGCCTTTCAGGTCAACCTGTCGCAGCGGCTGTTGCATCCGCTCACGACGCATCCCGTCGAACTGTACGGCCGTCTGCGGGATTGTAACCCGGCGCCGTTCGCGGCCTATTTTGCGCATGATGATTGGGCGGTGGTGAGCGCCTCGCCGGAACGGTTTGTGCAGATCACTGGCGGTGAAGTCTCCACGCGGCCGATCAAGGGGACGCGCCGCCGACAATCGCTGCCCGAAGCCGATCTCTACACCCGCGACGAGCTCCGCGAAAGTGAGAAGGACCAGGCGGAGAACGTGATGATCGTCGATCTGCTCCGCAACGATTTGTCACGCGTTTGCGACGCAGGGTCGATTCATGTGCCCGCATTGTGTCAGGTGGAAACGTACGAAACCGTGCAGCATCTGGTGTCTGAAATACGCGGACGACTGCGCGATGAATTCAACGGCTGGGACCTGCTGGCCGCGGTGTTTCCGGGCGGCTCAATCACCGGGGCTCCGAAAGTGCGGGCGATGGAAATTATCAGCGAACTGGAACGAACGGCGCGGGGACCTTATTGTGGGAGCATGTTCTACATCGGTTTTGACGGGGCGATGGACAGCAACATCCTCATCCGCACTTTTTCAGTCCGTCACGGCTGGGTCCAATGTTCTGTGGGCGGGGGGATCGTCGCCCAGTCGTCACCGCAAGCGGAATATGACGAGACATGGCATAAGGCGGCTGGAATGCTCACGGCGCTCGATGGTGCCGGCCGGGGAGATTAAGTTGTCGGTCTTGTTTCGCCCAATATCAACTCGCAAATGATACTGCTCATCGACAACTACGACAGCTTTGTGCACAACCTCTCGCGGTATTTCGGTGAGTTGGGCTGCGAGACGATCGTGCGCCGTAATGATGCCGTTTCACTGGAGGATATCCGGCGGCTTGCACCGGAGGCGATCGTGCTCTCACCCGGTCCAGGCACGCCGACGCAGGCCGGCATTTGCATCTCTGCCGTGCAGGAATTCGCCCGTGAAATTCCGCTGCTCGGCGTTTGTCTGGGGCACCAGGCGATTGCAGAGGCGTTCGGCGGCGAGATCATCCGTGCTCGTACTCCGGTGCACGGCAGAACGTCCGCGGTTTTTCATGATGGGACGTCGCTGTTCGCCGGATTGCCGAATCCGCTCACGGCGACCCGGTATCATTCGCTGATTGTGGACGAGCAATCACTGCCGGACGAGCTTCGCGTCACGGCGCGTACGTCCGACGGGACCGTGATGGCACTCGAACACGCGACGGACGCCGTGTTTGGTCTGCAATTCCATCCCGAATCCATTCTGACCGAAACCGGCCACAGCCTCCTCGGTGCGTTCCTAGTTGCGGCGGGACGTCGCGGGGACGAATTCGTGTCGCGTGAACTGACCGAGCATTCACGGTCAACTCCCGCTGAGCATCAAAGCGACACCGCCGGGCAGGTCATTCATTGGTAAACCGGCGATTTCAGCAATACCGGTGAACTCTCGGCCATCTCAATGCAGGTTCCTGCGCTGCGGGTTTACGGAACCGCATTGTGCCGGTTGTGCCGACTAGGCAAGTTCTGCGTGCGGATTTGGCCTTATGATCGGACCGATCGGCGAGCGTCGGCGATCTTGATTCGAGAAGTGTGCCGCTAAATACAATCCCAGCCTTCCCGGCAACCGATAGTTGAAATAGGGCGCGAGCGCCGTGGCTAAGGTTTCATCGCCGTACCGTGCTCCGCCGTGGCCGATTTCGCTCTCGGCCGCTTTCGATGTCGGATGTGAAGGGAAGCGACGCTATGGCTCAGAACTGCCGATTCCGGCCTGCACGTGCAGTTGTGGTGGCTGGTCTGACTTGTTTGTTCTCCGTTGCCGCAACCTCAACGATTCGCGCTGCGGGCGTTTGGCGGTCCGACTATCAACGAGCGAAGGCGGAAGCTCTCCGCGACAATAAGTTGCTGCTGTTACACTTTCACGCCTCCTGGTGCGGGCCGTGCCGGCAGATGGAACGAGACGTCCTCTCGTCGCCGCAGCTAGGTCGGTATTTGGGCGCGGACGTGATCGCGGTCAAGATCGATTCCGACCGTCATCCGGAATTGACTCGCCGGTTGAATGTGCAGTCGCTGCCGAGTGACATCTTTGTCACTCCTCAAGGAAAAGTTGTGCACCGTGTTGCCGGCAGCCAATCAGCCGGAAACTACTTCAATATGGTTTCACGGGTTTCGGCGAAGTTCACTCGCACGCGGCGCACCGTGGCAGACAAGCAGCCTGCTCCCCAAACAGAGCCGAAGCTCAAACAGCGGCCTGAGCCGGCTGGCGACGTGCTCGCCAAAGTCGACGAATCGTATCACCCTTCTGACGAGGACGACGCTTCCACCAGAGCACAAGAGCCCCTGGTTGACGTCAGCCTGGACGGTTTCTGTCCGGTGACGTTGTGGTCGTCGCGGGAATGGAAACGTGGTCGCGCCGAGTATGCGATGAGTTACAAAGGGCAGAAGTACTTCATGTCGAGTTCAGCAGAGCTCGCGCAATTTCGCAAAGAACCAAGTCGCTATGCACCGCGATTGCTGGGATGCGATCCGGTCGTTCTATCTGAAGTTGACCAAGCCGTTCCGGGCAGCACCAGTTTTGGGGCATTCTATGACGGCGAGTTGTACCTGTTTCGCAGCAGCGAGACGCGAGCTCGATTTAAGCAAGACCCGCGCCGATTCAGCCGCACACGGCACGTGCTTCGAGAAGAGATCCGCCGCCGCCGCAGCTGAGTGCGTACGATGGCTGCGTCGTCATCTCCCGACTGTACAACATCTTTCGACGAATTCGGCCAAGCCGGAATTCAGGGGTAGGTCCCGGTGGGCGGGCCGCGCGTCAATTGCCGGAAAAACCGAAAAATTCCATTTCGTCGGAATTGCGCGGACTTGAATTGACATGGGACGGCAGGAAGCTATGATATGTGGAGATTATCTGCTCTTGTACTTCTCATGAGCAGTGCCGTGATGTCAAGAAAATCCGCGGCACGAGTGATGAGGAAGGCTGTCAAAAGAGCTTGTGTTTCCCCGAGTGAGCGTTGGCTCCGGATCTCGATGAGGAATCACACGGCAGTCCGCAAGTGCAGTCTTGGATGGCTATTCACAGTCCCATTTTGATGTCGCCGCTGGTCTGCTGAAGATTGTGGCAAGTATTCGAGGGATTGCCTGCGAAGTGATGCGTGTCCGGGCAAATCCGTGTGACTCAGCAGCCAGACGTCGTGTGCCGGTGTCGGACTTTTGATCGTGCCTCCCTTGTGGCGTCAAAAGTCTCCTCAGAACAGTCAAATCAGACATCAGCAGGACGTGTATAGGCCGTTCACGGTTCGTGAAAACTGGTTCTCAACCCGCGAGATGCCTGTTTCGCCTCACTGATATCAGCAGTGTCGGGCAGTCCTGAAAGGGTCTTGGAAACCTGTTGGCAGAACATTTTTTGGGTGCGGGGGATACGAACTTCCTGTCGACGTCCGTCAAGTGAGACTCGCTGAGGACTGGGGAGATCTGTCCGGAATTGACTCTCAATCGGGAATCATGATGCAGCTGTTGGTTAAGACGCTTGGTGCTTCAAGCAAGAATTAACCGGCTGCCGAGCGCGCCAGAAAGACCGAATCAACAGGAGTTCGTACTCTCTTGCGAAGACTTCCGCAGGAGCCACGGTGCGAGTTCCGCGCTCAACGTTTGTCGTACAATCGAGCGCTCCGTCAGACCTGACGGTCTGGGAGCCGGTGTCGCACGACTTGAAAACCAGTTCGTGACAGAATAGGAATTTCAGCACCATTTGCGCTCGTGCCGGACACCGGCAGCGATCTGTTTTCCCGACGTGCCAGAGTGTTTGAATCCAGAACAAGTAAATCGTAAAAAGCAGCTCTCAGAATCAACTTGGTGCGTGACACGATGACGATGTCGCACCTGTAGACCTCTTCCACCGCAAGAATTGACGGTTTGAGTCTTGGGCAGCGGGGCAACTCTCCCCGTGGACCTCTCAGTGGTGGAAGGGAACGGCTTTATTGAAGTGTTTCTCAGCAACGGAATTGAGTTCATGGCAGCGAAGAATTCCAGTTCGACCGACAGTGGAACCGACACTCCCAAAAAGCGGACGCGGCGTCGCAAAAAAGCGGCCGCTGAAAAAGAACCGGCTGATGCCGCCTCGGAAACAACCACACAGATCGCCGAGGCGCCCGAAGCGGCTGCGGAACACTCGGACTCTGCCGAACTGTCGAATGATGCGGACGCCGATGTGGAAACGGACTCGGGGGGAGGCGAGGGCGCGGCTGAGGAGTCCGATTCGGGCGGTCGCCGCCGCAAACGCCGCCGCCGCCGCCGCAAGGGTGGAGACGAAGCCGGTGCCCCGAAGAATGAACGGTCATCGAACCGTAATTCGAAATCGAACAATCGTCGTACGCGGGGCAGACGCAAAAAGAATGGAGGCGGTGGAGGTGCGGACGACAACGTGATCACCGGATCGGTGACCGGTGTGTTGGAACTGCATCCCAAGGGGTACGGTTTCATTCGCGCACCGGAAAACAATTACGCGTCGGAAAGTTCCGACGCCTTCGTGCCGAGTTCCTTAATCGACAAGCACGGACTCCGCGAGGGAATTATGGTGACCGGCGGAGTCGGTCCCGGGTCGCGGGGACAGGGTCCGCGGCTAAAGTCGATCGAATCGATTGATGGAATGACGCTCGAGGAATTTCAGCAGGTCAAGAAGTTCGATGACCTGACCGCCGTCAATCCGAACGAGCAAATTCAGCTCGAAGTCGGCGCCAAGCCGCTCACGATGCGGGTGATGGACTTGTTGACGCCGATCGCCAAAGGCCAGCGGGCGCTGATCGTCGCGCCGCCGCGTACCGGCAAGACGATGCTCTTGCAGCAAATCGCCAATTCCGTCAGCACGAATCATCCGGAAATCACGCTGATCGTGCTGCTGATCGATGAGCGGCCCGAGGAAGTCACGGAGATGCGGCGGCAGGTCCACGGAGAGGTGATCGCCTCCTCGATGGACCGCGACGTGGAAAGCCATGTCCGCATTAGTCAGTTGATTATCGAGCGCGGAAAACGACTCGCGGAATCGGGCAAAGACGTGTTCATCTTGCTGGACAGCATCACGCGGACCGCACGGGCGTTCAACAAATGGGGCGGCAACACCGGTCGCACCATGACGGGCGGACTCGATGTCAAGGCGCTCGACATTCCTAAAAAGATGTTCGGCACGGCGCGCTGTTTTGATGAAGGCGGCTCGTTGACCGTTGTCGGCACCGCGCTGATCGAAACCGGCAGCCGCATGGACGAAGTGATCTTTCAAGAGTTCAAAGGGACGGGCAACATGGAAATGGTGCTCAACCGCAAACTGGCCGACCGCCGCATCTGGCCTGCCATCGATATCACCTTGTCGGGAACCCGGCGTGAGGAAATGATTCTTTCGGAGGAGAATCTGGAAGGGGTGACGTTACTGCGGCGCTCATTGGTCTCGTTGGAACCGGTCGAGGCGATGGAACAATTGATCCGCACCTTGGAGCGCTTCCCGTCCAATGCGGAGTTTCTGACGAAAATCCGTTCGATCATGTAACCGGTCCCCGCACCGATGCCCAAAAAAACATGCCCGGCTGTCTTGGGACATCCGGGCATTGCGCTTTGCGGTTGTTCGAGTCTGATCGGCAGACCTTCTTAGTAGGCGTAGCCACCCGGCCAGTAATAGTGGGCCGAGTAGAACAGCGGCAGCGGAGTAAAGCTGTCTAGGACTCCATTTCCTCGTACGGTCGGACGAAGCGGCGAAATGCCGTGCCACTTTCGGGCTTCCATGCGCGTGGCGCGGGCTTCCGCCTTGCGGGCGGCGCGCTGATACAACAGAAACTGCGGCGAGGGGATCTCGCTGGTTTCCATTCTCCGCACGCGTTGATCAGCAGCTTTTTGGTGGGATTCGTAGCTGTGATCTTGGGCGTGGACGCGACCCGCTACGAGGAGGACGGCAGCGGCCCCTAATGCGAAAATGGCTTTTTGCATGATCAATTCCTTCGGGCGACTCTCCGACCGGCGGGGAGTGTACGGTTCATGAATCGCGACGCGCGGCGCCGCAGCACGGTTCCAAGATGGACTTGCAGATATCATATGAGACGAGTCTCACATTGATATCCTGTATCGGTTGTGCCGATCGGAAGGATTAAGGCAAATTTCCTGGATGGAGCATGATTCGTTTGAATGTAGCCGCGAACGCGGCCGCCGACGGCGGGCGATTGCTCGGTCGACACATTAAGTGCGCGGGCCACCCAATTTGGAGGACAGACTCCGGCAGGTCCGGTTATCGGCACCGGTTCACGACCAATCCGCCCGATCGGCACCCGTCAAAGCAACTACAGCCAATCTTGGCCGGACCCGTGCTGCAATTCCAGGAGCGAGTCTTCGCCTCCATCGATCACACAGACGTAGACGAAGCCTCCCGCCTGCCATGATTTGGAATGCACACCGTTCTCACGATACTCGACGACCGCACCGGCCATGCTCGACGCGGTGGGAGGCTGTACAATGCTCTCCACGGGTGCCATCACCAATGCTCCTAAGATTCTCCGATTCTGGCGGTCGACAAACGAGAACCTGAGGACTGCCGCCTCGCAACTGCGATCCGTGCCGGAAAGCCTGCGGAAGTCCTGCAACTCGATGTCGGACGGGAATCTCAGCGGGGGGAACTGATCGAGAGGATCGTACTGGCCTTGAAACAACAGACCGTCCGCTTCGGCAGAGATCGATTTCACCGACAGTGCGATCAAATCATCCAGTTCGGTCTTCGAGTTGAGTTGCCAGACCCAAAAGCCGGCGGCCGCGAAAGCGACACAGGCCATGGCGAGTGGCAATCGACGCGTGAAAAAGCGGCGTCGCGACGTCGGCGAGGATTGACGCTCTGCCGGCAGCGGCGACGTGGAGGCGACTTCACGCTCTACAGCTTGCAGCAGACGCGTTTCAAGCCCGCTGGGAAGCGGAACGTCGCGGACGATTTCGCCGATTGCCAGGTCCTGAGCGGCAATGTCTTCCAATTGCCGACGACACGAGTTGCAACTCTGAGCATGCGCAGCGGCGGCCGAATATTCCGGATCGGCCTGATCCGCAACGTCGAGTGAAATTCGTTCCAAATGTTCGCGTGCCTGGTTGCAATCCATCCTTTGCCTCACTTCATCGCTTCATGCGACTGTTACTACAACTGGTTTCCAACGAGATTTGGCAGTCACCTATAATCCGGATGTCGCCGGCTTTCCCGCGTGGCCGGCTGAAAGTTGCTCTTGGAGAGCCTGTTTGAGACGAGTTTTGGCCCGGGAGAGCCGGCTCATAATCGTCCCAATGGGAACCTCCAACTGTTCCGCAATCTCCTGGTAGCTGAACTCTTCAAAATAAAACAGAATCAACGGCGAACGAAATTCCTCAGGTAATTCCGCCAACGCCGCCTGCAGTTGATCCGAATCAACTCCACAGGCGTCGCTGTCGATGCAATGGGGGGCCGGCACTGATTCCAATGCATCGCCCAACGGCAGGGCGGCCTGATCGTCACGCAGTTTTTTCAAATAACAGTTTCGCAAAATGACGCACAACCACCCTTTGGCGCGCCGGTCGTCCCGCAATTGGTCCAGTTTTCGGCAAGCCAGCAAGTAAGTCTGTTGCGTCAAGTCCTCGGCATCCGCCGCCGAACCAGTCAGCCGATAGGCGTACCGGTACAGCAAGGCGTGATGCAGCCTTACCAGTTCCTGCAGTCTGGGCGCGCACTCTGCGTTCGACATGGCGATCTCTAGCTGTATTGATCCCGAATACTGACGATATATTCCCGTATTTTCCCGCGATTCTCGGATTTTGTGAATCGCTCCCGTTCAAGTCAGCAGCGGACAAAACCGGGTTGAGTACCAATTTCGCGATTCGCCGCTGGCATTGCATCTACCAGAGTAGGGTCCCCGGTTGGGGAAAACCATCCCCACTGTCCGATTTTCCGACCGGAGAACTCGATCGTGACGGCGCAACGATCCACAGGAGGAGTCGCTCGCCAAGGGAGAATTCGCTCGCCGGGGATAGAAGTTTACGTGTTTCTTGAAAATTTTGGATTCTGTGGGAATAATCGATCCGGGGTGCGCATCACACAAGCACGTGAAGTTCGCTGAACTCAAACAGCGAGCTTGACGCTGGAGAGTGACGGATGAGGAAAACTTTGACGTCATGGTTGGTCATTGCCCTGCTGAGTTCAGCAATGATCGGCTGTGGTGCCGACGACGGCACACAACCTGCCAAGAAAAACTCCACGAATTCCACACCGAAGAAATCCACTGAGAAACCCACCGAAGAGAACGCTCCCCCGGGACAATACGAACCCGGCGATGAGCAATAACTGCCAGCCGTGCGACGCAGACGATACAGACTCAATGCAGGGCTGATTCACCACACGTTTTATCAATCATGCTCGTGATGTTCTCGGGCCGGCGAATCACTTGTGTGTGACGCGCTGACAATCGATTGTTTTGATGACTTGGAATGACTTCAAGGAGAGACTCGATGAAGCATTTGCTCGTTCTGATGGCTGTTTTGGGATTAAGCTTCGCACAAGTCGGTTGCGGCGGTGGCGATGCCGATAAAGGCAAAGGCAAAGACAAAGACAAGAGTAAAGCCGCCGCAAGCAATGACAAGGACAAAGGCGGAGACAAGGATAAGGACAAAGGCGGGGACAAGGATAAAGATAAGTAGCCGCAACGGCGGTTCTTTCCGCAGCCGTTCGGCGCGGATAACATCTAGAGACAGGGGGGCCGGCCAGCTGGCTCCCCTGTTTTTGCGCTTCGGTGGAAAATGACGTCTGCAGCTTCACGATCGCTGGACGACTACTTAAGCACGGCGCTTTCCAGCAGATTCTGCTGCAGGTGATTCGCATCCGGCTCCGGGAGACTTGAAAATGCCGTCACAGCGGGTGTGCCGTCAGCCAGTAAACTCAATTCCAATGGCGGGTCGGAGAGATCCTCTCGATAAAAACGGCGGGATGGAAAAATGTCGGCCGGATAGGTGAAATTTTCCAGCATCGCGAGTGCCACACAGTGAGCGGCACCGGTGGCGCTTTCCAACATCCCGCCCACCCAGCAGGGAATTCCCGCGTCGCGGCATGCGTTGTGGATCGCGACCGCATTCGTCAGCCCGCCCACGCGGCCCGGTTTGATGTTGACGTAACGGCAACTTCCCAGCGCCAATGCTTGCTCGACGGTTCGCAGGTTCGTAGCGCTCTCGTCCAGGCAGACCGGAGTCTGGATCTGTCGCTGCAACTCCGCATGATCGATCACGTCGTCGTGCTGCAGCGGTTGCTCGATCATCGCCAGTTCGAATTCATCGACTTGTTGAAACAGAGGCAGGTCCCGCAGGCGATAGCCGCTGTTACAGTCGATGTGAAACGTCTGTGTGGGGAATTCGCGGCGGACCGCGCGGAGCACGTCAAGATCCCAGCCGGGGCGGAATTTGAGTTTCACGCGCGGAAAGTTTGCCTCAACGGCCTCGCCGATCCCGGCGCGCAGATCGTCGACACTGTCCATCACACCAAAGTCGGCCCCGACGGGAACTTCTCCGCGGGTCGCCCCCAGCAATTCATGCAATGCCGTGTTGGTGAGTTTGCTTTGCAGGCTCCACCAGGCATTGTCGAACATCGCTTTGGCGAACGGATTGCCTTTGTAGATGCTCAGTCGCTGTTGAAGTTCGGCCCCGCTCTCGAGGTTTTGACCGAGCAGGGCAGGGCCTAGCCAGTCGAGGGCCAACGCGAAGATTCCCGCCGACCATTCCGGACTGTAGCAAGGCGCGGCAAACGGCGTGCTTTCGCCCCAGGCGTCAACGGATCCGCTCACAAGCCGACAGAGAACGGAATTAATTTCCGCGTCTTCTCCATAGGCGGTCCGCCAAGGATAAATCAGCGGCATTGCCACGTGATACAGTTCAATCCGGTCGATTCGCATGCGTGAGCTATTCGAGCCGCTCAGAAGACGATTGAGCTACTCGGTTCCTTTTTCAAAGAAACTGTAAAACTCTTGCTCGCCGGCGTCGTCGGTGGTTTTGCGAGTCGCTGCGGGCGCCGGATTGGGGGGAGGACTGGTCTCCTCGCTGTCATCGCTCGGCGGCCTCGACTCCGGAGCGGTTGCCGGCTCCGTCACTTCCCGATCGATTTCGACCGTCGCCTGTTTGCCGCTGCTGAGTTCTTTCGCGGAGACGTGCACGCGGGCACTGGCGTCGTAGCGAATCGTGACCTCAATCTCCGAGTTGGGCGGCAGTTCGCGGGGCAAGTCCTCGATCTTGCATTCTCCCACCAGCACAAAGTCCTGCGATTCGGCGGTGCCCGATTCGATGACTTGCAAATGGGCCCGCCGCTGGTCGTGCTGGACGGTGCCGTAAACATGTTTGACGGCCGCCGGCAGCGGGGTATTGGGCGGCAGGATATAGTGCGGAAAACGATAACCGGTGACCGGATCGCGCACCAGAATCCCCAGGGCGCGGGCGTTCACGCTTTGCTGCCGAAACTCCGAGAGTCGGTCCACCACGACGTCGTTGCGGATCGAGTGCACAAATTCGCTGTTGCTGAGCAGCATGCCCGCGTAATACGTCGCGCCGTGAGCGATCGATTGGTCGGGGGAGAGCGACGTATTCAGCGTCCAGCCGCTCATGTTCTTGAGCATGTCCCGCACCATAGGCATCCGCGACGCGCCCCCGGCGGTCAGCACCACGTCGACATGTGCCCAACCCATGTCCATTTTCTTGAGCAGTTTGACCGTGATGTCCTGCGTTCGTTTGAGCAGGTCCGCCGTCAAGGTTTCGAACTGTTTACGGGTAACTTGATAGGTTTTTCGTTTCCCGGAGTGCGTGCAACTGAGTGCCGCCCGTTCGCGCGCCGAAAGGCTGCGTTTGGCCTGTTCGACTTCCATGGCCAGATACTGCAAGCTTTGGAGGTCCTTTGCGACATCCAGTCCGAGTTCGCTATGAAATTGCTTGCGGACGTGGTTGGCCAATACCCGGTTAAAGTCGATGCCGCCCAATTTGAGGTCGCCGGTCGAGGCGATTACGCTGACTTGGTTTTTTTCATAGTTCACCAGCGAGAGGTCGAAGGTGCCGCCGCCCAGATCATAGACCAAGATCCGCTGAGATTTGGCCAATTCGGAAAACCAGAGTCCCTCGCTGCCCAGGACGTAGCAGAGTGACGCCGCCACCGGTTCATTGATGATGTCGACGTGCTTGAGACCCGCTTTCAGTCCCGCCTTAATGGTTGCGCGGCGCTGGGCGTCGCTGAATTGGGCCGGGACCGTGATCACGGCGCGTTCCACTTGACCGATTTGCTCTTCCGCATCCCGCAGGAGTTTGTGCAGAATCAGAGCGGCAATATCAGTGGGACGATAGACCCGCCCGCGGATTTGCCACTGTTTTTTTGTGGCTCCCAAGTGCCGTTTGGAGTTCATCACCACCAGTTCGGGAGAAGCGATGGCGTTGCGGAGCGCCTCTTTGCCGACGATCGGTCCTTCCTCGTCAAACAACACCACCGACGGGGTGGTGATTTCGCCTTCTTCATTGGGGATCGAGGTCGGTTCGCCGTGTTCGTTCAGATAGGCGATGCAGGAGTAGGTTGTCCCCAAGTCGATCCCGACGGCGTGCGTCGTGAGCATACGCAGAAGTCCTCGGTGAGGTGTGGTCCCCCGGGAGACCCTCACGTGGCGGGTCGCGGACTCATTCGCATGGCCCTTCGACCGTTGATCATGCTAAAATCTCGTGAGCGTGATGGATCATCCCGCTCCCTGGTCTCAATTAAGTGTGGCGCGCACCGTTACGGGAATCAAGTCCTGTTCTCCGCTTGCGCGGCGAGGAGCCTGAATGTCAGCCCTTCCGATGGTGCTTATTCTATCAACTGTTCCGGTATTCCCCGACTTCAGCGTACAGCAGGAGCGTCCGCAACCGAAGTTGATCGACGGCGGCAAATTTCAGCAAGAGATCAACGGACGGATGTCGGTGCGCTGGTCGAATGCCACCCTTCGCGACGTGATTGCGCGAATCGTGACTCAACAAGGTTTTGCCATGGTTCGCGATCGACGGCTGAATCCTGATCGGCAGATCCAAGTGAACTCCACACAGGATACGGCCAGGGTTGTCTTAGAGAAGATCGCCCGGAGCGCGGAGGGGCGGAGCGTCATCGTCGGCAGCACCATCTATCTTGGTCCGCAGGCGCCGGCCGACAAACTGCGGACGTTGATCGCCCTTCGGCGAGACGAGCTGTCCCGGATGACGAACCTCGCTCGCGACCGGCAGAGGCTGCTTCGGCGACAACAGATTGTGCACTGGCAGGACTTAGACCGTCCGGTGGATTTGCTGGGTGTGGTCGCGGCAAAAGCGGGGCTACGGATCGATGGATTGGAACGCGTTCCGCACGACTTGTGGACGGGTGGGACCTTTCTCGCCGAAGACGCGGCTGCCGCACTTTCATTGATCCTGATTCAATTTGATTTGACGTTCCAGTGGCGCGATGCCGCGACGGCAATTGAAATCGTGCCGGTTCCCGACGAGGTTCTCATCACAGATTCGCATCGCCCCAACCGCCAATCGCCGATTCAAGCGTTCCGGCAAGTTCAGAAAGCGTTTCCTGAGCTCGACGTGCGTCTGGAGGCGGGAAAGATCGAGTTTGCCGGCACAAAGGAACAACATGAGGCGGTCGAAGCATTGCTGCGGCCGAAATTCAAAAAGAGGGTCGCCAATCAGCCAGGGGGATTGGAAATCGTCAGGCTCTCGCTGCGCGTCGTGGGGGTGCCTGCCATTTCGCTCATTCGGGATCTGGAAAAACGGTACAAATTGCACTTCATCTACGACCGAGAAGAACTGAAACGGGGCGGCGTCGATCTGGAGCAGAAAGTCGACATTGATGTGAAGACTGTGACTCTCGACAAGTATCTGAACGCGATCTTCGCACCAATCGGCGCCCAAGCCGTGCGTGAGGGCCACCAGGTGACCGTAAGTGCGGCGGATCCGTAGCCATCCACAGCTAGCCGAAGCCAGGATTCTGTATGCAGGCGACAGAGAAACCGCAGCCGGTAGGCTGGGAAGTCGGCAAAACGTCTGCTGGTGCGGCAAATTCACGCGAATCGCAGCCCGGTCCCTTGCACTCCGCTGCAGAAATGCGAATATCGGGTCTCACTCGCCTGCCGAGGCTTGGTAATCCGCTTAGAGTCTGTTTGTGCACCGATACGCTCAATGTCTGCTTCACCTAAGAATCTCGTGGTCGCCCAGTCGGGGGGGCCGTCACCCGTCATCAACAACAGCCTCCGCGGCCTCGTCGAAGCGGCCCGGGGCTATGACAGTATCGGCACCATCTACGGCGGCTGGCACGGCATCGAAGGGGTCCTCAAAGAGGAGTTGATCGACCTCTCTTCGCAAGATCCGGAGGAAATCGCCCGGTTGCGGATTACCCCCGCCGCAGGATCGATCGGCACGTGCCGCTACAAACTCCGCGATCATCAGCTCGAGGACTTCGATCGCATTCTCGAAGTATTCCAGGCACACAACGTCGGCTACTTCTGCTACATCGGCGGAAACGACTCGATGGACACCGCCAACAAGGTCGCCCAACTGGCGCACGATCGCGGAATCGACCTTGTCGGCGTCGGCGTCCCCAAAACGATCGACAACGACGTCGGCGACAGTGAGTTCAAGCTGATCGACCACACTCCCGGATACGGCAGTGTGGCGCGGTACTGGTCACATATGGTGCAGTTCGCCAACGAAGAGAACGCCGGCAGTTCACCCGCCGACCCGGTATTGGTTCTGCAGGCAATGGGCCGGCGAATCGGCTTCATCCCGGCCGCCGCGCGGCTCGCGGATCCTGAGCGGAAATTGCCGCTGCAAATCTACCTCGCCGAGCGCGAAACGACGATCGAGCAGATTCACGATCAGGTCAACGATCTGCTGCGGAAAGAGGGCCGCGCGATCGTCGTCGTGAGTGAAGGCCTCAAGATCGGCGACCTGGGAGAGCGCAAGGATTCCTTCGGACATACGCAATTCAGTTCCAGCGAAATCACTGTCGCGCAGATGATTGTTAACGCCCTCAACCAACGGGGGTTGGCAGTCAAAGGCTCCGCCCGCTGCAACGTCCCAGGGACCGACCAGCGGCACAACATGATCTATGCGTCAACGGTCGACTTGGAGGAGGCGTACAAGGTCGGCCAAAAAGCGGCGCAGTTGGCGGCTGAGGGGCAGAGCGGTTTCATGGCCACCATCTTGAGAAACGACAGCCCGGAATACGGCGTGCACTACGATCAAGTTCCGCTGCCCGAGGTCGCCAACAGCGAACGGGAGTTTCTTGATTCCTGGATTTCGCCCGACGGCATCGACGTCACCGACGATTTCGTCAATTACGCGCAACCGCTCGTTGGCGAAGATTGGGTCAGCATCCCCATGAATCGCGGCCGGCTGCGGTTGGCCCAATTGGAGGCGTTGTTTGCTGATCAGAAGTTGCGCAAATATGTTCCGCAGGCGGATCGGTCGTCGTGAGCACTTCCTGAAGCGATATCATCCTTTATCAATCGGCCCTCCATCGAGTAGGCTAATGATTAGCGGCGCAGACAAAGTCACATTCAAGTGCGAGGGATCAGATGTCCGGGACATTGACAACGGCGACGACGGCTTCCGCTCCGGCACGCGCCATCCCGCCATTGGAAAACGGAGATCGTTTGACGCGGCCGGAATTCGAGAATCGGTATGAGAGGATGCCGCCCGGCGCCAATGCCGAACTTGTGGAAGGGATCGTTCACATGCAAGCGCCCGTTCATGTGCAGCACGGCCAACCGCACTCGGCGATCATCGGCTGGTTGTTCGCTTACCAGGCGTCAACACCGGGGATACAACTCTGTGACAACACGACGCTCCGATTGGACGCTGATAACGAAGTTCAACCCGATGCGATGCTGCGGATTCTTCCGGAATATGGAGGTCAATCGCAGACGAGCACGGATGGTTTTGTTGAAGGTCCGCCCGAGCTTGTTGTGGAGATCGCCGCTTCCAGCGCAAGCTATGACCTTCATGACAAGCTGAACGCCTATCGGCGCAACGGCGTCTGTGAGTACCTCGTTTGGAAGACCTTTGACCAAGAGGTCCTCTGGCATGTGTTGCAGGACGGAACCTATCACGTACGTCCCGCGGGAGTGGATGGTTTGATGAAGAGCTTGGCCTTTCCTGGTTTGTCGTTAGATGCAAAGGCACTGCTCACTTCAAATTGGAGTCAACTGCTGCAAACACTCCATCAAGGGATCAGTGATCCCGAGCACGCAAATTTCGTGCTTGCGTTGGAAAGCAAGCGTCGAGACTCGTGATGGGACAAGACTAGAAATTTAGGTGCCGCTTGCTCCACCTGTGCCTCTTGAGGGTTCCGGAAATATGAATCCACTCAGGCAAAACCAGTGGCACTCAAGATGCGGCCATATCAGACGATTACAATACCGAGTCTTGTCATGCACAGCATGACCTACGGCAGATCAGAGGGAGAATAGTGACGGTGTCGGACAATCCATTGGATCACGACTTTGAGAAGAAGCACGACTTTTTGATCGGCATCGATTCCGACGGCTGCGCGTTTGACTCGATGGAAGTCAAGCACAAGGAATGCTTCATTCCGAATACCGTCAAGTATTTCAACTTGGCGGCCGTCTCCAAATACGCTCGCGAGGCGGCGGAATTTGTGAACCTCTATTCCAAATGGCGGGGCATCAACCGCTTTCCGGCACTGATTCACACGGTCGATCTGTTGCGGGAACGCCCGGAAGTGCAGCGGCGGAACGTCGACGTGCCGCAGCTTGCCGAGATCCGTAGCTGGATCGACCGCGAAGACAAGCTGGGGAATCCCGCCTTGAAGAAGGAAGTCGAAGCGAGCGGCACACCGGAACTGGTGCAGGCGCTGGCTTGGTCCGAAGCGGTCAATGCCACCGTCGATGAAATTGTGCATGGCGTCCCGCCGTTTCCGTATGTGCGGGAGAGCCTGGAGAAACTGAGCAGCGTGGCCGATATGATCGTTTGTTCCGCGACGCCGAACAAAGCGCTGACCAAGGAATGGGAAGAACATGACATCGCGAAGTACGTCGCCGCAATCTGCGGCCAAGAGGCGGGCAGCAAAAAGGAGACGCTGGGCCAGGCCGCCTCTCACGGCTATGCGGACGACCACGTGCTGATGATCGGCGACGCGCCGGGCGACATGAATGCCGCCCGCGCGGTCGGCGCCTTGTTCTATCCCATCAATCCCGGCGCCGAAGAACAAAGCTGGCAGCGGTTCCTCAACGAAGCCTGCGACAAATTCCTGAGCGGCGAGTACGCCGGCGAATACGAAGCGGCGCTAATCGCCGAATTCGACACGTACCTGCCGGAACTACCGCCCTGGAAGAGTTGATCGACATTGTGAGATTCTTGAAACCACGGAGACACGGAGAAAAATCCGAAGCACGAAATTCGAAATACTAAACAAATTCCAAATTAGAAATCCAAATGACAAAAACGACTTCATGTTTTGGTCATTTGTGCTTTGAATTTGTTTCGGATTTCGATATTCGAATTTCGTATTTCAAATCTTCGTGTCTCAGTGGTTAATCACCCACCAAAACTACGCGAAAGAACTTCAAACAAAATGACGCAGTGTGATATCGGTTTGGTTGGCCTGGCGGTGATGGGGCAGAACCTGGTCTTGAACATGGAGAGCCGCGGCTACCGCGTTGCGGTCTTCAATCGGACGACCAGCAAAGTCGACGATTTTGTCGCCGGCGAGGCGGCCGGAAAGAATATTGACGGGTTTCACTCGTTGAAAGAACTGGTCGCGTCGCTCAAGACGCCGCGGCAAGTGATGATGATGGTCAAAGCGGGACCGGCGGTCGACGCGTTGATCGACGAACTCAAAACGCTGCTCTCCCCCGGTGACGTCATCATCGATGGCGGGAACACGTACTTCCCCGACACCAATCGCCGCACCAAGGACGTCGAAGAGGCTGGTTTTCTGTATGTCGGCACGGGCGTTTCGGGGGGCGAGGAAGGCGCACTGAAGGGGCCGAGTATTATGCCGGGCGGGACCGCCGCCGCTTGGCCGCACGTCAAAGAGCTCTTTCAGAAGATCTCCGCCAAAGTGGGACCGGACGCCGATATTCCGTGTTGCGAATGGGTCGGCCCCGCCGGTGCCGGGCACTATGTGAAGATGGTGCACAACGGCATCGAATACGGCGACATGCAACTCATCTGCGAAGCGTATTTCATTCTGAAGGAAGCGCTTGGACTTTCCAACGAAGAACTGCACGAGGTCTTCAAGCAGTGGAACCTCGGCGAATTGGAAAGTTATCTCATCGAGATTACCCGCGACATCTTCACCGTCAAAGATGCGGAGACCGGCGAGTATCTCGTCGATCAAATTCTCGATACGGCGCGGCAGAAGGGGACCGGCAAATGGATGAGTCAGCATGCGCTCGATTTGGGCGTGCCGACGACTCTGATCACCGAAGCGGTCTACGCCCGCGCGTTATCCGCGTTGAAAGAGGCCCGCGTCCGCGCATCGAAGGTTCTTAACGGGCCGGACACCAAATACAACGGCGACCGCGATCAGTTCATCGAAGACGTTCGGCAGGCCTTGTATGCCTCAAAGATTTGCAGCTATGCGCAGGGCTATGTGCAACTCGACGCGGCTGCTGATGAATTTGGCTGGGAGTTGAACAACGGCGACATCGCCCTGCTGTGGCGGGGGGGCTGCATTATCCGGGCGAAGTTCTTGGGGGACATCAAAGCGGCGTTCGATAAGAACCCCAAGTTGGAGAATCTGTTGCTCGACGATTTCTTCGCCGAGGCAGTCCACAAGGCGCAGCCGAGTTGGCGGCACGTCGTCGGCACCGCCGTTGAGCTGGGATTGCCCGTTCCCGGATTCGCCGCGGCGCTGACCTATTTCGACGGTTATCGCCGAGACCGGCTGCCGGCAAACCTGTTGCAGGCCCAGCGCGATTACTTCGGCGCGCACACGTATCAACGGCTCGACAAGGACGGGGCCTTCCATACCGATTGGATTCGCGAACGAAAACTGTGAGCCGACTTCCGCCCTTGGCTCGGCCGGGGGAAATACGTTATACACCGACAAACGGACCAAACCTGCCATGCATCTGGAACATTTCGCCATCTACGCCGAAGATACCGCCGCCCTGGCGGATTGGTATTGTGAAACGTTCGGCATGAAAGTCGTTTTTAGGAATGAGCAGCAACCTCCGACGATTTTTGTCGCCGACGAAAAGGGGATGTGCATCGAGATGATCGGCCGCCGCCCACGCGCACAGCCAATCGATTTCAGTGACGTATTCCATTTCGCGTTTCTCGTGGATGACTTTGACGCGGCCGCGGCGGAGCTCAAGGCCAAGGGCGTGGCCTTGGAGGACGAATTGAGTTTTGAGGGCGGCACGGTCCGCATCTGTTACTTTTCCGATCCGGCGGGCAATCGCTTGCAGATCGTCCATCGCGATCAGCCGTTACCGACTTGATCGCTTGCGACCTCCGAATGGTCAGCCTAGGGGGCGAGGACATGCGGCTGCAGTTTTTGGGAACAGGCGGATACCATCCGACGGAACGGCGGCATACCGCGTGTGTCTTGTTGCCCGAAATCGGACTGGCGTTTGATGCCGGTACCAGTTTCTTTCGAGTCCCGGCGCGGTTGCAGTCGGATGATCTGGACGTCTATCTCTCCCACGCACATTTGGACCATATCGTTGGCCTGACGTACTTGATTGTTCCGCTGCTCAATGGCCAGATCAAGAACATGCATCTCTACGGCCGCGCCCAAGATCTTGACGCCGTCCGCACGCACCTGTTCTCGCAAGCACTATTCCCCGTTCCGCCGAATTTTGAGTTTCATGTCGTTGACGATTCACACGACATTGCCGAGGGTGGAATGCTGACGCACATTTCGCTCCAGCACCCCGGCGAGTCGTTGGGATACAAGATCGTCTGGCCCGATCGATCATTGGCGTACCTCACCGATACGACGGTGGAAACATCACATCTCGATTTTATTCGAGGGGTCGACGTCCTGATCCACGAGTGCAATTTCCCCGACAGCATGGCACAATGGTGCGGCAAGACCGGGCACAGTCATACGTCTGCGGTCGCACAATTGGCCCGCGATGCGCAGGTCGGCCGTCTGATGCTAACGCATTTTGACCCGCAGAGTCCCGATGACGATCCGGTCGATTTGGCCACGGCCCAAAGCATATTTCCCGCCACCGAAATTGCCGAAGACTTGATGGAGCTTGATTTCTAGATCTCCGTCAGCCGCCGCGGAACGTAACTGGACGGTGAAAACCGAGCACGTGGATACAGCCTTTCTTTCCCAATTGCGCAGTCCAGAACGTGGTGAGCCGCTGCGATGGGATGCTGCGGCGCAGGTCCTGATCGACGATTCGACCGACGGGACTTTTCCCGTAGTCGACGGCATTCCGCGATTCGTGAGCGACGAGCACCTCGCCAGCTTCGGCCTGCAGTGGAATCGCTACGACGTCGCGCACGACGACGAGGACCGGGCCACGTTTGAGGCGAAGACCGGAGTTACTTTGGCCGAGTTGTCCGGCTTACGCGTGTTGGATGCCGGCTGCGGCGGCGGGCGGTACAGCAAAGTTGCCGGCGAAGCGGGAGCGACAGTCATCGGCGCCGACCATAGCAGCGCAGTCGAGAAAGCGGCCCAATTGTGCGGCCATTTACCACAGGTCAACTTTGTGCAGGCGGACTTGAAGCGACTTCCGCTCGAGCCGGCGTCGTTTGATTTCGTGTTTTCGATTGGCGTGATGCACCACGACGCTGACACACGGGCCGTATTTGATGCGGTCGCCCAATTTGTGAAGCCGGGTGGCCGCCTGGCCGTTTGGCTCTACCGCCGCAATCAGTGGTGGCAGGAATGGATAAACAACCTGCTGCGCCGCCGGACGGTCGACATGCCGCTGGAGAAACTCGAACGTTGGTGCCGCCGTGGTGCCTGGCTGGGAGGAGTGCCGGTTGTTAACAAGACGCTCAATAAACTCGTGAATTTCAGCAATCACCCGGTCTATGAAAACCGCGTTTGCGATACGTTTGACTGGTATGCTCCCCGGCATCAACAGCACCACACGGTCGCCGAGCTACGGAGTTGGTTCGAGGCGGCCGGATTTGCCGACGTTCGAGTCCTGCCGCCGGAGAAGTCGGGGCGACTCTACCGCTGGGCATATCGCCGCAATTTGATCATCGGCAGCGGTGTCAACGTGCAGGCGGTGCGTGCGAGGTGACTCAGTAACCGGTCCTCGGAGGATTGATTTCCCAACGCTCTGATCCGCATTCTGAAGCTGCCATTTGTCCACTGCATTCCCAGGTTGAATGGAGATGTATGGTTTAGGGTTTGTACCGACTTTTCCGATTTTGCCTAGATTTTGGTTAGGCAGTACTTTAGCGTAGTAACTTGCACCATGCGGGCCTCATTTTGTTGGAAGACTCCAATTATTCCATTTTCTTTATTCTTCGCAGAGGGGCACCATGATGCATCAACTGAGGGAGGCAATCCATTCTCACAACAGTGACCGACCAGCACGCAACGACGCGCGTCCAATTTGGATTCGGTTACGTTTTCTCTCACTCTTCACGTTACTCGCGGTCGTCCATCTGTCGATGACATCAGCCGCAGATGCGAGTTGGATCCGACCGCGTGGATTCGTCCAACCGGCCGGATTGATCGACCCGATCTTCCAATCAGTGCCGCCGAATCCGCTGATTCCGACGATCGCCAATAGTCAATTCAATGATGGCCAGAAGGGGTTCTTTTCGGAGGCCGACTTGGGCAACGGAGCACTCCGTGCGCGGGCCTTCGTTAACGGCGGCAGCGGAAATGCCAATGCCAACCCGATTTACGGCGAAACGATTACGTTCAACAATTCCACCGGCGGCGTTTCATCCTGGGATTTTGAGTTCTCCATCGACGGAACCGTGGAAACCGGAAGCCCAGGATTTCCGGTCGAACAGACCTTCGGATCGAACACGTTTCGGACGACGTTCATTCAATTCGCCTTTCATGTGTTTGAAGGTGGCACGGTCGGACCTCAGGGGAGCGCAAACGACTGGACCACAAAGTTGGGCGATGCTCTGTTTAGCGAAGTGAAGAACATCGACGGATTCCCGCTCACAGGGACAGTTGACGGTCTGGATGAGTTCCTCACCGATTCGATCACAGGTTCGATTCCGCTGGCCATTGGATCAAATTCCTTTGATATTGTCGCCGTGATGGCGGTCGGCGGATCGATTCCGAGCACCTTCGATTCGAGTTTCGATTTCAATTTCACCAACACCGCGGCACTGGAAATCGATTCAGTGGTCGACTTTGAGTCTGATTCCGGCGTGTTCTTGACCGGAACCAATGTCGGAGCCGTCGTTCCCGAGCCGAGCACATTTGCACTGTTGGCTCTTGGCGGTGTGGCGCTGGCTGGTTATGGCTGGCGGCGCAAACGGCAAATGGCCGCGTAGAACACCTTTGAAATCCCGTCCTCAACCGCCGACGCAGGAGCGTCGGCGGTTCTTTTTATTCTTTGTCGCCATTGCCAAGGGAGACAGCGTCGGAAGCCATGTGTCTTAACGTGTTGTGAACAAATGGTTTGTGAAGATGGATATGGGCCGCTGCGATCGGGGCAGCAAATTCGACGGTTTTTTGGAAAATTTTCCAGAAAAGTGGCTCATGGGGACTCGGGCTGGGCATTTCTTAGTAGAGCGATACTAAATCGCTCTGCTCCAACCGCCCAAAACCACCCAGCTTAAAGGTCCGAACAATGTCACAATCCACCACCCGTTCGTTGAAAATGGAAAACCTGGAAGATCGCCGTCTGATGGCTGGCAGCATCGAATTTCAAGATCATCTGCTGGCATACAACGACGTTGTGATCACCGGGACCGATGGAAATGACACGGTCGCCGTCCAAGATCTGAACAATGGGCAGATGAGGTTCACGATGACCAGCGAGGACGGATCGAGCATCACCCGCACATACAGTCGGAGCATTTTCAATCGCATCGTCTTCCGTGGTGGAAATGGCGACGACTCCTTTCAGAGCAATGCCTACCACTATCATTTGGTTTACGGAGGAGCGGGCGACGACACGATCTTCGGTGGTTCCGGCGATGACAGATTGTATGGCGACTCAGGCAATGACTACATCGTCGGAAATGGACGCAACGACAGAATCTACGGCGGTAGCGGAAACGACAGCTTGTACGGTTCCTCGGGGAATGACCGCATCTATGGCGGCTCCGGACACGACCTGATCCAAGGGGGCAGCGGTCATGACTACATGAACGGCGACAGCGGCTACGACAGAATCTATGGCGGCACAGGACACGACACACTGAACGGCGGGAGCTGGAACGATTCGCTGTACGGCGGCGACGGCAACGATCGCATCAGGGGCGATTCCGGCAATGATCGACTTTACGGACAGAACGGACACGACTCGATCTACGGCGGCGACGGCAACGACTACGCGTCCGGCGGATCAGGCAACGACTACATGTACGGCGAAAACGGAAACGACTCGCTTCACGGCGGCAGCGGCAACGACAACCTGTGGGGCGGGTGGGGCACCGACCGTTTCTACGGCAACAGCGGCTACGACCGTGCCCGCGACTGGCTTGGCGAGTACACGAGCAGCATCGAACTGAACTTCTAGAAAGGAGTGTTTTAGCAAGGACTGATTTCCAATTCCCCAACCCCGAAAGGCCGCCGGTGCATGTCGCCGGCGGTTTTTTGATTGGCGGGCGGCATGTGTTAGCGTGCTGGTTTCGTCAAATCGGGCTTGAATGTTTCGACACGCTGAAGTTTACCCGCAAGCTTACGCTTGCGGCTCCCCGTGGCCACCTGCTGAGTTGTTGCCATTTGCCGTGAAATCTATACTTCACCGGTAGGCAATTTCTGCATCAATCCCAAACGCGCAGCGGCGCACTTTTTCTTGATATCCCCATCCCCTCGATGTCCGACACCCAGATCGTTGTCCGCGGTGCGCGGGAGCATAATCTCCGCGACGTTCAACTGACGATTCCCCGCAATAAACTGGTGGTGATGACCGGCGTCAGCGGGTCGGGCAAGAGTTCGCTGGCGTTTGACACGCTGTACGCCGAGGGGCAGCGGCGGTATGTGGAGTCGCTTTCCAGCTACGCGCGGCAGTTTCTGGGTCAATTGCCCAAGCCGGACGTCGACTCCATCTCCGGGCTGTCGCCGTCGATCTCGATCCAGCAGAAATCGACCGGGCGCAATCCCCGCAGTACGGTGGGGACGATCACGGAGGTCTACGATTACCTGCGCGTGTTGTTCGCCCGCGTCGGGCAGGGATATTGCTACCAATGCGACCGCCCGATAACCGCGCAGACGCCCGAACAAATCACTGAGAGCATCGCGCAGGGGCAGGAGGGGAGCCGGCTGCAGATTCTGGCGCCGCTGATCCAACAGCAGAAAGGGGAATACCGCGACCTGTTCGAAGATCTGCTCAAACAGGGTTACTTGCGGGCACGGGTCAACGGCAACGTTGTCAACCTGACGGACGACCTGCAACTCGATCGTCAAATGAAGCATACGATCGAGGTCGTCGTCGATCGGATCAAATTGGGCGGCAAGCAGCGGAGCCGATTGGCCGAAGCGGTCGAAAATGCACTGCGGCTTTCCGGCGGCCGGTTGATCGCGGCGGCTGATACGACGGAGAAGGACGAGCGTCGCGGCCGCCAGTCTCGCTCCGCAGCCCAGGAAAAGCTCTACAGTTCGCATTATGCGTGCACGTCGTGCGGAATCAGCTACGAACCTCCCTCGCCGCAACTGTTCAGCTTCAACAGCCCGCTCGGCATGTGCCTCGATTGCAACGGGCTGGGGATGATGCATGACTTTGATCATCAGCGGCTGATCCCCAACGAGAAACTCTCCATCGCGCGCGGCGCGATCGAGTTGGTCGGTTCTCTGCGGAAGGTGGGCCGTTGGCGGCGGCACATTTATCGCGGCGTCGCGACCGCACTGGAGCGGGAGCATGGTTTGCCTGAAGAATCGCTGCTCAAGATGCCGTGGCGGGAGATTCCAGACGTCATTCAGCAGCAGCTTTTGTATGGGACGGGCGACCGCAACATCACGTTCGCCTGGCGGCACTCCGGCGGCGTTTGGAAGCATGGCGGGGCATGGGAGGGATTCATTCCCGAACTGCTGGAGAGCTACCGCAAAGCCAAGAATCCGATGCGGCGGCGGCAGTTGGAAAAATACATGGAGATTGTCCGCTGCCCCAGCTGCCGCGGGGCGCGGCTCAACCGGCAAGCGTGCAGCGTCAAACTCGAAACGGCAAGCCGCGATTATCACAAGCGGCGTCTGCAGACGCGGCTTTCGTTGCCGGAGGTCTGCGGGCTGAGCATCGGTGTTGCGGCGGAGTTTTTTGAGCAGTTGGATCTGGACGACGCGCGGCAGTACATCGCCACGGAGGTGCTGAAGGAGATTCGCGGGCGGCTCGGATTTCTGTTGGAGTGCGGGCTGGATTATCTCACTTTGGAGCGAACGGCCCCTACGCTTTCGGGCGGTGAGAGCCAGCGGATTCGGCTCGCCGGGCAAATCGGCAGCGGGCTGGTCGGTGTGCTGTATATTCTCGATGAACCGTCGATCGGACTGCACCCTCGTGACAATACGCGGTTGCTCAATAGTCTGCTGCACCTGCGCGATCAGGGGAACACTGTCGTCGTCGTCGAGCATGACGAAGAGACGATGCGCGCCGCCGACCACATCGTCGACTTTGGGCCGGGACCAGGTGTTCGCGGCGGTGAAATTGTTGCGGAAGGGACGCTGCGGCAGATCCAATCGGCTCCTCGCAGCGTCACCGGACAATACATCGCCGGCAAGAGGCAGATCGCGATTCCGGAGCAGCGGCGCAAGCCGTCGCGCAAGTCGCTCAAGATCGTTGGCGCCGCGCACAACAATCTCAAGCGGATCGACGTTTCAATTCCGGTGGGGACGTTCGTCTGCGTGACCGGCGTTAGCGGTTCGGGCAAGAGTTCGCTCGTCAACGACATCCTCTGGCAGGCGCTCAATCGCGACATTAACAGCGGCAAGGGGAAACCGGGCGCTCACAAACGGATTAACGGGCTGCAACATCTCGACAAGGCGATCGACATCGATCAATCTCCGATCGGCCGCACGCCGCGGAGCAATCCGGCCACCTATGTGAAGCTGTTTGACCAGATCCGCGATTTGTACACAAAGCTGCCCGAGTCGAAAGTTCGCGGCTATAAACCGGGACGGTTTAGTTTCAACGTCGCCGCCGGGCGCTGCGAGGCGTGTGAGGGTTACGGTTCCAACAAGCTGGAGATGGATTTTCTCGCCGACGTGTGGGTCACCTGCCCGCTCTGCGAGGGCCGCCGGTTCAATCGCGAGACGTTGGAGGTTCGCTACAAGGGCAAGAACATCGCCGAAGTCCTGGAGATGGACGTCCAGCAGGCGCTGGAGCACTTCAAGAACATCCCCAAGATTCTCGCGCTGCTGCAAACGCTGCACGACGTGGGACTGGACTATCTCAAACTGGGGCAGCCTTCTCCGACTCTCTCGGGCGGCGAAGCGCAGCGGATCAAACTTGCCCGCGAACTGGGCAAGCGTTCGACCGGCAGCACGATGTATTTGCTGGACGAGCCGACGACCGGTTTGCACTTTGCTGACGTGGAAAAGCTGCTGGAGGTGCTGCACGGGTTCGTTGACGCGGGAAATACGGTGCTGGTTGTTGAACACAACCTCGATGTGATCAAGACGGCGGATTGGGTGATCGACCTGGGGCCGGAAGGGGGTGAGGGAGGCGGAACCATCGTCGCGGAAGGGCCGCCGGAATTGATCGCCGATAGGGTTGACTCACACACCGGGGCGGCGCTGCGGGAGATCTTGCGTCCCAACGCAAAACCAAAACGGCGCCGCACTCCGCAGGCGGGTAAAAATGGCCGGGCGAACGGCAAGTCTTCGCGCGAGATCGTCGTCAGCGGCGCGGCTCAGCACAATTTGCGCTCCGTCGATTTGAAAGTTCCCCGCAACCGCATGAGCGTGTTTTGCGGGCCGAGCGGCAGCGGCAAGACTTCGCTGGCGATGGATACGCTCTACGCCGAAGGCCAGCGGCGATATGTCGAATCGCTGTCGGCGTATGCCCGCCAGTTTTTGGGGCAGATGCCCAAACCGCGGATTGAGCACCTGAGCGGCCTGCCGCCGGCGATTGCGATTGAACAGCGTACGACGGGACACACGCCTCGCTCGACCGTGGGAACCGTGACGGAGATTTACGACTACCTGCGGATTCTTTACGCGCGATTGGGGCAGCCGTACTGTCCCGACTGCGAAATCCCCGTTGCGACTCAGACGACCGACGAGGTGATTGAGAAGATTCTCGGCAGCGGCGAATCTCGCAAGATTCTGATTCTCGCACCGCAAGAGACGCGCGTCGGCGAGTCTTACGAAAAGCTGTGGGAGCGGCTGCAGGGGCAAGGTTTTCTGCGAGTGCGAGTGGATGGTGAGACGCATCGATTGGAAGAGATGCCTGAGCTGGACCGCCGCCGCAAACTGCAGGTGGAAATCGTCGTCGACCGGGCCACCGCCAATCGACGCGCGCGATCTCGGATTGCCGACTCAGTGGAAGCGGCGCTTGAACTGGGCCACGGCACGATGCGCGTCGCATATTGTGACGAGAACAAGCCAGAACGCGACTGGCGGGTCGATCCGTTCAGCCTGCATGCGGCTTGTGAGAGCTGCGGAGCGAGTTTTGAACGACTCACGCCGCACAGTTTTTCGTTCAACAGCTCGCTCGGTTGGTGCGACGCCTGCGAGGGATTAGGCACGCAACAGGGAACCAACCTCGCCGCACTGATCGCCGATCCGAAACGGAGCATCGCCGACGGCGCAATTGCCGCGTGGCCGAAAGTCAAACGCAACGGCGCGTTTCGTAGGATTCTCGATGCGCTGGTCAAGGAGTTTGGCTTGCCGTTGGACGTGCCCTTCCAGGAACTCGCCCCGCAGCATCAACGGTTGATTCTTTACGGCAGCGGCGACCGGTGGTTGGAGCTCAAGTCGCCCGGCGGAGTTCGCGTGCAATACAAGGGCCTGTACCCCGCCGTCGAAGAGGCGACGCGGGTTTCGTTTCTCTACCGCCAAAAACTGCGGGACATGGGGGGCGAAACACATTGCTCGGTCTGCCACGGCAGCCGACTGCAGCATGACGCCGCGGCGGTTCGGTTGCGGGACAAGACGCTGCAACAAGTTTGCGACATGCCGCTGCAGGACTGTCTGCGGTTTTTCGAATCGCTGAAGCTTAAGCGGGCGGAGAAACAGGTCGCCGGCGATCTGCTGGCGGAGGTTCGCTCACGGCTGTCGTTCTTGGTCGACGTGGGGCTGCACTATGTTTCCTTGGGACGTCCGATGCCGACGCTCTCCGGCGGAGAAACACAGCGGATCCGACTGGCGGGACAAGTCGGCCGCGCGCTGACCGGCGTGTTGTATGTGCTTGACGAACCGACGATCGGCCTGCATGCTCGCGATAACTCGAAGCTGCTGGGCGCACTCAAGAAGCTGCGCGACTTGAACAATACGTTGATTCTCGTCGAGCATGATCGCGAAGTGATTACTGCGGCGGACCGGCTGTATGACTTTGGGCCGGGAGCGGGGCGGTTAGGCGGCGACGTTGTGGGGCAGGGGACGCCGAAACAGCTTGCCGGACGCAAGGCGTCGTTAACGGGACAATATTTGGCGGGTCGGGAAGAGATTCCGATTCCCAGAACTCGCCGGATGCCGGACAGCAATCAGAAGTCCGCGCCGCCGGGCGGCGGTTGGTTGGAGATCCGGGGCGCGCGGCACCACAATCTGCGCGACGTTGATCTGCGATTGCCGTTGGGAACGCTGACGTGCGTGACCGGCGTTTCCGGGTCGGGCAAGAGTTCGCTGATCGAAGACACGTTGGCGGTCGCCCTGTCGCGAATTCTGCATCACGGCGGCGGCATTGCAGGCGCGCACGATGAAATCGCCGGCATCGACATGATCAACAAAGTGATCACCGTCGACCAGCAGCCGCTGGGCAGCACGCCGAAATCGAATCCCGCGACTTATACCGGCGTGTTTGACCACATTCGCGAGTTGTTCAGCCGATTGCCCGATGCCAAAGTGCGGGGCTACCGTCCGGGGCGGTTCAGTTTCAACAAGGCAGGCGGCCGCTGCGAGGCGTGCGAGGGGAACGGCGAAATCTGCATCGAAATGCACTTTCTGCCCGACGTGTGGGTTCGCTGTGATGATTGTGCGGGACGCCGTTTTAACGAAGAGACGCTGGCGGTCAGGTATCGCGGCAAATCGATCGCCGACGTGCTGGAGATGCCAATCGACGATGCCGCGAAACTTTTTGAAAACATCCCCAAGATTCGCCGCTATTTGGCGACGTTGTCGGCGATTGGGCTGGGTTATCTGACGTTGGGGCAGTCTGCACCGACGCTGTCAGGCGGCGAAGCGCAGCGCGTGAAATTGGCGGCTGAATTGGCGCGGCCGCAGACCGGCAAGACGCTGTACATTTTAGACGAGCCGACGACCGGTCTGCATTTCGATGACATTCGCAAGTTGCTCCGCGTGTTGGATAGTCTGGTGGAGGCGGGTAATACGGTGGTGGTGATTGAGCATAATCTCGACGTGATCAAGACCGCTGATTGGATTGTTGATCTTGGACCGGAAGCAGGCGCCGATGGCGGGCGAATTGTTGCCGAAGGGACGCCCGAAGCAATTGTCAAATATGCGAAGTCCAAAGCAGGTGCGGCGGGGCGCCTGCGTTCGTTTACCGGCGAATTGCTCGCACCTGTCTTGGCGGATGGCCGTCGCAGCGAACGTGAGGTGTTTGACGCCCGTGAAGCGGCCCGCAAGCAATCCGGCGATCTCGACATCGGCGAAGTCGGGCGCGGGGCGGAAATGCCCTGGAAGAAAAACGGACGGCAATGGCACACACAAGACCGGATCAGCCACACCGGCGCACCTTGCCGCTGGGACGGTGCGGCATTGGAGTTTGTCATCGACGCGCTGGAGGGCCGCGAGGGCCTCAAGCCGGTGAATTGGAACTCGCGGGGCACTGTCGAAATCGCGGGGCCGAAGAACGGACATGGCTGGTTTCTGCACGCGCTGACCGGCGACGAATGGCTGCTGACGCTCACGTTTCGCGTCAAGAAAAGCACGTTTGATCAGGACAAGCTGCGACGGAGTTTGGGCCTTAAGTCGCTGGACGATCTCGACGAACTGCCCGTCTACGGACGGTCGGAACGAGTGCGTGTCAAGAATCTCAAGGGGCCGTGGCAGGAGGTCAAGGTCACGGTGCATTGGCTGCGTGAGATCGACACGCCTGAGTTTCACGAATTCCTGGATCAGGCGTCCGCGTCCTATGCGGCCAAGGTGACCGCCGCGCAGACGAACGTGGACGAGCTCACGCCGTGGAAAGTGCTCGGCAGAAAGTGGCATCTCTCCCGCAAGGGGTTCCCCAGCGGCAAACGCGTCAAATGGGATGCCCGCGTATTAGACGAGTTGACGGAATTGCTGGAATCCGCGCTGCCCGAATCCGAGATTGACTGGGGGAACAAGCAAGTCGTGAACTTCACGCCGGCCGGCAGCGAATCGGTTTCGGTCACAGTGCACACGAAGCGCCGCGGCGGGATTGATCTGTCGTTGTACGCGATGCGTGGGAAATTCGCGTTAGGCAAAATCGCCGACTTAGGCCGCGAGCGGGCGATCGCGCCGTCCCGCAACGGAAAGGAGCTCATCAAAATTCGCTTCGATAAGCCAGAGCAAGTTTCGGCCCCGTCGCTCAAAGAATTTCTGGACGACTTTGCCGCTCAGTTGTCAAAATAGAAAACCAAACCGACGGCTTCGCCGTCGTGAACGACATTCAACGATCGGTCAAGCCAACCAATGTCTTCATCACTCGCAAATCAATCAATTATAGCCGTCGCACTCTTTGTGTCGCTGCTGGGCCTTGT
This sequence comes from Planctomycetales bacterium, assembly GCA_028285345.1. Lineage (GTDB taxonomy): Bacteria > Planctomycetota > Planctomycetia > Planctomycetales > Planctomycetaceae > Symmachiella. The sequence continues at coordinate 158,603 of JANQPT010000044.1, forward strand.
AACGTCTGCCGCGGCGGAGCCGTCAAAACCCAATGTGATCGTCATCCTGTGCGACAATCTCGGCTACGGCGACATCGGCTGTTTCGGCTCCACTAAACACCGCACGCCGCAGATCGATCAAATGGCCGCCGAAGGATTGAAGCTGACCGACTTCTATGTCTCCAGTGGCGTCTGCACGCCGTCGCGAGCGAGTCTGATGACCGGTTGTTATCCCAGGCGGGTTAACATGCACGTCAGCGCGCGGGGCGGCGCGGTGCTCCGCCCGGTGGGGCGGCGGGGGCTGCATCCCGATGAAGTCACGATCGCCGAAGTGCTCAAGTCTCAAGGTTACGCGACTGCCTGCATCGGCAAATGGCATCTGGGGGATCAGCCGCAGTTTCTGCCGACGCGGCAGGGGTTCGACACGTATTTCGGGATCCCGTACAGCGACGACATGACGCCGCGCCCTAGCCAGAATTGGCCGCCGCTGCCGCTGATGAAAGACGAGAGGGTCGTCGAGGCGCCCGCGGACCGCAACACCTTGACGCGTCGCTATACCGAGGCGTCGATTGAGTTCATCCGCCAAAACCGCGATCGGCCGTTCTTTCTGTATCTCCCGCACGCGATGCCGGGCAGTACACAGCATCCATTTGCCAGCAAGCGGTTTCGCGGCAAGTCGGCGAACGGTCCCTGGGGCGATTCGGTCGAGGAGATCGATTGGTCGACTGGCGAAATCCTTAAGGCGCTTAAAGAACTCGAACTCGACAGCAAGACATTAGTCCTTTGGACGTCCGACAACGGCGCGCCGCGGCGCAATCCGCCGCAAGGAATTAACACGCCGCTGGGCGGTTGGGGATACACCACGCGCGAAGGGGGCATGCGTGTGCCTTGTGTCGTGCGGTGGCCGGGTAAAATTCCCGCCGGCAGCGTCAGTCATGAGCTCTGCACGACGATGGATCTGCTGCCGACGTTCGCTGCGCTGGCGCGTACGACCGTACCACAAGAGCGGATCATCGACGGCAAAGACATCTGGCCTCTGCTCAGTGGTGAAGCGGGAGCTACGTCGCCGCACGAAGCGTTTTACTATTATCAGCGCGGCCAATTGCAAGCAGTGCGCAGCGGAAAGTGGAAGCTGCAACTGCCGAGGCCCGCGAAAGGCAAGAGGAATCCCGCGCAAGAGTTAGCGCTGTTCGACGTACGGGCCGATGCCGCCGAGTCGGTCAATCTGGCGAAGTCGCACCCGGAAATCGCTCGAAAACTGCAGGGTCTCGCGGAGCAGGCGCGCGTCGATCTGGGCGACGACGACCGGCCGGGGCGAAATCAGCGGCCAGCGGGGCATGAACCGAACCCGCAGCCGCGCGTGTTAATATCTCGTTAAACTCACCCAGTGGGTCGACGCAGGTCTCAGTCACTGCGGAACGAATCAATTGAATTGCGCATCGCGATTGATTAAGGTGAAACAAGCGAAGTAGCACACGCGTTCCACGCCCAAGATTCCATCGACCACCAGTCAAGGCTTCCCCATGCGTCGTCAATTGCCGGCGAATGCCCCCGCGCGGAGTGGGGCGGTTAACAGCTTATATGTGTTGATTGCGGCAGCGATCGTGATTCTCGTCGTGTTGGGCGTGGTGCTCTGGGACATGGGGCGTGAAACGTCCGGGCACGGTGACGAGATTTTCGTGTTCTGTGCGGCGGGCATGCGCGCACCGATTGAAAGGATTGTCGACGACTACAACCGCGAGTTTGGAGTCACGGTTCGCATCAATTACGACGGCTCGAACACGCTGCTCAGTTCGATTGCGACGCATGACAAGGGCGACCTGTATTTGGCGGCGGATGATTTTTACATCTCGCTCGCGCAAGAGCGGGGGTTAGTGCAGGAGATGTTGCCGCTGGCGCGTATGCGGCCGGTGATCGCGGTCCGCGAGGGAAATCCGAAGAACATTCAATCGCTCGACGATCTGTTCCGCGACGACGTTAAAACGGCGGTGGGCAATCCTGAACAAGCCGCCATCGGTAAGAAGACCAAGCAATTGCTGACAGCCTCCGGGCATTGGGAGCGATTGGAACGGCAAGTCACGGACAACGGCGTCTTCGAACCGACCGTGCCGGCGGTGGCCAATGCGGTAAAAGTCGGCGCCATCGACGCGGGGATCATCTGGGATACCACTGCAAAGGTCGTCTCGGGCTTGGAGCCGGTCCACGTTCCGGAGTTAGATAAAGGAGTCTCTGACGTCACACTCGGTGTCTTGACGAGCACGGAGCAGCCGACGGCGGCATTGCACTTGGCACGCTACATCGCCGCCCGGGATAAGGGATTGGTCACATTTGGGGATCTCGGCTGGGAACCGGTTGATGGAGATCGCTGGTCGGATGTTCCCCAGATGACGTTCTACTGCGGCTCGGTGAATCGACGCGCCGTCGAATCGGTCGTCGCGGAGTTTGAACAACGGGAGGGCGTCCGTATTAACACCGTCTACAATGGTTGCGGGATTCTGACCGGCCAGATGCGGACGATCTTGGACAAAGACCAGGGCAAAGGTTTCCCCGATACGTATCTGGCCTGCGACGTATATTATCTGGAGACCGTCAAGGAATTATTTCAGGACGCCGTACAGATTTCTGATACGGAAGTGGTGATCGTCGTTGCCAAAGGGAATCCGAAGAACATTCAAAGTCTAGAGGACTTGGCAAAGCCCGGAATGCGGGTCTCCGTCGGCCAGCCGAAGCAATGTACGATCGGCGTGCTGACTAAGCAGTTGTTGGAGTCGGAAGGGCTGCTCGATCAGGTGATGGAGAATGTTGTCACGCAGACACAGACGTCGGCACTATTGGTGCCGACCGTCACGACCAATTCTGTCGACGCCACTTTGGCGTATGCGACCGACACTCTCGCGGAGAGTGACAAGATCGACGTGATCCGTATCGATTCCAGCGCGGGAACAGCGGTGCAGCCTTTCAGCATTGCCCGTTCCAGCGATCAGAAGTATCTGGCGCGGCGATTCTACAAGGCCATTGCAGGGGCTAAGGAGAACTTTGAGTCCGCCGGGTTTCATTGGCGGCTGAACGGTTCCGACAACACTAGTCAGCCCCAGTCTCTGGGAAAAACGACGGATTCGGAATCCCGTGATCCTTCTTCGAAGAGACTGATTCATCAATGAGTTCCGCGTCGCAGCCAGCAGATGTCCCAACGCACCCGGTTGACGATCATCGCGTCGGAACCGACGTCCCGTTTTTCGTCGGTATGGCGGTGATCGGCGGCGTGTATATCGTCCTGCTGGTGGGATTGTTGGTGGCGGATGTCAGTTACATGCTGATCTCTGATTCGGCGGACACCGTCGAGTTATCGCCCGGCTGGGAGCCGTTGAGGCCGGTCCTACGTCCGATATTGCCGATTGTGGGCGTGTTGCGGCAGCCGCCCATTCAGTATTCGATTAAATTAACGTTGGTATCCTGTCTGGTGACCGCGGTGCTGTCGTTGATCGTTGCCGTGCCGATCGGCTATTTGCTGTCGCGGTACGAGTTTCCCGGCCGCAATGTATTGGATGCCATACTCGACATCCCGATCGTCCTGCCGCCGCTCGTGGTGGGTCTGAGTTTGTTGATCTTGTTTCAGTTTTTGCCGTTTAGCCTCGTTGCCGAATGGGTGGTCTTCGAGATCCCGGCGGTGATTCTGGCTCAGTTTATGGTGGCTGCGGCATTCGCCGTACGCACGATGCGGGCGACTTTCGATCAAATTGACACGCGGCTGGAAAATATCGCGCTGACTCTCGGTTGCACGCGGGCGCAGGCGTTCGGTCTGGTCGTGCTACCGCAAGCCCGGCAGGGGATGCTCACCGCGGGGACGCTGGCATGGGCTCGCGCTATGGGTGAGTTCGGCCCGCTGCTGATTTTCGCGGGCGCGACGCGCAACAAAACAGAAGTCCTCTCGACGACCGTGTTTTTTGAATTCAGCATCGCCAATCTGGAGGCCGCGGTCGCGGTCTCGCTGATCATGGTCTTCGCCGCCGTGATTGTGCTGATCATCGCCCGCGTGTGGGGATCGCACAATATTTCCATCTAAGTGGAATGCTTTGGCGTAACCTAATTAGGGCGGGTTTGCGTCCGCATTCAGATTCGGAGATGATACAACAGAAGCTCGTCTTCGGCGGCGATGATGGTTCATCAATACCGTTCGAGGCGCAAATGTTTTGGCGGCAAATCGTATAGAGTATTAAGCAGACGTGATTAAAGTCAGCAATCTTTGCATTCGACAAGGCGAGTTCGCCCTCGAGAACGTGAGTTTCGAGGTCCGTGAAGGGCAATACGCGGTGTTAATGGGCAAAACCGGCTCCGGCAAATCGACGATTCTGGAATCGATCTGCGGATTGCGTCCGATCAGCGGCGGTCGTATTGAGCTGACCGGGCGGGACGTCACGGATCTCAAGCCCGGAAGTCGCGGCGTCGGCTACGTTCCCCAGGATGGGGCATTGTTTATGACCATGTCGGTGCATGACAATTTGGCGTTCGCATTGCGAATTCGTAGTTGGAAGAGTGAAGCAATCCAGACACGGGTTATTGAGTTGGCCGATTTACTCGGAATCAGCCATCTCCTGGACCGCATGCCGTACCGCCTCAGCGGGGGAGAAGCGCAGCGCGTCGCACTGGGACGTGCGCTGGCCTTTCACCCAACCGTGCTTTGTCTCGACGAGCCGCTCAGCGCCTTGGATGAAGCGACTCGCAAGGACATGTATCGCGTGTTAGAGTCCGTCAAAGCCCGCGCCGGTGTGACCACACTTCACGTCACTCACAATGCCGGCGAGGCGAAACGGTTGGCTGATGCGGTGCTGCAGTTGCGCAACGGGCGCGTGCAAAATATGACCGAGGCCACCACCGATATCGCGGTGCCCGCAATGCCGTCACTCGAAGAAAACGCCGCCTCCAAGTTGTTTCCCCCGGAGCGGGTCCGGGAGGGTGATGCATGAACGTCACCGTCGAATACGCCGCCCAGGTGAAAAAGGCGGCAGGAATCGCCTCCGAGCAGCTCGAGATTGCGGAGAACGCGACCGTGCAAGAGGTCGTACTGCAAGTGGCGGAGACTCGCGGCCAAGCGCTGGCGGACTTGATTCTCGACGGCGCCGGCGGCATTCATCCCTCAATCTTGCTGTTTGTCGGCGACGACCAGGTGGCTTGGGATCCTCCCGTTGCACTTCGCGAGCGTGATACATTGACAATTCTCTCGCCGGTTTCCGGCGGTTGATCGTGCGGCCGGGTCTGCGTCTCAGCCGTACTCACATCACTACAAGTCGTTTCAAAACCCCCTGACGCATCTCGCAGACACTTGAATTTCAGTTTCTCAAACAGACGCCATCGGGTTTTGAAACTGGTTCTAGGAAACGCATGACCACAGATACCAGTTCTGAGGCGCTGCTGAGCATTCGAGCACTCCACGACAATCTCTCGAGGGTGATTCAGGGAAAAAGCGAGTGCATTGATGTCTTGATTGTGGCGTTGTTGTCGGGCGGATCGGTGCTGATGGAGGATGTACCGGGCGTCGGCAAGACGACGCTGGCCAAGGCGCTCGCCCGCTCAATCGACGTCGAGTACCAGCGGGTGCAGTTCACTCCCGACTTGCTGCCCAACGACATTCTGGGCTCGTCGATCTACAATCCGGTGGACGGCCAATTCACGTTTCGGGAAGGGCCGATCTTTTGCAACGTGCTGTTGGCCGATGAAATCAATCGGGCCTCGCCGCGCACGCAATCAGCACTGTTGGAGGCCATGAGCGAGTCTCAGGCCACGATCGAAGGGACGCGGCACGAATTGCCCAATCCCTTCTTTGTATTGGCCACTCAAAATCCGGTCGACTTTCACGGAACCTATCCGCTGCCCGAAGCGCAATTGGACCGATTCCTGGTACAGCTTGATTTGGGTTATCCGGACGCCGATACCGAGGTCGATATTCTGTTCTCACAAGCGGAGCAGCATCCGTTGGAACAACTTCAACCGGCCGTTTCGCATGAACAAATCTTGCAGTTGCAACGGGCGGTCAAGCAGGTCCGCGTCGACAAATCGGTCGCGCGGTACCTGGTCGAGATCGTCGGCCATTCGCGGGAGGACGGCCGATTAAAACTGGGTGTCAGCCCTCGCGGGTCGCTGATGTTGTTCCGCGCGGCGCAGGCGTCCGCCTTTGCGGCGGGTCGCGACTTCGTGTTGCCAGATGACGTACAGAAGCTGGCCGGGCCGGTGCTGGCCCACCGATTGATGCTGACTTCCAAGGCGAAGTACGGCGGTGATTCCAAAGCCGATATCGTTGCTGAGATCATTGAACAAGTTCCCGTTCCGACATGAAAGATCCCTTGCTCGTTCCCGGCTGGGTGCTCGATGCGTGGCGGTTCAAGCTCACGTGGGCCGCGCGGGCTCTGGGCTACTCCGCGGTGATCGCCGGGTTGGGGTCGATCTCGGTACTGATCCCCGTTTATCAGCTGTTTTGCGGATTGGCGGCGCTGTTGTTGATCCCCTGGCTGATTGGACTGGCGTTGCGACCGTCCGTGGCCATTCGCGGGAGATTCCCGGAGAAAACCAGCGCCGGGCAGCCCGTCACCGCTGAGTTCACTGTCACCAACCGCTCCCGCTGGACCTGCTTCGAACTGGCATTGGGGCTCTTCAAACTGCCCCGTTTCCTGCAGCAGGCCGACCATGACCGGGCGGTCCGGTTTCTCTCACGAAATGAGTCTGTATCGATTCCCGTCACACTCATCCCGCGCCGCCGCGGTTTGTATGAGTTACCGCCGATGCGCGGCTATTCACTGTTTCCATTAGGCATCTTTCGCAGCGGCAAATCGAGGCAATCGTTGCCGCCGCTGCTCGTGTTGCCGCGATATCATCCGCTCAACGAAATCGACGTGCCTGTGGGGAACCGATATCAACCGGGCGGAATCGCGCTCACCTCGCACGTGGGCGAGTCTCCCGAATACATTGGCAATCGGGAGTACGTTCCCGGCGAACCAGTCCGCCGGCTCGATTTTCGCTCCTGGGCGCGGTTGGGTAAGCCGGTCGTTCGCGAGTACCAGGAGGAATACTATTGCCGCATTGCATTGGTGCTCGACACTTATATTCCCCGGACGCAGAAACTGGGGCCCGAGGGATTTCCGCAGCTCGAGGCGGCCGTCAGTCTGGCGGCGTCGGTGGCCAATGCGTTGTCGCAAGGCGAGTACATCATCGATATTTTCGCGGCCGGGCCGGAGCTCTACGTGTTTCGCGCCGGCCGGCACACTGCGCACTTTGAGAATGTGTTGGAGATTCTCGCCTGCGTCGACGCCTGCCGAGACAATCCGTTTGAGATCGTCTCTCCTGCCGTCGCCGACGAATTGAGCAATATTTCCGCGACGATCTGCCTCTTTTTGGATTGGGACCAATCTCGGAAGCAGTTGGCTCGCACCGTGCTCGAAGCGGGGAGCAGTCTCAAGGTGATTGTCGTGCGCGACGGGGAAACGACCGATCCGTTGCACGAAGCCGAGTGTGAAATCGCGCAGTATTCGTTGGCACAGATCACGCAGAGGGGGCTCGACGCGGTATGATCCTCCATCGCCTGCTGGCCTGCGCCGCACTTGCCATTCAATCGACCGTCCTGTGGTACTTTACCGACACGCAGGTTTTTCCGATCACCGTTGTACTGCTGTCGTTGGCCAGTTTTGTCATCAAGCAGCGGTTTGACCTGGATCGCAGGTTCGCGTTTTGGGGGCAGGTGGGGTTGTTCCTGCTGTTCGTGGTGAAGTATTACGCGGCGCCGCACGAGTTCGACTTCGCGGAACAATTTGTCCGCACGCCGTTCGCGTTTGCCGTCGGGCAGTTCCTAATGACGTTGCAGGTGATTCAATTCTACTTTCGCTATCCGGACGATCGCCTGCCGCTCAGTTGGCCGGCGTTTAGTGTCATCTCGCTGGTCTGTTTCGGCGACTTGCAGGCAAATCCGATGCAGATGCGGTTTTTCCAACCGGCTGCCGTTTCGCTGGTTGTGGTGAATGCGTTGCTGATCTCCGTTCGTCGGGAGTATTGGCGATCGCACGAACGGCGCTCTCGGTGGTCGCAGTTGGTACTGACTGCGTTGGTGTTGGCGGCGGTCGGCGGAACCGGTTGGGGTGCCGCGACCGCGTTGCGGCGGCACGAGCGCGATTTCGACGAGTTGATTGCGCGTTTCCTCGCGCCGGAGCGTCTGTCGGTCCAACCGGGATTCTCGGGCCGGGGACGCTTGGGAAGTGTGGCGAAGGTCAAGACCACCGGCGAGAACAAGATCGCACTGCGGGTCTATTCCGACGAAGAGCCGGGTTACCTCCGCGGGCGGGCGTTTGATTTGATTCAGAATTCGAACTGGAGCCTGGGATCATCCCTACGTCCATTGTCAGCGAGCAAGACCACGCCGGCGGGAGTCAAAGACGCACCTGCGGGGCTTCAGACCTTTGTGACCGACGCGACGACTGCCGATCAATGGATCGACTACGAAATCTGGCCCGCAGCTGCTCAGCCTGCCGCGATCTTTGCGCCGTTGGGAACGGCGGTGCTGCAGGCGCCGGTCGACTCGGTCTCGATCGATCTCCACAACATCCTGCATGCCGACGAACTGTCACAAGGGATACCGTTTCATGTCGCGGTTCCAGAAAATGTCGCGCCGGGGCGGCTGTCGGAAGATGAGCGCGCCCGGCTGTTGCGAATCCCCAAGGAGCTCGACCCCCAAATTACGAATCTGGCCGGTCGGTTGGCGAAAGACGAGTGGACCACCGCGGAGAAGATTGCCGCCGTCACGCACTTTTTTCACGAGAACTATCAATATCAAATGGGGATCCGCGTTCCTGCGGGGACTGATCCGTTGAATTATTTTCTGCTGGAGCGGCCACCGGCACACTGCGAGTATTTTGCGAGCGGCGCGGCGGTCCTGCTGCGGATCGCCGGTGTGCCTTGCCGATATGTGACCGGTTTCGTCGCGGTGGAAGAGAACCGTTACGGCGGCTATTGGGTGGCCCGCAATCGCGATGCGCACGCCTGGGTTGAGGCCTACGACGACCAGCTTGGCTGGGTGATCGTCGAGGCGACGCCGGCGGCGGGCGTGCCGGTGCTCCAACAGACCACGCAGCCGAAACAGTTCTGGGAATATCTGCGCGAGGCGTTTCTAACGCTGCGGATTCAGCTTCAGCAGGGATACTTCCGTATGGCGCTACAGTCGCTTGTGCAATCTCGCGGAGTGATGCTGATCCTGTGCGGCCTGTTGATTTACATTCTCGTGCGGCTGGTTCGAGCGCGAAAGCGGACAACGAAGGTTCGCCGAACGGCAGCCGATCCACAGTTTCGCGAACTGCAGCGGTTGCTGGGCACGATGGACAAGCGGCTGCGTAAGCTGCAACTGTTTCGGTTGCCTGGTGAAACCTTACACCAATTCGCTGACCGAATTGGGCAACATGGATCGAATCCTCCGGCTGCTGACTGGTATCGGGATTACGCGGCGGTGCGATATGGTGGTGGTTACGTGTCGAGTGAGCTGAAGCGACTCAAGGTCTCGATGCCGAAGATCTACAACAGTGGTCAACGATCGAATACTCAGTTCTCAAGACAGCATGATGACTCAATATCCCGCTAGTCATCGCTTAAACCATCTCGTATAATCAGACTCTCTACGACTGCAGTCACACTCGATATTGATTGAGGAAATTGGCTCGTGAATGGGAATCGTTTTCGTCCCGGCAGTTGCGCGCTTTCACGCTTGCTGCTCTTCGTGACAGTTTCATGCGGGCTCGCATTGGCCGATCCGATTGCCGCCGCGGAACGAAAGTCGTCGAAAGAGAAGACAAAGTCGTTCCCGTCAAAACCAGACTCATCGACTCAGCAATCGAAACCAACTCTTAAGCGTAAGCTGTTTTCGACCGGAGCGGAGGGGGAGACGGCCGCGATGGCCGCCCAGATCAACGAGTTGATTCGGCAATCTTGGGTCGACAACGGTATTCAACCTACCGCCGTTGCCGATGACGCGGAATGGTTGCGGCGGGTCTATCTCGATCTCGTGGGGCATATTCCATCGCTGAAAGTGGCGCAGAAGTTTCTGTACGACCGCAAGAAGAATAAGCGCGCAGCGCTGATCGACGAACTGATCGGCAGCGAGGATTTCATCAGGAATTGGACAACGATTTGGACCAACCTCAGCATCGGACGGCAGACGCCCCGCCGGACGAGCCGGAAGGGGATGGAGTCGTTTTACCGCGACGCGTTTTCCGAGAACCGGCCCTGGAACAAAGTGGTTGCGGACATTATTTCCGCGGAAGGACATTACGAGGAAAACGGCGCGGTCAATTTTCTGCTGGCGCAAATGACGATGGCGGATGAGGCGGTCCAGGCGACCGCCAAGACCACACGTCTCTTCTTGGGCGTTCAGGTGCAATGCACGCAGTGCCACAATCATCCCTTTAACAAGTGGAAGCAGAATCAGTTTTGGGAATTCAACAGCTTCTTCCGGCAGGCACGCCGAATTGACCACCGCAAGGTCGATCCCGACACCGGCCGCCGTGTCGACGACTATTCCGAACTGGTCGATCGCGACTTTGAAGGGCCGGTCTATTTCGAAAAGCGAAGCGGGCTGATGCAGGTTGCCTATCCCAAGTTTCAGGGCACGGACGTTGACCCCGGGCCGGAGACGAACCGCCGCGCCGAATTGGCGAGACTTGTCACCACGGTCGACGAGGACCGACTCCGCAGCGACGGCGCGCGGCCGATGATCGCCGATGCGCTGGTGAATCGGCTCTGGGGCCATTTTCTCGGCTATGGCTTCACCCGCCCGGTCGACGATATGGGTCCGCACCAGCCGCCCAGCCATCCAGAAGTCCTCGATTTGCTCGCCATCGAATTCACCAAGCACAACTTTGATGTCCGCGAACTGATGCGGTGGATTGTCAACAGCGAGGCGTACAACCTCTCCAGCCGGTTCGGCAAGAAAAACGCGATCGACAACCCGGCCATCGGCGAGATGCCGCTGTTCAGCCACGTCTATCTAAAGCAGATGAACGCAGAGCAACTGTTTGACTCGCTGCTATTGGCAACCAATGCCCACAAAGCAGGCGCTGCCGACTTGAAGTCGAGCCAGCAGCAGCGGCAGCGCTGGCTGCAACAGTTTGTGAGGGCGTTTGAGACGGACGAAAACGATGAGGCGACAACGTTCAATGGGTCGATCCCTCAAGCGATGATGATGATGAACGGCGAGTTGATGAAAGCGGCCATTTCCGGAGAAAAGGGGAGCTTTTTACACAAAGTCGTCTCCGATTCGGAAAACGATTCGAAGAAAATCCGTAAACTGTATTTGACGGCGTTGGGCCGCCGCCCGACCGGCAGGGAAACCAAAGCCGCATTGAAATTGATCAAGAGCTCACCCAACGCGATGGCAGGCTACCAGGATCTTTATTGGGCGCTGCTCAATTCCAACGAGTTTATTCTGATACATTGATTTTGATTCCCCGGTAACGACGGGGCCGCGGAAACGTTTTAACCAGTAGATGCTTCTCCGGAAAACTACGAATTGACGATGGGTGGCTGGGGTCGAGCAAAGCGAGCCCCCAGATATTAAACCTGGGGGCGGACTATCGTCCGACCCCAGCCACCCTGAAACATCTTTTCCGACGAAGCCAAGTCAGTGAAACGGTTTGATCGACAATGACGCACTCTGCTTTTCTGAAACCACGGGGAATGTCTCGACGCCACATGTTGCGGCATCTGGCGACAGGGGCGATGACGATTCCGGCGCTGCAGTTTGTCAATTCCCTCTCCGCGCACGCGGCGGACGTCAAGAAGAATCAAAAGGCGTGCATCCTTATCTGGCTCGGTGGGGGACCGCCCACAATCGACATGTGGGATCTGAAACCGGGCAGCAAGAACGGCGGGGAGTTTTCGCCGATTGCCACAAGCGGCGACATGCAGATATCCGAAATGCTGCCGAAAACGGCCCAGCATATGCAGCACCTGTCGCTGGTGCGCTCGATGAGCACCCGCGAGGCCGATCACGGACGGGGCCGCTATTATTTGCATACCGCTTACGTTCCAAATCCGACCGTGGTGCACCCCACGTTTGGCTCGGTGGTGAGCAAAGAGCTGGCTCCGCTTCGCGACAACTTGGAGATTCCCGCATTCATTTCCGTCGGCGGATCCAACGAAGGTCCCGGGTTCCTGGGGATGGCGCATGCGCCGTTTAACGTCGACAGTTCCGGGCGGATTCGGAACTCCGCTGCGGGCGGATTGCCTGGGTCGCGGCTCGATAACCGGCTGGCGATGCTGAACGTGGTGGAGTCGGGTTTCATTCGCAGCGGCCGGGGTGGTTTGCCGCAGGATCATGCCGACGTCTACGACAGCGCTGTCAATCTGATGACCTCAGCGCAGCTTGAGGCGTTCCGCGTCGAAAAGGAACCGGCACAGTTGCGGGAGGCGTACGGCAACAATCTGGGGAGGAGCTGTCTGCTGGCCCGTCGGCTGGTCGAAGCGGGCGTGCCGTTTGTGGAAGTCAATTCGGGCGGATGGGATTTGCATCAGAATGTCTTCGGGTCGCTCCGCAACCAGCGGCTGCCGATGCTCGACCAGGCACTCTCTGCGCTGACCGCCGATTTGGCCGACCGCGGTCTGCTGGAGCATACGGTGGTCGTCTGCATGGGCGAGTTCGGCCGCACGCCGCGGATCAATCAAAACGTGGGCCGCGACCACTGGGCCGCCAGTTGGACGGCGGTTATCGGCGGCGGCGGCTTGGCTGGCGGCCTGACCGTGGGCGCCACCGACAAGGATGGCGTCGGTATCGATGGCCCCAGCTTCCTTCCGGGAGACTTGTGGGCAACGGTTGCCAAGGCGCTAGGCATCCCGTTGGACATCGTCTACGAAACGAAGCGCAAACGTCCCATGAAGATCGCCAACGGCGGCAAGCCGATTGCGGAACTGCTGGCGTAGTCCCAGCGGTCGCCTGACGCAAGTTCAAATTGCGGCGGTTCTATGCGCCGCTGTTGTTCAATCAGCCGGAGATCTGAAACGATGCGAGTCCGACGTCATCCCAGTCGCATAATCTTGATGGTTGGCGCGCTTCTCTGTCAGACGGTTGTGTTGGCCGGCGAGGAGATCGACACGTCGGCCGTGAAGCCGGACGCCGATGGATTTCGCTGGTTCGACGTGCGGTTGCTCGGAGTGGAAGGGCAGGGCTGGCGACAGACGAAGGATCCGTTCGACCGTCTGCCTGCCAAGGCAGAGGGTGTGGTTCGCCCGCCGGTTTGGAAACTGAGCCGCCACAGCGCAGGCCTGTGCGTCCGCTTCTCCAGCGATGCCCCGGTGATTTTCGCAGAATGGGAACTGACAGAGTCGCGTCTGGCATTGCCGCACATGCCCGCATCGGGGGTCAGTGGTTTGGATTTGTACGTGAAGGCGGACAACGGACAATGGCGGTGGGCGGCGATGGGCAGGCCGACCGCGCAGAAAAACCGGCTCAAACTCATCACCGGCATTCCCCGGGCCGATCGGGAGTATTGGCTTTATTTTCCATTATACAACGGACTGAAATCGCTAAAGTTGGGCATCGACAGCCAGAGCAAACTGGCGGCCGCCGCGCCGCGCGAACGAAAGCCGATTGTGTTTTACGGCACGTCGATCACTCAAGGCGCCTGCGCGTCGCGGCCGGGCATGGTCCACACGGCGATTCTGGGACGCCGGCTCGGCTATCCGGTGATTAATCTTGGCTTCTCCGGCAACGGCCGGCTTGATTTCGAAGTGGGCGAATTGATGGCGGAGCTCGATCCGGCGGTTTACGTGATCGACTGCCTGCCGAACCTGCGCGGGAAACAGGTCGCGGAGCGGATCGATCCCATTGTGATGACCCTCCGTAAAGCCCGGCCCAAAACGCCGATTCTGCTCGTCGAGGATCGGACCTACGCCAACGCGTTCCTCTACCCGGGCAAACAGCAGCGACACAAGCAAAGCCGCAAAGCCTTGCGGGAAGGATACGACCGTTTGAAAGCCGCCGGAGTGGAGCACCTGCACTATCTTCCCGGCGACGAACTGCTGGGTGCGGACGGCGAAGACACGGTGGACAGCTCGCATCCGACAGATCTGGGATTTCTGCGGCAGGCGGTCGCCTTCGAGGCGGCCATCAAGCCGTTGTTGAAATAGAGCAGGTAGCGACTGTCTTGGAAGTCAAAAGTCTTAGTTGATTTGATTCCAGTTTTTACCGTCACGGATCATGACGTTCAAGATGGTGATGAGTTTTCTCATTGCTGCGATGAGGGCGACCATTATTGGTTTTCCTTTCTCGATGAGTCGTTCGTAGTAGGCTTTGATCTTGGGATTGTGTTTTGCGGCGACGTGCATGGCCGGTTGCACCGGCCGAAGTCGGTGGTCTAAATGCACAGGCGTGGGGTGCCAAATACGATCAGTGGTGGAATTACACCGATGGAACGCTTCTATTACGACTTGTTCCGGCCTTCAGATTTCTCAACCGGCAGCGGCCCAATCTGCTTCGGGATTGCCGTGGCTGTTTGTGTCCTGGTGAGTGTCACCTCGAATGGCATCGCTGACGAACGTTGCCGCTCGGCTGTAGTGAACTCAACGACGACTAAGTCAGCAGGCACCCCGCAGCAAAGAACACCGACGAACAAGCCTCGGAGCAAGACGACTCCAACTGCAAGCCACCCCTTGACCGAGCCCTTGAGAACCGTGCGCCAATCCCTCGCGAAGTTAGACGACGTGAAGGACTACACGGCGACGTTCTCGAAAAAGGAACGCCTTGTGCAACGCCGGACCAAACTTCTGTCGCAGACAATCAAAGTGAAGGTCCGCCAAGAGCCGTTCAGTCTCTACTTAAACTATCAAGACCGCAGGGAGCGAGGTCGGGAAGTCTTGTATGTCGACGGCGACAATCGAGGAAACATGCTAGTGGTAGAGGGTCCGCGATTGAATAACTGGGTGATAGCCCTCGCACCGAACGATGACGGCGTCATGAAAGAAAGCCGCTATCCAATAACTGAATTCGGCCTGAAAAGTATGGCCGAACGAATCATCGAACAGTGGGAAGCAGAGTCAAATTATGGCGACATCACAGTCAAACATTACGAAAACGCCAAATTGGGCGACAAGGAATGTTTGGCCATCGAAAGCAGCCATCCGCAGCCCCAACGTCAATTCAAATTCCACATGACGCGCGTCTTCATCGACAAGAGATCTCGATTGCTGGTGAGAGTCGAACAGTACGGGTGGCCCACCGAATCCGGCCAGCCTCCACCAATCATTGAGCAATACAGTTATTCTGAGATTAGCACGAATGTTGGACTAACCGACTACGACTTCGACCGTGACAACGCGAGTTACCACTTCTAGTCCCGGTAGGGTGTAGTCATCTCGCTTTTTCACTGGTACGATGTCTCACAGGTACGCTGAGCGCAATTTCTGTTGGTCCTCGTTATTCAGCTTCCACATGGTCGAGTCACATTTTCGAGGCAATTCCCATGAGCAAAATGCTCCTCGTAGGCCTAATCGCAGGATCATTGTCCTTGTTGGCTCCAATTCGATTCGGTCATGCCGAGGAATCACGGCCAATCTCGAAGATCGCGTATCTCGGTGAAGATGATTCTGCGAAAGCAACATTTCGCTCGGTCGAATTGAAACCTCCGTGGTTGTATGCTTTGGGGCGTGATGGAAATTTGCACATCTTCAAGATTCCGCAAGACAGGATTGCTGATTTTGCATCTGGTCTCGGCGGTGTGCTCCTGAGTTTTGTTCGAACTGACTTAAACCTGTTGCCCGCGAGGTCTGATCGTCCACTCAAATTCATCAATTCGATCGAAGGTGCTGGGGATGGTTATGACTTGGAAATTATTGGCAATGTGCTGGCATTAACATCGAAAGGAAAGCTCGCAGTATTCGCTCTAGATGAGCCGTCCGCACCAACGAAAATTGGTGAATTCGGCCATGAGTCACTAGCCGGTTCAATGTCGATTGTGGGTGCTGGCAAGCACGCCTTCGTCCTGGGGAGGGGTAATATTGAATCGTTTGACTTCACCGACCCATCTACCCCAAAACATGTGGCGACATTGAAGAATGAAGGATGGAATGGCAACGGCTGCTATGACGGACGTTTTCTATACGTCAGCGAATTCTCTAGGCGACAAAAAGGTCGCACAGGAATTGCTGTTTACGATGCGGCCAATCCCAAGGCAGTCGTTGAACGTCACTTTGTTCCTACCGAACGTAGCCCTTACCACGTTTTTGTTAATGGCGATGGATACCTGCTTGCATGCTTTGACTCCAAGTCGTCATGGTCATTTCGTTTTCTTGTGGGACGGCACAACGTCACGGTTGATGGTTCCACTCAGATGTTTGAGCTACACGATAATGACCCACCGAAACTAGCCGCGACAATCAAAAACTCAGGAGGACGGGCAGCTGTATTGACGCACCACAGAGACGATTCACTTTTGATTTGCAACGGAGTTGCATTTTTGTCGAAGTCAGATGAATTGAAAAAAAACTATTCGTTTTTCCCAACTGGCACTACGCTTGATGGATTCGCATATAAAGGAGACCATTGTGGTCAATTTGCGGCAATTACCGCCGACCATGATGTCAATGTATTTCTGCTCGGTGAACCGCACTCATTGATGCTTGGCAAACAAGTAGCATCATTACTGGTTCTTCTTGCTCTTTAACTGCGCTAAACAATCACTTCTCAGCTCCCGTAGGGCAGACTCCCGCCTGCCGGCTGTACGTAGGCACGTCAACATTGGATCGTGGCAGGCGGGAGCCTGCCCTACGGAGATGAGGTATGCGACAGATTCGGATTGCGGCGGCGCAGTTTGAGCATCGTAACGCCGACAAAGAGTATAACCTGCGCCGCATCGACGAGTTGTCCGCTCAAGCGGCCGCCGCCGGGGCGGACGTGGTCAGTTTTCATGAGTGCAGCGTGCCCGCGTACACGTTTCTGCAGCCGCTGGACAAAGCGGAGTTGGCGGAATTGGCCGAAGCGATTCCCGGCGGGCCCAGCGTGCGGCGGCTGGTTGACATCGCCCGCGCACACCGTGTGGCTGTGTTGGCCGGGCTATTGGAGATTGACGGCGAGGATATTTACAACACCTATGTGTGCGTCACTGGTGAGGGACTGCTCAGCAAGTATCGCAAGATGCACGCCTTCGTGAATCCGCACCTGAGTTGCGGCAACGAATACGTGGTATTCGAACTGTGCGGATTTCGTTGCGGAATCTTGATTTGTTACGACAATAATCTCGTCGAGAACGTCCGCATCACGGCGCTTCAAGGTGCCGAGGTGATCTTTATGCCGCACGTCACCTGCTGCCTGCCGTCGGTGATGCCGGGGCGCGGGACAGTGGATCCGGCGCTATGGGAGAAGCGCGAGACCGATCCGGTGCCGCTGCGGATGGAGTTCGACGGACCTAAGGGCCGCGGCTGGCTGATGCGGTGGCTGCCGGCACGGGCCTACGAGAACGGTGTGTACGCCGTCTTCACCAATCCGGTCGGCGTCGACGACGACACAATCAAAAACGGCAACGCGATGATTCTCGATCCCTACGGCGAGATTGTCGCCGAATGCCGCGAGTTGGGGGACGGCTTTGCATTGGCCACCTGCACCGAGGACAAATTGGAGCAATCCAGCGGCCGCCGTTACCTCCGAGCCCGGCGACCGGAGCTGTACGGCAAGCTCGTCGAGCCGGGGCAGGAGCCGCCGGTCACGTTGCCGGGGTGGCAGTTGAAGAGCGACACAGAGGACTGATCCGGCTGCGCAAAAAAATCGGCCCGGCTCCCAAGTGGGAACCGGGCCGGTGTTGTTCCTCGTAAGAAGGATCGCTAGTGATCCCTACGAGACAGTGGCTGCCGAATAGACAGCCCGCCGGCTGTCATTTAGGCGGTACCACCTCGCTGGCTACTACAACAAACATATTCCACTAGACCACCTCCTTTCCCGAATCGAATATCCCGCTTCGGCCGGTGCGCCAGCTCCGGTCGCCTCACGGGGAAACGGTTCCGTCGTGTGCGTAACACGACCCTCTATAACCATGTTGGCAGATAGGACACGGACGGTCAAGATAGGTTCGTGAATTTTCAGTCACTGTCATCCGCAACTTGTGAAACGACCAGCCATTCGGCACACTGGTTTCTTGAAACGCGAACGATCTCAATGTCTGTACGAGAAGTAATAATAAGGAGTTTCTCATGAAACGCGTGTTCTGCGTCGCCGCCGTTTTGTCGGCCGGACTGTTGGTTGCCCAAGAGGAAAAACCGTTGCCCGACCCAGTCAGCCCCGATTTTGAAACGCCGCGTCCGATTGCCGCATTGGACAGCGTGTTCCTGGGCGATCTCACATGGATGGAAGTCCGCGACGCCATGCGCGACGGCAAGAAGACCGTGATCGTCGCGACCGGCGGCGTCGAACAAAACGGGCCGTACTTGGCAGCCAATAAACACAACGTCGTGCTGCGCGGGACAACCGAGGCGATCGCCCGTAAATTGGGAAACGCACTCGTCGCGCCCATCGTGCCGTTTGTGCCGGAAGGGGACATCAATCCTCCCACAGAGCACATGAAATATCCCAGCACGATCAGCGTCAGCGAAGAGACCTACCAGCGGTTGCTGACCGACATCTGCGAGAGCCTGCGGACGCACGGATTTGAGCACATCATTCTCATCGGCGACAGCGGCGGCAATCAGACCGGCATGGAAGCGGTCGCTAAGAATCTCAATGCCCAGAACGCTCCCGGCCGCGGACACGTATACTACATTGCGGAGTACTACGACTTTCCCGCGGTCGAGAAATACTTAGAGCAGCACGGCTTGAAGCAAAAGCCCGAAGGCCTGCATGACGACTTCGGAATGACGGCGATGATGATGGCGGTCGACCCGCAGTCGGTCCGCATGCAGCAACGGATTGACGCCGGCAAATTTCACATCAACGGCATCAATCTGGCGCCCGCGTCGAATACGATCCAGTGGGGCAAACGTCTGATCGACTTCCGCGCCAACGCCGCGGTGGAGGCGATCAAGAAATCAATCGCCGCCACCGAGAACTAGCGAGTTTCAAGTTGCATGCTCACGCGGCGCGAGATGCCGCGTGAGCATGTCATCCTGTGCGCGCGGTATTAATTTGCGCTTGACGAATTCGGCGGCTGGTTGGCTGAGGCATTCGGTGGGATCGAGAAAAATCCGCCACCAAATCCCCCGCCGCCGAAACCACCTCCTCCGCCCACACCTCCGACACCGTCGCCGTAGTTGACATGATCACCCGACCGGACTCGGCGGATGACCTTGGCAATTTGTTCATGTGCAGCGCGAGTTTGTCGGATAATTAGCACCGCCCGGGCGGCGACCTCCTCGCCCGCATCATCGCCGGTCGACGCCGCTGTAGCGCGTGCGTTCGCGCCACCCGCTTCGGGAACCGACGGCGCGAAGATGATCTCGCCGGGCAAATTTGCACGTCCGGCGATTCTCCATGTATCGGGGCGCACCAGACGCGGCAACACCTGCTGGAGACCCTCCGCGACTTTTGTGTGCAGGCGATAGTAGACCGTGATGACTTCGTTCGGATCGACCGCGTCACGGTCTCGCACTTTCGAGGCACGGAGCGCCGCTCGGTAGGATTCGAGCAATCGCAGGACATGGCGATGGAGGCTGTCCTGTGCATGCACAACCATTGTGCCGGGCCTGGCAAAGCTGATGGTGCCCGGACCGCCCACGTCGTTCCATGAATCGGGCTGAGCTTGTGAGGTGATCGCCTCATGGAGCGAATCAGATTCACTACTATCTCGACACAGATCGCGGACGTCGTAGACCGCCGTTTTCATTGACTCCTCGGCTTTTTCCTGACTGGCGATCCATAACACGCCGTTCTCGATCGTCCAGGTCAGTTTCAGATTCAGCAACATGGCCTGCAACACCGTGCTGAGCTTGTGATCGGTCAGCGCGAGGGTAATCGGCTCGCGCTCGCGGATGCGGTTTTCGCGTAGGTCGCGTTTGTCGAGCCGCAGGTCGACCTTCAAGTCGGAAGCAAGTTGTTCGACGGCGACAACGAGCGGCGTGTCGTTGAAATTGACGGTGGCGCTGGTGTCCAGCTTTTGCTGCAGCTGCAAATCTTGAGGCGGATTGTAAATAAAGGTTTGCCGTCCCGGTTTGCGGAGTGCCGCCAGCAATCCCCGAATGCGACGCTGAATCGCGTCGGTTTGCCGGATGAAGACCACGTCCCCCAAAACGCTATAGACACCCGCGCCGCCCACACTTTCCCAGGAGTCTGGTGCGATACATATTTCAATCGCCTCAGCCAGATCGTCCGAATCATAACCCGCGTCGAGCAGGTCGCCGATGTTGATCGATTGTGTTTGCAGATGCTCGGCGACAATTGGGGATGTGGTAATGTAAAGGATGTCGTTTTCGTAGTACCAGCCGAGCTGCAAGTCTTGCAGTCGATTGAGCAGCAAATAGACGGGATCGTCATTGAGGCGATCGGAAATCGGCTCGCTGAGTGAAATCCCCTCGGCGATCATCGCGTTCTCTTCGATCAACACGACGATCTTTTGCTCATCCCGCAACCAGTCCAAGACCTCGCGCAATGACGAATCGGTGAAATCGACGGTCGCCTTTTGCGCCAATTTTTCCGGCATCAGCGTTGCCGGGTCGATGGTTTTGGGCTCATCGGCGATTTTGGGAATCTTCTTCTCCTCCGCTTCTTTTGCGGTCGCGGTTTGATCAACTGCGGCCGGTTTGGCGGCCACTTGTCCGGCAGCGGGAACGGTCCAAAGTCCTCCCAGCAACAAAGTGCAGCACGAAAACAGCAGCATTCTAGTCGACATAGCGCGCACCTCAGCTCAATACGGGGTGATGTGGTTTAGACATTCCGGACGACCGCGTCGTCCCGGTTCTCCTGCGATCAATCGAGCAAGCCCCGGCAGCCCAGAGCATGCATTTTGTGGGGACGTATCCTACCTGTGCAAAAAAAGAAACGTGAACCGGTGCTGGTTGATCACAGCGACCGCGATGTGAGCGGCCTTGATATGGAGAATCGGCCCGTTTTTGTAGATGAACCGTTGCAGGATTGGGCGTGGAGTTTGGTATAATTGAGTTTGTTCTTGGCTAATTTGCCACAGAGGTCACAGAGGACGCAGAGAAAGAGAGTTAAGGCACGAGATTGAATTCTCAGGCTGGAGTGTATTGATCCACTTTCCGCTCCCGGACGCTCAGCGACACTAGAGACTGGTGGGTCGTAATCTCGGTGTTCTCCGTGACCTCTGTGGCTGAAATCATAGCGTGGGTATTGAAGGTCGCGTGATTGCTGATGATAGGATTCATGATTTATCGTGTGCGATTCATGTCTGCGCTTTCGCTCTTCGCTGCAACTCTCTGCGGTCAGCCGATGCATGCCGCGGACTTGCCGCGGACGATCGATTTCAACCGTGACATCAAACCAATCCTCTCAGACCGCTGCTACACGTGCCATGGGCCTGATGAGGAACAACGTGAAGCGGAGTTGCGGTTGGATCTTCGCGAGGGATTGACCGCCGAGCTTGAATCGGGGGACGGGACGCACGTTGTTAAGCCGGGCGACCCGCAAAACAGCGAACTCTATTTGCGGATCAGCAGCGATGACGAAGATCTGCGAATGCCGCCGGCAGATTCCAATCTGCAGCTTTCCAAGCGCGACGTCGCAATGATCCAGCGCTGGATCGAGCAAGGCGCCGTTTGGAATCAGCACTGGTCGCTGATCCCGCTCAACGAAGTGTCGGTCCCCAAATTGGAGGGCACGGCAGGTCTTCGCAATCCGATCGACCACTTAATCGCAGCGCGGCTCAAGCGAGACAACCTCAAACTGGCACCGGAAGCCGGGAAAGAACGGCTGATTCGCCGGCTGAGCTTCGACCTCACCGGACTGCCGCCGACGCCGGAGGAGATTGACGCGTTCCTGGCTGACGATTCGCCCCTGGCGTATGAACGAGTCGTCGACCGCTTGTTGGCTTCGCCGCGCTACGGTGAGCGGATGGCTGTTGATTGGCTGGATGTGGCCCGCTATGCCGACACCTACGGCTATCAGTCCGACGTCTACCGTGCCATGTGGCCGTGGCGGGATTGGGTGATCAAGGCGTTTAATGAAAACTTGCCGTACGACCAATTCATCACCTGGCAATTGGCCGGCGACCTGTTGCCCGAACCGGACCGCGACCAGATCGTCGCGACCGCCTTCAATCGGCATCACCGCCAGACCAACGAAGGGGGTAGTATCGAACAGGAATTCCGTGCCGAGTACGTCGCAGATCGAGTAGAGACGTTCGGCACCGCGTTCTTGGGACTGACGCTGCAGTGTGCCCGCTGCCACGAACACAAATACGATCCCGTCAGCCAGCAGGATTTTTACCGGCTATCCGGCTTCTTCAACAACATCGACGAATCGGGCCTGTATTCGCACTTCACCAAATCGGTCCCCACGCCGGCGCAAATGCTGCCCACGTCCGAACAAGATGAGCAACTGCATCAAGCAGAACGAGCCGTTGCGCGGGCTGAGGCACAACTGTTGGAGTTTATCGCCTCGCGGCGTTCGGCGTTCGATGAGTGGCTGGCGCAAGCGGCGCGGCCTGCGACGATCGGCGGTCTGATCGGCGATTTTCCGCTGGAGGAAATCACGGAGAACAAAGTTGCCAACCGCGCCGATGAGAAACAGCCGGGCACCGTTGCGGAGGCCCCCCAAATTGTCCCGGGAAGAATCGGCAACGGGCTCAGACTGAGCGGCGAGAACAATGTTTCCTTCGAAATCGGCGGCAAATTCACGCGGGACGATCCGTTCTCGATCGCGCTGTGGATGCAGACGCCCGATGTCAAAGATCGGGCCGTGATCTTTCACCGCTCGCGGGCTTGGACCGATGCCGGGAGCCGGGGTTATCAATTGCTGCTCGAAGAAGGCAAACTGAGCGCCTCGTTGATTCACTTTTGGCCGGGCAATGCGATTCGCATTCGCACTCGGCAAGCGGTGCCGGTCGACAAATGGACACACGTGGTGATGACGTACGACGGTTCGAGCCGAGCGGCGGGGTTGTCATTGTACGTCAATGGGCAGCGGGCTGATTGTGAAGTCGTCCGCGACAAGCTGACGAAGAAAATCACCGGCGGCGGTGCAGACAAGCTGACAATCGGCCAGCGTTTTCGCGATCGCGGGTTCAAGGATGGACTGGTCGATGAGTTTAAAGTTTTCGACCGTCAACTGAGTGCGCTGGAAGCAGCGGAGGTCGCGGGTGAGGGTGTTCTCACCGCGCTCGTGACGAAAACGGCAGATGAACTCACCGAACAACAGCGGCAGAAATTGTTCGCCTACTATCTGGCGAGCCACGACACAGCGTATCGCGAGCAGCTTGCATCTCTGACCGACTTGCGCAAGAAGCGAAGCCAGGCAGTCGATGCCGTGCCGGAAATTATGGTCATGCGTGAACTTCCCATGCGGCGGCGGACGTACCTATTGCGCCGCGGCGCGTACGACGCCCCCGGCGAGGAAGTTCAGCCGGGTGTTCCGGAAGCGATCTTGCCGTTCCCGGAGGATGCGCCGGCGAATCGACTGGGGCTCGCCCGCTGGTTGACCAATCCGGGGCATCCGCTGACTGCGCGCGTGGCGGTCAACCGTTTCTGGCAATCGCTGTTCGGGCGAGGTTTCGTCAGCACGCCGGAGGATTTCGGCAATCAGGGCGCCGCCCCCACGCATCCGCAATTGTTGGACTGGCTCTCGAAGCGATTCATCGATTCCGGCTGGGACGTCAAAGCGCTGCAGAAACTGATCGTGATGTCGACGACCTATCGCCAAAGTTCGCTCACGACTCCTGAGGTGCGGCGGCTCGACCCGGAGAATCAGTTGCTTTCCCATGGACCGCGCCGGCGGCTGTCGGCGGAGATGATCCGCGATCAGGCGCTGGCGGCGAGCGGGCTGCTGGTGGAAAAAATCGGCGGGCCGCCGGTCAAGCCGTATCAGCCGGCGGGTCTGTGGAAGGAGAAATCGAGTACGAGTTACACACGCGACAAAGGCGAGGGGAGCCACCGCCGCAGCCTGTACACGTACTGGAAACGAACATCGCCGCCTCCAGCGATGCTCACGTTCGATGCGGCGAAACGGGACGTCTGCTCGGTCAAGCGGCAAACGACCGCCACTCCGCTGCAGGCACTCGTGTTGCTCAACGATCCTCAATTCGTCGAAGCCGCCCGCGCGTTAGCGGAGCGAGCCATGCTAGAAAACCACGGCAACATTGAGGCGACGATTGCATCTGCCTTCCGACGGCTGACTAGCCGTCAAATCAAAGCGCGGGAAGTGGAAACGCTCGCCAAGTTGTATCGGGAACAACTGGTCGACTTTGAACAGCAGGCTGGAGAGGCTGAAAAACTGTTAAAGATCGGTGATCATCCGCTGAACGAGTCGCTGAATAAGAATGAGCTTGCGGCACTGACGGTTGTGGTGCAAGCCGTTATGAATTTCGATGATGCTGTGGTGTTGAAGTAAATCGACTTTCTGGTTCCCAAACTCCAGTTTGGGAACCGGTTTCTCGAAGCTCCGCTTTGAATCCAGAGGATAGATGTCGGCGACGTCAGAGTGGTGACCGACGGGCGAAGCAGAGCTTCGCGAAGATGCGTTCCCAAACTGGAGTTTGGGAACGAGAGTAAGCCTAGTTCGTGCAATTTGTGGCTGAATTCATTCGGTTGAGAAGAAACTATGTGGCAAGACTCAACACATCCCGGGTTAATGCAGAATCGGCGGCAATTTTTTTCGCGGACGAGCGCCGGGATTGGCGGAATGGCGCTGGCGCAGATACTGGGTGCTGGTGAATCCGCGACGGCGGCGGGCGGTGTGTTGCGCGGCACGCATTTCCCCGCCAAGGCCAAGCGGGTGATCTACCTGTTCATGAGCGGCGGGCCGTCGCAACTCGATTTATACGACTATAAGCCGGTGCTGAATGAACAAAACGGACAGCAATTGCCCGACGAGGTTCGCCGCGGGCAGCGGCTGACCGGTATGTCAGCCAATCAAGCGACGTTGCCGCTGGCGGGTTCGGTGTTCAAATTCGCTCAGCACGGCAAGTCGGGGGCGTGGCTGAGCGAACTGCTCCCGCATACCGCTCAAGTTGCCGACGATCTCTGTTTCATCAAGTCAATGCACACCGAGGCGATCAACCATGATCCGGCGATTACGTTTTTTCAAACCGGCTCACAGGTCGCCGGACGACCGTCGATGGGAGCCTGGTTGAGCTACGGACTGGGCAGCGACAACGACAATTTGCCCACCTTCACCGTGCTGGTCTCCAAGGACAAAGGGGGCCAGCCGCTGTATGCCCGACTGTGGGGCAATGGTTTCCTGGAGTCGGTGCATCAGGGCGTCCAATTTCGCGCGGGTGCCGATCCGGTGCTTTATCTCAGCAACCCCGCCGGCATCTCAGCAGCGGGTCGGCGACGGATGCTGGACAAACTGGCCGAACTGCATCGCCTGGAATACGAGCGCACCCTTGACCCGGCGCTCAACGCGCGGATCGCTCAGTACGAAATGGCGTATCGCATGCAGACTTCGGTTCCGGAGGTAACGGACGTTTCGGATGAGCCGGAGCACATCTTCGAGATGTACGGCCCTGATTCCAAGAACCCCGGCACGTTCGCCGCCAATTGTTTGTTGGCCCGCCGTCTGGCGGAACGCAATGTGAGATTCATTCAGCTCTACCACCAAGGCTGGGACCAGCACGGCAGTTTGCCGAAAGCGATCAAACAGCAATGCAAAGAGACCGACCAGCCGGCCGCGGCGCTGATTCGCGACCTGAAGCAGCGGGGCATGCTGGATGAAACGCTCGTCCTCTGGGGCGGCGAGTTCGGCCGCACGAACTACAGCCAGGGCAAGTTGACGGCGGACAATTACGGCCGCGACCACCACCCGCGCTGTTTCACGGCCTGGGCGGCCGGCGGGGGCATCAAACCGGGATTCACATACGGCGCGACCGATGAATACGGTTACAACGTCGCAGAAGACGGCGTGCATGTGCACGATTTCCAAGCCACGATCCTGCACCTGCTGGGAATCGATCACCTGCGGCTGACCTACAAACACCAGGGCCGCCGTTACCGGCTGACCGATGTGCATGGGAAAGTCGTGAGAGAGATTTTGGCCTGATTTGGTTTCGCCACGGAGTCACGGAGGACCCAGCGCGGCCGAGCCGCAACCAAAAACGACGAAAGATCTCGCCACGAATCGCACGAATTCACACGAATGATCCGCTGGCTTTCGTGAAGATTCGTGCTATTCGTGGCTAACACAATTCCTGATGAAACCAAGCCGACCGCAAGCGGTCGATATGGGATTCCTTCAAATCTGTGTTTGATCCGTGTGAATCCGTGGCTAAATGCTTTCTTTGATTTTGGTTGCGGCTCGGCCGTGCGCTGTGGTTTTAATCCTTGAGGCAAGATTTATTTGCCGAGCGCGGCTCGTAGCGCCCGGATATGTTCCGGACCGGTGCGGCAGCAGCCGCCGATGAGCGTCGCGCCTGCCGCCTGCCACGTTCGTGCCAGTTCGGCAAATTGTTGCGGATTGCTTGTTCCCGTCCAGCACCTCTGCCGGGCGTCCCAAGTTTCTCCGGAATTGGGGTAGGCGACGATCGGTTTTTCGGTGGCGCGCCGTAATTCTTTGATCAGCGATTCGATGAACTGCGGCGCCGTGCAGTTCACGCCCATAGCGACGACTTGGGGGGATTCATCGAGCAGTTTCGCGCATTCGGAGATTGGTTCTCCGTGGCAAATCTGCGTTCCGTTGCGGCAGGAAAAGCTGAACCAGGCGGCGGTGCCGGGCGATTCGTGGAGCACTTCGCGCAGCGCCTCCGCTTCCAGGAGCGAGGGGATCGTCTCGCAGGCCAGCAGTTCGGCTTCCGTGGCGGCGAGAAGCTGCAGCCGCTCGCGGTGGAAGGCAGCAAGTTGCGACCGTGAAAGGCCGTAGTCGCCGCGATATTCCGATCCGTCGTGTAAGAACGCCCCGTAGGGACCGACGGAGGCGGCGATTAACGGATCGCCCCGTTCAGCGTTATTGAAACCTTTGTTTTGCCATTGTGTTTTCGCGGCGATTGCGAGGTCGACTCCGCGACGCAGAATGTCCGCCGCTTGGCTGTGACTAAAGCCGGCGTTCTCAAGACCGGCGAAGGTCGCCTGGTAGGTTGCCGTGATCAAGCAATTGGCACCGGCGGTCAGATAGTCATAGTGCATTTGCTGGATGACCGCAGGGTCGTCGCACAGCAGCCGCGCCGACCAGAGCGGATCGTCGATCACGTGCCCCCGACGCTGCAACTCGGTGGCCAATCCGCCGTCGAGGATCAGTGCATCGTGGCCGGCGAATCGTTTTTCAAGTCGTTCTATATTGGAGTTCATGGTGCATTTAGCCGCGTAATGCTGCTCAGCCACGACTTTGGGGACAAGCGGTGCATCAATGTACTGTCGCGCGTTATGGCGACGATATTGGACGCCGCTGCTGGGGCCGAAGCGGCCATCTTGACAAGATACTGACTTTGAATAAGTTGTGTCGATCGTTCGAGCGGCGCTGGATGCGATCGCCGCCATCCGTATCGAGTGACACCAAGCAGGATCTGATGTCACACGTCATCGATAGCGGTCACAATCCTGAGGTCAACGTCCAAAATTTGATTTCTCTGTGGCTTTTCCCGTAACATACACCTCGGCATACCACTGTTTGCATCAGTTTTCGGCGAGGAATTGCCATCCGGGCTCTGTCTCGGTCCGCGCAAATTCAGAGGGACGCTGCAGGCCATCCCCGGTTGGTTTGGCACGTTGGGGTCGCCAGCAGAAACGACGTAGGTTACAATCCAAACCGAGGTTACACACTTCGTCACGAGAAGAATCTTCGACAAATTCAATTATCATTGCGAGTCGGTATTTCGCCGGCAGAGTCGAGGCCCGTTCGCGGTCTCCACGCATTCCAGTCGGCGACATGAGGAAGTTCAGATCGGTGTTCGAGAATCGGTCTCGATTCACGAATCGCGATATGTACGTTGTTAGTGTCATCAGAAAAGGAACCGAGCATTTATGGCTACTGATGCGTTGGATCGTACAACGGGGACTCCGATTGCGGAGCCGGAAGAGGCTCAATTCCAATACCCTGGAATTCCTACCACTTGCGATGGAGCTGAAGCGGTGGTCTGGGTGGAGACACGCATTTGCCAAGGCTCGGGGGCGTATCCCATTACGAGTTCGACCACGATGGGGAGTGGATTCAACGCCGCTGTGATGAATGGTGTCCCAAATCTGTGGGGTGATGCCTTGGTTTTTGTGGAGCCGGAAAGCGAGCACTCGGCGGCGACGTTTTGTGAGGGGTTCGCGGTTGCCGGCGGCCGGGTGACGAACTTCACCTCGGGCCAGGGCCTGGTGCTGATGAAGGAGGTCCTCTATACGATTTCCGGGAAACGTCTGCCGGTGGTGTTCAACATCGGCGCCCGTGCGCTCACGAGTCACAGTCTCAACGTCCATGCGGGGCATGACGACGTGATGAGCGTGGCCGACTGCGGTTGGGGCGTCTTGTTCGCCCGCAATGCTCAGGAAGCGGGGGATCTTTGCCTGATCAGCCGCCGCGCTGCGGAGGCGTCGAAGACTCCGTTTCTAAACGTGCAGGACGGATTCCTCACGACTCATACGGTTGAATCGGTCCGGCTGACCGAACCGGATTTCATGAAGGAGTTTGTCGGAAAACCGGAAGACAAACTGGTGAATCTGATGGACACTGAGAATCCGATGATGTCGGGTGTGGTACAGAATCAAGATTCCTACATGAAGGGCAAGCTGGCCCAGCGGTGGTATTACGATCAGGTCGAACCTGCGTTGGAGGACGCCTTTGAGGAGTTCTATCGCAATACGGGCCGACGCTACGACTTTGTCGACGCGTACCGTTGTGAAGATGCGGAATACATTCTCGTCGGGATCGGCTCCTATATGGAAACCGCGCAGACGACGATCGACTATCTGCGGGATGAAAAAGGTATTAAGGCGGGGTGCCTGAACATTTACTGTTTTCGGCCGTTTCCCGCCCGGCAGATTGTCGAGGCGCTTAAGAACTGCCGTGCGTTCACGGTCATCGAGCGGATGGATGATCCGCTCTCCACGACCGGCAATCACCTTACCCGCGAAATCAAGGCCGCTTTCTGCGACGCAATGAACGGCCAAAACGGGCAAGAGCCGATCGACGGGATCCCCAAGGTCTATCACGGCGCCGCGGGACTGGGCAGCCGGGACGTCCGCCCGGGCGACATCATCGCTGTCTTTGACAACATGATGACCGACACCCAGGACTATTTCTCGGTGGGGATCAAACATTCGACGGCGCTGGATGTCAAAGAGGACCCCGATCTGCGGCCGACCGGCGCATTTTCCATGCGGGGCCACTCGGTGGGCGGATTCGGTTCGGTGACCACCAACAAAGTGATCGCCACCATCGGCGGGCAAGTGTTCGGGAAGGACGTGCAGGCTTATCCCAAGTACGGCTCAGAGAAAAAAGGGCTGCCGACCACGTACTACCTGACGATCGCCGATTCGCACATCTATTCGCACAGCGAACTGGAGTATGTGAATTTGGTGGTGCTCAACGATACCAATGCGATGATCAGCGGCAACCCGCTCAAAGGCATGGTTGACGGCGGTGCAATTGTCATGCAAAGCCATTACACCGACGCAACCGACGTCTGGACGCGGATTCCACCTCACCACAAGCAGACGATTCAGAAAAAGCAGCTGCGGGTGTATTTCCTGGATATGGTCAGTATCGCCCGCGAGGTGGCTTCGGTCGCCGACTTGGAAATGCGGATGCAGGGAATCGTGCTGCTGGGCGCGTTTCTTAAGCTCACCCCGTACGCGCAGGACGCGGAAATGTCGGACGAGGAAGTTTATGCCGGGGTGGAAAAGGCCCTGCGCAAGTATTTCGGCAAGCGCGGGGAGCAGGTCGTGCTCGACAACCTGACCTGCGTCAAACGGGGTTACAGCGAAATGCAGGAGATTCCGCAGGAACTGATCCAGACCGGCTAGCGCCGTCGGTTGTTGCGATCCGCCGCCTTCTCAGCGAGTTCCCGATTCGATTTCAGTTGCGATCAACAGACACCGCCTAAACTGAAGCATTTCCCCACGGGGGAACGAAAGGAATAGATATGGCGACTGCTGAAAACACCGCTTCCATGAACGAAGCCAATTCACGCGATCCCTACAATAACAATTCCTATGGGACGCTGGTGGACTCCCCCTACGTGAATGTCGATCTGCCGATTCTGGACGTCCACGATTTCAACGACCGGATCATTCACGGTTACGAGGAGGGATTCGGCGAGAAGGAACTGCCTGCCGATCTCACCACGGCACGCTCATTGATCCCGGCCGGGACGGCGACGTTGCGGGACTTTAGCTACGTGGCTCCCGAGATCCCGGAGTACATCACTGAAAACTGCACCGGCTGCATGGATTGCGTGACGGAATGTCCCGATACGGCAATTCTGGGCAAGGTGCTTGCGGAGTCGACGCTGAACGAAAAACTGGGGGACATCTCCGAGTCGGCCGACCGAGAATTGTTTGAGAAGCAATGGTCCAAGACACGCAAGTACTACGAAGGACCGCAAAAGAAGGGCAAGGAAGGGGGCCGCTTTTCGATCATCATCGACCCCAGCAAATGCAAAGGCTGCGCCGAGTGCGTAACCGTCTGTGACGATCTGGCGCTGAAGATGATCCCCAAGACTGAACAGGTGATGCTCGACATCCGCAAGAGTCATCGGATGTTCAAGGATATCGGCCCTTCCGATGAGTCGTATATCAACGACAACCTGCTCATCGATATGATGCTCAAGGAGAAGACGCATATCTACGTGGGCGGTGCCGGTTCGTGTGCCGGCTGCGGGGAAGGGACCGCTCTGCGGATGCTCTGCGCCGCGACTGGCAACATGTACGGCGACAAGTGGGGCATCGCGGCCGCGACCGGGTGCAACACGGTTTACACGTCGACCTATCCGTACAATCCGTACTTGGTTCCGTGGACGAATTCGCTGTTTGAAAACGTGGCCGCCGACGCAATGGGCATCCGCAGCCGCTGGGATCAAATGGGCTGGCAGGATCGCCCGCTGTGGTGTGTCGGCGGCGACGGCGCGATGTTCGACATTGGTTTCCAGTCGCTCTCACGGATGTTGGCGTCGGGAATGAACATCAAGGTCTTCGTATTGGACACGCAGGTGTATTCCAATACCGGCGGCCAAGCATCCACGAGTACCTACACCGGTCAGAATACGAAGATGAGCATCCATGGGAAGTCAGTCGGCGGCAAACAAGAGCGGCGCAAGGAAATTGCGCAGATCGCCATGATGCACCCGCGAACTTACGTCGCGCAAACGACGTCGGCCCACACCAATCACTTCTATAAGTCGGTGCTGGGAGCGCTGGAGTTTGACGGACCGGCGGTTATCAATTGCTATACCACCTGTCAGCCCGAGCACGGCGTCGCCGATAACATGGCCGCCGACCAAGCCCGTCTCGCCGTTGATACGCGGGCATTTCCTATCTTGATTTACGATCCCAGCAAAGCGGACACGATCAAGAAACGGCTTTCGCTGCAAGGCAATCCCGCCGTTAAGGAGGACTGGTGGACCAATCCCAAAACCAAGGAGACCGTCGATTTTATCGACTTCTGCCGCAGCGAAGGCCGGTTCGCCAAGCACTTCGACAAGGAAGGGAACCCGTCGGAAACGCTGGTGCGCTCAAAGCAAGACCGTCTCGATAATTGGCGGCAACTTCAGGAGTTGGCGGGTATCATCTAATCACTCTCGAAAGCAATTGAGATCAACAACGGCCGACGCTCTAAAAAGTGCGTCGGCCGTTTTGCTGCGCCGAGATAAATTTCGCCAACCAGCGCCGATCGAAATTCCGGTTCAACTCACGGCGGCGAATAACCGAACTAACAAGAACAATCCGCATTATCGCTGGAATCGTTACAGGTTCACATACGCGAATCGGATCGTTTCAGACGGAAGCGAACGGAATGGCAGTCGCGCATCACACCGCTGAACTGCGGGCGTGCACTTCATTCCTGAAAACAACAGTATCGCGCGGACCATCGGGAAGATCTCGAATCTGTTCGCGAGAAATCGGGCCAAATTGTCGTGTGGCGGGAAACGTCGAGAACGCTCCCAGCCGCACTCTGAGTCACGAGGAGCTGATCAATGTCGCTGTCACGCGTTGTCTGTAGTTCTTGTCTTCTGCTGGCGCTATTGGCGGGACGCTCCGCGGTCGTCGCTGAAGAATTGACGAGCGATCCAGTCGTGACTTCCGCAGACCCGGTCGGAGCACCCGGCGCGGCCACGTCGACGGTTATGGGATATTCACCTCCGGGCGGCGGATACTACGACCAGCCGCTGGAGCTCTTCGGACCGCAATTGCGCGGGCGAATCGACGTCGGCAACGGCTTTTACGATGACAGCTTCTACACGATCGGCGTTATGCTTCCGTTCCATCTCGAGCCGCTGGTGAATCTGTGGTTCCTGGAAGCTCGTGGATATGTGACCGAATACAGCCGTTTCGGCGGCAACGTCGGTATCGGTTACCGCTGGTATGACGCCCCCAGTGATCGCGTCAACGGCATCAGCTTTTGGTATGACGACGACAACACGAACGAACTTCAATATCAGCAAATCGGCCTGTCGCTGGAGTCGTTGAGCTACGACTGCGACATGCGGCTCAACTTGTACTATCCGTTCAACAACGATGCGAACATGTTGTGGCAGACGCCGGTTTTCGATCCGTTTTATCGGGGCAACAACATTTTCTTCCGGCAAAATACGCGTTACGAAATGCCCTTCAAAGGGGGCGATGCGGAAGTCGGCGTCCCGGTTCCGTTTCTCAGTGACGATTGGAACACAAAGGTTTTTGCCGGCGCCTACTACTTCGCGGGTGACCAAGCCCAGGACGCGATCGGCCCGAAAGTCCGACTGCAGGCGGAGATCACGCCGCAAGTCTGGGCGCAAGTCCAATACACGTATGACACCGTCTGGGGATCGCTGGGGACCTTTGCAGTCGCGATCGATCTGCCCGGCGGCCCGCAAAACGACTTCACCTATCAACAGCCGATGCAGCACAAGTTGGCGGCTCAGGTGCAACGCGACTATCGCGTGCATGTTCACCGGCAAACCGACCGTCAGGGGCTGATTGCCGTCAATCCCGACGACATGGAGCCGTTCGAAGTCGTGCATGTCGACAACACAAATAACGGTGGCGATGGGACGTACGAGAATCCGCTCGGTACGCTGCCCGCCGCCACCGATCCGGACACCGATATTATCTTCGTCCGCCGCGGCGACGGGATGTCCGCGGGGGGAGGCATCACGCTCTCCGACAACCAGCGCCTGCTCAGCGAGAGCATCGAGCATGAATTCGAAGCGGTGCGCGGCCGCTACATTCTGCCCGGCTACAATCCTGGTCCCTTGCCCATGTTGTCCGCGACGGGCGGTTCCCTCGTAACGCTGGGCAACAACACCGAAGTGACCGGCTTTTTCATGGAAGCACCGAACACTGCCGTTAATGCGATCGTCGGAACGGGATTTGACAACGCTACGATCCGCGCCAACGAAATCAGCCGCGTTAACAACGCGATTCTGCTTTCAGAGGCCACGGGACGGATTAATTTGGTCGACAACCTAATCACCGGAAACGCGCAGAACGGCGTCTCGTTGGTGAATTCCGTCAGCGGCGACGTGACGCTGACCGGTATCAACAACACGATTACGGATAACTCAGCCGATGCGGTCAATATCGCCGCCTCTTCGAACGCTCGCGTGAACGTGTTCCTGCAAGGCGGAAGTTACTCACAAAACCGCTTCAACGGCATCGACGTGGCCACCACCGGCAACGGCAGTGTCCGCTTTACGCTCGCGCGTAACGGTGGCATGAATCCCGTTGTCAGCGGCAACCGCTTCGACGGACTGGAATTCACGGCCAACGACACTTCGTCGCTCTGGGCGTCGATCAACAACACCACGGCCAGCGGCAACGGCATCTTCGGCCTGTACTTCCGCGAAGCCGACTCGTCGATCACGTCGCTCAATCAAAGCGGCAATACGATTACCGGCAACGGTGCGGGTAACGTCGTGATCGTTCCGTAGTTTACCAGTGCTTCGTTATGGCTTAATCTTGGGTGGTGTGCCACTGGCTTTGCCAGTGCAAAACGGAGTGCCACAAATACTCATGAAGCACTGGCGGAACCAGTGGCACCCTACAAGACTGCCGCAATGAGAATGGAAACCATCGTCAGCGGTGATCTTGGCCTTTGATGAGCGGGATCCGTTTCCAGCTGGCATTGGGGCCGAACCGGAAATTGGTTCCGCCATAGTGGCCGACGTTGGCGTCGCCGTAAACGTTGCGAATGCTGTACCACTGCGCCGGCGTCATGGCTGCGAACACCAGCAATCCCGCCAATGTTGCGCCGACCACCCAGCGGCCGAAATTGACGTCGCTGCGTGTCGGCACGTTTTCTTCTTGTCGGGGCAGTATCAAAATCAACAGCGTACAGATCACGGCATTGATCAGAATGACGCCTTCGGTCGCCAATCGTCCTGCGCCGAAGTATCCCAAGGCTTTGGTAAAGTTGCCCAGTACGAATGCCCAGAGCAGCAGAAAATAGAGGAGTTGTCCCCGGCCAATCCAACTGTCGGGGATGATCGCCAGACGGCGGCGCGTGTGTACGATCAGTAATGCGATGAACCCGATCGTCGCGATTGCGAAAAATAGATTGAACCAACCGGCCGCCGAAAGCTCGAAATCGACCCAGGGGGCTTTCATCACCGACGGCAGCATGTGATGCTGGCGAGGGTCGCGCGGTGACCATTGTTCCAGGTTCTTGTACATATTTACATAGGTCAGCGCCGGCAGCGCAAACGTGATCGAGACGACCTCCGTCCAACGTGATTTCGGCACAGTCTCGTCATCCAGCGGTGGCACGCGGGTTACCAACAGCGCCATGGCGATGATCACGCCCAAGCCGTTGACGAACCCGATCGACTGCTCCAGCCAACTGTGCCAGTTCTGCCGGCGAAAGTGCTGCCAGGGCTTCAATTCCTGTTCGCGGAGCTTCGTCTGCTCCGCAATAAAACCGGGCTGCCAGGGCATCTTGTCGTCTTTGTCCATCCAATCCTGAGGTTCCCACGTCGTGGTCTGCCAGTCAGTCCAGCCTTGTTGAACCGCGGGATCGTCGGAGATGTGTACGTTGCCCGGTGCGAGAATCATCGCCTGCAGCCAGGTGATGCCCGCGAAACTGATGCCCCCGATGATGCCGCAGATGATCGAAGCCAATAAGACTGCGCGCAGTTGTTTGCGCCAAAAGTAAATCGATGCCCCCAAAAAGGTGCCCACGACGCCCGCCCAATTGTCGCCCCGTGGCGGCGTCATCCGCAGACCGCCGTAATCGGCGAATGAAATTGTCCCCAGTCCCGGCAACGGCAGTGTGAGCAGGCTGCCCAGCACCGGGAGTGCGATAAACGCCGCAAACCAGCCGACCGCCATCCACAAAAACAGGCCGCTATCGCAGCGAAATTGGCCGTAGATCGCGAAGTAGACCGCCAGGCCCAGCAGCAGTCCCAGCGAAATCCCCAACAGGTCGCCGGGAAACAGCCATTGTTGTTGAGTCGCAAAATGCAAAATGATCGGCGGCCAGTTGGTGACCGCCAATTGCTCGGCGGTAAACCGGTCTTCGAAGACCCCTTGATGCTGCACCAAGTGTGCGTAGATCGTCGACGTCCAACCCAATTTGACCAGGGCGTACATCGCGCCCAGACCGACTGCCACACCCGCTGCCGAGCAAGCCAGAAGCATCGGCCATTTTTCGAATCGCCGATTGATCAGGTCGAACAGCAGAATCCCGCCCAGCACGATCAGCACGGTAAACCAATCACTGTCCAGCCAATACAGTCCTTGCTCCTGACGCTGGGAGGGTGCCGGGAGGCCGTCCAGTTCTAAGTAGCGCTGCACGGCAATCATCATCGGAAACAGCGTCAGCCGCAGCGCAACCCAAATCATCAATAGCCAGGTCAGCGGCTTGAAGATGTCGTCCAACCGCCGCCGGTCCATCACAGCGGGCAACGCGGTCCCTGCTCCCCCGAGCGCCGCCCAGAGGAATCCAATAATGAACGTGCCGCCGAAACCGAACAATTGCGTGTCGCTGTGTCCCGAATGGGCGTAGCCGACCACTTGCATGTAGGAGATTGAACCGCCGAATCCCCAACCCAACATGCCGAACAGGGCAAATTGGCAGACGCGCCGCCGCCAATCCTCGCGGCCTGACAGCAAGCAAACGGCGATCGCCGTCAGGGCGCCGGGAAACATGGCGCCGATTTCGTGCCCGTAGTTGCCGCGAATACCCCAGCCAATTGAGAGCGAAAGCGCCGCCAACAAGATCGACAACGGGCGCCACAGGGGGTTGGAGGGCGTTGAGAGCATAGTGCGGAGTGGTCAAATCGGGGGGAGAGACTTCCGCCGGTACGATGCTTGGGCGGAGTATTTGGGTGGAATTCGATTGTAGACCGCTGGGACAGTCACAACAAGCAACGGGGCAATGCGCATGGATATCCGAGGAGGGGAGAATCCAAGGAATAGCGGTGCGTCTGAAGAGACTCCGCGATTCAATCAGCGGCTGCGATTTGCTCTTCGGTCGTTGGCAGCCGGGTCCACCGCAGATAGAGCCCGACAACGATCACCTCGACTGTGGGGATCTCGATCTGCGTGGCTATGACAAACAACACGCGGTGGAGGAAGTAGGCGGCACTTCGTGTGGCGGGGAGCCAGGTGATTGCCTGATACAGGGTCATGCTAACGAGTGACAAGACGCCGAGGCCCAAGAGCACGTTTCCCGTCAGCCGCCCTGTGCCTGGATCGAGTCGCCGTTTAAGCAGGATCGCTGGCGGCCAAAGCAGCATCAGCCAAAAGCCATGGCAAGCCAACAGTGCCTGCAACCGCGGCCCGCAACCCCATGGACCGCAGATCCAATGCCCCCAATTGCCGGAAAGGTGGACGATCTGCAGGCAGCCGTAGAGGCCCCCGGTCCACAGGGAAAGCAGGATTCCCCAGCGACAGGCGGGAAGTGCGATCGACTTGCGACTCATGACCAAGGACCGAAGCAGCTAGGAAACGCAGATTGATTGAAGGGGACTTCATGCAACGCCTACGTTTACCCCAACACGGCGCCGCCTTCTGTGTGATACGGCACACAAGGGACGACCGATCATACCGGGTGGCGCCGGATCCGATTTCCGAGAAAACTCCGTCACATTCCGGTAGATCAAGAATTGCGCGCTGGTGCGTCCGCAATGGGCTCGCCACAGACAAACGGGGGCACCGTGAACGCCAATGAACGAACGCACCGCGATGAAGTCAAATTGCTGTCGGTTGACCCGTCATGCGTAAGTATGCGACTGCAAAGATCGTGGCGATGTAACCTGCAGAGACCACGACTCCGACACAACATGCCAGAAATCCGAGCAAGATTATTGGGATGCTAACCAGACCAATGAGAAACAGCGTGCCCTTGTTCCCTGTGGTGATTGTTTTTGATTCGGTCAGCGAATCAATCACTCCCAAGTCGCGGTCGATAATCAGCATTTGATATTGACCGAACATTAGTGCCAGGATGATTCCTGGAACAATGAGGGCGACCGTACCCAAAATCACCATCAAGCCGTAAAGGAATCCTGCCGCCACGGCAGTCGGCCAAAATCGACCCGCGGAAAAGACTTGACCGATGGAAGCCTCTTCGCCGCGCGCAACGTGCAAGAACAATAGCATCTGTCCCAGTGTCAGCCACGTCTGAAACAGCATTTCGAGCACAAAGGTGCCCGTTTGAACAGCGAAAAACGCAGCGTCGTCGTTGGCACCAGCTCCAGCCAGTATTCCGCCTGATACCAGACCAACAGCGGTAGAAAACGCCCAATTTATCAGCCCTACGACAACCACAGCGCCAACGCAAATCCCCATCTGTGATTTGAAGATTTCCCAAGAGGACTGCAGCACCTCGCCGACTTCGATCACCGTCGGCCGGATTTCTCCAGGTCTGGCGCGGCCTCCTCCAAATTCCTCGCCGCAATATCGGCACTTCACCGCGGCCGCTTTGATCTCCGAGCCGCACATCGGGCAGGTTTTGGTTTCCTCGCCATACGACTCAGCCTGTGCGTAATCGACCTCGTCTCCATAAGCGTCGTCAGGATTCTGATACA
Organism: Planctomycetales bacterium; assembly: GCA_028285345.1. GTDB lineage: Bacteria > Planctomycetota > Planctomycetia > Planctomycetales > Planctomycetaceae > Symmachiella. The sequence continues at coordinate 196,831 of JANQPT010000044.1, forward strand.
AGAAGTCCGAGACTTCGGGCACCGTAATCTTCTCACCGCACCCCGGACAGTCCGCGGTTCGCCCCGCTTTGTCGTCCTTAGTCTTCAGGTATTTGTCGCAGTTTGGGCAGTGAAACTCGATGGCCATCGTGGCGGCTCCTGGGGTCGCTCAATCTTGGTGATGGATTATCGCTGTGCAGCGCTCGACAAGTGAATCCAACAGCGTTGGTGAAACAGCCATCATATGCCAATTTCCGGCGACAAACCAGCAGCGGCGGCCCGTTGGTCAAACGGCGAGTCGATCCATGCAGTGCGGCGCACGCCGGAATCACTCGCCGCTGACTTCCGCCATCACGTCGTCGGGAATGTTGAAGTTGGCGGTGACGTTCTGGACGTCTTCGAGTTCTTCCAGCGCGTCGAGCAGCTTGAGAATCTTGCGACCGCCGTCGGCATCGAGTTCGACGGTGCTGGAGGCGACGCGCGCGATTTCCGCCATTTCCGTGGGGATCTTCGCCGCTTCCAGCGCGGCGTTGACGTCATCGAATGCGGCCGGGTCGCATGTGATTTGAAAGCCTGGGCCGTCCTGCTTGACGTCCTCCGCCCCCGCTTCGAGCGCGACTTCAAACAACGTCTCCTCATCGGCATTCTCGGCTGAGACTAAAAACAGGCCTTTGCGTTCGAACATCCATGAGACGCAGCCGTTGGCGCCCAGATTGCCGCCGTGCACCTCAAAGCACTTGCGAATCTCCCCCGCGCTGCGGTTGCGGTTGTCCGTCAGCACATCGCACAGCACCGCCACTCCCTCGGGACCGTAGCCTTCGTAGAGGACTTCAACGAAATTCACATCGCCCAACTCGCCGCAGCCCTTTTTGATGGCGCGGTCAATGTTGTCTTTGGGCATGCTCGCCTTGCGGGCGCGGTCAATCGCATAACGCAAGGTGAGATTCATGGCGGGGTCACCGCCGCCGTTTTGTGCGGCCACGATAATCGCGCGGCTCAGTTTGCCGAACAGCGCACCCCGTTTCTTGTCGGCTGCCCCTTTCTTGTGCTTGATGCCCGCCCAGTGTGAATGTCCAGCCATGTCGCTCTTCGTCGTCGTAAGTCTGTAATTCGCCCATCCGTACGTCCGGTGACGCCCGCCGTCACGGAGACTTCGGCCGCTCGGGCCGCAACTCGCCGGGAGTTTGATTCTGATTCTTCAGTTTCTCGCGGATGCGGTCCATGAGTTTCTGATCCCGGCCGCCATTCTTTTCAGCCAGTTTCAATGCTTTGCCCCAGTACGAAATCGCCTGATCGGTTTTTCCCAGACGCAAGTAGAGATCCCCCAGGTGATCCAAAATCGTGGGATCCTGGCCTTCGGGCCGCCCGGCCGCTTTCTCCAGCGGTTCGAGCGCCTCTTCGAACTTACCTCTCTTATAAAGCACCCAACCGAGACTATCCAGATAGGCTGGCGTGTCTGGATGCGCTTCGAGCGCTTTACGAATCATCTGTTCGGCTTGTTCCAACTTGATTCCCTGGTCGGCGTACAAATATCCCAAGTCGTTATTGACGCCGGGATCTTCCGGGTTGTCGCGGAAGACTGCTTCGAGAACTTCCGTCCCTTTCTTCGTCTCGCCCTGTTCGATGTAAACACTCGACAGCAGCGATTTGGCCCGCTTGATCGCGTCTTTATTTTCCGGATAGTCGCTGATGATCTGCTCGTAGTTCCGAATCGCCTCGTCATAGTCTTGAGCGTAGGTGTAAATCCAAGCTTTCCGCATTTTCAAATCGGGCAATGCTCCCGGGCGGACTTTCGGACTTTCGATGAGCGCGTCGATCGTCTCCAGCGCCTCGTCGGTCTCGCCTGCCATTGCCAAAGACCGCGTCAGTTGGTAGCGGAGGTTAATCTGCACTCCGGCGTCGGCGATGAAGGCAGGGTCTGAAATCGCCTCGCGGAGCACCTCGGCAGACTCGGCGAACTTCTGCTGCACCAATAGCAGGAGCGATAAGTTTTGGTAGCCGTCGTTTTTCTGCCAGCTCACGCGCGTCTTGCCGAGCGCAGCGCGATAAAGCTTCTCGGCCAGGTCGTGTTTGTCGGCTGCGGACGCCAGCACTCCCAGTAGATACAGTTTCGAGAACTGGGCGTCCTCGTCGTTGAGCAAATCCTCGGCATCGAGCATCTGATCAACCAGTTCTGAGTTCTTGGCGATCGCCGCCAGATCTTCCGCGATGCCCTCCGTTGTTTTGGTCGCGTTGTAGATTCGTGCCAGGCTGTCCAGCAGCTCGTTGGGACGTTTCTGCTTGCGATAGATTTTCGCCAGCATAGCGAATCCTGCAGGGGATGAGGAATTGTCCAGCGTCTCCTTCAACACCTGTTCGGCTTCCTCGAGTTGCTCAGCGGCGAGCAGCGTCTCCGCGAAAAACTGCTGCAGCGTGGCATTGCGGCGGTCTTTCTCCGCCAGCTCTCTCAAGCGAGCAATCAATTCGTCCGACTTGCCCTGTGCGGTGAGAATCTCGGACAGCAGTTCATAGGCGTCGCGGCCCTGCGTTTGTCTCTGTGCGTCGAAGTAAGGCTGCAACTCGGCCAGCGCGGCGTCCGGTTTGCCCGACTTGAGATAGGCCCGAGCGAGATTGAACTGGATGCGGCCCTTGTTCCCCGATTTGTCCGCCAACGCGCGGCGATACGCACGGATTGCCAGTTCCATTTTCTGGCCGTCAAAGAAGGCGTTTCCCAATCGTTCAAAGTTGATCAAACGGTCCGCCAGCAGCATGCGAAGCTCGCGGTCGTTCAGACCAAATCGTGTCGGATGCTCCAGGGCATTGAAGACGACTTCGAACGATTCCGCCGCTTTGACCGGCTGGCCGATTTCGCTGTAGAGCATTCCCAGGAACTGGCGAAACTTCACATGTGCCAGCGTCTCCTTCTCCAAACGGGGAGAGGAGACGAGTTGTTCATAGATTTTGATTGCGGCCGCGTAGTCTTGCCGGCTGATGTAGTATCTGGCGAGCGTATTGAGCGCAAGCAGGTGGTCGGCGTCGACCTCGATGAGCTTCTTGGCGTACTTGAGTGTGTCGGCTTGGCGGTTCAAGGAATGTGCCGTCAGCAACAGCGACTCCAGAATCGCCGTTGATTTGGGGTCGTGTTTGGCAGCGTTTTCAAAGGCCTTGAGTGCCTCCTGATTGCGGCCCCGTCGAAAATGCATGCGTCCCAGCGAGTACCAGGTGAGCGCCTCGATCCTGATTTGCTGTTCTTCCGTTCGCGGCTTGAGCGGGCGCAGCGGCTCGATCTTGTCCGAGAATTGATCGATCTGCAGCCCGTCCAATGCACTGCCCGGTTCCTGGGCGTCAGGTTGAGCGGGATCAGGCTCGGACTGTTTGTTGGTCTCTGTATCGGCCGCGAGCAGCCGGTCGGCAGCGTTCGCTCCGACGGCGGTGCGGGAGAAACTCCAGACAAAGAACGTGCACAGCAAAATAACGATCGTGACGCGGCTGTTGAGAGTTCTCATTCGCGTTCGTCTCCAGTTACGATTCGGCCGTCAAACGGTGCGGCCAGTGGTCCCACAGCGGAGGAGTGTTACTCCCGTGTCGGAAGTCGATCTGTTGAGCGACCGGCTGATCAATCGACTGCGATAGCACTGCGGTGATTGGTCGCCGGGCTCCGACCCGGCGTTATTGTAGTCGCAGAGCTCCCAAACCTCCAAGTCCGTTCCCTGAGGCTGCCGGTAAAGTGTGCGTTTCCGACCGGGAACCGGCGGCTGCTGAGGCGGCCGAATCTGCCCTGACAGCGGCGCGACAGTCGGATTTTCCGGTCCGGGGCGCTGCGGGCGGGCGCCGCAGGTTCAGCGGGCCTTTTTTCGCTTTGAGGCGCTGGTCGTTTTTTTGGACTTGGTTTTGGTCTTCTTGGTCGTCCGGGGTTTGGCGACCTTGACGGTCTTCTTACCCGCCTTTTTGCGCTTGGTCTTGGCAGCGGCCTTGGGCTTCGTCTTCTTCTTTTTGCCCGCGGCGGTCGTTCGTTTGACCGTTTTCTTCTTCTTGACGACTTTCTTCTTGGCTTTGCGAAACGCGGAGGCGCCCCGTTTGAAGAGTCGGTCCAGCCGGTCAACGGCCGTGTTGAGATCCTGCGGGGTCGAGCGCTGTTCTTTGAACAGCGCCGCATACTTGGGGTCAAATGCCAAGCAGCGGATCAAATGACAAAACAGCGCCGAATCCGCCTTGCGCACGGCCGACTTCAGAATGTCGGCCATCGCCTCAGGCGGCGTGCCCGGCTCCGCCATGCCCAGCCAAACCAGACAATCGGTCATGCGATCATCGACGGGCAGCAGGTGGCTGCCTAGGCACTGCTGGAGGGTAAACAGCCGCATAAACGGCGTCATGTGGCTGACTTTGCCCAATTGTTTGTTGGCGGAGTCCAATGTTTTGCGCTTGAGTGTTTCGTACTCGAACGAATAGGTCTCTTCGAATACGTGCTGAAGCACACACCGCACGCGAAGTGCACGCCAGTCGGGGGTCGACATGCCCTTGAAGACCGCTTCGGATTCCTTGACCGAACTGACGCGGATTTCATTGAGGTCGTGGAAGCTGTCGTGCAGTCGCTCGTGAGCGGCCTCCGCTTCCTCCCACGTGGAGTTCTCGAGACAGGCGGCGAACAACATTGTCTCCAGAACGGGCAAATCGAACTTGGGAAGCCGTCCGGAATAGTGCTTTTTCAGACCCGTCTGTAGCCGTTTGCAGACGCCCTGCCGGTCGGATGCCTTCGTTTTTTGTACTGCAGCCATAAGGTCTCAATATGTCGCAGACGCGATGCCGCGTGTTGAAGTGAACCGGACTTCCCCGGCGGTGTGATGTTCGAACCGTAAACGTCGTGGACCGTCTGTGTCAGCTCACCGGAACCGTTCAGTGACCGAACCGATTGATCGTGAAGCGAGTCGCGGCTGCTCAGCAACCGATTCTTTTGCAAATGCCATCTCGCTTGAATCCTTCACCTGGTACGTAGCCAGTATTGGACAAAGATTTTCACGTTGTTTCAAACCACCGCCCGCTGCCGAGTGGCGGCTTGTTACGCCGCATGATCATCCGGCGCCCGCGCGTCGCACTGCTTGGTCATTGGGTCTCATTCGGGGGCGAAGGCCGATGGTCTGTGCCATCGAAACGATCGTCGGCCGCTTCGTCGTCGGCGTCGGATTCGTCAAGTCCGGTCGGTCCGAAAGAGTCCGCCGCTGCCGGTTCGGCGTCCGCATCAAATTCGAGTCCGTGGTCGGCGAGTTGTTTCGCCTTGAGGTCCCGCAATATCTTCGAGGTCTCCAGACTCAGCTTGATACCCCGGTCAACAACAAATTTTAGAATCGGAGTATAGCGGGTTTCCAATCGCTCTGCGACTTTTGACTGCAAAAATCCCCGGGCCGATTCCAGCCCACGCATTGTCAACGCCTGTGTCTTCTCGTCGCCCATAATTGACACTTTGATCTTGGCGGAACGAAAGTCCGGGCTGACTTCGGTGCCGGTCACGGTGACATTTTTGACCCGAGGGTCCTTCAATTCCGTGAGGATCGTCGAGCTGACACATTCCAAAATGGCTTGCGCGACCTTTGCCGTGCGTCGAGAATTCATGAATCATCCGCCTGATTGGACTCCGCGTGAAGCTCCCCACGGTGGAACCGACGGCCGTTTGTCGATTCTCAGAGGCGGGGACAGGATGCAGAGTGTCTGGAAGCAGGTGTGCCGGCTCACACAGTGGGAAACGGCGGTCAACCGCCTAAGACGACGCCGTCGCAGACTCTAAGGTCCGCTTGACTTCCTCGACGCGATAAGCCTCCAGCAGGTCACCCTCCTTAATGTCGTTGAATCCCTCCAATCGAATGCCGCATTCCATCCCTTCGCGGACCTCCTTCACGTCGTCTTTCTCGCGCTTCAGCGAGGCGATCTTGTAGTTGTTGAGTACCGTCTGGTCGCGAATGACATGCATCCGGTTGTTGCGGTCGATCGTGCCGTTGAGCACGCGGCACCCGGCGATCGTCCCGTAACGGCTGATGCTGAAGGTCTTGAGTACGAGGACGCGCCCGGTCGGCACATCGCGGAGTTCCGGCCGCAATAGCCCTTCCAGCGCCGCCTTGATGTCGTCGGTGACCTCGTAGATGATGCTGTACCGGCGAATCTCGACTCCCTCGCGGTCGGCCAGTGCCTCAGCGCGGTCTTCCGGAACGACGTGAAAGGCGACAATAATCGCCCCCGTGGCACTGGCCAAAGTCACATCACTTTCATTGACGCCGCCGACCCCTTCGTGCACGATTTCGACCCGCACTTCCGGGTGATCCAACTTTTCGAGCTCACTTCGCAGTGCCTCGGCGGAGCCGGGCGTGTCCGCCTTAATAATCAGCGGCAGGTCCTGCACGTCTCCGGTCTTTGCCTGATTGAGGATGTCTTCCAACGTCCGCGGCCGTCCGCGACCGGCGAGCGATTCGGCACGCCCGCGATGCCGTCGTGATTCGGCGGCTTCACGCGCCTCGTCAATATCAGCCATTACGAAGAAGTGATCACCCGCTCCGGGGACGATGTCCAGGCCGGAGACCTTGACCGGAGTGCTGGGCGGCGCTTCGGTGAGCTCATTGTCCTGGTCGTCGTAGATGGCGCGGATGCGTCCAAAGGCGGGACCGCACAGCATGTCGTCGCCGATTCTGAGCGTGCCTTGCTGAACAATCAGCCAAGTCAGCACGCCGCGGCCTTCGTCGCGGAACGCCTCCAAGCAGACGCCGAAAGCGGGAACGTCGGGATTGCCCTGGTATTCGTGAAGCTCGGCCGTTAGCAAGATTGTGTGCAGCAGTTCGTCGATCCCGTCACCAGAAAGCGCCGAAGTGCGGATTACTTCGAAGTCGCCGCCCCATTCGGCAGGCAGGACTTCCTGCGTGGAAAGCTCTTGCAACACCCGTTGTTGGTCGACGCCGACGAGGTCCGTTTTGTTCATCGCCACGATGATCGGCACTTCGGCCGCTTTGGCGTGGCTGATCGCTTCTTTGGTCTGGGGCATGACTCCGTCGTCGGCGGCAACGACCAGCACCACAATATCCGTCACGTTGGCCCCCCGAGCGCGCATTTCGCCAAATGCTGCGTGTCCCGGTGTGTCGACAAACGTGATTTTTTGGCCTTCATGTTCGACTTGGTAGGAGGCGATGTGCTGTGTGATGCCGCCCGCTTCACCCCCGGCCACATTGGCGGAGCGAATCGTATCGAGCAGAGTTGTCTTTCCGTGGTCGACATGGCCGAGAATGGTGACGATCGGCGGTCGCGATGTCTGTGCCTCCGGATCTTCGACGTCTCCCGTCAGCTTTTCGACCAATTCCTGTTCGATGTCGCGTTCGTGTCGAACCTCGAGATCGACACCGCATTCCATCGACAGCTCGATCGCCGTCTCTTCGTCCAGATTGGCGTTGATGGTCAGCGGTTCGCCTCGCTGGAACATCATCGTCATGAGCGTTTTGGCGGGTCGTCCGATCGCTTCGGAGAGTGAGCGGATCGTGATCGGAAATTCGATTTTTGCCGAGGTCTTTAAGGGGAGAGCCGGTCCGCTGGCCTTTTTGCGGCGCGTTCCCGAACGCCGCCGATGTCGGTCTCCCGCTTGGTCGTCGTCGCGCACACCGCGCCGCTTGCGGCGTTGCTGCCGCGAATCGCGGCTTTCGATCAAACCGGCGCCGCGCTTGCCGCCTCGACGATCCGTTTTCGCTTGTTCGTTGGTCTCGACGACGCCTTTCTTCTTCTTTTTCTTATCTTCTGCGTGCTGTTTGACGTATTCGTGGAGCGGGCGCGACTGTGAGATCACGTCGGAGGGGAGGCGAATATCGGGCTTCTGGGCCGGCGCCTCTTCATGCTTCGGCGGGGTGACCGGCGGGGGTGCCATCTGCGGAGCGGCCAAGCTCGGCAATTGCCGTGATTGCCGCGGTTTGCGACCGCGCGGCGACTTATCGGTCCGTTCCGGCGCGTCGGCGGAATTGCCGCTGCCGATGGGGGTCATCGGTGCGACGGTCTTCAGGCCTTTGCTTCCATGCCCGGCCGGAGGAATATAGTCGTCCCGGCTGATCGCCGCGGGCGGTTCGGCCGTTGCTTCGGTCGGCGTCTCCGCGGGCGGCGGTTCGGCTTCTTCGTCCTTGGGTTCGGCGTCTTTTCCCGCGCGTAACCCCGCCAGCGGGCCCTTCGCCGGCCGCTTGGTCCCTCCCGAAGTCATGGGACCCCGTTCGACCGGGACCATGTTTTGTTCGGCGGCTAGATCGCGCGGTCTTGCGATCGGCGGCTGAGCGGGAGCCTCTGTCGGCGCATCAGTTTGGCTGTCAGTTTCGTCGACGGAGGGCGACGGGGAACTTGGACGTTCTATCTTCGGAGGAGTTGCACTCTTGATTTGAGGCACTTTCGCCAGTTTTTGGGCGCTAGTGACATCGCGAACCGGCGCAAGCTTGTCGGCAGCTGCGGAGGAAGCAGAAGTCTGCTCGCTACGGCTGTCCTGAATGTGTTGAACGACTTTGTCTCGCTCTTCTTCCGAAATACTGGCCAGAGCTGAGTTCTTGATTTCGATTCCCGCCTCGCGGCAGACATCGATCAGCTCTTTGCTGTCCATCTCCAGTTCTTTCGCCAGAGCGAAAATCCGAACCTTCAAATCAAGCATCTCCCATAAATACAAGAATATGCGACATCAACGTCCGCAAACGCTGTAGTGTGATCGCCTCTTCGATCAGAGGCCCTTCGAATCACGACGACTGCCGCCTGTTTTGTCAATTCTTCTCGACATTCCCTGTTATGATTTCGCCAGCGAATTCCCGGCGCGCTCGCGGGAGTCCCTAAGTTTGTCTCTCGCTATTCCTCCGGCGTAGACGCTTCGGCCTGTTTCAATGAAACTTCGTCCGGCGTCAATTCCTCTGCCGTGTCCGCCTGCTCCGACTCAAGCCCGGAATCATCCTGTTCAATCTGATCGGTCGCCGCGGTCGGAGGCAGCGTCTCGGCTTCCTCCTCCGTCGAGGCCGCTTCAGCATCGCCGGCTGCGGCATCAACGAATTGCGGAGCCTCCATGATCACCGTTGATTCCATTTCCCCTGCGGGCGACTCGACGACTGTCTCCTCTGTCGGCTCGGCCGCGGGTGTCTCCTCGCCGCTATTTGACTCGGGATCGGCTGGTGAATCTTCCAGAGTGTCGGCATTCTCGGCAGCTGCTTCGGCGGGCTGGTCTGACGTGTCTGTGCTCTCTTCGGCTGCAGCGGCGGCTTGGGACGCAGCTTCCGTCTCAGCGAGTGCGGCGGCGGCTTTCTCCTCTGCACGCCGTTGCGCGGCCTCGCGCTCCAGCCGTTCACTCTCGCGGTCCGCGTATTCAACGATGATGTCGCACTGTTCCGCAGTCAGTCCGCCCAGTTCCGCCAATTGATCGGGTTCGATGATCGAAAGGTCGTCGAAGCTTAAGAATCCTTGTTCAACGAGTCCGCCCGCCAGCTCTTCTGAGACGTGCGGCACCTCCGCAAATGCGGCGACGGAGCTTTCGAGTTGCTCTTCCAACTCGTCCTCGGTCATGATCTCGATATCCCAGCCGACGAGTTTGGAGGCCAAATGCACGTTTTGCCCGTGACGGCCGATAGCCAGCGCCAACTGGTCGTCGCGGACCAGGACGAGGACTCGGCCCAGCATCGGGCAAAGGATGACGTTTTCGACTTCCGCCGGCTGCAGCGCGTTGGGGACCAACACCTGCAGCGAATCGTTCCAGCGGACGATATCAATCCGCTCGCCCGCCAACTCATCGACGATATTCTTGATTCGCGAACCGCGCACACCCACGCACGCCCCGACGCAATCGACCTTTTGGTCGTTGCATGAGACTGCGACCTTTGTGCGGTAGCCGGCTTCGCGGGCGATGGAACGAATTTCGATCACATGTTCCGAGATTTCGGGGATCTCCAATTCAAACAGACGTCGCACGAAATCGGGGTGCGTTCGCGAGAGGATAATTTTGACGCGGCTGCCCGCCTTGCGGACATCCATCACGACCGCCCGCACCCGCTCATTGGGGCGATGCGACTCGCCGGGAATTTGCTCTCCCCTCGGCAAGATGCCTTCCACCTTTCCGAGGTTCACCGCGGCGGTTCTGCCAGAGAGGCTCTGAATGCTCCCCGTGACAATGTGTCCGCGGAGTTCCTCGTACTCGTCGAACAGCGAATCACGCTCCGCTTCGCGGATTTTTTGGATCATGACCTGTTTGGCGGTCTGCGCCGCGATCCGGCCCAGCAGGTCACCCAGTTCGTTGGAATCTAAGAGTTTGTCGTTAATTTTGAGCGAAGTTTCTCCGCTGTCCCGGTCGATGTCGATCTCAAACTCTTCTTCTTCACCGTAATGCTTGCGGGCCGCGGAAAGAATCGCTTGCTCAATTCCTTCAAACACAATCTCCTTGTCGATATTCTTATCGCGATGCAGTGCATCGACGATGCGAAGTAACTCAGGGCCGTTCATGTTCGTCCTTCCGCGCCAGTGCTCAAAGCGTTGATTTTCGCGACCTGCGCAAACACTGCATTCCGTATGTCAAACTGAACAGACGCAGCCAAAAGGCCGCATCCCGCTCGCTTTCAAGTCATCTACCGCCGACCGTCAACAAAAAAAAGTGGGCACAAGTCCCACTTTGTCACCGCCTGCGATAGGGAGGCAACCAACCGCAATCGGACGATTGCCAGCCGGTTCAACGGTCCCTCCTTAACGAGGCACGGGCCAGAGATGTCGCTCAACACTTACATTCTCGAAACCCCATGGAGACAAAGTTGAAAGGGAGGACGGATTTCACCGCCGACACCCCGGACTCTTTGCCTTCAATCTCCTGCCTAGCAATTCTCAATGTCGCACGGCCGGATCATGAATGAAACATTCCGTTGCCGATCAATCTCACCAAAATAAAACTGTCCCTTCGCCTGGAATCCAATCGCAATCAAGGCTTCGGAAATCGCTTATGAGACTGACGAATCCTAGACCGCGACTGACTGCCCGACATCAAACGTGATGACAGACATCCCAGAACCTCTCGGGACACCATGACGATAGTGCTCTGAAGTCAAACTGTCAAGGAGTTTAGGTCGTTTATCGCGGTGAAATCCGATTCGTTTCCCGGATTTTTCTCATTCAGCCGACGCGCTGGTCCATCGCGACTGACGGATTGCTATTGTGCTTGGTCAACACGACTCGTGTGGCGATTTGACACGCCTTGGGGCATCCCTGGCGGCGTCGGAGTTGGCGATTCCCGTAGGGATTTCGACGCCGCCTCATTGACAGAATCTCATCTGGTTGACAAAAAGTGGCAATAGAATCCCGGAGCCGGCGATTGATCCGTCTGTTCGCCCACAATTCTTGGAAGCCCACAATGACAAATTCACCAACTGTGAAGTTTTACTTGAGTGTCTGGACAAAGGTCGTTTCCGCCGCCGGCGGAATCCGGGTTCCGCTGATTGGGGATCAAATCGGTCGCGGTCCGCGAAGAATCACTGACGAGTCCACTGGCGCGGCATTTCGTCTCCGACGGGTGGTCCTCGCATGCCTCACGCTGCTAGTCGCGATGCCGGTGGTGGCGGAGGCACAGTTCCCGTTTCGCCGCCCGCCCAACTTGCGGCGTTCGCAATCACCGTTTGACCAGTTGCGGCAGCGCGGTTTCGATCACTATCAAAAAGGCGAGTACGCGCAGGCCGCAAAGGTGGCCGATCAGGTGCTCAATTTCGAATCCAACGATCCGATCGCCTACTATCTGCGTGCCAGCGCCAATATCGAACTTGGACGGCTGACGCGAAACACGAAGCAAATCCGCGATGGGATTGCCGACGCCCGCAAGGCGTTGGAGCTTCGCGGCGCTGACAACGACTTCGCCTATCTCTATATCCCTTATCTCTACGGAATGTCATCTCTTGCGGTGCTTGAGAACAATGCGACGCATGCCGAGACCGCTGTCAAGTATGCGGGACCAGTCATCGATCGTCCGCAGGTGTCGCGCGACGACAAGTCAAATCTGCTCTACCAGCGCGCGTTTGCCCAGGAGCAGGCGTTGGCGGTGGAAGCGTCGAAATTCAACGCCGCGACGGCGACGGAAGAGGAGCGCGCGGAATTTCAGAAAGCACAGGCCAAGCGGCGCGATGCCGCGATTCAGGACTACACTCGCTCGATTGGGCTCAATCCGAAACAGTTGGGATCGCATATCAATCTGGCGAAAGCCTGGTCGGCTGCGGGAGATTCCAATCGGGCCGTTTCCGTGTTTGCGGCGGCTGTCCGCGAGTTTCCGCGAAATACGACAATCTACAACGAGCGGGGCGTATTCTTTCGCCAACAGGGCAAGTTGGATGAAGCGATTGCCGACTTTACCCAGGCCGTCGGCATCCAGCGTAACTTTGCCATGGGTTACATCAACCGCGGTTTCTGTTTAAACGATAAGGGAGAGGAAGAAGCGGCGGAAGCGGACTTCGATATGGCGATTCGGCTGAATCCCAGAATGGCAATGGCCTACAATCTGCGGGGCGCCGCCCGCGTTTCCCTGGGTAAGGCGTCGTCAGCGATTGCCGATTTCTCGCGGCAGTTGGAATTGAGTCCCAAGGATGCGACGGGATACGCCAATCGCGGTTTTGCGCGATTCTTCAACGCCGACTATTCCGAGGCGGCTCGCGACTTTCAGTCCGCGATCGATCTGCAGCCGACGGCGCACCATCTGGCCGTCTGGCGTTTTCTCGCCAAGAGCCGCGCCGGGCAGCTCGATGACGCGAAGGCGGAATTGCGGCAGTCACTCGATGCCGACTCGGGACCGAAAGGCTGGGTGGCACAGGTGAGCCGGTTTTTGTTGGGTGAGACTGCGGGCGAGGATTTGATCAACACTGCCCAGGCAGTCGCCGACAAGAACGTCTCTGCCGCTCAGCAGTGCGAGGCCCAGTTTTTCATCGGCCAGCAACATATGCTGGACGGCGAAGCTGCAGCGGCAAAACCGTTCTTTGAAGAAGCGGTCAAGACCAACGTCCGCTATCTCTCGGCGTTCCGCGGCGCGCGGTACGAATTGGGAGATTTTTCCAAAGGTTCGTAGGGTTCCGCGTCGCAAGCGACTCCGCACGACTATAATGCCGGACCGACCGAATCCGTTGCGCGCCGACTCAGCCCCCCAAGCCGCCTCCCTGAATGTTGAATCCATGATCTTTGAAGTCGAGAACGAGACGCCCCTGCAGCAGGAAATCGCCGAGTTGGGGCAAATCCTTGAAGGCGTCATCCGTGATGTTTCCGGTCCGCAGCATGTGCAGCTGATTTCGACCATTGTGCAGCTCTCTCGCGATCGGAGACGCTCGAGCCAGGAAGCGGGCAGCGAACTCAGGAACATGCTGGGAACGCTCGACGGAGCTCAAATGCGGGTCGTGATTCGCGCGTTCAGCATCTTTTTGGATTTGGTCAATCTGGCGGAAGACCGCCAACGAGTCAGAGTGCTGCGGCAACGCGCCCGCGATGCCGGCGGCGAGGCCTACTCGGAATCGATCGAACAGGCCCTGCAACAGCTCAAAGCGAGCGGAAAATCCGCCGCCCAGATGCAGGAGTTGGTGAATCAGATCGATATCGAATTGGTGTTCACGGCACATCCGACGGAAGCCAAGCGACGCTCGATCCGCCGCAAATTGCGGAGGATCCGCGAGCTGATGGACGAGCAGACGGCGGAGATGCTTACGAGCGAGTTATCACGCAACCGCCGCAACCTGCGTGGCGAAATTGCCAAGCTGTGGCAGACCGATTTCGTTCGCCCTTGGCGGCCGACGGTCTTGCAGGAGGTGCAACGGGGGCTGTCCATCAAACGTGTGCTTTGGAATATGGTTCCGCGAATTCTGCATGAGATCCGTGGAGATCTTTCCAAAACCTACCCCGACGAGCCACTCGATGTCGGTCCCGTAATCCGGTTTGGTTCGTGGATCGGAGGTGATCGCGACGGACATCCGTTCGTCACGCCAGACGTCACTGAACAGACGATTCTGTGGCTGCGTCAGGCGGCCATGGAATCTCACATCACCGAATGCCGCAATCTCTTCGAATCGCTCAGCTTGTCGTCGCATCAAGTCGCTTTCAACGATGAAATCGATCAATCCCTGACCGGAGCGTTTGAACGTTGGCCGCATTTGCAAACCGTGCTACGCGACATTCCGCCGAATGAAGTGTTCCGCCGCTGGTTGGCAGTGATTCTGCGCCGGTTGGAGCAGACCCAGAGCGTGGGGCTGTCCGACTTTTTCGTCGACGGCGCCTACGCGACGCCACAAGAACTGGAGGATGAGATTTCCGTTTTGTGGCGGGCTTTGACATCCACGCCCGGCAACGAATTGATCGCCGAGGAAGTCGAGGATTGGATCGACAAGATTCGGGTGTTCGGATTCCATTTCGCACGTTTGGACGTGCGACAGGATTCTCAGCGGAACGCCACCGTCGTCAATGAGCTTCTCGAACAGGCCGGAGTCTGCACATCGGCTGAGACGCTGGGCGAGAGCGAGAGACAGCAACTGCTCTCGGAGACGATGCGTCAGCCGCTCAGCTTTTCAGCAGACCTCTTGTCGGCGGAGGCTCGGGAAACGTTGACGCTGTTTCAACTGCTGAAGCAAATCACGATCGCCTTTGGAGCGCAAGCACTGGGCGGGTATGTGATCAGCATGACCCGCGTGCCGAGCGACGTGTTATCGGTATTGTGGTTGTGGGAACACGCGGACGCGGAGTTCGACATCCCGCCGACTGAGCCGGTGCCTCCGCCTCCGGTGATCCCGTTGTTCGAAACGATTGACGATCTCGAGCATGCATCGCAGGTCTTTGAGTCGATGCTGGGGATGACATGGTATCGCGAGCATCTCCGCGCTCGGGGGGATCGGCAGATCATCATGGTGGGCTACTCCGACAGCACCAAAGACGGCGGGTATTTGGCGGCCTGTTGGTCGCTGTTTCGCGCGCAGCAGCAGTTGCATGAAGTTGCACTGCGCGAGGGGATCAAGCTCACATTTTTTCACGGGCGCGGCGGCTCTCTGGGGCGCGGCGGCGGTCCGGCGGCTCGCAGTATCCGGTCCTTGCCCGCGCGGACGTTCAGCGGCGCTTTACGACTGACCGAGCAGGGCGAAGTTCTGGCCGAACGCTACGACGACCCGCGGATTGCGCATCGGCACTTGGAGCAACTCGTCTGGTCAACGCTGCTGGCAGCGGGGAGTCCGCCGGTGGAGATTCCCGACGAATGGTCCGGTCTGGTGAGCCGGCTTTCAGAGCGGTCGTTTCTGGCCTACCACAAACTGGTGGAGCAGCCCGGATTCATCGAGTTCTTTCGCCGAGCGACACCGATTTCGGAAATCGAACGGCTGCCGATCGGATCGCGTCCGGCGCGGAGAAGGGGAGGAGATGGCCTGAGCAACCTGCGGGCGATCCCCTGGGTCTTCTCGTGGACCCAATCACGGTGTTTGGTTCCGGCATGGTATGGGCTGGGAACGGCGCTGGAGGAATCGCTGGCCGATTCCGCATCCCGTGATGTATTGCAAGCGATGTATCGCGATTGGCCGTTCTTTCGTGCCACGATCAATAACGCGGAGCTCGCCCTGAGCAAAACCGATCTGGAGATCGCGGAGCAGTATGCCAAACTTGCGGAAGACTCACCCGCCGCGGCGCAGATCGGCACTCTAATCGCCGACGAATTTCAGCGTGCGAGGCAGGGAGTCCTCACCATCGCCGGCAATCAGCAGCTGCTCGATGAGACTAAGTGGCTGCAGGAGTCGATCCAGCTCCGCAATCAGTACATTGACCCGCTGAATCTGATTCAGGTCGAGCTCCTCCGCCGGCTGCAGTCGCCTGAGCAGCCCGCCGACCAAGACGGCGAGGAGAGATTGCGGCACCTGATGCGGCTGACGATCAACGGCATCGCGGCGGGCATGCGCACGAGCGGGTGAGACGGCCTGTTTGGGTTTCTCACTTGCTGCGCGGCGAGCCGGCTGTTTGTTTGCGAATTGATGCAGCTAGTCGCCATCGGCCAACGACTTTGAGTTTCTACGCTAACTCGCTCGAACCCGGGTCGAAGTCGGGGATGAACTTGGCGACCAGGACTTGCTTGCCATGCTCGGCATAGCTCCACTGAATGAGTTCGCCGAGGACCTCCATCGCCCGAGCTTGCTCACCGATCATCACAGTTGAAGTGGGACCGGGAACGACCCGTAGTCCGTCGTATTCGGCCAGCTTGCGAATGAAGTCTTTGATCAATTCGCGGTAGTTCTCGCGAAACGGGTACAGGCTCAATTCAACGGTCATCACCATGGCTTAAGTCTCCTAGTTTTGTCGTGAGGGGCGATTGGTCTCGCGGAATTATACCAAGGTTGCGTTCGGACACTCCGGTTTACGGTCGTTCCCGCAGAATTTGTGGCGCGGTTCCCTGGTTGTATAATGCGCCGTGTCAGTTGACGCAGGGTCAGCTGCGGCCAGCCGTCTTGCTCCACCGCTTTCCGGCGGCGCTCGTGAAACTTTGTTTGGAAGGAAATCAAATGGATCTGCAACGGCGAATTGAACGACTGGAACGCGAAAACAAACGCTTCAAACGACTCGGCACGGCGGCCTTGCTGCTTGTCGTTATCGCTGTCTCGATGGGGCAGACGCCGCGTGAGCGGCCCAAAACCATTAAGGCACAGCAGTTTGTGATCGTCGACGAAAAAGGCACTCCTCGCGGCCAATTTGGAATTGAAAAGGGCTCCGCGAAGCTGTCTCTTGCCCACAAGAACGGCAAGCGAACCGTCGAATTGCGAACTCTTCCGAATGGGAGGTCTGCGCTCCACTTTCTCGACACAAATGGAACTCCCCGTGTTGAATTGGCGATCGCCAAACAGGGACCGGTCCTCAATTTTATCGGTGAGAACTCCGCGTTGCGGGCGTCTCTGGCGGGCGCAGGACCTGATTCGCGTCTCGATTTGTATCAGCAGGACGGCGGCAAGATTTTCAAGGTGACGACAGGGGATTTGGTGTTTTTTGACGCTGATGGAACGACTGTCGAATTCTCTCGTCCGTGACCCGGATATGGTTGCTAGGCGATACTCGTTAACAGAATCATCCCGCGCGTTTCTGGCCAGCGGCGAATGGGCGACGCAGCGCGCATCAACACCATAAAGGATCACTTGGTGCTCGCTCACCGCGATGCGATTGGTGAATTTCCGGGCCGAGTCTCAGCCCGCCTGAATAATCGCCGCACTCGCCTGACCCTGTCGGGTGACGTCGATATTCAGGAACGTGCTGTTAGCGGTCTCTTGTGGCTCTCCGGCGACGACGTTCACCGGGCAGTCCGGATCGGGCGTCTCGTAATTGAGCGTACGCGGGATCCGTCCGGATTGAAGCGACAGCAGTGAGCCGGCGACTTCTAACAGCCCGCAGCTGGCGCCGGGATTGCCGAAGTAGCTCTTCAGGCCAGTCACCGGGACCGGTTCTTTGCGGCCGGCGAAGACGTCGGAGATTGCCGCCGCTTCGGCGCGATCGTCTTCGATTGTGCTCAGCCCGTGGGCGTTGATATGGCCGATGTCGTCCGGGGTCATGTCCGCTTTCGCGAGCGCCTTTTGCATGGCGAGCGTCAGTGCTTTTTGTGTGTCGCCGGAAAGATCGTGATTGGTCACGCAGACCGCCCCGGTGCTCACCACGCGTCCCAATATCGTTGCGCCGCGGGACTTGGCATGCTCCTCCGACTCCAGGATGAGCGAACACGCGCCCTCGGCAATCACCTGCCCGCTGCGATCCTTATCGAATGGCCGGCAGGCTTTCGTCGGATCGTCGGCTTTTGCACAGGTGTCCCACATCACGGCATGAACCGTTTTCACGGGATGCAGGCGCGTGCCGGTCGCCGCCGTAATCATGGCGTCGGCCGCGCCGCGCTGAATGATCCGCGTGGCTTCAGCCAGGACCAAATTCCCGGATGCCTCGTCCATAGTCTGTGAATTACTGGGACCACGCAGATCGTAGAAGATACTGATGTGGCAGGCGGGCATATTGGGCAGATACTGCAGCAGCCAGAGTGGCTGCATTTTACTCAGGCCGGTTTCGCCCCAATCTTCGAAATGGAATTCGTCCCGATTCTCGTCCCAGCAACTGATACAGGCATCTTTGAGCACACTCGGGGGACTAAACATCAAATTCGCCCCAAATTCCACCCCGAAGCGCTCCGGTGCGATATCGCCGTTACTCAATGCAGCGTCCTCCAAGGCCAAATGTGCCGAGGCGACTCCGAGCTGAATCTCGCGGCACATCACCTTGAGGTTTCTTCGTCCTTTCTTGGGAACGAAGTTCCTAACCGATTCGTCGTTGAAATCGGCGACTTCTCCGCCGATATGCTGTGGAAGAATTCCCTCGTTGAAGAGTTGAAACTCGGATATTCCGCTTCGGCCCTGGTGAAGGCTTTCGGTGAACGCCTCGCGCCCGATTCCGATGGGGCTGACCATCCCAATGCCGGTGATCACGACATTCTTGGAGGAATCCTGACCGTCAGTCATGAGTTTCTTCTCGCTCGCAGACTTAAGTGCTTTTTGCCTATTAACTTGCGTGGCCTGCGCAGTTCGCAGCGACCTTAGCGGTCCGCGAACCCCGTGCGGGAAGGGAGAGCGTCAACTACTGCCCTCGTCTGATGAATCATCGACCCACTGATGAAACCAAATTCGTGCGGCCAGTATATCGGAAGACTAAGCGTTGAGGCAACTGGCGTCTGGTGCGTGTCACGATCGCCCCGCGAGGGCGGCAGTTGATAGGAGCGGGGAGAGCGTCACGGATTCAGCGGCGGGCGCTTGACATGCCAAACGAGCAACGCCTAAGATGAGCGTTCTTTTGAAAAACCGTCGGCAACAGGTCGCTTCTCCCCAAATTCAATCATTGGTGCAGTCGCGGTCCGATTGTTGCAAGTCATCGCACCATATACTGTTACGGCATATTACCCATGGCAGTCCCCAAAAAGAAACAGTCGCACTCGCGGTCGGCAAAACGGCGAAGCCACAATGCCGTGAAACCAAGACAAATCGCTTATTGCGCGCAGTGCGGTACGGCGACGAAGAGCCACGCAGTCTGCCCAAACTGCGGCTATTATCATGGCCGAACCCTTGTTGAAACGTAATTCCAATTCCTCGGTCTGTGACGCAGCGTCGTCATGTTCGATGGCGGACCGCGGTTGGCCGATTTCATTTCGTTGAGCTGAATCGCCGACTCAATCCGGGCGTCGACCTGCGGTTCGTCCGGCTTGTCTTCTGCGCTGAATCAAAGTCTAATTTGAGTCATTCTACGCTCGCAGCGTTATATGGCCGGCAGCATTCACGACTCAACGATGACGTGTCGGCTCCCCGTTGTTGCTGAAGTCCGTTTCAAGATATCAAGCGTCATCAACAAGTTCCTCCTCGCAACTGCGAATTCGAGATGATCTCGCGGGCGCTCAGCCGCAGATCCAGCAAGGCAAGACTATGCGTACGGCATTAGACGCAATGGGAGGCGATTACGCCCCGCAACCAAATATCGAAGGCGCCGTTGCCGCACTCAATCGCGACCCGCAACTCGAGATTGTTTTGGTGGGGGACGAGACGCAGCTGCGCGAACTGGTCGAACAATCGGGATACTCTGGTGAGCGGATGGAGTTTCGCCACTCCGAGGGCGTCGTCGGCATGGACGAGAAGCCGACGGACGCGCTGCGCAGCAAACCGAATTGCTCGATCGCCGTCTGCTGGCAGTTGATGGCCAATCGCGAGGTCGACGCCGTGGTCAGTGCCGGGCACACCGGCGCGGTCGTTGCCGCCGGACTGCGGACACGATTGTTCTTAAAGGGTGTGAAACGTCCGGGGATTGCCGTGGGTATGCCCACGATCAAGGGACGTTCGGTGCTGATGGACGTGGGGGCCAATCCGGCCGCCCGTGCCGAGCACCTTTACCAGTATGCCATCATGGGCGATATCTACGCCCGCGACGTTTTGGGAATCGAAGACGCCCGCATCGGCTTGATGAATATCGGCAGTGAGAACGGCAAGGGCAATGATTTGGTGCGGGAAGCACATCATCTGCTGAGCAGCCGTTTGCTGAAGGATCGCTACATCGGCAACGTCGAGGGACGAGGACTCTATCTGGGCGACGCCGACGTGATCATTTGCGAAGGGTTCGTCGGCAACGTCGTGCTGAAAGTGAGCGAAGGTGTCGCTCAAATGATGCTGAGTTCGGTTTCCGAGTCGGTCGTCAAGAATTTGTCGTCCGAACGGGAGCACGCCAACCAGCTGTTGCGAAAGATGAGCCAGCGTTTTGTACACAATGAGTCGGGAGGCGCCCCACTGTTGGGGATCGACGGAATCTGCATCATCGGCCACGGCTCGAGCAACTCGAAATCGATTGAGAACGCATTAGTTGTCGCGACGACCTTTCGAGATCGCAAGATCAACTCGCAGATCGTCGAGGCACTCGAATCGGTGCACGCCTGAACCGTTCGATTGTGAAGTCCCGCCGCTAGTGAACGCTGCCGACGGCGTGCCGTGGTTTGGTGAAGCACTTGAGCCGTTTGAGACTCCCGCGACTGAGTGCAGCGAGCAAGGATTAAGACGTGAGTAAGACCGCATTTTTGTTTCCCGGCCAAGGCGCTCAGCACGTCGGTATGGGGAGCCGTCTCGTCGAAGAATATCCGCAGGCCCGCGCGCTGTACGACCAGGCGTCGGAAGTCCTGGGCTTCGATCTGGCAGCGCGATGCTTTCAGGGGCCTCAAGAGGAACTCGACTCCACGGAAATCAGCCAGCCGGCAATCTTTGTGACGAGCTTGGCTGCCCTGGAGATGCTCCGCGCGGATACTCCGGAGGTCGCGGAGAGTTGTGCCGTCACCGCCGGACTGAGCCTGGGCGAGTACACGGCGCTGGTATTCGCCGGTGCGCTGTCGTTTGAGGACGGGCTCAAGGTGGTTCAGCAGCGCGGACGCGCCATGCAGGATGCCTCCGACGCGACATCGTCGGGGATGGTGAGTTTATTGCTTATGGACCGGGAACAGGTCGAGGAGTTGGTGGAGCAAGCGTCGTCGGCGGGTCAAATTCAGATTGCCAACTACCTTTGCCCCGGCAATATCGCGGTCTCGGGCACAACAGCCGCGTGCGAGCGAATCACAGAGCTGGCCGAAGCGGCCGGCGGCCGCGCTGTGCGATTGTCAGTTTCCGGGGCGTTTCACACCTCACTGATGCGTCCGGCGGACGAGCGTCTCGCCGAAGCTCTGGCGGACGTATCGATCACCGATCCTCGCATCCCGGTGATTTCGAATGTTGACGCTGTATCTCATAACGCGGACGAGATTCGGGACGTCCTTGTCCGGCAAGTCGTCAGTCCCGTGATGTGGGAAGAGAGTGTGCGGTCGATGCTCGATTCGGGCGTGGATGAGTTTTATGAAATCGGCCCCGGCAAGGTACTCAGGGGACTGCTTAAACGGATCGCTCGGAAGGTGACCTGCCGGACGGTCAATGACAGTTGAGACGATCGTTTGTCCCAGTTGCTCGTTGGCGATAGCGGCTGAGAATTGACGGCGAAAACCTGTTTCCGAGAGTCGTCTGAGTTGGGGATTTGATTAAGGTTTACAAGACGGGGCGAGTGCGGTATATCTGCTCTGGCCAGTGTTTGCGGCGTTTGTTGTGCGTTCTCTGTAGAGTTGACGATTCGAGAATCCGCCGCCGGATTCCAACGTCTCGGGCAATCCGGTTTAGTCTCCCGTGGAGGAAAGTTGCGTGTCTGTCGAAGAAAAGGTGTTTGAAATTGTCAGCGAACATTTAGGGCACCCTCGCGAGGAGATCACTCGCGAGAGCCAGTTCATCGAAGACCTGAAAGCCGACTCGTTGGACTTGGTGGAATTGGTGATGGAGTTTGAAGAGCAATTCGACGTCACGATTCCCGACGAGGACTACGACAAAATCCAGACCGTCGGCGACGCCATCGACTACATCGAGGAGCACAAGTAGCCGATGCGTAGACGAGTCGCCGTTACCGGCATGTCGGTTGTCACCGCTCTGGGCACGGAAGTGACCGAGTTCTGGGACAAGCTTTGCGCCGGCAAGAGCGGAATCGGGCGGCTGCGTCGATTCGACGTCTCCAACTTCAAAGTGCAGTTCGGCGGCGAGATCGCCGACTTCGATCCTGCCGAGGTTGTCTCCAGCCGCGAAGTGAAACGGCTGGACCGGTTCACGCAATTCGCATTGGTCGGCGCTCAAAAGGCGGTTGACCAATCCGGAATCGACCTGTCTGCTGGCGATCCTTACCGGCACGGGGTTTTGACCGGCAGCGGGATCGGCGGCCTGCACGAGATCGAACAGCAGCATGTCAAGCTGTTCTACCGCGGGCCGGATAAAGTGTCGCCGTTTATGATCCCCAAGCTGATGGTGAACGCGGCCAGCGGAAACATCTCCGTGCGGTTCGGGCTGAAGGGGCCGAACAGTGCCGTGGCGACCGCGTGTGCATCCGCGACAAATGCAATCGGGGATGCGTTTAAGCTGATCCAGGACGACCGTGCCGACGTGATGATCACCGGCGGCAGCGAATCGGCGATCACGCCGATGGGGTTGTCGGGGTTTGCGAGGATGAATGCACTCTCCAAACGAAACGAACAACCCGAAGCGGCGAGTCGTCCATTCGATAAAGATCGTGACGGGTTCGTGCTCTCCGAAGGCGCCGGAATTGTCGTCCTTGAAGAGTATGAGCATGCCCGCCGTCGCGGCGCTACCATCTACGCCGAAGTGATCGGCTACGGGATGAGCGCCGATGCGTCGCATATGACGGCTCCCGATCCCGAAGGAAACGGCGCCGCCCGTGCCATGGCCAGCGCCTTGCGGGACGCGCGGATTGATGCCGACAAGATTGACTATATCAATGCCCACGGAACCAGTACGCCGCTGGGGGACGTGGCCGAGTCGACGGCAATTAAAACGGTCTTCAACTCGCATGCCAAGAGACTGGCGGTCTCCAGTACCAAGAGTCAGTTGGGTCATTTGTTGGGCGCGTCCGGAGGCGTGGAATTCGTCGTCGGTGCGCTCTCATTGCATCACCAAGTGATTCCGCCGACGATCAATCTCGACAACGCCGATCCGGACTGCGACTTGGACTACGTCCCCAATGAAGCGCGCGAAGCAAAAGTGGCCAAGGTGCTCTCCAACAGCTTCGGATTTGGCGGCCACAACGCCTGTTTGATTCTTGGAAAAGGCGAATCGTGAGTGTTCGCCCCTGGTGCATTTCCCCTGCATGGGTGGGAAATGTCAGGTGTCTCTCGTGCAATGTCTGCTTGATCTAGTGCAGACTCCCGGTCGGTACAGTCCGATTGAGACGGTCACGTGCGTCGCAACGATTCTCGGCCTACGGCGGTTCGCCGCGAGTTCGCCGTTTCAGCGGTTCTATGGGCTATGCTTTTAAACGGTTTCGGAAAGCTTAGTGATTCCTGCGCCCTCCGAGACTCGCGTATGAACCTGCAGTCTTTCTGAGACGAGCTGTTCCCCAAAGGTTTTGATCCCGTTGATGGAAAGTCCGCGTCGACCCTCTGCGTGCAAATGTGACGACCTCGAACTGCCTAGAAACCGAGAGTTCCGCCAACAGGACAGCGCGCTATGTGGCGATACCGATCGCGACATTGAATCCGTCGTCTGAGTGTTGGGATCTCAACCTGTTTCAACGGAGCGGGGATGCCAACGAGTTCGTGCTGTATCGCAGCAGCGAATACCCGATCACCGAGGAGGATTTGGAAAAACTCCGCGATCGGGGGACGACAAAGCTCTATATTGCCGCCGACGATCAGCAATCTTACCAGGACTACGTACGCGAGAACTTAGGTGAGATGTTGCAGAACGAGCAGGTTCCGCCCATTGAACGGCTGTCGGTTCTCAACCAGGTGACGCAAGACAATCTGCGCGAGACATTCGACGAAGGCGAAATGAACGACACGGTCGAAACCTCGCGGGAGATGGGCCGGCTCACCGCGGACTTCCTGAGCCGGACTGATCTGGTCGCCCAAGACGTGTTCACGATGCTCAACCACGACTTTCACACGTTCACCCACTCGGCCAACGTCTGCAGCTACAGCGTGCTGTTGGCTCAGGGACTGGGCGTGAGCGATCGCGACAAGTTAGAGGAGATTGCCACCGGGGCGCTGTTGCACGACGTGGGCAAGATCGGCATTCCATGGTCTGTCTTGACCAAACCGGATCGGCTGACTCCATCTGAGCGGGAAATGATCCAGAATCATCCGACGGTCGGTTTCCGCCGGCTGTGCCGCCGCAAGGAATTGAGTTGGGGGCAGTTGATGATGGTCTATCAACATCATGAACGAATTGACGGAGAGGGCTATCCGGTTCGAATCGGCGGAGATGAGATTCATCCGTTGGGGCGGTTATGTGCGATCGTCGATGTTTTTGACGCGCTGACCAGCGACCGGCCCTATCATCGGAGACGGCATATCAACGAGGTGCTGGAGTACTTAGATCGAGAAGCGGGCCGTGGTTTAGATTCGGGAATGGTAAAATGCTGGATGTCGATCATGTCGAAGAAATCCTAAAAGATTCTCAACCCGATCACCGGCTGCTACTGCCGGATTCGTTGAGCGGTTTTCTGGCGAAGCGCGGTCCGATGCCTCCGGTGTCGAACGATCAGCGCCGTTTTCCACGGTTTTATTACCCGGCGTCAGCGCTGCTGTACGGCGAACAATTGCTGCCGGCGTTTCCCCGAGATATCGGCCGTCCGGTGATCATGACCAAAGACATTTCACGGACCGGAGTTTCGCTGCTGCACACGTCCCAACTCTACCCCGGCGAAGTCCTGCGGCTGCAGCTTCCATGCGCCGAGAAAAAGCTGATCGTCGTTCGTTGTCAGCAACGTGCCGAAGCCTGCTTTGAGGTCGCCGGATTCTTCGTGTAGCAGACGGCTCAATACCGCGACGCTTTTGACGCGCTGGTCTTCATTCGTCATGATGGGCGTGGAAGTTGACTCCACGAATCATGCATGAGGACCGAATTATGAAGCCGCTGATGAGCTGTGGGCTAAGTCTGTCTCTGTTGTTGGCCGTCTGCACGGTTGCGCGGGCTGAGGAAAACCTGCTGGGGCATTGGAAACTGTCCGGCGATGCGAAGGATCGTTCCGGCAATCAGCTACACGGCCAGCCGCGCGACGTCGATTTTTCCGCCAAGGATGCCGGCAAATTCAACGGCCGGACCAGCCGGATCGAAGTGCCGCTCAGCAACCCGCAGCGACTCGGGGCGAAGCCGTTTTCGATCGCGTTGTGGGTGAATACCGACGAAAAGCTGGACGATGTCCTGGGCGATTTGGTTTCCCAATACGAACCGCAGTCGCGCACGGGGTTTAACTTCGGCATTCACAATAATGCCGGCGTTTGCTCGGCGCAATCGAACTATCGGCAATTGCAATTCGGCATCGATGCGGGCAAGGTCGATTCGGAGTGGACCGATTGCGGGCGGCCGGGCAACAACATGTTTGTATTCGCCCTTTGCGCGCACAAAGGCGAGTTGTTTGCCGGCACGTTTGAGCATGGTGCGGACGAATCGGGACACGTTTACCGCTACGCCGGCGGGCAGGACTGGATCGATTGCGGAAGTCCCGACCGCAGCAACGCGGTGCAAGCGCTGGCGGTCTTCGACGGCCATTTGTATGCGGGAACCGGCCGCTATCTATCCCGCGGCTCGGCGCTGCAGGAATCACCCAACGAAACGCCGGGCGGGAAAGTCTATCGTTACGAGGGCGAAGGGAAATGGGTCGATTGCGGCAAGCTGACGAATCCCGAGACGGGCGACGCGTTCACCGTCGGCGGCATGGCGGTCTACAACGGCCAACTGTACGCGGGCGTTTCCAAGCATCCAGGCAAGGGGTTGTACCGTTACGAAGGAGGCGACCGCTGGAAGTATCTGGGCAACCCGGGGCATCGATTGACGAATCCTGTCGTGCATGACGGCAAGATGTATTTCTGCTCGCTCGACGGTGGTGGGGTGGCCCGTTTCGATGGCGAGAATCAATTCACGGACGTCGGCCGCCCTGAGGGGGTGACGCAGACCTATTCGTTTGCGGTCTATGACGGCGAGTTGTATGCCGCGACCTGGCCCAACGGCGAGGTGTTTCGCTACGGCGGCGGCGATTCATGGATCAACTGCGGCCGGCTGGGCGACGAAAAAGAAGTGATGGGCATGGCGGTCTATAACGGCAAACTCTACGGCGGAACGCTGCCGCTGGCGGAGGTCTACCGTTACGACGGCGGCACGCGTTGGACCCGAACCGGCCAACTCGACACGACGCCCGACGTCAGATATCGCCGCGCATGGTCGATGGCAGTCTTCGACGGCAAATTGTATTGCGGCACGCTCCCGTCGGGACATGTCTACTCGCTGGAAGCAGGCAAAAACGTCACCTACGACCACGCCCTACCCGCCGGTTGGGTGCATCTGGCGGCCGTTCGCGACACGGACCGTTTGCGGTTGTACGTCAACGGCAAGGAAGTTGCGCAATCGACGAAGTTCGACGCGGGCGAATACGACATCAGTAACTCGCAACCGTTGCGGATTGGTTACGGGGCGGTCGATTCGTTTAACGGTAAGCTGTCCGACGTGCGGTTGTATCGACGGGCGTTGACGGCGGAGGAGATTTCGAAATTGGCGGAGCGTTGAAATTGAACCACGGAGGCACGGAGGTCACGGAGGAAAAAATCGTAGAAGTAGGTCAGGCACGCTCTGACGTGTTAGCCAAAGAAGGTGCATCACAAAACAGTGTCAGCGCAGGTGTACCATTCAATGCGCCATGCCTGACGCGCTACGGGGAGAATATGCTTTGATGGCGTCAGGCATGGTGCACTGAATGGTCGGTGTTTGCAGAATGGGTTTCGCGGTAATCGATTCAAGTGCTCAGCGTTAGAGCGTGCCTGACCTACATGGAATTGGGAAATCCGAATCCCGAAACAAATTCAAATGACCAAAATCCAAAATGTTTTGGTCATCAAGATTTCGAGTTTTGAATTTGTTTAGGATTTCGAATTTCGTGCTTCGAATTTTTCTCCGTGACCTCCGTGCCTCCGTGGTTCAATTACCACCGGGCGGTACGGCTTACGCCAGAATCTCATCAACAACCCGCGCCTCAAACACCCCCGTCAGCCGTTCGCGCAACCCCGCGTGGTTGATGAACAGTTCTTCGTGGTGCAGGCCCAACTGGTGCAGGATGGTGGCGTGCCAGTCTTGGACGCTGATGCGGTTCTCGGCGGCGGCGAAGCCGAGGTCGTCGGTGGTGCCGAGGATCGTGCCCCCTTTGATGCCGCCGCCGGCCAGCCAGGTGCACATGGCGTTCTTGTTGTGGTCGCGGCCGGCGTTTTTGGGGTTCTTGTCGGCGGGCAGTTGGGCGATCGGCAGGCGGCCGAATTCGCCGCCCCAGACGACGAGCGTCGTATCGAGCAGACCGCGCTGTTTGAGATCCTTCAGCAGCGCGGCGATCGGCCGGTCGGTGCGGGCGCAGGCGCCTTTCAGTCCGTTCTCAAGTCCCGTGTGATTGTCGAAGATCTGCGCGTTAATGAACAGTTGCACGAAGCGGACGCCGCGTTCGACGAGGCGGCGGGCGATCAGGCAGCGGCGGCCGTATGACTCGGTCGTCTTGTCATTGAGACCGTAACTCTCCTGTGTCGCGGCGGTTTCTTGAGAGAGGTCCAGCGCGTCGCCGGCCGCCAATTGCATGCGTGCGGCGAGTTCGTAACCGGCGATCCGCGCGTCGAGTTGCGGATTGCCGGGCCGCTGCTTCAGGTGCACGCGGTCCAAGCGGGAAATGAGGTCCTGCTTCAGGTGTTGAATCTCGTCGGGCTGTTCGTAATCGGGCTTGAGATTGAGCACCGGCGATCCGGTGGCGCGGAACCGCGTGCCCTGATAGACGGGCGGCAGAAATCCGGGTTGCCAATTCTGAACGCCGTTGATCGGGAGCCCCAGCGGGTCATCGAGCACGACGTACGCCGGCAAGTTCTGGTTCTCGGTGCCCAAGCCGTAGGTGATCCAAGCGCCCAGACTCGGTCCGCCGCTGAATTGCCGGCCGGAATGAATCTTATACAGCGCCGGCTCGTGCGTGAGATTGACGGTGTACATCGAGCGAATCAAAGCGATGTCGTCGACGCACCCAGCAAGATGCGGCATGACGTCTGAAACATCCATCCCGCACTCGCCGTGCTTGGCGAATTTGTAGGGACATCGCATTAATGCGCCGGCGGCGGTCGGGTTTTCGACTTCGCCGGCGATCTTGTCGAAGTAATCCTCGCCGTGCCGGCGGTCGAGCTCCGGTTTGGGATCGAACAGGTCCATCTGGCTGGGACCGCCGTTCATGAACAGATGGATGACGGAAGTCGCTCGCGGCGTGTGGTGTGTTGGCTTCGGTTTGAGATCGTGAACGCGACGCCGCGCATGGCCAGAGGGCGGATCTTCGCTGCCGTAGAGATCGCGGCCGAGAATCTGCGACAAGGCCGCCGCGAACAGTCCGCTCCCGACGGAGTCAAAGAAACTGCGCCGCGAAGGATTCGGAATGTGATTCATCTGATTTTGCATGTCTCAATCGATATACACAAAGGCGGCGGAGTTCATCAGCGCGTGGCAAAAACTTTCCAAGGCGCGGATTGGTGGAACGTCGGCCCGGTTCTTGTCTTGTTTCTCAGTCGCGCGGTTCCAGGCTTCGGTGAGCTGTTTGAGTGACTCTTCCGCAGCCTGCAGTTCCTGTTCGGCGGGCGTGCGGCCCAGGGCGATGCGGTAGGCCCACTCGATCTGCTGCTGTGGATCGTCGCCCGCCTGCTTGTGGACGCGACGCGCGAAATGTCGACTCAGGTCGTGTACCAGCGCGTTGTTCATCAGCAACAGCGCCTGCGGCGCGACGACCGACTCCGTGCGCTCAATACAATTGGGATCCATCTGCGGCAGGTCGAAGTTTTCGAGAATCGTGGGAATCTGCCTCCGCCGCTGCAGCACGTAGATGCTGCGGCGGTATCCCTGTTCGGAATGCTCAGACGTGATAAGCCCGTCGGCGCGGGACGTGACCTTGCCCGGCGGTCCGAGATAGGCCGGGTCAAGCCGGCGGGCAATTTGCAGCAGCGTATCCCGGACGACTTCGGCGTCCATTCTTCTAAGCGGCATCCGTGAGAGCCAGCGATTGTCGGCGTCATGCTGTTGATGTTCGGCTGTGACGTGCGATTGTTGCCGGTAGGTCGCCGAGAGCACCATCAGGCGGTGCATGTCCTTGATGCTCCATCCGCAGTCCATGAATTCGACGGCGAGCCGATCGAGCAGTTGCGGATGCGTTGGGGGCGTGCCGGTCTTGCCGAAGTTGCCCAAGGTGGTGACGATTCCTTGGCCGAAATGATGCCGCCAGATGCGGTTGACCATCACGCGGGCGGTGAGTGGGTGCTCGCGACGGACCAGCCACCGCGCGAAAGCCAGACGGCGTCCCGACTTTTTGGCGTCCGGCCAGGGGGGATCGATGTCGATCCGACTGGTTCCGCCATTGAGCACGGCGGGCACTCCCGGCGCGACGAGCGGGCCGGGATTACGGTAGTCTCCGCGCCGTAACAAATAGGTCGGCGACGGCTCTCCGCGATCCCACAGTGCGCGGATCAACGGCTCGGGCTTCCGCTGCGCTTCGAGTGCCTTGACCTGCTTGTCGTGTTCGTCCGACAGTTTTTGATAGTCCGGATCGAGTTTCTTGAGTTCATCGGGCGTGATGCGGAGCTGCTTTTCGAACTTTTCTGCGAGGTATTTTTGGACGGGCGTTCGATTCTTTTCCGGAACCGCCAGCATCTCGCGCAAATCAGCGCGTAAGACTTCGGGCAGTTTCAACAGCCGCTCATTCAAGTGCTTGTCGGTCAGTTGCCGCTGTGTTGCAGTCTGTTTTTGATTGAGTGCCGCGACTTGTTTCGTGATGCGCTGCTCGTTTTTCTCCCAGACGTCCCGTTCTGCGCTCGGCACATGGGGCAGATAACGGTCCGTCGATCCCGGAGCACCCGCCTTGCGTTCGGGGCTGAGCCAATCGTGCTCGTCATATGCTCCCTTGAAGACTGCCGCTAAGCGGTAGTAATCGCGCTGCGGAATCGGGTCGAACTTGTGGCTGTGGCAGCGGGCGCATTTGACGGTCAGACCCATGATTGACGAGGTGAGCACGTCGATCTCATCGGCGACCACTTCCAGCCGGTCCGGGACGAAATTGGTAATGTTGGAAAACGTGCCGTCGACGGCAAAGCGGAGAAATCCCGTCGCCGCCAGATTATCGCTAATCTCCTGAGTGATTTGTTGCGCCGATTCGTAGTCGGCCAGTTCGTCGCCCGCGATTTGCTCCAGCAGAAACCGGTCGTACGGCTTGTCGGCGTTGAAGGCGCGGATTACGTAGTCGCGATAGCGGAATGCGTGCGGGCGCAGTTTGTCTGTATTTTGCACGCCTTCGGAATCGGAATAGCCGGCCACGTCGAGCCAATGCCGCGCCCAGCGCTCTCCGTAGTGCCGCGATGCCAACAGCCGGTCGATCAGTTTCTCATAGGCGTGCGGGTCAGTGTCGTTGACGAATTGCTCGATCTCTTCCGGTTCGGGCAGCAGTCCGGTCAGATCAAGCGAGGCGCGGCGAATTAAGGTTGCGCGGTCGGCCGGCGCTGAAAGTGTTAATCCCTGTGCCTGCAGTCTCGCGAGTACGAATGCGTCGATGAAGTTGATCGTCTGCTGGGAATCTTTGATTGGCGGCGCGGCATGTTTTTTCGGCGGCTGGAACGCCCAGAATCGGCGGTCCTCATCGTCAATCGCTGAATCGGCGGCAGGCGATTGGTCGGAAACTTCCGGTGCTCCGGCAGCAATCCATTCTGTGAGTGTTTTTAATTCGGCATCGGTCATCGGTTTCACGCTGACGGAGACCAATTTGCGCCGAGGGGGCATCTCGCCGGCGTGAATGCGTTTGAGAATCAAACTTTGGTCGGGCTCTCCCGGAACAATCGCCGGACCGGACTTTCCGCCTGCCAGCATCGCGGCTTTGGTCCTTAGATCCAATCCGGCTTCACGGCGTCGGTTACCGTGACAGACGGTGCATCGCAGGTAGAGCACCGGGAGGACATCGTGTTGGGTAAGGGAGGGATGCGTTCCTGCGGACTCTTTGAACTTGGCTCCACCGAAAATCCACTTCTTGATCGACGCCAATTCTTCGGCGGTGAGCGGCGCCTCATCATCGGGCGGCATGAGACCTTCGCTGACCATCTCCCAGAGCAGACCGTCTGCCGGAGTTTGGCGATCGAGGATTTCACCCGATTCACTCCCTTTGAGAATCCCCTTGCTCGAACTGAGATCCAGCTCAGCTTTTTGGTTGCGCTGATTGTGGCACTTCAGGCATTTCGCCTTCACGATTTGCTGAACGGTTGGTTCATAGGAGACATCGCTGGTCGCTTGTGCACGGTTCTTGGGAGCGGCGACAGTCGGGGATTCCTCACAGCGGGCCGGTCTGACGGCGATGACTGCCACGATCGACAGGACCGATACAAAGATCAGCAGGCCGCCGCGGCGCGGATGGGAAGTCTCGTTCGACGTGTGCCGAAAGCTGTGCATGCAGCGACCGATCTCGCGGATTTTGTGAGCCATTCACCGACTTATCGCTCTGACGATTCGACAAGACGCATCAAGACATACTGACTTGTTGGAGGGCAAACATCAAGGTTTTCCATGATGAGGGGAAAACGAGCGTCGGTTGACGCGAAGAATCTGAGCATTGCCTGAATTTCTCGATCTGCGGCCGGAGCGGCATGCTATATTGAGAACGACAGCCGTCAACGCCCACGTTGACAGACCATTACTTTTGCAAGGGCAAAGGCTTAACAATGATTCGGACATTCATCTTCGCACTTTTGGCCGTCGTCGTCGCATTGCAATCATCGGCGCATGGTGAGACTTGGGCGGAACGATTGGGTTATCCGGCTAAGAAGAAGGTGCTGATTCTGTATGCGGACTGCATGGGCGCCGCGTACGAAATCAATAGACCGGGTCAACAGTTGTTGCTATCCGGACGCATTCAATCTGTGGGCGTGATGGCTCCCTGTCCTTGGTTTGAGGAGTTTGCGAATTGGACACGCGCACATCCCGACCAAGACGTGGGGTTGTGTCTGACGCTCAATAGCCCCAGCGAAAACTATCGCTGGCGTCCACTGACGGCAATCGATAATCGCGATTCGACGCTGGTGGATCCCGATGGCTACATGTGGCGTTCGGAATTGCAACTGGCACTGCGGGCGAGTGTGGAGGATGTGAAGAAAGAAATTGATCGACAGATTCAGAAGGCGCGGGCGGCCGGCATTCGGCCGTCGAACCTGCATCCGTTCTTGGGATCGCTGTTTACCCGGGAAGATTTGATGCAAGCGTATCTTGCCGCGGCCGAGACTAATTGGATTCCGGCGGTGATGGTGGAACTGAACTCGGACAAAGTTCAGCAGTTTCGCGAGGAAGGGTTTCCGCTGACCGATGAAATGGTGGACATCATCCGCAAATACCCGCTGCCGAAGTTGGACCATTTCCATTTCACGCCGCTGGGGGCGACGTACGAGGAAAAACGTGCGGCGTTTTACGAACTGATCAAGAACTTGCCTCCGGGACTGACGCAGATTTCGGCGTGTCCGGCGGAAGATTCGCCGGGGATTAAGCTGATTGCCCGCACGTGGCAGGATCGCGTTTGGGACAACCAACTGCTTAACGACGACGCCGTCCATGCGTTTCTCAAAGAGCAGGGGGTGATCTTCACCAGTTGGAAAGAGATCATGCGTCGGTTTGACGGCGGTCACCAACAGCGTCGCGAGGAGCGTCAAGCGCCCGCGACACCGACCGATGTGGGATTCACAGACGAGGGACCGTTTCCCGGTTCTGAAAATCGAGCGACCAAGCAGTCGGCATCATAGCGTCATTCCTCTGGCCAATTGGCGGCGTCAGTGACATTCCGGGAACCGATCGGTTCTGCGCAAACTTCAATCAAATGGGTGAGGCATCATGTCAGTAGTCAAGTGGATCGTGATTGGTCAACTTTGGATGACGACGATCGATTCAGGCGCGAGCGATCCGGCGAAGTTGGATCTGACGCGGAAGCAAACGCCGTCCAATTCGGATTCTGCGCCGGTCTGGCCTCAATGGCAACTGGAATACGGGGATGGCGGTGAAGCGTGGAAACTGGCGTTTCAGATTCAGGGGGCAACGTATTCCAGTCTCGGAGCGACCGGCACCATGCGGGACACCAGCCCGACGTTTGGATACCGAAGCGGTCATGCGGCGAAAAACTATCACCGCAGCCGGGGCTATGCCCGTGCATACCATACGCCGCCGCCGCTGATTACGTCGAACCAAGTGGCGCGGATGGCCGTGCGACAGTCGGTACGACGGACGACGTTCGGCGGTCGCGGACGGTGGTAGGCGGTCTCGCGAGAGAAACAGGCACCGGCAGTTCCCGCGGTGCTCAAGTGACCTGACGTTGTATTTGGGAAATGGACAACGTCTCTTCTCGGTGGGAATCGGGGAGTGGAACTGCATCCCTGAGGAGCCGAGAATCGAGCGGTGAAGCCGCGATCATCGTCGTCTATGGATTTGGCAGAAGGTGACGACATTGCCCCGTGCATTGTACTTCACCGAATGCAAAAAGCTCCGCATCATATAGACTCCCCGCCCGTTCGGCCGGTCGATGTTTTCAGGAAGTGTGGGATCCGGAACTTCGTCGGCGTTAAACCCGTCTCCCTCGTCCTCGATCCGGATCCAAGCCTGTTTTCGGTCGATGACGGCGCCCACGTAGACCTGTTTTCGCGGATCGAGGCGATTGCCGTGCCGGAAGGCGTTTGTGAGCGCCTCGACGAGTCCCATTTGAATCGCATACTGGTCGCGGGGCTGATACGCGAACTGCTCCATCAGGCGTGAGACGGCGCGTTGTACTTCGGGGATCTGTTGCATGTGGCTCAACGTCCACCGCAATGCCGATTGCGGTTTGTCGTCCGCCGAAGATCCCGCAGCCGACATCTGAGTCGTGAATTCCTGTGTCATAAGCATTGGTGAACCCTCTGAACAAAGTGTTTAGGATCGAAATTAGAGAGAGAGTGAGCCTCGGCGGTTGGTATTGAATGCCGACGACTTAAGAAGATCGCTGCTATGAAACTTCACGCACGCACACGTGAGAAATCTGCTGGTCAGTCGCTCGGACAAATGCGGCGGAGAATGGATT
Organism: Planctomycetales bacterium; assembly: GCA_028285345.1. Classification (GTDB taxonomy): domain Bacteria; phylum Planctomycetota; class Planctomycetia; order Planctomycetales; family Planctomycetaceae; genus Symmachiella. The sequence goes on from JANQPT010000044.1 coordinate 230,977, forward strand.
CAGTTTTGTGGTCGGTGTGACAGGTGAAATGCTCTCGGCAACGGCGCGGCGTGTTCATCCGCTAACGCCGAAGCCTTCGCGCGATTGGATATAACTGACGGCTGAGTTCAGTCCGCCGAACTTTTGTCGACTCGTCTTGGTTGGGGCACTTTCGGTCTGGTTCGGAGTCGGCAATTCGTTACGTTGATCGTTCTCGGGAGTGGTCGCGTCTGTTGTGGGCAGGATCAGCAGCAAGTGGCGGGGCTCCAAACTGCTGCCGCAGCGAGGACATCGCAGTGATGTCTGCATCGTGGAGATCACAAGTTCGCAGGGACATGCGTAAACAGCCATATTCAATCCCCCCCCTTTGGCGCGTCTTACCGTGACGGCCGGACAACAGTGTTGGAACTGTGTTCAACTACAACGCGATAGAGGGCAGAAAACCGGCAACAAAATGAGCACGCTACGGTGACAACACTTAGTGTTTGGTTACGATTCGGTGTAGAATTTGGGGGAGTATTCAACACCCGCAGCGACTCAAGAGAGTTGAGGCCATTCCCATGTCGGACCAACATGATTTAGATCGAACTACGGAAGTGCTCGAGGCGGTCACGTCCGGCCGGGAGCACGCCGCGGATCGACTGATGCCGATGCTGTACGACGAATTTCGCCGGTTGGCCGCGAATTACTTACAGCAGGAAACTCCCGGCCATACGCTGCGCCCGACGGCGCTGGTCAATGAGGCTTACCTCAAGCTGATCAACCAGGACCGGGTCGACTGGAAGGGCCGGACGCATTTTTTTGCCGTCGGCGCGCAGGCCATGCGTCGAATCCTCGTCGACCATGCGCGATCGAAGCATCGCCTCAAACGGGGCGGCGGGCGGCGGAAAGTCTCGTTGGAGGAAGACCTCACCCTCTCGCCGGAACGAGACGAAGATTTGCTGGCGCTGGATGAGGCGCTCGAGAAGCTTGCCCGCATCGACACCCGCCAGGCACGGATTGTTGAGTTGCGGTTTTTCGGCGGATTGACAGTCGCCGAGGTGGCCCAGGTTATCGGCGTCTCCGAGCGGACCGTCCGCAACGAATGGTCGATGGTCCGCGCATGGTTGCGGCGGGAACTCTCAGCAGGTCAGGATTCGTGAATTCCAATCGTTACCGTCGCGTGAAAGAGATCTTCTTTCGTGTCTGCGAGTTGCCGGAGGATGAGCGGGACGAGTTTCTCAAGCGGCATTGTGCGGACGACGCCGCGCTCAAAGCGGAAGTCTGTTCGCTGCTGGAGTATCACCGCAGCCAAACCATCTTGTCGCTGCCACCGAGTCCCGCTGCGGCGACAACGGTCGACGCGAAGTCGGACGCGGCACCACGCAAGTTTCGTCGGGAATGGGGTTCCGCCGTACAGGAACTGCTCGTCAACTGTCTCCAAAAGCCGCTGCGGCGCTACTCGGTTTTGTTGGCGATTGTGTTGATGCTGGCAGGCGTCGGGTATTGGATGTATCGGGGGATTCAGGCCTCTCTCGATTCCATTGTGGCGGACGATCTGCAAACGATTTTGGATGCGGATGTTACAGCGCTGGAATTGTGGATGGAGGACCAGAAGACGCTCAACACAATGTGGGTCCGGCAGCGCGACGTGCAAGAGGCGTCGCTGGAATTGGCTGAAATCGCCCGGCAACCCGGTTTCCAAGTCTCCCTGTTGCTGGAGTCGTCCGCATTGGAGCGGATCCGGCGAGAGCTGGCCGCTTTCAGTGAACTGGAGGGGAACGCCGGCTTTGCATTGATCGACCGTTCTGGTCTGGTCCTGGCAGCCGAAGAGGATCATCAGATCGGCATCCGTTTAGGGGCGGAGGGAATTGCGGCCATGGCGGCGGTGTTTGCAGGCGAAGTCCGGATTTCTAAGCCGCATCCGCGCGGAACATTCGCCGCCGATCAGGAATTGCGTTTTGCCGAACCAGTGGTGTGGACCAGCGCTCCCGTCAAGAACGCTGCCGACGAGGTGGTTGCCGTCTTGGGATTCGGTTGGGAGGCCGACCATGATTTCTCGCGAATCCTGTCGGTCGCCCGCATTGGAGAGTCGGGTGAGACGTATGTCTTCGACGAGCACGGCCTGTTGCTCTCGGAAAGCCGGTTCGATGATCAGTTGCGTGAGGTGGGATTGATCCCCGACGAAAAGGACGCACGGTCGCTTTTTCGAGTGCATGTTCGCGATCCGGGCGGGAATCTGATTGCCGGGTTTCGGCCAACGGGAAATCTGGCGGATCGACCGCTGACAAAGATCGCCGAGACGGCTCTTGCGGCGTCGCGACTGCAAAACCCGGACTTGCATCAGGGGGTGATTCTCAACGCGTACCGCGACTATCGCGGCGTCGAGGTCGTGGGGGCTTGGCGGTGGCTGAAAGACTACAACATGGTCATCGTCACCGAGGTCGACCGGGATGAAGCGTATGCTTTGTTGAGATATCCGTTGGCAGCGTTTTGGATTCGTTCCAGTCTGCTTGCCGCGGCCGTCTGCGGGTTGTTGGCGGCCGGGGCGCGAATCGCCTATCTCAAGCGGGAGATGGGGGTGATCCGACAACTGGGCCAGTACGCGCTGTTGCGAAAGATCGGCGAAGGGGGGATGGGCGAGGTTTATTTGGCGCGGCATGCGCTGCTACGCCGTCCGACCGCGGTGAAGATTCTCAAGGGCGGCTCTGGCGACGATGACGACATTCGCCGCTTCGAACGAGAAGTGCAGTTGGCCAGCGAACTAACGCATCCGCATACGATCGAAATTTACGACTACGGCCGGACGGCCGACGGCGTGTTCTATTATGCGATGGAGTACTTGCCCGGCATCTCGCTGACGGAGTTGGTTTCAATGACCGGCCCGATCCCCGCACCGCGCACCGTCCATGTTCTGATTCAAATTTGTGGGGCGCTGAAAGAGGCCCACGGAGTCGGGCTGGTGCACCGCGATATCAAGCCGCAGAACATCATATTGTGTAACCGCGGCGGCGAGGCGGATTTTGCGAAACTCGTCGATTTCGGTTTGGTCAAACAAATCTCCGGCGCCGACTCGACACAAGTCACGCAGCCGACCGTCGCAGTCGGCACGCCGTTGTACATGGCGCCCGAGGCGCTCACTGATCCGTGCAACATCGACGCCCGGTCCGATATCTATGCCTTGGGGGCGGTAGCGTTTTTCATGCTGACCGGACGCGAAATTTTCACGGGAGAGAGCCGCATGGATCTCTTCAACCGTGTCATGAACGACCCACCCCCGCGTCCCGCGGAACAGCAGGACCTTGCGGTTCCGGAGGAATTGGACCGGCTCGTCGTTGATTGTCTGCAAAAGGACCGCGAGCGTCGTCCACCGGACGCGCAGGCGCTGTTGGCCCGTTTGGAACACATCGCGGCAACACTGCCTTGGACGACGGAAGAGGCCGAGGGCTGGTGGAAAGAGCACGAGACGTCGCTCAACCAAACGACGGCGATTGCGTCTCTGCAAGAAACCCTAGACAATCTGCGGACGGCCACGGGACGGTTGGAGCTTCAAGGCAGCGAGGAGACCACCGCCAGTCGTTCAAGCCACCGCTGAGACCGTCGGGAGAGGCGATGTGACTCTTCTGATTGATCAGTTTCCGATTTCCGCGGCGGCTGCGATCACGTTTCTACCTTGCGCGGGCTCCGCGCTCTGCGAAATCACCACACCTGTCGAAAGAAGATCAACGTCGTCACGTCAACGGGGCAGGTTAACGGAAGGATTAACATCAACATTGTCGTCGTTCCGTGACGGTCCTCGGCATCGCTGTCGTGATTGTTTTCGGCCTCGTGCATCTGTTACGCTAAATAGAAATCAACCGCAAGCTCCTGGGGAGAATGCTCGCGATGAATCTCGTTCTCAGAGTCGGATCGGCCTTTGTAATCACTGCATCCTGGCTGTCATCGACCGCCGCTGCGAACGATACGCCGAAGACTGACTTCGAGAAGCACGTCGCGCCGATTCTGATCAAGCGCTGCCTGGAATGCCACAATGAACGCGACGCCTCCGGAGAGTTGGTGCTCGATTCGCATCCCGCGTTCCTTAAAGGGGGGCAGAGCGGCCAAGTTGTTGTCACCGGCGATCCGGACGAGAGTCTGCTCTTCGAAATGGTCTCCGGGGGTGACATGCCGCCTGAAAAGAAGGGGGTTCCGCAGACGCTGCCAAAGAATGAAGTGGAAACCATCCGCCGCTGGATCGCCGCCGGCGCGAAGTGGCCGAAGGATCGCAAGCTCGACCTCTATGAACGGACGACCGACGTCCGTGGCGGACGTGACTGGTGGTCGCTACAGCCGGTCAAGCGGCCGGAAGTTCCCACAGCGAAACTTGCCAACGGCGAGATGGCGCAGCCGATCGATGCCTTTGTTTTGGCGAAACTTGGCGCGGAATCGCTGCAGCCGGCACCGCTGGCAGGCCGCCGCACGCTGATTCGAAGGGTGTACTCCGACCTGATCGGGTTACCACCGAGCCATGCGGAGATCAAAGCATTTCTTGCCGACGAGTCTCCCGACGCGTACGAAAAACTCGTCGACCGCCTATTGGGGTCGGTCCATTTCGGCGAGCGGTGGGGCCGCTATTGGCTCGATTTGGTGCGGTTTGCCGAAACCTGCGGATACGAGCGCGATCAAGTGAAACCGAACGTCTGGAAGTACCGCGATTGGGTCGTCAAGTCGCTCAACGATGACAAGCCGTACGACCGCTTTGTGCTGGAACAATTGGCCGGAGATGAACTGCCCGACCGGGATGAGCAAACCGTGATCGCGACCGGTTTCCTCCGCGTCGGCACCTGGAATGACGAACCGAACGACCCCCAGGAATATAAATATGAGCGGTTGGAGGACATGGTCCATGCGACCAGCAGTGCGTTTTTGGGGATGACCGTCAAATGTGCCCGCTGTCACGATCACAAGTTCGATCCGATTCCGCAGCTCGACTATTACCGCATGGCGACCGCGTTTTGGGCCGGTTTTATTGAACCGCGGGACTCCAAGCATCTCGGCGGACCGAGCAAAGAGGAACTGGGGTACGACGTCTTCGGCTGGACCGACCGGGCGCGCGAGCCGCCGGCGCTGCATTTGCTGAAGAAAGGGGACCCGCACCATCCCCAGCAAGTCGTTGAGCCGCGGCAACTCTCGCTCGTCTCGTATTTGAATTCCGACATCGCTTTGCCGCCTGAGGATGCCAAGACATCGCGGCGACGTCTGCAACTCGCACAGTGGATTGCCAGTCCCCAGAATCCGCTCACCGCTCGCGTGATCGTCAACCGTTTGTGGCAACACCACTTCGGCGAAGGGCTGGTGCGGACGCCGAATAACTTCGGCTTTACCGGCGATCAGCCCACGCATCCGCAATTGCTGGATTGGCTGGCCGACGAATTGGTACGCGGCGGCTGGAAGTTGAAGCGGCTGCACAAGCTGATGCTGATGTCCCGCACTTACCGTCAGGCGTCGGTGCATCCGCGGCAAGCGGACTATGAAAAGCGGGATTACGAAAACCGTCTGCTGTGGAAGTCGCACCGCCGCCGGCTGGACGCAGAGACTCTTCGCGACGCGATGCTCGCCGTCAGCGGATCGCTCGACCTCACCACTGGAGGGCCGAGCTTTAAGCCGACGATCAATCCGGAAGCTTTGGAGGGTTTATCGCGCAAAGGGGGCGCGTGGAAGGCGTCGCCGCAAGAGCAACAGAATCGCCGCAGCCTGTATATCTTTACGCAGCGCTCGCTGTTAGTGCCGCTGATGACGACGTTTGATTTCTCCGATACGACGTTGCCCTGCGCGCAACGGGACGTGACCACGGTGGCGCCGCAAGCGCTGGCACTGCTGAATAATGAGTTCGTGCATTGTCAAAGCCGCGAAATCGCCGGCCAAGTCCTGAAACAGGGCGGTGAGGACCGGTCGGCTCAAGTCGGGGCCGCTTGGCGGCGGGTGTTTGGACGTGATCCCTCTCCGCGCGAGGCAGAGGCCGCCGTTGCGCATCTTGAGCAGCAGCGGCGGCGGTTCGCGCAACTTCTGGAACAAGAGCAGCCGGACTCCGGCCCGACCGCAGAATCTCTGGCGGGAATTGCGGGGCTCGTGTTGAATCTGCGTTCCGACCGCGGCCTGCGTCTGGATGAAACAGGAGGCGCCGTGTCGTGGGAGGACACCTCGGGCGAGGCGCATCATGCGATGCAGGTCAACGAGCTTTCACGGCCGAAACTGGTTGCCGACGCGATCAATGGTCATCCCGCACTGCGGTTCGACGGCAAGCGGTCGTTTCTAAAGCTTGCCGGGTCGGTATTGGCATCGCAACAGCACACGATCATTGCCGTCGCCAGCGACCAAGGCAGCGGCGGGCACCGGGAGATTTTCTCCAACTGGGACGGCCCCGGCGGGAATTCGGTCACTTCCACGTTTGTTGGATCGACGGGGGGTGCCACCGTTCGGTTCAGCGATAACTTCGCCGCTGCCGGCGAACTGCGGAACCAGCGACAGCCGTTTATCATCAGCGCCGTTTCCGGAGCACATGGCGCGGTCGTGTTCCAAAACGGCGGTCAAATCGCGCGCAAGGACGTTCCGCTCACCAAGCGAAACCTCAAACCGCCCTACGTGATCGGACGGCAGGGTACGCTCAACGGCGAATACTGGAACGGCGACATCGCCGAGTTGCTCGTGTTTGATCGCGCGCTCAGCGACGATGAACGCGAGCTGGTCGAAGGATACTTGCGGCACCGCTACGGCCTGCAGAAGGAACCAGCATTTCCACACGACCCGGAATTGCTGGCGCTGGCGTCGCTGTGTCATGTGTTATTGAACTCGAACGAATTCATGTACGTTGATTAGCTTTTTTAGGGGTGAAGCTGTAGGGATGGTTGTCGAAAGTCTACTCCAGTCTCAAGCCTCAACCCTCAAGCCTAACAAAAAACCGGACGCTAGCGCGTCGCGGCTGGTAAGTTTTGCGAGGTTTTGGCATGCGTAGACAATTCCCCTGCGGTCTAACTCGTCGTGAGATGATTTGGGAGATGGGCGGCGGTTTTGCGGGCATCGCGCTGGCCGGGCTGTTGGCCGGTGACGGTCTGATTCCGCAAACAGCGCGGGCGGCGGAATCGACGGCGGTGCAAGGTCCGCTGGCGATGCGCGAGGGACATTTTCCCGCCAAAGCCAAGAGCGTGATTTTCTTGATGATGAACGGCGCTCCCAGCCAGGTCGACACGTTTGACCACAAGCCGCATTTGGAGAAATATGCGGGACAGCCGCTCCCGGCGGACAAAAAGTTCATCAACTCCGGCGGACGCAAGATCGGGTTTCTCACGCCCGCGTTTCGCAAGTTTCGTCCGAGCGGCGAGAGCGGGTTGTTGATTTCCGATTTCTTTCCCAACGTTCGCAAACATGCCGACAAGCTGGCGGTCATTCGCTCCTGCCACACCGACAGCCATGCCCACGGGTCGGCGCTGGTTGCGATGAACACCGGTAAGACGTTCATCGGGCGGCCCTCACTGGGGAGCTGGGCGGTGTATGGGCTCGGAACGGCCAACCAGAGCCTGCCCGGTTATGTGGTGATTCTCGACAAGCGCGGCGGGCCGATCAGCGGGCAGCCGAATTGGTCCAGCGGCTTCGTGCCAGGCGCGTATCAAGGGACGCTGTTCCGCCCGGTCGGCGATCCGATTCTCGACCTGCGGGGACCAAAGTACATCAGCCGTGACGCACAGCGTGAGCAACTGGACCTGTTGGCGAAACTCAACGACGAGCATCTGAAAAGCCGTCCCGGCGGACGCGAACTGGTCGCCCGCATCAACAGCTACGAACTGGCCTATCGCATGCAGTCGGAAGCGCCCGCAGCAGTCAACTTGGCGGAGGAATCAAAGCAGACGCAGGAGATGTACGGCATCGGCAAGCAGCCGACAAATGAGTTCGGCCGCAACTGTTTGGTCGCACGGCGGCTGGTGGAGCGGGGCGTCCGCTTCGTGCAGCTCTACTCCGGCGGCGGCCACTTAGAGGACACCTGGGACGCGCACAAGAGCATCGAATCCAACCACGGGCTGCACGCGGCGGAAGTCGACCAGCCGATCGCGGCGCTATTGACCGACCTCGAACAACGGGGACTGCTGGAGAGCACGCTGGTCGTCTGGGGCGGCGAGTTCGGCCGCATGCCGTTCAGCGAAGGGAAGGGCGAGCCGGGACGAAATCACAATCCGTACGGGTTTTCGATGTGGATGGCGGGCGGCGACGTCAAAGGGGGCACCGCCTACGGCGAGACGGACGAGTTGGGCTTCGAAGCGGTCGTCGACAAGGCGCATTTGCATGATATTCACGCGACGATCTTGCATCTGATCGGGCTGGATCACGAACTGCTGACCTACTTCCATCAAGGCCGCAATGAGAGCCTCACAGATGTGGGGGGGCGGGTGTTGGACGGGATTATCGCTTGACGGTTTGGATTCACCACGGAGGACACGGAGATTGCTAAATACGAAATTCGAATCTCGAAATCCGAAACAAATTCGAATCACCGAAATTCAATTTTTTTTGTTAGAGTGTATTGAATAGGATTTGGTCACCGTGATGCTAACGCTTCAATGTTCTGTCGGCGTCGCAGGTATTCGAGCGACTAAGACTACTTATAGTTAGTGTATCAGCAATTGTGTCTGATTGGACACGGCACGTCGCACGCGACCGCAAGCGGTCGGTTTGGGACTGGCTCAAATCCGTGTTCGATCCGTGTTAATCCGTGGCGAATTCATTCGTTGATATGGGCTGTGGCTCTCCGCAGTTGCAATCGACCATCAATTGAACCACACGGCGAATCCGAAGAACTCTCCGCCAAAGACCCGCGTGAGCCGTCGCCAGACGCGCTGGTCGGTCAATTCGCCCTCTTCGAGATACGGATGCGCGCCCGTGCCGGAGACAAAGATCACCAGGTCGAACTGGCGGGGTTCGGTGAATATGCGTCGCACGTTGAGGCCGCGCGTGTGGTTGTCCTTGCTACCCCGCCAAAATGGTGCGAGCTTTTTGCCCTGAAGCAGCGCCTGCATTTCATCGAGTAGCTCATGCCACGTGTCAATCATCTCCTGACGCACCCGCACGTTGGGCAGCACTCCCGTTTGCCGCGGATTGGGAAGCCATTCGTGGTCGTCGTCGGTTTCCACCTGAATCCGCTTCCACGACTGCCGACTCTGCTCGATCATCGCTTCGAAATGGGCTAGCGCTTTGGGCATCCGCTCCGGGGCGACCACCGGAAAGTTCGTCAGGTGAATGAACGAAATCAAGTCCATAATCCAGTTCTCGTTCCACGGTGAGTCCGGCGTCTCATCCTCCTTCAGGTACTTGTAGGGCGACTTCACGTGCGGATACAGCAAGTGGCCGGTCCGCTCGAACAATTGCCGCCCGTCGTGCGCCAGAATGACCTCGCAAAAACCGGACAACAGGTGGCAGTATCCACGCAGCCAATGGACATCGCCGCCATCGAAGACAATCAAAAACTGCTCGCCGGCCGCTTGATCGACTCCCCGTGTCACCCGAGCCAGAATTTTCCACAACGCTTCGTTCTCCTCGCCAATGCCGTCGGAGTTGAAGTCCAAGCGGATACGGCCAAAGTGCAGCGGCAAACTAACGTCGGATGTGTCAACTTTAGCCAGAGTCGCTTCAGCAACGGTCACCTTGGCCAGAAAGGTCTCGATGATCTTGCCGGCGGCTTCGTAGGAAATCTCTTTCGGGTCTTCGTTCTTGGGAATCGGCATACGCAGAAACGGGAATTGGCCGATGAGAAACGAGGGGTTTTTCGATTGCATCGCTCCGTAGCGGTGCAACGACTGGCCCAGATGTTCGACCGCCCCCAAAAACTGGACAACACCCAAGCTAAACCGTGCCTGCTGGTCGTTGGGATTTTTCTCGATCGCTTTCTGAAGTGCCGTTTCCGCTTCGGCCAGTTTGGCCTCTTCGAGATACGACTCCACCAGCGGCGCGCGTCCGTCATCCTCGGCGGCGGCAAGAAAACCGGTCTGTAGTGTCAGCAGCAGGCCCGTGACGAGCACCGGCGGGATCAAACGCGCGTTCATAGCTCAATTCCTTGCGTCGCGAGGTCATCTGTCGGCGCAGCACGGAGCCGCGCGGGGCGAATGGATTGATAGACGGGACAGACAGCGCCGTATCACGCTGACTTCGGAAAAAAAAACGAGATCGGGGAGAAACTTTCGAGTTGATTTGCACGACGGTGCACATCTGAGAGACCGAAACGTGCGTAGAGCAGTTCAGGAGTCAATTCGCAAATTATCTCGTGACGTGAGCTACGGGCCGCCAAACGGTCGATTAGCGCGTCAGAATCTGATTCTCCGCAGTGCTCTTCAACGATACTTATACGCCGAAGGCGTTAAACATCGTAGCCCAGGGTCGCGAACGGAGTGAGCGCACCCTGGGTTTGAGTGGAAGCCAGATATTTCCAACCCTGAAGGGGTTGCACAGTTGGTGATAAGCGGCGCAATCCTGCAGTTAGCCGGTGAGGAACCCAGTCAGGGTTCAATGAACCAATATCGAACCATCCCCAGGGTGGCGCGGCTTTGCCGCTGACCCTGGGCTACGATGACAAACCCCTTCGGGGAATTCCTGATTTGGAACTTCGGCTTGGTTAGCGACGTTTAAGAGTATTGATTTTCACGGCATGCCCTAAGCAAACACCTGCAGAATCCCGCGGCAGAAGTCCGGTAGGTCGTCCGGTTTGCGGCTGGAGACGAAGTGCCGGTCGATCACCACCGCTGCGTCTTCCCAGATCGCGCCGGCGTTGACGAGGTCGTCCTTAATCCCCGGCGAGCCGGTCACGCGGACCCCTTTGTAGACCCCCGCCGAAATGGGAATCCAACCCCCGTGGCAGACGGCCGCGATCAGTTTCCCGGCCGCGTGAAAATCACGCACGATTTCCAGCACTTTCGGATCGCGCCGCAGCTTATCCGGCATAAACCCGCCCGGCACAACCAAGCCATCAAAGTCGGCCGCCTCCATTTCGGCAATCATCGCATCAGAGACGCAGGGATACCCATTCTTGCCGGCATAAGTCACCTCCGCCTGCGGCCCCGCCACGGTGACATGCGCCCCCGCTTCGATCAGCCGCAGCTTGGGATACCACAGTTCCAAGTCTTCATATATATCGCCCACGAACATCAGGATGCGTTTGTCGTTCAATGGTTGTGCGTCGGTCATGGCCGGTTTCTCCCTTCCAAAATTTTTGCAATCGGCGAGCGGCAAGCGTAAGCTTGCCGGTAACTAGCAGTGCGGTTTATTCCGTCGGCACTATACCACACGAAACCGGACGGCTAACACCGTCCGCTCGCCGAGTGAGCATGTGGATGCGGAATAGCGCGCGGCATAACCAGCCGGATGTGGTCAAGCCACCTTCAATGGTGAAGTGGCCGCCGGCAAAGTAAAACCATGAGTTCCACCTTCGAATTGCTCAACACCAAGTCGCTAAATGTTTGACACGGCAGAAAAAATTCGCGAAGTCTATCTCGTGCGTAACGATACCGATCGCGTGGTATTCTTTCCGTTCACGCCGTTGATCGGCTATGTTTTGCCCCGTGCGGAATACGAAACGATTATAGTCCGCGGTATGCAGCGATGGCTCAAGCTGTCGCTCGCGCTGAGCGTCCTCGCATTTGCGATTGAATGGAGTTTATCTCTCGACCATTTCATCGTGGGATATTTGACTCTGTTCGGCATGTTGCTCATTCAATACTTGACGGTTCGCCGTCTCTCGCGAAAGATGTGGAAATTGCCGCGTTTTGTGGCGTTTCAGTACTACGCGAGGTGGATCGATGTAAAGACATTGCGGATCGAGGCATTTGCTGGTTTCACGATGATGCCATTGCTGTTATTGCCAAACGTGCCCTGGTTTATCCGCTTGTTTAGCCTTATGTGGGCCTATATGTTCGTTTCCTCGAGCTGCCTACTCATCATGCGCTGGCGGCTCAAGCAGTCGGCCGCTCGACTTGAGGAGAGTTCCAGCTAACTCCACAACGACCGGCTCTGCCGGCGGATCATTTCGGCGGTGATGTGCGGCGCCAGTTCTTCGTCGTCGTCCGCAGCTTCGTAATTCGCGGCCGCACGTTCGTCGAACTTCTTGCGGACCTTCTTCGGCAGAAACCGCGTCAATTGGCCCATGGTGTGCATCCCCGGGGCGCGGCTGCGGATGAAACAGTTGGCGGGGAAGCAGACGTACAGCGAGTTCTTCGCCCGCGTCAGCGCCACGTAGAACAGGCGCAGTTCCTCCTCGATCTCCTCGGCGTTCTTCGTTGCCATGTCGCTGGGAATGCAGCCGTCGACGGCGTTCAGTACGTAGACCGCGTCCCATTCGAGGCCCTTGGCGGAATGAATCGTGCTCAGCACCAAATAGTCGTCATCCAGCGACGGCGGGCCGGCCAGGTCTTGTGTCGAAGCGGGCGGGTCGAGTGTGATTTCGGTCAAAAACGTCGACCGGTCCGAGAACCGATTCGCCAGTTGTTCTAATTGCTCGAGATCCCGCAATCTCGCGTCGGCGTGATCGTACTTGCGCTCCAGCAGATCCCCATAAAATTGCGAGACGCGATGCACCTGTTGCGGCATCCCTTCCAGTTTGGGATCGTTCAAGTCCCGCATCAGTTTCACGAACTCCGGCCAATGGTCCTTGCTGCCGGCGGGTGGATCGTACTCGTCCCAGACGTCGAAGTTTCCCCCCGACTCGGCCAGCAACGTCATTAGCGACCGCGTTTTCATCGGGCCGATGCCGGGGAGCAGTAAGAGGATTCGCGTTCCCGACACAAAGTCGCGGGGATTCTCCGCCAGCCGCAGATAGGCCATCAGGTCTTTGATGTGCGCAGACTCCACAAACTTGAGCCCGCCATACTTGTGAAAGCGGATGTTGCGGCGGGCCAGTTCCAATTCCAAATTCACGCTGTGCTGCGACGCCCGAAACAGCACCGCCTGTTTGCGGAGGTCGGTCCCCTTTTCGCGATGGGCCAGAATCTCAGAGATGATGAATTCAGTCTGCTCGTTCTCATCTTCGCAGTGCACCAATGCGGGCGGTTCGCCCTGTTCGCGCTCCGACCAGAGATTCTTCTCGTGCCGCTGCCGGGCTTGGCCGATCACGAGATTCGTGGCGTCCAAGATCGGCTGAGTGCTGCGGTAGTTTTGCTCCAGCGGAATCACGCACGTGTTGGAATACTGCTCAGGAAAATCGAGAATGTTGCGGACCGTCGCCGCCCGGAACGAGTAGATCGACTGCGCGTCATCGCCGACGACGGTCACGCCCTGGCCGTCGGGATTGAGCAGTTGCAAAATCTCCGCCTGCAGCAGATTTGTGTCCTGGTATTCATCGACCAGCACGCAATCGAAGCGGCTGCGTATCGCGGCGCCGGCGGCGGGGTCGCTGAGCAGCCCGTGCCAGAACAGCAGCAGGTCGTCGTAATCGAGCACCGCGTTTTGCTCTTTGCGGTCGACGTAGGCAGCGAACAAACGACGCAGGTCCTCTTCATATTCCACGCACCAGGGAAACTCGCGGGCGAGCACTTCCTTGAGCGGCCGGCGGGAGTTGACGCACAAACTGTAAATCGCCAGGCAAGTACTCTTGCGGGGAAACCGCGTCTCCGCCGAGGCGAGATCCAACTCGACCCGCAATACGTTGATCAAATCTTCAGAGTCGCTGCGGTCGTGCACGGTGAATTCCCGCTCCAAGCCGATCGAACGGCCGTGCATGCGCAACAGCCGTGCGGCGATCGCGTGAAACGTGCCGCCCCACAGCCGCTGCCCACTGAAGCGGCCGGTCGCCGTTCCCAATTTGTCGGCGAGCTGATTCATCTGTCGCAGGATCCCATCGACGCGGCGCACCATCTCATTGGCCGCCCGGCGGGTGAACGTCAGCAGCAGTATTCGCGCAGGATTCACGCCGCTGGCGATTTGGTAGGCGACGCGATGCGCGAGCGTCGTCGTCTTGCCTGTTCCCGCTCCCGCGACGATCAAGAGCGGATCGCGCCCATGCGTCGCCGCGGCGCGTTGTTGCTCATTGAGCTGTTTGAGAATTTCGTCGATGACCGGCGTCGGTTCCATCGTGCTTACGCTCCCCTCCCTGCGAGACGATCTCGCCATTGTTGGTTCGGCCGCTTATGATGACCGATAGGGCGGCAGAGGGGAAGCGTCGTTCGGTTTTGAAAGCCCAAGACCGGCTTCTCGTCCCAATGGGCCCGAAACCACTCAGTCCTGCGCTCCCGATTCCGCCTATTACTGCGGAAATTTGCCGGAGAAAACAGTCGTTGGTAAGATCACAAGGATAGCGCTGAAGAGATCTCACTAAGTCGCCGCTAGCAGCTCGCAACAATCAACTTTGCTCGGAGGAACGCGTCATGTCCTGTGCCGTGCGCAAATTGTTCTTGGTGGCAACGTTACTGGTTTCATCTCCTGTGTGCGCGGATGCGGAGGCGCCGAAATCTGATCAGCAGCCTGTTCAACCGAAGGCCATGCAGACGTTGAACAGAACGCAGTATCAAGTCGTTGAAGACACCAACACCGCTGCCACGATGTCTGTCGAGGAACTCAAGCAGGGCGTCCTGGCGTCACTGGAAAAAATTGACAGCGTCGCGGTCGATTTCCGATTCAACTGGGTTTTCCTCATCGATGGCGAAGTCGATCGTGCGGAGAAACAGGCCGGGCAGGTTGTCAAACGGAATCAGAGTCGAGTCTGCCGATTTGCGATGAAGGGCGAGCAGCGGCTCGCGATCCGTTCCGACTTGCTGCGACGCCCCCTGATTGACCATGCGAACAATCTGATCGCAGTTCAGTCGATCGTCATGCACTGGGACGGTCGACGGATGAAGCAGTTTAATAGTCTTGGCAATTCGGGATCGATTAGCGATACAAAACCCGGTTACATCGAGGATGTCAAGAGTCCGTACTTCACGTTCATTGGATTTAACTATCAGTCAAGGGGCCAAGATCGCTTTCTCAGATCGCAAGCACATTATCGGGTCTTGCCCAATCTGCAGACCGTCGATGGATTTGCCTGCCATGTGGTCAGTTGCGGCTGGGATATACTTTGGATCGATCAACAGCACGGCTTTTGCCTCCGCCGCCGCGCAAGTTTCGCCGGCCACGACCTCAACCAGGCACAACCGCAGCAGCTTCGATATTGCAAGGACTTCACTGAAGCCGCCCCGGGAATTTGGTGGCCCAAACAGTGTTGCGCGATGACGTACCTAGACACTTTCGACGCAAGCGCAGACGGCGACGACATCCACGACATTTGGTACGTAACCGTTGACAAGCTGCAAATCAACAATGTGCCCGATGAGACCTTTAAGTACAACTTTCCGGCAGGAACGTTGGTTGCTGATTCGACCATCAACAAAGCCTACTACATGCCCGAGAAACCCGCTCTGGTCAGCGAAGCGATCAAGCTCGGTGTCCCGATCAAGAATGGAATTGTTTCCAGCAAGCCGGGGGTGTTAAGACCAGCACCCTAAGAGCCGGCCGGAACGAATGGAGAGGCATCGTCACGATCTATGCTGAAGACCGTACTTCAGTCGCTTGGCGTCGGTTTGGCTTGGCTATGGTGACCGATATGGCAACAGAGGGGAAGTGTCATTCGCGAGATGCCCCAAAGGGGCCTAAACAAGTCAGCCCAGGGCAGAGCGCAGCGGCGATAGCCGCGCAGCGCCGCCCTGGGATTGAATGACGACAATCGATATCGCCCTGCAAGGGCGAAACAACAGCGCTCAACAAAACCATGCCGCAATCCCTGGCCAAGAATCTAATCCATCTCGTCTACAGCACGAAACACCGCCGGCGATGGATTGACATATCGATCCGCAACCGTCTGTTCGCCTATCAGGCCGGCATTTTCGAACAATGGGAAAGCCCGGCGCTCATCATTGGCGGCGTCGAAGATCACGTCCATGCGCTGTTCGTGCTCTCCAAGAATTACCCACTGAAGAAAATCGTCGAGGAAGTCAAAAAAGGCAGCTCAAAATGGATGAAATCTGCCGGCGTCGAGGATTTCTATTGGCAAAACGGCTACGCCGCATTTTCCGTCAGTGAGTCCAACACGGTCGAGGTTCGCCAGTACGTCGAAAACCAGGCGGAGCATCATCGTCGGACGACGTTTCAAGACGAACTGCGGGCACTGTTGCGGCGGCATGGGGTGTCGTTTGATGAACGATTTGTGTGGGATTGGGGGCTGTGTCGCCCTTTCAGGGCTGTCGTGAAGTAAAGTCACCCGTTACCCAGGGCGGCGTCGCGTTCGCTGCGCTCACGCAGCCTTGCCCTGAGCTAACATGTTTTGCCCCTGCGGGGCATCATCTCAATCAAATCTTGTCCACGCCGTGCGTTTGCCCTAATTGACGGCACAAAGAAACTCTTATCCCAAATTGTATGCTCTCGTAGCGTCGCCCCAAAGGGGCCGAAACAAGCCAGCCCGGGGCAGAGCGCAGCGCCGCCCTGGGTGTGAATGACGGATTGCAATACAGCCCTGCAAGGGCGAAACAATTGATCAATCGCTCAACCCGGCCTCCTCCAGCGAAACGGGAATGAATCCGATCCCCCACGCCAACAACAAGACCCCCGCGGTGACCGCAAACCCAATGCCCAATAGCGTGCGGCGGGTGTTGGCGCGGAGGTAGTCGGCGATCTTCTCGTCGATTACGCCGGCCAGCTTGTCGCGGACTTCGAGGAGGTTGATCTCCGGCCCCTCGCTGATCAGGGCACATTGCAGCATCACGACTTTGACGACGGTCCAGACGATCATCGACTGCATCTTGCGCAGCAGCCACCGCGCGAGACGGGGCAGGGCGGTCTCAATTCGCTCATATCGCAGGTATTGCTCTCCGGCGGAGGTCAGTTTCTGTTGGAGTTCCTCGCGGCTAATGCCGTGCAGCGCTTGTGTCAAACCGGAATTGCCGGCCGGGTTCTCCTCGTTGATGCCCAGCATGATGTCAAACAGCCCGTTGAACACTTTCGATCCGACGGCGGCTTGCTGAATGGCGCGCTGAATCGTCCGCACGACCGTCAATTGAACCGCGACAAACCCGGCCAGTATCGTCGAAGCGGTCAGCGACAGCCCGGCGGCGAGGAGCCCGCGAATCAATGAGCCGTGCGCGGCGACGTGATACGCCGCCGTCGCCAACAGCGCCCCGTAGCCGACAGCGACGGCGAGCGCCGTAAGCGCAAACGTTTTCAGCGCAAATCCAACCAACCCGGCGAGGCTGCGAAAAGTGTCCTGGGCGATCGACATAGATGAGCCCTTGCGTGAAAACCAAACCTTGCCACGATCGCCAACTCGAATCGATGCACAGAATCATACCTTGGATTGTCGGATGACGCACGAAATTTAGCGAATCGCTAAGAGTTGCGTGGCGGGACGATTGAATCGGCGGTTACGGTTCACTACACTGCGGACCATGGTGAAACTGCGTTGACTTTAAGTGTTGGCTTCGAGCGGGCAAGACGCAGTGTCGGGGCGGAACAGCCGTGAAGCGGCAGAATGTGATGCCTGAGTCATGATGGCGCAGGACTCGTCGAGCGGTCACGAAAAGCAGCGGCAGGTGCATCTAAACGTTGTGTTTGTAATGACCGTTACGGTTTGCTTTGAGAGAAGAGGCTAAGAACGGTTCTCGTGGAAACGGCAACGACTGTTGGTCGATTCTGCATTTGTGCATCGAGAGTTTCAGCCGTGGTCAATCCCGGCATTTCCATATCGAGATAAGATCTGCTGCGAGAGGCGCGGGCGGCAGGATTAGCGACGAATCGGGGTGTGGGAAGCGGTTTGTCGGCAACAGGTCGAGAATCGCCTCGGATGCCGAGGCCGGGCCAAGTTTCGAAGAAGCGGATTGCTTTTAACGGAGTCAAGCAACATGAACAGCTCAAATAATCATTTCCACGGTGTCCGTTCCGGTTCGTGCCGGCACTCTGTTGTTCCGCTCGTCGCCGGAGTCGCACTGCTGGGGCTCTGTGCCTCGGTATCCCTGATTGCCCAGGACGAGAACTCGTCGACAGCGAGTTTTGTCACCGACCAGGTTCCCCAAGACTTACAAGAAGCCCTGGCGCCGCTGGACAACAACTGGCAGGCGTGGTCAGACAGCGTCTCGGCAGAATTGGCCCAGCTCTATGCCGGCGGGCAGTCCTATGAGGCACTCCGCACTCATCTTGCGGTGCTCCAGAAGCGGTTAGCGGTCGTCGAAAAGTCATTGGACGACCCCCGCTACCGTTCGATTGAATCGCCGTTGCGCAATCTGCAAGGAAAACTGGCCCGTCGTTTGGCCGTGCTCGAGGCGGCGCTGAACACGCTGCAGCTTCCGCCCGAAGCTCGTTCCGAGCAATTGGCGGCCGATGCCAAGTCGATCTCGGCGGCATTGGCGGCGTTGGAAAGTCATTTGAAATCGATCAAGAACGGCGAGAGCTGGCTGGTCTATTTGAAAGCGGACGCACTCAAAACGGCGCTCGCCGGCAGTGAAGCAGAGATCACACCGGCAGTCGAAGATCTTGAAAAACGTTTGGCGCACGCCGAGCAGGACACTGATGCGGCGGTGCGTGACTTTGTTGCGATTAATGAGTTCCAGTCGCTTAAGTCGGCCGCGTCGGATTACCTGCTGCTTGCCAAAAACCCCAGTACCACAAACAACGGTCCGGCGACGACGGAACAACTCCAGGTCTTGATCACAAATCTGGAATCGTATGAGTCGCAACCGAGCACCGCGGCGGCGGAGGCCGTGCGGAAGGCATTCCAGGAACTGCAGTCGGGGACGATTGACGGCGGAGCGCTGATCGAAGCCGCACTGCGAACGAACTACTTCAACTACAACATGCGTGTTCTGGCCACAGAAGCGTTCATCAACAAATTTGTCTCGGAGTCGCGGCAGGAGACCGGCCCGGTTCGCGACTTTATCCTCGGCGCTGATGTCACCGGCTGCCAGACGACGGTGACGGACATTTCATTCGATCTGAAGCCGGACGCGCACAACGCGCGGTTCGAGATTAAGTTGGCGGGCCGCGTCAATTCCAACACGCAGGGTGTCACACACCAAGCGACGGTCTTCACGCACGGCACGCACTTTTTCTGGGCGGAAAAGCCGGTGATCTTCGACGGCGACCTTTTCCACACCGAACGCGCCCGCATCGCCGTCAACGCCAACAACAATACGGTCGGGGCTCGCACAAAGATCAGCGGAATTCCGCTGCTGGGCGGGCTGGCAGACAGTTTTGCGGTCGGCCAAGCCGAGAAAAAGCGTCCGCAATCTGAAGCCATCGCCCGTCAACGCGTGAGCAGCCGGGTCATTCCCCGACTCAATGAGGATGTCGACGCCGAATTCGCCAAGGCCAATCTCGATTTGGACGCCAATGTTGATGTGCCGTTACGGGAGTTGGGGATTTTCCCTGACGCGATGTCCTTCAGGACGACAGAGGACGAATTGAGCGTTGCCACCCGCGTGATGGGTAGCGGCGAACTTGGTGCGGGCACGCCCTACGGCGTCACCGCCCCCAAGGACGGCGCACTCGTTCAAGTGCATGAGTCCTGGATGAACAACAGCATCGACCGCATGGAGCTCGCCGCCAAGACGATGAGCGAAGATGACCTCAAACTTCTGTTTGAGAACCGCCTCAAGAAGCTGCTGGGTGAGGACTTCAAACTGCCCGAGGGCGAAGTCGCTTCCGACTACGAAGAGGAAGAGGACGACAGCGGACCGGCCGTGCTGGTATTCGCAGATCACGACCCGATTCGGATTCACGTCGCCGACAACTTGTTGATCATTCGTCTGATGGCCGGCGTCCAGCGGGAAGACGACGAAGACATTCCCACGCAGGAAATCACGATCTCTCTCAAGTTCAATCTGGAGGGCGATAAGATCCGCGTGGAACGCGAAGGGGGAATTCGAGTCGCCCCTGCGGAGAAAGCTGCGAGTGCGCTGAAACAGATCACGTTCGCAGGCGTGATCAAGAGCATCTTTCAACGGGCCACGCCGCCGCGTTTGGTCGATCGGAAGCGCGACGTCACCTATCAGAACCGAAAGGTGACTCTCAATATCGCCGATGTGCAGGCCCAGGACGGGTGGCTGCGAATCAGCCTTGACTAGGCGGGAGGTTTGAGGCGGTAGGCTTGAGGGATGGCTGTTGGGCGTGTTTCCTGCAGCTTAACGCCTCTCGCCTAAGATGACCGCCGGTTAGCGGTCGGGTGGCATGCTCTCACGGCACGAAGTGACGGGTGAGCATGCGGTCGGGAAATCGCGTGCGGCATGGTCACCCGCCGTTCGGCGTGAGATCATGGCACCCAGTAAGATACAGCTGCCGATGCGCTGTCGATTCGACAAATTTCTTGCGACGCGCTCAATCTCGCCATCTCGCGTCGCCGATAGAATGAGAGACGTGGTTTCAGAGGTGTGACCGACGGGTACGACTCTTGAGATGCGATCGACATCTCAATACCTACATCACTTTTGAATCTCGGCACAGACGATCATCTCTCCATTTCTCAGTCCGCGATGTTTATGGATTGTCCCGCCAATTCCTCG
Organism: Planctomycetales bacterium; assembly: GCA_028285345.1. GTDB lineage: Bacteria > Planctomycetota > Planctomycetia > Planctomycetales > Planctomycetaceae > Symmachiella. The sequence goes on from JANQPT010000044.1 coordinate 251,460, forward strand.
ACCAGAGAGCAGGCTGCGCGATCTGCAGATGAGCGCCCGCTTTCCGAACCGGCATCCTTTCCGGAAGACTATGAAGCTCTCTCCTATGCGGGTGGCGGCGCGCTGTCGGAGATTTGGAGAGCGCGTCCACGACGAGGCGGCGCCGAGGTCGCACTGAAACTGTTGCGCCCGGATTGGGTGGATTATCCTGTCGCCCGCGCTTTGCTGGAGAATGAAGCCGAAGTCGGCCAAGCGGTCGAGGGACGGTATGTGATCCACGTCCTCAGCGCAGAGCTTGATCACGATTGTCCCTATGTGGTCATGCCTTGGCTGCAGGGTGCGTCGTTGGAGCAGCAAATCTCGGGCTTGTCGCGACTGTCGTACTTGGAGAGCCTCTGGATGGTCCGGCAATGTGCGGAGGGCTTGGAGGAGCTGCGTCAGGCGGGGTTTTCCCACGGAGACGTCAAACCCTCGAATCTGATGCTGGCCGCAGACGGTAGTTTGACGCTGATCGATTTGGGGTTTGCACGCCGGCTGCGTAAATCGGACGGGGAACTCAGTCCTTCAATGGACGTCTTAACCGGCACGCCGGAGTACCTGGCCCCGGAAGCACTCTCCACAGGTTGGCAAGGGGGAGTCGCCCGCGACGTCTACAGTCTGGGGGTCACGCTGTACCGGCTGCTGACGGGACGATTGCCGTTTCAAGACGACGCTCCCGACGAACTGCTGCGTAACAAACTCGGTGCGACACCGCCCAGTGTACGCCAACTGGCGCCGGAGATCCCTCGCGAGTTGGATCAGCTTGTCGGTGAAATGCTGGCGAAGCAGCCGATCCGGCGACCACAGTCGCTACAGCGCTTAATCCGGCGGCTGGTGGAATTGGAATTGGAGGCGCTGCGGCACTGCGAAGCCGCCGCCTGACCGACTAGTCGTTGGACAATCGTCTGCGAAGTTAACGGGTTCCGGCATTGCGGCTGTCGGAGCCGAGCAAGTCGATCGTCATCGTCGCTTCCAGGCCGGCCCGCATCAAGTTGTCGACGTTTTCCACTTCCGCCCAAATTAATACGGCTTCCTCGATGGGAGTCACCTCCTCCGAGATTGACTTGACCCGTCCGCGAAATGTCCGCTTGGCGGCTTCCAGCGAGCCATCGGCCAGGTTCAACTGCACGGTGACCGGATCGCCCTTCTTGACGCGAATGGCGTCGACGTAGGGTAGATACCCTTCGACGCGCATGCGATTGGTGCTGGTGACTTGCAGAATCGTGTCCCCCACCTGCACCGCTTCGCCCTTCGATTTGAGCACTTTGGTGACCACACCGTCAAAAGGAGCGGTAATCGAGAATTCGTCGAGGACCGCTTCGGCCTGTTCCGCTTTGACCTTGTTCACTTTGAACTGCCATTCCGCCTGTTCAATTTGCAGTTTGGCTTTCTCGGCCGCCAAGAGCTTCTCCTGGAGATCAATCTCCGAGAAGGCTTGCTTGACCCGCTTGTTCGCGTCGATCGACTTGTTGTAGTCCATTTTTGCAAACCGGAAGTTTTCCTTCGCGTAACGAATCTCAATATCGTTTTCCGCCTGCGCCTTCGCGGTTCTGAGTTCGGCCTGTGCCACGGCGTCCTTGAGGCCGGCGATTTTTTGGTCAGCGCGGACTTCGTCGCCTTCGCTCGGTTCGACAAAGTCCAAAATCCCTGCGCGGGCCGCCGCCAATTCGACTTGGTCGATGATTTTGATTTCCGCGCGGAGGATCTTCAAATTGGTTTTTGCAGGCGCTTTATTTTTCGCAGCCCGCGTGCCGGCTTTGGGTTTGTCCTGTCCGACGACCGAGATCGGCCGATCGGCCTGGAATCCGACGAAGAGCAGAACCGCAGTCAGCAACAGGACTCGTTGGAGGTGGTGTGACATTATTTTTCTCCGTCGGAAGAACTGCGCGGCCAACAGTCCGTTTGGTCTTGTGACGTTGTCGCCGGCTAGTGTGCGGCGATTGTACACCATCGACGTTCCCATCCCGGACGGGGCGGAAGCGGCGTTAACATCGGCAGCATACTCCTGTAGCCCTGCCGGTTCAATTTGGACGGCGAATTCGTCGTCGACTCATTTCCGGGCGGGCATAGCCGGCGGCATGCCGATTAGGCCGTACGGTATGAGATAGCGTAGCGGGGGAACAGCCCACTGGCAACATTTTCTCCGTCGGCGGTGAGGATCTCCGGCCAAGAGATGCTGGTCCAGGGATTCGTGACCGGGTGCGCCAATTGTGCGGATTGAATCGCCCGCATCGACTTTCACGCAGGGGCGGAGCTACGCCGCCGGCTGAACCGCCGGGGCACCGCCTTCCTTCTCGCCAAGCTGCTTTAACAGGTCGCGGATCACCGCCTCGGCCTGAGCCTTTTCCTGGTTCCAGCGGTCCTGTGCGTCCCGCCAGGTCTCCTCGCGAGTTGTGAGCGTTTGCTCCATCTCGTGCACCGCCTGCTCGCGCTGTTGCAGCTGTTCTGTTCGCTCGGTGACCCATTCGGCCAGAGCCTGACGCTCGTCGCGAAACTCGTCACGCTGCTTTTGGTATTGGGTTTGCGCCCGCTCAAGTTCCTGCCGGTGCTGAATGATGTCGTCTCGGGACTGTTTGTAGTGGTCCGATAGCGCTGCTTGGGCTTCGTCGACGCGCTGTTTAGCGACATCCGGTCCGGTCGACTGGGCGAGTTGCGCCCAGGCTTCCTCAACCGCAAGTCGCATCTCGAGCGTTTTGCGGTGGGTGTCTTCGAGTTCCGCCCGCAAGCGGTCCAGACGCAACCGGCGTGCCTCCAGATTCTCCGCATGCAGTTTGAGCATGTTCTGCTGCCGCTTCAATTCGGCCTGCTGCGTCTCCGATTCTTGCGCCCAAACTTGGCGCTCGTTCAGCAGCCGTTCGCGATCAGCATCGATCTGGTGCTGATTCGCCAGGCGAATCTTTTCGATCACTTGCCGCTCGCGGGCCAGCGATTGCTCCTGCTGCTCCAGCAAACCGCGGAACCGTTCGCCCTGTTGGCGTTGTCGCCGGAAGCCTTCCGTGGATTGCTGGCGCTGTTGGGCCGCGCGTTGCTGGTCTTTGCGGAACTGCTCCTGCTCGCTTTCCAGTTCGTGCCGGGCTTTCTTCAGGTGCTCTTCCTGAAACCGGATGCGGTTCTCCAGCAACGATTGCTCGCGTTGCAGGTCGGCCTCCTGTTTTTCTCGCAGCGCGTCGAGTTCGCCGCGATCGCGCTCAAGTTCCTGCCGCTGCCGCTGAAGTTCCTGTTCCAGCAGGGCGCATTGTTTGAGGCGTTCGGTGCAGTCGGCTTCTTTTTGCTGCAGCCGGCTGTCGCGCTCTTCGGCGGCCTCTTCGAACTGGCTGACCCACAGTCGAACGCTCCGCCGTTCTTGATCCAGCAGAGCCAATTGCCCGTTGAGCCGCTGTTCGCGTCGATCCAGCTCGGCGTACTGTGTGCTGAGGTGTTCGGCGATTTGGCTGGCCTGAAGCAAGACTCGCTCACCGCCGATATCGTGCGACTTGCTCACGGTCGACTGCGGTGTGGTCGATGTCGAATCTACAGCCAAGCCGCCGGACTCGAGGTGGGGGGCAATCGACTCGCGCTCCGGTGGTCCGGCGTCAACTGACGATGGTTCCGTCACGGGAAGATGAGCGCGATCCAACCGGTGTTGTCCGGTTCGTTCCACGGGTTCCGACGCGGGCGCTGGGCTGGAGGGCGTCGAACTGGATTTAACGATTTCGCTCATCTGCGGGAATCCTTTCCCTGGAGCTGCACGAGAAAACGGTGAGTCGTGCCGAGGTTTGCGATTGTCGGCGAATTAATAGGGAGTCCGGAGCAGACGAATCACGTTGCGATCACAGGATGCTCAGCCGAGTTGAGCATCCAACACGGCGGAGAATTTCTCTTTGTTGGCCACGCCCACAACCTTGTCGACGACCTCTCCTCCCTTGAATAGCAACACCGTGGGAATGCCCTGAATGTTGTAGTTCATCGGGGTTTGCTGGTTGTCGTCCGTGTTCATTTTGCCGATCTTGACCCGGCCGGCGAAGTCGTTTGCCAACTCGTCGATTGTCGGCGCGATCATTTTGCACGGACCACACCAAGGCGCCCAAAAGTCGACCAACACGGGCACGTCTGCATCGAGGACTTCCGACTGGAAATTCTCATCGTTGAATTCTAAAACATTCTCTGCCATCGGGGCGTCCTCTAGAGTCCGTTGTATCGGGGGAACTAACAACTTCGCGGAACCGCAGGTGACGCAGAGGGTGGACGTTCAGATTGGATTTCGACACGGGAGCGCCTCGGCCAACCCCACTGCGCAACTTCACTCTGGAATTTCGGGATCATATTTCAAAAGTAGCGCGAATTATAGGTAAACCCGGTTTTGTGTCAACGGCCTCTCGCCGTGCGGTTCGTGGAGGATACTCGACACGATTGTCAAAAACTGAGACACTTGTATAGTACGCCAAACGCGAAAAGGCGATCATGCGAGCCGCTATCTCAATTCTATTTGCGCTATTGTGCGTCGTGGTGTCGCAGGGCATCAGCGGGTCGCAGACGATACATCTCGCCGCCGCGCCGCAGGCGACGCCTGAGGAGCCCGAGACGCAATTCGCGGCAAACGCCCTAGACGGAGTGCAGGACCGTACGCGGGGAATCCGTGGCCAGGAACGCGATGCCTACTTTCGGCTGTTGGATCATGCGGACCGCGTTTCGCTCGATCGCCAGCGAAAAGCCGCACGGAGTAACATCGCAAGATTTCAGCATCAATTTGAGACAGAACAGCGCGAGGCGCTGAAGCAAGACCCCAGCCGGACGCGGTACCGCTACTCGCTTTATCCCGAGTTGCTGAGGATTCCCGAAGAATACCGAGGCAAGTCGATCACATTGCGGGGACGTGTTCGCAGGCTGGAGGAGATGCCGCTTGCGGATGGCGAACAGGATCGTGGGACGGCCTACCAAGCGTACCTGTTCACGGACGATTCGCGGACACATCCCTACATCATCGTTTGCCGTCATGTGCCGCCGGAAATGCCGCGCGGTGGCGACATCCTGGAAGAAGTCGAGGTCACCGGATATTTCTTCAAGATTTACGCCTATGACGCGCAGGACACCTCGCGCGTCGCCCCGCTGTTTATCGCCCAGCGGATTGAGTGGTTTCCCAGGCAGGCGCCGCAGCCGATCATATCTCCCATTCTGGGCGCGATCGTAGCGGCTGTCGCGCTGTTAATCATTATCACGCTGCTGTGGAAAATCTCCCGCAAAGACCGCCGTATCCGCGAGCAGCGGCTCGATCAAATGGCGGACGAAGCGGAGCCATTTTCGTCGTCGTGATCGCCCAAGCAGACTTTCACGGAGACTAAAACGAACGAAGGTTTAAGCTTAAGCCACAGATTCGCACGGCGCGGCCGAGCCGCAACCAAAGCCTAAAAAGATTCTTGCCACGAATCGCACGAATTCACACGAATGATCCGCCCGTTTTCGTGAAGATTCGTGCGATTCGTGGCTAGGAAAATCTTTATGAATCCCAAGCCGACCGCTTGCGGTCGCGAGCGACGTACCCCGCCAAATCACGTACCATCACCACGACCCGCTGCAAACTGCGTCGTTTTAGATCAACAAGTGTTTTCGAAACCAATATCACTTTGAAGCGTTAGCATCGCGAGAACTGCTGTGCCCCCGATTCGCCCCCTCTCTGAGCCGCTCACTCGTCCGATTCGACTTGCCGTGCTAATCTCCGGCGGGGGCACAACTCTGTTGAACCTCGCGGAGACGATTCAGGGCGGCGATCTTGATGCGGAGATTCCGTTGGTGATTGCCAGCCGCGCGAATTGCGCGGGAGTCGAGAGGGCGACAACTGCAGGATTTCGCTGCGAGGTGGTCTCGCCGAAGGCATTCGCCACAACCGCTGAATTCAGCCGAGCGGTCTTCGATCTGGTCCGCGAGGCACGGGTCGATCTGGTGGTGCTGGGCGGCTTCTTAAGTCGGTTGGAGATTCCGCAGGATTATCAATTGCGGGTGATGAACATTCATCCCGCTTTGATCCCCGCATTTTGCGGCCAGGGGTTTTACGGCGAAAAAGTGCATAATTCCGTTCTCGAACGGGGTGCCAAGATTAGCGGCTGCACCGTGCACTTCTCCGACAATATCTACGACAACGGGCCGATCATTCTGCAGCGAACGGTACCGGTCCTCGACGACGACACGCCCGCTTCGCTCGCGGAGAGAGTGTTTGCCGAGGAGTGTCGGGCGTATCCCGAGGCAATTCGCCTATTTGCGGCCGGCCGACTGGAAGTCGACGGGCGACGCGTACGGATCCGCGATTGATCGATCGACGCCGCTCGACAATCACGCTTGAACCTCTGATGTACGGCTCCACTCGCCGTCGTGTGGCACCACGCGCCTCTGGTCGCCGCGTTTTCAGCTAGAATTGTTCTAATCACTACGCTTCACGAAGTGACTGAAACATTTCTTAAGTTGCCGTTAATGTGACTGATAATGATTGATTTTGATTGTTCTGTTTGACATAATTTGGTTGAAATGCTTCATGAGGAAGAGGTTTCTTGCAAATGTTGCTGGATCAACGAAGAAGGAAAATACTGCAAACCGTTGAAAATAGCGGGTTTGCGTCACTTCAGGACCTTGTGGATGAGACCGGAGTCAGCGAGTCGACCATTCGGCGGGACTTGGAGCATCTTGGTCGATCCGGTCATATCCGCCGCACGCGCGGCGGAGCCGCCTATGTGGGGGAGTCGCTTTCCGACCTCAATGAACGTGGGACGCGAGCACTCTCGGAAAAACAGAGCGTCGCCCGGACCTTGGCGGCGATGATTGAGCCGGGCGAAGCGGTATTACTCGACGGCGGGACGACAACATTGGAAGTTGCCCGCCATTTGATTGGCAAGTCACTGCAGGTCGTGACCAACTCGTTGCCCATCATCAATCTGCTGGCGAATGTCCAGGACATCGAACTGATCACAATCGGAGGATATTTGTACCCCAAAACCGGCGTCGCATTAGGCCCGGTGGCGATCGCGTCACTGTCACAGATTCATGTGCGGCGATTGATCATCAGCGTGGGGGGCGTGACGGAGATCGGACTGTTTAACAGCAATACACTTTTGGTCGAAACGGAACGCCGCATGATGGATGTGGCGGAGGAAATTGTGGTGGTCACCGACAGCGGCAAGTTGGGCCATCGGTCCTTGGCGCACTTGGCGCCGTTGGAGCGGATCGATCGCGTCGTGGTCGATAGCGGAATCACGGAGGAATGGCGAAGAATTTTTGCCGACGCCGGCGTCGAAGTCACAGTCGCCGAGTCCTAATCCCGTCGGTCCGGCTCTGCCGCGTGATTGAGGCGATACCAACAGGCGGCCGGTAGAACCGGCCCTACGACACTAACCGAGTAGGTCCGGCTGTGCCGGACGACTCAAGCGAAACCTACAAGTGGCCGGTTGGTTTCACCGGCCCGATGAGATCAACAGCAAGTTTTTAAACAAGTTATCCGCTCATGACACAACTCAACGGTGGACTGACTCGAACTCAAGTCGAATCGATCGTGCGGGACATCTTGCTCAGCCGGCTCAAGCCGGCAGTCGGGCAGCCGAATCCGCTGGTCGTCAACATCTCCGCACGGCACGTCCATCTGACGGACGAACATGTCGAAGTGCTGTACGGTGCCGGCGCCAAACTGGAGCCGCTGCGCGATTTGTATCAGGACGGCTACTACGCCGCCAAACAGACGGTGGCGGTGGTTGGTCCACGGCGGCGGATGATTCCCGAAGTCCGCGTGCTTGGGCCGACGCGGAGCGCCTCGCAGGTGGAACTTGCCTTTACCGACGGAATTTCGCTGGGGATTGAACTCCCGGTCCGCTGCAGCGGCGACCATCACGACACGCCCGGCTGCGTGCTCGTCGGCCCGGAAGGGGTCGTCGAACTGGATGCCGGAGTGATTCGCGCGGAGCGTCACGTGCACATGGGGCCGGCGGATCTTGAACATTACGGCGTCAACGATGGCGACCGGCTACAGCTGCGGATTCAATCCGCAGGCTGTACGACGGTGATGGAAGACCTGTTGGTGCGTGCGGGCAGCGACGTGAAATTGGAAGTCCATCTCGACACCGATGAAGGCAACGCCGCGTCGCTCGACCGGGCGACGCATGTCGATTTGGTTGTGCCGGGACAGAAACCGGAAGATTGTGCGTGCAAACATTGAATTGAGAATGTCAGGCATGGAGCAATCAATGGCCGTCGTCCGGCCAATGTGTTTGGCAATGAACAATTTGGACGGGCGCGTCAGAGCGTGCCTGACCTACAGTCGAAGTTTTTTAGAAACCGGCGGGACAGTTTGACCCGCATTACATTTTGTCTCGCAACACGAGGAGCAAAAGATGGCGAAAGCGATGGAAGCCTTGGGCATGATTGAGACGCGGGGATTGATCTCCCTGATTGAAGCATCGGATGCGATGTTGAAAGCGGCCAACGTCGAATTGGTGGGCTGGGAGAAAGTCGGTAGCGGGTTGGTGACGGTGTTTGCCGTTGGCGACGTCGCCGCCGTGAAAGCCGCCGTCGACGCGGGCGCCAGCGCCGCCAGCAAAGTGGGCGAGGTGGTCAGCGTGCAAGTCATTCCGCGTCCGCACGAAGATCTGGCCGGCATTATTCCCGCTGCCAAAGCGAGCAAGTAATCGTCCGTTTACAGGGAATTTGGACTCTTTATTAACTCCTGACATTTGGGACATGGAAATATCATGAGCGGAGAAGCCATTGGATTAATTGAGACCAAGGGATTGGTGGCTCAAATTGAGGCGGCGGATGCCATGCTCAAGGCGGCGAACGTCACCTTGGTGCAGCAAGTGCAAATCGGCGGATCGTATATCACGACGATCATTCGCGGTGACGTCGGTTCGGTGCGGGCTGCCGTCGATTCGGGCGCAGAGATCGCCGGGCGCGTCGGGGAATTGGTTGGAGCCCACGTAATCGCGCGGCCGGAAGAGACGGTGTTGAAGTTGTTCGCGTGAGACCACGGGGTTTGTTTTAACCACGGAGACACGGAGACACGCAGTTTTGGGAAATCCTAAATCCGAATATCGAAATTCGAAACAAATTCAAATGACCTAAATCAGAATGACCAAAACCCTGTTTTGGCTTAGTTCGAAATCAGACACGATCTCACAGTTTTTGTCATTTGAAATTCGGATTTTGAATTTGTTTCTGATTTCGAATTTCGTGCTTCGAATTTCTTCTCCGTGTCTCGGTGTCTCCGTGGTTCAAATCAGCGATCTCGCTAGGCGGGAGCCTGGCTTCGTTTTCGATTGAATGGATGCTTGCCATGAAGGTCCTTGTCGCCAATCTCGGTTCTACGAGTTTCAAGTACCGCCTCTTCGACCTCGACGCCGATGTGCAACTGGCGCGCGGCGGAATCGATCGCATCGGCGGAGCGGAGAGCTCGTGCAGCGTCGAAATTGGTGATCATCGGGCTTCGATGAAGCGGCAGATTCCCGATCACGCGGCGGCGGTCAAGATTTGCCTCGAGCAATTGACCGATCCCGAACACGGTTGCCTGTCGTCGGTCGGCGACGTGGCGGTGATCGGGTTTAAGACGGTCTTCGCCGGACGGCTCAGCGGCGTGCGTGTTGTGGACGACGAACTGTTGGCGGCGATGGAGGAGTTGGCGGATATTGCGCCCGCGCACAATCCGCCCTATGTGAAAGCGATGCGGCAATTGCGGGAGGCCTGTCCGGAAATTCCACTCGTGGCAGCACTGGAAACAGCGTTCCACGAGACGATTCCTCCAGAAAATCGGATGTACGCCGTTCCAGCCGAATGGCAGAGCAAGTATCAGGTGCAAAAGTGGGGTTTTCACGGTGCGAGCCATCGTTACATCACGACGCGGATCGCGGAGATTTTAGAGCGGGACGACCTGCGGGTGATTTCCTGCCATTTGGGCGGGAGCAACTCGCTCTGTGCGGCGCGGGGCGGCGTGTCGTTGGCGAACAGTTTGGGCATGAGCCCGCAATCGGGCTTGCCGCACAATAACCGTGTCGGCGATTTCGATCCGTTCGCGTTGCCGGTTTTGATGCGGGCGACCGGCATGAGTTTGGCGGAGTTGTTAGAGGAATTGGCGAATCAAAGCGGATTGTTGGGCGTCAGCGGACTGAGCGGCGACGTCCGCGATTTGGAGGAAGCGGCGGCGGAGGGACATGAGGGAGCACAATTGGCACTGGATGTATTTGTGTCGGGCATCCGCCACTACTTGGGTGGCTATTTGACGATTCTGGGCGGCGCGGACGCGATCGTGTTCACCGGCGGAATCGGTGAGAACAGCCGGCTGATCCGCGAGCGGGTCTGTGACAACATGCAGTGGGCGGGAATCGAGTTGGATGCGGAATTGAATCAACAAGTCGACGGCGAAACCAAAATCTCAACGGCCAATAGCGGAACGGAGATTTGGGTGGTGCCGACGAACGAAGAAATCATTGTCGCCCGGCAAGCGGCGGCGGCGATTTCATGATGTGGCGGGTAATGGCGAATGAACCCCCGGCAAAACCGAGGGCTGAGAGACGGGGTTAACGATCATTTTCTAGAAGCCCCCGGCTTTGCCGGGGGTCATCGACGACGAATCAATTGAGGAATTGACATGTTTTTGGCACGCATCACCGGCAGCGTAGTTTCGACGCAAAAGGTCGAAGTGATGGTCGGCCAGAAATTGCTGATTGTCGAGCCGCTGCGGGTCGACGAGAAGGATCAAAGTTCGCTCAAGCCGACCGGTCGCACGTTTGTGGTCGTCGACACGGTCGGCGCGGGCGAGGGCGAGGTAGTGTTGTGTGTCCAAGGGTCAAGCGCACGATTTACGCCTCAGACCAAGACGCTGCCGATTGACGCGGCGATTATTGGGATTGTGGATCAAGTGCATGTGAAGTCGAAGTCGGTGTTTAGTGCAAGCGATTCAGGATAAGGGCTCTTTCAGAAAGGATTGAAACGATGCCGACCAGCAGACAGCAGCTTCCGGATTCCGTGGACGCCGTGACGCGCACGACTCAGGTCATTGTTTGCGCGTTGGCGATGGGGTTATTGACATTCTCCGGGTTTGCGATTTTCAAGCGAATGGACCAGCAACCTGAAGATGGGATTTTCCTGATCATTGGCGTTGTGTTTGCGGCAATGGCGATTGTGATGAGGTTCGTTGTGCCGCCGTTGATCGTATCGGCTCAACGAAAACAGATTGCCGGCATGTTGCCGGACGTTTCACGGGAACCGTTTGCAGAGGATCAGCAGCAGGCGGATTCGGAGGCGTTTCGGCAGTTGTACGGATTATTTCAGCTCAAAACGATCATTGCCGCCGCAATCCTGGAAGGTGCGGGATTTATGAATCTGATTGCCTACATGAATGAGGGGCAAATGACCTCCCTGATTGTCGCATTCGTCGTGATGGCCTTGGTTTTGATGCTGTTTCCCACGCGAAGCGGCGTCGAGAACTGGATCGAGGGCGAAATCGCCACGATCGAACAAGTGCGGCATTTTTGAATTGTTATTGTTCCCAAACCGACGGCTTCGCCGTCGTGTTCGACGTGTCCGACGTGAAATCCAAGCCAACAAACTGACGCACCATAAACCGTATCACCGAACGCGACGGCGAAGCCATCGGCTTGGTGGACCAAACATACGATTTCCAATTCACAACGAGACGAAATTACTATGCAAGCGACCGAACAGGCGATCCGGCAAGTCGTGCAGGAAGTTTTGGCCCAACTTGGCAGCAACGGACGGATGAACGGCAGCGGCTCCGCGCACGGCAACGGCGATTGGGGTGTGTTTCAAACCGTCGACGACGCCGTCGCCGCTGCTGAGGACGGGTTTCGCAAACTGGCCGAGCGTCCCGTCTCCGACCGGGTGAAGATCGTGCAGTGCATCAAAGACCTTTGCACGAGCCAGGCGGAGGAGTTGGGCCGGCTGGAACTGGAAGAAACCGGCATCGGACGGCTGGACCACAAGATTCAAAAGCTAAAAATTATCGCGCTGGTGCCGGGAGTCGAATTCCTGAAGTGCGACGCCGTTAGCGGCGATCACGGACTGACGGTGACGGAATACGCCCCGTTTGGTGTGATCGGCAAGATCACGCCCGTGACGCACTCACTGCCGACGCTGGCCAGTAACGCGATTTCGATGATCTCCGGCGGCAACACGCTCGTCTGCAATCCGCATCCGTCGGGACGGCTGATCGCCTGCGAGGGAACGCGGCGGATCAATCGCGCGATCTATGAAGCGACGGGGCTGGAGAACTTGATCACGATCCTCGACAACCCCACGATCGAGACCGCCAACGAAATCTTCGAACATCGCGGCGTGCGGATTATTTGCGTGACGGGCGGGCCGTTCGTGGCCCGCGCTGCCATGCAGAGCCGCAAACGGGCGATCGTCGCCGGTCCGGGCAATCCGCCGGTCGTCGTCGACGAAACGGCCGATATCGACAACGCCGCCCGTTCGATCATCACCGGCGGCGCGTTCGACAACAATTTGCTGTGCATCGGCGAAAAGGAGGTCTTCGCCGTCGAGTCGATCTTCGACGAGCTGTTGAATGCCATGCCTCGGCACGGCGGGTACCAATTGAACTGCTCGCAGATTGACCAACTCACAAAACTGGCCTTCGATCCACCCAAAGACGGCTCGGACCACCACGTGCTCAATCGCGATTTGGTTGGCAAGGATGCGTCGGTGCTGGCCGAAATGATTGGCCTGTCGGTGCCGGCGGGGACTGACTTGTTGTACGGCGAGACCGACGAGAGCAACCCGTTCGTTCCCGAGGAGCAGATGATGCCGTTTGTGCCGTTCGTTCGCTGCCGCGACGCGATGCAGGGCATCGAACTGGCCAAGAAACACGAACACGGCTTCGGGCACACGAGCATGATTCACTCGCGCAATGTTCGCACCATGACCATCATGGGGCGGGAAATGAATACAACGTTGTACGTCAAAAACGGCCCGAGCTCCGCCGGGTTGGGGCTGGGCGGCGAAGGGTATTTGTCGTTCAGCATCGCCACGCCGACTGGCGAGGGAGTGACCAACCCGCTCACGTTCACGCGTCAACGGCGATGCGCGATGGTGGATGAGTTGCGGATTATTTGAGGGCGGAATGTGTGATAACGATTCTTAGCCACGGATGAACACGGATATTGGTGCGAGGGACGCGCTGAAAAGAATTTAACCACGGAGACACAGAGACACGGAGATCTAAAAAATCCGAAATCCGAAGCACGAAATTCGAAACAAATTCAAAATCCAAAATTCGAACGACAGAAACGTTTCGACTTTTAGTCATTTGAATTTGTGATTTGTTTAGGATTTCGATTTTCGTGCTTTGAGTTTTTCTTCGTGTCTCCGTGGTTCAAACAAATAGTGCTTTCGAACGGATTTGTCCCCGCAACGGACTGTGGGGATCAGAGGACAAGAAAATGCAACTGGGACGTGTAGTGGGGACGGCGACGGCGACGGTCAAGCATGACACCTTGGCCGGCTGGCGGCTGGTCTTGATTCAGATGTTGGACGCTGCCGGCGGCGCGGACGGCGATCCGCAACTGGGGATCGACAGTCTGGGCAGCAGCCGCGGCGAAACCGTGATCGTCACCAGCGACGGCAATGCTGTTCGAGAAATTGTAGGACAAGAAACTTGCCCCGTCCGCTGGGCGGTAATTGGACTTCCCGACGAATGACGACCGATCGACAAACCATTGAGCAGATTGTGATCGCCGCGATCGAAAAGCACTTCGGCGATCAATCCCCGCCGCGCGCACAGCCTGATCGCGTTGCGGTGGAGCAAGACTGCGCGCCGTCTGAAACGGTCGAGTCGAACAACTGCGTGATTTCTGACAAGGTGGTTACCGCGGAAATCCTCGAGGCACAAATCAACGGACACGCCGCCTTCCAAATCGGCGAGCGCGCGGTGCTGACCCCCTCCGCCTACGACTACATCCATGAGCATCAGTTGAATTGGAGCCGCGGAACAGAGGTCCGCGCAGAAAATCGATCGGCCGCGTTTTTGGCCGCCGTGGTGTCGGCGACTCCGCACGTTTCACGGATTTTCGACGAATTGGCCGGCGGTTGGACGTTGGAATTGCAGGCGAATACCCGCGTGTCGGCCCGCAAAGCGGTCTCCGCGATCAGTCGCGGCGAGGTATCCGGCGTCGCGGTTGTCTCCGGCAAACCGCAGGTGGTCTCGTGCCTGGTGAATCGATCTCCAAAGGTGCGGGCGGCCGTAGTGCAGAATCTCGCTGAACTGAACGCGGCCATTGACGAGATCGGCGTGAACGTCATTGCGATCAATCCGGAGCAATTCGGCGGGTTTCAGTTACGGCAGGTGTTGGTGCAGTTCAGCGAAAACTTGCCGCAAGCGCCGGATGCTTGGGAGAGTTTGAGTCGATTGTGGTGACGGGAACCAAGAGATGTAGGGCAGGCTCCCGCCTGCCGCAAAGACTTAATGCACATTTAACGGCACAGGCGTCAGGCGGGAGCCTGACCTACGAAAACAAGGACAATTAAATGCGAATTGCGGAAGTGATCGGCAAAGTGACGCTGTCGAAGTTTCATCCCGACCTGCGGGGTGCGACTTGGCTGGTTGCGGTGCCGTTGTCGCTGGAAGCCATTCAAGGGCAATCGGACGGTCGCGGCGAACCGTACGTCGTTTACGACGAGCGGGCCGCTGCCGAAGGGTGCCTGATCGCCGTCAGCGAAGGCGCCGAGGCGGCGGCGCCGTTTCACCCCGACGTGAAGCCAATCGACGCTTACAACACGGCGATTCTAGATTCGATTGATTTTTGAGTGAGCAGACCAACTGGTTCCCAAACTGGAGTTTAGGAACGAGAACATAAATCTGTGAAATAATCGTAACAGGCGTCAGGCGGGAGCCTGACCTACTACAACCGGAAACGACATCATGCAAAACCAATGGAACTCCGGCATTAATGACCGCAAGCTCAAAGAGCAAATTTGCGAAATTGGGCGGCGGATTTATAACAAGGGATTCGCCGCAGCCAATGACGGCAATATCTCGATCCGGGTCGGCGAAAACGCCGTGCTCTGTTCGCCCACAATGATCTGCAAGGGGTTCATGACCCCCGAAGACATCTGTGCGGTCGATCTGGATGGCAACCAAATCGCCGGCACGCGTAAACGGACGAGCGAGATTCTGCTGCACCTAGCCATCATGAAGGCGCGGCCCGATGTGAAATCGGTCGTCCACTGCCATCCCCCGCACGCGACCGCGTTCGCCGTCGCCCGCGAACCGATTCCGCAATGCGTGTTGCCGGAGATCGAAGTCTTTCTGGGCGAGGTGCCGATGGCGCCGTATGAAACACCCGGCGGCCAAAAATTTGCTGACACAGTATTGCCGTTTTTGGGGGAAGGGACCAACACGATCATTCTCAACAATCACGGCACGGTCAGCTTCGACGTCGATTTGGAAAAGGCCTATTGGAAAACGGAAATCGTCGACGCCTATTGCCGCATCTTGCTGCTGGCCAAGCAACTGGGCAACATCAACTATCTCGACGAACGCGAAAGCCGCGAGTTATTGGATCTCAAACAAAAGCTCGGTTTCGACGATCCTCGCTTCCACGTCGAAAACTGCGACCTCTGCGGCAACAGCGCATTTCGCAAGGGGTACGAGGAACAACTCCCCGAAACCCGCGCATTCAATCCACCGCCGTCATTTCCCGGTTACCTCAAAGGCGAAACGTGTACATCAAACAACGGCGACGGAGCCGGTGACGTCGAAGCGCTCGTGAAGGCGATTACTAATGAAGTGATGACGGCGCTGGGTAAGTAAGGCATCTGGAAATTAACCACGGAGACACGGAGGCACGGAGATGTCTTAAATTCAAAATTCGAAGCACGAAATACGAAACAAATTCAAAATACAAATGTCAAAAACTGTTCAATTCGGCGTGTAACATCGGGGCGAGAGCATTTTGAAATTAGGGTTTCTGTCATTTGAATTTGTTTCGGATTTCGAATTTCGTGTTTCGAATTTTTTCTCCGTGTCTCCGTGTTTCCGTGGTTCAAACTAACGATCAAAAAGTAACAGAGAGTCAACAACACAATGAAAGTTAGCATTGTCGGCGGCGGTGGGTTGGTAGGTTCTTGTGCGGCGTTTGCGTTGCAGTGCGGCAGGATTGTTCGCGAGATCGCGCTGGTCGATGTCAATCAAGAATTGGCCGGTGGACAGGCGTTGGACTTGCTCCACGGCAGTTGTGTCACCGCCGACCAAAAGATCTACGCGGCCGGACCGGAGGCGAGCGCCGATGCCGATGTGATTCTGATCACCGCCGGCTTGCGGCGCAAGCCGGATGAGAGCCGCTTGGACCTAATCAATCGCAACGTGGCCCTGTTTCGCAATATCCTCGCCGATATCAAGAAGCACGGCACCAAGCCGGGAGCGATCGCGTTTGTGGTCTCTAATCCGGTTGACGTGCTGACTTATCTGGCTGTGCGGGAACTCTCGTTGCCTCCCGAACGGGTCATCGGTTTGGGCACGTTGCTCGATACCACGCGGCTGCGGAGCATGTTGGCCGATCGGTTGGACGTGCCGGCCACGCAAGTCTCGACGTTGATCTTCGGCGAGCATGGCGACAGCATGGTGCCGATTTGGTCGGCCGCGCAAATTGCCGGACTTCCATTGGAGAAGTGGCCCGGCTATTCGCCCGCGCTGGTCAATGACGTCGAGAAACGGACCCGCGGCAGCGGCGCCGAAGTGATCAAGAAAAAGGGGGGTGCCGGTTTCGCCGTCGGTTTGGCGATTCGCGAAGTCGTGCATTCGATTGCGCTGGACCAGCGGCGGGTTTTGCCGGTGTCGACACTGCAAACGGGAGCGTACGGGTTGCACGACGTTTGCATTTCGGTCCCCACGGTCGTCGGCCGCGACGGTGTGCTGGAGCGTATTGAACTGGACCTGTGGCCCAAAGAGCGGACCGGCTTGAACAACTCCGCCCGTGTGCTCCGTGAAACAATCGACAAAGTCCTCAATGGTTAACCAAACCGACGGCTTGCCGTCGTGATCGATGTTCCGAATGCGAAATCAATACCAATGAACTAACGCGTCACATTCAGTAACGCCGAGCGCGACGGCGAAGCCGTCGGCTTGGTGGAAAGATCTCCGTAACACAACCATGCAAAAATCCTTGGACCGCAAACTGGCCGCGATTCACGCAGACCCGTCGGGGTGCAAGGACTTTATCATTGCCGACGCTAAGGATGCCGACATGGCGTTTGGCATCGGCGCGCCGGGGAAATCGCCGGAGCGGCACGACGGCGAGGTCCGCTTCAAGACGCTCGCTGAATACCGCGCGCAGATCCGCGAAATCGTCCAACAAGGCATCGTTGACATCATGCTCATGTCGGCCAGCACCAACGAACTGCTCACGATCGAGGAGCGGCTGTTCGACAATTCGCCGATCACACCCGCCGCCCGCGCGAACGACACGACCGACGTGCACATCGTTCGCGGCGGCAACTTGCATTTGGAACCGGCACGTCCGTTTCGGAGCGCCTCCTTGGACCACATCCAATGCGGCCATCTCGATTGCCGCCCGGAGGAGCGGAGCCGCGGCGCGGATCTCGGTTTGTTTTCGGTGACCTTCAATAACGATCAGGCATTGGATCTGCACACGCTGGAGCAATACAAACTGTTTCGCGAAGAGGCGGAGCGGAAGGGGTTTCGGCACTTCTTGGAAATCTTCGACCCCAATGTGCCTGACGCGGTCGCTCCGGAACTGCAAGCGGGGTTCATCAACGATCTGATCGCGCGCACACTGGCAGGCGTAGCGAGCGCCGGGCGGCCGATTTTTTTGAAGATGGTCTATCACGGTCCGCGGGCAATGGAGGAATTGGTCGCCTACGATCCGCACTTGATCGTCGGCGTCCTAGGGGGATCCGCTGGCACGACGCTCGACGCGTTTCAACTCATTGCCGAGGCCCAGAAATTCGGCGCGCGGGTCGCTCTGTTCGGGCGTAAGATCAACAATGCCGAGTGCCAACTCGCCTTCGTGCAGTTCTTGCGGTTGATCGTCGACGGAGAAATCGGCCCGGTGGAAGCAGTCCGTGCCTACCACGCGGTGCTGGAGAAACTTTCGATTCGCCCGCTTCGCTCGCTGGAAGAGGATCTCACACTCCAGTCGAATGTGATGAGCTATTCCGGCAGCGGGACCACGATCAGTCTGCCGCCCGCGAACGGCGGGAGCGCAAGCACGAGCGACGCAGACGACGAAGCATCGCCCGATTTTGCGTCGATGACGTCGCAGCAGCGCGCGGATTATCATCGTGCGCGGCTTAATCGCACGCTTGGTTAATCGCTAACCGTTTGGCTCCGTTTGCGGACGTTCTGAAGCACGTTTTTCAGCGCGGCAGGCTGTTATTCGCTGCGGAAATCCGGCTATACTGATACCTCTGCTCTCACCCGTCCTGATAACTATCGTAACGATGGAGCTCTCACCGATGAATCTGCGCGCACTTGCATTGCTGTGCTGTTGTCTTGTCCTCATCAATTCCTCAATTGCCGCCGCGGCCGACCCGAAGGTGGTAAAGAAGGTCAAAGTCTACGGCAAAGATGGCGAGTTCGCCGGATGGCCGGCCAATCACGGCATGTGGATCTGGGGGGACGAGATTCTCGTCGGCTTCAGTATCGGTCAGCATAAGAATCTCGGAGAAGAGAAGCACAACATCGATCGCGAGAAGCCGGAATACCACGTGCTCGCACGCAGCCTCGACGGCGGCGAAACCTGGAAGACGGAGTACCCCAACGACAAGGGGATGCTGATCAACGAGGGAGGCATGCGGCACGGTACGAACGATCCGAGACACACGGAGCCGAAGCCCGCGAAAATTGCTGAGTCGATCAACTTCACGCATCCCGATTTTTGCATGACGCTGCGGTTTCAGACGATCCACGAAGGACAATCGCGGCTGTATTACTCGTACGATCGCGGCCACACCTGGAAGGGACCCTTCGCCGTCCCCTCGTTCGGGCTGCCGGGCATCATGGCCCGTCCGGACTACATCGTCAACGGGCCGAAAGACTGCCACTTCTTTTTGACCGCCTCGAAATCCAACAAGAAAGAAGGCCGCGTTTTTTCCGCTCGCACAACCGACGGCGGGCAAAACTGGGAGTTTCTCTCATTCGTCGGACCGGAGCCTCATGGGTTCTCGATCATGCCCTCGACCGTGCGGCTCTCCGACAATGAGCTCGTGATGACCACCCGTCGGCGGGAAGGATTCGGCAAAAAGAAGCATCGCTACATCGACACCTGGAAGTCCATGGACAACGGCAAGAGTTGGAACTATCTCAACCGCGCCGTCGAGGACGTGGGCGAGGGGAATCCTCCGTCAATGCTCAAACTGCAAGACGGGCGACTCTGCATGACCTACGGTGACCGCAAGGAGCCGTTCGCCATCTACGCCAAATTCAGCAGCGACGGCGGCGAATCGTGGAGCGAGCCGTTCAAGATCGACGGCAACGGCGGCGGCCGCGACTTGGGCTACACCCGCACGCTGCAGCGACCCGACGGCAAAATGGTGACCGCCTATTACATCCACTACAAAGGCGATCCGTATCGGAAGCTGATGGTAACGATTTGGGATCCGGGAACATGAGGAGTGAGGGGAGAGGCTTGAGGCTGTAGGCTTGAGTAATTCAACGTGAGTTGGGTGGCCGCGATTGCAACGCAATCGGGGTGCCGCAGGCACACGAGGCCGCAATTTGACCGTTCCCTATTCGGCAATTCCGCAACTTGATTCAGCGCTGAAATTGCAGCCTCTTGCAGGCTCCGCCTGCCCCGATTGCTCCGCAATCGCGGCCACCCTTTGAGGGGGCAGTTTACCTCAGACGGCGGCGGTCCATCTGCATCACTCGTAGCTGACCAGTGTGAGTTGATTCCCATCTGGATCGAAGAAGTGCGCCAGCGTTCCGCCCCACGCTTGGTGGGCCGGCGTGCCGGAAAACTCCACGTCGCGGCTCAAGAGATCTTGGTACGCCTCCGCGACGTCGTCGACGCGAAACGACATGCCGGTGAAGCGGCCGACCAAATCGTCCGCTTCCGCAGTATGGGGATCGACCGCTTCCAGCACGAGTGAAATCCCGCCCGATTCAAAGACGAGATAGCCGTCGTCGAGGCCGTCATGGGCGACGCGCAATTCGAGCTTGTCACGGTAAAACGTCGCGGCCCGGCCGATGTCGGTTACGAAAATGCGAATCGTGTCGATCTCAAGGTTCATGGGTCGTACCCGATTGATGCTGGTGGCTGCTCATCGACCGATCAAGTTTCGCTGCTTCTTTGCGAATTTGGTAGCCGGAGAAGACAGGGACGAGGAAGACAAACACCAAAAACAAAGCGGCAAACACTCCAAGTGCGAGGTGTGCGAGTTGCGGCGCCACAGTCCTCAAAACGATATAAACGCAAGCGAATAACAGGAAGCCTCTCAAGCCGCAGACCAAGTTGGTCAACCGCATAAGCTGCATGTCGCGACGAAGAACTGGATGCATCTGCTCATACAATTCGGGGTCACAGATTGGTCCGTCAGAGGCGGTCATGAGCGCGAGATAGTCGGGGGTTTCGAAGTGTGGATACCAGCGAATGTCCCATATCCGCTCTGACTCCTGCAAGCAAGCGTCGAGCGCCTGCACGAGCGTGATGACGTCATCCTCAGCATGCGGTTTGTCGCCGAAGAACGTCTGTTTCGCACAGATCCCGGCCGTCCAATCACCTGGTTCATCCTTTAAGGTGTCGGCGGTCACCCAAAGTGTGATCGTGGAGTCACCGACGCCGCATTTGATCTCATGGCCGAGTTCGTCTCCGTCAACCTCTTCGACGGAAATTCCGTGCGCCGTCAAGGAGGCGGCAAGATGCTCCGCAAGTTCTTCGGCGGCAGCGATTTCGTCCGGAGTGGGCCAACGAAAGTCAGCGTGGAAAACGACAAACTTGTTTATGTTCATCTGCTCGCATTCCCGAGACGATCACACAAACCAACCTTCCGTCGGGTGGCCGCGATTGCATCGCAATCGGGGTGCCGCAGGCACACGAGGCCGCAATTTCACCGTTCTCTGTCCGGCGGATTCGCAGAGCTGATTCAGCGCTGAAATTGCAGCCTCTTGCAGGCTTCGCCTGCCCCGATTGCTGCGCAATCGCGGCCACCCGATATTTGTTTAGTCACACCGCGATTCGACCCGCCAAGCGCAACAGCAATTGCTCCAGCACCGCACGTTCCGAGAGCGAACTGCCTCCTTTGAGCGCCATGTCGGCCTCCGCTAGCCAACCATAAATCCGTTCGGCACGCTTGCGGCCGATGCGCCGCATGTAGGCTTCGGTTTTTGCGACGACAAAGGGCTGCATTCCCGCTTCTTTGAGCGCCGCGTCGAGCTTTTTGCCGTGCCGCGATATTTCCGTCGCTTGTGCGATGCGGCGGTAAGTGAAATTGATTCCGCCCAGCAGTTTAATCGGATGTTCGCCGGCCGCTAAGAGCTTATCGAGCAGTCCGATCGCCTGGCCGACCTGTCCGTCGCGGACCGCATCGAGCATCTTCCAGGTTGTCTCCGCCTTCCAGCCGCCGACGAGCGCGCGGACCGCCGTGTCGTCGATCATCCCCGCTTCGCCGACATACGTGGAGAGTTTCTCCAATTCCGTGTCGAGTTGTGCGAGGCTGGTCCCGGCCAACTCGACGAGTGTGTGCGCCGCGCGCGAGTCGAGCTTCTTTCCATAGGCGGTCTGCGCGTGTGCCGCCAGCCAGCGGGGGACTTGCGCCGGTTTCATCGCGGCGCAGTTAATGTCCAAGCCGATCTTCGCCACTTTCTTCGCCAGCTTGGTGTTCTTCGGCCACGACTTCAGTTCCAGCAAGAGCACCGATTTCTTCGCAGGTTGGTCGAGATACTTTTCCAGACCGGCGCGATGCGTGCTGACAAAGTCGTCGGCCTCTTCGATGATCACCAGCCGGCGGTCGCTCCACATCGAGACCGTTCGCAATTCGTCCAGCACCGGGACCAATTCGGCACTTCTTCCGGCGAATTTTGTTGGAACGGCGTCTTCGTCGTCATTGCCCAAGACTTGCCGCGTCACGGTCTTAATTGCGGCCGATTTGAAGAACTGCTCCGCACCGTAAATCGCCACGGCGGGACCGCAGGGGAATTTGTCCGGTGACTGCAGATAGTCAATTGCGTCCACAATGATTGCCTCAAGACCAGACGCCGAGAATGCCACCCATGATTGTCAGCAGCGTGACGCGGTAGCCGGCTTGGATCAAATACAGCGTGAGCGGATTCCCGCAGAACAGGTGATCGGAAAACATCGACGTCGCCACCACTCCAATTCCGAGCACGAATCCGAGACGCGCCCCGCGAAACAGCGTGGGGTCGCCGAGGGCATTGATCAGAATCGCGAGAACCACCGCAGTGATAAACGTGCTGACGAAGGTGAGCGACATCGCGACCGCAGGACTGCCGAGGTCGTCCATCGACTTGCCGATCGCCGCCAGCCACGCCTGCCCGAAACCGGCTTTGGAATACCAGAATCCGCCCAACATGAAACTGGCAATGGTCGCCAACAGGACGGAGAAATAGTTCACGTAATAAAAATGACCCATGCCGAAGGCTCCCGGGGAGTTTGAAGACTTACCACGGAGACACGGAGGGCACGGAGAAAAATCCGAAGCACGAAATCCGAAACAAATCCGAATGACCAAATTTCAAAACGTTTGAGTCATTAGGATTTCGAATTTTGAATTTGTTTCGAATTTCGAAATTCGGACTTCGAATTTGAAAACTCCGTGTCTTCCGTGCCTCCGTAGTGATTTGACTTGCGCAACAATCGACGGTTATCCATTAAATACCGTGCCGGCCAGGTTGGAGCAAGCATCACCGAACCGGCTGAGAGAAATCTCAGTCCCCCCACGCGTAGCCGTATTGCCGACGCTGTGCCGTTGGCTGAACTCGCTCAGTGGAATCACGCCAGAATGCCCGTGATGGGTCGGCCGATGACCAAGTGGTGGGGGCGGTTTTCGTTGTCGTAGAGCGTCGTGTCCGCCGGGACCCCCAGCAGATGATACAGCGTGGCGATGAAGTCTTTGGGATCGTGCGGATGGGCTGTGACATAGGCGGCGGCTTCGTCGCTGGCGCCGTAGACCGCTCCACCGCGAATTCCCGCACCGGCGATCAGCAGCGAATAGGCCCACGGCCAATGGTCGCGGCCGCGGCTGCGATTGATCTTTGGCGTGCGGCCGAATTCGGCGTTCACCACGACCAGCGTCTCGTCCAGCAGGCCCCGTTCATCCAGATCATCGATCAACGCCGTCAGTGCGGGGTCGAGCGTGGGGCAGAGCGAGTTCTTTGTCTTGCTGAAATGCTTGCTGTGCGTATCCCAAGATTCGCCCGGCTTATAACACCAGTGCACGTTGGTCATCGGTACGCCCGCTTCCACCAACCGCCGCGCCAACAGGCACCGCTGGCCGAATTCGGTCCGGCCATATTTCGCGCGGACCGCCGCAGGTTCCTGAGCCAAGTGAAACGCCTGGCGCACCTTCTCCCCACTGAGCAGATCAAAGGCTTTGCCGTAAAAGGCATCGACGTTTTGCGCCTGTCCCGACTGCTCCATGATCCGCAGCTGCGCGTCGACCTGTTGCAACAGATCGCGCCGCGCTTTGAGTCGCAGCGAGGTCAAATCGGGATTCGGCTCAATCGCTTTGATACGGACGTCCGCCGGCAGTAGCGGTTGGTCGATGCCGAAGCTGGCGTGTTTGTCGCCCAGAAATCCCGGCGTCTGACCGTGGATCATCGTGCCGTTGTTGCGATGCATGTAGGGGCCGATGCGGACCCAAGTCGGCAATTCCCCCGCAGGTCGCAGATGGTCCAGCACCGCGCCGACCGGTGGAAAATCTTTCGACGAGGGCGGAAAGTCGCCCCGCTTTTCCTCTGAGGGGTCGTGCGCGTGCCCGCTCTGCGCAGGCAAGGCCGCTTGCACGTGATTCGCATTACCGTGCGACATCGACCGGACCACAGCCACCTTGTGCATCAGTTGCGCCGAGAGCGGCAACAACTCGCCGAACTGCACGCCGGGCACACTGGTTGCAATCGCCCCGAATTCACCGCGATAGGCCGACGGTCCGTCCGGTTTCGGATCGAATGTCTCCTGCTGCGGATGGCCGCCGTGCAGGTAGAGCATAATGATCTGCTTGGCGCGGCCGAACGTCCCAGTCGTTGTATCTGCGTGCGCTCGTGCCCGCAGCAGTCCGGGCAACGTCAAGCTGCATCCGCCCAGAGCGCCGATGCGGAGAACTTCGCGGCGGGTGTGGCGGATCGAATTCGAGAAATCCGCGCAGGCACCGCTAGCGCCGGTTCGGCGAGTCGGTTTTGCGTGCCTGCGACTCATGGAGATTCTCGCGGCGGGGAAGGGTGGAATGATGCGAGTTAGTCTATCACAGTCGGGTTGGCGGCTCAATTGGGAGTTGGACGGGAAGCGGAGCTTCGAGAAACGGCGTTCCCAAACTCCAGTTTGGGAACGAGATGTTACAGCCGTCGCAAGTCCATCATTGGTTGCGGCTGGCGAGATCATGCACTCCGGATCACCTTGGTGGATTTGCCAGCGGGGTTGTTGGGACTGTAGGCTACGGAACCTAACCCTTTGACTGCCACGTGAGACGTTATGCCCAAATCGCTCTATATCATCGACACCTTTTCGCTGATCTTCCAGGTGTTCCACGCGCTCCCGGAGATGACCAGCCCGCAGGGAGAACCAACCAACGCGGTCTACGGTGTCACGCGAGATCTGATCACGATCCTCCGCGACCGCAAACCGGACTGGCTGATTGCCGCGATGGACGTGCGGGGCGAGAACAAGCGCAACGAGGTTTATGAGGAGTACAAAGCCAACCGGAGTGAAATGCCCGAGGAGTTGGTGCCTCAGATCCCGATGATCGAACAACTGCTGGCGGGGTTCGGCGTGCTGACGTTGGGGGTTCCCGGCTGGGAGGCGGACGATGTGATCGCCACACTGGTCGAAACGGTGGCTGACCAGGATGTCGACGTGACGATCATTACCAGCGACAAGGACATTCGGCAATTGCTGGGTCCCAAAGTTCAGCTGTATAACTTCCGCAAAAATCAGTATCTCAAGGAAGCAGATCTTCAGAAAGAATGGGGCGTCACGCCGGCGCAAGTGATCGATTTTCAAGCGCTGGTAGGCGACAGCGTCGACAATATCCCCGGCGTGCCGCTCGTCGGGCCGAAGAAGGCGTCGGCGCTATTGGAGAAATTCGGCACCCTGGAAGAAGTACTCGCGCGTGCCGACGAGGCGCCCGGCGCCAAATTGCGCGAGAATCTCAAGACCTATGCCGAGCAGGCGCGGGTCAGCAAGATACTGGTCACGCTCCGCCGAGATTTACCCCTAGAAGTCGACTGGGAAGCCGCACGGGCGGGGCAGTTGAATCTGGACGAGCTCGCTGAACTGTTTCGGCAATTCGGGTTTCGTCGCTTCGCCGATGAAGTCAAGACTTTGGTCCCCGAACCGAGCGATCCGCCACCAAGCGCCGCCGTAGAGCGGTCGTGGGAATTGGTCGAGACGGCGGAAAAGTTCGACCGGTTTCTTTCACAGTTGAAAGAGCAGCAGCAATTCTGTGTCGATTTGGAGACCACTGGATTAGATGCGGTCCAGGCGGACATCGTCGGCTGGGCAGTGAGCTGGGACGGTGCCTGTGGCTATTACCTTCCAGTCCAGGCCCCGCCGGGACAGGCGGTCTTGGATGCCGACACGGTTGCCGCGGCTTTAAAGCCGATTCTGGAGGATCCGGAAGTCGAAATCTGCAACCAAAACCTCAAATACGACATGTTGGTGCTACGCCGCGCGGGTATCGAGTTGCAGGGTGTGGGTGTCGATCCGATGGTGGGCCACTATCTGCTCGACGCCGGAGCGCGGAGCCACGGTTTGGATGAATTGTCGCGGCGATACTTGCAACACGAGATGATTCCCATCAGCGATTTGATCGGCAAAGGCAAATCACAAAAGAAGATTTCAGAGGTCGACGTCGACACCGTCGGCGAGTACGCGGCGGAGGATGCACAGATCGCTTGGCAGCTTGCGCAACTCATCTCCGAGGAACTCAAAGAGCAGGGGCTGTGGGATCTGTATTGGGACTTGGAACGACCGTTGATATCGATCTTGACCGCCTTGGAATTCCGCGGCATTCGTGTGAACACCGAGTTGCTGCAGGGAATGAGTGCGGAGTTTGCGGAGCGATTGGAGGCGATTGAACGGGAAATCTATCAGGAGGCGGGACGCGAGTTTAACATTGCCTCGCCGAAACAACTGGGCGTGATCTTGTTTGAAGAGCTGCAACTGCCGGTGGTGAAGAAAACAAAAACCGGAGCGAGCACCGACCAAGAGGTTCTGGAAAAACTGGCGGCGGTTCACCCGCTGCCGGCAAAGTTGATCGAATACCGCCAGATCAGCAAGTTGAAGAGCACTTACGTCGACGCGCTGCCGGAGTTGGTGAACCCCGAAACCGGGCGAATCCATGCGTCGTTCAATCAAGTGGTCGCCGCGACGGGACGGCTCAGCTCCAGCGATCCGAATCTACAGAACATCCCGATCCGGACCGCGGAAGGGCGACGGATTCGCCAGGCATTCATTCCGGGCGAATCGGATTGGCGGCTGCTTTGCGCCGACTATTCTCAGGTCGAGCTCCGCATGTTGGCTCATTTCAGCAACGATCAAGCATTAGTGGACGCGTTTGAACGGGGGGATGATATTCACACGGCTGTGGCGGCGAAGATTTTCAATGCCGGACCGGAAGCGGTCGATGCCGAGATGCGGCGGGTCGCCAAAGCGGTCAATTTCGGTGTGATCTACGGCCAGAGTCCTTACGGTTTGTCCATCAATCTGGGGATCAGTCAGACCGAAGCGGCGGAGTTTATCGAGGGCTACTTCGCGCAGTATGCCGGGGTCGATCGCTTTCTGCGGATCCTTCTGGAAGAGTGTGCGCGGACCGGATATGCTACAACGATCTTGGGGCGGCGGCGCGAGATTCGCGGCATTCGCTCCGGCTTGGGACGTCAGCGAAATCTGCCCGAACGGACCGCGATCAATACGGTCATTCAAGGTTCGGCGGCCGACTTGATCAAGCGGGCCATGATTCAAACCGACCAACGTATCCGAAAGGATCAACACCCCGGTGCGATGCTCCTGCAAATCCACGACGAACTCGTCTTCGAAGTCCCCGCCGCGGAAATCGAAAGTTTGAGCAACATCGTCCGCGAGGAAATGGAATCGGCCCTCGATCTTGATGTTCCGCTCAAAGTCGATATCAGCGTGGGGAACGACTGGCTCAATCTGGAGAAACTCGGATAGTCGCGCATCCGGCCTGTTCGAGACGGTTGCTTCGACGGCCTGTCTCTATCTTGTGATGCTCCGCGACACCCGCAAAAGCGATTGCCGATCCGTCAGTACGACCACATCCACACGACACCAATCAATTGACGAATCCAGTGGACAACAACTCAGTTGAAATTCCCGTCGTGGGAATTGTGGGGGGCATTGGCTCGGGCAAGAGCACCGTCGCGCGTGGGGTCTGTGAGCAGTATCCGGCGGCCTATATCGACGCTGACGCAGCAGGACACCAAGTCCTTACGGAAAAGCCGATCCAAGAGGCACTGCGCAGGCACTTCGGCGACGAAATCTTCGACGAGACCGGCAGCGTGGATCGCGGTCGGTTGGGGCGGCGGGTTTTTGGTACAACCCAAGAGTCCAACGCAGCGAAGCAAGAATTGGAAAAAATTGTCCATCCGCGGATTGGAGAGATTCTCGCGGAGCAGATTCGTGCCGCCCGGAGCAACCCCGACAATCGAGCCGTCATGCTGGACGCGGCGGTCATGCTGGAATCGGGGTGGAAGGATTTCTGCCGGGCGATTGTGTTTGTCGACGTCCCGCTGGAGATGCGGCGAAATCGAGTCATGCAGAATCGCGGCTGGACTGCGGAGGAACTCACTGCCCGCGAGGCGAGTCAAATGCCGCTGGACGAGAAGCGGCGGTTGTCAGATCACATCATCGATAATTCCAAATCGGCGGACTTTGCGGTCGAGCAATTGCGAGAATTCCTAGCTGAGATTGCCGTTTCGAGATAGAGAGGTTATGATGACGCAGAGGACCTCGGCGATTCGCCGGATTCGCTCCTCACACAAGTGACCCAGCACATCCATAGACCCCTATTGAGGTCGGCGTCGATCAGCGTTCACCACATTGATCGAGCCGTCCTACGATCCCCCAATCAAGAGTTGACGCCCCGGCGTTAGCTTGCTTCCTGTTTAAGTTGCTCATCACCCCACCCCAACGGACTTCATCCCCAGGGTCGTTCGACCATCCCTCAGAAAGCCAACAGTTATGGCCAAATCCATGAAGCCGCGCAGCGCTAAGGGCGAATCCTCGACTTCGACCACCACCATGGAGGAATCCTCTGCGGAGAAACCCGATAGCTCCAAAGTTATGGTCGGCACGGGCACGTCGAACCAGTCATCGGGCGGAATGTCGCGTGCTGACCAGGTTCGCGCCGCGTCCGCCGACGAGCGCTACGAGGAGATCAAACGGGGCGATATCCACATCGCCGAACTACAGCGGATGACGATGAAGGAGTTGCTGGTTCAGGCTCGCAACGAACAGCTAACCGAATACTCCGGACTGAAAAAGCAGGACCTCATCTTTAAAATTCTCAAGGAGCGAACCAAGCTCAACGGACTGATGTTCGGAGAGGGGACGCTGGAAGTGTTGCCCGACGGATTCGGGTTCCTCCGCAGTCCCGATTATCATTACTTGCCCTGTCCCGACGACATTTACGTCTCTCCCAGCCAGATTCGCCGCTTTGGACTTCGCAACGGGGCGATCGTTGCAGGACAAATTCGTCCGCCCAAAGAAAACGAGCGCTATTTCGCGCTATTGCGGGTGGAAGCCATCAATGGCCAGGATCCCAATCTGCTCACCGAAAAGGTCTTTTTCGACGATTTGACGCCGCTGCACCCTGAGTGCCGCTTGCGGTTGGCGGCCGAATCGAGCGTGCTCAGCACCCGAATCGTCGATATGGTAGCCCCGATCGGCATGGGGCAGCGCGGTTTGATCGTCTCACCGCCGCGGGCCGGCAAGACCATCTTGCTGCAACAATTGGCCCAGTCGGTGCTCAAGGCCCATCCCGAAGCGTACGTGATCATGCTGCTGATCGACGAACGCCCGGAAGAAGTCACCGAAATGGAACGGCAGGTCAAAGGGCACAATTGCGAGGTGATCAGCAGCACCTTCGACGAGCCGCCCAGCCGACACATCCAGGTTTCGGAAATGGTGATTGAAAAGGCCAAACGGATGGTCGAGTACGGGCAAAACGTGGTGATCTTTTTGGATTCGATCACCCGCTTGGCCCGGGCGTGGAATACCGAGGTGCCGCATTCCGGGAAAATTCTCTCCGGCGGCGTCGATGCCAACGCCCTCCAGCACCCCAAACGCTTCTTCGGAGCCGCCCGTAACGTCGAAGAAGGGGGCAGCCTGACGATCGTTGCTACCGCACTGATCGATACCGGGAGCCGTATGGATGAAGTGATCTTCGAGGAGTTCAAGGGAACGGGCAATACCGAGCTGCACCTGGATCGACGGATGGTCGAAAAGCGGGTTTGGCCTGCCATTGATGTGAATCGATCCGGCACCAGACGCGAAGAGCTGCTGATGGACGAAGAAGAGCTCCGCCGTGTGTGGATTCTTCGTCGCGTCCTCAACGACATGAATCCCGTCGATGCGATGGAGCTGTTGGTCAATCGCATGCAGCGGACTCAAACCAACGAAGAATTTCTGCTGAGCATGAATCTGAGTTGACCGACGCAATATTCCCGTAGTTTGCAACGTCTGCCAGCTTATCCCTGACAACGAATCACCGGCATGACAGAAGAAATCCAAGGTGACCTGCTTTCGACGGCCGGCCAATTTGCCATTGTCGTCGCCCGCTGGAACGAACTGATCACCCGTCGAATGCTCGATGGCGCGGTGGATACGTTTCGCCGGCATGGCGTCGCAGAGGAGCGGCTGACCGTGGTTTGGGTGCCTGGTTCGTTCGA
The DNA here is from genome assembly GCA_028285345.1 of Planctomycetales bacterium. GTDB lineage: Bacteria > Planctomycetota > Planctomycetia > Planctomycetales > Planctomycetaceae > Symmachiella. Next base: position 281,539 of record JANQPT010000044.1, read on the forward strand.
GATTCCCTTGGCAGCCGATACACTCGCTCGCGGCGGAAAATTTGTCGGCGTTTGTTGTCTCGGGGCAGTGATCCAAGGTGAAACGACCCACGATCAGTACATCAATCAGCAAGTCGCGGCGGGAATCATGCAGGCCGGCCGCGAGACCGGCGTCCCGGTGACGTTTGGAGTCCTCACCTGCCAATCGATGGAACAGGCTCAAGACCGCGCCGGTGGAAAAGCAGGTAACAAGGGCCGCGAGGCGGCGCTAGCTGCTATTGAAATGGCCGATTTGATGGCTAAGCTAAGAGGGTAGACGGCGACAGTCCGCCTGATTGGTTTCATCGTTGAGATTTCCCTCCTCCCAATTGCCGGTTTAAGGCAATTCCTCGCTGTGTAAGGCTCGAAGTTAAATGGCGCGCCGCAGTCGGGCACGGGAAACGGCCCTGCAACTGCTCTACCGGCAGGATCTCAATCCCGCCAGCAATCTGGAAACCGCCGGCGAGTTCATCGATGAGCGGCTCGAGGATGAGGCTCTGCGCGAGTTCTGCTGGCGGCTGTTCACAGGCACGCTTGAGTATCGAAACATCATCGATGCGCGCATCGAACAAGCGGCGGCCAATTGGTCGCTGAAGCGCATGGCCCCGACGGACCGCAACGTGCTCCGACTCGGTGCCTACGAATTGCTGTACACCGACACGCCCAACCGGGTGGTGATCGACGAGGCGCTGGAGTTGGCCAAGAAATACGGCAGCGGACAATCATCGCAATTCGTCAACGGGATTCTGGACCAGTTCATGTCGCCCGAAGAGGAGACATCGAGCGACGGCCCACCACGCGACGAGTCGTCGGATATTGCTCCCGGACAATGAGCCGGAACGGAGTCCGATCTATTGCGCTGTACTCGACCCGCGGGCGACTTCATTGAACAGGTCCAGCAATTCGGTCCGGCTCAGTCCATTTCCGTCGATCACAAGCCGTCCGTTTTGCAGGGCCGCATCGGCGGTTTCCTGCCCGCCGGCCAACTCGGCGAACGTTCCTGAGTCGAGACGGTACACGGCGGTGCAATTCGACTCGCGGCCAAGCTCGGCGCCGACCAGCTTGCCGTCCTCAAGCAGCAGATGCCATTCGCCGCCCCCTTGGCCTGTGATTTCCAGTCCCAGCAAATGCGCAGATTGCAGGGCATAATCGTTTTGCCCTGCGGCCTCCACAAGCGGCTTGAGGTGCAAATGCGGATCAAAGTCGAGGTCGATCCGCTTATCCCGCCCGCCGCCAAAATTGCAATCGATGGCAACTTGCGACATCCGCAGCAGCATCTCTCGATCGACGTGGGGGCAGGGCAGGTGGGGCAGCGCGTTCGTCGTGTTGGTGCAATCGAACACAGGATCGTCGCGCCAATACGAGTTGTAGACGTGGATGTTGTCGTTGAACAACTGCTCCACCTCGCTCCAGTCGTCGACCTTTGCGTCTTCTCCAACGAATTTCGCGCTGTAAAATCGTGTGGCCTGCTCCAAAATGTCCCGCACCAGCCGCACGGTCGCCGGATGCCGCGGCGTCAAGTGATAGGTCTGTCCGTGCAACTCGGGATGCGTCACGATGTGGCTCGTCGCGGCGCTCACCCAATCGACCGGGACGAGGTTCTTCGATTCATGTCCCGAAAGCTCAAAGCGGGCAATGGAACGAACGAAGCCGGTTTCGTTCGGTTCCATCGATTTGGCCAGCGTGTAAGCCAGTTGCAATGCGGCGTAAAAACCGTGGTAAGTGCTGGTGTAGCCCGTTTGCGAGTCGCCGACGATGATCGCCGGCCGGCAGATCGTCAGATCCTCGATGAACTCGGCGGCATGCACCATTTTTTCGGCGTCGATTTTGCTCATTTCATAGTCGTTGCCGCGTTCTTGACCGACATCGAGTTCCGTTTCCAGCACCCGGCCGCTGCGAAGTCCGCAGACATAAGCGGTCGACATGTGCAGGAATTCTTTGATGCCTGTTCGCTCGCACAGATCGAGCACGTTTCGTACGCCTTGAATGTTCGACCGCCACGGTTCGCTGTCGGGGCCGGTGCTGTGAAACGTCAAACTGGCGGCGTTATGAATCATGCCGCGGCAGTGTTGAGCAACCCACGCCAACGACCGCTCATCCAGCCCCAGGTTTTCGCTGCAAATATCACCTTCCAATACGATTGGTCGGGTCAGCGAGCGGCTGAGTTGCTCTTCCCAAAATGCCATTATCTGTTCGACGCGCTCTCGGGCGGTCGCACGGCGGGTGGGGCGGACGAGGACCGCCAAGGGCACCTCTGCGAGCAATAGATCACGAATCAGATAGCGGCCGAGCAGGCCGGTTGCGCCGGTAAGAAACTGGTAGGACATACTTTGGATTTCCGAAGTCGCTTCGAAGAGGGCCCAAGCGTCAAATCACTCTTAGCATCGATGGCGGCCAACGACCGAGGCTGGCAGAGTCGAATCGATTCCAGTCTCACGGTCAGCGGGGCACGCGAAACTGCGCCGGGACGCGGGCGTCGTTGCTTGAACGGAGATCGAAGAGCGAAGGAGTTTGGGAAGGTTTCCGATGGGGAAAACGATGGATAGGATCAAACGTTGACCAAGTGTTCAGGTTGAGAGTGTTTCGACGGGTCTATTTTAGTCAGCGGATGGGGACTTCACAACGAATTTCTGAGAGTCGGAGCCTCGAACACGATTACATGTCGGTCTGCGTCAAGCGACGCGGTCCGCCAAAACGGAGGGTTCTGACTGCTTAGGCAGATTGTGCGGTCCGGCAAGTTTGAGCCCAGAAGGCTGTTCAGGTCGCGGACGATGCGGCCGCAAGCTCAGCAGCGAGGGCAACAAGATCAAATCGCCCACCAGGGCCGCCATCAACAGTGCTGACATCAAATATCCGAAGCGGGCGGTCGGCGTAAAGCTGCTTAACGTCAACGCCAGCATACCGATGCTGGAAATCAGCGCCGCTTTGAAAATGGGGACTCCCGTATGACGCAATGCGGAACGCGACGCCTTAGCGGAGGAGACACCATGATCGTAGAGTTCCTGGTATTGCACTAGGAAATGGAACGTGCCGTCCACGGCGATGCCGAGCGCGATGCTGCCCGACATCATCATGCCGATGTCGACCGGCATTCCGAGCCAACCCAGCATTCCATACACGATACAGATCGGCGTTAGATTGGGAATCATTGCCACCAGGGCCGTCTTCCACGACCGAAGGGAGACGACCATCACTGCGGTGATGATTATGAACGCCAGCAAAAAGCTTTCATGGAAGCCGCGAAAGATCTCTTGTTGGGCATGATTGAGCATTGGTGCGATGCCGGTCAGCTCGACTGGCATGCCCGCGGTTCTCTCCTGCAACTGTTCAAAGATTTCATACTGCGAGAGGCCTTCGCGCGTGCTGATGCGGGCGGAGATACGCCACAGCCGTTCGCCGTCGGCCAGGTACTCATTCTGGTCGCGCTGCGCTTCGGCCTGCTTGAGCAATCGTCCCAACACAAAGGGATTCTGCGGCAATTCCTCCGGGAAGAACGAAGCCGCGGATATTGTATGCCGCACGCAAGGGTGCTCGGCGATCACCATCTCGATTCTGCGAACTTCCTCCAGACGCTGTGCGAACGGCATCTCGGGGTCGTTGAGTGTGACGATTGCTTCGATCGAGTCGATGTTGGTCAGTTTTTCCTCGACGCGGACCGTGTCGACCAGCACTTTGCTATTGCGCGGAAGAAAGTCGAGCGGATCGATCTTCGTTTCCAAGAACACCAGACCTGTGCAAGAGGCCGCGACCAGCGACACCGTTGCGCAGGCGACGATCTTGCTGTGGGTGGAAATCCAATGCCCCAGGCGGGCAAAGGCCATCGTGGTCCGCGAGTCCGCTTCCACCTGCAGCGGCCAGATGGTCATCAACGCCGGAGTGAATCCCAATCCGGTGATCAGCGCAACGACTGACCCCCAGGCGGCCGCATATCCGAACTGGTTCACCGGTAGAATATCGCTGACCGCTAGCGATACGAGGCCGATGGTCGTTGTCAGTGTCGCCAAACAGCAAGGCTTAAACGCGGCTTTGAACGCCGCCCCCAGCGGGTCGTCGCTGGTGCCGGCGGCACGGTAGTAGTGGATGAAGTGAATCGAAACCGCCAGCGTGAAGATCATCACCATCACCGACAGCGCGCTGAGAATGAAATTCATCTCGCCGCCCGCCAGATGGATCACTGCCAGCGTTAATTGGATTGCCCACACGGTCAATCCCAGCAGTGCGAGCGACAGTTGCCAATGCCGCGTGCTGTATGCCAGAAGCCCCCAGCAGATCACCAAGGTCACGAAAAAGAACTTGCGATTCTCTTCCTCGCTGCCCAATCGATCCAATTCCGTAATGATCACCGGAGCGCCCGCCAGCCGAACTTGATCGTTTTGCAGGCAACAATAGTCGATCACTTGTTTCACGTCGGCAACGGCCTGAGAGCGTGCGCGATAGCCCTGGTCGGAGAGCAGGCAGATCAAGCCGATCAGGCTGCCGTCATCGGAGAGGGCGAGACCTTCCAGCCGTCCCCGCGCCTCCACCTCATCGACTCCAAAGCCGGCCATCACCGATTGCAGCCGAGTGGGCGACCAGCATTTGCGGACGGTGTCGAGTCGCTCCAGACGTTCGCTGATTGCCTCGACCAAACGGACGTCCCGTGTGTCGGTCTCCAGTCCGACAACCACAAGTTCTTCGACACCGAAGTCCCGTTTGAACCGCTCATAGTTTGAGCGAACTTCCGAATCGCGCGGCAGCCAGGTCTCGATGTCGTTGTTCTGCGGGAGCGATTGCGCTTTCAGAAACAGAATCGGAAAGGACAACAGCGCGAGCAACAGCAGCTTGCGGCTGTGTTCGTGATAGAAGCGGGAAACTGTCGACAAGTCCACGTCCTCTCGGCATTCACTCGTAGTCGCTCGTTCGCACGGACGTCCGACCAATGTCTGTAGGGACGCGGGGCGAGTTTACGTCACAGCTAGTTCGTTAAGTTGGGAGATTCTCGACTGAGTTAGGTCCGGCAGGCTCGTTGCCGATCGCAGTTGCGCCAAGCCCCGATAAACGGAAAGGTTGAATCAGTCGGGTATCCTTTCCCAACTTCACAGTCTTGTTTCAACAACTGTATTCCCCGTTGATATTCCTATCGAACACCGGCAATCTCTGCCGCAAGCACAAAACGAGAATTGGCTCGCCTGGCATCGCAGCTTGATTCAATAAAAGCTATGACCGGCAAAGATTCACAGCACGCGCCCCCGCCTTGGTGCGTGAACGACGACCTCGTCACCAACTGTGATACCGCGCGAGAGGCGTTTCGCCGGCTGCATCGAGTCGCTTGCAATACCCGGCGCGGTTTCTAGGATTGTCAGTGCGTGAGAGACGACGTTTTCACGAATGCGAAATTCTCTCAGAACGGTTCAAAACGGGCTTTCAGTGCACGTGAGAGCGACTCTATGGCAAAAGTAACGATTGCAGATATTGATCCGGCTGGGAAAACCGTCTTGATGCGGGTCGACTTTAATGTCCCGTTGGATGATGAACAAAATATCACCGACGATCGCCGAATCCGGATGGCGCTGCCCTCGATTCAGTCGGTGATCGACCGCGGGGGGCGGCTGATCTTGATGAGCCACTTGGGCCGCCCGAAAGGGGATGGGACGGACGCCAAGCTCAGCCTCAAGCCGGCCGCGGAAAAACTGAGCGAATTACTCGGCAAACCGGTCGCCTTTGCCGCGGACACGGTCGGCGACGAGGCGCGGACCAAAGCAGCGGCGCTGGCGGACGGCGAAGTCTTGGTCGTCGAAAACCTGCGTTTTAATCCAGGAGAAAAGAAGGGCGACAAAGAGTTTGCGGCCGCGCTGGCGACGCTGGCCGACGTTTATTGCAATGACGCGTTCGGGACCTGCCACCGCACCGATGCGTCAATGGTCGCCGTCCCTGAAGCGATGGACGGCAAGCCGAAAGTCGTCGGTTTTCTCGTCGCAAAGGAGATCCAATACCTCAGCGAAGCCATCGCCAATCCGCAGCGCCCGTTCGTGGCAATTCTGGGCGGAGCCAAGGTCTCGGACAAGATCAGCGTGATCGAGAATTTGATCGGCATTTGCGACAAGATTTTGATCGGCGGGGCGATGGCCTATACATTTTCCCTGGCGCAGGGCGGCAAGGTCGGCGACAGCCTGGTGGAGAAAGACAAAGTCGAGCTGGCCAAAGAGCTGTTGGAACGGGGCGGCGAAAAACTGATGCTCCCCGTCGACACGCATTGCGGCGACGACTTCAAGGGCGATTGCAATAAGGTCATCGTCGACGCCGGCGAGATTCCCGACGGCTACGAAGGCTTGGACATCGGACCGAAGACTGCGGCGCTCTATGCGGAGACCGTGGGGGCCGCCAAGACGGTCGTTTGGAACGGCCCGATGGGGGTCTTCGAGATGCCTCCCTTCGACGAAGGGACCAAGGCGGTCGCCCAGGCAATTGCTGAAAGCGACAGCACCAGTGTCATCGGCGGCGGCGACAGTGCCGCCGCAATCCAGCAACTCGGTTTCGCTGATCAGGTCTCGCACGTCAGCACCGGCGGCGGGGCCAGTTTGGCGATGCTGGAAGGACAGGAATTCGCAGCAGTGAACCTGCTGGACGACAAGTAACAGCCGCTGACATGCGGCGTGGTCTGGAACGATTAATCAATTCACGGAGTAACAAATGGGCAACAGTGACAATCCTCTCGTCGGCATCATCATGGGCAGCTCGTCTGATTGGGAGACGATGAAACCGGCGGTCGATGTTCTCAAGGAGTTTGAAATCCCCTTCGAATGCCGCGTCATGTCGGCGCACCGGACACCGGCGGTGGTGATGGAGTTCTCGTCGACCGCCGAAGAGCGGGGCGTGGAAGTATTGATCGCCGGGGCAGGGGGGGCGGCGCATTTGGCGGGTGTCGTTGCCGCGCACACGGTGTTGCCGGTCTTAGGTGTGCCGATTGAAAGCAAGCTCAACGGCCTCGATTCGCTGCTCTCCACGGTACAGATGCCGGGCGGAATTCCGGTCGGCACACTCGCCATCGGCGGCGCCGGCGCAAAGAACGCAGCCCTGCTGGCAATCCGCATTATGGCCGGCAGCCGTCCGGAATTGCGGCAGAAAATTCACCAATTCAATCAAAAGCAAGCCGAGAAGGTCCTGAAAGCCGAGTTGCCGGTTTAAGCACGCGATTGCGACAGCGGGGCTTCCACACAAGCGGTGGCACGGGTGACTCATCGTCGGACAACTCCGAGTCGACGATGGGTGGCTGGGGTCGAGCAAAGCGAGCCCCCAGTTTCTGAACCTGGGGGCGGACTGATGTCCGACCCCAGCCACCCTGAAACAACTTTGCCGACCAAGCTGAAACCTTCAGCGATGCTGAGTGGGAGCTGCGCCTTTTCAGATTCGGAATACGGCGGTCATGAAAATCGATCGCGTCGAAGCCGTTACGCTGCGTTTCGAATACGAGCGTGGTTTCAAATACGCCGGCGGCGTCTGTACGGGGCGTTTGACGACGCTGGTTCGCGTGTCGACAGACGACGGCCGCGTCGGAATCGGCAGCGGTTATTCGCATCCGGGATTGCTGCATCCAATCATCGAACACCAGCTTTCCCCGCTGCTGATCGGCGAGAATCCGGCCGACATTAAGCGGCTTTGGCAGAAGATGTATGCCGTCACGCGGTGGTACGGCCGCAAAGGGGCGGCGATGACCGCCGTGGGTGCACTTGATACCGCGTTGTGGGATCTGCGGGGACAAGCCGAGGGGCAGCCGGTTTGGAAACTGTTGGGGGGAGACACGCCGCATTGCCCCGCGTATGCCAGTGCGCTGCTTTGGAAGTCGCCGGAGGAATTGGCGGACGAAGCGCGGGCACTCATCGCGCGCGGGTTTCGCCGCGTCAAAATGCGGCTCGCTTTAGGAGCCGACGCTGACGGCGCAGCGGTCGAAGCAGTCCGTACTGCCATCGGTCCCGATTGCGACCTCTTGGTCGACGGCTCGATGCGTTACGACGAGCAATCGGCCCGGCAACTCGCGGAACTGCTGCGCGACAATGACGTGTTCTGGTACGAAGAACCGTTCCCGCCGGAAAACATCGACGGGTACGTGCGTTTGCGCCGCGACTGCGAAGTCCCGCTGGCTGCCGGCGAAAACGAATTCGGAGCACAGGGCTTTCGCGAGTTAATTCGTGCCGGAGCCGTCGACATCGTGCAGCCCGACGCCAGCCGCTGCGGAGGAATCAGTGAGACCTGGAACGTCTGCAAAATGGCGCGCGAGGCAGGTCTCAGAGTCGCGACGCACTCATGGTGCGACGCCGTCGCCGTCATTGCAAATGCCCACGTCATCGCCGCCGCCGAAAACGGGCTCACTGTCGAGATCGATCAAACCGGCAATCCGTTCATTGAGGATCTGCTGACCGAACCGTTGGTTGTGTTGGACGGAATGCTGACACTTTCCGATGCGCCCGGTTTGGGAATCGCGCTCAACGAAGATGTAGTCGACCGGTACCGCCTCGACGATCCGTACAACATCCCCGACGGGAACTATTCGGACATGGTCTTCGGCCGGCAGTTTCTTGCGGATCTGTGACCGTCGCACCCGGTCTTAGGGCAGCAAATACAGGCCCGCTGCCAAAAGTAGCGAGAGAAGCAACAGCACGCCCGCGCAGCCGGAACCGGACGTGATTCCCAATTCCTGCTCCAGCGCATCGACGGCCAATTTCGCGTCCCGCAGTCCGACATCGTGCAGTTCACGATACAGCTTGATGGCCGCGATCTTCTTGCGGTCGCGCAGCAGGTCGACAATCTGCTGCTCCGCCGCATCGCGGTCCCGTCCACTTGCTTTGTAATTCGGCACGTGTTCGCCGCGAGCGATTGCTTCGACTGCATTCTTGGCGTCGATTAGCGAGGCTCCGGTTCGCTCACGGTAGAATTTGATCGCCTCGATTTTTGACTGGGTGGCGATCACCTCACGCAGTTCCGCGTCGAACGCGTCCGGATTGACCTCGGCGTTTAACTCCGCTCCACACTCGATGCACCATTTCTCCCCGGTGGGGTTGTGATGGTTGCATTGCGGGCAGTTTGGCATTTGTGCCTGTTCCTCCCTGTCCCCGATCGCAGACGTCGTGACGCCTACTTCGCGCTCGCGTTCATTTTTCCCGACAGCTCGTAGATATTGATCAACGCCCGGTTCATCATCCGCTCTCCCGCGCCGATTTCGACCGGTGAGACCGCTGCATCGGCTCCGTAGCCTCCTTCGGAGACCGCTTCAATCGTGGGGAAGTACAGATTGTGGCCGTTGCAATATCCGAAAAACAGCGTGTGGTCCACGTAACTCCGCTCGCGGAGCCGCACGGCGTGGTTGCAGAAAAACTCTCCCGAACCGCCCACAAACGCAATCTTGCGGCCGATCAATACGGTGTTGAGTTCCGCCTGATGTCCATCTTTGGCCGCTTCGACGAAGTTGGTAATCAACTCTGGAAAAAAGGCCGCACTATAGCCGGCCATTACGGCTGGATTGGAAAAGTCGATGCGGGATTTGAATCGAAATTGATCAACGCGGCCGTCGACCGTCTGCTTCTTGAGTTCGTGCGGTTCAATCGACTTCGCAACTTCAATCGCATGTCGCGCCAACTCCTCGCCGAACAATTTCGGCTTGCGGAAGTCCTGGCTCGGATTGGGGCTCAAGTCCCCGCTCGCGCCCTGGATGAACACGCAATTCGTCTTCAGATCCGACTCAACCTTCTCCTCCAAAAAACCAGGGTAGTCGGGCGAGAATTTCAAAATCATCGTATCGGTCATCACCGGATGCGCCGCGAAATTGACAAGCACCGCAATCGGCTTTCCGGATGAGACATCGTCAAACCGCATCACCGTCATGCGGGGGTCAGTCGCCTTCGGCTTCCGTTTCGTGTGCCGATTGCGGTTCAATCCCAAATCGCGCGATCCGACCGCGATCGTCGCAGGCTTGGCGTTTTGGTCCGCTTCAAGAATCGCCGCGATGATTCCCTCCGGCAATTGCTTGGCATAAGCGACGGCGGCGTCAAACGTGCCCTTTCCAAATCCCTCGCGGTCGGTCAACTCGATGACAGGGCCGTGGTGCGTGTGGGTTCCGCTGATCAACACATGTTTGATGCCCGCCTTATCCGCGATTTCGCTGCGGATGCGTTCCATCATCGCGGTCGTGGGGCCTCGACCAAGATCCAACCCGACTAACGCGACTTTGCCTTCGTCTCCCTGAATCACGATCGCCTTGGCCCAGAGCGGATCGAGCGTTCCGTCCGAAAGCATCGCCTTCCTCGCCCCGTAACCCCACATCGGCACCGGTGCCTGCGGCGTGATATCGCGTTTGCCGAACCCGACGCGAAATTGTTCAGACTCACTGGCGTTGGAAACAGAGAGTGGAGATTGGCAGGCGAAAACCAGAATCAAGAGGGGTAGGCAACGCAACAATCTGACCATATAACAAGCCTCCAGATAACGCGCATGGAAGAAAATTCGAATAATCATTCGATCGTAGCCACGAAAGCATGCTTCGGCAATTCTGAATTCAATCGTCGTGGGTGGATGATCGGTTTTCGGTTGTTGTCAGGCGGTAAGTGCATGGATCTCAAAACACTCGTCGAGCGTATCGATACCCTCGATGTTGAAGCTCATATCTGTTGCTCAAGAACAGATGTCTCCGTATCCACTAGAGATTACCAAATAGTTCCCCTAGACGAATTCGATGACCCAGTTATACCAGCAGGGTACAGGGGGTTCTTGGATGTTTGGCATGCAATTGATATCCTCAAAGGACTTGAAATGCTGGACTCGTCAACTCCACTCATAGAGCGATTCGTTACGTACCTAGAGAATGACGCCTGAACTGAAATGCCTTCACACGTTTCGTGTGAGGTTCCTTACTTCGCGAAGTGGCCCGTGTCCTTTTCGTTAATCGAATGCCCGGAACTTGAAAGGGGGCATCCCATGGTGAATACCGATCCGGAAACAATTCTGCATCAGCAAACCGCCGCTGAGGGGGAAGAACGTGACCGCATTATTGCGTTGGCCGACACACCGGCGGCGCGGGCGGAGAAGGTCAAGTTGGCCGCCGCCTATCGAATGCTTGCACGGCTCGGCTTGGACGACGGCGTGGCGGGGCACATCTCGATGCGCGTGCCGGAGGCTCCGGAGTATTTTTGGGTGAATCCGTTCGGGGATTTGTTTAGCGAAGTCCGCGCGGACACCTTGGTATTGGTAAATTCCGCCGGTGAGATCGTAACGGGCGGTGAGATGATCAATCTGGCTGGATTTTGCATCCATGCGGCGATTCACCACGCCCGGCCCGATGTCAACTGTGCCGTGCACACGCATCCGCCGGGAGGCAGTGCCTATAGCTCACTGGGCATGTTGCTGGATCCGCTGGACCAGACGGGGTGCTCATTCTACGACGACCACGCCTTGTACGCCGAATACACGGGAGTCGTGATCGACGCCGAGCAGACGCAGGGCATTGTCCAGGCGCTGGGCGACAAACGGGCGTTGATCTTAGCCAATCACGGATTGCTCACCTGCGCCGGTACAATCGAGCAGGCGCTGATCGACATGATCGACATGGAACGGACCTGCAACGTCAACATGGCCGCCATGTCGACCGGCAAACCGGTACTGCCGGTTCCCGGCGAGGTCGCCCTGCAAAGCCGCTCGGTCCTCACCCAGCCAGGGCGGTATCCGTTTCAATGGAAGGCGATGATCCGCGAGTTGGATCGGCATGAGACGGATTACGATCCGTGGCGGTGAGCGACCCGCGTTTAGATCATGCTGTGCACGACGGATTGGGATGCCATGTCTGCTCCAGAGTCCACCAAACAGCCCGACGGATTCACTGTGCGTTGGTCTGATCGGATTCTGAGGTGGATGATTCCATCGCCTACCTTCTGGATTTCTGATGTAGAGATCCATCAGCGCGATGGCGGCTGTTCCGTAGTTCTCAAATGCAAGCGAGATCGCCGAAGAAAGCACAGCCGGAGTGCATTGGTGACAATTGATGAAGCTGGATATCGGTTTCAGTCAACTCGCGGGAAGGGTGCCATCAGACTTGAAAGGGTCGATTCGGTTACAGTCGAAAAGGAAGCGGAAAACTGCTACCGACTGCATTTTCGAGCGACCGACGCCGTACCCGGTCGTGATTTTGGACGTGTGTACTTGATTGAATCGGCTGAGCGATTGCTTCAGGTACAAGATGCGATTAAGCGCGTCGATGGGTGGTCCGAGAAGCTGACAGTAGCGGGTACTGAGAATTGAGCCACTTTCCTGGTTCCCAAACTCCAGTTTGGGAACCTGATTTCTCGAAGCTCTGCTTCGATTGCTAAAGCAGGAATTCACGGTCTTCCGCATCGGTAGCGAAGCAGAGCTTCGCGAAGGTGCGTTCCCAAGCCGGAGCTTGGGAGCGAGGATCGAAGAAATCGTCGGCTTGGGGGCTACTTGTTTTCCCAATATGCCGACTTCGCGGTTGCAGCCCAAATCTTATCAAACGAGGCGGTCCCGTCCTCTTCCCAGAAGTCCGTGACGACGTGGTTGTGATATCCCGGCGGCGGGCCGGGGGCGTTGACGTGGCCGATGAAACGGACGCGGTTGGGCGTGTCGGGGCGCAACGGGTCATGGCGGAAGTAGACCGTGTGCCCGTTCCGGTACCGCATCCGCGCCAACAGCCGCTTCGGCTTCGGCGGCGGTGTCGCTTTGAAACGTTCGAGTTTCTCGCGGTCGAGTTCGACACCCAAACCGGGACCTGCGGGAACGCGGACGCTGCCGTTGACGACCGGCATTGTTTGCGTTGTGACGTCCTCTTTCCACAGGTTCGCCAAATTGACGTTGTCGATCGTGGCCATTTTGAAGACGGCGACCTCGTGGGCGAGAAACGCTTGGTTGATCGTGCCGCCCGCCTGCTGCAGCATGAACGGCACATTGGCCGCTTCGGCGATAGTGGCGGTTTTGGCTGCGTGAGAGATCGGCGCATGGCCGGCCATGTAGCCGTCGCAAAGCCCGTCGCTCATCACCTTGGGCGGTCCATGATGGATTAAGATCGACAGCTTCGACTTCTCCCGCAACCGGCGATAGGCGTCGCGATCGTGAACGGGAAACGGATCTTCCACTCGGGCGGCGATCGGAAAACGCTCCAGTTCCTTCAGCACGGGAAAAACCTGTTCGAAGTTGCCATTGGCGTTGAAGTCGTAGTGCACGCGAAATCCGGGCGGCGCGACTTTTTGCATGGCGGCGGTCTGATCGACCACGTCTTGGCTTTCGTCGACATGAAACTTGAGCCAATGATATCCGCGGCCGGCCGCCTGACGAACTTCCTCCGCCATATCCTGGGGCGGTTGCGCAACCGTCCAGGCGGCAACGGGGATCCAATCCCGGACCTTCTGACCGATCAATCTGTGGGCCGGCAGTCCGAGCAACTTGCCCATCAGATCGTACATTGCCATGTTCAGCGGCAGGTTTTCCGTGTCGCCGACCCAGTCAAACGGCCGGCTGCCGATGTATTTCTTAAGCGCTTCTTCGGATGGCCAACTCCGCCCCCAGCTTTCCCCGTATCCTTCGGTGCCATTTTCGGTCTTGACGACGAACACCGTTCGGTAATTATTCTCCAAACCTTGGCAGCGGTAGAGTGCCTTGGCGTTAAACTCGTGAAACGGGGCTAAGATCGCATGGCGTTCGATGTCAACCACGCGGGACTGGGACTTGAGAGCCGGAGATTTTTCCGCCGCCCGGAGAATGCGGCTGAGCGATGCGGCACCACTGAGCGTAACGGCTGTGGAAGTCAGGAAACAGCGGCGGGTGATTGTCGGCATAGTTGTTTCTCCCGGCTAGGCGTGGTCCATGCTCGCGCGTATAATTCCGAAGTTGCATCGCCGCGTCGAACAGCGCCGTTCGGCGAATTTCAGGCGATTTCGCCACTCTCGGCTGTTGCGACGCATCTTGATAAATGTTGGAATCATCTTAAATCCGATTTTGATTTGGGATTGTCTCGGTTGGCGCTTGTCGATTAAAACAAAGGGAACTAAGATTTCGACGATTTCTTAGCCCGGCTGCAGTGCTCGACGCGGGGGGGTCATCAAGTCTCTTTCGAAGTCAATCGAAAACGTTACGCCGTCGCAATCCGATCTTGCACAAACGTGCTTAAATTCTACGACTCCGCACTCGGCCGGTTCAGTTACTTCCGGTCGGCTGTGGTCCGGCCTTCGGGGTGAGTATCGTGAGCATCTTCTGCCGCGTGGACGACAAACAGATTCCAATTTATCGGGTCATCTGGATTTCGGCCACTCCACACTTTTGCGGGGAACCCGATTGCCAATGTGAAGGCTTGCACGAAGTCGCGCTTGAAGGTGGCGAAACCGTGTGGGCCAAACACTCGGAAATGGATCTGTTGATGGAAATGATCGAGGAATGGCAAGGCTGTGATTGATCTGACGCTAGTGTTCCGTCAAAGCGAGACATTCGTGTGCCACTGGCTTTGCCAGTGCTGTTAAGCCGTTGAGCAAGCTCACCTTGCACTGGCGAAGCCAGTGGCACACAACCCGAAGACGACCACTTGTCAGACGACTAATCCGCGGTCTCTTCGGCGACCTCTTCCGAGGACGGGGGCAGTATGTGCCCCATCTTTTTTCGCTTGGTCTCCATGTAGTGCTGCCGATGTTTTTCCGGCGACGCGACCAGCGGAATTTGCTCGACGACTTCTAAGTCAAACCGTTGCGAGAACGCGTCCGTCTTCTTGGGGTTGTTCGTCAGCAGGCGAATTCGCCGCAGCTTGAGGTCCTTGAGCACTTGCAGCCCAATGCCGTAGTCGCGCGGATCCGCCTTGAAGCCGAGTTTGTGATTGGCTTCGACCGTGTCAAATCCTTCATCTTGTAACACGTAGGCTTTGAGCTTGGGCACCAACCCGATGCCGCGGCCCTCTTGTGGCAGATAGATTACGGCCCCGGCACCCTCGCGGCGAATCATGTCCAGCGCCATGTGCAATTGATCTCCGCAATCGCAGCGCAATGACGCCAGCAGATCTCCTGTGAAGCAGGAGGAATGCATGCGGACGAGCGGCGCTTCGGCGGAATCAATATCACCGATCACGATCGCGATCGGTACCTGATCTTCGTGCTCCACTTGGTAGGCGATGACCCTCAGGTCCCCGTATCGGGAAGGAACGTTCACATCGGCTTCGCGGTGCACTAATTGCTCGCGCAATCCCCGGTAGCGAATCAACTCTTCGATTGTGATCATCACCAGATCGAATTCGGCGGCTAGTTTCTGCAATTCCTCATGGTCCGCCATGCCGTCGGTTTCTTGGCTGCAAATCTCAATCAACGCGGCGGCGGGATGCATGTCCGCCAATTTCATCAGATCGATGGCTGCTTCGGTATGCCCCGCCCGGCGGAGCACGCCCCCTTCTTTGGCCACTAGGGGGTGAATGTGTCCCGGACCGAAAAAATCTTCCGGACGCGATGACGGATTGCCGATGGCTTGAATCGTCCGCGAGCGATTCTCAGCACTGACCCCCGTGCCGGCGCTGTGATGGTCAACCGGTACCTGAAAGGCGGTTTGCATCGGCGTCGAGTTGTGGCCCGAATCGATCATCGGCGTAAATTTGAGCCGCTTGGCCCAAGCCGAGCTGACCGGCGTACAGAGCAGACCGCTACCGTATTTCAGAAAAAACCGAACCGTCTCCGGCGTAATCGCTTCCGCCGCGCAAATGAAGTCGCCCTCATTTTCGCGGTCGGCATCGTCGACCACGATCACGGGACGCCCCGCTCGAATGGCGGAGACGGCGTCATCTATGCTTTTTGATTCGGGTAGCAGGCTCATCGACTTTTAATTCGGATTTCGTGAACTTGGCGTCCATGGGCGGAATCATTCCGCCAATCGCGTGACGGCCGGCAATTCGGCACATCAATCTAGATTTCAGCTCGTTTGCTGATGCAGGTGCCGCCGACATTTCAATTGTAGCGGCATTTGCTGCAATATCGACTCTGGATTCCGTCCGGAAACCTCGACAGCGGCAGGAGTAAGCTCTTTCCCGCCCTTGTGACGCAGATCGCGGAGTGCCCAAACGTGGTTGCATCGGCATATATTGATTGGTATCTTGTATCCTGCCGATTGTTACGGATTTCAGCCGGTGATATCCCATACATCACGACCGGGAGAGTCTCATCATGGACCGCTTATTCCGTTTCCTCCCCACAGCCTCGGCTTTCTGTTTGCTTGCCGCTCTGGCTGTGCAACCTGTTGCCGCCGAGCAGCCTGCGAGTTCCGGACTGGGTGATCCCGGCCAACTTCAGGAACTGCGAGTCGAGCCGAATTTCGATGGGAAGGGATTTGCAATCCGCGGCCGCGACCGCCGGCAACAATTGTTTGTCACCGGCCTCTACTCCAGTGGTCAAAAACATGACTTCACACACAAAGTGAAGTACCAAGCCGCTCCGGACGGAATTGTGTCGATCAGCAGCGATGGATATGTCGCACCGCTGGCCGATGGTCAAACGACGATCACGGCAACGACCGATTCGGGACAGACGGCCACCGTCCCCGTGACGGTTGCCGGCATTACCAACGATCCGCCGATCAATTTCAAGAATCAGATCGTGCCCATCTTCACAAAGTTGGGCTGCAATAGCGGCGGTTGCCACGGAAAAGCGAGCGGGCAAAACGGTTTCAAGCTCTCGCTGTTGGGCTTCTACCCGGACGATGACTACGAGTTTCTAGTCAAAGAGGGCCGCGGTCGGCGACTGAATCCGGCGTCTCCCGATCAGAGCCTGTTCTTGACCAAGCCGGTTGGAAAATCTCCGCACGGCGGCGGAAAGCGGATGGACGTGGACAGCCATGAATACCGCTTGATCGCGCACTGGATCGAACAAGGGATGCCGTACGGAAGTCCGGAAGACCCGGTGGTAACGGGAATTCGCTGCTTGCCCGAAGGTCGAATTATGGACCGGGGACAGGAACAGCAGATCACCGTCGTGGCGACCTATAGCGACGGCAGCACAGAGGACGTCACCCGGATGGCACTATTTGAGGCCAACGATACCGAGATGGCCGAATCAAGCAAAACGGGTCTCGTGCGCACGCTCGATTTGACCGGTGAAGTGGCAATCATGGCGCGATACCAGGGGCAGGTCTCCACGTTTCGGGCGACGATTCCGCTCGGTGCCGACCTTGCCGACGCTCCGCAGCCTGCGAACTTTATCGATGAGGCGGTGCTCAACAAGCTGCATCTGCTGGGCATTCCGCCGTCGCAGATCGCGGATGATTCGACCTTCATTCGCCGCGCATACATCGATATCACCGGCGAAACGCCAACTGCTAAGGAAGTCCAGCAATTTCTCGCCGACAGCGACCCGCAGAAGCGCGACAATTTGGTCGACCGGCTCGTCGATAGCCCCGGTTACGCCGATCTGTTTGCCAATAAGTGGAACATGGTGCTTCGCAACAAGAAGCGGACCAACGACGACCGCAGAGGGACCTACGCGTTCTACCGCTGGATTTGGAACAGCCTGTACGAAAACAAACCTTATGATCAATTTGCCCGCGAGATTCTGACTGCGACCGGCGATATGGAACACAATCCGGCTGTCGTGTGGTACCGTGAGGTCAGCAAGAACAATGAACAGGTCGAAGATACCGCACAACTTTTCTTGGGGCTGAGAATCCAATGTGCGCGGTGTCACCACCACCCGTTCGAACGCTGGAGCCAAAACGACTATTACGGTCTGTCCGCCTTTTTCACGCGGGTTGGAAACAAGAAGTTGGCCAACGACGCCAGCAAGGCCCGGGATCGCCGCATCTTTCATAACGAGGGCATCGCCCAGGCGAAAAATCCGCGTTCGGGCAAACAACTCAAGCCGGCCGGATTGGGCGAGGAGCCGTTCAACATTCCCGCTGACCGCGATCCGCGACACTACCTCGTCGACTGGATGGCCGCCAAGGACAATCCCTTCTTCGCCAAAGCCGTCGTGAATCGCTATTGGAAGCATTTCTTCGATCGCGGCATTGTGGAACCGGAGGACGACATGCGGGAGACCAACCCGCCCTCGAATCCAGAATTGCTCGACGCTCTCGCGGAGAATTTCATCGCCAACAACTTCGATCTGAAATGGCTGGTGCGGACGATCTGCAAGTCAAAAACGTATCAGCTCAGCTCAATTCCCAACGAATTCAATCTGAAGGACAAACAGAACTTTTCGCGCTATTACCCCCGTCGGCTCAAGGCCGAGGTTCTTTACGACGCATTACATTCCGTAACCTCCACAACGCAGGCGTATAGCGGCTTGCCCGCCGGGACGAGCGCACTCCAGTTGCCCGACTCTTCGGTGGGAACTTACTTCCTTAAGGTCTTCGGCCAGCCTCAAGCGGAGACCGCTTGTGAGTGCGAACGGTCTCAGGAAGCCAACCTGGCGCAGAGCCTGCACCTGCTCAACAGCAGCGAGGTCCAAGGAAAGATTTCCAACGCGTCGGGGCGGGCTGCGACATTCGCCAAGAATGACAAGTTGAGTGACGAGGAGAAGATTCGCGAATTGTACCTGTGGGTCTACTCCCGCGCACCGAAGCAGGATGAACTGCAGATTGCGCTGGGCCACATCAAAAAGCACGAAAAGAACAAGCAAATCGCCTACGAAGACATCATTTGGGCATTGGTCAATACGAAGGAATTCTTGTTCAACCATTAGCGCCGGTTCTAAACCCGGTTGCGCTGGATCCGGATACTTACCTCACAGTCTCTGCCGGATGCGTAAGAGGGATTTGGACTCCCGGTATCAAGTCCGCTTCCTTTGACGCGTGAAAACTCGACGGTCGGTCATCTTCGGATGGCCGGCCGTTTTTTACTTGGTGCATTAATTGTGGGGGCGGTCGGTTTGTGTCGCCGAATCTTTGCTCAAACGGGCGAATTCCCGGAGGTTTCCCTTTTCATTCGCTTCGCGCAAGCGTTAAAATTTAATGAGCGAATATTTCAGCGGTTTGGCGGAGAAAACAACCGTCGCCGGCCGTTGAAAAAATCGAAAAATAGTACATTCCAAAACGATAGTCCGCGAATCTCGTTTGAAGCCGGTTTTGGTTTTGCGGCTCCACTTGATCACGGTCTTATCCCCGCCTCCGAGTCCCTCCGGCGGTTTCATGTGTGAGATGTCTCGACATGAGGGCCGCAATGGTTTCGGCCACTCCTGCCTTCGTCAGTCTTCTCGCCGTCACACTGGTTCGTCATATAATCCGGCGTCGTAGGTTGGATCGCATCCCGAATGTGAAGGAAAACGGCCATGCGAATGAATCACTCACTGACCGCAATCCCATCGCGTTTCGCCACCGTGGGAATTCTCTGTACAGGTGCGGTTTTGTTGCTCGTTGCTTCCGCATCGGCGCAGCTTCCTCAGAACCGGCTGTACGCGCTGTTTCCCGCCGGCGGCCAAGCCGGAACCAAGCTTGACGTGACCATCACCAACTCGGCCGATGCTGACGAAGTTCAAGGTCTGCACTTCTCACAGCCGGGCATCACCGCTGTCCAAAAAACGCAAATTGTCAACGGCCGCCGGGAACCGGTCGCCAACCAATTCACGGTCAAGATCGATAAGGACGTTCCACCGGGAATCTACGATGTGCGGTCGGTCGGGCTGTTCGGCATCAGCAATCCCCGCAGCTTCGTCGTTGGTTCGCGCAAGGAATTGCAGGAGGCCGAGGGCAACAATACTCCCGAGACCGCAACCGCGCTTGAACTGCAAACAGTCACCAACGCCCGCTGCGGCTCCGCCGGCGATATCGATTTCTACAAGTTCTCCGGCAAAAAAGGGGACCGGCTGATCATTGATTGCCGCGCCCGGCGGATCGACTCGCGGATGGAAGCGACACTGGAGTTGTACGATCCGAACAAGCGCCGCATCGCGTTCAGCCGCAGCGAAGTTCGCGGAGATCCCTTGATCGACGTCAAACTGCCGGCCGACGGTGAATACATGATTCGCGTCTACGATTTTCTCTACGGCGGCAGCAACGACCATTTTTACCGCTTGGCTGTTCATTCCGGGGCACACGTCGATTTTGTGATGCCCCCTGCGGCGGTTGCCGGCAGCACTGCGGAATACACACTCTACGGCAGCAATCTCCCCGGCGGCGAGCCCTCCGGCATCAAGATTCGCGATCGCGAGCTTGATCGATTGAAGGTAAAGATCGCCGCGCCCGCCGACAGCACCGCTCTGCAGCCTGGCATGTTCTTGTCTCCGTACGAGGCGTCACTTGACGGCTTCGTCTATCGCCTCCAGACGCCGCAAGGCCCGGCCAATCCGATCCTGATCCAATTCGCTTCGTCGGCCTGCCAATTGGAGCAGGAGCCGAACAATGCCGGACCGCAGGCAAACAAAATCACGGTTCCCGGCGAGGTGGCGGGACAATTTCAGTCTCGTGGTGACATTGATTATTTCCAGTTCGAGGCGAAGGACAAGTCGGTCTATTGGATCGAAGTCTTCGGGCAGCGCTCCGGCAACAGCGCGGATCCGCATCTGATTGTCGAACAAATCACAGTCGGCAAGGACGGCAAAGAGACCGTCAAACGGCTCACGGCTCAAGACGACGTGGGGACCAATCTCGGTGCGCAGGGATTTGATACCCGCAGCGACGACCCGGTGTTTCGATTTGACGCCCCAGCCGACGGTACCTATCGCATCATGTTGCGCGATCGCTACTTTGAGAGCCGAGGCGACCCGCGACTGGTTTATCGAGTTTCGATTCAACCGAAGAAGCCCGATTATCGCTTGGTCGCCTTGCCGCGTCAGCCGGTGTTGGCCAACAACGCCGCAGCGCTGCCGGCGACTTGGGATCTTTCTCTCCGTAAGGGCGACCACACCGAAATCGAAGTCATGGCCTTTCGCAAACATGGCTTCAACGACATCATCGACGTCACCGTAGCCGGGTTGCCGGCAGGGGTGACTTGTCCCGGCGCCACGCTCGGTCCCGGGCAGTCGACGGCGCGATTGATACTCACCTCCAGCGAGGATGCCGCCGAGTGGGTCGGGCCGATTCAAATCGTGGGCAAAGTCCGCATCGACGATCCGGCCGCATTAAAAGCGGAGCGCGATTCCCGCACGAAACTCGATGCGGCAAACAACGCACTTCCCGCGCTACAAACAGCCGCCGATGCAGCGGCCGCCGCCGAAAAAGCGGCCAAGGAAAAAGTCGCCGCCCAAGCCAAGTCTGCCGAGACGGCCGTCGCCAAGTCGAAACAGGCGGCTGATACGGCAGCCGAATTGAAAAAGCAACTCGCCACAGCGGAAACCGGTTTGAAAACCGCCCAACAGCAGGCCGTTCAAGCCGCAATGGCCCTCGAGGCGAGTTCGACCAAGTTTGTGAATGCCGCCGTTGCGAAGGCCACCGCCGATCGTCAAGTTGACGAGACCGCCGCGGTGATGGAGAATGCCGTTGCGGCAAAGCTCGCCGCCCAAGAGGCAAAGGACGCCGCCGCGGAAGCCGCCGCCGACAAGCAGATCATTGCCGCCGCCGTTGCCGCGAAATTGGCGCGTGACGCGAAATCAACCGCCGCCACCCAATTCGAAACGGCCGTCACTGAAAAACAACAAGCAACCACTCAAAAGGCGGCCGCTGATAAGCAAGCCGTCGCGGCCAAGACTGCTCACCAAAAACTTGCCGAGCAATACGCCGCCGCCGAAAAAGCATCTCAGGAAGCAGCAGCGGTTGCAAAGAAGGAAACCGACGCCAAGGCGGCTTCCGACAAAGCACTTTCCGCAGCAGCTGAACAGCTGAAGAAAGCCACTGCAGCGATCGCCGAAGGCAAGAAACAAGCGGCTGCGGCAAATACAGCTTGGAGTTCCGCACAGCAACAGCGTGATGCCAAACGCCAGGATCTTACCCGCGTCGCTCGCGGCGGGACGATCGTTTGGAGCGGCAATCAGACGCTCACGGCGCAGTCTCGGCTCTCGCGAAATATTGCATTAGCCGTGCTCGCCGAATCGGCGCCGTTTCAGATTTCCTCCGGTGTCAATGCGATTGAAGTCAGCCAGGGTGCACAGATTCTCGTCCCGGTCAAACTGGCCAAACGGGGATTCGACAACAAGGTCGATCTGGTGTTCGAAGCCGTTCCCAAAAACTTTCAGGTCGAAAAGAAGGCGATTGAAAAAGGCAAAGCGGAGTCGCTGCTTAAGGTGTTTGTCAAGAACAATGTCAAACCTGGGAAGTATACGCTGTATCTGCGCGGCCAAGGTCAAATCTCCTACAGCCGCAATCCGGATGCCGCCAAAGCGGCCGAAGCGGCAAAACAAGAGGCTGTCAAACAAGCGGCGCAGGCCGCAGAAGCGGTGAAGAAAACGACAGCGGCCAAACAGGCCGCCGACAAGGCCGCTGCAGAGGCGCAAGCCGCTGCGACAAAAGCGGGCGAGGCGTTTGTGGCTGCTGACGTGGCCGTTGTCGCCGCTCAGAAAGCCGTCGAGGCGGCCACCGCCGACAAACAGAAGGCGGAGCAGTCCGAGACTGATGACGCGGCCAAGCAAGCTGCCGCGAAAAAGCTTGCCGACGCCCAAGCCGCATTGAAGGCGGCCCAGGACAACCGAGCCGCCGCTGAGAAGCAGGCCCAAGCGGCCGCGGCCGCATTCAAGCAAAAACAGACGGTGAAAAACGACACGGACCGCGCTGCCGCGGAGGCCGCCGCAAAGGCGAAAACCGCCGAAGCGATTAAAAAGGCGGCCGAAGCCAAAGCCGCCGCGACCGCCAAAGCGGCCAAGCCGGCCAATCGCAATGTCTTCACGCCGTCGGGTGCGATCACCGTCACCGTCAAACCGGCGGCCGCGACACTGAAGTCGTCTCTCCCCAACAAAGGGGCCCTCAAACGGGGCACGGAATTCAAGGCCACCGTAACGGTCAATCGCAAAAACGGTTTCGCCGGCCCGGTGACTCTGTCGTTGCCGATTCCGCCCGGCGTCAAGGGGCTGTCAGCGATACCGGTCGTTGTCCCTGCCGACAAGAAGCAAGGAGTACTTGTCATCAAAGCCGCCGGCGATGCGACGGAAGGCAAACTGGCCAACCTGGTCATTCGTGCTTCAATGAATTTCGACGGCGCAACCGCCGTCGATGTCCCTGTGACTATCACCGTCAACAAGTAAACGGCGACACAGCCGAATTGAGAAATGGTTGATCGCGACCGAATCAAATTCCGGATTTGCGGATCGAAACCCTATGGAGTGCATCTGATGCGAAACTTGTTCTGCCGATCGATGCTCGTTTTGTGCAGCGTACTGGTCTGCGGCACCACGCAATTGATCGCCGAGGAAAACGAGGAGAAGAAGGAACAACCGATCAAGCCGGCGGAGGTCAAACTCGACCGGCCGATCGATTTCGACAAGGATGTAAAACCCATCCTGGAGAACAAGTGCATCGCCTGTCACAACTTGGCCGATGCGGAAAACGATCTCAGCTTGGAAAAAGCGGCCGAGATCCTCAAAGGGGGCGTCTCCGGACCGTCTGTAGTCGCCAAAAAACCGGAAGAGAGCCTGCTGTTTCAACTCGCCGCCCGTATCGAAGAGCCGGCGATGCCCCCGCTGCCCAACAGCGTCGACGCCAAAGTCCTCACGCCGCAGGAACTGGGCATCATCAAGCAGTGGATTCTCGAAGGCGCCAAGGAGGGGAGCGGATCCTCGACAAGGGAAATCCAATGGCGGCCCCTGCCGGAAGGGTTGAATCCAATTTACAGCATCGCACTTTCCAGTGACGGGCAGTACGCCGCATGCGGGCGTGCCAATCGGATCGTGATCTATCATCTTCCCTCTGGCCAAGAAATCGCACAGCTCACCGATCCCACCCTGTTGGATATTCAATTCGACGGCAAACCGATGTACAAGCCGGGCGCTTCTCACCGCGACTACGTCCA
Organism: Planctomycetales bacterium; assembly: GCA_028285345.1. GTDB lineage: Bacteria > Planctomycetota > Planctomycetia > Planctomycetales > Planctomycetaceae > Symmachiella. The sequence goes on from JANQPT010000044.1 coordinate 305,417, forward strand.
CTCGCTCGCATTTAACGACGATGCCACGTTGTTGGCGTCCGGCGGATACCGGACCGTCAAGCTGTGGCAGCGCCCGCGCGACGTGGCCAAGTTGAAAATCGATGCCGCCGGTGTCAAAGCAGTAGCGATTAGTGCCGATGGCAAATGGCTGGCGACCGGCGGGGCGGATAAGACCGTCAAGCTGTTCAATCTCGCCGACGGCAAACCGGGGCCGGTCCTCAGCGGCCCCGCGGATCAAATCACCAGTCTGCAGTTCTCGCCCGATTCCACAAAAGTCTATGCCGCGTCGCTGGACAAGACGATTCGCGGCTGGAACGTGTCGGACGGCGCGCCGACCGGTCAGGTCACCGCCCCCGCGGCGGTCAATGCCATCGCGCTCGACAAGGCCGGCGCACAGATCATCTCGGGTGAAGCGGACAACATGATTCGGCTGTATCCCGTGCCTGCCGATCCGAAGACACCCGTCACGGCGGCAGTCCGAGAATTCAAAGGACATGGCAAGCCGGTCACGGCTGTCGCGTTGATCACGCCCGCCGGCGAACAGATCCTCTCCGGTAGCGAAGACGGCAGCGTGCGGGTCTGGACGCTCGCCGACGGCAAACAGGTCCGTTCGATGGATCACGGTGCTCCCGTGCAGGCGGTTGCCGCTCGTGCAGACGGCCAGCGATTCGCCTCAGCGGGAGCCAATCTGGCCAAGTTGTGGAATTCCGCCGACGGCAAGCTGGTGGCTGATCTGAAAGGCGAGTTTCGAACGGCGCAGACGGTGCTCAAGCGGACCGATGACGAAGCGATTGCCAAGTCGCTGCTCGCCGCCGCTAACAAAGCCGTGGAAAACGCCGGCAATCAGGTCAAAACCACCACCGAAGCTCAGACCAAGGCCAAGACCGCGCAGACCGATGCCGGCAAAAAGGAGGCTGACGCTCAAGCCGCTTTCAAGACAGCCGCTGATGCCAAGGCGGCGAACGATAAGAAGGTGGCCGACGCCCAAGCGGCCGTGAAAGCCGCCGAGGAAGCCAAGAAGAAAGCCGAGGACAAAGCCGCCGCCGACAAGGCGATTGCTGATGCACAAGCCGCGTTGAAGGCCGCGCAAGCCGAGCAGGCCAAGACCGATAAGGCGGCCAAAGCGGCCGCGGACGCCGCAAAGAAAGCGGCCGATGCCAAGAAAGCGGCTGACAAGGCTCTCGCATCGGCCGACAAGTCCGTGCAGCGTGCGGCGAAGATTCTCGAAACCAGCAAATCCGAACAAGCCGCTGCACAAGGCGTCGTCAAGTCCGCCGAAGCTCAACTGGCCGAAGCCCGCAAAGCGGCGGAAGCATTCGTCAAGAACGTCCAGACGGTCGGCTTTTCGCCCGACGGCAAGTTCATCGTCACAGCCGGCGACGATGGCGCGGTACATACGTGGAACGCAACGACGGGCACTGCGCTGGAAAGCTATCACGGCCATGGGGCGGGGGTGTCCGCCGTCGCCGTGACTCCCGGCGGCGACATTTTCTCGGCCTCTGCCGACAACAGTTGCCGGCTCTGGGACCGGCATCCGGCATGGACGTTGGTTGGCCGGTTGGGAACCGCAAAGGACGCTCCACTTGACCTCAGCAAGTCTCCGTTCATCCATCGGGTGCTGGCACTCGGCTTTAGTCGGGACGGATCGAAGCTGGCCACCGGCGGCGGCGATCCTTCAAGGAGCGGCGAGTTGATGGTCTGGGACGTCGCGAAGCAGTCGTTAATCAAGACGTTCAAAGACGCCCACAGTGATACCGTGTTCGGCGTTGAATTTTCTCGCAACGGCAAGTATCTCCTCTCGGGCGCTGCGGACAAATTCGCCAAGATCTTCGATGTTGAAGCGGGCAAGCTTGTGAAGTCCTTCGAAGGCCATACGCACCATGTACTGGACGTCGCATGGCGGGCCGACGGCACGGTCATTGCCAGCGCCGGCGCGGACAACGCGATTAAAGTCTGGAACGTCAAATCAGGCGAGCAACAGCGAACGATCGGTGGATACGCCAAACAGGTCACATCGCTCGATTTCATCGGCCGGGGCAACAACATCATCAGTTGCGGCGGGGACAAGACGGTCCGCTTCCACAAGACCGACAACGGTCAGAATTTCCGCAGTTTCGGCGGCGGGACCGATTTCATGTATAGCGCCCGCGCGTCCGGTGATGAAAAACTGGTCGTTGCCGGCGGCGAGGACGGCGTGCTGCGGATTTGGAACGGCGCCGATGGTAAAGTCATTGCCACCTTCGAGCCTCCCAAACCGCAACCGGACAACACGCAAGCCAAGAATTAAGGCCGCTTGGGCCGACAAACTCCCTGCGGGGACACTTGAACCGCACTCCACAAACCGCCAAACTGCACTCTCGCAGGTTGGCGGTTTTTTGTCGAGAATTGGTTTCAAGACCTCCCGGCGCGTCCCACAGATCATGCGCGGCTCCTCAACACACCCAGCGCTGTTTTTGAAACTGCCGGTACGATGACAAACAGGAGTAGTTTCGTAGCCGAACTCGTGAGAGTTCGGACGCCTGCCTGCGTCGATTGAATCTTCAGAAGTCTCACGACTTCTGCTACGGCAATACCTTGGTTTGACAACGTACGAGCGCCGGCCCCCTAGGTCACGGAAAGCACTGAGCAACATCATGTCGCAGGAACTCACACAACGGCTTACGGCGGAATTGGAGAGAATTCCGCTGATTGACCCTCACTCGCACATCAACCCGCATGCCGCTGCTTCGACGACGCTGGCGGACATTTTGGGCTATCACTATTACACCGAATTGGCCCACTCCGCCGGATTGCCGAAGGCACAGATCGAAGAACCGGGTCTCGATCCCAAGGAAAAAGTTGCTCGGCTGGTGCCAAAACTCGCGGAGTTGGATAACACGGCCCAGTACAGTTGGCTGCTGGAAATGTGCGGCACGTTTTTCGACTTTCACGACGAGCACATCACCGGCGACAATTGGGAGCGGCTTTACGATTCGGCGCTTCAAAAAATGTCGCAGCCGGATTGGGAGGAACAGGTCTTACAGCTCAGCGGCTTAGAGCGGGTCTTCCTCACCAACGACTTCGACGATCCGCTGGAAGGGTTTGATACAGAGCGCTACGTGCCCTGTCTGCGGACCGACGATTTGGTGTTCCACCTTGGCAAGCCGGAAACCCGCAACCGGTTTCAGCAGGCGACGGCCGTCGAGATCAAAGATGCGGCAAGCCTTGAGACCGGGATCGGAAAACTGTTTGAGCACTTCACGGCGCGCGGTGCTCGGGCCTGTGCGATTTCACTGCCGCCTGATTTTTCACCACGGCCGGTCGATGGATCCGTTGCCGATCGGGCAATCCAGTCGTTGTTAGGAGGAAACGAACTCAGCAGCGCCGATGCGGCGCACGTCAGTTGCTTTGTATTCTGGACATTGGCCGAGAAATGTGCCGAGTTTAATCTGCCGTTTGACTTGATGATTGGCGTCAATCGCGGCGTCTACGCCGACGGCGTCTATCAGGGGCAGGATCTGTTCGACAAGCGGACGTCGCTGATCAATTATCGCCGACTGTTTAACGCGTTTCCCTCTGTCACGTTTCCGATATCGGTGCTGGCGCAGACGAGCAACCAAGAATTGGTCAGCTACAGTTGGATCTTTCCCAATGTGGTCACGAACGGGCATTGGTGGTACTCGAACATTCCGGCGTTCATCGAGCAGGACTGCCGCAGCCGGTTGCAGGCCGTCCCCAAGACGAAGCAGATCGGTTATTACAGCGACATGTATAAACTCGAATTCGGGCTTCCAAAGTTCGCCATGTATCGCCGAATTCTTGCATCGGCCCTTGCCGCCGATTTCGTCATCGGCCGCGGTTGGACGGAAACCCGCGCCGTCGAGTTAGGCCACTTGGTGCTACGGGGCAATGTGGAGCAGATTTTCCAAATCAGCTGAACTCCGTAATGCGTGATAGTGCGTTCCAGATGTGCCGACTAAGAGAACTTGCAGGAGTCGGAAGTGCCGTCGGCCGCTTTGCGGGGGCTCCGAAAGTTGCATGCAGCGAAATCCGAGCCTAGAATCGATGATGGCCGCGAAACGCGGCGTTTTCGAGGCAACTCACGCATAGAATCTCTCGCCGTCACCAACCGAGGACTCCACTCGCGAACCAAGCCGACGGCAATTGAGACGAAGAGCAAGCATTTCCCATGGCGTCACTGGTTTTACTCAAAGGCGGCGGAGGCGTCGAATACAAGCTGACGACAGAGGAAGTTACGATCGGCAGGCACCCCGACTGTACGATTCAGCTTGATTCCAACATGGTCTCGCGGCATCACGCCCGTATCGTCCACAAAGACAACGATTATGTGCTGGAGGATCTGGGCAGCGGCAACGGGACAACCGTCAACGGCAAGCCGGTGATCAAACCGGTCAATCTCGAGGACGATGATCGGATCAAGTTCGGTCCGCTATTGCTGAGATTTCAAAATACAGCCGCTCCGGGGACCGGACCGCCCGCCGCGTTTCAGCTCGATGTTACCGGAGACGACGACGATGCCGGAACGATCATGGGCACGATCGATTCGTCCGCACTCTTTGGACATCTGGAGGTCCGCCCCGAAGCCAAGTTACAGGCGGTCCTGCAAATCAGCCGCAGCTTGGCCGGGACTGTCGATCTCGATTCGCTGCTGCCGAAAATCCTCGACACACTGTTTACCGTCTTTCCCCGTGCGGATCGCGGCGTTGTCTTGCTGATGGACGAGGACTCCGGCCGGATGATCCCCAAAGCGATCAAGCACCGCCAGGACGAACAGGACGAGTCGGTCAAGATCAGCCGCACGATCCTCAGTCGGGTCCTGGAGGATCGGAGCGGGATTCTCTCCGCCGACGCGGCCAACGATACGCGGTTCCAGGCGAGCGAATCGATTTCGAACTTTACGATTCGTTCGATGATGTGTGTTCCGCTGCTGGGTCTGGACGGCGAACCATTGGGCGTGATCAATATCGATACGCAGAATCCGCTGCATCAATTCAAGAATGAAGATTTGGAATTGCTGATGGCCGTTGCCGGGCAGGCGTCCCTGTCGTACGACAATGCGAGATTGCTCGTTTCTCGCATGGAGAAAGAAAAACAAGACAGCGAGATGTCGATTGCACGCGGCGTCCAACAGGCATTGCTGCCGGAGGAAATGCCCGCCCCGCCGGGTTATGAATTCTTCGCCTCCTATGAGGCGGCGCAGGCGGTCGGGGGAGATTACTTCGACGTGATTCAACTCAACGACCGTCAGATCTGCCTCACCTTTGGCGACGTGGCGGGCAAAGGAGTGCCGGCGTCATTGGTCATGTCGCGGCTGTCCAGCGTCGTGCAGAGTACGATGCAGTTTGTAACGGATGCCGTCGACGCCGTCGCACGGATCAACAATCACATGTGCAATCGCGCCGTGGAAGGACGGTTCGTCACGTTCGTGCTGGTGATCATTGATCTCAAGGCCCATAAGATTCAGGTCGTCAACGCGGGGCATATGTCGCCGATCATCCGTAGAGCCGACGGGACCGTCGAGGAGTTTCCGGAAGATTCTATCGGAGTCCCGATCGGCGTGCTTGAGGACTTTCCGTATCAGGCGCAGACACGAACGCTCTCGACCGGCGACACCGTTGTGATTTACACCGACGGAGTCAGTGAAGCGATGAATCACGACAGCGAACTTTACGGACTGGATCGCTTGAGAGAATACATCGCCCAGAATTCTCCCGGCCCGTCGGAGTTGGGCGGACAGATTCTTAGCGACGTCAAACGCCATGCCGACGGACGTCCTCAAAACGACGACATCACCTTGATGAGCTTCGGCCGCATGGACGGTTGACGTTTGATCGGCGCCAACCGTGCATTGCCGAAATCGCGTCGGAATGGGTTTTAATCTCGGTGATAACCCAGGCTCTTGACGACCTCAAGCACTTCACTCCAGGTGGGGAACTGCCGGCCGCTGCTGCGCTTATACTCGTCCATGGCCTTCATGAACTCGATCTCGTCATCCGTGTAATCCCGCTCACAGGTCGTCGGATCAATTTGACGTCGGCGTTCGACTTTTCGTCGCGAGACCTTGGGTGTCTTCGTCGCCACTCCGTTGCCTTCGCCAGATTCCGCATCAACGCCCGTCTCCGGCTTGCGGCGTTCCTTCCGACGTCGGTCTACATTCGAGTCCGCATCCAGTTCGCTGAAGTCCACCATCAACCACCGCCTCGCCAAAATGAGAGAATGTTCACACGATCCTCCCTGACATTTCCGAGCGGGCAAGCCGCTTTCCATCGACTTTTTGCCTAATACCCGAACGTCGTGAAAACTATACAACCTGCGGCGGCGAGTGTTGCGAAAAAAAGACGTGTTGAAGAATAACAACTGGATTCGGAGCGCAATCTACCGGAAGTTTCACGATTGCACGGACATGCCGGGAAGCAGCAATTGTCCGGTGTTGACGATTAGGACGGCACCAAACACGGGGCCCGACGGACCTCCGGCGGGGAGCGAGACTCTCTGGGCGAGCGGCGAGTGAGTCGGCATCGAACGCGTGATTACTTATGAGCCATGGCCTCGCGGGCGATGTGGCGGGCCGCGCGGTAGGCGTGCCGTACGGTAAAGATTCGCGCTTCGATCTGTTCTTCGCCGTAGTATTTGCCGTGCTCACTGGTGGGAAGGCCGGCCAGCGCGATCGTCAGCGGCAGCAGGTCGATGAATTCCTGGTAGCTTTTTTTCAAATCAGAGTTCTCGGGCATCTGCCATTCTCCTCATCACCAGTGGTCCGGACCGCCGACCGGCGCGGCCGGCTTCCTGCATGTGCTCTCTCGCTGAATATCACCGTCCAGTCAGCGGCGCGCTTACGCGTCGGTCGCAGTCGCGCCGCGGCAACCGTGCTGCATTGACGAAGCCTTCCACCACGAAGTGTGTCAACATGGGAGACATTATTATCGGCGGCAGCCGGCGTCTTCCGACTCAACCACAACACGAGAAGGCCACGTGACGGTGGCCTATTATACGCGGTACGGCAAACAGACTCCATTGGAATCCGCACCCCGGGAGGAATTCTCGCAGAACCGAGTGCCGGCACTGAGGACAGGCATTATCACGCCAAAAAAGAGCCCCCGTACCGGGCGACCGGCAGGGGACTTTATTTTTCAATGCGAGTTGGCGCGAACGCGGCCGACCGTTCGAAACTACTCCTGGCTTAACGGGCGATGCGTGTATTGCCGGATGATGTCCGCCGCCGCGGTCCGCGGATCAACCTCTTGGCCGCTCGGAGCCGCTTCGGTGCTTGGACTGCCGGTCGATCCGAGTTCATCGGCGGCCTGGCTGGCGCCCGTTTGCTCGGGGGGAGGGAGTCTGACGTCCAGTTCGGTTTCTTCCGCCCCGGCTTGTGTCGGCTGTTCTTGTGTTACTGGCGGAACCGAGCCAGGCACCTCTGTAGGATTGGGATACGGTTGGGGCGCCATTTGCACGGGATGCGGCATCATCGGAATCGGCTGTGGGAATTGCTGCGGCATCATCGGAAACTGCTGCGGCATCATCGGCATCTGCTGCGGAAACTGCTGCATCGGCTGAGGTGCGAACTGGCCCGGCGGCATACCCGGAAGGGGCTGTATTTGGCCCGGCGGCATCGCGCCCATTGGCTGTTGTTGCGGGTATCCCTCGGGCGGAGTTTGAGGTTGTGCAGGTAGCGAGACCGTATCACCGCCATAAACGCCACCCGGCGGGACCTCGACATCGACCGACTGGACGGGAAGCGTGACCGTCTCATTCGCGGCCGCGTTCTCAATTGTCGTGTCCATCTCCGGATTCGTCGTGGCCGGCTGCGGCGTCGGGCGATTGCTCATAGCATCCGTTTCGAGCAATGCTGCTTCTTCAGCTGGCAGAACTGCCTCGGGAGCAGCCACGTCCTTGATGGCGATCTCAAACAGCAGCTTTCCGATCCCCAACTGGTCGCCATGCTGCAGCACGGTTTGGCCTTGGATCCGTTCTGAGTTCACAAACGTTCCGTTCGTGCTACCCAGGTCACGAATCCGCACCGTAAACTCATCGACAGTCAAGACACAGTGGTGTCGGCTGATGAGATCATTATTGGGTCGCAAGTGGCAATCTTTTTCGCGTCCTATCAAAAACTTCTTCATCGTCAACGGGATAACCTTGCCTTGCTGCTTCCCGCCGATGACCCGTAATTCCGCTTGCATGTGTGTAATCACTCCGCCGGTAGTTGAGATGGGTTAAGCCAGGAGGTGTAGGCGATGCGCTTGAAACGACAGCGCACAGGCATCCAGAAAACGGACGTCTGTTCGCAGAGTGTTGTGTGCACCCTCAGCGACGACTGTGAATAGAGGGCGAATTAATTCGAACGATCCTCCATGTCGAATTAGGGGAATCCCCTTGGTGCGGTGTTCCTGTGAGACACCACGAATTCCGTCGCTGAGTAAACCAACTAGGAAGTGAAATACGTAGAGAATAAGTATGGATACCAAGATTTTGGCTATTCCGACAAATTACCAATGCTCAGGCAAAATGTCAAACAAAACATCTCAAATCTGTACAAGAAATATAGGCAGCTGCCCCGAGAATTATTTGAAATAAGCAATCGTTTTCTCGAAAATTTGCCCTAAACTGTTGACTCGACGTACTCGCCGCAGCCTGCAGAACAATCTCAAGATGGTGCATTTCCCCACCAGTGAGACGTGCAACTGGTTATTGAACTCTGTGGGCCGGGGATGCGAAACAACGCACACTTATCGCGAATCTAGGGGGGAGAGAGTCCTATCGGTTCTGTATCGGTTTTGCTCGATTTGCTCCGCCACCTGCTTTAGACTTTCCGGCAACGTTTCAACCGATTCTGATTCTCCTAATCGCGCTGCCACACAGGCTGCTAGGCGTGTCTGCAACAAACCGACCGGCGGCGATTTGAGACCGAGTTCTTCCAAACCGGCCAGTTCCTGAGCAAAGTCGGATCTTCGTAACAAGACACTGCCGTGCTGAAGCACCGCACCGCGGCGACGCCTCTGTGCGCTGCCGACAATCTTGTGGCGGCCGCACACGACATCGTTCGGATCTTCTCGCTGAAAACACAGAAACCTCCCGTCGTGGTCCTCGGCCGCCGCACCGCGCCGATGTGCGGTAATGCCGAATTCCGCCATCACCGCAATAATCTGATCATGAATCGCCCGGTACAGATCTGCCGGTGTCTGAGCCAATTCGTGGTGGCGTGGGATTGCCGCTGCGTACGTCAATTCGTGGTGGTGCAAAATCGCTCCCCCCCCCGATAGCCTCTTAACGACAGGCAGGTTTGCATACTCATCCGGCACCGATTCGGACTGGAAATATCCCAACGAGATGGTCGGAGCCGACCAGCGATACCACCGCAACCAACATTGTCCGTCGGCGGAGGCCGCGTTCAACAGCGCCTCGTCGACGGCCATGTTCCAGGTTCCGTAGTTGGGGATCTGTTCAACAATGACGTGACAAGTATTCATACGCGAAACGGCCGGATTATTCACATGCGGGCGTCCACTTGAGAATCGGTTGGCGTGCCGCTTGGACTTCATCGGGACGGCTCACCGGCGTCTCATGGGGCGCCTGATGCACGAAATCGGCGTCCTCAGATGCGATTTGAACAATGGTGTCGGCAAAGGCATCGAGCGTCTCGCGCGATTCGGTTTCCGTCGGCTCGATCATCACCGCTTCGGGGACGACCATTGGAAAATAGACTGTGGGGGCGTGAAAACCGTAGTCCAGCAGCCGCTTGGCCAAATCCATTGCTGTGATGCCTCGATCTTGTGCCAACGGTTTGGCAGTCGCCACAAACTCGTGCATGCAGCGATCCCCCTGTGGGACCGGCAGGACATCCTTCAACTTCGCCAACAGATAGTTCGCGTTCAGCACGGCGTGTTCAGAGACCTGCCGCAGTCCCAGCGCGCCCAACGTACGCAGGTAACAATAGCCCCGCAACAGAATGCCGACGTTGCCGAAGTGGCTTCGCACGCGGCCGATTGACTTCGCGGGATGCTGCAGCTGGCAGCTCCCTTCCGGCGACTTTGTCACCAGCGGACCAGGCAGGTAGTCGGCCAGGAAGTCTCGAACGGCAATCGGCCCGGCACCCGGTCCACCCGCGCCATGCGGTCCCGTGAACGTCTTGTGCACGTTGTAGTGCATCATGTCTCCCCCGAAATCACCCGGACGGGCGATGCCCAGGATCGCGTTCATGTTCGCGCCGTCGATGTAAACCAATCCTCCCACCTCATGCACCATTGCGGAGATCGTCGAAATCTCGCGCTCAAACATCCCCAAGGTATTCGGGTTGGTGATCATGAACACTGCAGTCTGGTCATCCAGTTGCTCGCGGAGCCGGTTCAGGTCGACGAATCCGTCGTCGGTGCTGGGAAGTTGCACGCAGTCAAATCCGGCAAGCCGTGCGCTGGCGGGATTGGTCCCGTGCGCGCTGTCGGGAAACAAAACTTTGCTGCGCTGTTCGCCCCGATCTCGGAAGTAGGCGGCAGCGACCAACAGGGCGGCGAGCTCTCCCTGGGCACCGGCGGCCGGCTGCAGCGAAACGGCCGGCAGTCCCGAGATCTCTGCCAACATGTCCTGAAGCTCATACAGGATTTCCAGCATCCCTTGGGACGATTCCTCTGCGGCGTACGGATGCAGATCCACCAGTCCCGGCAGCGAGGCCAGCCGCTCGTGGCGCTTGGGATTGTACTTCATCGTACAACTGCCCAACGGGTAAAAATGTGTGTCGACCGACATGTTCATCGTCGAGAGATTGACGAAGTGTCGAATCACGTCCGGTTCCGTCAGTTCCGGAAGTTCGGGCGGCGCAGCGGCAAGTTGAGATTCCGGAATCAACTGGCTCAGAGGCTGCTCCGGAACGTCGGAGGGGGGAAACGACGCGCCGCGCCGTCCGGGACGGGACATCTCAAACAACAGCTGTGTTGCCTGTCGGTTTCGCATCGAAATCAAAAATCCTCGTTGTGTTACGGTAAGTGACTCCCGCCGCTGTCAACCGGCGAGGCAGCGGTCAATTTGCCAGCGCGTCGGCAAGTTGGTCAATCTCCTGCCGAGTCCGCTGCTCTGTAACGGCCACCAGCAGATCATGCGGGTTGCCGTCGGGAAATCGCGAGAGCAGGGGACCGACGTCAAAGCCCGCTTGGGCGGCCTGTCTGCTCACCGACTCGGCGCCGTCGCGGCAGCGGAGGGTGAATTCCTTAAAAAACGGGCGGTCGTACGCCAGATCCAACCCGTCGATTGCCGTCAGTCGCTCAGCAGCATAGTGCGCCTTGCGGCACGACAACTCAGCCACTTCGCGAATCCCTTGCTTCCCCAGCAGCGACAGATAGACCGTTGCCCGCAGCGCGATGAGTCCTTGATTCGTGCAAATGTTGCTGGTCGCTTTGTCTCGGCGAATATGCTGCTCGCGGGCTTGCAGATTGAGTACGAAACAGCGGTTCCCATGGCGATCAGTGGTTTGTCCGATCAATCGTCCCGGCATCTTGCGGATGAATTTTTGCCGGCAGGTGAGGATGCCCAGATAGGGACCGCCGTATTGCAGAGGAGTTCCTAAACTTTGTCCTTCCGCCACAACGATGTCCGCGCCGTAATCCCCGGGGCGCGTCAGCAGGCCGAGGCTGATCGGGTCGCAGCTCACGATCGAGAGTGCGCCGACGCGATGTGCCTGCTCTGTCAATTCCTGGACTTGTTCCAGGCAGCCGAAGAAGTTCGGCTGTTGGATCACCACACAGGCGGTCTGGTTGTCCAGCACCGATTCCAGATGCGCGGCATCGGCTGTACCTTCGAGTGTGGGAACCACCACCACCTCGCATTCCAGCCGGCTCAAGTAGGTCTGCACGACATCGCGATATTCGGGATGGAGCGAGCCGAGCAGCACGACTTTGCCGTGCCGGCCGGTGACGCGCATCGCCATGAATACGGCCTCGCTGACGCTGGTCCCGCCTTCATAAAGGCTGGCATTGGAGGCGTCCATACCGGTCAGCTGGCAAATCAGCGTTTGAAATTCATAAAAGGCCTGCAGGCTGCCCTGGCTGGCTTCCGCTTGATATGGTGTATAAGCGGTATAGAATTCGCCGCGCGAAGCGATTTCATCGACAGCGGCTGGGATGAAGTGATCGTAAGCTCCGCCTCCGAGAAAACAGGCACCTTGCTTCGCCGAATTTGCCGCCGCCAACTGGCCAAGATGGGCGGTCAGATCGAGTTCCGTGAGCGCGGGCGGGAGATCTAACGATCGCCCGAGTCGCAGGTCCGCAGGAATCTGGTCAAATAATTCATCAATCGACGCGACGCCGATCGTCTCCAACATTTCGCGTTGCTGGTCGGAAGTGTTTTCGAGGTAGGCCACCGGATTCGTTCCCAGTATTCGGTGATGGTATTTGGAACCGTTGAATTCTAGACGCGCTGCCGCGATTGTCGACCCGGACGGACTCCCGAACACATCGAGCGCCGCTTACGGTCTCGATGTCCCGTTACCGCGAGACGTGGAAAAAGATCGGTTGTCAAAGAGTGTCGACGCCAACCCCGTCAAGCGGCTGGGCCGGTCGGCCGGACAGGGGGGCCGCCTAATGTGCCTCGGCTTCGCAGTGCTTCTCATAGGCTGCGCTATCCAGCAGCCCGTCCATTTCACTCAGATCGTTCGCTTTGATCTTGATGATCCAACCGTCGCCGTATGCGTCGTTGCTGAGGATTTCCGGTTTCTCTTCAAGTTCGGAATGGACCTCAACCACTTCGCCGCTCACGGGGCTGTACAGGTCGCTGGCCGCTTTGACGCTTTCCACGACGCCGAATTCCGCGCCGGCCGCGAGTGACGTCCCGACCTGTGGCAACTCGATATAAACCAAATCGGTCAGTTGGGTCACTGCAAAATCCGAAATGCCCACCGTGACGATATCGCCGTCCGCCAGGGCCCATTCATGAGTCTTGAGAAACCTTAGCTCAGCAGGGGGCATAGTCTTCGATCCTTGTTCAGCACACCACTCATCTCGGCCCGTCCTCGTCCGCACGGCTTCGGGATTGCCAACAGCGGGCCTGCGCCGCGGCCGTTTCGGCTGCCTCCACAGACAATAGCGGGATGCGGAAAAAATGAAAAGGAGCCGGCCCGATTTCGGCGGCAGATGTGCGAAATCGATGCGCGGCACGGGCGCAGCGGCTAGTCGCAGGACTCACTTGAATTGACGTCCTTTTCAATCTTCGAGATCTTATCCAGCCGGCGGCCGTGCCGTCCTCCTTCAAAGTCGGTGGTCAGCCAAATGTTGATCATGCGGTTGATCAGCTTGTCGCCTAACATGTCTGCCGACAGGCACAACACATTCGAATCGTTGTGCAAACGGCTCATTTCTGCGGAGAGATCATCATGGCATTGGGTCGCCCTCACGCGGGGAAACTTGTTCGCCACAATACACATCCCCAGGCCGCTGCCGCAGATCAAAATCCCACGATCAATTGCGCCGTTTGACACGGCCTTGGCGACCTCGCCCGCGAAGTCGGGGTAATCCACGCTTTCAGTGGAATCCGTGCCTAAATCGACGGCTTCATGGCCCGCCTCCGCAATCATTTGCAAAATCTTGCTCTTGATTGCGAATCCGCGATGGTCACTGGCGACGGCAATCTTCATAAGTCTTCCGAAAGCTTAAAAAACTCAATCTTGAGGGAGATCCGCGAGTATCGACTGCAGAGCACGTTCAATCTCGTCGGCGCACTGCTGGTACTTGTCGATCCCGTAACCGATCGGATCGGAAATGTCCAAGCCCTCGCGTGAAAGGACCGAAACACGGTCTTCCGCGGTGGGCGCTTCATACAGAATGCTGTCGCGGTGCCCGTTGGTCATGGTGTAAATGTGATCCGCCGCTTGGAGTAGTTGTCCGGTCAATGGGTGGCTGGCATGCTGGTTCAGGTCAATCCCTCGCGCTTGCATGACTTCCACCGATTCAGGACTGGCCCGGCCCCCCATTCCGGCGGCGATCCCTGCCGAGAGGACGATATATCCCCGGTCCTCCAGTTCCTCGGGTGCACATTTTAACCGCTCGGCCAGCATTTTGCGAAACATCCCCTCCGCCATCGGGCTGCGGCACGTGTTACCTGTGCAAACGAATAGGTAGACCTGGCTCGCCATGTTCTGGATCGTATGATGCTTGACGATCGATTCCGTCGAGACGTCCCAGCGGTCCTGGTCGACTCGGACTTCTGTAGCCGGGGCACAATACCGGCTGGAACCGGCATCGATGATTAACGCCACCTTCTCGCCATAAATCCGTTCTGCATCTTGGGCTATGCAGGGGATCTCGTCTACGTTGGTCAAACTGAGCAAGACCAGCGGATTAGCGGTCAGGGTGCACACTGACTGGAACGTCATATCAGCTGGAATCCACAGCCGCAGGTAACCTTCGTCGATCACCAACTGCTGTGCAGCGTCGGGCAAACTGACCGTCAGGCCCTCACGGTTCTCAGAGGCAAAGGACAAGATCAGCGGCCCTGGCCAGCAGCGGCGGCAGAAACGTTTACCGAGTTCGCTCATCTGCGGCAGGTAATCCCATGCCGCTTGAGCGTCCTGAAGCGCGATACAGCAAACGGATCCAGGCAGCTGCTGCTGCAAGCGACCGATTTCGGCCAGCCCGTCCGGATTCAACGCATCACAGGCGACCGTATACATCGTTTCGGTCGGCAGACAGACCAACCGCCCTTCACTGAGCTGTTGAACAGCCTGGTGAATCACGTCGCGGGGATCATCGGCGGATTTTAGTTCGACCACGCGGGACATACCGCAAAGATCCATGTCTGTTTGACGAATAGACAAATGGGGGAATGCCGGTGTCAGAGTTCTTAGTGTGGAATCCGACCTCAGGTGCCCTCAATCAATATGGCAGGTGAATATCGCCGACTTCGCGGCACCGCAGACACGAATTGGACTAGCTGCGGAAGGTGGACTTTCTCATTGTTCGGACTCATAGAAGTGAGTCATCTGATGTCCCAATTGATCAGTTGAAATGGCTGGGAACAGACGCAGGAGTTCAGGCTTTCAACTCGGCAAAACAAGACCGATGCAATCGCCACACGATGATTGGTGGATTGGGTAGGACAGGAAGTGAAATAGGAATGCGGTCTGTTTGACGAACATGTATCATCTCCGCCGAACCCATCGATGGAGACTCCGACATCACAGGCCTCAATTCATCGAGTGCTGAGCTTGAATATACTGATCCGCGACGGACTGTTCAAGCAGCCGCACGCCGCCGTAAAACTCAACGCCGTTCGACTCACCAAGTGAGCGTTGGCAAATTCCGCTGTTCACGGCATTCCGGGTCCGGTTTTGGTGGGCAATTGAAGGCAAAAACCATATAACATAGGAGATTCAAACTTGCGGATTCGATGACGCTGAGCTCTTGTTTGCTTTGCCGCGCGTTGCCTTGGCAATTCCGCTGGATCCTGTTTTGCTCGACAAGAGACGCAACTATGTCCAGACCACAACAGACCGATCCCTATTCACATCGACGCAAACGAAAACATACGCTGCGAAGGTTCGTCGAATTTCGAGGCATGTCTCGGCTGAGTCTGAAGCAGTATCGTAAGGACGTCAAACAGCTTTACGATGGCCCGAAAGGCGCAATGCTCGCGGTCGGCAGTATGGTGTCGTTGCACGAGCCCCTGTTGGGATTGATGTTGCGCGAACGAAAATTCGACGTGACGCGATTTCAGAATATTCTCGACGTCGGTTCGGGAGCGGGGCAGATTCTCGGTCACCTGATCAAACGCGCCAATCCGCAAGCACAGCTCATCGGCTGTGATTTGTCGCACCAGATGCTCAAGCGCGCTCGTTCGCGGCTAAACAGTCAACGGCCGAATTACATCACTGCCGATCTGACGCAATTACCCTTCGACGACGACTCTTTCGATTGCATCACCTGTGGCTGGGTGATCGAGCACCTGCACGATCCGCGACCCGGGTTGCGTGAATTGGCGCGCGTGCTGCAGCCGGGGGGATCGATGCTGCTGTTGGCCACCGAAGACACGTTTGCCGGGGCGTTCGTCAGCCGGACGTGGAAATGCCGAACGTACAATCGCAGCGAACTCAACGGTATCTGCGAAGAGGTCGGATTGCCGTGGCGGGAACAGCTCTATTTCACCAAGCTGCACCGCTATCTCAAGATGGGTGGAATTCTCGTCGAGGCCACCAAGCCCGCGCCGCGCAGCCACTTGGTGTCGCACACCTGTCAATCTTGATAGCGAACCGGATTCCAATCCTGGGCCAGTTCGCAGAGAGTGTCGAGAACACCGGCGTCCACACTGCAGGCGACGATGCCCGGTAGGCGGAGCATGTCGGCACGTTCATCAACCCAGGTTTCACGCAGATGCACTGGTTCGCGATTGTGGACCCAGACCGCATCGCCGCCGAAGATCCGCGCGATGTGCATCCCTACCGGAAAGTCGTAGATGTTCGGCGTGTGGATCAACGAGCCGGCGAAGTTCCCCTGCGCGAATGTCCAATAATGACAGCCGCCCATGTTCTCGGCGAGCACCCCTTCCAGTCCCGCTTCCGTGACCAACTGCGCTTTCTCCGCATCTTGATCCTGATAGCCGATCAGATAAATCTTCTTTGAGCTGGCACGTTGAGCGGGATCAATCGCCGGCAGGCTGCGCACGACGTCACTGGCCGGCAAGTGAGGGTCATCAGGCCCCAGAGCAACAGTGTCGCCGCACGCAAAGACCCAAGATCCTTGTTCACCCTCTTCGGGAATGTAGACCAAGGAATATTCGACGGTCTGCGGAGTCTGCAGCGAAAGAATTACCGAGTAGGCATTGCCCTCGCGGTCGCGATAGCCCTTTGTGCCGTCGATGGGGTCGATGACAATTGAGAACTCTGACGCGCTCGCGAACCGATCAAAGTCGCCCGTCGACTCCTCGCCTTGCAGACGGCATTGCCGGAAAAGGGGGTCGGTATCCCGCAGGCATGAGACGAGCAGTTCCTGCACGCTCAAATCCGCCAACGTCAACGCGTCGGTATTGGGACTTCCTGACGATTTGGCCTCGACGGAGATGTCAAACTGCCGCATTCGCTTAGCGACTGTCCCCGCCCAGCGCATGATGGGTGGGATGTGGGTGGTGAGGGCGTCGGTGAGTTCCTGCAATTGCATGCCACTTGCCTCGTGAGGTGCGCAGAGCTGAAGAGTTTGATCGTGCTGGATGCCATCATAGACCCGCGCAGCCCGGTTTCAACCACGACGGACGTTTGTTACAGTCGAGTTCAGAAGCGAGTCGAGTGCCGTGAGCAATCAATGCATGGGAGACCTTGTCGTGAACCGTCTATTCCTCGCGATGTTCCTGCTTCTCATCGTCGCCGTTCCGCTCGCGGCGGCCGACAACGAGTTGACCGACGCCGAAAAACGTGACGGCTGGGTTCTGCTGTTCGACGGCAAGTCGCTTGATGGCTGGACCACCAACGAGCGAAAACCGAGCGCGCGGCCGGTGGAGCAGGGGGCTCTCAATCCGCACCGCTGCGGCGGCTATATGTTGATCCACGAGCGGCAATGGGAGGATTTCATTCTCACGCTCGATTTCAAAATCAGTCCCGGCTGCAATAGCGGCGTTTTCTTCCGTACGTCGCCTCTGGAGCCGCTGCCTGGCAAGGACTCCGGCTACAATGGCCTGGAAATCGCCATCGACGACACCCGCGCCGCCGGATTTCACGACACCGGGGCGATCTACGATCTGGTGAAGCCGAACAAGAACAACATGCGGCCCGCCGGCCAATGGAACCACTTGGTGCTGACCTGTAACAAGAACATCATCGAGGTCAGGCTCAACCGCCAGACGGTGACGATGATGGATCTTGACATGTGGACCGAAACAGGGAAGCGGCCCGACGGGTCGAACCACAAATTCGAGTTCGCCTACCGCGACCGCCCCCGCCGGGGTTACATCGGCTTGCAGGATCACGGAGGGGATTGTTGGTACAAGAATATCAAGATTCAGCCGCTGAGATGACGTCAAACGCCCACTCATGTTTGATCTGTTGTGATGATCGAAAGCGATCTGTTACGCTGACGTCATGGCCGACGTCTAAAGCACATCATATGTTCTCACACACAATTGAAATTTGCGTCCCACCACAATTGAACAAGGAATCCGAAACATGAGATACGCCGTCCTTCTCGCCGTTGTCGTATTGGCGGCGCCGTCGCATTTGTCGGCGCAGTCCATTCCGACTCAGCACACGGTCGTCTACAAGGAGAATGACCGTTTCGCCGGTTGGCCTGCCAACAATGGCATTTGGAACTGGGGTGATGAAATCGTCGTCGGCTTTACGCTCGGTTACCACAAAAAAAATCCCCGCGGCGGACACGACATCGACGGCGACAAGCCGTCCGGTCCGATGCAGGCCCGCAGCATGGACGGCGGAGAGACGTGGAAAGCTGAAAAGCCGTCGTTCCTGGATGAGAAAGGCAAGGTCGGTTCAGTGCAAAAACTGGCGAAACCGATCGATTTTTCCAATCCCGACTTGGCATTGAGATTCCGCAGCAATCAATTCTTCGTCTCGCAAGATCGCTGCCACACTTGGGCAGGGCCGTATGAATTGCCCAAGTTCGGACGGCCGGAATTGTTGGCCCGCACCGATTACCTCGTCGAAGGCAAGCAAAGGGTGACCGCCTTCGTGGCGGCGGCCAAAAAGAGCGGCAGCGAAGGGCAGCCGCTCTGCATCCGCACCGAAGACGGCGGGATCACCTGGAACTTGGTGGGCTGGATCGGAGAGCAACCGCCGCAAAGTTACGGCTATGCGATTATGCCGGCGACGGTCCGCGTCGGCGAGACAGGTTACCTGAGCATGATTCGCCGCGGCGGAACGTTTGATGGTCAGAAGAAATGGTGGCTGGAAGCGTTCCTGTCGCCCGACGACGGCAAGTCGTGGTACATGCTCGATGAGCCGCAAATCGACAACGCCGGAAACCCCGCCACGCTGACACGTCTGGAAGACGGACGGCTGGCACTGACTTACGGCTGGCGAAAATCGCCCTACGGGATGCGTGCACGTCTTTCCAGCAACGACGGCCAATCATGGAGCCGCGAATTCAGCCTTCGCTCTGACGGCGGAAGTTGGGACATCGGCTATCCCCGCACGGTTCAGCGCGCGGACGGGAAATTGGTTTCGATTTACTATTTTCACGAAGCCGATCAGCCGCTGCGGTACATCGCCTGTACGATTTGGGATCCGGGCCGCCCGCGCCGACGCCAAGCGTCGGCCAATTGATTGGGTGATTTCGCCTGAAACCCCCGGCGGAGCCGGGGGTTGACGGGGATCAAGAACGAGCGACAACTCATTAGCCCCCGGCTCTGCCGGGGGTTCCCTTTCGGAGCAGACCAATGCAACGCCGTGATTTCCTTACCGTGGGCGCCGCCGGTTCCGTAGCGGCGATGGCCGGTTGTCAGCAATCGACTGTCGTGACAACCTACTCACAGGATTTGGATGCGAAACCGGCTAAGCCGGTCAAAATGCACGTCGGCTGCCAACGCGGTCCGACCTCGGCGAGCATGCTGCAGTTCTTCAAACGGCACGGAGTCGACCACATTTGCGGCTATCCCCCCAAACCGGGAGAGCGGGGCTACTGGACCGTCGAGGATTTGGAGCAGACCCGCGACCTGTGCGAACAGCACGGCGTGAGCCTGGATATTGTCGCGTTGCCGTTTCTCTCCTCCAGTCATATCGATCGCGAAAAACGGGGCGCGATCATGCTCGGGAAAAGTCCCGAGCGCGACCGGGACATCGAGCACATCCAGATCATGGTCGCCAACTGTGCGAAGGTCGGCATTCCGGCGGTCAAATACAACATGAGCCTGCTCGGCGTCCTGCGGACCGAACGTACCCCCGGCCGCGGCGGTTCGACTTACAGCACCTGGAAGGCCGCCGAAGCGGTCGCCGATCCGCCGCTGACTCGCGCCGGGGAATTGGGCGACGACGAGATTTGGGAACGAATCACGTATTTCTTGGAGCGGGTGATTCCGGTCTGCGAAGAACACAAAATCCGCGCCGCCTGCCATCCGCATGACCCCGGCACGCCGCCCGGCGGATTCCAAGGCATGAACCGCGTCCTGGGAACCGTGGATGGGCTCAAGAAATTCGTCTCGATCCAAGAGAATCCCTACCACGGCTTGAATCTTTGCCTGGGCAGCACGGCCGAAATGCTACAGGACCCGGCAAACGAAATCGTCGACGTCATCCATTACTTCGGCGAGCGGAACAAAATCTTCAACATCCACTTCCGCAACATCCGGGGCAAGCGTGGGGATTTTCAGGAGGTCTATCCCGACGAGGGGGATATGGACATGCTGCAATTGGCCCGCGCGCTCCGCGACGTGGAGTATCCCTACATGGTGATGCCCGACCACGTGCCGAAACACGCCGAAGATCCCGGCGGGCATCAGGGGTTTGCGTTTTCGTACGGGTACATTAAAGCGCTGATTCAGGCGGTCAAAGCGGAGGTTTGAAACACGCCCCGGGTGGCCGCGATTGCGAACGCAATCGGGGCAGGCGAAGCCTGCACGAGGCTGCAATTTCACCGATGTACAGCTTTGCGGAACCGCCAGGCACGGAACGGGGAAATTGTGGCCTCCTGTGCTTTCAGCACCCCGATTGCTGTCGCAATCGCGGCCACCCAT
Source organism: Planctomycetales bacterium (assembly GCA_028285345.1). Taxonomy (GTDB): domain Bacteria; phylum Planctomycetota; class Planctomycetia; order Planctomycetales; family Planctomycetaceae; genus Symmachiella. Next base: position 326,063 of record JANQPT010000044.1, read on the forward strand.
TCCTTCATTTTCACACCAGCTTATTCGGTTTGGCCCAGTGAATCCGGGCCACGTAAACGCTGCCGTCGCTGCCGTGCTTTTCGACCCCCTTCGGCTGCATCCATTCAGCGACTGTGACCCAGGTTTCGTTTTCGTTGACGTCGGTCACTCCAAAGTTGCCCAGCCGGGCGCCCCGTTCGGGGACGAGAATCTGTTCCGTCTCGCGAATCACACGCAGTTTTTGCGGGTCGACCTGCGCTATGAACAGCGGGGCGCGGTGGCGGAAGACGTGGTCGTTGTTCGCGCCGCGGCGGTTATAGACTAAGAACAAACCGTCACTATGCGTGACCCAATGTTGCTGCGTGTTGTAATTACCCAGCGGGCTGCCGTCGTCGAACTTCCACTCTTCAAACGGTTCGAAATTCAAACCATCTTTGCTGCGAGTGACGAACGCATTTTTGTCGTTGCGAATCGTGAGAAAATACTCGCCGCCGAAGCGGGCCAATGAGGGCTCATGCAGCCCGCGTGTTTTGTCATCAATGTGCAGTTCCGTGCCGTGTTCGACAAAGCTCAACGTCTCGCCGTCGAAGCGGCAGCGGGCGACTGTTACACGGGAGTTCTTGCCCTCCGGCACAAAATAGAACGGCAACAAGATCGTGCCGTCTTCTAAATCGACACGCTGCGTGCAGCCGGCGCCGGAATCGTTGAACTTGTCATCGTGCGACATGTCCATTTTCTTCCACGGCAGCCATTCGCTGGTCGCCAGGTCATAAATCGCATACGACGTGTGCCGCGGCCGCGGGCGGCGGACCTTCCAGTCGGGGGTGTAAACAACCGTATGGCCGGTCCCCAGCAGTTTTTGCGTCTTCGAATGCCACTTCGGCGAAAAGTCGCTCACCGCGACGGGACGTTTTTCGCCGTTGATCGTTTCATAACGCGGCGCGAGCGTCTCTTGCTGCGCCGGCTCGGTCCACGTCTTGCTCAAATCGTCGGTTTGCAGACTGTACATTCCTTTGAACACATCGCTGCCGAACAGGTGCATCGTGTTCATCGTCATCACGACGCGCGGATTGCCATCGTTCCCGGCACCGGGAACAATCCCCGCCCGGGGATGGCACCAACACCGCTTGCCGTCAAACAGCTTAGCCGGCACGTCGCGGGTCACCCGAAACGTTTCAGATGCCGCGGACGCAATTCGCGGCCGGCCGCTGAAGGTCGAAAGTGAGATTCCCGCACAGAGTGACGATTGTAAAAAGCGGCGCCGGGTGAGCATAAAGACATTCCTTGCGAGTACTTGTCATCAGATCCCGTTTACTACCCTAACGAGACTTCACTGCACCGGCAATCTCTCCGTCGACGTGAGGTCACAGTGTGAGGTTGCTTGGTGATAGCGCCGCTGACTGCAAGTTGACATCGTGTCCGCCTCCCGGTATTCACAAAGGAAACGATCCTGGAGATTTCTTTGTGCCGCTGGAGGAACACCATGAAGTTTGCCTGCCAAATCGCCGTTGTTCTCACGGCATTGATGTGTTCGCCGCTGAAGGCCGGCGACGTCGAACTGAAGGTCGAAACGCCCATGACGCCCCCCAACTGGGCGCTCTTGGAACGGGAGTTGTTGCGGGCGAATGCGGCTGCGTGTGAGGAGTTCTTCGCCAAGTACTTTGACGAGCGAGGCTACTTGCTGTGCGTGGAGCGGTGGGGTGGCGATGATGGGCCGGATGATGCGATCGAGAACTGCAACGACTGGCCGATTCTGCATGCGCTTGGGGCTTCGGACAAAGTTTTGCAGATGTACAAGAAGGCGTGGGAGGGGCATCTGCGGCAGTACACTAAAGCGAAAACGGTCGACGTTCCCTTCGCCAGAGACGGCATGTACTACAAAGAGTTTCCCGTCATGTTCGATTGGCAGCACAACGGCGAGGGAATCTCGGTCTTCAATCTGCAAGGCCTCTCCGATCCGCAAGACATCAACTTCGGCCATCGCGTGCGGCGGTTTGCCGGGTTTTATATGGGCGAAGATCCCGGCGCGCCGAATTATGATCCGCAGCACAAGGTGATTCGCAGCATGATCAACGGCAGCCGCGGACCGCTGATGCGCAAAGCGACGGGGCTCGACTGGGCGGGCGACCCGATCGAGATCGAAAATCGCTTCGATCCCCGGCACGGCGAACGCAATTACCAAGAGATGTTTGATCACTTCAAGGACTACAACGACGTCGTGGGCGACCACCCGCTGAATTTGCTCTCGACGACGCTGGCGCTGAACGCCTATTTGCTGACCGGTGAGCAGAAATATCGCGATTGGCTGTTGGGCTACGTCGATGAATGGCACAAGCGGATGCAGGAGAACGGCGGCATCATCCCCAGCAATATCGGCCTCGACGGCAAAATCGGCGGCGCGGCCGACGGCAAGTGGTACGGCGGCACCTACGGCTGGGGCTTTACCGTGGTCGTCCCGCAAACCGGCGCCCTCGCGCACCGCAACCGGACCTATTGGGGGTTCGTCGGCTTCATGAATGCCTACATGCTCACCGGCGACGACCGCTATCTGGAGGCGTGGCGGAAACAGATCGATCTCGTGAACGCCCAGAAAAAAACAATCGACGGCCAGGTGATGACCCCTCGCATGTACGGCGACGACGGGTGGTACAATTACGTGCCGCAGCCCTACAACTACAACGCCCGCGAGATCTACTTCCTGTCGATGAATCCCGAAGACCGCCGCCGCGTCGCAGGCGATGCGTGGTTCGAATACTTAGACGGCAAGAATCCCGACTATCCCGAACGGGCGCTGCGGCAGGAGTTTGCCGTGCTCCGCAACAAGATCGAAGGCATGCGGGCCGACACGACCACTCCCGACACGCGATTGGCTGACGACCCCATGCGATTCAATCCGGCTCCCGCCTCTGTTCGTACATTGCTGCAGCTGATGCAAGGGGGCTTGCAAGTCTCCCGGCGAGGGGCGGCACTGTTTTCGCGTTTGCGATACTTCGATCCGGTTCGCCGCCGCGCGGGGTTGCCTGAAGATGTGGCGGCGCTCGTCTCAAAGATGACTGACGACGAAACCGTATTGACGCTCGTCAATTTGAATCAACAGCAGCCGCGCTCCGTGACGATTCAGGCGGGGGGCTACAGTGAGCACGAGTTTGTGTCGGTCGAACAAGACGGAAAGGTCACCGCGGTCAATGGTCCGTTGCTGACAGTAACTCTCCTGCCGGGGGCGGGAACGGACCTCGTGTTGAAGATGAAGCGTCACGTGAACCAGCCGACGATGTCGTTTCCCTGGAGCCGTTGATCATTCTCGCAACGACGAACGGGACTCGCCATGATCTTCGACATCCACAGCCACACTTGGGCCTTTCCCAACCATTTTGGAGACGACTTTCGTCGTCAGGCACAGCGTCGCGCGAAGGCGGGAGTGGAACTTGATCTTACGGTGCGTTACGAAGATTACCGAGCGGCCGCGCCGGACGAGGTGCGGACCGTCGTCTTCGGCGGCAAGGCCCGGCTGAGCGGACTGTGGGTCGACGATCATTACGTCGCCAACTACGTCGAGCGGCACGGCGATGACGTGGTCGGGTTCCTGTCGGTCGATCCCACACAGCCGCGCTGGACCGACGAAATGCGCGAAGGCTTCGAGATGATGGGGCTGTGTGGCATCAAGCTGCTGCCGATGTACGCCGGCTTTTTTCCGCACGATCAATTGCTCGATCCCCTCTGGAAGTTCGCGTCCGAGCACCGCTTGCCGGTATTGCTGCACACGGGAACGACGTTCATCGCACAGGCGCCGCTGGAATGCACGCTGCCGCGTCATCTGGACATCGTGGCGACGCGGTTTCCCGACGTGAAGATCGTCTTGGCTCATCTCGGCCACCCGTACGAAGGAGAATGCGTCGCGGTCATTCGCAAGCACGACAACGTTTACGCCGACATCAGCGCTCTGCATTACCGGCCGTTTCAGTTCTATCACAGCTTGATGCTGGTCCAGGAATACGGAGTTTGGGACAAGTTGCTGTTCGGGACCGACTATCCATTTACCACCGTCAACGCCACGCTGGATGGACTGCGGGGGCTTAACGAAATGCTCGTCGGAACGGCGCTGCCGCTGCTGGATTTCGAGGAGATTGAGCGGATGATTACCCGCGACAGTTTTGAACTGCTGGGAATCAGTTAACGGTTTCTGGCTGAGGTCTTTAACGCAGAGGCGCAGAGGCGGGGAGTCGCCAAGAAATGTAGGTCAGGCACGCTCTGTCGCGTTCGCCAAAATGTTTACCACAAGACAGTGTCATCGCAGGTGCGCCATTCAATGAACCATGCCTGACGCGCTGTGGGGTGTCCTTACCTCGGCTTCAGTCGGCTGAAGAATTTAACGCCAAGGCGCAGAGACGCAAGGACGCAGAGAAATATAGAATCTGAGATTGACAAGCCGCCGGTTCTAGAACGTATCGACTTCCTGAGCAAGTCCTCTGCGTCCTTGCGTCTCTGCGGCTCTGCGTTAAGTTTTTCAAAGTGTGATCGTTGCGGAAGCACGCGACTCAATTCAAAATAACTGCAGAAATTCCACGCGACTTTCTCAGGCGAACCACGACAATCTGCCATGACCGAATCGAATGTCTATCCCGATTGGCCCGATGGGGAATTGCCGCCCGAACCGGAACTCCCTTATCCCGACGTGCACGCTCACTGGGACGCGCTGCATGCGCTTCCGCGCATCGACGAAACCGCCTGGGTCGCGCCGGGGGCGGTCGTCACTGGCCGCGTGCGAATGAAGGCCCGCAGTTCCGTCTGGTACAACTGTGTGCTGCGTGGCGACAACGAATTCATCGAACTGGGCGAGGAGACCAACGTGCAGGACGGATCGGTGCTGCACATCGATCCCGGCTATCCTTGCATCCTCGGAAACCGCGTGACGCTGGGACACATGGCGATCGTGCATGCCTCGGTCGTCGAAGACGGGGCTTTGATTGCGATTGGAGCAAAGGTGCTCAGCCGCTGCGTGATCGGGACCGGCGCGCTCATCGCCGCGGGTGCGATTGTGCTGGAAGACACGAAAGTGCCGCCGCACACACTCTGGGCGGGCTGCCCGGCGCGTCAGGTCAAGGAATTGAACGAAGGACAACAGGCCCGGCTGGCGCGGACGTACCGGCATTACGTGAACAATACCGCGATTCATCTGGCCCGCTATGGACGGGCGCACATCGACGCCATTGTCCGCGGCGAGATTACTTGAAGTAGAACATCAGAAATACTGCCAGCCCGCTGAGCAACCCAGCCCACAAGCGGTCTTCACTGATCCACAGCATGATCGCCGAGCGTTTCGCGTCCGAGCCGCCGGCAGCCACGCGGCGCGCGATCGATTTTGACGCCGCTCGCACAAAGAGGACTAGCGTCCACAGATACGCCAAACTTCCCGACAGCAGGGGAGAGAGCGTGTCGCTGTATAGCAAACCTCCCAGCACGGCGAAAACGGCAACCGACAGGCCGATTCCCCAAAATACGTGCCGCAAGTCCTCCGGGCTGTGCCCCCCCAGATCGGTCCAGACATAGCGTTCCTTTTCCGGATCCCGCGGCGTCATCAAGGAAACGATAACGTAGACGATCGCGCTCAGCCCCAGCACAAATACAACGCGGTGTAGGAAGCAGAGTTCTGAGCCAAGATACCGAATGACGGGTGACTCGGGCGACGTGCCGACATATTGGTTGTATCCAGATTCGACGCCCCATGAAAAGACGACGCCGGCGATAATGGCGGCAAAGCCGGCGGCTGGAGTGCCCCGCCTCCAAAACATGCCCAGCGCAAACGCCACCAACAGACCGGGAGTAAAGTAGTTTTGGTAGTCCGCCACCTGCAAGAAGAAATTATCGGATGAATTGGGATCCAACAGGAACAACGCGATGAATGCGGCAAGCGCCACAAACACCACGATTGAAATCCGCCCCACCCAAATCAATTGCCGGTCGTCGGCCTCCGGATTGAGATGCCGCTTGTAGATGTCAACAGCTACGATCGTTGCCGCCGAGTTCATCATCGAGTCCACCGAAGAAAGAATCGCTCCGATCACGCCGGCGGAAATGATTCCAACAAGACCGTAACCGGCGGGAATAATCATCTTTACCAGTTCGGTAAAGACTTCATCGGGTTCGACCGTCATATCCAGGTTTTGGCTGAACAGGTAATACGCGGCGATCCCGCCGCAGATGCTGAAGAATGGAATCGTCAGCTTCAAAAAGCCGGCGGTCACGATGCCCAACCGTGCCTCTGAGTCGCTGCGAGCGCCTAAAGCGCGCTGCACGATGAATTGATTCGTGCCCCAATAAAAGCAGTGCATGGCCATCAAACCGGTCAGCACCCCCGTCCACGGAAGTTTGGAGTGGTTCACCGGTAAGTACAGGTGCATCTTAGAAGCGTCGCCAGCCTCCGCGTCCAGCCGCATCATTTCACCCCACCCACCTAAACGATCAAAGGTGAGCCACGCGACCAAAAGTCCGGCGACAAGCAAGATGACGGATTGCAGCACATCGGTCATGATCACCGCTTTCAGCCCGCCCTGAATCGTGTAAATTGCGGCAATCACAGCCAGCGCGATCACAAATCCGACATAGTATTCCGAGCTCACCTGCAGATTGGTGTTGAGACCTTCGTTCACTTTGACGACGGCGTCGCCACCCAGCACGAGACAGATTGAGCGAGCGCCAATGTACAGTCCTTGCGACATATGCACGCCGACCATAATGATCAGCATGATTAGGGCGTAGCTGATGCGGCTTCGCTCGTCGTAGCGTTTCTCCAAGTATTCGGAGAGCGTATACAGATTCAGCTTGCGGTAGACCGGCAGAAATCCATAACAGAGCAGCATCAATCCGGCAATCGCGCCGAGTTCATAGTGGCTCTGCGCGAAACCGAAACTGAAGCCGACCCCCATCATGCCCACCATATGGTTGGCGCTGACGTTGCTGCCGAAGATCGAACCGGCGACTCCCCACCAGCGGACGTTGCGGCCCGCCAAATAGTAGTCGCTCGATGTCTCTTCCTTGCGGCCGGCGTAGAGACCAATCCCCATCACGGCCGCTAAGGTTGCAAAGAAAATGCCCAAATCGAGCGGCGTGAAGAAATTGCCCATGTGAGTCTGCGGCCTTCAATCATCGATGAGTCAATGCAAAAATGAAAGCGCCCATCATGACCGCAAAGGGGCCAACTTACCAGTATTTCTCGAAATGAATATTGCCCGGTTGGCCGGTTTGATCGGCGGCAAAGCCGCGGCCTTCCAAAAGCTCAATCACGCCGGTCGTCTCCGGATAGACCTTGCGGCCCTCCTCAACCGTCGGGATCCCAATCATCGCCGGGTTGCCGCACAGATAAACGTGCGTTCGGGCGGGATCGAGATCGTAACCGAGCGTCCCTTCCAATTTGCCTGACGAGATAAACTCCTGCAGGTATTCCTTGCCCACAAAGTTGGGATGCGATGTGTCGACATTCTCCGGTTCGCGGGTCGTCATCGGGCAGTATGAGTAGTTTGCAAACTGCTCGGTCAGTTTTTGATGCGTTTCCAGATAAGCCAAATCGCTGCGATAGCGGACGCAAACGGCGCTGAGAATTCGGCCGCGATGCCCCCGGCTAAGCAACTCCGCCAACATGGCATTGTGAGGTGCCTCTCCGGTGCCCGTTGCCAGAAACAGCACGTCGTCGTCGTCTTGGACCGCCTCTAACGTGTAGTGACCGGTGATTTTGGGACCAAGATACAACCGCGCTCCCTCTTGCAATTGAAACAACCGCGGCGTCAGCGCCGGAGGTTTCTTGTCGGCGACACGGACCAGGGCGATATAGAATTCCAAATACCCCCGTTCTCCGGCCGTTTGCAAGTTCTCGCCGTTGAGCAGCGAACACGAAATCGAATACGCGCGCTTCACCAGCTTTTCGCGTTCCGATTCGCTGAGATGTTCCACCTGCGTGTCGGGACTACGGGGTTCCCAATTCCCCAGACCGACAATCGTGTATTGTCCGCCTTGGAACTCGGGGAGCGGATCGTCGGGCTGAATGTTGATGACCATCAGCTCATCATGGATCAGCCTCAACCGCGAGACCGTCGCGTTGTAATGTCGTTTCCGCAGTTTTTCGATATATTCCTCGGAAAACGTATCTTGCATGAGTGGTTCAGTATTGAAGAGTATTGGTAGACCGAAACACGCCGTTCAGGCGGAGGTTGCTCCGCGTCGATTGCCTTTCGCGACGCGGCTTGCGGCGGATTGACCGATTCGTCTATGTACCGTCAACGAAGATCGGCCGCAAGTGGACAAGTCATTCAACGGTTTTCTGCTCGGCGGGATAGCAAGCCGCGCTCTTTCATCCAGGCGGCACACAACTCCGGCCAAGCGGAAGCCGCATGGTCTGGTTTCCCCAGTCCTAATCCGTGCCGGCCTTTTTCAAAAACATGGAGCTCTGCGGGAACCTTATGTTTCTTGCAGGCTAAGTAGAATGCGATGCTGTTTTCGGCAGGCACGGCCTTGTCGCCCGTCGTATGCCACAAGAAAACCGGCGGTGTCTGAGCAGTGACCTGTTTTTCGCTGGAGAGTTCATCCAGCAAACGCTGCGGTGGATCCTCTCCCAACAGGTTCCGCCGCGAACCTTTGTGCGTAAACGGCTCGGTCATCGAGATAACCGGATAGCACATCACCGCAAAGTCGGGCCGGCAGCTGACGCGTTCAATCGGATCGGGCGATTGCGGATCGCCTCGATCGAAGTGGGTGGCTGCCGTGGATGTTAAGTGTCCTCCAGCTGAGAATCCCAGGATGCCGATCCGCTGCGGATCGATTCCCAGTCTGTCGGCACGGCTGCGAACTGTGCGAATCGCACGCTGGGCGTCCTGCAGCGGGGCAGGGTGGCGATAACGCGGACCCAATCGATAACGCAACACCACTCCGGTAACCCCCAGCGAATTCAGCCAGCGGGCCACGTCGTCGCCTTCGTAGTCTGCCGCCAACCCGCCGTAACCTCCGCCGGGACAAACGATGACCGCTGCGCCGTTAAGTTTTGTCTGCTCAGGGAGAAAGAACGCCACAGTCGGTTTGTCCGCCGTGTCGGCGCCGACCGCTCCGGGGGCCCCATTCGGCCAGAGAAGCTCCTGTGCAGGATCTGCGGCAAAAATCGGCTCGGTCGCGAGAGCGAGCAGTGTAAAAACCCAAAACCACCTCGTCTTGGAGCCCGGATAGGACGACATGAATCGTTCTCCCGATCGTCTCAAGCAGTCCTCACATCGCGAGACTGCCGGATTGCTGATTGAATCGCCCGCGATGTAATTTCTCGGACGTTTTTCCGCGTGCCTGATGATAGCGATTTTGATTCTGTTTCACTAAAATAGGCCCTTTTCAATGCCAGAATAGTAAACACAGGTGGGGCGTCAAGACTTAGAATTCGGACGATTCAACGAGAACAGAAGCACGAATCCACATACGGTTGGTGCGGCGTTCCTCTGGATATCCTTCGAAAACTAGGCCTGCCAAGGCACTGGGTCTTTATCCAACGGATTTATACAACTTCGGAGCGAATCGGAATGTCTGAACAGAATTCGAGCGGCCCGGCGGAGTCGAACTCCAGTTCGAATCGGGCGGTCATTATCGTGGTTCTCGTCATCGGCTTAATACTTGGCGGGTGGCTGGGCTGGGCGTATACGCAGGCCAATTCCTATGTGACCAAGAAAGACGAGGTGCGGAAGCTCGTCAAATCGCTGGGCGGAACGGTTAAAAAAATTGGACTCTCCGGCGAGCCTTCCCCGGATAGCAACCGGGTCGTTCGCGAACTCGGTGCCGGAGAGAACCAGGAAGTCTTGTGGCGGGTCGATCTGACGGGCAGCAAGGCGACGACGGACGATCTCAAGTCCATTTGCGAAAGCGATTGGATCCGCAGCCTGAAGCTATCGGGCAAGCAGATCGATGACAGCACAATCGACGAGATTGTGAAACTCGAAAAACTCCGCGAGTTGTCGCTGACCGAGACCGCGGTCACGGACGCTGGAATCGAAAAACTGTCCGCGCTCAAACGTCTGATCAAGCTCGATACGTCCGGATCAGCGGTCACATATGCCGGATTGGCGAAATTGGATCAGGCCCTGGAGGGATCGAACTTCGAAGAGCAATTGGCGATGAAGCGTAGGCAGAACGACGGTCAGATCCTCGTCGATGTCGCTTCAACGGAGTTCGACGAGAAACAGGTTGACGAAAAGAACCTGTTGCTTGATCCGCCAAATCGGGCGACACGAATTCAAATCTCGATGAAGGATCAGTTGACCGCGGACGAGATCGAACCAATCGCCCACTTGACCGGCGCCACCTATTTCTTTGCCGCAGGCACTAATTTCCCAAATGGATTGGGATTTGTCAGTAATTTGAGGTCCGTTGAAGACTTTAGCTCTATCGGGGGCAATGCAACCGATGGCGACGTAAGCCATGTCGCTAAGTTGCCGAATCTCAAGAGAGTCACGCTTCTCGGTGATTTTTCGGACGACGGATTGGCTGTTCTCAAGAATGCACAGAATCTGGAGTTCGCTCGGCTTAGCGGCGCAAAGATCACTCCTGCGGCATTGGCACACTTCAAAGGTTTGCCGAAACTGCGCGAATTGGATTTGGCATTTGCCGCCGACCCGAGCAATTCGACCGATCGAGCCCAGCCTACGAAAGAAACGATCGAGCAGACCAAGGGCGAACTGAGCGCGCTTGAGAGTATCCCCAATTTGAAGCGAGTCAAGATTTGGGGAACGCTGGTTGTCAACGAGTCACTGTCGCCGCTCGGAAAGTTGAAGGGCTTGCAAGAATTGGAATTGGACAAACGGACCATCAGTCAAGAAGCAAGGGATCGTTTGGCACAAGAAATGCCGAATTGTGAGATCACTCTCACGGAGCCTAAGCCGGATCGGTAAGATCGTTGAGCAACCGTTCAGCCCAATCAGCTCCGTCGAGCCATGAGTCTTGCGCAGTCCCGGTGGGAATCCTCTGTTGAATAGGGGGGCGCGATGCAGCAGCCGGAACCGTCGGCGACCGTTGCGACAAAGTATTGGCACCGCCTCGACGACGGTCGGATTCAATGCGATTTGTGCCCTCGTTACTGCGCGCTGCACGAAGGGCAACGGGGATTCTGCTTCGTCAGAATGTGTCAGGACGCACAGATCGTGCTGACGACCTACGGCCGCTCCAGCGGCTATTGCATCGATCCGATTGAAAAGAAGCCGCTTAACCATTTTCTTCCCGGAACGTCGGTTTTGTCATTCGGAACGGCCGGCTGCAATTTGGGCTGCAAATTCTGCCAGAACTGGGACATCAGCAAGTCGCGGGAAATTGATACGCTGGCCGATGCGGCGCAACCGGAGACGATCGCCCGTGCGGCAAAAGAACTGGGCTGCCGGAGCGTCGCGTTCACGTATAACGACCCGATCATCTTTATGGAGTATGCCGTCGACGTCGCGCAGGCTTGCCGTGAGGCGGGTATCAAAACCGTCGCCGTGACCGCCGGCGAGATTTGCGCAGAGCCGCGCCGGGAGTTCTTCCGTCATATCGACGCGGCCAACGTTGACCTGAAGGCGTTCACCGAGAGATTCTATTCCAAAGTCTGCGCCGGTCACCTGCAGCCTGTGTTAGAGACGCTGCAGTATCTAAAGCACGAAACCGACGTCTGGTTCGAAATTACCAATCTCTTGATCCCGGGAGAGAACGACGCGGAAGACGAGTTGGAACAAATGACGCAGTGGGTAGCCACCGAATTGGGGCCGGATGTTCCCATGCACTTTACGGCGTTTCATCCCGACTTTAAGTTGCTGGACCGGCCACGTACGCCCGAGGCGACTCTGTCGACAGCGCGGCGTATCGCCATCAAGAATGGAGTCCGCTATGCCTATACCGGAAACGTGCACGATGCCGACGGCGGCAGCACCTATTGCCACGTTTGCCGCCGGCTGCTGATTGAACGGGATTGGTACAAATTGCTGCAGTGGAATCTCGACGCCCATGGCCGATGCCGGTCGTGTGGAACTCCCTGCGCGGGAGTCTTTGAGCAACAGCCGGGCGACTGGGGGCCGCAGCGCGTCCCGGTGCGGTTGGCGGATTACTGCTGACTGAAAGCCGCGCATGTCCACAGCTCTCGAAACGATTCGGACCAACTTGCTTTCCGTGCAGGACAGAATCGCCGCTGCCTGTCAGGCGAGCGGGCGCGAAGCAAGCTCCGTCAAACTGATCGCCGTCGTCAAATATGCCGAGTTGGCGTGGGTCCGCGATTTGCTCGAGATCGGAGTCCGTGATCTGGGCGAATCGCGACCTCAACAGCTCCTCCAGCGGGCCGAACAATTCGACGACTCAGTCAGCTGGCACCAGATCGGCCATTTGCAGCGGAACAAGATCCGTAAAGTCCTGCCGCTGACTTCGCTGATTCATACGATCGATTCCGTCAAGCTGCTGCAGGCCGTCGACCGGGTTGCGGCGGAACTGTCGCTGACAGTTCCGGTGCTGCTGCAGATTAACGTCAGCGGCGAGCCGTCCAAAGGGGGGCTGTCTCCCGCGGAACTGCCGGTGGTCTGGGAAACGGCAACCGTCTGCACTCACGTTGAGCTGCAAGGCCTAATGACGATGGCGCCGGGAACGCGCGATCTTGAAGAGGCGCGGGAGACGTTCGCCGCTCTGCGCCGTCTCCGTGACGACGCGGAACAACAGCTTCGCGGCCGCCTTTCACTGCCGGAATTGTCGATGGGCATGTCGGGCGACTTCGAAATCGCCATCAAAGAAGGGGCAACCATGGTCCGCATTGGAAGCGGGCTATTTGAAGGCCTCAATCCTGCCGGTGCCTGAATTGCGAACGACCCGCGCATTCTTGCGATGCGATTGATTGTGTCTGAAAGGCGACAATCGAGAACTTAGGCTTCGGGCTGCCAATTCGGTGACCGCTTTTCCAAAAACGCCGCCAAACCTTCGCGCGCGTCGTCGGTTCCCCGAGCAACCGCGGACGCTTCAACCGCCCTTTGCAATTGCGCTGTGATCTCCGCGCCGGCCGAATCGATCAATTGCCGCTTGCTCTCTGCCAGTGCCATCGGTGATCCGGTGAGAATCGACGCCGTCAGTGCTTCGGTCCGTTCATGGAGCTTTTCTGCCGGCACGACATCGTGGCACAGTCCGCTGTCCAATGCGCGGGCCGCTGAAAACGACTCGCCGGAGAGCAGCAGAGCAGAGGCCCGCGCAGCGCCGACGCGATAGGCCAACAGCGGCGTTACAATCGACGCCGTTATACCGCGCCGCGGCTCCGGCAGCGAAAAACGAGCCGTCTCTGCCGCCAGCACCATGTCGCAGGCCAACATCAAACCGACGCCGCCCGCTAGTACCGGTCCCTGCGCGACGCAAACCACTGGCTTTGGCGCCTCAAACAACGCACTCAGCACGTCGCAAAAGAGTTGCGAATCCTGTCGCCAGAACTCCTCAGGCTCCGGACTCAGCGCCACTTCCTGCATTTCAGCCAGATCCATCCCCGCACAGAATACGTCGCCGGTGGAATCAAGCACGACAATTCGCACCGCATCGTCCGCCGCCGCTTTGCGAACTTGCACCAGCAGGTCGGTTAGTAGCGCCCGAGTGAGCGCGTTCCGTTTTTCAGGACGGTTGAGAGTCAGCCGGGCGACGCCGGAGACTGTCTGCACACAAAGGAAAGAGTCAGCCATATCGTCAGGTCAGGTGTTGAGAGTCGAGAACTGTTCGTCTAATTCTTGCCGTGCGGTTCCGTCCGTGCGAGCGAAGCCCCCTCCACCTTGGCGAAAAACTGCGACGGTTTATAGATCTTCATGGCACCGTTGGCCTGTTCGACCAAGTACACCAGCCGCATTTCCAAAACGTTGGAATCACCCGTCAGTAGCTGACCGGCGCGATTGAAACTCATCGGAGCTTGTAACAACTCCACAGTACGCGATCCTCGCACAGCGTCATTTTCAACCTCGACACTGTCCGACACATAATTTGCGAACGACAGCACGTCGCCGGTTTCGGCGTCCATCACACGCAGCATGCCGTCCCAGCCGCAGGACGCGATTTTCTTTCCGTCGGGGCTAAAACTGACGCCCCAGCAGGGCGCTGAGTGTGACGGCAGCGTTCGCAGCAATTTACCTTGCGGATTCCAAATCTTAACGCTCGTGTCCCAGCCTGCTGTGGCGATGGCGCCGCTGTCAGAACGCCAGTCCAACCGCATCAGCGACGCCGAGACGGCGGGTATCACCTTCTCCGCAGTTCCATCGGGCTTCCAAAGCCGCAGCGTCGTATTGTGTCCCGAAGCGATCCATTTTCCATCGGGGCTGAATCCTAAACAGTCGACGTGACCGTCATTGAGCACTTCCATCACGTTTCGGCTTGTCGCCGAGGTTGATCCCTCGGAGAGATTGAAGATGCGCACCGTCGAGTCGCCGCCCCCGGTGACCAGCGTCTTGGCGTCGGGACTGAACCCCACACCGTGAATCTGCCCGTCGTGATCGGCAAACTGCAGGATCTGGCGATCCATGTCGAACACGTAGACATTTCCCCGAAAGCGCGTGCAGGCAGCCAGCAACTTGCCGTCGGCCGACCATTGCAGATCGCGACTTACACTGCCCTCTATGGGAAACTCGCGAACTTGTTTTCCTTCTGAATCCCAAATCTTCAAGGTCTGATACGCAATCGATGCCAAATGCCGGCCGTCCGGACTCCAGCGCACGCAGTTGACAGGGGAGGGAAAGGCGTCGATCCGGCGTTTGGATGAGAGATCGGACGACCAAATGTCGATCTTTCCGTCTCGGCCAGCGACCGCGATCTTGCCGTCCTGGGGATTCCAATCGACAAACATCAATTTCGAGCCGCCGGATCGAACTAACCGGGCGGGGCCGGTCCGGCCCTTCATGTTGAGATAGCGAACTCTCAAGCGGCCTCCGGCGAGGAAGAGATCGTGCTTGGGATGCCAATCAATCGAAAACACATTGGCCGGCGAAGGGGTCTCCTGTTCCATTTTTCCGATTTCCTGACCTTCCGCTGTCCATAGAATCACGCGCGGAGTGCCTTCCGCTGCTGTGATAATCTGCTTGCCGTCTGGACTCCACGCAATGTCGGTAATCGAATTCCGATGACCTTTCAAAACAGGGCCGGCATCGCCGGTGGCTGTCCACACTCGCACCATCGGAGGATGCTGATTGCTTTGCCCCGATATGATTCCGGTGCTACCTGTCGCCAACTGACTTCCGTCAGGACTAAACTTGACGACGCTGACCGTGCCCACGTGGCCTGTCAGCTCTGCGCCCGGCGAGCCGTCGCTGTTCCACAACCTCACAACTTGTTTCTCGTCCCCTGCAGCGAGGAGTTTTCCGTCGGGGTGCCAATCCAGTGCATGTACTGGCGAGTCGTGTCCCTTGATCACCGCACCCGCGGTCCCGTCGGCCTGCCAGAGCCGAATCGTGCCGTCTAATGAGCAGGTGGCCACCGAAGTTCCCTCCGGATGCCAGCAGACTTTGGTGACCGTACCTTGATGCCCTTTGAGAATCGGTCCCGGCACGCCGCTGGCCTGCCAGATCCGGGCCGTTTGGTCTTCTCCTGCGGAGGCCAACATGCGGCCGTCGGGGCTCCATGCGACCGATTTGACGTTCCCCGTGTGGCCCACCAGCACACCGGTGAGCCGCATCGAACTCGTGCGGTGAATCCGCACATAAAGCCCGTCGCCGAACGCAAAGTGCTTTCCGTCGGGACTGAACCGCACCGTCTCGACGTACGTACTGACCGGAAACGTCATCGCCTGCCAGCGGCCCAATCCGGGGATCTCGGCCGGCGCCGGTATCATGCCTGGCAACACTTTGGCGGCATCGCCGGGAGTCCAAACCGAAGACTCCTCCGCCAAGGAGGCATTCAGCAGAGATGCCAAGCAAATGACAAAAGCGGACGGGACTGCCATCTTCGAGCGGAGACGCGGTGTCATGCGAATTCTTTCTGGAGTGCGAGACGCGAAATCAGGGTTTCGCCTTATTGTCGGAAATCCTGTGTATCGCTGCCAGCGAAGAACACGCAAAAACTCCGCTCGCCTCACTTTTTGCGCAATGGCTTACCGGTTGGTCCTCCCAGCATTTTCACCAGGTTGTCTCGCTCAAGTGATTCATCAACGAACTTGGCCCGGCCATCCCGAAAAGCGACAACCGCTTTCCCGCCCTTGGGGGACCCGATGCCGCGGCCGGAGCGGTCGTTGATTCTGAGCGGCAACGTCGAGATATCCAGATCGCGCGGTTCCGCCCAGTGAATCTTCTCGCCATGCTGCTCGACGAACATCAGCGACGTCGCCCTGTTGCCTGTCAATTCGTACTCTGACAACGCGTCAGCGCCCTGCCACGGTCCGACACCGAGAATCGCCACGTAGTTCGTCGTACCTGGCCCATGTTTGTTGTCCGGTGACTGATAGATCCTCAAATCTGTCAGCGACAAGTTCAGGTTGTGCGGACTATCCCAAGGTTTATCGAGTCGAAAACTGTCATAGAGCGGCCGCTCATCCAAAAAGGGCAACAGGAGAACGCGCCAGCTATACAGCGGTTTGCCGTTTTCGTCGGCGACCCACGCCGGCGGATAGCTGCCGTAATGATTGTGGTAATTATGCAAGGCCAGAGCGACATTCTTCATGCGGTTCAGGCTTCGCATTCTGGGCGACGTCTCCAGTGATTTGTAAGGAAGGCACGCCGTCCCATAGCAGATGATAAAGAGCACGAAGCACCGCAAGACAACGGCGTTACATGACAATTCGTACTTTCGCATTGATTGCTCCGTTGAACGCAACACCACTCAGAAAAATCCGCCGCCGCGGTTGCCCCACCCGTTATTCTCCCACGGGGAAGCTTCCTCCCGCCGCTCCAACTCATGCGAGCGTGCTCGGCGGGCATCCATTTCTCGGCCCAGTCCGGAATACGCTTCCGCCAGACGAATCAGCAACCAATGGCTGAGTGAACGTTCGCGGGCGAGTTGATCTTCCAAAACCACGGCGACTCGTGCGTGCTGTTTTGTCTCCGCAAGCTTCATGACGGCCCACGCGCGCTTGCTCTCCGGCAGGCGGCCAGACGTGAAGATCGTCCAGCAGAGATCGGCCGCGCGCTGTGGATTCGGATCCAATTCCGCCTGATGCAACTGTAGCGCCAGCCGCAAAACCTTGTCGTCGCACCCCGCTGCGAGTTGGGCCGCCACCTCGCTGTGCTGTGGATCACTCAATTCGTGCTTGAGCGCCCGCCAACCGTACCGCCGCGCTGCAGTACCAGACTCGGTCTTCGTTAAGGAGGACAACATCAATCGCCAACGCGGCATTCCCAAGTACAGATCAGCTTGTTGTCGTTCGAGCGACGAGACTTCGTCAGGTGAAAGGTCCGGTTTGCTCAGCGTCTGTGCCATCAGTTCGCGAGCGGCCTCTTTCTGGCCCGCGTGGTGCAGTTCCTGAATCATTTGCGACAGTTGTTCGGTCGTAATGTGCTCTTCAGCAGCCCATTCGCGTGCGACACGCATCGCCTCTTCGTCGCGTCCCAGCGCCAAATGCAGCTTGACGATGAGCGGAATCGACGTCGGACGATCAATGGCCAGAACCTGCGCCAGCAGTTCTTCCAACAACTCCGCCGGCGCGCCTTGCCGCAGTGCGGTCTCCGTCAGCAAGCGCCAGTTCTCAGCCGACCGAGACTCCACGGGTTGCGCGAGCAAGATTTCCAGCCGCTCCTCGCGAGACACCTCACGAAACCCGCCCCGCCCGATCATCGCGACCAAATCATGCATCCCGCGGCGGGAAACCGCTGTCAGCGATTCCACAATCTCGCCGCGCTGTTTCTCGGAAAGCTTCGGTTGCTGGGAACGGGTCCATGCGAACAAGAATTGCAGCAACGGCCGCTCAGGATGTTGTTGCATTGCTTGGCGGATCTTGCTGGCAGCCAGCACGCGGCGGTGCGACTCCCATTGCCCCAACACCTGCCTCACCGTATCTGCCGCACCGCCCCCCCGTGCGCGCGAGTCGACCGGCACGAATTCCGTCCAGTCCTCGTCGACGCCCGGCAGCGGATCTTTCATCGGCTGGTGACCGGTGACGCGCCAACTTTCAAGATTTCGCCCGTCTGGGTGACTCAAAGTGACTTGTTGAAGCCGCGGTTCCTTGTTGGCATCGTCGCCGTAGTCAAATGCAAGCTGTAACGTCGGCTGACCACCGATCACCGCGCGCCACTGAAGCGGCATTCCGTTGGCACGAGAGAAACGAGCTTCGAGATAGTTCTTGCTGGAATCCTCCGATTGCGGCATTCCCAGTCTCAGCGTGACCGACGCGTCATCTTCACCGGCGGCGGTGACCTCGAACATGCGGGCTAATTCTTGGTTCGTGCGGTGTGGCATCCAGGGAAATCTCGCGTCAAGCCGGCGGCGAAGTTCTTCGCCCCACTCGCCGATCTCCACCAATCCGAGTCCCGGATAGGCCAACGCGGCATCGTCGCCGTCAATCCGCAGCCACAGGTCGTCGTCGCGAATTTCAATCCGATTGCCAAATCGCCGAACCCGCATGACCTGCCTCGCGTCAGCGGGGGACTTAGCGTATTCGTAAACGCGCTCGGCATTCACCGGTTCGCGGCGAACCGTCAGCAATTGCAGTTCGTCCGCATCCGCTTCGGGTAGTTCCGTCGACCGCAACCCGCTGCGGATTTGCGTCCGCCCCAAGAACGCACCGTGGTCGTCCGTTGCGAAAGTTTCCCAAGGGCGAATGCCGAACATGGCTCCATAACGCCGTCGTTTCAATTCTGTCAACAAGCGATCCAACTCTTCATGGACTTCTGGAGTTTGTCGTATGGCCAGCACCATCCGTTCATCGATTTCAGTGATCACGCCGGGTCCCCCAACCGCTTCCCAGCAATCGGGGGCAATCGTCGACTCGATCAGTTCAATAAAGTCGTCCAGCTCCGACCCGTCAAACTCAATTTGCGGGATTCGCCGCAGCGTCGCGGGTTGTTTTTTAGCCGACCGAGTACGCACAATCGGGAACGTGCGGATCTTCTTGAGAAACTTCTCAATTTCACGGTGAGCCTCCATCGTTTGCCTCACCACGAAATCGAGTGTCGGCTCAAAAAACGCGATGGTCGCCGGCCCCCCCACGTCTTCCCAACTGTCGGGGGCAACGGTTGATGTCACCAATTCGGCAGTTTCATCGTAGTCGACAGTTCTTCGTACTAACTTTCTGTCGTGCGATCTCACCGGCTCATTCAATGATTCGTAGTCCGACTCATCGGCCGTCTGTTGTTCGTCCTCCTCGCGCGGCGGGGTCAATGTCTCTGACAGTCCCGACAGTGCCCCGTCGTCGATTGCAACCTCTCCCGCTCCTTGGCCGCCCCCTCCGAAGAAACCTCCGCCGCCACCAAATCCGCCGCCGCCAAATCCCCCTCCGCCGAAGCCGCCGAAAGCAGCGCCAAATCGAGGTCCTCCTAACCCACCTTTTCCTTTTCGGACCCACCGCGGCGTGTCGAGTTGAAATACCAATCCAGCGCCGCCATGCAGGCGAACTTCCAACGCTTCTTCCGCCGCAATGGACGTTGTGATGCGGAGCAACTCTCGATCGGGAACCGCTTGAAGCTGCAGCGGTTTCAACATCAGCGCGAGCAGTTCGCGGGCCGCCAGTTCGCGACCTTCGAAGGTCACCGGGACATCGATCGCGATGCCCTCGTCATTCAACGCCGGCTCATCCAGCGCGACATTTTCGTTCAATTGCCGGCTGAGCTGCCGGACGACATCTTTTAGCGGCGTCCGATCAAACTCCGCGTTAAGCGGCCGCCCCAGCTTGCGTTCGACTTGTCGCCTCCACTCTTCATCAAAATCCAAATACGGATTGGCCATCTCCTCCAACGTCGGCGGTTGCTCCGGCAGGTAGAGGCTTGCCACCGGATACAGCCGCACATCCAACACTTCTTCGGCGGCGATTGTAGTCGTGATCTCAATCTGGTCCTTCCGGGGAACCGCGGTCATCTGCAGTTGCTTGAGCCCATGATAAAGCAGATTCCGCCAGGACATGCTGCGGATGCCCTCCAGATTGATTGACGAGCGGAGGGCGATGCCTTCGTCGTTAAGTGCCGGCTGATTAATGTGCATCGGCAATCCGGTTTTTTGCTTGATCCAATTGACAAACTCAACGAGCGTCGGATTCGTCTTCTCGACTTCGGTTCGACGAACCAGCATCGTGGCGTGCGGATGCCGTTTTCGAAACTCGTCGCTCATCGCTGGAAATGAAAGCAACGGATTGAGCGCCGGCGAGGAGATCAGTCGTGCGGGGAGCCTGTGGCGTTCCAACAGGAATCGCTGTGCTCCGAGCGTTGCCAATAGCTTCTGTCGCGCCCGCCGCGGCGCCAACTTCGCCTGGAGCTTGGCCGCTTGTTCGCGCAACGTCCGCATTTCCGCAGATTCGAGCGTTCCCGGATTCATTGCCGCCGCCTCAAGATACGCCTGAGCTTCGTCGGGAAAACCGGCTTCAAGCGCCTCACGTGCCTGCTCGAGCAAGTCGGCCACGTGGTTGTATTCAGAGTGGCTTGATGCGGTAAATCGGCTGGCCAACTGCGGCGCGCGTTTGACCCAGTCCTTGGGCAGCGCCGCCACAGGCAGTGCCGCGGGCGGCTTCCAGTAACGGTAACGCGTGCGGCGATTAATCTGCCACTTGGCATAGTCCTCTTCCTTCTCCAACACCAAAAACGCCGTCAACGGCGACAGCAGACTCCATCGCTGGGAAAGCTCCAGAATCTCGCTCTTGACGATGTTGTCGTCAGCATCGGCCGCGATATTGCCGTCCGCCTCAGCCAGCATTTCCGCGCCGCCCAGCAGACGGCTTAGCGTGTCCAGCTTTCGCTGTGCCCACAGCCGGCCGATATAGAGATTCTCTTTGTCCGGTTTCAGAGCAATCGTCCATTCCCGTGTGACAACCTCTCCATTCTTCTCGAATCTGAGCCGGAACGAGATCGGGCCCGCTTTTTCGGCCCGTCCGAAGACCTGCAATGCGCGGTCGTCTTGCCAGATGTTCTTGCAGAACAATTGTTCATCGGCGTTCTTCAGCCCTTCCGCCGTAACACGCCAGCGGTCGTTCAGGCCGGACAGCAGCCAGCGGAACATTTTTCCGTCCGAATCGGGGTCGGCCGCAAGATCAAACAGCTGGCCGCCGGAACGGCGCGCGAGCAACTCCAGTAAGCCCAACCCGGCCTCTTTCGTCTCGGTCAGGACAGCGACAAACCGCGTCCCGGACTCGCGAATTTCGGCGAGCAACTTCGGCAACGACTTTACCTCTTCCAGCGATTCCCGCAGTTCGCCGTCCCCCACGTAGACCAAGAATTGCCGACGCGAGGAGTTGTCTTCGCGCAATTGCTGCAAAAGTTGATTTCCGGCGCGAAACGTCGCGACCAAATCGCTGCTTCCCAGAAACAGTTGGGACCGCAATCTCGACAACGCTTCCTTTAACTCCGGCGTGTTCGGCTGCAGCCACTCTTCGCAGAGCGGCCGCATCGCGACGTCGACGCCCGCCACTCGCACACGATCCGTCGGCCGCAGGTTTTTGACAATTGTCCGCACGGCCGCGTAAACCGCTGCCGGTTTGTCGATCCCGCCGGAGGTGTCCGCCAGAATCAACAAGTCCGCCGGAGCTGTCGTGTCTTCGATTTCTGGCAACTCAACCGCCGTCGGGGGAACCGAAACCATAAAATAGGGCCGCCGATCGTCCGACTCCATTTCCTTCGCAGGGATGAAACTTTGTTCGGTAATCTCCGGTGTCTCGCGATCGCCGACATTGAACTCAAGCGCAAGATTGCGGTCGGGTTTGTAGTTCTCAAGCTGCAGATCAAACACGTTCTTATCCGCTTTTTGTGGCGCAACTCCACCGTTGTTTGCGGACGCGCGCGGTTGATCCACTTCTGGTCCACTTATGGACGATCTCCACGTCTTCGTTTCCTTCGGAAATGTCGCTTGGGCGCGAAAATCCCAAATCGGTTCCAGATCCGAGAGCAGTGGCAACTCAAAGCGATATTGCCCGTCGACGTCGGTCAGCGGCACGGTGTAGTCCAACAACACCCTCTTGGTATCCTGCGCGAAAATCGGAAACACGCGCATCTTGAACAGATTGTCGCCGATCTGCTCCAAGATCGCAGGATCGCGCATCGAGCGCACGATTGACGAGTAGATCCGCCGCGCGTTTTTCCACTCGATCAACTCTCCCTCAACCAGCCGGTCGGGAGCAGTATACATAGCGAAGCGGCTCACTGAGGCCCCTTCGGGAAGATTGAAGACGAACGTCCCTTCCTTCTGGCGGAGAAACGGGTTGTAAAACGACTGGTCGATTTGCACGAGCGCGACCGGCGGTTGCAGCACGATGTTCACGTGATAGCGGGCGATGTTCAGACGATACGTGCTGCCCGATTGGGCATCTTCCACAAGTAACTGTCCCATGCCCTGCGTCGTTCGTTTCTTCGTCTTAGTCCACTCCAGCAGCGCCTGTGATTCCGCCGGCGGCGGCAACAGCGAACTTTTCCATTTCCCGCCCTGAATCTCGACCTTCTGCGGTTCGTGGAGCTTCACAGAGACCTCGCCGAGCCGAATCGTCACCCCCGCCACAATATCATGCACCGTTTGCTTTCCGCCGGGCGCGACCGTCGCCATCACCCGCGCCCCCGGCAACATCGACAGGCCGGCCTCGGGAAGTTCGATTTTCCAGCGGTCTGTTTCCAGCGTCTGAACCGCGACTCGGCCGCTCTCCAGACGGATCAGCCGCTCCCCGACATCGACCGACAACCGCGTTGACGCCGCGACAAACAATTCCAGACCCTGCAGCTCAAGCCGATTCACCGCCGCGGGCCCGCTCCGCACGAAAAACCGCTGCTGGGGAAGTTCATCAGCCGTTTTCGGAAAAGTCCACGGACCGTTCGCGTCTGTCGCCACTGCCAGATGCTCGTACTCCGGCTCCGCCGGCTGCGGATCGGCCAATGCGGCCGGGCAGGGCAGAATTGCCGCCAAACACAAGCACACCAGCATTCGTGAAGCCATCACGGCGACTCCTCATGATTTGAGCCGAGAAGATTAGCGGAATCCGCAAGCGCAGCGTCGCCCGTTGGAAGCAGGCGATGTCGTGTCATCTATTAATTACGCAATTCCGAGCACAGATTTCCAGAAACAGGTCGATCAAAACCGAGATTTACGGAAAACCCCGTTAAATCCCGGTCATTCTCCTTTTGGAAATAAGAATCGGAAGTCGTTTTGGCCATCATCGGAGTTGAACACTTCGAGATAGTGTGACCAAGAAGTCGCTCCAAAGACGGCGACAATCCCGGAACTCTGAACGATCCACACGTCTTGGGGAGGCGAACAGCCACCAAGCCGCCGCAGATTGGGCCCATGCTTATGTTGCGGTTCTTCGGCGCGGACCGATTTCTGCCATAGGACTTGCCCTGTCTTGCGATCCAGCCGAACGAGTGGAAATGTCGTCGGTTCGTCGTCATATATGGCAGCAAATGCGAAATCTTCATCGATCACCAGTCGCAGCGACGTTTCTGGATCCTCTGATTCCAGCAGACGACGAAAGCTGGCGTGAATCGGTATCGAATCGCGGTCCACCATTATGTGGTGATTCAGGATTCGCGTGTTTTTGGGCAATTTCGGTCCGCGTTCGGACTTGAACGTCTCTTGTTCAGAAGCTCGATGGATGCACAGTATTCCGGGATCATCGGCACTGAGGCCCAATGCTTCGTTTTCAAGTTTGAGAAAGTCAAACGCAAGATATCGGGCTTCTGCGTTTCGAAAATCGACTGATTCCACATCGGCATGGCGTAAGACAAAACTTGCTGCCCAAAAATCGGGGCAGACCAGTCCTGTCCGTCCTTCAAGGAATCCGAAGAATCGTTCAAAGTTGGATCGAGCCACAGCAGTGGGGCGTCCTCGATCAAGTTGAAAACTCTTGCAAAAGGCGTAAAGAGCGATTCCGGTCTGTTGATCTTGCCGCATTTTCATCAACTCTCTGCGCGAGACGCCCTTGAAGATCTCCTTGTAAATCTTATTGACCTCTCCGACATCTTTTGCAGTCGAGAGTTTCTTGCACTGTAGCGTCGACTTCCTACCTGCATTTATGTTTTCCGTGCTATTCGAACCGGGGCTGTTTTGCCGGCTCTCCTGACACTCAGCTGCCGGGACAGATACGAAAAGATGACTGATTACTAAGATCGTGATGTAACGATTCGTGCGAATCATCTTAACCGTCCCTGTATTCGAGGAATTCCAACCCGCCCGAGAGTACTTCCGAAAGTTACTTCACGGCGGAACGTCCGTGAACTTTCAGAATCAATTGACGGCCAGTTAACCAGCCGCGAATCTTACCTCGAATTTCGAGATCCAGGAAAGAGAAGTCAACGCTGTTGAGCTAAGCGCGATCGCACAAAGTTCCGAATCAGAGAGAGGCTGGGCTTCGTGGCAACCCTCACCGTCAGCCCACCGCTCCACCAAGCGTTGCATCCAACAAACCGCTCAAGAACTCATACGACTCCCGCACAACCTCCGGCGCCATGTGACTGTGGCGGCTCAGTTCCACATGCACGCCCCCCGTGTAGCCGATCTCCATGAGCGCGGCCACCACGGGCGGAAAGTCGATTTCTCCCTCGCCGAACCGCAAATGTTCATGCACGCCGCGACACATGTCTTCGATGTGAATGTTGAAAATGCGGTCGCTCCACTCCCGCAGATAATCGGCGATCGGCCGCTGCTCGACGCATTGTACGTGGCCGATATCGACGGTCAGCCCGAATCGATCGGTGTCGATTCGCTGTGAAAGCTCCGCAAACTGATCAAACGACTCAATGAACATCCCCGGTTCCGGCTCGAACGCGAGCAAGACATCCTTCGAAGCGGCATAGTCAGCAACCTGCCGGCAGCCATCCGTCAGCCGAGACATCGCGGCGTCGACCGAAATGTCCTCGCGCAGGATTCCCGACCAAAATGAGACTGCCCCCGCTTTCAGAGTCTTGGCAATATCAACGCAGCGGCAGAGAAAATCGACCCGCACGGCGCGCTCCTCCGGGGATGGGCTGAGCAGCGTCGGTTCGTGCTTGATGCGGGGATTGAGCAGAAACCGCGCGCCGGTTTCGATGACGCAATCAAGATTCAATTCCGCAAGCCGGCCGGCGGTGTGGTCCAGTCGGGCCGTCAAATCGTCCGCGTACGGGTCGAGCCAAACGTGATCGACGGTGATCGCCACGCTGCGATAACCGGTCTCCGCCAGCAGCCGCAACGCATCGCCGGGGCGATGAAACGCCAAGCCGTTCGTGTTGTAGCCGAGTTTCATAACTTAAGCACGGAACAAAAAACAACCCCCGGCCGAGCCGGGGGCTGAGTTGCGGTTGTGACCGGTTTGACTGTTACTTCTTCTTTTCGCCCTTAATCGGTTTCACCCGAATATTGCGAAACATCATCACGCTTTTGGGGTCGTGAGCCTGCAGCGCGAAGCTGCCCCCCTCTTTGCGGACGCGGCGCTCGTCGGTCACGCCGGCCGGTTGGATGTAGTCGATGATCATCTTGCCGTTGACGAACGTCTGCACATGGTTGCCGCGGGTTTTGATGTGCACTTCAAACCACTCATTGTCTTTGGCAGCCGATTCAAATGCGTGCGTGACGCCCCACAGACTGCCGGTCTTGCGGGGGTCGCCGTGCGTATTGTTCAACTGCATTTCCAGCCCGACCACCGGCCAGGTCTCGACGTAATCGCTGTGAAAGTAAATTCCCGAATTGCTGCCCGGTTTGAGCATCACTTCAGCTTTGAAGTCGAAGTCCCTGAACTTCTTCTCGCTGAACACGTGCGACCGTTTGCCGCCGCCGATCATCACGCCGTCTTCCACTTTCCAATCGCCGTTTTCGCTGATCCGCCAACCGGTGAAGTCCTTGCCGTTAAACAGGCTGATCCAACCCTCGTCGTCGTCGCCCCGTTCGGCGGCGGTCGAATGAACGGTCAGACCGACAGTCACGGTCAAAACCAGGGCAGCGGTCAATGTCATGAATTTACGCATCTGATTATGTCTCCCAAGTGTACATATAATTGGTGCGGTCAATAATCCCGACAATAAACAATCGGCCGCCGCGCGGCAATCGGCCGCGTCGAATCCCTCGGCCGGCTACTTCGATTTCTGCGGCTTGATGCTTCGCACAAACTCCAATAAATCAGCCATCGCTTGCAGCGAAATATCCTTCTCCAGCCCCTCGGGCATCAACGAGACGCCCCCCGACGAGATCTCGTCAATCTCCGCCCGCAATACGACATCCTGTTTCCCTTCCGCGCGGCGGAGCGTGATGCTGTTGGCGCTTTCGCCGGCGATAATCCCGACCAAGGTCTTGCCCGCCGTGGTGAACACGCTGTAGGTCGTATATTGCGGCAGCGCTTCGCGGTTGGGGTCGAGGATATTCACCAACAAGTCTTGCGGAGTCTTATTCTGCGTCGACGCTAAATCGGGCCCCACCTGCACGCCCAAATCGCCCGCCTTGTGGCAGACGGCACACGTCTTCTCAAACACCTTTCTGCCGCGCTGTGCGTCCGCTTCCAGTTTCAGAGCGGCCGTGTACGCCGCGACGATCTTCTTGCGGTCACTTGCCACTTCGTCGCCGAACAGCTTCCGCGCTGTGCCGCGAATATCATCGTTGCGGTGATTCAGCAACAGTTGTTTCTTGTCGCGGGCCAATTCCGCGGATGTGATCTCCTCGGCACTCATCGCCGCAAGCAATCGCTTGGTCCGCGCATCGCTGCGAATCATCGCCTCCACGACGGCGCTCCGCACGGCCGGAAGGTAGCCCCGCCAACCTTCCAGCAGCACATCAGCAACTTTCGCGTCCGACTGCTCGGAAATCGCTTCCACAGCGGCGATCTGTAAAGCGGTCGAAGTCTGCGGCGTGATCAATTCCCCGAGCGACGCAGCGGCCATGTCGAACTTGGCATACGCCAACAGCTTGACCGCTGATTTTCTCTGGGACTCAGATCTTTCACCGTCGAGCGCCGCCTGTTGAGCTCCGGCGAATAACTCCGCAATGCGATCGCGCAGCTCCTCTGGGACTTTGTGCTTCTTGTCTCCTTTGAGGAACTTCTCGAACGAGGATTTGTTGCGCGCCAATCCCTCTCCCAGCGATCTGAGCATCAACCACTGCGCACTTTGCGAGTTGGCGTCCAATTTTGAAATCGCCTCCAACAGTTTCGTTGTTCCGGAGCGATCTTTGCCGGAACCGGCGATGCCCGCCAATTGCGAAAGCAATGCACCGCCACGGTCCGAGCCGCGAAAATCCTCGTCGGACAGCAGCCTAACGGCGATCGCCGGCGCGTTCTTCGTCATCGACGACAGTACCGCGATTTGCATCTCGGGATTATCGGATAGCTTCGCCGCCATCCCCGCCAGTGCCTCAGCGGCAGACTTATGTTTGATGTCGCCCAGCGTGAACGCCAACTGAAATCGCACGCGATAATTGTCGTCATCCAGCAGCGAAAGCAACTTCTTTCGGACCTTCGCCGACTTCGCGGCCGCCGCGGCCGACAATCCGACCGCATGGCGACGCACGCCGGGATGATCATCATTGAGCCCCACCAGCACATCGTCGCCGCTCAGCGCGTTGAGGCTTTCCAACGTGTAGAGCGCGTGTAGACGCCCCAATTCCGATTTTGAGTTCCGCAACAGCTCGCGGAGCGGCTTGATGGCCGACTTGTCTTGCCGTTCCCAAATCAACCGCTGTGCCGTCTGCCGATTCCAAACGTGCGGCGACTCCAAATTGGCGACCAGCTCTTCCGTCTTCGCTTCACCCAGCTTCGGCGGCTGAATCCGCTGCATGCCGGGGCTGACGAGCCGATAAATCCGCCCCCGATTGTCCCCGCTTTCCAAGTCCAAGTGCTTTTTGATGTCCTCTGGAATCGAATAGGGATGCTCAATCGTTTCGCGATACATGTCCAAGATGTACAACGTCCCGTCCGGCGCGTTCACGAAATTGACCGGCCGAAACCAGTTGTCGGTCGACGCGATGAATTCCACATCTTGATCCGCCCGCGCTGCGACGAAACTCGCATCGTCCGGATGCATTGTTTTGCGATGCACCAAGTTGCCGCCCACGTCTCCCACGAACGCGTTGCCGCGAAACTCATCCGGATACACCCCGCCGCGATAAATCGTGGGGCTGGTCGCCGACGTGAAATACCCGATTGCAAACCGTTCCGTCCCCGCCCGTTTACGAAAATTCGGATCTTCATTCCGCCGCCGTGTCCGCACAACCCGCCACGGCTCCGCCGGACTGCGGCGAAACACGGGAGCGGCGCCCCCTTCTTTGGCGATGCTTCGCGTGACTGACGGGACCGGCAGATACGGATTGCGGACCAGATACTCATACGGAAACACAGCGTGAATCATATGGTTGCTGTTCGTCGCCAAAAAGCGATTTCCCCAATCGTCGAATGACATCCCAAACTGCGCGCCGCCCGATTGCGGTTCCATTTTCTCGCCGATTGGATCAAACCGAAAATCCTGCCGCCCGAGCGTGATCATCTTCGCGCCGCGATTGGTGATGTCCGCACCCAAGCTCGCTCCCGCGCCGTAAATCTTGTTGTCCAGTCCCCACTTCAGATTGTTCGGCAGCCCCTGCACGTTGTCGCGGCGGAACCCGGAATAGACAATCTCACGAATGTCCGCCACGTCGTCGCCGTTGATGTCCTTAAAGTAGTAGATGTGCGGCGGCGCAATCACAAACACCCCGCCGCGATAGCACAACACCGACGTGCACCAACTGATCTTGTCGGCATAAACCACGCTGCGGTCGTAAATGCCGTCGCCGTCGGTGTCTTCCAACAGCCGAATGATCCCCGCGTCCTTCTTGCCGCCGCCGCTGGGAAACAGCTTCGTCGGCTCCTGCGAAAACGGATACCCGTGCATTTCCGCGACAAACATCCGCCCGTTCTCGTCAAAATCCGCGCTGACCGGATCGGAGACCGCCGGTTCGTGGGCGACGAGCTCCAACTTGAAACCTTTTTGGACGGTAAACGTTCCCGGCGCATCGGCCGGTTCCGTCGCCGCAATCCGGGGTAACTGCTCGGCGAGCGACTTCTGTTTGTCGTCGTCGGCGCAGAGAGTAGTGCAGCAGCAGGAGAGCATCGCGAACAGCGAAAGACGAAGCAACATACCGGGATCACCCTGAAAGCCGAAATCTAAGGAATGTGCCACCGGAAAACGTCGATCCGGCGGCAAATTGGGCGGGAATTCCAGTGTAGCGAGAGAAAAACCGGACCGCTAGCAAGGAGTGGCGGGGTGGCATGCTCTCGCGTCACAAAGTGGCGAGTGAGCATGCCGTTATGCGGAGTGTGGTCATGAGTCTAGAGCCTTGTCAGGGCACAACTTTGCGGTTGTGTGCCACTGGCTGTGCAAGTGCGAATTTCGTGCCTCAAATACTTATGATGCACCGGCGGAGCCAATGCCACGCGAGGCTTAATTGTGACTCAGTAGTAGCGGGACAAGATTATGGCACCCGGCAGTTCTCCTCATCATCCCAACAAAAAAGCCGCCGGTGCGTTGGCACCGACGGCTGTGAATTGATGGTTTCTGCAATCCTTTACGGAATCGCTCAGTCAGTGTGATTAGGCGGTCGCGCCGACGTAGCGGGCGTCGCCGAAGCCGAGCATGGGGACGAAGATCGGGCCCAACAGCGCCACACCCACGCCGAAAGGAACGTCCTTGCCGTATGCCTTCGCAAAGTCAATCGCGGCGATGACGGCCACCACCAATCCGACGACCGGAATAAAGAACAGCACGATCCACCACGCCGGACGGCCGGCGATCTTCAAGAACACGTACAGGTTATAGATCGGCACCAAGGCCGCCCATCCCGGTTCGCCAGCTTTTTCAAACGCCTTCCAGAAACCGGCGATCACCAACAGGGGGATTCCCAGCGTGATCAACAACGAAAACAAACCCGAAATCATTCCGCCCAAACCGGCGAACACAGTTAATTCCAAACCTGACATAATCGTATGCTCCTCGCAATTGGTAAGTGGTTAAATGAGTTTGCTGAACCGGCTCTTCAGAAGCGGCGCCGCCGCAATCGTCCGGTTCAAAATGGGGTCAAGAGCTTGCCCCGTTGCTTGCTTAGCATCACAACGGAAGAGAGCAGGCAACGGTTCAAATGAGATCTGAATTATCGATGTCGTTTTTGAAAAACATCGACAACGTGCCGTTCTTCAATTCCGCGTCTCAGGGGAGTGCTTTTTAGCATCGTGTTTCTTGTGCAGGGAGGTGTTGGCTTTCGGCTGCTCGCCGACTGATTCCTGTATCCGATTCAAACCGCAGAGTGGGGCAGTAAAAGAGTTTTTTGTGGTGACAAAATATTTCGCCGCCGATCATCAGGCGTCGCCGCGTGCAGCTTGCCGGTCACGTTACATACGCAAAGTGGTCCGTCAACAGGTCACGAGACCGGCAAGCTGATGCACGCTGCAATGGAACGCGAGCGCACTGATAGCATCAACTGGTTGAGTGAGGCCCGCTGCTGGGCTATTCCATTTCGGCGCTCATCGAAACGGCGAGTTCATGGTCCGCATCGGCTTGTTCCATCTGCCCCAATTGCCGTCGGGCCTCAGCTCGCCAGCGATAAGCCGCGGCGATGCTCGTCGTTTGAAAGTAACTCATCGTCTCGTCGGTCGTGCGCGGCTGCTCTTCAAGAACGTCGATCATCCGCGAGAAATCTCGCTCCGCTTCACGCGCAGCGTCGCCGCATTCCAGATACGCTTGTCCCCGCTGGCTGAGCGCGTAAATCGATTCCGCATCGCGCTCAATCGCTGTTGAAAAATCGTCGATCGCTTCTTGCAGCCGACCCGCCGCGCGATACATTGTGCCCCGTTCGGTCACAAAGCTGGAATCCTCCGGATCGAGACGGATCGCCTGGTCGAAATCGGCCAGTGCCTGATCGATCAAGTCCGATTTGGAGGAGTTTTCATACCACTCCTTGAGGCACTCGGCGCGGCTGCTATAACAATCCGCATCCTCCGGATCGAGTTTAATCGCTTCGCTGAAATCGGCATGTGCGAGTTCATAGCGGCCCATGCTCTGGCACGCCTCGGCGCGAGCCTGATAGGTCCGGACTGACGGTTCCTTCTCCACGGCTTCGGTCAGAGCCTCAATCGCCTCGTCTTCAAGGCCGTCGAGGTTCAGTTGATGTGCCCGTTCGATCAGCGCCGGCACGTTGTCCGGGTTCTGTTGCAGCGCCGCGTCGATCGCCGCGTCGCGGTGTTCTTCATTCTTCGACAGACGTCCGATTTTCAACAACGGCTCCGGCAATGACGGGTCAAGATTGTGCGCCTGCATTAGATAGAAGACCGCTTCTTGGCGATGTTCCTCCGCCTCCGCCGCGTTGCCGTGGAAATCGGCCGACATGGCGTAACCGCTGGCGATGCTGCCCAGTTGCTCATACTTTTGGGCAAGTTCAGACTCGGTTCGGCCCAGTCCGTCAAGTTCCTTCGGTTCCAACTGCCGGCCCTCGAGGTAGACTTCGAACGGAACCGACATCGATTCAGCCAATCGCCGAGTGACGGCCAACAGGATATTCGTCGGCTCGTTCTTCTCCTTGTGCGACATCAGTGTCTCAAAAAGCTGTATCTGCTTTCCCGCAACGTCGACTTCCAACACGCCCCGGTATTCGGTGGGCGTACCGTGTGTGGCCGTGGTCTGCAAGCAGAGCCGACGAACATCGTCGAGCGACTTGACGTCCGTCCGAACGCCGGCTCTGACAGTGATCGTCCGCGCATTCCAGTCGATTGTCACTTCGCGCCCACGATTGCCCCGATTGACGGGCGAGTAATAATAAAAGCCCATCGCGGCGATCGTTCCACCGCACCACAGAACGGCCGTCATAATGTCGTCCATGGAACTCGTGATCGCGGTATAAGCGACCCACAACATCAGCGGAATGACAATCACGATTCCCAGTCCCCAACCGCAGAGGAACTTGGGAGTCTTGATGACCGCCCGTTCACCGAGCCGCCATTCCGCGACGTTTTCGGTGACCTCCATGAATTCCACTTCAGGGACATCAATCATAATGTGATTGGGCATGCAGAGCTCCGCTCGGGGGAGGGGGGATGTTGGTGTGTTCGTCGATTCGAGAGCGCTCTCGAAATCGCTCAATCGTACACTAGTACATTGACTCCCCCCGTTTGTGACATGAATTCTTGCAAAAGGCGTATCTCTGATTCAGCAAACAAGTTGCGGCGTCGGTGCGGATGTGCCCAACAAGACAATTGGCGAACGAATCAATTCCTCGACAATCGGCCGAATTCGTATTCGCATTGCGTGTCGAACTGAAACGCAGAGGGTGAAGGCCCCGAACGAGCAGTACAGTGCGAAACGGTAGAACTTGGTACCACATCGATACGCAGCTTCTCGGCTTCCAGCATCAATTCCGCCTGCGACGCGGCATACTGCTGCCGCATCGTTGCCAGACGTTCCCGTTCATGTCTCAATTCGGTCAATTCCTGCTGGAGACGCGAAACCGCTTTGCTCAAATCCTGCTGCGTTTGGTCCAGAGCCGATTTCTCGGCCTCCAGAGCCAGGCGATCGGCTTGCAGTTGCTGGCGTTTCGATTGTAGCTGGCGTGCGTTCTCCTCCTGAACAGAACGCTCCAGCTCAAGCAACTTTTGGCGACGAGCGACGTCATCGAGACGTTGCCGTACGTCCGAAGCATCCTCTGCAGGCAATTCGTCGTCCTGGTTCGGATCGAGAACCGTTTCTTCAACCTCGTCACATGCCTGCGAACTTCGCCGATTGTGCGTGTCATCCGGACTAAACGATGATGTGTCCGACTCAGAAAGCGCATTGCAGGTCAGGTCAACCTCCGCATCTGTCGCAGGGTACGGAATCACGTCCAGAGCCGGAATGTCCGCGTCCGTCGGCTGGTGGGCTTCGTCTCCCGCCGGGGCGGCTGAGGAAGCCGCTCGTTGCACATAATTGACCCGCATCCGATACGGTCCGACTTTCAACACGCATCCGTCGTCCAGTCGGCTGCAGCCGACCGGAGCGCCGTCAACATAGGTCCCTCCCTGTCCCAACAGATCGATGACATATAGTCCGTCCGGGCAGAGAAACAGACTGCAATGAAAGCGGGACACCCGTTTGTCTTCAAGTTGAATCTTGCACCGCGGGCTACGTCCCACAAACGTCAACACCCGCCGGACGGGCAACACCGATGTACGGATCCCCTGTTTCAGAAACTCAAGTTCCACCTGTGGAAGTGCTCCGAATTGCCCCTGATAGACGTCCAGGGGATTAAAACTCGAAAGCGCCGCCGGCGAGACAGGGACCCCGCTCACCGCGTCGCCGCTCGGCAGAATCACGTATGACCCAATGCGGGCGGGGCGCGACGGGGTCAGCCACCCGGACCGCTGACGGCCTGTCTTCCAGCAAACGCCGCTGCGGCTATCCAGATCCGCGCAAAACAGTGCGCCGGCAATCACCTGCAAATACGCGTGTCGGTAACTGATCGACTTCTCACGCAGGTGCAAATCGCATCCAGCCGATCGCCCCACCAGCGCCACCGGATACTTCATTTCGAACGACTGTGAGTTTCTTAGAGTGTCCCGTTTTAGACGTAGTCGACAGCAGCCTTCAAAAGATCCGCGGCCCGCTTGAGGCGGGGGAAAGATATCGTGCATGGTGTCTTCGTCGTAAAGTATTGATCACGACGTCCCTTAATTTATAAAAGTTATGGTTCTGAGGACCGGTCGCCGGCTCGCGTCGTGCTCGTCACAGACTCTCATGTGCAAGTCTCTGTGAGATGCGTCAGCGAGCTTGGAAACCAGGTCGGCAAAACCGTTGTTGTTGATATCCGCGAACTCTGCTCGCTTAGGAAAACGTGATATACCACGCTAAAATCAACTGCCCGGCGCTCAGGACTGCGGCGACCGTCAGCCCCATCGATTTGCGGCAGAGGTACAGCAGTGCAATCGCCGCCAACACGATGACCGTTCCCGCGAATTTACAGCCCACAAACAGCGCCACCGAGCCGTTGTCGGCCGCCATGAGCCATCGGCCCATCGGGTTCTCCTCGACGATCGTCTCTTGGAATCTCACCAGCAGATACGTGTCGTATGCCGAGATCACTCCAATCAGCAGGCACATACAGGCGAGCAATGCGACTTCAAACCGGCGATCGCGCTTGGTCTCGCGGCCGTCGTTCGCAATCGGGTCAAACTCGAACGCACTCTGGATTCGCTCGGCCGCATAGTCATAGGAAGCCGAGGGTATCGAAAGCTGCGCGCGCTCATACGGCAAAGACAGATTCCGGCATTGCCGCGCATACGGTAAGCGGTTGATCCTCATCAGTTGGCCCCTCTCTCTATATATATGCTCCGCGCTGAAATTCGACGCGGGTTGTATTTTGCGGTTTGTGCAGGTGACACTGATTTCGTGCGTCCCGACACACCTGTTATCCGACCACCGTTTCAATTTGGCGCACTTCGGCGCAAAAAACGGCAGAACCTGTCCATTGCTGATGCACTCTCGGAGGCGACAATTTTCCCCAAATTCCGCAAGATCTCGGTCACAATTCCGTTTGGGCCCGTACATGAATGTGAGGCCTTCGGGAGTAATGTCAGCCAAGACGGATTTTTTGACATAAGCCTCATCTATCACACACATTACAGCACAAGTGCCTCGGATCATTCTCACTCAATCCGGGGCGAATTGGGGAATGATTTCAAGTGACCTGTAAATCTTCATGGTTTTTTCCGCTTTCTAACGGCAACTTCAAACTCACTGTCGGCGATCTCGTGTGCGGCCACGCACGCCGGTCGCAGGATGACCGCGTGGAACTGGTCATGCCGACACGTTAGCTGTCTCGCTGCAGCCTCGTCAGTTTGCCGGGAATCGCTGATTGGAAGTCTTCGGGGCCATTTCGGTCCTGCGCGACTCATCAGCGTCTCACGAACCCTTGATGTGCACGTTGTTTTGCGAAAGCGGTGCATCTAAAGCCGATGCCTCACGAAGAAGGAATGCCATGTATCTGGAGAGTTCACCGATGGTGAGATTTTTACATATCGCGTACGACCTCAACCTGTCGCAGGTGTCTGACGAAGCGTTAGTGGTCTTGGCCAAGGAATGTCATTTCCGGCCGGCCGAGAAGGAACTGCTATTGCGCTATCGTCTCTGGTGCAACCGTTTGATCGTCCGGCTCGGACGTCGCCGCGGGCTGACCCTGCACGAAATCGAAGACGCCGCTCAGGACGCCGTCTTCTCCATCATGAAGGCGGTCGAGCGCTACGATACCTTTCAAATGGGCCGCCTCCGCGGCTGCTCCTTTCAATCATTTGTCGGGCGCGTTGTCACCGATCGATTTAAGGATTTCGTCAAAAAGCTGTACCGCGTCAAGATTCGGTTCGGACGCTCGCTGCAAACCTACGAGCGGGTCGATACACGCTGCGATGCCGAACATGACTCCGGGAGCCAATGGGCCTGCCCGAAAAAAGGGAACGATCCCGTTCATATGTCGCAGCGGCGCGAAATGGACCGGCAACTCGGCGAGTTTCTCGTTAGTCTCGAGCCGCCCGATCGGCAATTTATGGAACTGCTGCTCGCAGGCGTTCGCTTGAGAGAGGCCGCCGAACGTGTCGGTTTCTCTTACGACAAGGGCAAACGCACACGCCGCCGCCTTCGCGCGCAGCTCGCCAATCGATTGGGAGTACCAACGAGCTAATCGGCGGACCGCAAACGCCGCAGTTTCCTCGGCCGTTTGTTACGTGCCGGACGGCATCGAGTTTCACCATGCCGCCGCAATTCCGTTACACGGAATCGGTCGCAATCGCGGGCTGCTTCAGTGCAGCTCCCGCCGACTCAGTTTGACCAAACCGGGCCGCAGATGTTGGCTCATTCGCGGCGGAATTCGCTCGGTCGGCGCAACCGCCCCGGCACATCGCCAGGATGTATGCTGACGGAATAAAGTACAGCGCCAGAATCGTCGCTCCCCCCACGCCGCCGGCAATCGAAATCGCCAACGGCGGCCAAAATCCTCCGCCGAAAACGACGAGCGGAGTAAACCCAGCCATTGTCGTCAGAGACGTCGCCACCACGTGGCGCGTCGAGCGAACCACTACGTCTCCGACCGCGGCAGGTTGTCCCGCCCGTGCTGCCGGGTCTTCGCGCAATGCCGCCAACACGACGATCGCGTCGTTGATCGCGACTCCCGCCAGCCCCATCGAACCGACAATCGCCATGAATCCAAACGGATAGCCGAACAGCCACAGTGCTCCCAACCCCAGCCCGACGGAGAGGACCCCCACGCTCCCGACCAGTGCGGCGATTCGAAACGAGCCAAATGAGAGGACAAGCGTCGCCACCATTAACACCATCAACACTCCCACGCTGGCCATCAGATTTCCCACGGCGTCGTCACGCTTCTCCGCTTCACCACCGAATTCGAACGAATAGCCCGGCGGCATCTCGAAGCCGACCGATTGCAGCCGCGCGCGAAAGTCTGCCACGACCTTTGCGGGAAGCACTCCTGCCGTGAGAAAGCCCTGAATCTCATTCATCCGCTGCCCGTTGAAACGGGGAATCACCGAGATCTCCGAGGTGAGCTCCACCTCCGCCAGTGCGGAGATCGGAACACGCTGCGGATTGCCCGCTTCGTCCAGGTTCTGCGAAACCAAGTCGAGAGACTCGATGCGGCCGAGGTCTGCACGGTCGGAGTCGGAGAGCCGGACGCGAACCGGAATCTCTTCCGTCGCTTCCAATATCGATCCTCCGGTGGCGCCTTCAAGTGTGAATTCCAATTGATCGGCAATCGCTTGATGGTCCAATCCGGCCAGTCGCGACTGTTCCTCATCGACATTCAGCGACAGTTTCGGCAACGCTTCCGACAATTCTGAACGTGTGTGAATCACATCCTCGACCGACATCAAATGCCCCCGCAATTCCTCGCCGAGCTCGCTCAATTTCAGTAGATCCGGCCCATACAGCCGCAGTTCGACCGGTGCTCCGAAAGGGGGACCCTGTTCCAATTGTCGAACCAGAATCCGCGACTCAGGAAATTCCTGATCGAGTTCGATCTGCAGTTCCCGGATCAATTCCCGCGATCTCTCCGCCGTTTTCAGTTGCACAATCGCTTGCCCGTAGTGCGAGGTGTTTTTGCGATCGGGCATCAAATTGTAATAGAAGGTCGGGGCGCTCTCTCCCAAAAACCAGTCGATCGATGAAACTTCATCGTGCGCTAACACGCGCCGCCGCACCTGTTCGACAAGCGCGCGCGTACGCTGCATCGACGCTTGCGCCGGTAGTTCCAACTCAATTTCAAATTGGTCGCGGTCGGCAGGCGGAAAGAACTGTTCCGTCAAGTGGCGCGCCTGAATAAATCCGGCGACCGGCAACAGCAGCCCCAGCAGGACACCCAACACAGGGTGTTGCACCAAAAGGTCGATCGTGCGGCGGTAGAGTCGTCCCAGGCCTGCATGAGAAAACCCGTCACGCCACCAGCGGTGTGGCCGATCTTCAGCGGAGAACCTGCGGCCGAGCGCCGCAAGCGCGGGTACCACCGTCATCGCCAGTGCAAACGAGCCGCCGATGGCCAGAATGACGCTGATCGCAATTGAGCCGACAAATTCACCCGCCGGACCCGGCATCAGTGCAATCGGCGCAAAGGCGAACGCCGTCGTCAGTGTCGAACCCAACAGCGGCACGGCCAGATGTCTTACGCTGGCGGAAACCGCGTCCGCGGGCGGCAGTTTCGCGCGCAGTTTCTCGCTGACGTCGTCCACAATCACGATCGCGTTGTCGATGAGCAACCCCAGCGCGATGATTAGCCCCGTGACCGACATTTGGTGGATGGGGATGCCGAGCAGCCGCATGCCGGTCAGCACAATCAGTGACGACAGCGGCAGCGCGATGCCCACAATCAGCGCATTCCGCCAACCCATCAGCACAAAAATCACCAGTATGACCGCCGCTCCACCCAGCAGCAGATTCCGCAACAGGTCGGTCAATCGATTCTCGACATAATTGCTCTGCTCAAACACGGTCGTCAAATCCACGCCGCGCGGCAGGCGTTGCCGAAAGTCCGACAAGACTTTGCGGGACTTCTCCGTCCAATGGTCAATCCGCTGCGAGTCGCGGACAAGAACACTCAGCGCAACCGCCGGGCGGCCGCCGACGAGCACCAAATCCTGCATCGGCTGAGCGATCCCTTTCTCGACCTCGGCGATATCCTTCAGCAGCACGAACCGGCCGCTGCCACCGTAGTGAATCGGGATATTCTCGATACGGGCCAGTGAATCCAATTCGCCGGCAACCTCCAGCAGCAGATCCGCTTGCCGCCCCCGCAGTTGTCCCGAGGCGACCTTGGCGTCGCTGGCGCGAATTTGACGGGCGACTTCCGCAGTCGTCAGCCCCAATGCCGCCAGGTCCTCTTGCCGGATGCTGACCGTGATCTCTTCGTCAGGGTCGCCGTATGTCTCAACGTCTTCCGTGCCCGCAATCGCGCGGATCTCGTCCTCCAGTTCTTCGGCCAACCGCCGCAAGATGGCGTAATTCGGAGGACCGGCCTGTTCCCAGGTGACCGCCGCAATCTGCGCATAGGCCTTCATCGGCACGTCTTCGAATTCCGGTTCGCTTGCACCTTGCGGCAGAAACGGACGCGCATCATCCAGTTTGTCACGCACTCGCGACCAAATCGCGTCCGTTTCATACACGTCGTCACGAAGCTCGATGGTCAGGGTGGAGATTCCGGTGCGTGACACCGACCGCATTTCCTTGATCTCATCGATCTCCTGTAACTCCTCTTCCAGTTTTTCCGTAACTAGCGCTTCGACTCGTTCCGGATCCGCACCGGGGAAATAGGTGTTCACCAGCGCCACGCGCTCGTTGAGCACCGGATCTTCCATCCGCGGCAGCACCATGTACGAGCTGGTCCCCGAGACGACGATCAGGATGATCGTCAGGACTAGCAGTCGTCGATTGCGATAGAAAAGATTTGACATGTCAGCTCAATGGGGCGTTGGAATATGCAGCAACGTAAGCTGCAATCAGCGGGGGCTTGCGGCTCCGTCGGGGTTGGCCACAACCGTGACGGCTTGCCCGTCGACGATTCGATGGCTTCCGCCGCTGATCACACGATCGTTGTCCTGCAGCGTCCCGCGGACGAGGACCTGCTCCCCTTCGGTATGCAGAATTTCGACATCCCTTTGCTCGGCCAATTCACTGCCGGAGTCACGGGCGACTGCCATCACGGACCACATCCCCCGCCGTCCGCGACTCAGTGCCGACGTCGGCAGCCAATAGCCTTTCGACGCAACTGTGCCGGTCACTTCCATGCGGGCCACTTCGCCTGGAACGAGGACCTCGGCGGCCTCCGTGCTAAGTCTCAGGACGACGGTCCGCGTACGGGTGCTCATCTCCAACTCCGGCAGGACGGTCTTGACGTCAGCCGGATAGGGTTTTCCGCCGATCAGCAGCGTCTCTTTACTGCCAGGCTGGACTGTCTTGGCAACGCCGACCGGAAGACCGATGCGCACTTCCAACTTGCCACGCTCAACCAATCGGAGAATCGGTGTCTGAGGGGCGATGATCGTTCCCTCATCCACAAAGCGTTTGCCGATCCGGCCCGCATAGGGCGCGACGAGAATTGTGTCTTGCAGATCGATTTCCAAATCGGCCAATGCCGCATCCAGTCGCGCAACCGCCGCTCGCTGTGCGGCAATCCGCTCTTTGCGTGTCCCTGCTAACAACTCGTCCAATTTTTTCTGCGCGGACTCCAGCCGGGCTTTCGCGGAGCGGACTCCGAATGCGGAGGCGTCATAATCCTCCTTGGAAATGACTTGCTTGCGCTTCAAGTCCTCGCTTCGGCGGTGGACCGCCTCGGCGTGCAGAGACTGCGACTGAAAATCCGCGACGTCGGCCCGGGCCGCGGCGATCGTCTGTTGACGCGGACCCGCGATGAACTCGTCCAAGAGCGCGGCCGCCTGTTGCCGTTCCGCCTGCAATTGCACTTTCTGGGCTTGCAGGTGCCGCTCATCCAATCGCGCCAACTGCTGCCCCTCATAGACTTCGTCTCCTTCGTCCACAACAACATGTAACAGCCGGCCCGCACGCTCGAATCCGATTTCACTTGTGCGCGCGGAGTCAACGACCCCGGTGTACGTTCGGCGAACTTCGTATTGTTCGACCGGTTCAATCTCGATCACCTCGACGGGCAGTATGCGTCTTTGGACTTCGTCAGGCGACTGTTGCGGGGGGGCTGCGGCAACGACCAAACCGACGACGATCGCCGCAGGGACGAGCAAGCCGATTCCCCATACTAGAAGACGTTTGGTCGAGTTTTGACGGTTCGTCATTTTTGCCTCGCGATCACTTCTGCGTATAGGCCAATTGAAACTCTTCCGGAAACACCTCGTCTTCAATCCTTTGCATGAGGGACTTGTAGTCAAACTCCGCGAACAGCGGCCGCCAGCCGCATCCGTCCAGGATGTGATTGATGTTCATGCGAATCGCCGCAAACGGCTCTTTGATTCCAAGATTGGCCAACGACTCGCCGGTGCTGAGGATTGAGTGGGCACCGAACGTGAGCGACCACAGGCCGAAAACCAGTTCTTCTGGAGTTGTTCCTTCCGGAAGCTGGAGATCCCCTTGCGCAATCCCGTCGCGCACGATTCCCGAGACCATGTGCATGCACTTGCTCTCGGCGGTGTGCATCAAATTACGCCGATTTTCCGATGTTTTTTCCCAGATTGAGCGGGAGTTGATAATCTGCTCGACTTCAAAGTGATCGGGAAACAGCCGCACGAACAGCTCGCAACCGGCGCCGATTGCGGTGATGCGTTCTCGCGAACCGCCCCGAAACGCAGCCGCTCGTGAGAAAAAGTCAGTCCGCTTTTCGAGAGTCTCAATCGCCAACGCGATGATGATCTCTTCCTTGCAGGAAAAGTGCTTGTAGATCGTCCCCTTGGAGTATTCCAACTCAGCGGCAATGCGGTCCATGTTCAGACCGTGATACCCGCCTTCGATCAGCATCGGGCGGGAGAGCTCAAGAATGTCCTCCTCGCGTTGAAGGATCTCGCGTTGTTTTCGGGTCAGCGTGTTCATACTGGTATTATTGACGGTTGGTCAGTAAATGACAAGGCGTCACTTATTGGATTCCCAAGAATTGCCTGTGTTTCGTTACGTCCAGTCAACATTGTTGACAAGGTCTCGCGTCTCCGGGTCAAATACGATGAGGAGTAAGAAAAACCCTATATTTTACGGGAATATGTCCTTATATGAGCCAATTATGTTGAACTGACCCCATCATCTATGTTAATTTGCTTCCGGTCCGGCTTGAGCGAGTAGCCCTGCTTCGGCAGGGGCGAGCGCCTACTCGTTCGCCGGGCCATTTTTGTGCGCATTCGGCGGAGCGAGACCGCCGAGATTGTTGACTTGGGCGGCCAACCCTCATCAGACTGGCGTGCCAGCTTTTGCTCCGTCGCCGCGGGCGTCAGCTCACG
Organism: Planctomycetales bacterium; assembly: GCA_028285345.1. Classification (GTDB taxonomy): domain Bacteria; phylum Planctomycetota; class Planctomycetia; order Planctomycetales; family Planctomycetaceae; genus Symmachiella. Next base: position 367,533 of record JANQPT010000044.1, read on the forward strand.
TTTGCGATGACGCGGGAGAACTCCGCATCGCTCAGGCTCAGCAGTTGCAGCACGTGTGCTAATGTGAGAATCGCATCGCAGGCGGGATAGGCCTCGCGAAACCAGTATCGGCCGGAGTCTCCACCCGCGAAAACTGCAGCGCAGTCTGTGAATGTTCGCGACATGGCTTCCAGCGTCGTGCCGCCATCTGCGGCCTGCGGAAACGCTTGCATTGTCGCAGAATCCACCAGGACTGCGTCCCGCGGGTTCTCGTTTCGCAGAAAACGCATCAGCGCGCGGGTCACATTGCGAGGGGCGATGAGCTGGCCTTGTTCATCGAATACGGCACAACTTTGTGCGTCGTCGTCGATCAGGATTCCCAAGTCGGCACGGTTCTCGCCAATCTCGCGGCTCAGCCTCACCACGTCCGGATCGTCCGGACTGTGCAGATCCCGCTTGCGCTCTGGGAGCTGCTGCACGAACAGCCGGCAGGGCAAGTTGTCGAAGAGTCGTTGCAGCAAGGCTGTCGTCAGTTGGCTCGACGAGCCCGCGACGATTTTGACCGGTCGCAGTGCGTGAAAGTGCTTCCACAATCCCGCTTCGTACGCCAGGGACGCATGAAACGAACGCACCTGCCCCGCTTGGCGGCTGGGGCGAGGCTGAATCGAGGCCGACATCTCTTCGAGCGAGGCCAACAACCGACCGCTGGAAACCGGAACCGCACCGGATTGCACAAAATCGAGTCCGGTCCAGACTGGATTACAGCCGGATCCCGACACCTGGATTCCCGCGGCGGCCTGCATGTGGGAGACCGCATACCAAAAGCAGGGCCGCGTCGACTGCCCGATGTCGATCACTCGGCAGCTCATTGTTCGCAGTGCCCTCACCACTCCGACCGAGATGTCGGGTGACGAAGGGCGTTCATCATGGCCGACGACCACGACCGGCCCTGTACGTCCCGAAACATCGCGGGGATTGATGTCCGAAGTCGTCCGCGCTACCAGCGGCATGGAATTCCACAATAGACGGCCCAATGCGGAGGCGTAACCAGCGGCCGTCTCGCGGGTGATTTCATTGAGGTAGACGCCGCGAACTCCTTCGCTCGTTAACAGAGAACTCCGTTGGACGCGATGCTCGGCGGCGTTCAGTTCCTCGATGGTCGTCAGCGGAAGCTGTCCCGTCTCGTGACGATGTTCGCATTGGCGGCACGCCGGGTAAAACGCCGCCAATCGGGCCAAATGGACCGACTCACTAATGAAGGTCCGTTCGCCCGGGCACTGATATTTTGCGGCGTGGTCGGTTGTAGACATTCTCGGCAGCGCCCTATAGTGAGTCGCGGACTGCAGAGGCGCTGTGTTGAGCAAACCCGCTGAAATCCGTTTCCCCGGTCGATTTCGCCTGTCGCGCGAGCTCGATTCGCGAATCGCACGGGGAACTTTAGGCGAAACAAAAAACAGAGGTCAAGCGGAGAAATTCCGCCCGCCCAAACGATTCCAAGAAGTCATGCCGCAATCACACCGTATGCACCTGAAGGGGCCCTGGAAGTACCGCATATTGCCCGCTGCTGAGCAAATGTCGCCGCCCGATCCCGAAATCGCCGCCGAAGGACGCATCAAATTGCCGGCCGCCTGGGAGGAGTGTTTCGGGACGTATCGCGGCACGGTCCGGTATCAGCGTCATTTCAACTGTCCGACAAACCTCGACTCACACGAGCAGGTCTTTGTCATCTTTACGGAAATTGGGGGACAGGCATCGATTCGGCTGAACGGTTCCGAGTTGGGAACAGCCGCGGGCGGACCAGGTCCGTTTGAGTTCGAAATCACCACCCTGTTGCAATCACAAAACATGCTGGAGGCCGACGTCACGTTTCAGACCGCTGACCCGTCTCCGGGCGGATTGTGGAGTCCCGTGGCCCTGGAAATCCGCTCCGATTGACTGACTTCAGGCGGCCGACTCGATACCGCGCGCCGCTTCAACATGAGCAAAGTATCCCACGGCGAGGGATGTCTCACGCTGGTCGCTCATTGGTCGCGACAGATCAATGCGGATTCCATGGGCATAGACCGCGGCAACCTTGACGCGAACGTCCGCATCGTCCAGCACTTCACATTCGACTTGAGGAGGGCAGGGCAGGGTGGGGCAGAAAGCGAGGTGTAAACTCGTTCGGCTTTCACTCTCGGAAAAATGGGCGATGGCGACACCCTCTACGCTCAATCCACCCCCGGCCGGTTCGCGGCGGGTCATCCATTGGGTCACTTCCGGCTCTTGCCAAGGGGCGCTGCCCGACTCGGATTTCAGCAATTCGGTCGGACCGACCACCGCTGAGAGCCGTTCGTCCAACTGTGCATCGATCCCCGTTTCAGACGGCGGATCGTGGGCCGTCGGCTGCTTGATTGAGAATTGCCGCCGCCGGTGAACGGTCGTTTCGGAGACCAACAGCGCGGCCGCACAAACGGCGCCCAAAGTGCCCACAAACCACGCGGCGGCTGACGACTCGCGCGGGATCACGGTCAACGAGACGATCAACGGAAACAGTGTCAAGAACGCCGGTAGCGCGCCCCACAACCAATGCTCGCCGCGCATTTGCAAGTTTTGAAAAACGGCATAGGCGAACAAGCCGGCCAAAGTCGTCAGGACCGCCGAGATGCAAAGTATCTCTGCGGGCGGGGCGCTCGTGACGGCGCCGGACATCCATCGAAGAAACACGATCGCCGCCACCACATTGAGCCCCAGCCAGATGGCGGCTGCAACGGCGGCGTAAACTGTCATCACCCGCTGACGCGCGTCGAGCAGCTGATTCACAAATGCACCCATTGGAGTCCTCCATGACATGAACCAAGCGGCGCTCGCCCCCGCAGGCGGACTGCTACAGTCCGGCCGCGCTCTTCAGATCGGCCGCCTTGTTGGTCGCTTCCCAGCTGAAATCGGCGTCCTCGCGGCCAAAGTGTCCCCCGGCCGCCGTCTTGCGGAAGATCGGCCGCCGCAACTCGAGGTACTCGATGATTCCCTTCGGCGTTAGCGGAAACATCTCTCGTACCAACTCCACGATCTTGGCGTCGGGAACCTGGTTTGTGCCGGCTGTTTCCACATGCACGCTGACCGGATCGGCGACACCGATCGCGTACGCGAGCTGGACTTCGCACTCGGTCGCTAGACCGGCCGCGACGATGTTCTTCGCCACGTGGCGGGCCATATATGCAGCGCTGCGATCTACTTTGGTGGAGTCCTTGCCGCTAAACGCCCCGCCGCCGTGCCGGCCCCATCCGCCGTACGTATCGACGATGATCTTGCGTCCTGTCAGCCCGGTATCTCCGTGAGGACCGCCCACGACGAACCGACCCGTCGGGTTAATGTGATATTGGGGAGTCTCCTGCATCAACTCGGCGGGGACCTCTTTCGCGATGATCTCCGAGATCACGTAATCGTGGATTTCATTCTGCTCGACCGCGTCGGAGTGCTGTGTGGAGACGACAACAGCGGCGCAGCGAATAGGTTTGCTCCCCTCGTATTCGATGGTGACTTGACTCTTACTGTCGGGCCGCAGCCAGTCGACATCGCCCCGATTCCGAGCCTCCGCCAAACGATTCAGAATGCGGTGCGAAAGCGCGATCGGCAGCGGCATCAATTCGGGCGTTTGGTCGCAGGCATATCCGAACATCAGTCCCTGGTCGCCGGCGCCGTCCCGATCAACGCCCTGCGCAATATCGCCGCTCTGGCTATGGAGTGCCAGAAACACGCGGCAGCTATCCGCGTTAAACCCAATGTCGTCGCTGGTGTAGCCAATGTCACGGCAAATCTCGCGAACCACTTCTTCGTGATTGATCTCGGCTTGGGATGTGACTTCCCCCGACAGCACGACCAAATCGGTGGTGCAGAGCGTCTCGCAGGCCACCCGAGACATCGGATCTTGGGCCAGCAGTGCATCCAAGATCCCATCAGAGATCTGATCGGAGACCTTGTCCGGGTGTCCGTTGCTGACGGATTCACTGGTAAACAAGTAGTTGGCCATGCGGCACTCCATGCAATCGAGTGTTGGTTACGGAACTGACCCGTTATGAGATGAACGAATGTATCGTTCAGGTTGACTGAAAAGTTGGCCGATTGTAGGGAACCTGGATAATTGTCACAACCGAGATTGAATCCACGCGACCTGAGCTCTAGGCGGCGTCCGCAGGGCGAAGTTCCTCAGGCGAAGTCGACTCCGACAGCGACCGAGTGATCAGGTTCACAGTTGTGTCCGTGGCGCCTTGCTGCGACACCACCAATTCTTGCGCTCGCGCTCCGAGTGCTCGGCACTCCTCGGGCAAGTCGAGCAGCGCTCGGACGGCTGCGGTCATTTCTTCTGGATTGTGAACGACGCGGGCCGCGCCTTCTCTGAGCAGGATTTCGACGACATCACGAAAGTTGTGCGTATTCTGCCCGAACAGCACCGCCGCCCCGTAGCCGGCCGGTTCGATCATGTTCTGGCCGCCGCGATTGGTGAGACTTCCGCCCACGAAGGCGATATCGGCCAGACCCCAGCAGGCGGAGAGTTCTCCGAGCGTGTCCAACAACAACACGGGACGTTCCTGACCGTGTTCCGGCGTCGAAAAACGTGGATTCAATTGGCTTCGACGTAAGAGCGGAAAGCCCCGTTGGTCAATTAGCCTGGCGACCTCTTCAAAGCGTTCCTTGTGCCGCGGGACGAGCACCAGCCTCAGACGGGGAAAGTCGCCGCGCAGAGCGCGATAGGTTTTCAGTGCGTACTCTTCCTCCGGCGACTGTGTGCTGCCGGCGATGAACACAACTTCGTCGGCCGCGATTCCGAAGCTGACTCCGATCTCCTTCGTCGCGGAATTGTCGCGCCGCGTGACGACGGAGTCGAACTTAATCGAACCGGTGATCGCAAGCCGCTCATTCGCACCGCCCAACGTGCGCAGCCTCTCACCGTATAGTTCGTTTTGGACGGCCAGCAGTTGAAACTTGTTCAACATGTGCCTCAGCAGAAACCGAATCCGCCGATATCCCCGAAAACTGCGCTCACTCACCCGGCCGTTGATCAGCAGCAGCGGAATCTGTTGTTGATACGCCGTCCGAATCAGATTGGGCCACAATTCCAGTTCGACCAGCACGATTGCTGCCGGCTGCACTCTCCGCAGTGCGCGTCGGACCGACCATGTAAAATCGAGCGGAAAAAAACAGACAGAATCACCGGGAAACGACGTTTGCGCGACGTCGAATCCGGTGGCCGTCGTTGTGGAAATCAAAAAGCGGTGACTGGGCAGTTGCGACCTGAGCTTCTCCAACACCGGACGAATCTGCATCACTTCGCCGACACTCACGGCGTGAATCCACAGGCAGGGGCGTCTGTCATCGCCACGGGGCAGACTGCCGAATAGTTTTTCGCGCCAGCCGCGGCGGTATTTGCCCTGAAAGACCATCCTCCAGAGGACAACCGGAGCGACCGCGACGAGCAGCGCCGCATAGGCCAAATTCAGCAGCCAACCGATCACGGGGCATCCTTTCCCGACGGGGCGTGTGATGATCGTGGGCACTCCGGGCGGCGCCGGGAACAGTTTACGCTGTTTTCCTCAGACAGCAGTTCTTATATTTCTTGCCGCTGCCGCAGGGGCAGGGATCGTTGCGGCCGACGCGCTGGCCTTTGTTGCGGATCGGCTCGATTGCCGTTTGCTCCGAGCCGGCATTGGCTCCGGGGTCGGGGCCCATTTCGGGCGTCGGCGGCGAATCATGTTCGGTGGAGGTAATCTTCCAGAACGATTCTAAGTATTCGGGATTGGCTTCCTCCAGCCGGAAGATCGCGCTGGTCACGCGGTCCGCGACGCTGGTCCACATGACCTCGAACGCCTTCATGCCCTGTTTCTTGTACTCGACTTTGGGATCTTTTTGGGCATAGCCCTGCAGGCCGATTCCCGACCGCAGATGGTCCATGTAGTACAGGTGATCCTTCCAAGCCGTGTCGAGCACTTCCAGAATCAGCGCTCGCTCGGCCTGGCTGAGTTCGGGACGAAACCGTTCATCGATCTTGCATTGGACGTCCCGCCGGGCGTCTGAGATCGGAAGTATTTTCAGATCGGCCGGGTCAAGCTCGGCGTGCAGTTTTTCCTGAGACCACTGCGAGAGTTTGTCCAACAACTGCGGGTTTTCCGGCGGGTGGCCCTCGGCGTCCCTTTCGTCATCGTCCCCGTAAGCCTCTTTGAGGATTTTGTCGGCTTCTTCGAGTAACTCTCCGTTTTGGAAGAATCCGCTGCTGGCGCCGCTCAAGACCTTGGCGACTTCATCGCGGGATTTGCTCTTAATGTCGTCGAACGACAATTCGGACTCAAACCGCTCGTTGGCCCACTTCACCAACCCTTCCCGATCGGGCCGGTCACTGGCGCCGCGGCCGGCGAGGAACTTGTTGAGACCGAGCGCAACCGGGAAGTTAATCTCCTTTTCCCGATACAGGTCTTCCAACTTCGCAAGAATTTGATCGTTTGCCTCTTCCGGTTCCAGATCTTTGTAATCATCCGGATCCGTCTGCAGGCCAAAACGTTCCCAGAGCCAACCGGCCAGGGATTGCCGGCCCCAATCATCCGCCAGAAATCGTTCCAGAATGGAAAGCTGATACCGGCTGATTGATTCGCAGACACGTTTGTAAAGGTAATCAAACAGATCGTCGCGGCCGATTTTGCGCAATTCACGGTCGTTGGTGTTCAGCAAATACCGCGCGTTGACCCACTTGGAGAGCGCCCGCCAATTCCATTCGCCATCCTCTTCAGCGTCTTCGGGCAGGTTTTCTTCGATCTGATCCTGGATGTGGCCTTCCGCCTGCCGTTGTGCCTGGTCAATCAGGTATTCGCGAAAATCTTGGACTTCCATCATCTTGACGTCGCGAGCATCGAGCATCACGCCCAATTCCTGTCCGGCCCAACTGACGGCGGTTAGACGTCCATATTGCGGATCAAGGATCTCGGCGGTGGCCTCGCGGACCTGATCGGAAACCATCTCCATGATCAGATCCCGGCAATTGCCGCCGTCGAGAATGTGCTGCCGGTAGCCGTAGACGCGCTTGCGCTGCTCGTCCATGACTTCGTCATACTCGAGCAGGTTTTTGCGGACCTCAAAGTTGTATTCTTCCCGTTTTTTCTGAGCGCCCTCGACCCGCTTGCTGACCATCCGGCTTTCGATCGCTTCGCCTTCCTGCATGCCGAGCCGGGTCAGAATGTCCTTGACCCAATCACCGGCGAAGATCCGCATCAAGTCATCTTCAAGCGAGAGGAAGAAACGGCTGGACCCCTTGTCTCCCTGCCGGCCGCTTCGGCCGCGCAACTGCAGGTCGATCCGCCGTGCCTCGTGCCGTTCGGTGCCGATCACGTGCAAGCCGCCCAACTCGGACACCTTTTTGCCGTCTTCGGCCATGCCCTCGCGGTCGGCAATCTCCTTGGAGACCGCTTCGAACTCTGATTTGGGCACGTCGAGCCGGGACTCGTACTTGTGCTTGAGCGACTCCCAAGCCATCGTTTCCGGGTTGCCGCCCAGGATAATGTCGGTTCCCCGGCCGGCCATGTTGGTGGCGATCGTCACCGCGCCGAGACGCCCGGCCTGCGCGACAATGTCCGCCTCGCGGCCGTGGTGCTTGGCGTTGAGTACTTCGTGCTTCACGCCGTACTTGCTGAGCATCTTGTCCAACAGTTCCGATTTTTCGATGGAGGTGGTCCCGACCAGAATCGGACGTCCATCTTTGTTAATTTCGCGGATCTCTTTGACGATCGCCTCGTATTTCTCACGCTCTGAGCGGTAGATCGTGTCCGGAAAGTTGATCCGCTGCATCGGCCGGTTGGTGGGAATCGCCACGACATCCAGCTTGTAGATTTTCCAGAACTCCGCCGCTTCGGTCATCGCCGTCCCGGTCATCCCGGAGAGCTTGTCATACAGCTTGAAGAAGTTCTGCAGCGTGATCGTGGCCAGGGTCTGGTTCTCTTCCTTGATCTTGACCCCTTCTTTGGCCTCGACCGCTTGGTGCAGGCCGTCGCTCCAATTTCGACCCGGCATCAATCGGCCGGTAAACTCGTCGACGATGATGACCTCATCGCCTTGAACGACGTAATTCGTGTCACGCTTGTAAAGATGGTGCGCCTTTAGCGAATTGTCGATCAAGTGCGGCCATTCCATGTTGCCGCTGGTGTAGAAGCTCTCGACACCTGCCAGTTCTTCCGCCTTTTTAATTCCGTCATCGGTGAGGTGCGCGGAATGCTCTTTCTCTTTGACTTCGAAGTGTTCGCCCTTTTTGAGCTGTACGGCGATGCGGTTGGCCTTGGCGTACTTCGTCACATCGTCGTAAGCGGGGCCGGAGATGATCAGCGGCGTCCGCGCTTCGTCGATGAGAATGTTGTCGACTTCGTCGATGACCGCATACTGCAGCTTGCCTTGCACCTGCAGTTCCTTGGTCGGCTTCATGTTGTCCCGCAGATAGTCGAAGCCGAACTCATTGTTCGTCCCGTAGGTGATGTCGCAGGCGTAGGCGGGCTGGCGCTCGTGGGGGTCCATTCCTCCCTGGATCGCGCCGACCGTCAGGCCCAACCCCTGATACAGCGGGGCCATCCATTCCATGTCCCGCAAGGCGAGGTAGTCGTTGACGGTGATCACGTGCACATGGCCCGCCAGCGCGTTGAGCGAGACCGCCAGCGTGGCGACCAGCGTTTTTCCTTCTCCGGTGACCATTTCGGCGATCTGCCCCTGGTGCAGAACATAGCCACCAATCATTTGCACGTCGTAGTGCCGCATCTTCAGCTTGCGGACACCGACTTCACGGACCCGGGCAAACGTCTCCGCTAGCAGATCGTCCAGCGTTTCCCCCTCAGCCAGCCGTTTGCGAAACGTCTCCGCTGTCTGCTCAAGCTCCGCATCCGACAGTTTTTGGATCTCCGGTTCCAGGCTGTTGATCGTGTCCAGCAGCGAACCGGGTGTCAGTGTTGTGTCATTTCCGCGGCGAACAAAACCGAGCCGCCGCATCTGCCGTTCGTTGGACGAGCCGAACAGCCGGGTGTACAGTTCCAAGAACCATCCCATCACCCCGCTGACAAACTCGCCGACGCGATCCAGAAACTCCATAGCTGTGCCTCTTCAGCCGCGCAAGCGCGGCCCCGTCTACTGATTGTATGACACGACCTCTTCGCCACGGGAACCACAACCGACCCGCAACGCCGTATTTTATTGTAAGTTCGTTCCAGCGCGAAGTTTATTACCTGTCCGCTTGAGGGTCAATCCCGCGAAATGACGCCGATCAATGCAGTGGCCAGATCAAACAGACCCCGGCTCGACTGCAGGATTTGCTCCGCCCCGGATTGGCGTCCCGGATACGAACGTAATAATATGCAAGCCGAGACTCGGCGTAATCCCGTTTCATCGCTCTCGACTCTCTGAGAACCCGTTGCATGTCCGAAATCGACAAGTATCAATCCGGCGATCCCGCCGAACATCACGAAATCCCCGAAGACGTGATCATTTCCGACGACACGCGCCGCACGCAGCGAATTCCCCCCGGCCAGTCCCGCACCAAGAAATGGCCCGTGCTGCACTACGGCCGCGTGCCGCAGGTTTCCGTGGACACTTGGGAACTGCAAATCACCGGCCTAGTCGACCAGCCGTTGACCCTATCTTGGAACGATTTCCAAGCGTTGCCCCGCGTAAAAGTCTTCTCCGATTTTCATTGCGTCACCACATGGTCACGGCTCGGAAATCTCTGGGAAGGGGTTTCCACGCGGGAACTGTTGGACCGCGCGGGAGTGCAACCGGCCGCCAAGTTCGTCGTGGCGCACGGCTACGACGACGGCTGGACGACGAACCTGCCGCTTTCTGATTTTCTCTCTCCCGATGCGCTGTTTGCCGACCTGCACGACGGCGAATCGCTCAATGCCGATCATGGCGGACCGGTACGGCTGATCGTCCCGCTCCTCTATGCGTGGAAGAGCGCCAAATGGGTCAAACAGATCGACTTAGTCGCCGAAGACCGCCCCGGCTTGTGGGAGCGAGCCGGCTACCATGATCGCGGCGATCCATGGAAAGAAGAACGCTTTCGTTAAGACACGAATCCTGAATCCCCATCAGCCCCCGGCTCCGCCGGGGGTCTAATCCGTAACCGACAAACATCTTCGAGGAGCGACCCCCATGTCCGTCAAACCGATCCCCGACGGTTACCATACCGCGACGCCCTATTTGATCGTCGACGACGCCGACGCGGCGATCAAGTTTTATGGAGCGGCGTTCGGCGCCACGGAATTGTTGCGAATGCCGACCCCTGACGGCCGCATCGGGCATGCGGAAATACAACTCGGCACGTCGCGGATTATGCTCTCGGACGAATACGTCGAGATGGGCTACCGCAGCCCGAAGTCGCTGGGAGGAACGCCGGTCCCGCTGTTCATGTACGTCGAAGACGTCGACGCAGTCTTCGCACAAGCCATTGACGCCGGCGGGACTGAGCAGCGTCCCGTCGAGGATCAATTCTACGGCGACCGCAGCGGAACTTTGGAGGATCCGTTCGGGCACGTCTGGACGATTTCGACGCACAAGGAGGACCTCACGCCGGAGGAGATCGCGGAACGGATTCCGCAGGACGGTCATTAGAAAAGCCAAAAAGACGGCGGGTGGCTGCGGTCGGGGCGCTAGCCCCGCCCGCAGGTTCTCGGTGTGCCAATGTAATTCTCGATCGGTTAATCTCAGCGGTAAGAAACGCCGATCACCTGGGGGCTACGGCTGACGCCTCCGACCCCAGGCACCCAGCGCGGACGGCGAAAGACGGACATTAGCATAGACCTTAACTATGAAGATCCTCATCACCGCCGGCCCCACGCGGGAGTATCTCGACGACGTCCGCTTTCTCTCCAACGCCAGCAGCGGGCGGATGGGGTTGGCGATTGCGCAGGCGGCGACGGATGCGGGGCACCAAGTCGTGCTGGTCTGCGGGCCGATCGAACTGCCGCCGCCTCCGGGATGCGAGGTCGTCGACGTCGAAGGGACCCGCGACATGTACGACGCCTGCATGGCGCGGTTTGCCGAGTGTGACGGCGTGATCGCCGCCGCGGCCGTTTGTGACTACGGACCACGCGAGCGGCATTCGGGTAAGCTCTCTAAAACGGGAGAGGGTCTTTCACTGGAATTGGTCGAAATGCCCGATATCCTCGCCGAACTGGGCCGCCGCAAGGAGCACCGCTGGTCGATCGGCTTCGCGCTTGAATCGCAAGATCCGCACGCCCACGCGGTCGACAAACTCCGCCGCAAAAACTGCGATGCGATTCTGCTCAATCGCCCCTCCGCCATCGGCGCGGACGACAACGCGATCGAACTGATCGACACATCCGGCGAAACGGTTGTCTCCTGGACAGGCCGCAAAACCGACATCGCCCGGCGCCTCATCGAGTGGATCGATCAACACTTCGGCGGTTAATCCGCGGCAATCCGCTCCCACTCTCTTACCCAACCGCTCCCGCCGGAAAGCATGCTGCCCAAAAACCACGCAGCATGTTGCCAAAAAGCAACGTCCCCTCCGTTGGTGTGATAGGCTTTGCATGAGTGAACTTACGTCGCGAACCCCATGAATTGATGAGATCTGGTTCCCAAACTCCAGTTTGGGAACCGACTTCTTCGAAGCTCTGCTTCGAATGTAGGAGACAAAGTCCCGAACATTCTATTGTGGCATCTTCGTGATGCGAAGCAGAGCTTCGCGAACATGCGTTCCCAAGCTGGAGCTTGGGAACGAGATACAGAAAACAGCCTCAAGCCTACCCAACGATGGATTTTTCCCGACTCAGAACCGATCTGACCGCCCTCATTTTGCTGGCGGTCACCGTTTTTGCGGCGCTCAGTCTGGTCAGTTACGACCCGGCTGATCCGCCGGCGATGAACGTCTATCCGCCGCACGACGATGCCCGCAACATTTGCGGCACCGTCGGGGCATACTTGGCGCATGGGCTGCTGAGTACCTTCGGACTCTCCGCGTATCTTCTCATCGTTGTGGTCGCAGTCTGGGATGTCAGACTCCTGGCGCGGCGGCCGTTTCCTGATCCGTATCTGCGGGTTGCGGGATTTGGCCTGATCTTACTCTCCTTGGCCGTTGGAATTCGCACAGCGAATTTGAGCTGGGGCAGAGTTCCTGTGATCGGCAGCGGCGGCTATCTCGGTGCCTGGGGTCATGCCCTGTTGGATCGTCACTTTTCGACTGCCGGGACGTTGATCTTCGTCGTCACCGGAATTCTGGCCGGTTTGATGCTGGCTTGCGATACGTTCATTGTGGCACTGCTGAAAACAACCGCGAAAGGACCGGGGCGACTCTTCGTGAAACTGCGGTCGTTATTCCGTCTCCCCAGCGGCAAAAAGTGGGTCGGCCGGATCGCCGAGCCGTTCCGACGGCGCGGTATGGAAACCGACGACGAGTGGGAGGAGTGCCTGGCTGAACATGAAACCGATGACCTTCCCGAGGACGAGGAGGAGCAAGAGGAATTGGAGGCCGACGACGACGGCGAGCGGAAACCAATTCGCGTCAATCCGCCGGTCTCCGCAGTCACCGACCGCGACCGGTTGATGGTCAAACTGGACGCCAATGCCGACTCCATGAAAGACTTTGAACTGCCCGACACCGAGTTGTTGGAAGAGGCGGACGACTTTCCGTTTGAGTACTTGGCCGAGAAAGCGCGCAAAGCGGCGACGATTCTGGAACGGACGTTTTCGGAGTTCGGACTGAACGTCCGCGTCTCCGAAATCGACACCGGTCCGGTGATCACACAATTTGAACTGGAACTCGAAAAGGGACTGCGGCTCAACAAGATTACCGCGCTCGCCGACGATTTGGCCATCGCGCTCCGCGTGCCGGCCGTTCGTGTCGTCGCGCCGATTCCAGGCAAGAACACGGTCGGCGTCGAGGTTCCCAACGACAAGCGGGTGATGGTCCGCTTGCGGGAACTGATCGAAGCCACGCCGGAAGCGTTGGGCAAACTCCGCATCCCGATTTTTTTGGGCAAAGACGTCAGCGGGCATCCGCTCGCCGTCGATCTGACCAAGATGCCGCACTTGCTGATCGCCGGCCGGACCGGCACGGGCAAGAGCGTCTGCCTGAATACATTGATTCTCTCAATCCTGATGTCCCGCAGCCCGGCGGATGTCAAGATGTTGATGATCGACCCCAAGATGGTCGAACTCAGCCCCTACAAGCGCGTGCCGCACTTGATGCATCCTGTAATCACCGACATGAAGAAAGCGGAGGCGATCCTCGCTTGGGCGGTCGACAAGATGGAGGAACGTTACGACCTGTTGGCCCGCTGCGGCGTGCGGCACTTGGACAGCTACAACAAACTAGGCAAAGAGGAAGCGCTCAGCCGTTTGGGCATCGATCCGGAATCGGAAGAAGCGGACGTCGTCCCCGAAAAAATGCCCTACATCGTGATCATCGCCGACGAGATGGCGGACATGATGATGACTTCCGGCAAAGATGTCGAAGGCCACATTATCCGCTTGGCGCAAAAATCGCGGGCGGTCGGCATCCATCTGGTATTGGCGACACAAAAACCGACGGTCGACGTGATCACGGGTCTGATCAAATCGAACTTGCCGGCGCGGATCTCCTTCCAAGTCGCCAGCAAGACCGACAGCCGCGTCGTGCTGGACGAAATGGGCGCCGAGCGTCTATTGGGCAACGGCGATATGCTCTATCTCGCACCAGGCACGAGCAAAGTGACCCGCGGTCAAGGGACCTTCGTCTCCGACGACGAGGTGAACGGCATCATCGAGTTCTTTGGCGATCAAGAGCCGCAATACAGCCAAGAGCTGGCGCAGATCAGCACCTCCAGCAGCAGCGCCGCGGGCGGCATCGAAGCGATGCGCAAACGGGACGAACTGTACGAAGCGGCGATCGAAGTCGTGATCCGCGAAGGCCGTGGCAGCGTGTCGCTGTTGCAACGGGCGCTGGGCATCGGCTACGGCCGCGGCGCACGGCTGATCGACTACATGGCCGAAGACGGCATCGTCGGCGACTACAACGGCAGCCAAGCCCGCGAAGTGCTCTACACGCCCGAGCAATGGGAAGCCATCGTCGAAGGCGCCGACGAAGCAGACTACGCGATCGCCGAGTGAGTGCCCTAGGGTCCGCTGCGCGGACCGAAAAAAACTGCTTAACCCCAGATGGGGTGGCCGCGATTGCGCAGCAATCGGGGCAGGCAAAGCCTGCAAGAGGCCGCAGTTGCCGCGTCAAATCACTTTGCGGTTCCGCCATCTATCGGGCGGTGAAATTGCAGCCTCTTGTGCCTGCGGCACCCCGATTTTCAATCGGGGCCACCCGTGAAGATTGCAAGTAGGGTCCGCTGTGCGGACCGACGCTATGGTGTATTGCTCAGTCACTTCGGTCCGCACAGCGGACCCTACGGACTGTTCGCGAATCGCCGTCGTGGTCGCTACGATGAGTCTGCACAAACCCGCAACCGCATGACAGGCTCAGCATGTTCGGATTTCTTCGTCCCACCACCTGGAATCGCGAGTACCGGCAAGCGTATGCGCGATGCTGCCAATTCCAACATTTACACTTCGGCGCTCGCTCACTGCCGTTTTTGAGTTATGAGGCGGTCTTGCTGTATCAGCATGCCGCAGATGCGGGACTCATCAGCGGACCGCCGGCAGGGACGAGGACGTGTTGCCGGCTACAAACCGACCACCGTTCGCTGCGGGCGCAGGATGCCGCGGTCGGGCAGTATTGCGCGGCCGTCGGATTGTTGCTGGCCGGGATCAAGCTCGATGACGACGTCCGCGACGACGGCAGTTGGATGGCACGCTGGATCCGTTGGGGCCTGCGCAAACCGCTCAGACGAGCTGGAGCGCTGTTTCGATCGCTCGACAGCCGATTCGAGGATCACGTCGACGGGTATATCACGCAGCATCTTGCCCTCGAGAAGACAGGCGAAGCGGTCGACCTGGATCGCTACGCGCAGCCGACGGCGGAGGCTTTCGGATACGTGTTCGGTTTGATGCCGGCGAACTACGGTCTCGAATCTCAGCGCCCGCTATTCAACGAAGTGGGCCGGCATGTCGGTGCGGCGATCATTGCGTTTGATTGTGCGGTCGATTGGAACCGGGACCGTCGCCGGTCGCGATTCAATCCGCTGCCGGACTTGCCGGCGACGGAAGACGCGCTCACGAAATCCAGATATCATCTCGCGCGCGCCGCTGAGGGATGCCTCACGGCATTTGGAGGCCGATCGCGAAGCGGGTGGTTATTGAATTCAGCGCTGGAGCGCATTCCGCTGCAACTCCCGACTATAACGTGGAAGACGCGGCTGCAGCGATGGGGACTGGCGCGCGACCCGCGGTATGTGACGGCGCGAATTGACTGCTGCGATTGCGGGTTACTCGAATGCTGCACCGGCGTCGGTGCCGAAGGAGGAGCGGAGTGTTGCGCCGCGGGCAATGCGGCCGATCTCGGCTGCTGCACCTGCGACGGCTGCTTTATCTGTCCCGATGTGTGGCTCTGCGGGGGAACCAAAGAACGCCGAGAACGCAACCAGCCGAAACCAGAGTCATAGAATCCGGCATGCCGTGCGAAAACAGCAATAGACCGCATCCGCAGACTCAGCCGCCGGCAACACGAAGTCCACTGTCCCATTCAATGTCACACGAGGCGCAATAAAACGTGATCAGATCGCGCACGCGGAGTTCTCCAAACTTCGGCTTGGGCAAAATCGTGCCGCATTCGGGGCAGCGAAAGTGGCGGTATCGATAACTGTCCATGGCGATGTTTGTGATGATAGTGCAGATAAACACTCCCAAGCAGATCCAGAACAGTGGACCTTGATTTTCGGCGTCGAACAGTACCCACCCGCCCGCAATGAACCCAAGCGTGACGACGGGAATGTTCCAGAGAATATACCTCGTGCTGAAATTTCGATACTCGCGATATTCCGTCATGGCGCTGCGGCCTGTTGGAATGGCACCGTTGTTCTCTGAACAGCCTCAACGGTATTCAAATCGATATGCAGGGTCTTCTCGCATCATACCTCGCATTAACAATCTGAGCCATTACCCCGAACTCTCTTCGCGATCGGCAACCGGTGGACGCGAGACGCCCACCAAAATCAACGTCGCCGCAATCCCGATCGTCATTCCAATCCAGGGATCGGGAAAGACAACCAGCGAGACCGCAGTCAGCAGCGCCACACCTCGCTCGATCGGCGTCTGCGGAATCGCCATCGAGATATACGCGCAGGCGAAGCCGGTCAGCACCAGCGTCAATGACAGAGCAATGCCCATCAGCGGTTTCAATGCCGTGAGCAGCGGTAAACACATGTAGAGCAACGGCACGCCGAACACGTAATAGGACGAGACGCCGGTGTAGAGCGAATCCATCGCCTGCCGCCCCTCGCGCCACCGCTGCACGATGATCACATGCACGCCGGTCCACAGGCAGCCTTGGGTGGGGAAGAATGGAGCGAACAGGGCCATCAGCGCATTGCGAATTGCCAGCGAAAAGTGGCTGCGGTTGAAATCAATGTCGATTTGTTCGTCGGGACGATCCTGCTTGGCTTCCTTCAAGACCTCTGCCCCTGTAATCAGATCACCGAACAGAATGACATAACCCATCACGGCCAACGGCAGCCCTTGCAGAAACATCTGCGGCGGTGGCCAGCCAATCGCAAACGGAGAGATCTTATTGTACAGGCCTTCGAAGGGAGGCTTGAGAATCATGCCGTCAAACGGTGGCAGAAACACATTCCAGTCGACTTCGTAATTGATTTCGCCCGCCAACGGACCGACCGCCGCAGCAATCAGGAATCCGGGCAATAATCCCAGACCCGTGAACACCGCCAAGGGACGCCATCTGAGTTTGTACTTTTGGATGGGGACCGAAAAGGTCAAGATGAGGCAGATCGTGACGGCAACCGTTGTGGTAATCGGTTGCTTTAGCAAGAACCGGGGTGCGTCATCGAGAAACACTCGTTTCAGCGCGGCGATAGCGGCTCCAAGAATGATTCCACTTTTGAGCGCCGCGGGCAGCCAACCGATGAAGCGTTTTCCCAATCCCGTCACGCCCAGAAGGAGAAGAATCGCCGCGAAGTCGAGCGACACGGCGGTCATGATCTGTATCTTCTCCAATGATGATCCGTAGATCGCATTCTCTTCGCCGTCAGTTGCCAACATAAATGCCAACGCCAACGGCAATGCTGGTGTCACCCAGCCGGGAGCAAACGGTTCGCCGAATATGATTGGGGCACTGCTGATGAGCACTGATTGAATAAATATGCAAGCCACCGCTTCTTCGAAGCTCAGACCAAAATAGAGGGTGAGCAGAGGAACAATCCCCAACCCCGTCGCCCCCGCAACAAAAATCCCCTGCAAGAACTCCGGCCAAGCGATACCCGTGTGGTAAAACGGCAATCGAAATGTAAACGGCCCCCAGCGCCAGCCCGGCTGTTCTCCCCCGTCAACTCGTCGCGGCATGGCTTGCTCTCTTCTTGAGGTTTATCGATTTGATGATTGTTCGATCTACGGTCGCATAATTCCGCACAGCGGCGGGTCCCAGTCCAATTCTGAATGCACCGCCAGGAGTTCGTCAAATTGCGGCGCGATCTCCGCTGGAATCGGTGCGGTGCGGCGGATCGACATGTCGATGTGCGCCCCCACAAATTCACCGGTGGCGGCGAGCCGCTCGTCTTCTTCGATCACCATGAAGTGCATGAACTGCCACCGTTTCTCGGAGCGGGCGATCAAGCGGCTGTGAATCCGCACCGACTGGTCGACGCGGACCTCTGCCAAATAGCGGAGATGGCATTCCAAAGCAAAGGCGCCCGAATTGTGGGCCAAACAGAACTCGCGGGTCAGGCCGAACAGTTCAAACAGTTCCCCGGTGGCATTGCTGAGCAGATGCGTGTACCACATGACATTCATGTGGCCCATTTCGTCCAGATAGTCCTCGGGGATCGTCTTTCGTCCAGTGATCGGCAGCGGCTGTAAATCATCTACGGTTAACACGGTCAGTTGTCAGCTCCCTGGAGTTCGTTTGTGCGTCACGTCCCCATTAGATCAAAACAAAAAAAACGGGCAACCGTGTGGGGTTGCCCGTCGCTGTTTTTTGATCTCGCGGCATGAGAATTCAGGACCGCTGCGTCAACTATCTGCCGCTTACCCTTCATACCATTCCAATCCGTAAAACGGCGAATCGTCGTCAATCACCGTGGGTGTGACGAAAGCCAACGCTTGGGCCGGGATGCCGTCGACCGACACGTCCACGAGCGAGAAATAAATGTCATCGGAGCCCGAACCGCCGCTGTAGGTATCGTACCCCCCACCACCGGTGAGCGTGTCGTTGCCGCTGCCGCCGTAGAGGTGATCGCCCAGCGAACCGCCCCACAGCTCGTCGTTGCCGGCATTACCTTCCAGCACGTCGAATCCATGCCCACCGAAGAGCAGGTCATCGCCGCTGCCGCCGCTGATGAAGTCGTGCCCATAGTCGTTGCCATAATCTTCACTCTCGAGGTCGCCGTAAAGCAGGTCGTCGCCGGCGCGGCCGTAGATTTCATCGCTGCCGGCATCGCCGAAAATCTTGTCGACTCCGAACCCGCCGGTGAGCGTGTCGTCTCCGGCGCGACCCAGCAGAATCGAGTCGACGTCGGTGTTGTTGGCCACGTCGTCGTCGCCGTCGCCCGCATCAACCAGCACGTAATCGACAAGTGCTGGGTCAAACGTTTCTGAAGCAATGATGATGCCATCGTCATCGCGGATTTCGACGCGGATCCGTTCAACTTCGACGGTCGTCCAGGGCGTATACGGTTCAAACCGCAAGTCGTCGGTTTTGATGTCGCGGCGATCAGTGAATGACATGCGGCCAAGATCGAGATTGAAGCGTTGAACCTGCTCGGTAACGTTATCGATCGTAATCTGATCGTCGCCGCGGGTGCCGTAGACGTAAATGAAGTTCTCATCGGCGCCGTCAACAAGATTGATGTCGGCCGCCATCAAGCGTCGGTCTTCGAGTGACTCGAAGTCCATACTGCGGGTTTGGTGCTGTGCCATTGTTTTCTGCCTTTGTTTCGCAATTGTGGGGAGTGTTGACCATGCAGACAGTCTGCATAATCTGAGAAGCGAAACTCGGCAGCGTTTGTTACAGCACCGGGCTTGCCGGGCGAATCGGCAGCCAGCGCATAAAAAACGCCGGCTGGTTTGAGCCGACGTTTGGGTATTAAGCCAGGGTTTCCCCTGAGTCATTCCTGGCTGACGCGCACAAGCTGTTTTCCGGTGTTGACGCCGTCAAAGAGTCCCAGAAAGATTTTCGGCGCGTTTTCCAGACCGTCGTCGATTCGTTCCCGGTACTTGATCTTCCCCTCGTCGACCCACTTGGCCAGATCGGCCATCGCTTCACGAAAGCGGTCGACGAACTGAAAGACCAAAAAACCTTCCATGCGGGCCTGTTTTTCGATCAGCTTCCACAGCAGACGCGGTCCCTGTTCCAATTCGGTCGAGTTGTACAGGGCGATTTGACCGCAGACGGCGACTCGCGCGTTCACGTTGATCAGCGGAAAGACCGCGTCGGTGAGCGGCCCCCCCACGTTGTCAAAATAGACGTCGATCCCGTCGGGACACAGTTCGGCCAGTTTCTTGATGTAATCGTCGGTCGTCTTGTAATTGAACGCGGCGTCGAAACCGAGTTCGTCGATCAGGTAGGCGACTTTCTCATCCGATCCGGCGATGCCGATAACGCGGCATCCCTTAATCTTTGCGATTTGTCCCACCGTCGAGCCGACAGCCCCAGCCGCGCCGGAAATGACAACCGTCTCACCCGGCTGCGGATTTGCGATGTCCAACAATCCGAAGTACGCGGTTAAGCCCGGCATCCCCAGGACACCCAGCGCCGTCGAAATCGGTTGCCCGCCGGTACGGACCTTGCGGATCTCCGTGCCGTCGGTGACGCAATATTCCTGCCAGCCAATCCGCCCGGCAACGATATCGCCGACCTCGAATTTGGGATGTTTGGAGGCTTCAACCTTTCCAACCGCTTCGCCCACCATCACCTCCCCCAACTTGACTGGTTCGGCGTACGACTTGCGGTCGTTCATGCGTCCCCGCATGTAGGGATCGACGGAAAGATAGATCGTGCGGATGAGAAACTGTCCCTCTTCGAGTTCCGGAATCGGGGACTCGACCAATGCGAAGTCCGATTCTTTCGGTCTTCCAACGGGCCGGGCGGCGAGCGTGACCTGACGATTGATGCGTGCCATGAAGGTCCTCTTGATGTGAACGGGTGCAGATCGTAACTGCTTGCGGCGCGGCGATGAAACAGTCATAGTAAACGATGCAACGATAGTCGGCGGCTGTGCTGTTGTCAAAGTGGAGCGAGAGTTCGCCCGCGCCGAATTTTCCCGTTTCCGCGACAAAGAAGGGTTGGCGATTCCCAACGGTTGACCTAAGCTTTGCCAGTAACTCAGTTGAGCGATAGAGATTGCGAGCAGGGGCCCAACGTGGAGCGAAACCATGAGTGTTGAGCAAGAATATATTGTGTGCCTCGGTTCGATTCGCCGAGGGTATCAATTCTTCGGACCGTTCGTTTCTGAACAGGCGGCGAAAGATTGGGCCGAGGTAGCCGTCGAAGCAGAATACACCATCACCCCGTTGCTCAAGGACGACCGAGTCGCCGAATGCAACTGCGCCATGTCGCAGGGTGACGGAATCTAAACGACGGCGAATTGTCCAAGTTTCGCGGCCAACCGGCGTATTTCTCCATTTCTGCTGGGGCGTTTCCAAAAGACTACGGATGTCCGTCCGGCAAAGTTCCCTCAAATCCGTCTTTCTGCTGAGCGTTTGCTCGTTTGGGCATCTGGTATTGCAGTTTGTGCTGCTCAAGATTCTGGCCGAGTTTTTTGGCGCCGGGGCGGATTTCGACGCCTACTCCGCTGCTCGCGCGGCGCCGCTGGTGCTCAGCACGATCTTGGTCGGCTCCCTCAATTTCGCGTTCGTGCCGGTGTTCATCGAACGTTGCGAAACATTGGGCGAGCAGGCAGCCTGGCGGACCGCCGGCGCAGTGGGTGGAATGTTGCTGCTGGTCACATTCGCGCTGGCGCTCATTGGGTTCTTGGCGGCGGTTCCGATCGTCTCACTGCTGAATCCCGGGTTTTCGACCGAGCAATTGCAGTTGACGGCGCAGTTGTTTCGCATCCTGATTTGGCTGATTGTGACCAACGGCGCGATCAGCTTCCTCCAGGCAGTCCATCATTGCCAGGGACGGTTTTTCATGCCCGCTGCGACGCCACCGTTGGGCGGAGCGGTGGCGATCGTCATCACGCTGTTGTTCCATCAGTCATGGGGAATCTCCGCGGTCGCCATCGGCGTCATCAGCGGCGCCACACTCGCGGCGTTGCTGCAACTCCCGCTGTTTCTCCGCCATGCTCGTTTTCAGTGGGTGCTTGACGAGGGACTGTCGCGTATGCTGCGGCTGATCGCCCCATTGGCGGCGGGAGCGGCCTATTACAAATTAGATCCGCTGGTCGATCGTTACCTCTCATCGCGAATGCCGACCGGCAGTGTGTCGCTGCTGGAATACTCTTGGCAATTCACCAGCGCCATGTTGATACTGACATCCAGCGGATTGTCGGTCGTTGTCTTCCCCGTCATCTCACAGCGCGCCGCGGAGGGGGATCGGGAAGGGCTAAAACAGGAACTCTCCTACGCGATGCGATTCCTGGCGTTTGTGCTGACACCGACCGTTGTCGGGTTGGCCCTGTTCAGCACGCCGGTCATCGCCGATTTGCTCCAAGGAGGCGCCTTTCAATCGGCGGACAGTGAAGCAGTCTCCCGATTAATCAAAATCTACACCATGGTGATTGTCGGCGGCAGCTTCGGCGAGATGCTGTCGCGCGTGTTCTATGCCCTCAAAGATACGTGGACGCCGGTCATCATTTCGATCGTGGGCTTCACGCTCGGCGCACTGGCCAAGATCACGGTCGGCGCCCGGGGAGGAGTCGACGGGATCGCCGCCGCGACCGCCGCTTATTATCTGTTTAACGCCGCTTGTATGCTGTTGATTCTCAGACGGCTGATCGAGGGCATTGGCTTTGCCGGCGTCCTGCGGACGGTGCGTGATTGCCTGGTCGGAACGGCGGCAACCTGCGTCGTCGCCTACGCTCTGCTGCAGTTGGACTTTCGTTTCCGTTCAATTCCCGCAGCGGCGCTCTCCGCTGTGACCTATGCGGGTGTCATGTACGGCCTCCGAAACGAATTCGCGACCACCTTCTTCTCCTTTCTCAACCGCCAGTGGCGACGACTCACCAGCAAGGGAGATTATGGACCCGCTGACTGAACCCGATCAGGCCGAACATCACGTCGAATGGGAGCAGACCGCTTGCCCGCTTTGCGGTGAGGAAGCGTCGACATTCGTGCTCTCGGCGCGGGACTGGCAACTCGGTTATCCCGGCGATTTTCAGCTCAACCGCTGCCGGGGCTGCAGTCACGTTTACCTTAACCCGCGTCCGACGCCCGATTGCATTAACGTCTTTTATCCGCGCGAATACGGGCCCTATCAAGCGGGCGCGGCGGACGACGGCCCGCGGTCGCGGGATACGAAACAAGTCGGTCTCTTGCGCCGTTTGCTGCGATGGTCCGTCGACACCTGCGGTGAATTCGTTCCGGAGATCAATACTTCGCCGCGCCGCGCGCTGGAAATTGGCTGCGCCAACGGCGATTTTCTGCTGCGGCTCAATCAACAAGGCTGGCAAGTCCAGGGCGTGGAATTCTCACCCCCAGCCGCGCAGCGCGCGACCGAGCGCGGGCTCGATGTTCACCTGGGGACACTGGAGTCCGCCCAATTCGCGGCCGAGCAGTTCGATGCCGTCTTCCTCTGGATGGTGCTTGAGCACGTTTATGATCCGCGCGCTACGCTGCGTGAAATTCGCCGCATCCTCAAACCGGGCGGCTGGGTCATCTTCAGTCTGCCGAACTTCGCATCCTGGGAGCGGCATCTTTGCGGGCGTTATTGGTACGCCCTCGAATTGCCCCGCCATTTGCACCACTTCACTGTCCCGGTCTTGCAACGATTGCTGCACGATAGCGGTTTCGGCTCAATCCGAGTCATCCACCAGCGCAACATCAATAGCCTAGTTGGCAGCTTGGGGTACTGGCTGCAGGACAAGTCGCCCGAATCGAAACTCGCCCGCAGGCTCATCGCCCACTGCGACGATCCCTCCACGTGGGCGGTCATTTTGCTGGCGCTGTCGGCGAAAATACTCGCGTGGTTGCGGCAATCGGGCAGGCTCACCGTTGTCGCCCGCCCGCAGAGTGAATCCCTCGAACTCAAGTGATTGATCGGCAATGCGGATCCTGTTTCTCATTTCCGGCCGCGAAGTCCCCAGCAGCCGATATCGCATTCTGCAATATGTGCCCTACTTGCAGCAGCGCGGTCACCACTGCGTCGTGCTGCCGAGCATTCCGCCGAAATACCGGGGCTGGCCCTGGCTGGGAAATCGGCTCAGCGACTTGCCTCGATGCTTCTTTCGAGGCATCGATCTGCTCCGCGCGTTGATCGGACGATTCGATGTGGTCGTGATCGAGCGCGAATTGTACAGCAGCGGTTTGTTGCTCTATGAAAAACTATTCCGACGGATCGCCGGCAAGCTGGTCCTGGATGTCGATGATGGAATCTTCCTGCAGCATCCGCAGAAGTTTCGCACGCTCGTCGCAATGTGCGATCACGTGGTCGCCGGCAGCGGACTCATTGCTGAGGAACTGCGCAAATACAATCCTCAAGTAACTGTCATTCCGACATCGATCGATCTGGCAAACTACCCCGCCGTTTCCGAGCAGTCGAAGCCCCACGACAAATTCGTCATCGGCTGGACGGGGACCGCCGGAAATTACCCGCATCTGCAATCGATCCTGCCTGCACTTCGTGAACTGCGGATTGATGCGGAGCTACGGATCATCGCGGAGCGCGAACC
The DNA here is from genome assembly GCA_028285345.1 of Planctomycetales bacterium. Taxonomy (GTDB): domain Bacteria; phylum Planctomycetota; class Planctomycetia; order Planctomycetales; family Planctomycetaceae; genus Symmachiella. Next base: position 391,448 of record JANQPT010000044.1, read on the forward strand.
GCCGCAGGACGTCTTTGCCCTCAAGAACATCAATGTCCGCTTCCAACATTGGAGGGCCGAGAGCGAAGCAGACGACTTGCGCGATTGCGACGTGGGCATCATGCCGCTGCCGGACGACGAATGGTCGCGCTACAAATGCGGGCTGAAGATTCTGCAGTACATGGCAGCCGGCATCCCGGCAATCGCGTCGCCGGTGGGGGTAAACGGCGAGATTATCACGGACGAGGAAAATGGGCTGCTGGCAAATTCCCCCGGCGAGTGGACGACAGCACTGACGCGACTGGCGGGCGACGCGGAGTTGCGGGAGCGTCTTGTCGCCGCCGGTCGCGCGACCGTTGAGGAGCGATATTCCGTCGAACGGAAAGTATCGGTGTTGGAGGAATTGCTGAAGCGGGTCATCGATCAGCGAGATTAGTGTTCCCTCGCAATGCGTTTCGGCATAGCCTATGAGGCTGCTGCCGTGAGCCTGTTTCCCGGCACTCGTCCGGCCGCCGGGCCCAAACTTTTTGAATGTCTTGATAGCGCAGGAGACATGTGATGAAGAAATCCCGCTTGCCCGCCGTCGCCGCATTCGCGTTGTGCGTGAGCTTGTTGTTCAGTATCGCGCTTTTACACGGAGACGAGGAAACGAATCTCGACGTTCAACCGGCAACAGAGTCCACGCAAGACAACGAACAACCACTGGACCCTGCAGAAACGGAACCTGACGAAACAAATTCACAGCCTGAGCCGGCCACCTTGGACTTCACGCTGGATATCCGCGACGGTTCACACTTGGTTTGCAGCGGATCACAGGATTTGGCGATTCCGCTCACGACGGAGTTCGGCGAAGTGACGATTCCGCTGCGGCTGATCGCGTCGATGGAGTTCTTCGAAGATCACAGGACCGCTGTCGCGAACTTGCACAATCGCGACCGCTTGACGGGAGCCTTGGGAGAAGAACCGCTGAAGGTCAACACGGCGATGGGGGAAATCGCGGTCCCGACGAACGTGATTGTCCGGCTCGAAATCAAACGCCCGGAATTCAAACCCGATTTCTCCGCCGAAACCGCGGCGAAGATCGATTCGAGTGATGCCGCGCCGGTCGCGCTCCAGGAATCGGACGACAGCGAAGGATGGAGATCCGTTCCCCAGTTCTTGCGCAGAGCGCAAATCTACTCAGCCGCGAAACGGCCAACGGACGGGAAAACAAGTTTTCGCGTCGTTCAAGACGGCATCGTCTACTTGGCGTGCCATTTTGGCTACGAAGGCAACGCAAGCGGCGGCTGGAAGGCCGAGGCGTTGTCAGAAGCCGATTTCATCCGCAAGGGCTGGAAACCGGTTTCGCAGATGATCGCGGGCAATGGGCGGACTTACACCGTGCTGCGAAAACCATGCGGCTCCGGCGAGACCTTCAATCTGCGATGCAACAAGTACTCACCACCGCTGGTGATACTGCTGCGGCCTCGCCTCAACCCTGATGTCGCTCCATTCGACGATGCCGCGTTTTGATCGAAGCAATACAATGATTGCCGCATCTTACGCTGTCGCTTCCGGTCTTTGCGACTGGTCAAGAGTGTGCGCCGGGACCATCTTTTCGTTTTCACGGTCCCAGCCCATCATTTGATTCGTCCGCCACGACTCGTTCGCCATATTGACCGCCACCACACCGGCCAGGCCCAATTCGGTCGGGCACTTCAGTTCTTCGCCGTTGCGGAGATGATTCTGCAGGTTCGTGTGGTGCAGTTTGATGTCCTCGGCGCCGGTCTTTTTGTGCTGGGCCAGGATCTTGCCGTCCTTGTCCTTCGCCACCCAGCCGTCGCCGGTGAAGTACAGCGTCCCGCGATATCCGCGGATGAGGTGGTCGATCTTCACGCGGTTGCTCATTGTCCCCAGCACATAGACGGTCATCCCGCGGGGGTACTCGCAGATCATCTCGAAGTTGTCCGGCAAATCGCGGCCGTCGTCCCACTGCCAAATGCCCCCCATGCCGACGACGCGGCGGGGATAGAGCAGTTTGCAGGCCTTCATGATCCGCGTGATGCGGTGGATGAACAGGTCGGTGCAGATCCCGCCCGAATATTGCGAATAGTTCCGCCACTCGAAATAGTGGTGCGCATTCCAGTCCGTCTTGGGAGCGTCGCCCAGCCACTCTTTCCAGTTGAGATCGTCCGGTTGCGGGCGCCCTTCGACGGAGGGACGCTTCCGCCAGGGACCTTGCGTGTCGTAACGGCGGACGTACTCGATCTGCGCCTGCACGACTTGGCCGATGACCCCTTCCTCAATCGCTTGAGCGGCCGAACTGTAACTGTCGTCCGACATTCCCTGCACGCCGACTTGAATCGGCAGCTTCGTCTCTTTCTGTTTCTTGATCACCGCCTGCGCTTGCGGGATGGAATGCGTCATCGGTTTTTCGCAATAGACCGCTTTGCCGGCGTCCATAGCGGCGATGGTCATTTTGGAGTGTTGATGCTCCGGCGTGGCAATCGTCACATAATCGATGTCCTTGTTGTCCAGGACGTCGCCGTAGTCGGTATACGCTCTGGTGCCCAGCTTCGCGGCCGCTTCCTCAGCGCGGGTCTTCCAGCAATCCGCCACGCCGCCGAATTCAAGATTGTTCGACTCTTTCAGCCCCAGGCACGCCCGCACATGCCCGCCGCCCATGCCGCCCACGCCGATAAAGCCGATGCGAATCCGGTCGTTCGCTCCCAAGACAGCGGCGTAGCTCTTGGCTGACATCGCCATCGCCGAAGCCGCGGCGCCGCCTGCCGCCAAAAATCCGCGCCGTGAGACCGAAGTGACTGGTTGATCCGCATCCATCTGCCGAACTCCTCGCTATGATTGGTAATCTGTGATTTTCGTATCAATGCATAAACCGATATTCATCAATTCATCATAGCAGGCCCCAAAATAGGCGGCAATTCTGGCGGGGGTTGTTCCGATGGCCGGCATTCGTAAACTTGTGGAAGCATGCTGTTAGGAGCGACGTGGCGTAGGGAGGCTGACTGTGGATAAAAGTATTCTGTTGACTAACGATGACGGCATTTTCGCCCCCGGTTTAGGCGCCATGCGGAGTGCCGTAGCGGATTTGGGCGACGTGCAAGTCGTTGCCCCCGCGAACGAACAGAGCGGTGTGAGCCACTCGATCACGTATCTTGAACCGCTGATCATCGACGACGTCTACCGTGACGACGAATTATTCGGACGTGCCGTCGGCGGCAGCCCGGCGGACTGCGTTAAGGCAGCGATGCTGGAATTGTGCGACCCGGTCCCCAATCTGGTGATCAGCGGAATCAATTGTGGATCCAATGCCGGTATCAACGTGCTCTATTCCGGGACCGTCGCGGCGGCGATTGAGGGCGCATTTTTCGGCGTTACCTCGATTGCGATTTCGCTGTCGACCGACACCCGCCCCGATTACGAGCGGACCGCACAAATGGCCGTCGAGCTGATTCGGCAGTTACTGAACCAAAACCCGCCAACCGGTTCGTTGTGGAACATCAATTTCCCCAAACAGCACGAAGGCTGGCCGCTGGGCGTGAAAGTCGTGCCGATGGGATTGGAACGTTATCGTGAGCGGTTGGAAAAGCGGATCGACCCCCGCGGCCGCAGTTACTACTGGAGCGGGTTGCATCCTGAGCAATCGCCGCCGTCACAGGCGGATACCGATGTTGCCGGGCTGGCCGACGGATACGTGACGATCACTCCGCTGAATTTTAATCTTACCTGCCTGGAACAACTTGGCCGACTGCAGGACTGTGCGTGGGAACTTGGCCATCAGGCGACCAAAACAGCGGATTAGGCTTGAATCTTGGCCGATGTGCGGAGATAAAAAACTTTGCAGGCTGCTGACAGCGTTTTTCGCAGGTTTGCTCACAAACCGACCGGTTCAACACAGGAGCGGTTTCCCATGAGATATTTGATCATCTTGCTAACTTTACTGATGCTCAGCGGCTGCTACAAATTTGGAGAGAAGGAGGCCGCCAAGGCGAAGAAGGCGAAACAGGCGAAGCAGAAGCAGCAACAGGATGCCGCGGCCAAGCCGGCGGGTCAGCAGCCGATTCTTGGGAAGATGACCAACGTCATCGTCGATGCGGATGAAGCGCTCAAGGACCCCAATATCCGCGAACTCGGCAAGCGGAAAATCCCGATCGCCGATCCGCTGACCCAAGCCGCCGCAGGCTACTTCCTTGTGACCGCGCGGGTCAGCGTGTTGAATCTGAAGCACAACGTCGATATCTATCGAGCACAGCATGATAAATTCCCGACATACAAAGAACTCATGAAAATGCTGAAGCAACACGGCATCCAAATGGCCCAATTGCGGCCGTATGAAATGTACGGCTACCATCAAAAAACGGGCGAGATCGTCATTTTAGAAGACATGGAAAAGAAAGAGCAGCATGGGCCGACGATCCCATTGCAGGAGGAATAGTCGGCGAGCGATGTTGCCAACGCACCGCGTCCGACGTTGGTCGCACCGGTTCGCTACACTGAACGAGGCATAGTCTGCTTGCTTTCGACGCCCGTCCGTCCAATACGGATTCAAATGGCCAGTGGCCGTTCATCTGACGTTCATGATCTGTCGGACCCCGTCGTACACAAGTACGTGCTTGCGGGGAATCCGTTTCTTTCCAGATATGATCAGATTTTCCAGAAGTTCACTTCGGTTTTTGTAGACTAAAGACTTTTTCAGGAAGCCGCTCACATGATGACCAACCGACGCATCCTCAGTTACGTCAACGCTGAACCGTTTCAGCCGTTTCACATCAAAATGACAAGTGGTGAACGATTCGAGATTCGGCATCCCGAGATGATTCAGGTGGGACGAACAACCGCGACGATCTTTATGTGGGTTCAGGAGGACAGCGGTGACGGGCATGGAGAACGAATGCAGGAGATTTCCATCTTGCTGATCGAATCGATCGAACTACTGCAGTCTGCCGCAGCGAGCCAAGATCGCTCTCAAGATTGAACGACTCACTGTCATAGCACTTATCCGCCGGCCAAATCCCGCTCGTGAGCAGCCAACGACAAGGTCATGTCGATGTCAAAACTTCTCGCCGAGTCGACAAAGGACCTGAATCGTGTTTGAATCTATGGACGAGACGATGGTGGAGATCCTGCGGGCGAAGAGCGAAGCACAGCGGCTGGCCATTGCCAATGGAATGTGGCGGTCCGCTCGGCAAATGTTGATCCATCGACTCAAACAGGAACACCCCGATTGGACTGAAGAAGACCTGCAACGGGAAACCGCTCGGAGGATGTCCGATGGAGCTTAGACTTCACCAATGACGTTTAAGAATTTGGCATGAATCGCCTCTCTTCTGATTTTGTCGTTCAGCATCTCCACATCCATAATAACGGGGAAGAATGCGTCAAGATGATCGGCGTTTATGAGTCGCGGCGCTCCGCAGAAGATGCCGTTCAGCGTGTCGCCTCCCAACCGGGTTTTCGAGACTGGCCCAAAGTTATCGATCCGCTTGTCGACGATGAGGAGAGTGGATTCCACATCGACGAATATCGAATCGGCCAAGATCACTGGACTGAAGGCTTTGTGACTGAGGTGTTCTAGCAACATTGCGTTTAGAACGATACGAGATTCCTTTCCCAATCATGTGAAGAATTGAACCTACAAGTTTTCTGATGACTCAGCTTCCGAATATAGATCCCAACGACTCAGCAGTTTCCTCCGAGGAGGCAGGATTCTCGAAGGGAAATTACGCCTTCGTCACCCTAGGCTGCCCCAAAAACCTCATCGACAGCGAACGCATGCTCGGCTCGCTCTCGCTGGACAGCTATTCCCTCGTCTCCCAACCGGAGGGAACCGACTTTGTCATCGTGAATACGTGCGGATTTATCGAATCCGCCCGCGAAGAGTCGAAAGGGGTCATTCGCGAGATGCTCGATCTCAAGCGCCGCGGCGGCACTCGGGGTGTGATCGTGGCGGGATGCCTGCCGGAGCGGCTCGGCGGCAGCCTGCTTGACGAAATGCCGGAGATCGACCACGTGGTCGGCGTGTTCGGCCGCGAGGAGATCACCCGCGTCGCCGACCGGTTGCTTGGCGGGGCCAATGAACAGCGGCAGTTGTTCCGCCCCGCTCCCATTCGCGCACTCGATGACCGCGAACGGCTGCGTCTGACACCGTCACACTACGCGTACCTCAAGATTTCCGAAGGCTGCGACCGGACTTGCACGTTCTGCGCGATTCCCAAAATGCGCGGAAAACACGCCACCAAACCGATGGAGTTGGTGATCGCCGAAGCAGAGGAATTGGCCGCGGACGGCGTCCGCGAACTGAACATCGTCGCCCAGGATACGACTTATTACGGGATGGACCTCTACGGAGAAGTCCGGCTGGCCGAATTGTTGCGGCAGTTGGAACAGGTCGAGGGCATCGACTGGCTGCGGTTGATGTACCTGTACCCCATCAATTTCACCGACGAATTGATCGAGACGATCGCCGGGTCGCAGAAAATCATTCCCTATCTCGACATGCCGCTGCAGCACATTAACGATACGATGCTCAAACGCATGCAGCGGCGGGTGAACAAGGCCGACAGTGTCGCGCTCGTCGAACGGTTGCGGGAACGAATTCCAAATCTCGTGCTGCGAACGACCTTCGTGGTCGGGTTTCCCGGTGAGACCGACGCTCAGTTCGAGGAATTGCGGCAATTCGTCGTCGACGCGCGTTTCGAGCGGATGGGCGTGTTTACCTATTCGCTCGAGCCGGGCACGCCGGCGGAAAAACTGCCCGGCCATCTTCCCGAGTCGGTGAAACAGGCACGGCAAGATGAACTGATGACCGTCCAGCAGCAAATCGCCTTCGAGTTCGGGGATTCGCTGGTTGGATACGAATTGGACGTGCTGGTTGATGCCCAACTGGATGACGACCAATGGCTCGGCCGCATCTACGCGGATGCTCCGGAGATTGACGGCAGCGTTTACATCACCGGGAGCGGGTTCTCAACCGGTGAGATGGTCCCGGTGGAACTGACCGGCCGCCAGGATTACGACCTGATTGGAATCGCGTCCGATCCCGAAGCGGACTGAGTTTAGTCCGAATACAAGTCTTCGTCGGAACGCTCCGAATTGACGAAGGGTGGCTGAGGTCGAATCAAAATTGGCGGGCACTTCTTAGAAGGACTTCCCAATCATGACCGAGACACAGATCAAGCAAATCGAGAAAACCTTCAATTGTAGGCTGCCGGCCATCTACAAGCGGTTGTTGACGGTGATGCCGAAGCCTCTGAAACATCTGATGTCGCTCGAACGCCCGGGGCACCGTGCAATATTCACTGATAAAGACTTGATCATCAAGACGAATAAGTCACTCAGAAATGCAGAGAGCCTTTCTTGGCCCGAGAAATACTTCATTATTGGTGGCGACTGCGGAGGAAACCTTCTTTGCTTGAATCTGGTCAGTAAGAGATCATGCGTGTACTTCTGGTGGCACGAGACTGACGAATTCTTTCTGCATGCGAAAGACATTCCAGCTTTCATACGAAGAATCTATCGCATGGAAGCGGACGGTGTTATCGATTGGCTTGAGCTGAGCACGCTATAAGGGATCACTGAAATCCCCAATCATTGCACCGTTTCCGAAGGCTCTCACCTACGATCACGAAACCGCCAGCACCCGATTCTTCGCCGGAAAGCTGACCGGGTTGGAATAGTGGTAGACCCTGCAAACTTCTTCGCCGTCCCGTTCGATGGGAGTCGGCTGTTCGATCACGAAATCGCAAAAGTGCGGCGCGTTGAATACGGCGAACGCTAACCGCACGCTGTCGACCGGCGGGTCGAACCGCTTGGTCAGATCGGGAAACGCAATCGGCCCGGTGTCGACCTGCCAGATGCTCTTGTCGATGCTGATGTTCATCGTCTTGATGGGATACTCCATCACGCACCGCAGCCCGGTCTCCTCATTCGCAATCTCAGTCTGCGCGGCCAGCGGTGTGTCGGTCGCGGTGACGTCGCGAATTTCCTCGAACGTGTTAAGCTCCTTGACCGTTTTTCCATAGTGCAGCCGCAGGATCGGCTCGCCCCACACATCGTTGACCTTGCGAAGCTGACGATAGCCGTCCCGGGCGTCGACGTGGCGGCGGAGAATCAGCATGTCTTCGCCGCCGTAGATCGGCATGAAGTCGTAGTTATCTTCGGCCAGGAGGTTGTCCTTGGCGAACGTACGTTCGCTCTTACAGGAGCCGCACTGATAGATGACCAAGTTCGTGCCGGCGCGGTCGTCGTACAGAATCGTGCGGCTCTCGACCCAAAACCGCACGGCATTCATCGTCGACGTATTGCAAATAAACGAGCGTCCGTAATCGAGGCACTGAATTGCGTCGGACTCGGCGGCGGGTGCGGCGCCCAGCAGACTCGACGACCCCGCCGCGGCCAAGCCGGCGACGAGAAAATTGCGGCGTGTCGGATTCATGGCAAGTTCTCCTGATGTTCGGGTTCAAGTCGTCGGAAATCCGCCGGTCCGTCCGCATCGGCCCGCCGGCGGCCGGGAAGCGAAAACTGCCTACAACAGGTCGCAACGATAATGTACACTCGACACCAGCCAGTTCAACAGACAGCAGCCTGCGGCACCTCGACATTCGACCGGGGTCTGGGAGTTCGATTCGGAGCATCGACGGCGAGCACATGGAGTCCACCGACCAAAAACGTCAATCCGCTTCACCCGCACCGGTCGCCGACGCCGATCGACTGGGTTCCAATTCGCTGAATCTTCCCAATGCGATTACCAGTAGCCGATTGATCTTAGCGCTCGTCTTGTTCGGGCTGATCGACTACGACGGCTATTGGAAAACCGGGACCATCGTGTTCGTTGTCGCGGTGGCGACCGACGCCTTAGACGGATTCATCGCCCGCCGTTACGGGATGGTGACCGTGTTGGGGCGAATTCTCGATCCTTTCGTCGACAAGTTCATCATCTGCGGCACGTTTATTTTCCTGCTCGCGAAGCAGGCCGACTCCGGTATCAATGCTTGGATGGTGATGGTGGTCATCGGCCGTGAAATGTTTGTCACGAGCCTCCGCGGCTTTTTGGAGCGGGAAGGCAAAGATTTTTCCGCCGCCTGGAGCGGAAAAATCAAGATGGCCTTGCAGTGCGTCGCGTTGACGTTCAGCCTGTTTTCACTGGCGCCGGAAATCACCGAGTCGCCGTACAGAGCACAGTTCTGCTTAGTCCGCGACCTGCTGCTGTGGCTGGCGGTCGCCTCCACCATCTGGAGCGGATTGGTCTACATCGTTCGCGCGGTCAAACTGCTGCGGAGCGAATGAAACGATTCCGCCGGCCGGCGTCGATCAATACTTGGAATTCATTTCCCGCATGATTTTTCGAACATAGACCGTGCAGATTCCGGCCACGACCGTAAAGAATCCCGCGACATAATAGAACCATTCCGGGAGCCCGGAGCTGATCTCTTCCGCTTCGGAGACTTTTTTATACGCTTCGCCGGCTTCACGGCTGACGTAACCGTCGCTGTCGTTTTTCGCTTTGTCCAGCTCAATCAGCGAATGCTTTGCTGCGCCGCCCAATTCACCGAGCGCTTGCACACAGGCCAGCCGCACGCCGCGATCGGTATCCGAGATGCCGCTTTTGAGCGCATCGATACTCCCCTCTGTGGTCGCGCCCACCTCGCCCAACACCTCTGCGGCGCGGCGCCGAACTTCCGGGCGAGGGTCTTTGAGCGCTTCGATCCACAGCTCTCCCGCGCGACCCGATGAGCCGGTGCCGCCGACCGAATACAGATTCCAGCCCAGCAAGAAAATCATGACCACGAGGCACGCGACAAGTGCCGATAGCAGCCACGAGCCGTATCCCGTGCGCGGCGTGATGTCGCTGTCGTAGGATGACATCGCATCCTGGACCGCTCGCGCCGCTTGGGTGTTGCGGACCGCCAGTTCGCGCGTCGTGGCGTCGAGCGACGTGCTTTGAGTCACTTGCTTCAGCGCGCGGGCTACGTCAATCGCGCTCTGCGGACGTTTCTTGGCGTCCTTCTGCAGCAAATCCTGAATGAGGCTCTCCAACTTGGGCGGGCAGTCCATTGCATTGGCCGAGACCGGAGGCGGTGCCTTTTCCAAATGCTTCTGCAGGATCTCCGCCGGCGCGTGCCCCCGAAACGGCGGCCGTCCGGCCAGCATTTCGTACATCACGCAGCCCATCGCGTAAAGGTCCGTCTGCGGCGAGAGCGGCGGCTTGCCGCGAATCTGCTCCGGGGCCATGTAATGAAATGTGCCCATCGTCTTGCCGTGCTCGGTCAGACGCGCCTCCGACCGCGCGCGGGCCAGTCCGAAGTCGCTGAGCTTGAGCTTGCCCATATTCGTCAGCAGCAAGTTGCCCGGTTTAATATCGCGGTGAATGAAGCCGTGGTCGTGGGCGAAATGCAGTGCGGAGCACAGTTGCAAGGAATACTCGATCACCTGTTCCCAAGGCAGCCGGCCCCGTTTCTTGAGGAGTCGCTCCAGCGAGCCCCCTTCGACCAATTCCATGGCGTAGAAGTGCTGGTCCCCTTCACATTTGCCGCCGAAGCAATAGACGATGTTCGGATGCTTCAGCTTCTTGAGCACTTCCAGCTCGCGCTCGAAGCGGGTGACGATCTTTTTATCGCTGGCAATTTCCGGCGGGAGCAGCTTGACCGCGACTTCGCGGTCGTTCTTGACGTACCGTGCGCGATAGACGACACCCATGCCGCCTTGTCCGATTTTTTCCTTGAGTTCGAACGGCCAGATCCAGCGGTTTTCCATCAGGGCGACTCGTCAGTTTCTTCGCGCGGTCTCCGATCGACCCAAAGCGTCCGGCTGAGCGCGTCCGGTCACCTCGTGCACTTTCGCTTCGCTTACCGTCAATGGCTCAGGTGCATCGGTAGAAGTGTTGCGGAACCGAAATTCCCCTCTTTTTAAGTGTAACATGCCCTGGACGATCTGGAAATCAATTTCCGCCGCGATTGTTCCTGGGCGAGGCACCAATTGGTCACGGAAGTTTGGTCGCGGAAAACCGCAGCCGGACGTAATCGACCGACCAGCGCCCTTCACTATCGCTTAACGAATCTTCGAGAGCGGCTTCGACTTCCGTGAAAAACTCCCGCCGTTGCGTCTCCGGGAGCACCTGCAGAAAGCTCTCTGCAAACGTCTCCAACCAGTCAACCAACCGGCCCGGCAGCGGAGTCAGCCGTGGAATCAGCTCGATCGAAATGACGGAAAACCCTGCGGATTCAAGGATGCTTCGGAACTCATCAACTGACGGAAAATACCACGGAAAGATTTCCGCTGCGGATATGCCGCGCTGCGCCAGCGACTCCGTCAGCGCCGCGACAACTCGCGAGACGTTGCCCTCGCCGCCGAATTCCCCCACAAATCGACCGCCGGCCTTAAGCCCTCTCGCGACTCCCGCCAGTACGTCATCAGGGCGCAACATCCAATGCAGCGCCGCGTTGCTGAAGACGGCGTCGAATTCGTCGTCGAACAGCAATTCATGAGCGTCGATAACATGGGCTTCGATTCCGCGACGGCGGGCGGCCTCGACTTGTGCTTCGCTGGCGTCGATCCCGACCACCCGGCACCCGCACTCGCTGAGTGCCTGTGTCAGCACGCCGTCGCCGCAGCCGAGATCGAGAATCCGTTCGCCGGCGCGGGGATTCAATAATTCCAGGACCGGCCGCCCCAACTCCGGGACAAATCCGGCATTGCGCGCGTAACGCTCCGGATCCCAATTCTGTCCGGCCGGACGGGCAGGTTTATTTTTCAATGACGTAACCGTGATATAGGCCCATATAGTACGGCAGCAGGAACGCCGCGCCGTCCGCCAAGCGTTTTCCTCCCGCCCCGCCGTCTAACCGAAACGGATTGTGATTCCAGTGCTCAACGTGACGTTCGTCGATCGGCAAGCATTTGCCGTTACGCAGGTGCCCCGCGCCGCGCGATCGCCGGATATGCCGGCCCATTGGCACGATGTCGATCCGGTGGCTGTTTTTGTAATCCCAGTCGACGCGGTCCAGCGGAATTCGCTTCAGCGTGTCCACCGAATCGTCGATAGCGCTTTGAGGCAGCGAGAAAAACCGCCGATACCGTTCGGGGATTTCATATTTGGCGACAAACATGAAGTTGAACAGCGGATTGCTCTCCGGCTCTTCCCACGTCCAGTAGTCCCGCAGCGAACGCAAGTAGTAGCGCCGCAGCTGCGGATCTTTTTCGTAGCTGAGCAATGTGTAGTAACACATAAACGCCATCTCATCGTCCGATTGGTTGCCCGATCCGGGGCCGTTTTGTTTCTTGGGAAACAGCGCGTTCGCCGCATATCCGTGTTGTTCGACCAAATAGTCGTACGCTTTGCGATACTTCTCATCGCCCCCGCTAATATGCTCGGCGACCTTCAAATACGAGAGAATGCTCAGCGAATTCAATCCGCGGCCCATTGACTGTTGATGGTTTAACGTTTGCGGATCGAAGAAGGCCCAACGGGTCGGTTTGCGGTCGTGATCGACCATGCGAAACTCGTTTTCGATCAAGTGGTCGGTCATCGGCAATACGATATTGCGGACGCGTTGTTTCTCCTCGTCGGTTTCCGCAACCAGGTCGTAATAAACGGCGTTGAAGAAATAATGTCCGTCCAGCTCGTCGCTGCTGGTGTCGCACTTCCAATACCACTTGTCGTCTTTGCTCTTCGGCCAGCGGGGCGTGATGACCTTCCAAAACGGATCGCGCTGTTGACGCTCACGGTCCTTCTCCGGCGTGTAATGCGTCTCGTTGGGATTGCCGCCGGAGACCGGCAAAATCGTCCGCGCCACGAAGCCCTTGGGCGGCGGATGCGAACTGTCGCGGGTCACGACGGTGAGAAATCGCAGCGCCTCAAAGGCATCCTTGGCCCGCTGTTTGGCTTTGGGGTCTTTTGTCGCGGCGTACGCAAAGCATTCGCCGGCACCGTACATCGACGTCCACAAGCCGTCGTTGTCACTATCGCGGTTCCGGGCGGTACTCTTGTCGCCCGGTCTCTCCAGTACGGCAAAGTCGACGTAGCCGTAGGGGGTTCTTCGATTGTACTTGTCGATTTCCTCTTCGAAGTACGCCGCCTTCTCAGCGAGCGTCATCGGCCGCCGTTCAATGACACCTGTTCCGGCGGTCGTCGCAAACCAGGCGTCTCCTTTCGCCGTGACGGCGATGTCGCGAATCTCATCGTCCGGCACCCATCGCAACCCTTGCCGATACGACCAGTTCTTGCTGTCGAAGCGAATCGCGCCGATCTTTGTGCCGAACCAAATCACTCCCTCTTCGCCGGCTTTGGCGGTGGTAAAATCGTTGTACGGCAGTCCGTCCTCGCCGGTGTAGAGCGTCCAGGTCTCTCCGTCCAGCATGCCGACTCCCTGCGGACTGGCAAACCAAAGCCGATCCTGCGCGTCAAACGCGACTCCCCGCACATCATGCGGCGCCCAACTACGGCTTCCGCTCCGCGGCAACAGGCGTTGCCAAGAGTTGCTCTTGTCGCGGAGAAACAATCCGTCGTGGGCCGCGACCGCGATTCGCCCGTCCTTCGCCGCAGCCGCTTGCCGAATCTCCTTGTTGTCGGCCAGTTGTTTTCCCAAAGAGTCGTCACGCAAGAATTTGCCGTCCTTCAATTCAAACAGCCCGATCTTGCTGCCCACGAGGATCTTGTCGCCACCCGATAACGACAGGATCCCCTCGTCCTGCAGCGCGGATTTGGGGATCGCGGCAATTCTCGTCGCGGACGATCCGTCAATTTCGAACAACGCTCCGTCGGCGATTGCGATCACGTTTTTTCCGTGCGTCGCGACTCGACTAACCGGTCCGTTGAGACCGGAGGTTGTCCCCCATTGCCCGTTTTCCAGACGCGCCAACCCGGCCGCCGTTGCCGCATAGACGGCTCCGTTTTCGGTAACGGCAATTGACGTCACATTGCTGTCAGGCAGTCCCTGCTCGGTGGAGTACAGCGTGCGGACCTCGGCGGGATACGTTCCGACTTCAACGCCTTGCAGCGGTTTTGGCTCGGGACGCCGACCGCGACGGTCGCGTCGCTGCGCTTGCAGTGGGCCGCATTCGCATACCAGACAGAGCAGGGTGATCGCCAAAATGGCCCACCGGATGGAAACACGTCCGATCATATCTTCACTCCGACAATTCAAAGAGTAGCCAGGGAGACTCGCCGAGAGCTGGCTTGCAGCACGACATCACTGTTTCGGTTTCTCGACTTTGGTCCCGTAGACAAGCACTTCGTCGAAATTTCCCGAATCGTCGAATGAGCCAATGCCGATTTCGCCCCAAGTGAACGTCTTGTCGATCGCGCTCATGACGCAATATTCCATGTCGTCAAAATAGATTTTGATCACCCCGGTTTCCACGTTCCGCACGACGCGGGCGTGATGCCAGTCGTCATCCCAGTTTGTACCTTTCGTGCGGGTGAAGGAGATCTTCTTGCGGTCCGCGCCGTTGACGATGAAGATGTTGTTGGCATGTGCGTCTTCTTTTTTGCCCAGATGCACATAGTACAGATGTGCGGGGTCTTGATAGCCGAAAAACAGGCACAAGTCGCGGTGGCCGTACACTCGGCCCGTCGACTGCAGTTTCACGTCCAGCACAAAGTCACTGACAGTCAGGTCTTTGATCATTGAACGATTGTAGGGCGAACGGTGCGGCGTCGTGACTTTGATGTTCTTGTGCTGGCTGTAGACGTGGTTGTCCCCTTGATGAGTCACCTTCCAGCCCTCCGGCGAAACCGGCTGCCAATTCTTTGCGTCGCCCGATTCAAAATCGTCGCTGAACACCAGCGGCAATCCGAGCAATTCCTTGGCCGGCTTCGACTTTTCAGCCGCGGCCGCCAATCCGAAAGTCGCACTCAACGTTATCAACAGAACCAGACTTCTGGGTGCCTTATGCATGTTGTCATTCCTTATCTGTTCTACAGTTGCGTTTGGGCGGGATTTGCACTTTCACGGCCCACCGACCATCATTGAACACTGTCCGGCTCCCCGGCACAAGGCGCGCAATTGCAGCTCACGGATCAAATCTCACGATCGGCTTCAGAGGACGGCAACATGTTTCGCTTAACGACCCTGATCACCATTCCACTCTGCATAGCAATCGGTCTCCTCGCGGAACCTGCGACCGGTCGTGCCGCCGAGCTCGCCATGGGTTTCCGCGTCGGCGAAGTGACGCAAGACTCCGCTATCGTCTGGTCCCGCGTGACGAAACACCCCACGGCGAACCGCAACGGAGTCGTGCCCGACAAAGTGCGTACTAAACGCGTGGAAAAATACACACCCTCAAGAATTGCGATCGCCGACCGCCTCGGAGCAGTCCCCGGCGCCGACGGCCAGTTGCGGCTGTTGCTCTCCGAATCACCTGATTTCAAAAATCCGCGCGTCTTCGATTGGGTCACCGTTCGTCCGGAGCATGACTACACGCACCAATTTCAACTCGACAATCTCAAACCGGCCACGTGCTACCACCTCCGCGTCGAAGCCCGGCCCGCCCAAGATGCCGACGTTTCGGCGACGCATCACGGTTCATTCCGCACACCCGCCGCCGCCGACACCTGGCAGGACGTCAGTTTCGGCGTGGTCACCGGACAGTATTTCCACCACCTCGACCACCCCGACGGGTTTCACATTTATCCGGCAATGCAGCGTGCGGGAATCGATTTTCTGATCCCCACCGGCGACACCGTCTATTACGACAGTGAAGAACCCCGTGCCCGCACGTTAGCACTCGCGCGGTTTCACTGGCATCGCATGTATTCGCTGCCGCGGCACGTGGAACTGCACCGCCGCGTCGCCGTATACTTCGAGAAGGACGACCACGACACCTTCTCCGACGACTGCTATCCCACGATCGACTCCAAATGGATGCACCCGTTCTCGTTCGCGCAGGGCCTGCAGGTCTTCCGGGAGCAAGTGCCCATGGGCGAGAAGACCTACCGCACAATTCGCTGGGGCCGCGGACTGCAAATCTGGCTGGTCGAAGGCCGCGACTTTCGCTCCGCAAACACCGACCCCGACGGGCCGGAAAAAACAATTTGGGGCAAAGAGCAGCTGCAGTGGCTGCAACAAACCATTCTCGCCTCTGACGCCGATTTCCGCGTGTTGATCAGCCCCACACCGATCGTCGGACCCGACCGGTCGACCAAGGCGGACAACCATTCCAACAAGACATTTGCCTATGAGGGCAACTACTTTCGCAATTGGACAAAGGAGCAGGGGCTGCAAAACTTCTACGTCTGTTGCGGCGACCGGCACTGGCAATACATGTCGGTCGATCCGAAAACCGGCCTGCGCGAGTTCTCCTGCGGCCCTGCCAGTGACGAACACGCCGGCGGCACCCCCGGCCACGACATGAAGATCCAACCCTTCCACCGCGTCAAGGGTGGCTTTTTGAGTGTGAGCGTGACCGGCGAAAGCAATCGACCGAGGATCGCCTTCCGGCACCACGACGTGCACGGGGATGTCGTGCACGAATTCACCGCAACGTCCAAGCGTTAGGGGATGGCCATGGCAAGAAGTCCGTTGCCCGATGAAAACCAAGCCGGCCGCTTGCGGTCGTTTGCGATGTACAGATCCCCGTGTGCGGTCCCCTTATTGTTTTTGCTATGTGTTTGGCTACTCGCTGCATCAGCCGGCACCGGCCGCGCCGCCGAAAAACTCGACGACCCGCTCGAGGCGATTCTGCGTCCCGTCGTCAAGCCGACGATGGCACACGCGGTCGAGAACTACCGCAAAAAGCGTCGCTATCGCGAGTCCGACTTTCCCATGAACGAGGCGGATTTCGTGGCGTTTCAAAACGACGTCGTCACGAACTTCGCCCGCACGCTGAAGCTGACCGATTGGATCGTCCGCGACCCCGACGGAAAGCAGAACGCACTCGCCGGCAAGTATCGCGACCGTCTGCTGCAAACAATTACGCATCACGGCGTGCGGATGGAAGTGCACCTGATTGAAATCGTGGAGACCGGCTACAGGATTCCCGCTGTCGTCTGCCTGCCCGACGGCGAGGATCGGCGGCCGGGGATTTGCGTCTTTTCCGGGCATAGCCGGCACGGGCTGCGCGATTTGACGATCGATTTGGAGAACCGCGTCCAGCGCGGCTTGGCCACTCGACTGGCGCAGGCGGGCTTTGTGACGATCGCCGTTGAAAAAATCGATACCGGCTATCTCTCGAAAACCTTTCCCGACGGCTCCGACGAGCGCGAGCTTGCCCCACATCTGTTGAGTTGGGGACGCGTGGTCCGCGCGCAGCAGTTGATGGCCTGCCTGGCGGCCGCGGAAATCCTCGCCCAGCATCCCCGCGTCGACGAGTCGCGGATGGGGGCCGCCGGAGTTTCCCTGGGCGGCTGGTTGAGCATGCAGACCGCGTTGCTGAACCACCGCATCACGGCGGTCGCCGATTTCGGCATGAAGGAGCTGCACGTCGATCCGCACATCAAACCGGCAGAATTCAAAGGCGAGTTTCAGATGGGCGGAAACGCTGATCTCTGCCACTGCCTGCCCGGCATGCTCTCCATCTGCGACCGCAACCTGCTCTCGCTCCCGTATTGCCCGCGGCGACTCCTCGCCGGCCACGGCCGCCGCGACAAACTCTCACACGGCCAAGCGCTGACGCACTACAAGGCCGTGTTCGAAAAACAATACGCGGCCCTCGGCAAACCGGAAAACTTTCAGTACGTCCTACACGAAGGCGGCGACGTGATGCCGGATCAGACGGTTATCGTATGGTTTCGTGAGGTGTTTGGTCAGAACTGAAACCCCGTAGAGTCCAACACCACCGCAAACCCGTTATACGCCGCGTGTATCACGGTCGCCGCAATCAAGTACGGCATCGCGTCGGCTAGGTGCGGGCGCTGAAAACGCTCGGTCGTCAGTTTCCAGATCCGCATCAATCCTAATCCGGCCACCAGCGAACAACCGGTGTGCAGGCCGACACACACCGTCCAGCGCCACGCAATCAATCCCGGCGACGGGTCGGGAATGTACACGTGCAGATAGAGCAGATTCTCAATCGCGGCAAAAGCCAGCCCGCTCGCGCCGACGCACATCGCGATTTGCAGCCGGGACTGAAATAGATACGGCCGCCGTTCCACCACCCACAACGCGGCGGCGACTTTCATCAACTCTTCTAACGTCGGTCCCACGGTCACGGCCGCCAGCATGCCCAGCGTGCCGTCGCCGGTCAAGAAGGTGCCGAAGACCGCCCAGGGGCCAGAGATCAAAACCAACAAGAACGTCACCAGCCACGATTTGGCGGCGGACGTTTGCTCCATTCGCAGCAGCAGCCAATTTGCATAGGTCAGTTCCGACTTCGCGGCCTGGTCCGCCATGTGCGGCATCAAACCCGGCTCGTCCCAGACCGTGTGCTCGACCCGCTCATCCAGCGACGGCTCGCCGCCGCGCGCCAAATTCTCCCGCGCCTGCGCTTCACTGCGATCGAACTTGTAGTCGCCGCCGCGCAGATGCGGTTCGTGTTCGACCGAATGATCGCGATGAGGATCGGCCATTTCAGTGGCTGCCTTCGAACTGAGTGACCTGCAGCCGCCTAGGCGTCGGCCGTATACGCGGTCGCCGAGGCGATTACGGCGACTGTAGCGACTTTTCGCTCCAGAGAGTTGCCGCCGACATCCGCCGTCTGAATCCGGATGTTGCACAGGGCGTTGTGGCCTCGATGTCGAGCCCGCGCCTGAACTCGCAGCAGAGCCTCCCGCCGGGCGCGGTCCATCAATGTTTGATAACTGCGAACTTCGCCGCCGAAGAAGTTGCGAAATTTGGCGAACAGGCTCTTCAAATAATCGGTGGCGACCACCACCTCTGCGCAAATCAACTCCGGCGCACGTTCTCCACTGATCGCATGCGGGAATGTCTTGACCTGAGTGAGCAACATGTCGGACATCTCCTGCTCGCGGCGTTCGATCCGTGCATAATGCCGACGCTCGGTTGTGCCGCCCACGAAAAATCCCAGCCCCAGCAAAATCAGAAACGGCACCACGTAGACCAGGATGGGCAAAATGATTTCCAACACCAGATTGCTCCTCTTCTAAGAATCGAAACCCCCGCCGCCTTCAGCCTCCGCGACGACGGCCGTCCCGTAGGCATACAACTCGGCGGCGCCGGCAGTGACCGCGCTGGTGGTAAACCGCACGTTCACGACGGCATTGGCCTGCAGTTGTTCCGCTTGGGCCAGCATTCGCTCCATCGCCTGCCGCCGCGATTCGGTCAGTAGTTCCGTGTAGCCCTTCAGCTCTCCGCCGACCAGATTCTTAAAACTGGCGGCAATATCCCGCCCCGCATGCTTGGCCCGCACGGTATTGCCCTGCACGATGCCTTTGACCTCGGCGATGCGGTAGCCGGGAATCGTTTCGGTATTCGTCACAATCATCAGCCCTGTTGCTCCTATTGCACTGGGTGAACAATCCGGCGGGCATTATGCCACGGAATCGTCATGCAGGCAACAAATGGGAGGAAGCGGGGCTGCGGCGGTTGGAGTCATTTCCCCGCTTGATTTTTCCCGTCCCGCATTTGCTCGCGCATTTTGCCAATCAGCGCGGCCAGCCGAGCGGCTTTCAGAAATCGCACATTCCCGCGTGCTTGAAATGTTTTTTCCCGACCGGGCGGCGGCGTGTACCGCTCTTCCAACTTCCGAAGTTCCTCGACGTGCTGCTGGTGCAATCGCATCCGCCCCGCATGTGTTTCTTCCCGGCGGAGATCTTGTTGCAGCGCCTCAACCAAAATATCGATGTTTGTGTGAAGCCGCCAGATCTTGCTATCAATGCTTTGCCGTACTTGTTTGATCAACTCTCGATGGGCGTCGCGGTACTCGTTCTTCAGTTCGTTGGCGTCTTTTTCGGAATTGAACTTGACCAATAATCCTTTGACATCGGCGACGGCCAGTCTCATCTCGATCTCGGCTGAGAGCCGTATAGCATGCACATATGCCGCACCAAATCCAACACCGCCGCCGATACTAAATCTCGCACGGGCTTCCTGCTCATGTTTGTGGCGGATCAGCTTCTGAATGTGACGTTTGTAAACTTCGACCTGCTTAAGTCGGTCATCTGTCATGGCCAGTTCGAGACGCAGAAGTTCAGTCCGGGCCGCAACGACATCGCTGATTGTTTTAGTGCCGACGTGCTCCTCGGCGACGGTCGCCTCGACGCGGCGGCGCAATACGTCGCGGCGGTATTTCGACAAAACTCGCAGTAGCTTGTCAGTCGGCTCCTTGACCGGCCGACCGTTGGGATTGACATCCTTAGTATCCGGGACCAGCGCCGCACGAGAGCGAATCAAGCCGGTTTCGACCGCCAGTCGGTCTCCGCGAACCGCTGCCTCGTTTGCGGCGCTCCCCTCAGCGCCTCCTACACGGAAGCGTTGGCCGACTTCTCGCTCGACTGCCATCGCCAACGCCAATTGCCGTTCCTGTGCAGCGAGGCGCTCCACAGCCGTGCGGCATAGCTCCAATTCAGCACTGCGCAGTTTTTTGACGGTGCTGAGATAGGGGTCGACGCTGCTAAATTCATTCGCCCGAATCGCCTTCACGTATTCCGCCACCGCCTCCCGCAGTATATCGCGACGCTCAACCAACAACTCCCGCAGCCGCTTCTGATTTGCGGGATCATCGGCATACACGGAACTGGAAGTGCTGCAGATGGTGGTCAAGACGATGAGAACGAAAGCGCGGCGCATGAGGGTTTCCCTCGATGATTTCAGGCGAACGTTCGCCACGATCCACCTACTCCTGTTTCTCAGCTCGCATTTGCTCGCGGAGCAGGTCGACCTCGGCAGTGAGCCGTTCCGCTTTGCCGAATAGGAACGACTGCAAAAGCTTATAACGTTGTTTCGTGATCATGCGTTCCATCCGTCGACACTCTTCCAGGTGCTCTTCACGGATGCGAATGCGGTCCTCGGCGGATTTGGCTTGGGATAACCCTGAGCTCAATGCCAAATTCAGACCGTTAAAGTAAGTCTCAACGACGATCGTACCTGTCTGATAGCAGGCTTCGTTAAAGCGAAGCAAATCCACCACCGCGGCCATGTGAGTGGCTGCCAACTTTTGGTATTGGTCCTCATCCTCTATGGGAGTGTCCGTTTTATCCAAAGCCGCAGTAATTCGCATCAGCTCCATCTGGGCCGCTGTTCGCAATGCCCTAAAATATCGGAGATCCCGTGTGCTTCCGTGAGGATGATCGTTGGCACGTTCAGAACGCAACATCTTTTTCATGTAATCTTTGCGCAGTTCAACTTGCTTGTGCTGGTCAGGCTCTAAATCGAGCGAGGCGTCCAGCAAGAGTCGCTCCGCCAATACCAGTTCTTCCCAAGTCACGGTCCCGACTGTGAGCTCAGCTTCTGCACACTGAGCGGCACGCTTGAGAACTTTTAGTCGATACTCGTTGAGCGTTTTAGCAAATTCAGCGTCTGGGATCCTGTATTTGATTTCAGGACTATCAAACAACTTTTCCGAGTCTCGCAACAACGGGAGCAGACGAATCTGGGCGGTCAGATATGAGTTTTTCGCCAACAAATAGTCGAAGGGGGTAATCATGCGATCAAAGTGAAGTGAGTCCGGTTTCTTTGACAGCTCTTGTCTCACTTGATAGAGCCGACGCGCCTCACGCATGTCGCGCAGGGCGGTCGCCATCGCTGACTCGTAGACCTTGATCCGCTCCTCATCCGTGCGACACGCGGCCAGCTCCGACTCCTCAAGTCTGATGATCCAAGGGAGGGCTAAGCAATATCGGAAACTGGGCCCCTGAAGTGTTTCCCGATATTTCGCCACCGCCTCGCGCCACGTATCACGGCGTTCGATGAGAAGTTCCCGCAGCCGCTGTTCGTCAGCTTTCTCTTCGTTGGCTTGGGCAGGTTCCCAACAGGCGATCAAACCGACGAAGAAGACGACTACAAGAAAACTTGTCCGGTGTCGCGATAGAAAAGGCAAAAACATCGTCGCGCTCCAATGCACCGAATCAGCAAACGCTAGGCCGCGTACGTACGATTTTCCATTCTACCAAATGCGAGCGGCCTCCCAAAAAAGTTTTTGGGAGGCCGCATTAAGACGTTGGTCGCCGCTGTCTCGGTGGCTTTACAGGCTCGCCAGCAGCGGAATCTCGAATTCCTTCGTGTTGGCGTCCTTCAACAGGGCGTTCGCGTCGTCGGCGTGGTCGCCGATGTGCGTTTCGGTCTTCGGATCAAACGTCAGCCACGGGCCGACCGTGTACTGATTGTCCTCTTCCGACAGGCCCACGCCCGTGCTCATGATCTCATGCAGCCGCATGAAGTGCTCGTAGGAGTCGGTGTCCTCGCCGAACTTGCCTGCCTTGGCATTGAACGGCACATCGCTGCCCAGACGGTACGAGTTGTTCATCAAGTGACCCAACACGCAGCCGTTGTGCGCGTCGAGCGCGTTGCCGTTGGCCATGCTCGGGTCATTCGCCCGGACAGCGGCAATGAAGCTGCCCCAGTTGCCACCCGGCGTCACGTCGCCGTCTTCGACGGTGAGCACGGTGCCCTCATTGTCGCCCTTGGCGAAGTAACGCCAATAATCGCCTCCCTCGCGATGTTTCGCTCCTTTGTTGGGAAGAATCTTCCCACCGTCCTCGAAATAGTACTCATTGAGGACTTGGTGTTTGTACCCACTGTAGTTGACGTTTCGCACGTTGAAGTAGACGTACTGCCCATTGGGATATTCGGCAACGGCAAACATCGTGTTCGGCGTTTCGCCTTGGTCGTTCCATAGGAATCGGCCGCCCATGCCCATCACGCGGACCGGATGCGTCTGATCGTCATCGAGCGCCCAGCGGGCGACATCCAATTGATGCGTCCCCTGGTTGTTCATGTCGCCGTTTCCGGTCTCCCAGAACCAGTGCCAATCGTAATGCACGTAGTTGGCGTGATACTGATCGATCTGAGCCGGGCCGCGCCACAGGTTCCAGTCCAGGTGATCCGGAGGCGAGGTCAACGCTTCATGGCCGATACCCTTGCGCGGTTTGCAACAATAGCCGTAGGAGATCTTCATCCGGCCGAATTTGCCGGCCTGGATGTCTCTGACCAAACCCGCGAGCTGCGCGTTGCTGCGGCGTTGCGTTCCGTGTTGCACAACCACGCCGTACTTCTTCTGCGCCTCGACCGCGACGCGTCCTTCGGCCACATCGTGGCTCATCGGTTTTTCGACGTAGACGTGCTTGCCCGCCTGAGCCGCCCGGATCGTCATCAGCGAATGCCAGTGGTTCGGTGTGGCGATCGAAATCGCGTCCAGATTCTTATCATCCAACGCTTCGCGGAAGTCCTTAACGCCCTTGGCCTGAACCTTCCCGTCTGTCTTGGCAACCAAATCCTTCAGCCGGCGTTCCAGCACGTTCCGGTCGGGATCGATCAGGTAAGCAATCTCGACGTTCGGCTGGCGCAACCAGCCATCAATGTGGCTCCTACCGCGGCCATTCAATCCCGCCACAGCGATCCGAATCCGATCGTTCGCTCCGTCAACAGCGCCCGATGCGCGGGTCCCGGTCAGCAACAGCGAGGCTCCCGCGGCAGCGGAGGTTTGTAGAAAACTTCGGCGGGTGAATTGCGACATCTGGACTCCTCCAAGAATCGATAAATTGACTGTCAGTCGTGACTGGTAATTTGTCTACTAATTGGGTTCATCTTAACCGGAATACGGAGCCGTTGACAAGTTGGTTCAACATATTCCGATGTGATCGCGAGTTGGCTCGACTACAGTTCTGTAGGGCAGGCTCCCGCCTGCCGCTGTTACCCTTGAAAGTCAATTCAGGTTCGCGGCAGGCGGGAGCCTGCCCTACGCGTCTAATCGCGCCGCAACTGCGTCGACGAGATGTCCTCGCGAAATACCGCTTCGGGGATCTCGATGAACAGCTCCTGATATTCCGCCGGAATGTCGACATCTTCCAACGTCGCAAAATGGTCATCCACAACGCGACCCGCCACCAAAAAGCGGCAACCGAAATCCCGAATTTCCGCGAGCGAGTTTCGCAAATCCTGCTGACTTCCCGCATAGAACCGGGGATCGACAATTCGCAGGGCGGTATCCAAGCCGACGACGAACGTCGTCTCCGGAACCAGCTCAGCCTTCTCCAGAAACGTCGCCGCCGCAGTCACCGCCAACAGGCTCCGCTCAAATTGCCGACAGCGGGCGGCCAGCGTCGCGTGCTCCAGCGGAGGTTTGTCCACGTTCACCGCTGAGAGTTCGTAGCCGACCGTTCCCGAGAGCAATTGCTCCGCCGCATCGCGCAACCCGCGGTGCCCGTCATGCAATGGGTCAAACGCGCCGCACAACAAGCCGGCCGGCGATTGGTCGAGTACTGTTGTTCCGGCACCGCCCGGGGGCAGCCAAACGACCGCATGACGGCCGGACAATAAATCGTTCAACAGCGATTCCATAGCAAACCGGATCGTCGTCGGCTATTCCCACTCAATCGTGCTGGGCGGCTTGGAACTGATGTCGTAAGTCACGCGATTCACTCCGCGGACGGAATTGATGATCCGCGTCGATATCCGCCCCAAAACTTCATACGGAATCGGATACCAGTCGGCCGTCATGAAGTCGTCGGTTTGCACCGCCCGGACGGCAATCACGTCGTCATAAGTGCGGTCGTCGCCCATCACGCCCACACTCTGCACCGGCAGCAACACCGCGAATGCCTGTTTGATTTCGCGGTACAGCCCCGCTTTGGTCAATTCGTCGATTACGATCGCGTCCGCCTCGCGGAGCGTCTCCAACCGCTCTTTGCGGATCTCCCCCAAACAGCGGACCGCCAGCCCCGGACCGGGGAAGGGATGCCGCCAGACCATTTGCTCCGGCAGTCCCAACTCCAATCCAATCGCCCGCACTTCGTCCTTGAACAGATCTCGCAACGGCTCGATCAATTCAAAGCCCAACTCATCCGGCAATCCGCCCACATTGTGGTGCGTCTTAATCGTCGCGGCCGGCCCGTCGGGATCCGCGCCGCTCTCGATCACGTCTGGGTACAACGTTCCTTGCGCCAAAAATTCCGCGTCCGGAATGCTCTTCGCCTCTTCCCGAAAAACATCGATAAACAGCTTGCCGATAATCTTCCGCTTTTGTTGCGGATCGGTCACGCCCGCCAACTCGCGAAGAAACAAGTCCTCCGCCGGAACCACGTGCAGGTCGGTTTGAAAATGGTTCTGGAACGTCTCGACCACCGAATCCGCTTCGCCCGCCCGTAGCAGGCCGTTATCCACCAATATGCACGACAACTGCGAACCGATCGCCTTGTACAGCAGGGCAGCGACCACCGATGAGTCGACGCCCCCCGAAAGTCCGCAAATCACTCGCTTATCGCCAACCCGTGCGCGAAGGGCCTCAACTTCCCGGGCGATGAATTCGCTCATCCGCCAACTGCCGCGACAACCGCAGATCGACCGCACAAAGTTGCCGAGCAACGTCCCGCCATGTTCGGTGTGCGTCACTTCCGGGTGAAACTGCAGCCCGTAGATCTCTCGTGTGTGATGTTTGACTGCGGCAAAGGGGCACGTGTCGGTCTCCGCCAACGCCGTGAAGTGGTCGCTCAGATCCTGCACCTGATCGCCGTGGCTCATCCAGACAATCGACTCCGCCGGCACTCCCGCGAACAGTTCGCCCGGTTCGACGACTCGACACGCGGTGCGGCCGAATTCACGCGTGTCACCGGGCGAGACCTGGCTCCCCTGCGACCGGCAGGCGAGTTGCATCCCGTAGCAGATGCCCAGGATCGGAATGTCGAGATCAAAAATCCCCGGATCAGGTTGCGGCGCGCCCGAGCCGTAAACACTGGCCGGACCTCCTGAGAGAATCAATCCACGCGGCGCCAACTCGCGAATTCGCTCGACCGTCAAATCATGCCGCACGATCTGGCAGAAGACATTCTGCTCCCGCACCCGCCGCGCGATGAGTTGTGCGGTCTGCGACCCGAAATCGAGGACCAGGATCAATTCCTCGTCCGCCGCCGTCACGTTCTGAGCATCCCTGTTGTCCGGTCCCGCCATCCTGAAATCCTGTCCTCAACATCAACCGGCGCGTGAAACGCCGAAGGGGAAAACCCCACATTTTGGCAGGATGCCCGGCGGAAATCAATTGGAGCTCCGTTTCGCAGCCTAACTCGATCCGATGATAGAGTTTCTCTCTCGTTCCCAAACTCCCGTTTGGGAACGTACTTTCGCGAAGCTGAGCTTCGCGACCCAAAATTGGCAGCGTCCCATGCGCGGAACGAGGGGCAGCGCACTTCAACCCGGTTCACCGGGTTTCCCCGTACAGCGGTAATCGGCCCGCCATTTATGGCGGGTCAAGAAATCGTGCGACGCTGTCGAGCCTCGTTTTCAAGGCTTCTCGCAGTGAGGCCTAAGCCGTCTAGCGTCACAGCGATCCATTTTGCGCCAGATGCTCCATGATCGCATTCTGAATATGCAGTAGATCGTCCTTGGCCTGATAGTCCATGCACAATTCCGAATTCATTGCCTCTTCCGAAACCTCTTGCCCGCGCGTTACCGGAGGACAGGGCAGAAAGACTCCTTTGTCGTTCAGTTGTGACAAGCGCGTTTGAGTGATTTGGTAGGGCAAAAACGATGATGCGATTTCATCCTCTCTCAGGCCATCGTGGGATTTGGGCCAACAATCGGTGTAAACTACGTCCACATTCTGCAAGTCTTTCATGTCATTCGTGACGCGAATCTCACCCACGCAGTCACTCTGAAGTTCGGTCAGCGTCTCATCGTCGACCTCGAACCCTTCCGGACAGATTTGCGTGACCTGAATCGGAAATACGTTTGCAGACTCCAGCCAACTCATACACAGGTTCGTCGGTTCACCGACAAATGCAACTTTCAATCCGTCCAGGCGGCCGCGATGCCGGCGAATAAACTGCAAGTCCCCCATGATCTCGCAGGGATGGCTCTTGTCCGTGCGGGCGTCAATCACCGGGATTCGCGCACTCTCTGCAAGATATAGCAAGTCATCTTGTCTCTTGGCTCTGACGACCAACAGCGTGAACCAATTCCGCAAGTAGTGGCCGATGTCCTCCAACGGCTCCTGTACACCCAGTTCGCCCGGAACATAGCAAACATTCGCCCCCATCTCTCGAGCGCCGATTTCAAACGCCAGCCGATTTCTGAAACCCTGGCCATAGAACCAGAGGGCGACGCGATGATTCTGCAGAGATTTGGGCATTCTGCACTGTTTCCATGCGTCTCGAAGCACATCCGCCCGATCGAGCAGCCTCATCAACTCGTCAGTCGTAAAATCACGCAGAGAAACAAAGTGTTTCATAGAGTCGGTCCGCTAGCCAAGAGTTTCTGCTCACGATGAGAATGTCCGTGAACGAACGACGTACCTGCGCAATTACGTTTTTCGCTCATGGACGCTTCTCACCGCGAAACCCAAATCGGCGATGCCCACGCGAGTGACCCGTCGTCCTGCAATAAGCGGACGTAGTAATAGCTGTTGCCCGGCAGCGGCGTTTTGTCCTCGAATGCCGTCTCCACCTGCGGCGTCCCCGGACGGAGCGTCTCAATCACTTTGCCGTCGCGAACGACTTCGATGTCGGTGATCGGCGCGGTGCCCTGTGCGCGGATCGACAGCTTCACGGTATCGCCGGTCAGGTTCGTTTCTTCACCCATCAACGCTTCGCCGATCCGCACGTCGAGGCCGATGCGGTCGGTCGCTGCGTAGGTCCGGCGGGCGCGGATCGCATCGAAGATCGCCTCCCGCGTCTTATCTTTCGCCCACACACAGGCATAAGAGACGTGCGTCGAAATATGGTCGCTGGAGGCGATGAAGCCCAGCTTGTACCCTTTCCGCAGTGCGAACCAGACCGACGCTTCCTCCTGCAGTCGTGAATCGGGCCGCACATATTGACGGCGGAATCCCTGAAACACTTCCACGACCGGCTCGACTTGCGGATCGTTATATGTCCACGTGCCCCGCTTGACCTTTTTGTCGTAGTTCGGCGTATGCGCCGCGGTCAGCCCATCGCCCCGCTCGCGGAGCCAGGGGTAGAGCGTCGTATCCGGATCGGCATCCTCTTTCCTCAGGTTTCGCCCGGTGTACCAGTGGTCGCTGCGGCTAACATCGGCGCCGCGGTTTAAGAAAAAGACGTTGCGATGTCCGCCGCCGGGCGTCGCGTTGCTGCGCTCGTAGCCGTAGATCGGCACGTAACGGCCAGGAATATGAAACCAATCCGCCGCCTTCTGCGTTCTCCACCAGGAGAAGGCGTCCACGTCGCGCGTGTGATCGGTGACGGCGAGAAAATCGTATTCGACCGCGTCCAACGCATAGCGGTGCGCGTCGGTCAGACAGCCGTCGATCGTGGGCGAGCAGCGGCTGATGTTGGTGTGCCGGTGCAGGTCGCCGAAATAGACCTGGAATTCCTCGCCGCCGCGATTGATCGTCAAATCGGTCTGCGGGGCAGGGGAGGGCGTCCCCGGCGGAGTCACTTCGATCGCTTCGCAAGGAATCTCCGCCGCCGCTTCGGTCACCGGCGGCAGTGCTCCGGTGCGGACCGCATACTTGCGGCGCACAGCGGCGAAGCGGTTTCCTTCACCCCAAGCACATTGCAAGCGCCCCTTGGGTCCAGTGCAGGTTGCGACCCGCTGATCCATTCGTCCCTGGCTGTTGGGCAATTGGATCGGATCGAGCCAACCACCGTTTGTGTAAGTTGTGGCGTAGATGTTCCACTGCGCTCCCTTGGGCGGATGTCCGCAATAACCTTGCCGCGACATGCGGAACAACAGCCAGATCCGCCCGTCGCCGTCGCGGGCGAGTTGTGGGAAATCATAGAATCGCGACGGCTTCGTCGTCGGTTTGCGCTCGATTGCGGGAATGCGCCCAGGCGGCAGCACTTGCGGCAGCGGCGCAGTCGGGCGCTGGACTTGGCCGTTCACAACACACCGCAACTCCAATCGCCGCGAAGCATGCAGCGGCTCTGAATAACGTCCGTCATTGATTGTCGGCACGTTGCGAAAATCTTTGCCCCAATTCGGCCCCGCTGCGTCATAGGCCACCCAAATCCGCCCGCCGTCGCCGGCGAGCACATTCGCATGCGCCTCGAAATCCTCGCTCTGGGCCACGGCGATCCGCGCTCCGCGTGCGACCGTGCCTTTCTCGAGGGCGAGACTGGTCAGATAGACGTCATAGTTGCCGTTCTCATAGGAATCGAAGCCAATCCACGCTCGCCCGTCTGAATCGACACTCACAGTCGGCTGCCATTGATTGGCCGAGTTGGTTTCGACTGCAATGTCCTCGGACCACTTCTCGTCTTGGAGCCGTTTCGCGTAGATGTCCCCCTTGCCGTCGCGAAAGCTCTGCCACGCGAGCCAGACCGTTCCATCGTGGCCACGGTCGGCTGAGAGTTGAAAGTCGGTGCCCGCGGCCGTCGTCAGCCGTTTCGTTTGCCAACCGCGCGAACGGCGCGACGCCGCGTAGATGTCCCAATTCTTATCGGTTCCCGAGGAACTCCAGAACGCGTGCAGCGTCCCGCCGACGTTGAGCAGTTGAATGTCCGAGATCTCGGCGGCGTCGGTAATCAATTCCGGTTTTGCGGTCGGGGCGTCGACATCACGAATCAACAGCCGGTCCGCTTTCGCCTCCGCGTCATACGCCACCCACGCCACGTGGCGATGCCCGTTGTCATCCATCGCGATCGCGGTGAAATCGTCGTCTGTTTTCGTTTCTGCGACCAGTTCTTCCGTGCCGAGACGTTGCACCTCCGCGCGGCCGTCCAGCAGGCGCATCGGCCGCCCCGCGATCAACTTGGCCGGCTCGACGTCGAATCGTCCCTGTTTCGTTTCCACAATAAGCCGCGTTTCTGGTGTAACTTTTAACTCCACCAGAATCTCCCGCTGCGGTTCCGCGAAACTGACCCTCCTGGCTTTGGCGATCCCGGTCGCGATCTTCCAAGCTCGTTGCTGCGGAACAAGTTGATCCCCCACGTCCAGCATCGACTGGGTCATGTCGAGAATCTCGCCGTCTTTGATCGTGAGCCGCCCGTCCCATGTTGCCGCAGCTCCGTCAGCGCCGAATACGATCTTGATCCAATAGGTCGGCGGACCGTCATCGACTGCTTCGGTCTTCGGTGCGAGCAATACGAACAGGCCCATAATCAGAACGGAGAGAAGAGCGATTACAGTGCGCATGGGATGAGTCCTCCCGGAGGATGCCACCAGCCGTCATGGATTTTGTTTGCGCAACAGGCGCGATAAGTCGAACCAAGTACAAATCGTGACAAAAGGACTACTGCACGGCAAGTCGCTGCGGCTGCGAGCAGACCGACGATTGCCCGCTACGTCTGATTCTGGGATGATCGCTCACGTAAATCCCGGCTGTCCAAGTCGCGTGCGACGATATCAGCCAGAAGCTCTCTTCGGATTCTCGATGCAAACAAATCTGCCGTCCCGCGACTTGGTGCTGATCGGCGCGGGTCATACCAATATGCATGTCGCCCGCATGTGGCGGATGCGGCCCATTTCCGACGTTCGGCTGACCATCATCTCGCCCTTCAGCCGCGCCACTTATAGCGGGATGCTGCCCGGCACTTTGGCCGGCCTGTACGAGCCGCACGAAATGGAAATCGATCTCTACCGTTTCGGCGCGAGTTGCGGGGCGAGGATCATTATCGAAGAAGTGACCGGTTTCGATCCGGATGCCAAACAGATTCACTTCGCCGACCGTCCGTCGCTCCGATACGACATCGCCAGCATCGGCATTGGATCGGTGCCGAATACATCACACGTGCTCGCCGACAACGCCGCCGCACTCAGTATCAAACCGATGGCCACGTTCCTTAATCGGTTGAATAATCAGTTGCAGCGTCTCCAGGCGGGCCGTTCCGGCGATGATCCGCTCAGCATCTGCGTTATTGGAGCGGGAGCGGCGGGAGTTGAGGTCACTTTGTGCCTCCAGACGTACATCGCGTCCCGTTCACATGTGGCGCGGTTTTGCCTGGTCGATTCCGGTGAGGAGATTTTGAAAGGATACTTGCCCAATACGCGGCAACTGGCCCGCCGGGAATTGGAGCGCCGAGAGGTGGCTGTGCATTCGGGGCGTCGAGTGAGTGAGTCTCTGGGAAGTGAATTGGCACTTGACGACGGTACGAAACTCCCGGCCGATGTGGTCATCACCGCCACCAGCGCCACTCCTCCCCAGGTCCTGGAGCAGTTTCAATTGCCCCGTTGCGAGGATGGGTTTCTCGCCGTCCGGCCAACTTTGCAGTCGACGGAAAACGATGATGTTTTCGTCGTGGGGGACACGGCCTCGTTTGTGGACAACCCAGTCCCCAAAGCGGGCGTCTATGCCGTTCGGCAAGGTCCGGTCTTGTGGCAAAACATCCAGCGGCGGCTCCAGCGACAAACGCTGCGCCCGTTTCAACCACAGCGGGGATTCTTGTCGCTGCTGGCCACCGGCGACGGCAAGGCGATTGGACAGTACCGCGGCCGCTCGTTTCACAACCGTTTGGCGTGGAAGTGGAAGGACTATATCGATCGCAAATTCATGCGGATGTATCAGGACTATCGCCCGATGGCCATGCAGCAGCCGGCGGCAAATTCCCCTGAGCCGCCCGCGATGCGCTGCCGCGGCTGTGGGGGCAAGGTCGGCGGCAATGTCTTGTCCGCCGCATTGGAACGGCTGCAGATTCCCTCCAGTGAATTTGTGCGCCAAGGATTGGATCATCCCGACGACGCCGCACTCTTAAATCCGCAGGCGGCGCCGGTCGAGGTGGTTTCGGTCGATTTCTTCCAAGCCTTTATGGATGATCCTTATCTCGTGGGGCGCGTCGCCGCCCTGAATGCGTTAAGCGACATTTGGGCGATGGGTGGCACGCCGCGAGGAGCGATGGCCATGGTCACAATTCCCGCCGGGAAACCTCCGCAACAAGTCGATGCGTTGACGCAACTTCTTGCAGGGGGACTACGCGAGTTCTCTGCGGTCGACGTCGCGTTGCTGGGCGGCCATACCACCGAAGGGGACGAGTTGATGGTCGGGTACACTGTGCTGGGCGATTTGGGGGGGAATGAGCCGCTGACCAAAGCCGGTCTGACGCCCGGTGAGCGGCTGATTCTCACCAAGCCGCTCGGGTCCGGAGTACTGCTCGCCGGCCACGCACAGGCGCTCTGCCGGGGGGAGTGGATCGACGAAATGCTTGCCGGGATGCTTCGGGCGAATCACGCCGCCGTCGGGATCGCGCGGAAGTTCCAAGCGACGGCCGTGACCGATGTGACCGGTTTCGGTCTGGCCGGGCACCTGCTGGAGATGCTCGACGCTTCCGGGGTCGGAGCGGAACTCTCACTCGCTGCGCTCCCCCAGCTCTCCGGATTTGAGGAATTGAGCAGCCAGGGAGTCAGAAGTTCACTCGACCCGGCCAACCGGCTCAGCGAGGATCAGATTAAAGTGGAAACTCCGAAACTCCGTGCGTTGGCCGGCTACCAGGCTCTGTTCGATCCGCAAACTTCAGGCGGGATTCTGATGGGGATTCCAGCTGCGGTCGCTCAGGATTGCTTGACCGATCTGGCCGACGCCGGCTTCAAATCCGCAAGTGTCGTCGGCACAGTCACCACAAAATCCGGCATACTGACGGTTTGTCAATAAATCTGAACGCAGCGCACAACAGCGGAATTGTGCGGGTTTTGCGGACGGCCGTCGGTTCGAGGCCACAATTCTGCAATCGGATACCGTTGTGGACGATCTGCCGAGAGGGTAACTTAAAGGATATCGACGGTTTTGGCACAGACGTGTCGAAAAAGGCTGCAGCGAGGAAACGGGTGATGATTTTTAAGTTTGGAAAGAAACCGGAACAACCAGCAGAGCGGGAGTACCGGGACGAAGAAGAGTACGAACTCGTTAAGTTTAAGGGTGCCACGAACGGCAACGACCCGAATCTGCACCGCGCGCAGCGCCTCGTCGACGCAGGATTGGAGCCCGCCAAGGAGTTGGTCACCGACGCGCTGTTGCGCCGTTCCGAATTGATCCGGATTGATCCGAAGGGGGCTCAGTCCCAGGTCACGTTGTTTATCGACGGCATGCCCTATTCCGGCGGCAGGCTCGGCAAGCAAGAATCGATGGCCATCGTGCAGATGCTCAAGCTGCTTGCCGGGCTCGATATCAAGATTCGCAATCAACGTCAAAAAAGCGGACTGCGGGCTGCCTTGGAGGACGACAGCTACGAGCTCGAACTCACCGTCGCCCCAACCGATGCGGGCGAACGATTGATTATACGCGTCAAAGATCTTTCTTTAGAGCTCAACACGGTTGAAGATTTGGGCGGGAACGTCGACCACAAACAAAAACTCCGCGATTTGCTCTCCGACAATGGGTTCCTCGCAATTGTTGGTCCGCCGAATTCAGGAGTGACGACCGCCGCGCACGCCGTGATGCGCGGTCTGGACCCCTACCTCAATCAGATGTTCTCGCTCGGGGATATCGGCGACAAAGAGCTTGACAACATTACTCCCTTTGAACCCGAACCGGGTGAAGAGTTGGACGAGTCGTTGCGCCGGCTTGTTCGCCAAGAGGCGGACATCATCTTCCATAGCGGGATCAAAGATGCGGAGACCGCGTCCACCTTGCTGAAATGGGCCAAGGAAGTTTCCATCGTTACAGAGTACGCGGCGCAAAACGCCGCAGCGGGGCTGGTTCAATTGATCGAGTGGAGTCAGAAACCGGAACTGGTTGCCGAGACGGTCAGAGGCGTCATCGGCATCAAGCTGATCCGCAGGTTGTGCCCGGCCTGCAAACAAGTCTTCAAACCCAATCCGAGTTTCTTGGCCAAGGCGGGGTTACCGGACGATCTGGGACAACTCAGCCGCGCTGCGCCACGGGGCGAAGATATCGAACTGTGCGACGAGTGCGACGGGTTTGGATTTCGCGGGCGGGCGGCGGCATTTGAAGTCGTCGAAATGAACGACGCCATGAAGCAGTTGGTGCAGAACAAGCCTTCAGCGGATGAAATCCAAAGATTGGCCCGCAAAGAGGGAATGCTGACCCTGCAAAAAGACGCGCTGCGTCTCGTCGCCGAGGGAGTCACGAGTTTGGACGAACTTCAGCGAGCCTTTCGCAGCAAGAAGTAGTCTGCCCTCCCGCCGGTCGTTTTAGACTAAAGACGTCAGGCTGCAGGAATCACGTCCAACGAACCTCCCTAAAGCCTACCGCCTAAAGCCTATCGAAGACCGGTCGCAAGTGCGATGCGGCTGTTTGGGTTCACTGCTGATGACGGCTTGCTGACAGGCCTTGCTAGTGTTCGTCGCGCGTGCGGATGAACAACGCTTTCTTTTCGCCCGGCAGTGTGAAGTCGAAGCCGCACGACTTGAAGAACCGTTCCGAGGAGGTGATCGCCATCACTTCAAACACCTGCAGTTCGTGCGCCACCTCGATGCACCGTTCCACGAGCCGTTTTCCGAGACCGCTGCGCTGGTACTGCGACGCGACGGCGAGGCTGCGAACTTCGGCCAGCTTGGCCGAGTAGATCTCGAGCGCCGCGCAGCCCACAATCCCGTCGGGGGTCTCGGCCACAAAACAATTTGGGAGCAGGCCCATCAGTTCGTCGACGGTCCTCGGCAACAATTTGCCGTCTGCAACAAACGGCGTGATAAACGACGCCAATGCCGACGCGTCGGCGGACGTGGCATGCCGGATATCAACATTTGTCGTCTCAGGTTCTGACATGACCTGGGAAATCACTTACGGCTCAAGTACAGAAACGGCGCACGCTGCGTCGGCATTCCAACGACGGGCGGCAATCGTTAACTGCGGCGATCAGATCCGTCTCGCCGACATTGCGTGAGACCAGATTCACGCAGCACGACTGAGTGGGAGTTGTAGGCCATTTCGCCAGAAATCGCAAACCGGCGGTGCTGGGACGTCTCTTGACAGGCCCGATCGCTGTTGCACTCAGAATCGGAACCGCGTAACATCCTGTCTCACATGGACGTATGATCCGTCAAGGGTTCTTAAGCAAGTGTACAGAGGTGCCTGAAATGAGTTCGGGTTGGCGAGGAGAACCTCGGTTTCGTGTCGACAGCGCTCAAGCAACCAAACCGGTTGGTTCGGTCAGCGGTTCGGTTTTTCCGGCGGGTGAGTCACTCCCAGCGGACGTCGAGGGAAGCGAATCGCTCGTTGAGGCCATCGCCCGCACTCGCGACTACCTGCTCTCTAGGCAGCACGACGACGGCTATTGGGTCGCCGAATTGGAAGGGGACACGATCCTCGAATCCGAGTACATCCTGCTGCTGGCATTCTTGGGAAAGGAAGACTCGGAGACGGCAGCGCTGGCCGCGAATTATATTCTCCGGCAGCAACTCCCCTCCGGAGGCTGGGCAATCTACCCTGACGGCCCGCTGGAGATCAGCGCTTCTGTCAAAGCCTATTTCGCACTGAAACTGACCGGCCACTCCCCCGATGAGGAGTACATGCTCCGTGCCCGACAGGCGATCCTGCAGGCGGGCGGGGCAGAGATGGTCAATAGCTTCACGCGATTCTATCTGGCGCTATTGGGAATCATCTCGTATGACCAAGTCCCGGCGGTTCCGCCGGAAATCATTCTGCTGCCCAACTGGCTGCCGATTAACATCTACGAAATGTCCGCCTGGTCCCGGACGATCGTGGTCCCGCTAAGCATTCTCTGGGCACACCGACCGTGCCATCCGCTGCCCGAACACCACAAGATCGACGAACTGTTCGTCAACTCCCCGCAAGAGTTGCCGGCCTCGATGGGGCATTCGCAGACGCTCGACGATATGCAGACCGAGACGTGGTTGGATTGGGAGAAATTCTTCCGCCGCGTTGACCAGTCATTCAAACTCCTCGAGCGGTTCCGTATCCGGCCGTTGCGCAAACGGGCGCTGCGCAAAGCGGCGGCCTGGATGTGCGAGCGATTCGACGATTCCGACGGATTGGGGGCAATCTTTCCACCGATCATTTGGAGTGTCATCGCCCTGAAATGCCTGGGTCACGACGACGATTCCCCGGACGTCGTGCGGGCGATGCGGGAACTCGACAATTTAATGATTCGCGAGGGCAACACGATCCGCCTGCAGCCCTGCAAATCGCCCGTATGGGATACCGCGCTGACGACCATCGCGCTGCGCGATTCCGGCGTCCCAGCGGACCATCCCGCCATACGGAGTTCGGTGCAATGGCTGCTTTCCAAGGAAGTGCGCCGCTCCGGTGATTGGAAAGAGTTGAACGGCCAATTGCAGCCGGCCGGCTGGTTCTTTGAATTCAACAATTGCTTTTATCCGGACATTGACGACACGATCATGGTCATTATGGCCTTGCACAAGTCGCTGCCGGAACCGCACGCTGCGGAGTTCTATGCCGCCTACAACGCCTTCGAAGGAGAGATGGCCGCCGTTGTCGCCGGCAGGCGGCAGGAGACACAGGCCGCGGTCGCCGAGATGGAATCGGTTCGTCCCTTGCTGGAAGCCGTCAATCGCGGGACCGCTTGGGTGTTGGGGATGCAGAATTCCGATGGCGGTTGGGGGGCTTTTGACGTCGACAACAATCGTGAGATTCTGACGCGAGTCCCGTTTGCCGATCACAACGCGATGATCGATCCCAGCACGCCCGATATCGCCGCCCGCGTCGTTGAAATGTTGGCGCAGATCGGTTTCAGCAAGGAACACCCGCAGGTTCGCCGGGCGTTGGACTACGTCTGCCAACACCAGGAAGCGGACCACAGTTGGTTCGGCCGCTGGGGCGTCAACTATCTCTATGGAACCTGGCAATCGATTGTGGGCCTGCGGGCGATCGGAGTACCCGCCCACGATCCGCGCATCGAGGGCGCTGTCGACTGGATCAAGTCGAAGCAGCAAACCTGCGGGGGTTGGGGCGAGACACCCCGCAGCTACGACGATCCCAGTCTCCGCGGGAGCGGCGACGTCACCCCATCACAAACCGCGTGGGCCTTGTTGGGATTGCTCGCTGCGGGTGAGCACAACTCGCTTGCCGTACAGCGCGGGCTCGATTACTTGCTGAGTACGCAGCATGAGGACGGCACCTGGGAAGAGCAGCAGTTCACCGGCACTGGTTTTCCGAGGGTCTTCTACCTAAAATACCACTACTATCGTTTGTACTTTCCATTGATGGCGCTCTCACGCGCGGCGGCGGCACGCGCCGCGTCTTGAATCATTCGAGGCGTTTGAGAGCGGCTGTCGATCGCCGAACGGCAACTTTGACCTGAGTAGTCTGATTATGTCCGACTTGCCGGGAAGATTGGGTTCGCTCGCGGCTCGCAACGTTATGACCTCGCACCTCGTCGTGCTGCGGCAGGATGAGTCGGTCACCGATGCGGCGGCCAAGTTGAAGCGCCACGGTATCACCGGTGCTCCAGTGGTCAACGATCGCGACATCCCGATCGGGATGCTCTCCCTCTCCGACATCATTCAAACGAAGCCCGCCTCAGCTGACAGTTCTCCTGAGGCATTGTGCGGGGATGAAGCGCATACCTGGGAGCTGTTTGAGCATGTCGCGGACCAAATCGGCAGCGCCCCCCAAGAGACGGTCGCAGCGCGGATGTCGCCACAGCTGGTGACTGTGACCGATGAAACCCCGCTGATCGAGGTGGCACGCGTGATGTGCGACGGCCATTGGCACCGTGTCGCAGTCGTCGACTCCGCCGGCAGCTTGTGCGGAATCGTCTCCACCATGGATATCCTCGCTGCGCTCATCAATACCGCTGACGAAGGGGCCTAGCGCTCTCGTCACCGTACCGTCGTCAGGGCGCAAAGAAATTCCCGCCGATCGAGGAAACCTCAATCGGCGGGAACCCGGACTTGCGGGAATCCTTAACGTTGCTAGCGAAGTCACTCCTCGGTTGTTTTATTCGACGCGTGCCTGGAAGGTCACGACGCCGCCTTCTCCTCCCGCAAGGGGCTTGTCCAATTCCCATCGCAGAATCAGACTGCCCGCCTCGTTGTCTTCCGTCGAAAATTCGCCGGCCCGATCGGACGTGGCAGTGTCGGGGATGTACGTCAGTCGCGTCGTGAGGTTGTCCATAATCACGACGTCGCCCACCGGCCGGTCTCCCAGGTTGTCAAACCGGATCGTAAACGTCACCACTTCGCCGCGTTTGGCGACGCCCTTGTCGGCCAACTTGATCAATCGAATCCGCGCTTTGCGGTCCGGTTCCTCGAACCCGGTCACTTCCTCAAGAATGTCGATGTCGTAGACTTCGTTCGGTCCGGTCGTCTTGGCCGCGATGACGGGATATTCGCGGCGCGACCATTCCGCGGCAGCCTGGACCGCCTTCTGAACCGCCGCTTGTTCATTACTCGTCAACACGCCCGTGCGTAGAAACGCATATTCCTCAAACAAGTTGATCGTTTTGGTGTGGTTGTCCGTCGACTTGGTGACGTCCAGAGCGGTCGCCCAGGCTTCCGTGTCGAGCTCGCTGGCACGTGCCCGCGTTCGCATCCGCTCGCTGCCGATGTTCTGATCGTGGGCAAACGTCGCCGCCCGACTCGTAAAATCGACTCCAAAATCAGAGACTTCCGCCCCGGCGGCTCGGTTCACCAACACGCTTTCTTCGAGCGAGTTGATGATGCTGACCGCCGCAAACCGTGGCGAGTAGACGGCGACGCGGGTGGACTCTTTGATATTCCGCACACCTAACTCGTTGCGATACTCGGCAATCGCATCTTCGGGATCCAATCCCATTAGGTCGTACTGCGAGTAATGCACGGGGATATTGCGGTCGCCGCCGTCATAGATGTATTCATCCGGATACTTCGCCGGCGATGCCTCGTCGTCGCCCCCGAGTATCATCGCTCCCGCCGGCGCGAACAGCGCTCCGCCGCCGCCCATGCCGCCGGCAGGTGTCGGGCAATTGGGATCGGGGCAGAAATTGCCGCCGTGAAAACCGGAGACCCGCTGCAAGTTTCCATCAACCAGCGGCTGCTGGGAACTTCGTCTGTTTGCCTGAGCCGACTGCATGTGGAGCGCCGATTCCACTGAGGCCGCCGTTTCGTCGTCCGCTTCGTTGTGCGCGTTGATTGTCTGCTGCGAATAGTCGGCGGCGAACGGATCGCCCGAAAACTGATTGCGGCTGCTGGAACAGGAACAGAGCCCCAGCACGAGCAGAACGGCAATGCTTGATCCCAGGCGCGATGGTCGAAGCACTCGTTGAGTGGTTCCGCGAGATGTTGTGTGAGAATTCATCGGCCTACGTCTCTTATTGCCTGGGAAAGTTCTGTTCGAAGGCGCTTCGACATTCAAAATCAATCGCGTCTGTTGAACAATGTTGTGCCGTTCATTGGCCGCTGGGACCTGCTTCTGTTGATTGTGGGCCCGACGGTGCGCTCAGCCCCAGTGGAGCGCCCGATCCGTACAGTTCGTGGTTGTTGCCGTGCGGCACTGGGACCCGACCGCCCAAACGAACGATCGCCATTGGACGCCCCAATTGGTCTGCAGCGGCAAAGATGTTTTCATAGGGTCGGAGGACATCGACGGGAACGGTCGCATCCAATTTGAGTGGATTGGCGAATTGCGGCTGTTCCAAATAGATCACCTTGGTAATCATTTTCCCGTTGAGCGCCATTTCGATTTCCGCATCGGAGAACGTCACCGGAATCGGAAAGTCCGCAGCTCGGCCGCGGGGTGGGTGCAGTCGATCCACGAGCTCCACGCTGGGATACAGTTCGGCGCCGGGGAATCTCGGGATACTGCTGATGCGAAAGCGATACTCATGTCCCACCAGCATGCCCACTTGGCCGGGAACATCAAACGTCACCGGCTCCTGTCCACGGCTGCCGTAAAACGTGACTTGTCCCGCGCCGGGCAACTCGACTCGAACCGGCTGAAAGTATCCGCCGTCCGCTTTGCCGGCCAGTCCGGCCCAACTGCCTGCGACTCCCGGAGGAGTGTTTTGATCGAGCGGGTAGTAGCGCGCCGGTCCCTGAGCGTTCAACGACGAACCAGTCAGGATCATTGCCAGCCCGGCCAGTGCCGCAACCGCCATTCGGCGAGTGGCCCGGCCCGGGACGTGCTTGTCGCTCACTCGATAAGCCGCTCGGTGAGTTTGATTCGTGAACCACAACACGGCTGACATTCCAGTTCGAGAAGTAGGTTTGTGTAGAACCGGGATTGGACGATCAGCGATCGTTTGCGAATGCTGAATCACGACGTCTCCCGAAGGTGCAGCCCCGATCGCAACCGTTTCCTCATGGAATCACGTTCGGAAGCGGTTGCGGTCGCGGGCCGGCCTCAGTGTCGCAGCCGAAGAGCTGACGGACGGCCGTTCCGCCGGTATTGCTGTCCGTCGAGGAATCCGCCCGCCGCGGGCCGGTAGCCGTGCCGTGCTCGTTTGCAGGAGACGGCACGGTACCGGTTGGTGTCAGCAGCGGATGTCACACAGACGGCATAGTTGCCTGACGATTATTGAACGGTCCCCGGCGGGCAGTATGCGCCGTTTCCGTTCAGAATCGTCTTGTGCTGAATCTGATGGTCGTCATGTTGCTTGTGATGAGTCTCGGCTCCATAGTGCCGTTCTTCATACTGCACATAGTTGACCGGATCCGGCAGATTGATGCCCGGCTTGTGCTTGACGTCGATCAGGAAGTGACGCGTCGGGCCGGGAATGTGGCGAAAGGTCTTGTTCCGCACGGTGTGCGATTGCAGACCGGCCGGGCCGCCGTAAGGAAGATGCGGAGGACCGGGCAATCCGATCGGAGTGCTCGTCACCGGATAGCCCCACACGGGGGTGCCGTTGACTCCGCTGATCGGGTTGTAGGCCGGAACGCCGCCGATGGCGCGAGGGGCGCCCATCATCATGGCGGTCGGCTTGCCGTCGGCGCCAATGAATCCGATGGGTACCGGCTCGGCGTATTGGTCGTTCTCACCGCTGATTTGGCGGATGTGTGAGACCGGACGCACTTCGCCGTTGATCGTGACCGGCATCGGCTCGGCGGTTTCCAGATTCATGTTACCAACTCGGATCACGGCCAAGATCGTGCCGCGACGAGCCGCTTCGCCGACGGGATCGACACCCGGATCGAGCTGCGTTGAAACGAGCGTTTCAACACCGGCGATCGCCAATTCTTGGTGATCTGAATCGGGCAGGTAGATCACTTTCGTGACGAAGTTGTTGCTGTTCACTTGGTCGATTTCCTGGTCCGTCAACTGAATCGGGACTGGATTGTGGGCCAAGTAGGC
The DNA here is from genome assembly GCA_028285345.1 of Planctomycetales bacterium. Classification (GTDB taxonomy): domain Bacteria; phylum Planctomycetota; class Planctomycetia; order Planctomycetales; family Planctomycetaceae; genus Symmachiella. The sequence goes on from JANQPT010000044.1 coordinate 432,566, forward strand.
TTCCGTACTGGGATGGGCCGGATAGACTTGCAGCGTCGGGTAGAGCACCAAGCCTTCGCGGTCCGGGATATTCGTCAGCTTCAGGCGATAGGTTGCGCCTTGATTGAAGTTATGACGTCCGGGAGCAGACAATTGCTCAGCGGCGAAGCCACCGGTTATCTGCCAGCCGATCCCCATGCCGGCCGGGCCGAGGAAGCGAATTTGTGTGGTTTGTGTGGTAAACGGACTCGCCGCGCCGCCGATCATCGGCAGGACGCCGGGTCCAGGGCCGTCGACCATGGGGCCGGGACGCAAAAGTTGCTCAGCCGGCGGGGCAACGTACTGTTGTGAATCAACCGGGGGATGTCCCCCGCCCGCGTTGCAGCCGACGCAGACGACCACCACGGTTCCCAATGCCAAGAAATAGGATCTCATCTTAACCCCCTCGGGTACCAAAGTATTGTGACTTGCGTGGGTCCCGCAGGCTCCTGCATGACGTCCCCACTGACTCCCGCTCCCGCTGGGACAACCAAGGTTTCTTCCAATCGCAATCCCTTGATCCGTCCCTGAACTTCCTTGATCTTTTGCAGTCGACCTGAATGCCGTCTTGCGGGTAAACTAAAACTGGCAAACACTTTGGCCGCCCACGGCATAGTTATTAGCACTCGATTCCATGCACACGGTATGGCCGCGTCAGAACGAGAATTCCCGTTCAGGTTGAGACTACAACCAGTTTTTTCGGAATAATCCGGCCCGTATCTTTGGTGAAATCAGCTTTTTCGAAACATGAGATATACTTTGCCCATTTTGACATTCGTCGTAACTTCTTTGCTGGCAATCGGCTGGGGATATGCCGGTTTCAACGACGCACCCAAGACCACATCCGGGAATTCCCAACTCGCTGAGGAAATCGCTGCTCGACAGCCGGCGATCGCTGGTCGCAACTCCGCCGATCTGCCGCAGGACCGGCTTGCTCAGGCGGAAGATCCGCCCAAAGACGAGAAGACAGAGGAAAACCAGCCCGAGAAGGAGCCTGAACAGGCCGACTCCGCTCCAAAGGCGGCTCCAAAGGCGAAAGTGACGGCAAGTGACGTGCTCGCCAAAGCGCGAGAGATGCTCCGCAAACACGATTCGGTCAGGGCCGACGTCATCGAAACCGTGCAGGTTGCCAACCACAGTTTCAAGGCGACGGGCAAGTACCTGCAGCAGGGCAAAATGAGGATGCGGTTGGAATTGGATCTTCGGCTGGGCGAGACCACGGCATCGATGTTGGAGGTCTGCGACGGCGAAATCTTGTATTCCCGGCAAATCATCGGTGAGACGCCGCAACTAACGCGGCGCAACGTGCGCGAGATTCTTGACGAGGCGAACAAGAGCAACATCGTCCCAGCGGAATTGTTTATCGCCGAGATGGGATTAGGCGGCCTGAACGGCTTGTTGGCGTCACTCGACAAATCGATGAAATTCGACGTGCTCAAAGACGACACGCTGGACGATCGAAGCGTGTGGATGATTCGCGGCACTTGGAAGGAGAGCATGCGGAACCGGTTGCTCCCCCCCGAGAAGCCGCCGCAAGCTGCGAAGAACGCCGCCGGTCAGGAGCAGGCAAAAAACGCCGAGGACGCCGGTGACAAATCGAAGGACGAGTCGAAGCCTGAAAAGGAGAAACCGCGCGAACTACCGGCGCTGGTTCCGGACTCAGTCCAAATCTACCTTGACCGTCGATATGGGTTTCCGAAGAAAATCGAGTACCTAAAGAAGGTGCCCAATCGTAATTTTGCGCGGCCGATGCTCACGCTTGCTTTCCGAAACGTCAAGCTGAATGAGACGATCGACGACAGCGAGTTTGAGTTTATTCCGCCGGACACTCCCATCCCGTTTGACCTCACACCCGTGTATAAGCAGCGGATTCAAGCGGCCGCGCAGCAAGCCGCCCGCAAACAGCAGCAGCAACAGCCCGCGCAACCTGGACCAGTCGCCCCGGGATTTCCGGGCGGGCAGTAGCTTGTACGTTTGAAGAAATCCCCGCTGCTCGTGCTCAATCAGAGCTCAATGCTTAGCGTAGCCGAACTCGTGAGAGTTCGGAGACTTGTCAACAGAATTGGGTAGTCAGCAGTCTCACGACTTCTGCGACGACAGTTTTTGATTTGGCCAAGCCGCCCGTCAAACCAGCAGGCCGTTGAGGTGAAACAGGGCGTTCATCGTGGTGAGCATGGTCTCTTCGGCAGTGCTGCGGATGATGTTCACGCCGCAATTGGCTTGCCGAATGCTGGGTGCCGACGTTAGCGGCAGGTCGAGTAGCGAAGCGAGATAGACGCGATTGACGACGTTGTGCCCCACGATGACGATCGATTCTCCGCGATGCCGCTTCAGCAATTCTGAGATTTGCGGCCTGACGCGTTGGGCCACGTCACCATAGGATTCGCCGCCGGCGTAGGGGTGCTCAGCGGGGTTTTTGCGAAAATGAGTGTATTCGTCGGGAAAGTCGCGTTCGATGCTCCCCCAATCGAGCCCCTCCCAGCGTCCGACGTCGCACTCATTCAGTTGTCGTGCCGTCTGCACCGTCAGCCCGTGCGGCTGCGCGATCTTAACGGCTGTCTGCTGAGCCCGCAGCATCGGGCTGGCATAAATATGCGAAATCGGCAGTTCGCTCAACAGGCGGCTGCAGGCGGCGGCCTGTTTCTCACCCAGCGTGCTCAACGGCCCGTTAATGCCCTGGCCTTGTAAGATATACGGCCGCTGCAGATTGGCGTCGGTGGCACCGTGACGCACTAAGAACAGGTTGGTCGTATCAGCGGGTGGCGGTAGTTGCATCGATGACAGCTTCCGTGCGGAGTTCTGCAGTTCCACGCATCGTCGGGAGAATCGTTCTGCGGCAGCCTGTTCCCTAATTCAGCAGCCGTGAAACGTCGCCGTAAGTCGCGTAGATCATGAGTCCCAACAATAACAAGATACCGACGACCGTTAAGTGTTCGTGAAGACGGAGCAAACGGCGATCGACTTTTTCGAGACTGTACATCAGAATCTTGCCCCCGTCGAGCGGCGGCATGGGCAGCATGTTGAAGACTGCCAGGCTGATGCTGAGGGCGTTGAGAAACCTTAAGACGTTGATCAATCCGCCGGCAACGAAGTGATCTCCGGCCGCCACGATTCCGACAATCCCGGAGACCTCGCCCCCTCCCGAGAAGAGTCCGCCAATTGCTCCCAGCATCGCCCCAATCATTGACGTGATTTGTAGCACCGGTTGAGCGGAGACGGCCCAAAAACTGAGACCTTCTTGCAAACAATTGTAAACGGCGAGACAACAAAACGAGAGGACGATGTTCGCCACCGGTCCGCCGAACGCAAAGATCAAGCGCCTGCCCACCGGAACCTTGAGAAACTCGTCGTGGTCCTCCACCGCCGGCAACACGTATCCGCCAAGCGGAATCCACGACAGCCAGTAATCCGTCTCGCCGCGGCGAAAACTCCACAGCTTCGGACCAATTCCCACGGAAAACCGCGCGACTGGGATCTTCATCCACCACGCGGCCAGCAAGTGGCCGAACTCATGAATCAAGATCGCGAAGCCGATCAGTAACGCGCTGACAAGGTATCCCATCTCAATTGACTCCCGCAGTGTGAATAGGCCGCAGACGTGAGGCAGTAGGCTGGAGGAATAACAAGCAATCGCCTCCCTCTGTCAGCGTAACGCCTAAGTCCCAATTATTGCGCGCGGCTGATTCGTGTAAAGGCGACTTCGCGGATATCGGTTCCGATGGCATGTTGCCGTTCCGCGACACGCCGGTTCATTCGGTACGACCGTGGAGAGCTGGGAGAAGCGGGAGGGGCACGATTGGCGTTTCCTCTTCAAACCGCTATCGTAAAACAAGCCGCGATTCTTGATCTCACGGTCCCCTTTCCGGACGTTCCCAATTTCGCTGAATGTGCTTCTGGAGCAAATGATGACGAATTCGTACGACTCCTCAAACAATCCGGTCGGCCGTACGCTCTGGTTCGCAATCATAATCGTTGTTTTTGCGAATGTCTCCGCCGCGGCGGAACCCAGTTCTAATGAAGCAATCGCGGCGGGACTCACGCCCCCGGAGGCGGCCAAGCGGATGACGGTTCCTGACGGGTTTCAAGTCAGGCTCGCCGCGGGAGAACCGCAAGTGCATCAGCCGATTGCCTTTGCCATCGACCCCCGCGGCCGATTGTGGGTCGCCGAAGCGCACACTTATCCCCGCCGCGCTCCGGAAGGGCAGGGAAAGGACAAGATTATCATCTTGGAAGACACGACCGGCGACGGCACGCTCGATTCCCGCAAGGTGTTTATCGACGGCTTGAATCTCGTCAGTGGGCTGGAAGTCGGTTTCGGCGGCGTCTGGGTTGGGGCGGCGCCGTATCTCATGTTCATCCCCGACAACAACGGCGACGACCAGCCCGACGGCGAACCGGAGATCCTCCTAGACGGTTTTGGCTATCGAGATACCCACGAGACTCTCAATGCCTTCATCTGGGGACCGGATGGCTGGCTCTACGGCTGCCACGGCGTCTTTACGTATTCCGACGTCGGCAAGCCGGGGACGCCGAAGGCGGATCGCATTCCGCTCAATGCGGGTGTTTGGCGATATCATCCGACCAGGCACGAATTCGAAGTCTTCGCCTGGGGCACGAGTAATCCCTGGGGCGTCGATTTCAACGATCGGGGGCAAGCGTTTATCACCGCCTGTGTGATCCCGCACCTGTGGCACATCGTTCAGGGTGGGCGTTATCACCGGCAGGGGGGACAACACTTCAATCCGCACGTCTACGACGACATCAAAACGATCGCCAAGCACCGGCATTATGCGGGCGACATTCGCGACCACGCTTGGTGGGGCCAGGAACCGGACGTCCCACAGAGTACTCTCGCAGCCGGCGGTGGACATGCGCATTGCGGCGCGATGGTCTATCTGGGCGACAATTGGCCGGCGAAATACCGCAATCAGATTTTCATGCACAACATCCACGGCAACCGGATTAATCAAGATCAGATCGCGCGCTCCGGCTCGGGTTATGTTGGAGACCGCGCCCCTGACTTGATGATGGCCAACGACAAATGGTTCCGCGGGATCAATCTCAAATATGGCCCTGACGGCTCGGTCTATTTGATCGACTGGTACGACCGCAACGCCTGCCATCGCACCAATCCCGAAATTTGGGACCGCACGAACGGGCGGATCTATAACATCTCATATGGGAAGACTGACCGCATGAGTGACGATCTCCGCACGAAGAGCGATGCGGAGTTGGTGGCCATGCACCGGCACACCAATGCCTGGTACCCCCGGACGGCGCGGCGAATTCTTCAGGAGCGGGCCGCTGCCGGCAAACTGGGCGGACATGTGCCGCAGTCATTGCGGCGAATGATAGCTGATGAGAGTGACGTTGCCGTGAAATTGCGGGCCATCTGGACGCTGCACGCGACGACCGGACTGACTGCCAAAGACATCCGCAATCTACTCAATCACGTTGACGAACACGTGCGTGCCTGGGCGATTCAGTTGGAACTGGAGGACCGTGAGGTTTCTGCTGAGACGTTTGGGCAGTTGGTCCGGATGGCTCAAAACGATCCCTCGCCGGTCGTGCGCTTGTATTTGGCCTCCGCCCTTCAAAGACTGCCGCTTGAGCGGCGCTGGGACATTGTTGAGCGGTTGGTCGCTCATGCCGACGATGCCGAAGATCACAATTTGCCGCTGATCAACTGGTACGGAATAGAACCATTGGTAACCACGGACACACAGCGCGCGATGAGACTTGCTTCAGCCGCGCGGATTCCGCTGGTCAAAGGATTCATCTATCGCCGCGCTGCTGAGGAGAATCGAACGCTGGACGCGCTCACGCAGCATCTCGCGCAGATTAATCAACCGCAAACTCAGCGGCAGATTTTGCATGAAATGCTGGTCGCGTTTCGCGGCCGTGTGAACATCCCCATGCCGAAGTCCTGGACGCCCGCCTACCAAAAGCTCTCCAAGAGCCGCGACGGGACGGTGCTCGATCTGGCCGACCAAGTGGCGGTGGTGTTGGGGGACCAGCGGATCTTTCCCAAGATGCGCCGCCGGTTGATCGATGGCAACGAACCGATCGACAAACGCCGACAAGCTTTGGAGATTTTGGTCCGAGGCCGCGATCAACAAGCGGCGCAGTCATTTCTTAGTGTATTGAACGTGCGGGAGCTGCGCGGCCCTGCAATTCGCGCGCTGGCGGCGCTCGACGATTCCGGCACGCCGGCGAAGATTCTTGCCGTCTACAAGACTCTCTCCCCCGCAGAGAAACGGGATGCGGTGAATACGCTCGTCGCGCGGCCCGCATTTGCCAAGGCGCTGCTGACCGCTGTCGAAAACCGCCAGGTCCCCCGCACCGATTTGCATGCCTACAACATCCGCCAGTTGCTGAGGTTCAAGGACGATGTGCTCAACCGGCGGATTAAGCAGGTCTGGGGCGAGATCCGCGAAAGCACCGGCGACAAGAAGGCGCTCATCGCCAGTCACAAGAAATCCTTGACGCCGCGGCACTTGAAGTCGGCCGTTGCGGGGAACGGCCGCCGCATCTTTCAGAAAACGTGCGCGTCCTGCCATACGCTGTTCGGAGAAGGGGGCAAAATCGGCCCCGATATTACCGGTTCCAACCGTGCCGATCTCGACTACATTCTCGAAAACATCATCGATCCCAGCGCTGTGTTAGGAAAGGACTATCGGTTAACCGTGCTCGTCACAAACAACGGCTTGGTCGTCTCCGGACTGCTGCAAAAGGAGACCGATAGCGCGTTGACGATCCGCACGATCAACGACACGGTGGTCGTGGCGAAGGAGGATATCGAGGAGCGCTCATTCTCAGACCAATCGATGATGCCCGAAGGGCTGTTGAAGCCGCTCAAGCCGGATGAGATTCGCGATCTGATTGCCTATCTGGCCAGTCCCACACAAGTGGCCCTCCGCGGACCGAGCGCCCCGATCGATTCCCTTACCAAACGGGTTCCGGAGGCGCTTGAGGGGGAGTCGCTGAAGATCATCGGCAAAACGGCGGGCGACGTTCGCAGTCAAGCGATGGGCGGCTTTCACCAGGACCGTTGGAGCGGCGATGATCATCTGTGGTGGACCGGTGCAGCACCCGGTGCGAAACTCGATCTTGAACTGCCGGTCACCACGGCCGGTGCCACCGAGATCGAAATCGTGCTCACCCGCGCCCGTGATTATGGGATCGTGCAGCTCTGGCTGGACGACCAGAAACTGGGTGGGCCGATCGACCTGTACAACTCCCGGCACGTGGTCACAACCGGCGTGCTGAGCTTTCCGATCTCCGCACTGCCGCCGGGCGAACACAAACTGACGCTCGAAATCCTGGGGGCTAATCCTCAGGCGGTCCAGGGGTACATGGTCGGTCTGGACTACGTGCGATTTCGCGCTGCTGACTAGGCCGGCGGCGGGAGGCGGGGAAATAGTTGTTCATAAGTAACAACCCTGGTGGTCGGGGCTTTCCCAATCGCCGTATGGTTTTTCCCAGCTTCCGCAACAGGAAAACCTGAGCCTCTGAAGTTTGCCTTTTGGTGAAATTCCCGATTGCGAACGCTTCGGCCATCGATCATGCTATGAAGAGATACTGCGCGAGGAACGGTCCCCCGGCGCTGCCGCGTGGGGGGAACGTAAATCGCCGCAACCGGCTGCCTCCGATTGTTTGGGCCGACAAACGGTGAATGCGCTCACAAGTCTCGCGAGGGACGAACTCCTTAATCGAGATTCTCGCATCGTTTGAAAGTGCCAAGGGTGAACGAGACCTTAACGAAAGTGTTTCAAAGGGATATCGGCGCGTTGGCGCCGGTGCGGATCGCGGTCTCGACCCCGGAGACCCGTGAGTCCCAAGAGTTTGAGTTGCTGCACCCCTACGGAATCGTGGGCCGGTCGCCCAACTGTGATATCCGTCTAAAAAACGAGAAAGTCAGCTTTCGGCACGCGTATCTGCAAATGATCTGCGGGCAGCTCTTTTGCGCCGATCTGGGCAGCCGTTTGGGAACGCATTGGGGTTCCGATCTCCAGCGCTCCGGTTGGCTGACTGCCGAGGAAGCGGTTGCCATTGGGCCGTATGCGTTGCAACTGGCCAATGAGCCGACGCTGGATTCCGCAGACTTTCCGGCGATTCCGCCCGACTTTGACCCGTTGGCCATTTACCGCGATGAATTGGGACCGCTACCGCAGGTGCGATTGGAGTTTCTCAACGCGGCGGACAATGTCGACTTGCCCATTCGCCGCATGCTCACGTTTGCGGGAAGTTCGCGCGGTTGCAAACTTCGCTTCGAGGGCGATCGCATCTCGCGCGTGCATTGCAGCTTGTTGCTCACCTCGCACGGTCTGTGGGTGATTGACCTGTTGGGGAAAGGGGGGACCAAAGTCAACGGCTCGCTCGTCCGCAGCGACCGGCTGAACGACGGCGACGTGCTTAAAGTAGGCCAGTTTCAGATGCGAATTCGCTATGAGGGAAGTGCCGGCACGCCGATCACCAGCGACGTATTGCCCGCGGAAACGACCGTCGAGACCAGTTCTTCGACCGACGAGGAACTCTCGACCGCGCCGCGGCAGGCTGACGTGATCCCTCATCCCACCATCTTCGAGCTCACACACGACACCGGGGAGGCCACGCCCTGCGGGCATCTGATCGACAAGATTGTCGCCAACAAGTTGTTGACGCGTGAAGAAATCGACGAAGTCTTGGCGGAGTTTGAGGATGGTCCTCCGACCTTTGACGCCTTGTCGGAGCGCCTAGTGGCGCGGGAACTGCTCTCACAATGGCAGGCCGACCAGTTGGCGACGGACAACCACGGTCCGCTGATCTTAGAGAACCGTTATAAAATCATCGAACGGCTTGGTTACGGCAGTATGGGGATCGTGTACCGTGCATTCGACGAAGCGCTGCAAAGCGACGTCGCGCTGAAGATTCCACACAATTCTTCGCTGAAGAACGAACGACTGTTCAAACGCTTTCGCCGTGAGACGTTGATTAGTGCGAATTTAGTGCATCCGCAGGTGGTCCGGGCGCTCAATATCGGCCGCGGCAACCGATTTGTGGTGCTGGAATTGGTGGACGGCGATGACCTGCGCGACTTGATCGACCGCCAGGGGCCTCCCGGTGAGGCGATGGCGGTGGATTTCATGATCCAAGTCGCCGAGGCGGTCGACTTTGCCTGGCGCGAAGGAGTCGTGCACCGGGACATCAAACCGTCGAACATTCTCGTCTCCCGAGAGGGAACTGCGAAGCTGTTTGACTTCGGACTGGCACATCTTGATGAAGCGGCACTGACGAAGGGAGTCGCGGGCAAAGAGGCGGAACTCATTCCGACGCGTCCCGGTTTCGCCGTGGGCACCGTGCAGTATATGTCTCCCGAACAGGGTGAGGAGAGTGACGAAGTTGATTGCCGCAGCGACATCTACAGTTTGGGATGCACGTTGTATGAGATTCTCACCGGTGCCCCGCCGTTCGAAGGGGACAGCCAGCACGAGATCCTCAGGCAGCACGCGCAGGACCCGGTCGCCCCAATCGAGGGCCTGGAGTCAGGGTTGGCCGCAATTCTTGACAGAATGCTGCAAAAGGATCCGGATCAGCGATATCAGTCGCCGCGGGAATTGATTGACTCGTTACACCAATGGCGCACGGCGACGGAAACCGCCACAAATCCCAATTCGATCTCGGCGGACCAGGTTGCGGCAGACGTTCCGACGCTTGACGATCAGGTTCAAGAGTTTCACCGGCAACGCGAACAGTGGCAGCAGTGCGTCGACGCTGATGGATTGGAACTGGCGCAGCAGCGAGAGGAGTTACAGGCCGAACGCGACCGGCAGTCTCGCCAATGGGATGAGCAACAGGCGGACTTGGAACGCCAACAGCAGGAACTTGAGCAAGGCCGGCAGGCGCTGGAAGAGCTCCAAGCGGAATGCGAACAGCGTGAATCGGCTTTGGCCCTTCAAATCGAAGAGTTGGAGTCGCTCCAGGAGCAGACCGCGGAAAACCAGCAGCGTTTGACAGAGGACTTGGAGTCTTTGAAGTCGCAGCAGCAGCAGGCTGCCGATGAGCAGCAGCGATTTGAGTCGGAGCGGTCTGAGCTGGATCAAGCCCTTGCCAAGCTTGATGGTGATCGTGGTGAGCTGTCGCAACAGCAGCAGACGCTGGCGGCGGAGCGGCAGCAGTTGGAATCGCGACTGGCCGAGTTCCAGTCGTCACTGACCGCGCACGAGGCTTCTGCGCTGCAGGTCACCCAACAGAACGACGAGCTGGCCGAACAGGCTCGGGCGCTCGAGTTAACAGCCGAGACTTTGGAACGTGCACAAGCCGAGTTGGACACCAGACAGGCCAAGCTCGAATCGGCGGAGGCCGCCCTGGCGGGCGAGCGGCAAGCCTTAGAGCAAAGCCGCGCTGAATCAGCCGCAGAGAAGTCGCGGCTGCAAGACTCGCAAGCACAACTCGAGACGGCGCAAGCCGAATTGGCCCAGCAGCAAGCTGGCCTGGAGGAACAGCAAGAGCAACTCTCCGTAGTGCAGTCGCAGGTCGCCGACGAACAGGCAAGTCTCAAAGCGGATCGGGAAAAGCTCGAACAGGATCGGCAAACCGTTCTTGGCGATTCCGAACGGCTGACCCGGGAGCAACAAACGATCGAACGCGAGCGCGATGAGCTTGCCGCAGCCGTCAAGGACCTGGATGACGATCGGGCGAATCTTCAGGAGGCTCAACAGGAGATCGCGGCTGAGCGTGAAAGATTGGTCACGGATCGATCGGTAATGGAGACGCGCGCACAACAGTTGCGTGATGCAGTCAAAGTCTGGTTTGACGGCGAGTAAGGTTTGCCGCGCTACGTCTCAGATTCTTCCCAGGCTTCCTTCTGAAACGCCCGCGCGATCCGGACAGGACTCGGAATGCCTGTTTCAGAAAACAGGCTCTCATGCTGCAACTCGGCGGTCAGGCCTGACGGGTCGTCCCCCAACGCCTCAAGTTCGCCCCGCAGCGGGCACAAGTCGGCGTCTTCGGGGACGGCCAATTCAAAGATCATCACCACCGGCTCGCCCACGCCTTCGCGAACTGCATAGAGGTCGGTGATCTCGATACTCTCCGCGGCGAGCTTTGACGTGACTTGGCGAATCAGGCCCGGAGAGTCGTAGCCATGGAGCGTCAAGAAGAACCGCTCGGTCGCGTCGACGTTGGAATACGGCTCCTGATACTTCGTCTCGCGGATGGCCACTTCCGCCTCAAACGGCTTGGCGACTCCGCTGATGTGATCGACGATCACCTGTGCGTCCCGCTGGGGAGGAAAATCAGCAACCAGAAACATGGAGAGATAATTCTGCATGACTGACTGGCTGACTTCCTGCATATCGCCGCCCAGTTCGTGAATCGCACCCGTAATTGCGGGGAGGGCGCCGATCCGATTGGTCGCTGAAATCGAGAGGAGGTACCGCCTGGTCATCTATCTCTCCTTGCTTTCCGTTGCGGAACACCGATTGACTACTCCGTTCGGCGAATCTCTCCGAGAGCTTCCGCAGGCCGGCATTTTAAGATTGTCAGCAACAACCCGTCTATCTCAGTTCATCAAAAATCAACAGATCGATGGGCGACACGAACGAAATTCATTTCGAGATGATGGGGATTGCCAGCGCAATAAACATAGTGTGGTACCCGGAGAAAACTTGACTTCTGCCCGATTCAAACTGCGTCTGGATCAAATCGTGCCGCTGCCTAAAATGTCAGGCGAGGATGTGTCGTTCGATGTGCGGCTGGAAACGAGTCACGCTATCGCTTAGCGAACATTGTACCGAAGCGGGCAGCAGATTCCCAATCATTTCTCTGCCGAGTTTTGCCCGAATTGCAGCGGCAAAACGGCTTGCGAGCCCTGGGGTAATGCGCAGATTGGGGGAGGTGTTTTGAGCGGCGTCGGCCACGCACGAACGCGGGCGCCGCGTGTCGGATTGTGGTAAGCTTCTATTCGACAGACGTTTAGGGCAATCAGCTGTCGGCCAGCGGCAAAAACTGTCAACGCTCCAACATTTGTTGCAACTCTTGCCGCTTGCGTAGTTTCTCGCGATGGAGTTGGACGGCGGCTTCGAATTCCTCCATCGAATCAGCAGCGGATGGATGGCCGGGGCGCTCTCCGGAGATTTGTTGAATTAACCCTTCTGCGTGGGTAATTGGCGGTTCAGCTTGACCATTTTGTGACGCGGCCAAGTCGCTGACATCCGGAGCGGCAAACAGGATTCCTGGTCCAACGGCCGTCCCCAACATCAGCGCGCCTTTTCGTGCCTCAAGCTGCGATTTGGCCTGCAGGACGCTATTTGGTTGCCTCATGTTCGCATGCTCAGGGGGAGCCGATATCGGGGCAACCGACTCAGTCGGCGGTTGCACATGAGGCGGTTTGTGGAGCTGGTTTTGCCGCGGGATGTCGACGATTCTCTCCTGATTGTGATTTTGTACTGTCTCTGAAGATTTGCCCGCGACCGTTTCTCCGACGGCAGGGTTTGCCGAACGTGCAGGACGCGGTGCTCTGATTGAATCCGTCAGCGGTATGCTGACGTTCGGGGCAGGCATGATCCCCGCCGGTTTTGTTTGCTGCAGCGATACACCGTTTGCAGCCGCAACGGAGCGAGAACCTGGCGGGAATTGATGTGGATCGGCCTGCTTGGTCTGGAGATTCAGCTGTGCGCTGGTCGGGAATTGGTTGCTTGCAGGACCATTACGGTGGGGAAACGCGATTGAACTCGCGGATTCGAATGGGGCCGCTTTGTGCTGCTGGATCGAGAATTTGGCAGATGCCTCGTTGTTAGCAGGGGAGGGCGTTTCGACCGCGGCAGTTTGTTGAATCGGCTCGCTGTTTCCATCATGACCCGTGACCGCCGGTTGCGGGGTCTTGTCTGAATTGGTGGTCGAGGTGTCGGCAATGTTGTCCGTCGCCTGCGAACGCCACTGAGGAAAGAGACGGTCCAGTTTTGCATAGGCGTCTTGTTCTCCGCCGGCATGTGAGAACGCGTCGAAAGCGCGCTGGTAATCGCCGCGGTACCCGTGTAGCAATCCGAGGTTTCGCCAAGCGATCAGGTTGTGTTCGTTGGACTCCAGTGCGCTCGCGAGCGCCTGTTCACTGCTGGGAAAGTTCCCTTGAAGCAGGTGCGAATAGCCGAGGTCGCTCAGCACAATGCTGCGTTCACTGTGGTTGTTCGGCGCAAGGTAATTGAGCGCGGTCTCGTAGTGTCGTTTGGCGGCCGCGTAGTGCTGCAGCTTGTCGGCGACGACTCCCAGACGGTGATGCGCGTGCGCATGTTTGGGGCTTTGCCTGACGACCTGCTGGTAGTGCTTCTGAGCTTGCAGAAGCTGGCCGGCGTCTTCCGCTTGACGGCCCAGGAGAAAATGATTTTCCCGTTCGTCGTTGCTGTGCGGGTTTGCTTCGGAACGACTTGCCGGAGGTGATGACGCGGCCGTTTTGCCACGTTCGAGTTGTTCGGCGGCATGGGACGCGATTCTGGGATCGTCGGAGGAGACCTTCTCTGCGGTACCCGTGGGATACGTTTTCCAGTGGTTGCAGCCGGCAATAAGGGCCGGCAAAAAGGCCAGGCTGATGACGGCGCTCGCAGCAAGACCGGCCGATGTCTCGAGGGTCTGCGCATTCTCAGGTTGTTGTCCGCACCCCTTCTTCTCGGACGATATCGACCGGAGTTGAAAACGGGTCCTGCACATAGGTGAAAAGATCCTTAGGAGAGAGGCGATGCTCAAGCCCCGCACGCGCAGTTGACGGCCGATGCTGTTCGATGCCGAAACGGTCGTTCCGCGCGGTTTGGTCGTATCGCTGAAATCGTAGAAGTGTCGGTTGAGAGGGGGCGAACTATAGAAGGATCGGGGTGTTGTGTCGAGAGGAACCCGTGGCGACGACAGGAGGCACACGTGGGACCGGTTCTGAGATAAGATGGACCGACAATTGTACAACGATGTCAGCCCGCCAACGAAACACGCCGCTGAGCGAGAACTGCTCAGCGGCGGCGGACTCGGTTTGTCAGTCTTGGTTCAGTTTTTCTCGACCTGATACGGGTGCTTGCGTTTGCGGAGCACTTTGGCGGATTTGATCTTATCTCCTTTTTGCATTGCCAGATTCACGTCGTTCCCTTCGACGATTCGACCGAAGACGGTGTGTTTTCCGTTCAGGTGGTCTGTCGGCAGGTGCGTGAGGAAAAACTGTGATCCGCCGGTGTTCTGGCCCGCATGCGCCATGCTGAGGCTTCCTTGAAAATGACGACGATAGCCGGGTTTCGTACATTCGCAGTCGATGGTGTAGCCCGGCCCTCCGGTTCCGTCGTTGTTAGGGTCGTCGTCCAATGTTTTGGGACAACCGACCTGCGACATGAATCCCGGAATGACTCGGTGAAATACGATGCCGTTGTAAAACCCCTTTTCGACGAGACTAATGAAATTGGCGACTGAGTTGGGAGCTTCGTTCTCGAACAGCTCGACGACAATGCGGCCCTTCGTCGTGTCCAGTTCGACCTGGGGAAGATCGCCGGCTTCCTTCTCCGCGGCACGGAGTTTTTGCTCGGTCTTCCAGTACTGCTCATAGTCATCGCAGAGGGGCAGGTAGTTGCGGGCGATTCGAGGGATGGTCAATTGCTGTTGCTCTGCGCGCGACAACAATTCTTTCGCGCGCGCGAAGTTTCCTATGGCAAAATGGGCGGCGCCGCCGTAATTCAGCGCCGATTTTTCGGATTTGTCCGCCTTAATCAATTCGTCGGCAAGCTGCGCCACGCGCTGGTACCGGTTGAGCTGGTAATTGGCTTGCATGACGAGTTCGGATTCCTCGGGACTCTTGGGGTCTTGTGAGGCTGCGGCGATTGCGAGTTGGTTTGATTTTGCCTCCAGCTTTCGAATTCGCGCCTGGGCCTGATTGAACTTGGCCTCGATTATCTTTTTCTCCTCCAAGTCGGCCGTCCGGTACTGACTCACCAACGCTCGAATCTCTTTCTCAAACATCGCCATGACTTGCGGCTGCTTTTTGAGAAACGACCCGTATGCCGAAATGGGATTTTCGGACTTCTCAGCGTTGTTCGCACTCTTTGGCGCTTTGGTGGTATCTTGAGCGGCGAGCGGCACGGCGGCGGTGAAAGCGATGACGGCAACAGACATCAGGAATGATCGACAGGACGATAGCAGCATAAAGCAACTCCGTTGGGGATGGTGCTGAAAAGGGGGGAAGGTTGGAGAGCGCCTGGGGCAATTCTAGGAGGGCGTGGCTGGCTTTGGAAGCAGCCGGGCCTTGATTTCGAGCCGCCGGAGACGTTACGGAGCCGCGACTGCTAGTGCATGCGCACTTTGCGGAGCATATAGAGCCCGGCGGCCAGCAGCAAAATATTGCCGACCCACATCGCCCACAGGGGGTTGACTGTGTGGCTCTTGGAGAGGTTCATCATCAGCATCACGACCGGATAATAGATCAGCAACACCGGCATAAAGCAGACAAAAAAGTTCGTCAGAAACTGGCTGCGGCCGTGATAGATCGAGAAGGAGCTTCCCAACAGCACGAAGAAAAAGCAGCTGCAGGCGAGCGCGTAGCGGGAGTGAATCTCGGTCTTCAGCTTTCCGGCGCGGCGTTCCGAATAGATGTCCTTCCACTGGCCGGGAACAAACGGTTCTGTGCTGATTGTCTCAAAATCGCCGCGGGTCATCGCGAATGCGGCACTGATCACGCGCTCATGCTCGCTCGCGTCCCGCTTGGAGGTGACGATCTTCAATTCGTCGTAGATCCGGGAGATTGAAATGTTGCGCGGGTGCACTTCGGCGATCTCACGCGGCAAGGGAAAGGACCGGTCGTCTTCGACGAAGGTCACGCTGTCGTTGCCGGGGGTGTAGACAACGCCGTTCCATAACTGCAGCCGAATTTCATCACGTTCCAGATCAAAGCTGAGCTTAGCCGACTCCGCCTGAATCCGCACGGTGTTGTCGGAACGGGATGTGAAGCGAATCTCCGGATGCAGCAGCTTTTTTTCCTCGACACCGGCGACCGTAATTCCAAGTCCGAGTTTTTTTTCGGAGATCTTGCCTTGCGAACTGAGCATGTCGAGAAAGATCTCCTCCATGCCGGCAGCCACGATGCGCTTAATGTTGTTCTGCGCCCAGGGGATGAATTGGTCGGTGAGCACAAACGTGCCGATGCTCAGCACGACGCCCATTAGGATCGAGGGCATGATAATCGACATGACGTTGATGCCCGCCGCCTTGATCGCCGTGATTTCCTGATCGCCCGACATCCGACCGTAAACGACCGTCACCGTGAGCAGCAATGTGGCCGGGATTGTAAAGGGCATCAGGCTGGGGACGACGAACGGCAGTACCTGCGCGATCAACTTGGGTCCCAGACCGCTGCGAGCGGCTTTGTCCACCACGCCGACGAATGTCAGCATCAATGTCAGCCCGCTCAACGCAAGCAAGAACACCCGCAGCAGTTCCATCAGAACGTATCGTTGCAGCAGTCGCATAGGTGTGACGGTCGGGCGGACTTTTGAGATGGCTGTGCAAGGCCGAATTCAGATTCCGCACGAGGTATCGGAGAAAGCGTCCGATTGGTCAAGTGCAGTTCGGAGGCCTAATGTGCCCGGGGTGCACGACGCACTTTGCGCGGCGGGAGCTGTTTCTGTAGGGTCCGCTGTGCGGACCATTGAGTTGATGGGAAAACGACCCAATTGACAGCTTGCTTTCCGAACAAACACATTTCACAAGACTGTGAATTTCTTATTCGAGATGCGAATTTTCGGTCCTGGTCCGCACAGCGGACCCTACGCCAAATGAAATGTCAAACCGCCTCTTGTACCTCGTGACTGCTGCAGGCAGGGAACGGTGAAATTGCGGCCTCGTGTGCCTGCGGCACCCCGATTGCGTTGCAATCGCGGCCACCCGGGAGAGTTTTCATTGTCGCGCGCATTTCGGGGAATGCACGCGCGCGCCTCATCACTCTTGCCGTCGGAATCTTATTGGAGCGGGTCGAATTGAATGCCCAGCGCCCTGTAGAAGTCCTTAAATTCCGCCAGTTCACGCTTCACGCGTGCCGTTGGATTGATGAAGCGGACCGGATTTGGTGCGACGAGTGCGGCGAGTTGCTTGATGTCGTGCTCTTCCAGCAATCCAAAGCAGAACAGTTCCGGACTGACCGTCACTTGGCGGTTCTCTTCGATCACCTGCTTCAGGCTGCCGAGCGCGTCATGCAATTCAACGTCGTTGATCACGTCGCCGCTGAGTGCCGCTGCAACGAGTGCGATCAACGATGTGCGGTGCCCATGGGCAACGATCTTGACGCGACCGGTCTGATGCTGCTCGACGGCCCACTTAGCCACGGCTGCGACTTGTGTGGCTTGGACTCCCAAAGGTCGGTCGCCGACCGCTGAAAGCAGCAAGGCGAACAGGAAGTCGCGGTTCTTGATCTTTGATTCTCCGAAATAAAACGGATCGACGGCGATGACCCGATTCCCTGCCGCTAAGAGTGTCTCGGCCTGTGGTCCCATCGAGGCTCGTCCTTGATCGGAGAGCAGGATGACCGTCGATTTCGGTGAACCGCGATGAAGTTCGACCGCGGGAACGGTCCATGAGTTGCCGAGCCGAAACCGCCAACGGGTGCAGCGTGTTTCTCCGAGAATCTCTTCTCCGACGGCCTGTGCTTCGGCGGTGTACTCCGGAGCACGCACGACTTGGCGCAGTCGCGCACGCTTTGAGCGCTGCCATCCTCCGGCGCGACCTGCGGTCGTCGGCAATCGGCCGTCGCGGGGAAGCGATTTCATTTCCGCGACTGCCAGCGTATGGAAGTCGGCGTTTTCCTCAGGTAATTCCACAAACAGTTCGTCGGCAGTCTTTACTTCGTCGTCACTGGTGATTTCAGCCGCGTCGTAGTCAGGGTCGTCCGGGAAAAAGTGCGCTCCCAGGAATGCGTAGAGCTGTTGCCGGTTGTCCAATTTGTAATTGTGATCGCCGGGATCGACGTTGATGTGCGAGCGGAGGTTTTCCGGCTTGCCGTAGAGCGTAAAGATCGGCGTCGCCGCTTGCAGCAGCGGCGGCAGGGCGTGTCCGGCGCGAAAACAGCAATTGTCTTTAGCGTTGTAGGTCAGCAATGTCGGCCGCGGCGCCCGCATGGCGGTCAGCACGGAATAGTCGGCCGTGACCGCCAAATCGACGGGCGTCTGCTCGGAGTCGCCCAGGTCGGATAGATATCGCGCCCGCGTATGGAAGCTGGAATAGCCGGCGACCGGATCGGCCAAAGTGACCCGCTCGTCGAGAGCCGAAATCTGAATTGTTTGACAGCCGCCGCCGGATAGACCGGTGACGGCAACCCGTTCCGGATCGGCATTGGGGTGGTCGAGAAGTACATCCAGACCTCTTTTCATCGACAAGTAAAACGGCGCGTAGCCGCTCGTGCCGCAGAGATCGAGTTGGTTCAACCGATAGTGAACGAAATTCTCTTGTTTGAGTTGGCCCATGCCGAACCATTCGACATTGAGCGCCAGCATGCCCCGTTTCGCCTGGTTGATGCAGCGAAGCTGCTTGTAGCGCGCCGACTTGCCGTCGGGGTCATGCCCGTTGACGTTCATGATGACCGGCGCCTTGCCGGCCAGCTTCTCAGGCTCATACAAAAGCGCGGGAATCCAGAGTCCGGGCAGTGCCTCGTAACGCAACTTGCGGATTTGATAACCGGGGCCGCCGGGAATTGCCTCCAAGAACTCCGTTTTCAAGTCGGCGTCCCGCCAGTGGGCGGCCCGACCGCGAAAGATCACACGCTCAAAAGTCGCCTTGCGCTGCCGCTCGACGAACGTCTCCCATTCGTCGGTCGTTTTCACGTCCGGCATCGGCATCACGCGCGAATCGGTGAACTCCATCACCTCATCTTGGCTCAAGTCGGGGCCGATGATCGGTTTGCTAAGCAATTCGCCCAGGGGCGACTTCTCGTCGGCATTGAGCGGCGTGGCAAATAGTCCGGCGCAAAGGGCCAGGAAAATCCAGTGGGCTTTGAACATGTCCAGTTCCTCAATATGGACCTTGAGGATTCATCTATCACTAATAATTGATCCAGGTTCGAGTATAACGCGCCGCATGAACCAGCGTCAGGCATTCCCGTTGGTTGACGGGCGCTATTTTTTCGACGGCTGCGTAGAATAGACGAGTGGTGATGACGGGCGATGTCGCCGCTAAAGCGGCTCATATAGTGGGGAGCAAACTGATGAATCGACGAGAGTTACTGCAAGGACTGGCGATTGGCGGGGGAGCGGCGCTGTTATCCGGCGGGGTCGTCGGGGCAAAGGGACTGGCCGCTGAGGAGAGCGGGCGGAAGCCGAAGCGGACGGCGCGGCTGGCGCACTTCACGGATATTCATTTGTACGGCAAGCGATCGTCGGCCGAGGGGCTGACGCAGGCGTTGCGGCATGCTCAGGCGCTCGACGATCCGCCGGAACTGATTATCAACGGCGGTGATGCAATCTACGACGCGCTGGAGGTCGACCGCGCCGCGTTGCAGGCGCAGTGGGGGCTGTGGAACAGTGTCTGGAAACAGGAATCGTCGCTGCCCGTCAAACATGTGATCGGCAATCACGACGTCTGGGGCTGGAACAAGAAGAGCGGGACGACGGGAAAAGAAGCGGGGTGGGGAAAGCAGCAAGCGCTGGAGCAACACGAATTGCCCCGCGGCTATCACCGTTTCGATCTGGGCGGCTGGCGGTTTTTAGTTCTCGACTCGATTACTGCCGACGAGGAAACGGTGTATCGCGGCGAATTGGATGCAGAACAGCTACAGTGGCTGAAGAATGAATTAAAATCCGCGCCCCCGCGAATGCCGATCGCGCTCGTCTCGCATATTCCGATCGTCACAGTGGCGATGCTGGAATTCGAAGAGCACCTCAAGGAGGATCCGCGCAAGCGAAAGATGCTCTCGCACCAGGACGCCCGCACGTTGATTCATTTATTCCGCCAGCATCCCAACGTGAAGCTTTGTCTGAGCGGACACACGCATTTGACGGAACGGGTTTCGTTTTCCGGGATCGATTTCGTCAACAGCGGCGCGGTGAGCGGGCTGTGGTGGAAGGGGGATCATTATCACACGGACGAGGGGTATAACGTGGTCGATCTGTTCGATGATGGGACGTTTGCGACGGAGTATGTGAGTTATGGGTGGACGGTGGGGTGAGGGGAGAGGGGTGAGGGGAGAGAGATGTTGGCTGTTGGAGATCTCTCTATGCTCACTCCTCGGGATGTCAGGCATGGTTTATTGAATGGGCGACGGGTGGGGAATGGGTTTGGCGGTGCGTGAATTTGGCGAATGTAATCGAGCGTGCCTGACCTACAGTTCCTCGTTCATCGCATTTCGATCTGCGATAAAATCGTCGAGTCCCTGATCTTCTTGTCGTCGGCCAACAAAAGTGCTTTGCTGAGGATGATCGAGAGCGTCCGGTCCCCCTCGAATGGCAGGAAGACTTTGTCGGATTTGCTGTTTAGCGACTGGCCGGGAACGATGCATAGATATTCGTCGCTCGGTTCCATCAAGATGTTGCCTGAGCCGAGGTGGATCTTGTAGGTCCGCACGTCGCCTTTCACGATCAGAAAACGGTCTGTGAACGAGCAACGCTCGGCGACTTTGAGCCGGGGGATCAAGCGCTGCAAGGTTTCCTTACGAGTTCGTGCCGAATTCCCCAACTCGCCGAACGAATAACTCTGCCAGTAGTCGCGGTACCGTCCTGCGGGCCCGCCGTCGTTCCAATTGGGATCGTTGCCGGCACTGGCCACGCCGACGAACAGGTCGACGTCGCGCATCACTTCGGAAAAGACGAGCGGCGGGATTTCCTCGAGCCTGAGTGGATGGTTTTCTGTTTCGTCAAGACCTGACGATTGATATCCACCGCCACCCACATGAGCCCAATTCATTGCCGCATCGTCGCGGTAGAAACGGACTTGGTCGGTCACCAGATATAAGAACGTGCCGGTCTCGTTGGTGTCGACGCCGTATTCGTCACCGGCCCCTTCGACCCAAAACTCGGCGCGGAGTCCCCAGCTCGGCAAGATTAAATGCGCCGGCGGCGCGGAATCGTCCACCATCAGCCGCAGCGAGTTTTTCCAGCCCCGTGCGGCGCAGAGTGCGTTGAACTGGTGTTGTTTGATGACGTGCGCGGCGAAACGGTTGGAATAGACCTCGGTATTCCGCTCCGCGTCGGTCAGCAGATAGACCTCGCGGTGGGCCTGTTTGAACGGCTGCCGCACTTCGTGGTCGATCAGCCAATTCCGCCAAGCGACAATTTCATCGGTCGATTCGTCGAGCGGATGCCAGAGCCGGACTTTCGTCGATTCGCCAAAATCATCCGTCGGCGTCCCGTCCGCAAGTACGAACTGTCCATCGTCGAAAATGGCTGACGTTGTCGAGTTATCCGTTCGTAAAACCCAGATCAACCGCCGCGCCACCGTTCCGACGAGGGGATGATCCAGATAACGCTCTCGCCAGATTGGAAAGTCCCACTCCTTTTGTTGCAGATACGCCTGCTCAATCCGCGCGGACTGCGCGGGGAGCATCTTCTCGATGTCTTTGGCCGCCTGTTTCAAATCCTTGAGATCCTCGGCGAAGTCCCGTTTGACGGCGGCGGGAACGGTTTTTTGCGGCTTTCCGTCCGGTTTGATCCAGCGTAATTGCGGCTTGCCGGCCTCGACGACCAACTCGGCGGTGAAGTCGCCCAACTGTTCCTGCAACCGTCCGACTTCGGTCAGGCCATAGGCGGGAACGGCCATTTCTTCGAGTTCGTCGCGTGACACCCCTTCGCGCTCGGCGGCTGCGGTGAGGGATTTTTCGATTTCACGGAGTGCGGAGCCGAATTTGACGCGGACTTTGAGTAGCGCGAGTTGGGCGACCGGTTCCAAGCCGGGCAATTGTCCGAGAACGCTTACGCAAGCGTTGCCAACTTTGACCATGCGAGGGCCGATTCCCGGTATTTTTTTGTAGGCGCTCACAGCGAGTTGCGAGAGACAGCGAATAAGTTCGGGAGCGCGAGAGTCCCGACAACAACAGACGAGCCCTTTGAGGATGTCCGAGGTCGATGTAAAGAAATCACTCTCCGGCGAATCTACTCGCGGAAACCATCGCAGTATCGTTTCTTCAAACTGCTCTTTTCCGATTTGATCAACCCACTTGTCAGCCTCGCGGGACCATTTCGCAGTCGGCATTCCAGAACCGATCGCACTACAGTGCCACAATAGGGCAGACCAGGTTTTGAAGTCGGCTTCGTCGAGTGATTCGAGTTCTTCTATCACCATGTCGGACCAAGCTTCGCCACGTTGGAGAGGTAGGGCCGGAGCTAGGCCGATCAACTGGCGCAACTGAGATTCGACAGACTTCACAGGGAGATAGCCATCCAACGCACGAGACTGAAACAAGTATTCTTTGATTTCGCTCTTCAAACTCTCGTTGATAGGATTGTTTTTCGCGAATCTCAGCACAGCCAGAAGGATTTCGTCTTTGGGTAGCGACCAGGCGCCCTTTGAATTGGGCCGATTGATCAACTTCAACAAATGCTCGATTTCCGGCCCTTGAAAGGGAAGTTTACCCTTCAGACAGAACAGAAGCACCATGGCCAACAACAGCCAAGGTTCCCAGACGTCGTGTAATTCCTGGTTGTACCATTTGATGTTTGGACGAATTTCAGCAGCCCATTCATCCAAATAATCCAAGTGAGGCAATATCGCCTGAATGAGTTGAACCTTCTGTTTGGGCTTTAATGCCAGAATCTCCTTTCCCGGTTCAGTGGCATCAAAGTGAATTTCCCAATGCGTTTTGAGCATCGGACGTTGGTTCTCCAGGATGAAATCACTTAACAATCGGTTTTCTTGATAGAGCGGATCTCCCTCGGCAAGTTGAAAGGCGGATAAGACCTTTTGGGAGTTGTCGGAGCGCTGGTCCATTGGGTCGTTCCTCGAGAAGCAGCGAGCGTGCGGTTCACGTGAGGTAGGAGAATCTTTTCGATGCGGCGATCAATTGCCGCAGGCGTCAGGCATGGTCGGGTGAATGGTCGATGGTTGGGGAATGTGGTTGGCCATGCGCAAACCTGTTGAACATGCCAGAGCGTGCCTGATCTACGACGATAACCCGGCTGGTTGTGGCAGGCAAGCAGTTTTTGGTCAGCGCGCAGGATTACAGCGGCCGTCGGCTGTATGCGGCAGCTGTCAGTCGCGTCTTGGTCGCGAATTCTGTGTGAAGATGTTGTTTGCGGCGTTCCTATTGAACTTGCAAACAATTGCACACGTCCGAGTCGAAAAGAAGGACGCGCGGGGTACCCCCTGGCTGAAGACCTCAGCCAGTGCGTCGCCAAGGAGGCGTGGCTGACCACCGGCGGCGTCCATGGCCGGCCGCGCGGCGGTGTATCGAGTCGCGCCTCCCTCTAAACTTACGTGAGCGGTTGCGCCGGCGTGATGTCTTAGCGTATGTTCATTTGTTTCGTTAGCGCTTAGGATCGTGACAGGCGGGGCCGGAGAGTGGTGGTCGACGTGGGGGCGATGTTCTTGGCCGTGGTCGTGTTTGCCTGATATGCTATGGGGTGCATATCAGGTGATTTTCCGGCAACACGACACAACCACATGCCCAGAAACAGAGCGGACGGTATATGAGACAAACGATCACTTTGACTTTGCTATTCGCGTTTTTCGTCACGTCTGCAGTCGGCGCTGCGGAGCGGCCGCCGAATATTGTGGTGTTGTTTGCCGACGATCTTGGTTACGGCGATCTCGGTTGTTTCGGTAATCCGACGATTCGGACGCCGGAGCTGGATCGCATGGCGGCGGAGGGGATGAAGCTGACGCAGTTTTATTCTGCGGCGCCGGTCTGTACGCCGAGCCGGGCGGCGTTGATGACGGGGCGGTTGCCGATTCGGTCGGGGATGTGCAGCGACAAGCGGCGGGTGCTGTTTCCCAATTCGGCCGGCGGGATCCCGGAGTCGGAAGTCACGATTGCCGAAGCACTAAAGACGGCCGGTTACGCGACCGCCTGTTTTGGAAAATGGCATTTGGGGCATTTACCGCAATACCTGCCGACGAACAACGGGTTTAACTATTACTTCGGCGTCCCCTACAGCAACGACATGCATGTCGTCCGTCGCGGTGATCCGCCGCTGCCGTTGATGCGCAACTTGAAAACGATCGAAGCGCCGGCCTTTCAACCGACGCTGACCAAGCGGTACACGGCAGAGGCGATCAAGTTCATCAAGGAACATCGGGACGAGCCGTTTTTTGTGTATCTGCCGCATACGTTTCCACATATTCCGCTGTTTGCTTCGGATGAGTTTTTGGATAAATCTCCGCGCGGGCTGTATGGGGACGTGGTTGAGGAACTGGATTGGAGTGTGGGTGAAATCCTGCAAGCGCTCCGCGATCTCAAACTGGCGGATCAGACATTGGTGATTTTCACCAGCGACAACGGACCGTGGCTGACGAAGAAAAATGAAGGGGGCACGGCGGGGTTGTTGCGGGACGGGAAGGGGAGTACTTGGGAAGGGGGGATGCGTGAGCCGACGGTTGCGTGGTGGCCGGGTCAGATTCCCGCCGGCAGCGTCTCGCAAAAATTGGGCAGCACGATGGATATTTTCACAACCAGCCTGAAACTGGCCCGTGTGGACGTCCCCGCGGACCGAATAATTGACGGAGTCGACTTGCGGCCGGTGCTGTTTGACAGCGGACCGAGTGAACGAAAAAGCGTGTTCTATTATCGCGGTCAGACGCTGATGGCGGTCCGCCACGGTCCGTGGAAGGCGCATTTGATCACGCGTCCCGCCTACGGTCGCGGCAAACCGGTGACACACGACCCGCCGGTTTTGTATCATTTAGATCACGATCCTTCGGAGCGATTCGACCTGTCGGCGGATCATCCGGAGGTGATCGCCGAGATCATGCAGTTGGTAAAAAAGCACCGAACCGAATTGAAGCCGGCGGCGTCCCAACTGGAGACAATGATTTCGACCCAATAAATTCTCCACTGCCGGGAATGAGACGGAAACCGTGAGTAACTCGCCCCAAGATTGGCGGACCCGTCTGAAGATCATCGTCGACACGATGCGCGAGATGAGTGCGCAGACGGATCCGCAGGAAATGGTGGCTGATTACGGCGAGCGGATGCAGCAACTTCTGCCGCGCGAACGGATGCTGGCGTTGAGCCGCCGCGGATTGGATCCGCCACATTTTCGGATTACGCGGTACAGCGGCTGGCAGGAGTCGATCAACCCGTGGAAGCAGACGGAGCGGTTACCGCTGTTGAACGGCGGCATTTTGGGCGAGTTGCTCTACAGCGGGCAGCCGCGGGTCATCGACGATCTGCACGTGTCGGCCGACGATCCGGCTGCTGAATATTTAGCGGGTCAGCACTCACTGGTGGCCATTCCGCTATTTGATCAAGGTGAAGCGCTCAACATGGTGGTGCTCTCTCTGTCGGAAGAGCATGGATTCTTGCCCCAGGAATTGCCGGAACTGGTGTGGATGAGCAACCTATTCGGCCGGGCGACACATAACCTCGTGCTGACCGGACGACTCCGGGAGGCGTACGAGATCGTTGATCGCGAAATGCAGCAAGTGGCCAAGATTCAGCATTCGCTGCTGCCCAAAGAGCTGCCGGAGATTCCGAATCTCTTGTTGGCGACTCATTACCAGACGTCGCATCGGGCGGGCGGAGACTACTACGACTTCTTCAAATTGCCGGACGGTAAATGGGGGTTGCTGATCGCCGATGTCAGCGGTCACGGGACTCCTGCGGCGGTGATGATGTCGATTGTGCATAGCATCGCACATCTTTATCCGGAGCAGCCGGTATGCGCGAGCGATTTTCTGTCTTACATCAATAAGAATCTCTGCCGCCATTACACCAACCAATCGGGGAGTTTCGTCACGGCGTTTTACGGCATTTATACGCCGGAAAAACGGCAGTTGAATTACTCAAATGCCGGACATTGTCTGCCGCTGCTCAAGCACTGCGAAGCGGGGATGGTCTCGACGATCGACGGTGCGCGGCAGTTGCCGCTGGGGGTGCTGGAAACCGAGACGTATACGCACCGTTCGCACTACTTCAGTCCGGGCGATCAACTCGTGCTGTACACGGACGGGATTTCGGAAGCGACGTCGCCGGACGGGGAAATGTTTGGTGCGAAGCGGCTTAATCAAGTGCTCACCGCCTGCCGGCATGATGCGGACGAGATCATCGGCGCGCTGCTGGGCAGCCTGAAGGATTTTACCGAAGATGCCGCAGCGGAAGACGACCGCACGGTACTCGTGGCGAAGGTGACTTGACGCTCAATTGCGTTGTACGCGATACGGCAAATCTTCGCCGCGCAGTCCTGCGATGAGGTTGTCGACCGTCATGCGGGCCATACGCTCACGCGTGCGATTTGATGCGCTGCCCAGATGCGGGGTGATGATCAGATTCTCAAGGTCCAGCAACCGGTGGCCGCGCGGGAGCGGCTCAGGTTCGGTGACGTCGATTCCCGCCGCGGCGATTTGTCCTGTGCTGAGTGCGTCGTAGAGCGCATCAGTCTCGACGACCGGCCCGCGGGCCATGTTGATCAGGATTGCCGAGGGCTTCATGAGTTCGAATTGCGCTGCGCCGATCAGGCCGGTCGTTTCAGGCGTGAGCGGGCAATTGAGTGCGACGAAATCGCTCTCCGCGAGAAGTTCGTTGAATGAGCGGTATTGGACGTCAAGTTCCGTTTCCGCTTCGACGTCGCGATTGCGGTTGTGGTAGAGGATTTGCATTTCAAAGCCGGCGGCGCGGCGGGCGACCTGTTTGCCGATGCGTCCCATGCCGACGATTCCGAGTGTGCTGCCGGTCACCTCTTGGCCGATGAGGATTGCCGGATCGTAATGCAAGAACTCGGGACTTCGCGCGTAGCGGTCGCCGACCAACACGTTGCGGGCGACCGACAATATTAAGGCCATGGTCAAATCAGCGGTCGAGGCGTCGAGACAGCCGGGGGTGTTACCGACCGGGATGTTCCGGGTGTTGGCGGCTGCAACGTCAATGTGGTCGACACCGACGCCATGATTGCTAATCACCTTCAACTGAGGGGCGCGGTCCATGAGCGGGCCGTCAACCGTGGGGTGCCCGTAGGCGATAATCGCCTCGGCGCGGGGCAGGGCGGGGGAGTTCGGCGAGTCGTCCCAGGGAAGCACTTCGAAATCAGGGCCGAGCATTTCCAACAGCGGTCCGGGCAAACCGTCGCCCATGATGCAGGTTGGCGGCATATCAACTCCGGGGATGGACGAAGATGGGGGCGTTTGCGGACCGGGAGGCGAGTCTCGTCTACCGTTGATCAATCGGCACGTAGGATCGTTCGTCACTGCCGATGTAGTTGGCGGAGGGGCGAATGATCTTGTTGTCGGAGAGTTGCTCCAGAATGTGGGCACACCAGCCGGCGATGCGGCTCGCGGCGAAGATGCAAGTGAAGATTTCTCCCGGGATGCCCATGTAATGCTGCAGGCTTGCCGAGTAGAAATCGACATTGCAATTCTTGTTGATCGCTTGCTTGACCTGCCCCTCCAATTCAATGGAGATGTCGTACCACTTGGTCTCGCCTTTTTCGATTCCGAGCCGTCGCGACAACTCTTTGAGGTGTGTCGCTCGCGGGTCCTCGACCTGGTAGACGGCGTGGCCGAAGCCCATGAACTTGCCCTTGCGGGCCCTGACCTCTTCGACGAACTTGCCGACGTTGGCAACATCGCCGATTTGGTGGAGGGCTTTAAGGACTTCGACGTTCGCACCGCCGTGCAGCGGGCCCTTCAGAGCTCCGACAGCGCCCGTGACCGCCGAATAGATATCGGTCAAAGTGGCGATAATGACGCGACCGGCGAAGGTGCTGGCGTTGAAGCCGTGTTCGGCATGCAGGATCAGAATCAAATCCATCGCCTTCGTCTCATCGGCCGACGGTTCCACGCCGTTGAGCTGGTACATGAAATCGGCGGCGTGACAGAGTTCCGGCTTGGGTGCGAGCGGCTCGGAACCTTGGCGGATCCGTCGAATGGCGGCGATGAGCGTCGACAGGCACGAGATCAGCTTGACGGCTTTCTGATAGGTGGCCTCAAAGTCGGCGTTCTCCGCGTCCGGATCGGCCACTCCCATCAAGGAAACGGCGGTACGGAGCATCGACATGGGGGGCGTCTCGGCCGGCAGTCCCCGCAAGACGTCAACGACCGCAGCGGGAATCTCGCGATTCGCTGCGAGAGTTTGTGAAAATTCTGAGAGTTGTGAGGAGGTCGGTAGTTCACCTTTGAGCAATAGATACGAGACTTCTTCGAATGTACTGTTTTGCGCCAATTCGTGAATGTTGTATCCGCGATACATCAACACGCCTTCCTGGCCGTTGACTTTGCAGATCGCGCTGTCGGCTGCTACTACGCCTTTGAGACCTTTCGTCGTCACCGATTTCCCTTTCCCAACATCCACATTTGAATTGGTATATGACTCGCAATGTTGCCCGTGGCGTCAGCCAGTGTAGCGTCCGATCCCGTGCTGGGAGAGCGTCAACGACTCGCCGAGGTCAAAATCGGGGCGACGCTCAGTTCAACGCCCGTCAAGCGGACTTGTTCAGATCAGCGAACAAAGGAGGATGTCATTGAAACGAGGCTGAAATCCCAACGTCGGTTACCCTGTGGGATTGAGTTTCAGCGGTCTCTCCAACCAAGTCCTTCCTCCAGCACCCTCAGTATAGCATGCACCCTCAAGAGTTCAACGAACGACGCAACTCGTTGAGGCAGCAGAACCCTACGTCAATTGCGGCAAGCAAAATATGACCGCACGACCGTTCAAATACAAAGAGCCGGCGGGATCAGCGCCCGTGCCGGTTGATTCACTGAGTCACGAGGCGGGTTTTCGTAAGTTCTGGCCTTAATTGACGATCCATCCAGGCATAGATGAGCGCTCGCGATTGGTGCTTGACGGAGTGTTTTTGTCCGTGCACATAGAAGCCGAAGTTCTCAGGGACGCCTTCCAGCTGAAAGACTTCCATGATTTTCAGATTCATGAGCACCCGCTGTTTTTGGACCTGTGGATCGCCGTCGTTCAGCGCCGAGACGTCCAAAAATGCCCGCGGCGCGATGAGGGCAATGATTTCATGAAAATCGATCGGCGGCAGCTCGCCGCGCAGCAATCCCGGTCGGAGGTGTTTGAAGTAGACATACCAGTGATCACGCGACCAGGCTTCAACTTTGGGGTTGTGTCGGAAGAAACTCGCTCCGCAGTTGCAGGCCGCCACCTTCACGCGCTCGTCATAAGCGGCCAGAAAAAACGTCCCGTGCCCGCCGAGCGAGTGGCCTAGCGCGCCGATGCGCTGGTCGTCAACTTCATCGAGTGATTGCAAAACGTCGATCGCGATCGAGTGTTCGTAGGTAAACTTCCCCACCGACGTCCAATTGGGATGTTTCTTGTGAAACTGCCCTGTCTCGTACGGCCCTTCGTCAGGAATCCGCAATCCGGATACGAAATGCTCCGGGGCAATGACCACGTATCCCCGGCGGGCGAGGTGATCGAGGTAGGCTTTATCGGGATTGTCCACCAATCCCGCAGTACGCTTCATCCCCTCGGCGAAAGTCCCGTGAAGCGCAACGATTGCCGCAGCGGGGCGCGCCAGTTTGCGGGGCACCGCCAAGTAGGCATGCGCCCGTTCATCCTGTTCGACGTTGTAGCTGATCAGCTTGCGGTCGTAGATGCCGTCAACGTCCACCGTTTCGTGGACGCGAAGGTCTAACGGCGGTTTGGCGGGTTTCTGTTCGTCTCGCAGCAGCCGCAGGTACCGTTGGCGCAGAATCTGTTTGTGTTTGAGCCATTGTTCGCGGGTTTTGATCCCGTCTAAGAGATCATCCCAAGAGGAACGAATCACGGGCGGATCGCTCCGCTTGCGGGCGGGACCAGGGTCGGCGGCGGAGAGTGTCTCGGTTTGAAACAGCAGCAAGACCGTCAAAGAAAGCATGATTGCGGAGAGACAGCGCATCGGTGCACCTTGTTGGAGGCATGGGAATCGTGTCTGCATCATCACTGCGGCGCTGGACAAATTGTGAACCGTCAGCCCGACGTTTGCAATTGAGTCGCGGATCGGGGCGGACGTTCGTCGATGGCATTTCTCAAAAAGTTCGAAAACGTTGCGGAATCTTGGCCGCCCCCGTCTGCGAAAGATGATCTGGACTTTGGCCGCCAAAGTGATCGTTGTCAGGCGGCGTTTGCAGCGGTTTAGTCCACGAATTGTGAGGTGTGAAATGCGCGCGGATTGTGTTGCGGGGGTCTTGCTTTTGGCAGCGGTTTGCCCGGCCGTTTCGGCGGCCTCAGAACCGACAGGCGAGCGGGCGGTTCGGGAGGCGGTGGTTCCCGTGGCGTCGAGTTTGGCGGTTTTCGAAGAGTTGTGGACCCGTTGGGGATTGGATGAGCGGCCGGTTGATTTCCAGAAACAAGTTCTTGAGCGATACGGATTGACTGCAGATCCCGACGGAGCGGAGAATCTTCCTCTGGGACTAGGGCAGGGCAGGGTGCTGGGGAAAAAGGTCCTTGTGCAGAATTGTCTGCTGTGCCATGCCGGCTCAATTGCAGGGCAGACGGTTGTGGGACTCGGCAACGCCTCATTGGATTTTCAAGGCTTGGTGGATGACTTGCAGGCACTCGATCCGCTGTCGCCGGAATTGCCGTTTCATGTGAGCAACGTCCGGGGAACCGTCGAGGCGACTGCATCAACGGTGTTTCTGAATCGATACCGCAATCCCGACCTCAGTTTGCGCGCTCCGGTCAAGGCGGAGATCCCAGATGAACTTTGTGAGGACATTCCGCCCTGGTGGAACCTCAAGCACAAACGGACGATGTATCACACCGGGACGGCGCCCGCGCGTTCGGTGCGGAGCATGATGGCGTTTCTGCTCAGTCCGCTGTACAGCGCGGAGCGGATTAAGAGACAGGAACCAAAGTTTCGCGAGATTCAGCGATACTTGGTATCGATCGAGCCGCCGAAATATCCGTTCGCGATCGATCGTACGGCGGCTGCGCGTGGTGAGGTCCTATTTCGGCGAAACTGTGCGCGGTGCCACGGAACCTACAAGCCACACGTTAAATATCCCAACAAGATGATTCCGCTGAACGTGATCGGCACGGATCCGAAACTGGCGACTGCGCATCGCGCGATCCAGCTCGCACGATCGAGTCAATCTTGGTTTGAGCAGGAAGAGATCACCGGCGGCGGGGCGGTCGAAACGACCGACGCAATCGGCTATCTAGCGCCGCCGCTGGTGGGTATCTGGGCATCGGCGCCGTACTTTCACAACGGGTCGGTTCCGACCGTTTGGCATGTTCTCAAGTCCGACGCGCGGCCGAGCAGGTTTACCCGCAGTTACCGAACCGAAGCGGCCGAGTATGACCAACGGAGACTCGGCTGGAAACATCGAGAACTCCGAGACGTCGATAATGCGGACTTGACGGCAAGACGCCGCCGTCAGATTTACGACACGACTCGACCCGGGCGCAGCAACGGCGGACATCGATTTGGAGATCGACTTACCGACCAGGAACGGATGTGGGTGATTGAATTCCTAAAGACTTTGTAAGTGCAACGGATTGCCCAATGGAGGTCATGAACATTTTGGACCAAAATCTCGGAATCTCAATTGTTCGGGCGTCACGATCGGATTTGATGCACTATGTTTGAATAGATCGAACAATTCGATCATTCACAACAAACGTCTGTCATCCCTGAATTTGCCTCACATTCATCCGATGCTACAGCGGGCCATAGACTACTTCAGGCGGGGCCGCCCGTCGCAAGGTCCACGACGACACGTCGTTGAGATCGCCAAGATTGTCTGTCCGATCGTGTTGTCGTTCGGCGTCACTGCTCTGTTGGCGCTTTGGCTTACCGAGGCTTTCCACTCAATTCAGGAGAGCGAGCCGGCTGCTGACGAGACAGAGAATGTCGCTGGGAATTTGCTTGATGCAAAAGCGTCCGCGAGCACGGAGGTTTTTCTGGGACGTTATTCGACGAAGTGGGGGAACGTGGAGCTTGCCCGCGGGAATCCGAATCGCGAAGGCGTGCGGGTGGTCGAATTTGAAGTGGCGGGCTTGATGCGCGGTTCGAGGGATGCCATCGTGCACTTCGAACGCGAGTTGGACCGTTATCGAAATCGCTTGCAGCAGGCGATGAATGAAATTGCTCGGAGCAGCAGCGAAGAGGAATTGTCCGATCCCCAGACGATTTCATTGCGCCAGCGCATCCGCGATCGACTCAACGGGCTGTTCGGCGCGAACACGTTTGACGAAGTGGTGTTCAGCAACTTTCGGGTTTACGATCTGTAGCGCCACGAATCGCAAAAATCGATCACGGCCGCTCGATCATAGTGAGTTTTTCCAGCGGAAGGACTTCGTTCATGCTGCCGGATCGGAAGCCTTCGAGATCCAGCGTGATGTAGCGAAATCCCAGCGACTTCAGTTCCACCGCGATTTTCTCTCGCACGTCCGCGGCGACGACGCGAGTAACTTCAGTGGCGGGGATTTCAATGCGGGCCAGCTCATTGGCCTCCAGCCGGACACGCAGTTCTCGTAGTCCGAGCTGTTCGCGTAAAAATTGTTCCGCACGGTCGACACGGGCCACCCGCTCGGGAGTCACTTCGACGCCGTAGGCGATGCGGCTGGAAAGGCAGGGGCTGGCCGGTTTGTCCCAAACGGGCAGTTGCCATTGCCGTGCTAATTCGCGCACCTCGGCTTTGGTCAATTCCGCTTCGATTAACGGGCTGCGAATAGAATGTTCCGCGGCGGCCTGCATCCCGGGGCGGTGGTCGCCGCGATCATCGAGATTGGCCCCGTTTGCGATCACGTCGACACCCAGCGTCTCCGCCAGACCTTCCATTTGCGTGTAAAGCTCCGTCTTGCAAAAGTAACAGCGGTTTGACGCGTTTCGCAAATAGTCGCTGTTTTGGAATTCTTCGGTGCGGATGATCTGATGCCGGATTCCAATCATTGCGGCGAGCCGCTCGGCCTCCTCGCGTTCTCCTGAAGCGAGGCTGTCGCTGTCCGCGGTCACCGCGACTGCCGAGTCCCCACACGCCAGCTGCGCCGCTTTGGCGACGACGGTGCTGTCGACACCTGCCGAAAAAGCGACCGCAACGCGCCCGTAGTCGCGGAGCAGTCGCAGCAAGCGGTCCCGTTTTGCGGCGATGTGGTTGTCGAGAACGTCCGGCATGGTCATCAAGTCAAGGTTCAATTGGAGATTCGTTGTGCTTGCAGATGTCATTATACCGCGAACCGAGCGCGCAACAACGGGGCAGGGGGGTGACGAGAACATTCGTGGTGTCGCTGTTCATCGGCGGCAGTTCCGCTAGAATTCGGAGACTATACAAAAAACCGATATTTGAAGTTATCAGTTACCCAAAATGCGGATTCCGGATGTCATTGTCGTGGGTGGGGGAGTGATCGGATTGTCGATCGCCTATGAACTCTCCAACCGTCACGTCTCGGTTACAGTTGTCGATCAGGGTTCACTGGGGCGCGAGGCCTCCTGGGCGGGGGCGGGAATGTTGCCGCCGGGTAATCCTGTTAAGGTACAGACTCCGCTTGCCCGCTTGCGTGGTGAAAGCCATCTGATGTGGGACGCCCTTAGCGAAACGCTGCGGGCTGAGACCGGCATCGACAACGGTTTTCGCCGGTGCGGCGCGGTGGAAATTCGATTGCCCGGCCGCGAGGCGGAGCTTGATCGCGACTATGAAGAGCAACTCCGGTCGGGGATCGAAGTCGAGCGGCTGTCCGGTCCAGCCGTTCGGGACATCGAAGCCGAACTATCATCCGACATTGAGGCCGCATTTTTATTGCCGCAGATGGCGCAGGTTCGCAATCCGCGACATCTCAATGCACTGATGCATGCGTGTGCCAGTCGCGGAGTTGAAATGGTGCCGGGAACGGCGGTCTATGATTTTGACCGTGTGGGCGACAAGATCGCCGCGCTACGCACTTCTTCAGGCGCGTTGACGGCAGGGCAGTATGTGGTGGCTGCCGGCGCCTGGTCGCGGCGATTGCTGGAGAACGCGGGCTGCGCCGTTGACGTCGAACCGCTGCGCGGACAAATCGTGTTGTTGCGGACGGAAAGACCGGTTATCCGCCGAATTCTTCAACTTGAAAAACAGTATCTGGTCCCGCGCGATGACGGCCGCATCTTGGTGGGATCGACTGAAGAGCAGGCCGGGTTCTGCAAGCAAAACACTGCTCAGGGTGTGAATGAGTTATTGCAGTTTGCGATCAGGCTGGTTCCGTCTCTCGCCGGCGCCGAAGTCGAGCGGACCTGGGCGGGTTTGCGTCCGCGTTCGGCGGACGGCTTGCCGTATCTTGGTCGCGTCCCGCAAACTGAAAACCTGTTCGTCGCAGCGGGGCATTTTCGGGACGGGTTACAACTCTCTCCGATCACGGGAAAGTTGATTGCCGAAGCGATGCTCGAGGGAGAGCCTGCGATGTCGCTGGATGAGTTCGCTTGTGACCGGTGCGCGGCGACCGAGGAATTGAGGACCGTCGGATGAGTGTCGGGTGGGGCATCGTCGGTTGCAGTGATATCGTCCGCAAACGGGCAGCCGCGGCGATTTTGGCGCAGCCCGACAGTCATATTGCCGCATTCTTCTCGCACGACCGGCAGTTGGCGGATGAACACGCGGCTAAATATGGCGGGCGTGGATATGCGCAGCTTGACGCGCTATTGGGCGATCGGGATGTCAAAATTGTCTATGTGGCCTCGCCGGTGGAGCGGCACGCGCGGGAAACGATGCTAGCTGCCGACGCCGGCAAGCATGTGCTGGTGGAAAAGCCGATGGCCCTGGCTGCGGTTGAGTGCGACCAGATGATCGCCGCCGCGCAGAAGAATGGCATCAATTGTGCGGTTGCCTATTACGCGCGATGGCTGCCGAAAGTGCGGTACATGAAACGGCTGGTTGAGGAAGGGGCGCTCGGCACAATCGTGCGGGCCCACGTTGCGCAGTACGGCGTGTTCGATCCCGACGACGTTGATCCGAAGATCTGGCGGGTGCAGGGCAGGGCGGGCGGAGGCGCGCTGGCCGACGTGGGGAGTCATCGATTGGATTTGCTGCATTATCTGTTGGGCGAACCGGCCGCCGTGTGGGGCGCCTGCGACAATCTGACACAGACCGAGTGGCAGTCGCCCGACAGCGAGACAGCGTTTGTCCGTTACGCGTGCGGAGCGCACCTGACGTTGGCTTGCAACTGGAACGTTCCGCACAGCCCGCCGGCTTGGGAATTGCATGGAACGGCGGGGAGTCTGATCGACGATCCGTGGAGTTCCGGTCCGCTGCGGGTGCTGGGCCGCGACGACCTTGGAGATTTTCAGTCGGAGTATCCCGACAACGCGCATTTCGGCGTCGTCAACGATTTCGCACGGGCGGTCATTGAAGGGCGGCCGCCGGAGTTTTCGGCGGAGCAGGGGGCCTGGGCCACCCGCATCATCGAAGCGGCCCAGCGATCAGCGCAAACGGGACAGCTCGTGCGGTTCTGAACGCCGCGCTGAATCAACCGGCAGATTCTAGTCCAAGATCAATTGCAGAATGTGGACGTCGAGTAGCCGATCGAATTTGCGGCCGATCTCCTTTAGCACTCCGACGTGCTTGAACCCGAAACTCCGATTCAGATGCAGGCTTTCGGCACTTTCCGACGTGACGCGCGCAATGAGCGAGTGATATCCCAGCCGGCGGCCCTCGTCAATGATCGCCCCTTTCAGTGCGCGGCCGATGCCCCGGCCGCGGCATCCCTCTTTGACATAGAACGTGGTTTCGGCACTAATGTCATAGGCGGATTTCTGGCTCCAGCGCGTCAACGATGCCCAGCCGGCAACTGCTTCACCGGTGTCGGCGACGAGAATCGGATGGCGCGGACCGTGGCTGTCGAACCAGCTTTCAATCCATGCGGAAGTTTTCGGTTCGATGTCGAACGTTGCGGTCGAATTGCAGATCGCTTCGTTGTAGATTTCGAGAATCTGGTCGAGGTCGTCGACGTGAGCGGGGCGAATCGTGGTCATGCGCGAACTTTTCGTGTCGAAGAGAAGGGAAGTGATCCCATTATACTGCTTCGCATCGATTCAAGGAGCTTGCAACACAAGGTATCTTCCTGAGAGCGACCAGGAAGTGACATTTTCGACCGGATGTGCGACGTTTCACAATCAGACTTCAAATCAATCGCTAGACTCGTGATCAACAAGGTTTTTCCTGGCACCTAGTTGTTGTGGCATGACAACGAAATCGCGGAAGACGAAACGAATCGCCGTGATCGGAGCAGGGCCGATCGGATTGGAGGCTGCGCTGGCCGGTCGCTGCGCCGGATACAACGTTGACCTGTATGAACAAGGCGGCAGCGCGGCGAATGTGCTGAAGTGGGGGCACGTGCGGTTGTTCAGTCCGTTTGGGATGAACTCATCTCCGCGGGGCAGAGACGCGCTTTACAAGAATGGTGCCGGCGATGTGCTTCCTGACGAGGGGGATTACCTGACGGGCGCCGAGTATGCGGAGCGGTACCTGCTTCCGTTGAGTCGACTGCCGGAATTGACATCTTTGATTCACGAGCAGATGCGCGTCATTGGTGTGAGCCGTGCTGCGCATTGGAAAGCGGACCTCATTGGCCAGTTAACGCGCGGTGACGATCCGTTTCGACTGTTGCTGGAAGCGGCCGACGGCGCGCAGTCGACGGCGCTTGCGGATTTTGTATTTGATTGTTCGGGCGTCTACCCGCACCACAACTGGCTGGGGGCGGGGGGGATTCCTGCGGTCAATGAACTCGCGGCGGAGAGCCGGATTGAATACGGGCTGCCCGACATTCTGGGCGGCGAACGCAGGATGTACGCGGGGCGGACAACCCTGGTCGTCGGAGGAGGGTACTCTGCGGCAACCGCGGTCTGCGAGTTGGCGGAACTGAGTAAATCGCATCCGGGAACGAAAGTGTTTTGGCTGACGCGGTCAGACCGTGCGGAACCGTTGCCGTTGATCACGAACGATCCGCTGCCGGAAAGGGCGACACTCACTGAGCGTGCCCACCATCTGGTTGAGATCGAGCGCGGGCCGGTCCAACTGTTCTCAGGCCGGATGATCGACTCAGTCACGTACGATTCACGGCAGGATGGCTTTCAAGTCGTCTTCCATACCGCGGACCGGTCGTGCGAGTCGGAGAAGCTTCATGCCGACCGGGTCATCGCCAACGTCGGCTATCATCCCGATCATTCATTGTCGGAGAATTTGCAGGTTCACCTCTGTTACGCCACCGCCGGACCAATTAAGCTAGCGGCGGCGCTGTTGGGGGAGACGTCAGCTGATTGTCTCAGTCAGAATTCGGCCGGTGGGGAAGTGTTGAGGAATCCCGAGCCGGGCTTTTTCATCCTCGGTGCCAAGAGTTACGGCCGAGACTCGCGGTTTTTGATTCGCGTCGGCCTGCAACAAATCGAAGAGGTGTTTTCACTCATCGCTGATGAGCGGCCCGCTCCATGATCCACGCAAATTCTCCGGTCGTTGAACTGCAGGCACTGGACGAGCTCTGGTTTCAGGTCGCGGGGACGCTGTGCAACCTGGAATGCACGCACTGTTTCATCAGTTGTAGCCCGCACAACGACAGCTTCGGCTTTCTGACGCTCGACGACGTCGAACAGCGGTTGGAAGAGTCGGTCGCTTGGGGGGTGAAGGAGTATTACTTCACAGGCGGAGAACCGTTTCTAAATAAAGAGTTAGTTCCGATGCTGGTGCGGACTTTGGAATACGGCCCGGCGACGGTGCTGACCAACGCGACCGTGCTTCGCCCGCAATGGCTGGAAGAGTTGCATGCGGCGGAACAGGGGAGTCTTTACAGTTTGGAGTTTCGCGTTTCAATCGACGGGCCGACGCCTGAGATGAACGATCCGATCCGCGGGCCGCGTACGTTTCAACGGGCGATGGAGGGCGTACAGTTATTGGTTGAGCACGACTTCCTGCCGATTATCACCATGACGCGCACATGGGACGAGTCGAAGGATGAGGAGATTCTCGGACGCTTTCGTGAGGTGTTGAAGGATCGCGGATACGCGCATCCCAGACTCAAGATATTGCCGCGTTTGCAAATCGGAGCAGAGGCCACGCGCACGGAGGGTTATGCGGCACACGATCGCATCACGGCGGAGATGCTGGTCGACTACGACTGCAGCCAGTTGATCTGCTCGCACAGCCGCGTCATCACCGACAAGGGCGTTTGTGTCTGCCCGATTTTGATTGACGCGCCCGACGCGCTGTTGGGGGCGACGCTGGCCGAGGCGCAGACTTGCTTTCCGCTCTCGCACGGGGCTTGCTACACCTGTTATCAATTCGGGGCGATTTGTACGAATCCATCATCACAAGTGGTCGAGTCGCAGAAGACTTCGCGGAACAGTTCTTGAAGCAGCAGAGTCGTGGAGGAGCAGAGTGCGGTTGGCGGTGTTCGGCGGAGTCTATAACAACTACCTGGCGCTGGAGTCAGCGATCGACGATGCGCAGCGTCAGGGGGCAGACGCGCTGTATTGTCTGGGCGACATGGGCGCGTTCGGTCCGCATCCCGATCGAGTGTTTCCGCTGTTGCGCGAACATGACGTGCTTTGCATTCAAGGGAATTACGACAACAGCATCGGCAACGATCTGCAGGATTGCCAGTGCGGCTATACCGATGCGCGCGACAATTATTTCGCCAAGTTGAGTTATGACTACACCTATGCCAAAACCTCAGTCGAGAACCGAAGCTGGATGCGCGAGTTGCCGGCCGAGCACCGGGAGGAGATCGACGGGCTGAAGTTCTTGTTTTGTCACGGCAGTCCGCGGAGGACGAACGAGTTTCTGTGGGAGTCGACGACGAGTACTCAGTTCCTGAATAAGCTGGCAGACGACTACGCCGCCGATGTGATGTTGGGGTCGCATTCGGGAATTCATTGGCAGCGCGAGTTGAATCAGGGCCGGCGGTTCGTCAACGTCGGCGTGTTGGGCCGTCCGGAAAACGACGGCCTCACGAACGTTTGGTATGCCTTGGTCGCCACCGGCAAAGATGCAACGCAGGGGGGGCTTGACATCCGTTTTGTGCCGCTGGAATATGACCACCATCGGTTAGCCGCCGAGATGCGGGCTGAGAAATTGCCGGAAGAATTTGTGGCGACGATCGAGTCGGGCTGGTGGACGACGTGCCTGGAGATTCTGCCCTCCAAGGAGCGTCGCCGGGGGCGTTTTTGAGGACTGTCGCGGCGAACGGCCTGTGGGAAGGATCGGGATTTTGAGAGCAGTCGTACAGCGGGTTTCCCGCGCTCAGGTGACCGTCGCCGATGAAATTGCCGGGGCGATTTCGCGCGGGTTCTTGGTGCTGCTCGGCGTGGAGGAGGACGACACGCAGGATGACGTGATTTATCTCGCCGCGAAAATTGCCGGTCTGCGGATCTTTGAAGATGACGGCGGAAAAATGAATCTGGCGCTGGAGGATGTCGGTGGCGCGATGCTGGTGGTGAGCCAGTTTACGCTGCTGGGCGATTGCCGTCAGGGCCGCCGGCCGAGTTTCGTCAAAGCGGCCCGTCCGGAATCGGCGGAGCGTCTGTATCGAAGTTTTGTCGCCGAGATTCGCGGCCGGGGAATCGAAGTTGCCACCGGCCGGTTTCAAGAGCAGATGGATGTGGAACTGGTCAATGACGGACCGGTCACTTTGCTGGTCGACAGCCGCAAGCAATTCTGAGTAGGGGAGCGGCATGCCAGCGCCCCATTTCAGCGACGGCCGCAGGGAGGGAACGCCTCGCAAACCCCTAAAAATGCGGTGTTTTGGCAACGCTCGAATGAAACATAACGGACATTATCGGACGTTGCGTATCCGCTGAAATAAGGGGCTTGCGGCGGTTCATTCCTCGATGGGGATCGTGACCGCCCCCTCTTCGAACTCGCCCATCCGGCGGAACTTCTCGTAACGGTGGTCGAGCAACTCTTGGTCGGAAAGGCCTTCGAGCGACTTGAGGCTTTCAGTGAGACTCGCTTTGAGCCGCGTCGCCATTTGGCGATGGCTCCGGTGGGCGCCGCCCAGCGGTTCTGGGATGATCTCGTCGATCACCCCCAATCGGAGCAAATCGGGCGCGGTGAACCTCAGGGCGCGAGCCGCTTTGTCGGCGTGCTTGACGTGCTTCCACAGGATGCCCGCACAACCCTCGGGACTGATTACGGAATAATAGGCGTGCTGCAAGATTGCGACGTGATCGGCGATGCCGATCCCCAAAGCGCCGCCCGAACCGCCCTCCCCGATGACGACGGCCGTGATCGGTGTGGGAATTCGCGACATCTCGCGGAGATTGAAGGCGATGTTGTACGCCTGCCCGCGTTCCTCGGCTCCGATGCCTGGGTAAGCGCCGGGTGTGTCGATGAGGCAAACGATGGGCAGATTGAATTTTGCCGCCATTTGCATTCTGGACAACGCTTTGCGGTACCCTTCGGGGTGGGCACAGCCATAGTGGCACTCGCTCCGTTCGGGGATCGTCCGCCCTTTTTGCTGGCCGACCAGCATGACTTTGCGACCGTTGAGCTTGGCAAATCCAGTCAGCACGGCCCGATCGTCGCCGAACGCCCGGTCGCCGTGCAGTTCGACAAACTCGTCGAACAACAACTCGATGTAGTCGGGCGTCTGCGGACGGCCGGTTTGTCGCGCAACCTGTACGGTCTGCCAAGCATCCAGGTTGTCAAATATCTCCCGCGTCAGCCTGGTGATCTCTAGCTTCAGTTGACGGATCTCTTCCTGAAGTTCGGGAGTCTGCTCCTCCCGGCTCTCAAGTTCCTTCAATTGAGACTTGAGTTGCTGAATCGGCCGCTCGAACGGGAGCGGTTGATAGTCGGCCATTCTGAAGTTAATTCCACTGAAAAGGGTGACCTGGCGTTCGCGTACGCTTACCCACAGATCGTCGTGAGTTTGCGGAACCAGGTCAAGAGATCTACAAGCGTCCGGACAGAAAACCGGTCGTGCGACGTCAAGCGGAGCGCCGCAATTTAGGAAACATCCGGGAGTGAGTCGAACATGTCGAGATCGCTGATGTTGATCACCGTCCCTTCGTTTTTCTTGTCCGCCGGCTTCTCAGGTTGCTTTTCAGTGGAATTCGCCTCTGGGACGGGCGTTGCTTGATCTTGCGGAGGGGCAGGCATCTGTCCCGGCACGGCTTGCGGCGGTACTTGCGGCTGACCCGGCATTTGTTGTGGAGGAACGGGCATTCCCGGTTGTTGTTGCGCCGCGGCTTGCTGCAAGGCCTGCTGTTGTTGCCAGGCCTGTTGCATCGCTTGCTGCTGCCACGCTTGCTGCATGGCCTGTTGCTGCATGGCCTGTTGCATCGCGTGCTGTTGCAT
Organism: Planctomycetales bacterium; assembly: GCA_028285345.1. Taxonomy (GTDB): domain Bacteria; phylum Planctomycetota; class Planctomycetia; order Planctomycetales; family Planctomycetaceae; genus Symmachiella. The sequence continues at coordinate 473,903 of JANQPT010000044.1, forward strand.
GGCCTGTTGATGCAGGGCCTGTTGCATTGCGGCTTGTTGTTCGGGGGTCATGGCCGGAGGCGGCGTCCCCGGCTGGGATTGCGGCGGAGCCGGAGGCGGCGCAGGCGGCTCTTTCTTGGCGACCGGCTGTTTCGTTGGTGGTTGGCGCTCGGGCAGGACCGCGTTCGGATTCTTTTTGAGAGCCTCGGTCCGCATTGCATCCAGCCGGCTGTCGATTCGTGAGGCGATGCCGTCGGACTGCTCGCGGAGCAGTTGTTCGTGCTTTTCGTCTTCGGTCATCACCTGCTTCTCTTGGATTTCCTCTTTAAAGATTCGCACGTTGCGAAATTCGGACAAGAGCTCGTCGATATTTTGCTGCCGATTTTTGGGGTTCTTGGCCACCATCTTCATCACCATCTGGTCCATCTCCGGCGTCACATTTTCATTAAAAACCGACGGGGGATCTGGAGTCGATTTTAGGTGGTCCATCAGCAGGTCATCGGGGTTCGACGATCGAAACAACGGCCGTCCGGTGATGAGCTCAAAGATGGTGACGCCGAAATTGTAGATGTCCGTCTGGGCCGTCAATTGCATGTTGCGGATCTGTTCGGGCGCCATATATGTTCGCGTCCCCTGCACCGGCCCCTTTTTCTTGCGATTGACCATCTTGCCGAAGGAACTCGCCGGCCGTGCTGCGAGAGAGAAGTCGATCAAGCGGGCCTCGGAGGCTTTGTTGAGCAAAATGTTCTCCGGCTTCACGTCGCGGTGAATCCAGTTGCGCGTGTGCATGTGCCCCAAGGCCTCGGCGATGGATTCAATCAGCTTTCTGGCGCGCAGCCAGATCGAATGGATGTCGTTCCGCAGTTGCACTTTTAGATTGTTGGCCCGGAATAGTTCCATCGCGATGTAGGCGTGACTGCGGTTCACGACACAATCAAGCACCTTGACGATATTCGGATGGTCCAGTTGGGAGCCGACTTTTGCCTCGTACTTCATGCTCTGTTTCTGCGTGCGGACGGCGAACGCTTCGGGGAGCAATATCTTCAGCGCAACGGAGCGAGAGGACGAGAGGTCGCTTGCTTCCCACACCTGCGTATGCCGGCCTGTGGCGAGACAGTTGACCAGTTGGTAGCTATCGATTGTGACTGGGTTTTCCGACACGGGATGGAGCCCCTTGTGAAATGTCCGTGCGGTTCAGATCAAACAGAAACGCAGAGTCGTAAGTTGGTTTGCGGTGTGTGCAACAAAGTACGGAATGTGCTGACAATCTTCCCCTGCACCGTTCCGTTTTCTGCCTTAGGGCCGTTACAGGCCTCTATCCCTCTTGTTCTTGGCTGCGGGTTTTTCATCGGCTGGGTCGTCGACCTCTTTCGTCCAAGGTCGAAGCAATGTCCCGTCGGTGAGTTCGCTCGAGGATGAGACGATCACCTCGTCTCCAGCGGAAAAATCGCCCGAGACGTAGATGCGTTCGCTGCCGATTTGGGCCAACGGATCGATCGTGACATCGCGCACGGTAAAGTCTCGCACGACCTGCACTTTGCGGCGGCCTTCCTCCTGATTCGACAAAGCGATCGACGGAACCACCGCCACTGGTTTTACGGGGATCAATTCGACGTAGACCGCCTGCCCCGGCTGAAACTGATTGTTTCTGTTGGGAATGCGTATGGTCGCCATCGCCAATGAATTTGCCAGTTCTCGCAAAGCATCATACTCCGACGGCGCGGGCAATACCGAGTCGACCGTCGCTTTGGCGACGTCGGTTTCGATTGTGATGTCCATCGATTGCCCGAGTCGGACGCGCGTGCGGTCAACGGGAACATTCGCCGTCAGTGATGTCAGGTCGCCGAGTTGGGCCACCGGCTCCCCTGCCCTGACGAATTGTCCGGGGACGACGAACACGCTTAATATCACACCGGCAAATGGACCGCGGACAACCATCTTTTCCATGTCGTACTGCTGCAAATCGAGTTCCGCTTTGGCGGCTTCCAACTTGGCTTTCGCCAACGCAACTTCGTCGGCCGCTGCTTTTTGCTCTGCAAGCTTCAATTCGATTTGCCGCGCTTCCACCAGCGCTTTGGCGCGTCGCACGTGAAACTCGGCTCGCGTTTGATCCAGGCGAACGACGTCCCCTTGCGTCGGAAGATTGTCGCCACGCTTCACTTCGACGTCCCGGATGATGCCATCGACAGGCGCGGTCAAGGCGATTGAGCGTGCCGGAGCCAACCGCAGCGGAATGCGATATGTACGCGGGTCCTCCAAGATGAGCGGCTGACGCTTGATGACGGTCGCCGAGTCATCGGCGTCGTCGGGGTTGTCTTTTGACGCCCGACGCCGTTCTCCCTGTTGCGCTACGGCGGCCACAACGAGACACGTCAACAAGGACGCCAGAACTCCAAATCTGAGGAATCTATGATTGAGCGTCACTGAGCGTTACCCCTACTCTGTTGAACCACCAATCGCGCCAGATCGCGAACCGACATTTCTGATGCGAAGAACCGCCCCGGGAATTGTTGATTCAGTGCAGAAGAAGTCAAGTTTTCCGGAACGATCGGAATGTGGATCGTCGCTGGCGATAGGCCGTTCGAACCGCGACCGGAAACCCCTATAACTAGGATACGGCGACACGATAGAACGTGTCAATGTGGCTACGGCCGGTCCCGGTCAGTGTGCGGCGTTTGAACGAACAATGTAGAGTGTTCTTGGCCGCGAGCGGTCGATTGTCCGTTTGTGGACCGCGGTGGGCGACGATGGGCCAAGCAACGTTCGATAACGGCGGTCTGGCGAACCGCTGTCCCGGTATGATACGATCTGGTGAGGCGGTTGGCATGCAGCGAGCCGCCGATGACCGTCATACCTTCCCACCATTCCCCCGCATCCGGTGCCCCCTCCATCATAGGGAGATATCCTTGTCCACGAGCCTCTTGCCGCAGTTGCTGCTGTTAACCGCTTTGACGTCTCCCGTCACCGATTCGGACGCGTTCGAGCTGCGCTACCAGGGCACGCTGACTGAGACCGGCCGCGAATCGAACGGGGAGACGGTGAAGCGGTTCAACCTTTATTGTTTCGGGTCCCGATCGGGCGACGGGGGTCAACGATTGACCTTCCTGCTGGACGAACGCGGCGGCGGCAGTTGGCCTTGGCCGGAGCGTTATGGAAGCATTCAGCTCAATCAGCAGCTCAAGCCGACGAATCCAACACAAATCCGCCTGCTCTACACTCACGAAGGCAAACCGACTTCGATTCGACTGCGGCGCCCACTGTTTGAACACCGCGACAAACTTGCTCCGAACGCAGCGTTCAAAGTGGGACAGGTCGAGTATCGCGTCTCCGGTTCGAGCAAATTCAAAGAGATGGATTGCTGGGACGTCGAAAGCGTGACCAACTTCGGCTTGCGCGAAAAGCTGACTGTCGAAAAATCGAGCGGACTGATCGTCCGCGGGTCGCGCGAGTTGACGCGCGGGCGCGGCGTGCCGTTTTCGTTGGCCTGGGAACTGCAGTCGGCCCTGCCTCTCGATAAGCCTGCCCAAGAAAAACTGCAACCGGCAGTCGACACGCTGCTGAAATTGCAGACCGACCTGCAGCGGCCGGAGAATGCCATGCAGCCGGAACTGACTGCGGAACAGTTGAAAACCGCTGAGGCGGTTGCGGATCAGTTGAAGCAGCAAGCGGAAGAGACGCCGTTTGCCCGACTGGCGGCCGCCATTCGCCGGGACATCAAGCTGCAATCTCGACGCGATGACGACGTCGAAAAACTGGCCGGAAAATTTGTCGGCCAATCCGCGCCGGAGTTGTCACTGACGACGATTGGCAACAAAAACGTCGATCCTGGATCATTTGACGGAAATGTCGTGGTGCTCCATTTTTGGAGTTACAAGTCCGATCCGCTGGAAGAGCCGTACGGCCAGGCCGCCTACCTCGACTTTTCCTATTCGCGGTACAAGAAACTGGGCGTCCAAGTTTTCGGAGTTGCCGTGAACAACGGACTCGCCGACGCCGCGACGCGCGGCGGAGCGCTGCAGAGTGCGCGCAAATTCAAAAACTTCATGAACCTCAGCTACCCCATCGCGTTTGATGGAGGCGAGCTGATCGCCAAGTTCGGCGATCCCCGCCGCGTGGGAGCCAAACTCCCCCTGTGGGTTGTGATCGGCGCCGACGGAAAGATCACGCACTACAAACTGGGCTACTACAAAATCAATCCGGATGAAGGACTGCGGCCACTGGACAAAGCGGTTGGACTGGCCGTGCGGGCGAAACGCAAAGCGGGCGGACAATCGTCGAAGTGAATGCGGAATAGTCGTTCGTCAGCGGCCGGCACTGCGAGGGGGGCTCCACGAACGCTTGCCCGCGCTTAGTAACAGCAAAACCAGCCCCGCATTTTCAAATAGCACCGCTTCGTGCAGAGTTTCGTGTCCTGCCACGCGCGGCCGCACCAACTGTCCGCGGGTTCCGGTTTTGGTGTGCACAATTTGACCGCTATCCGTGGGACATACGCCTGCTTGATGTGCACCCCTTTGTGCAAGCTTGCAGGCGATACCAGCGGCGGGTTCACGGCTTTCATCACGCCGGCCGCCACCAAAGCATCGGTGACGTACTCCGAACAGTGCAGTCCGTGATTGCGTTTTCCGGTTAAGTGGTGCCTGACGGCGTACGGGCGGCCGACCTGCTCCTCCAACTCCGCACAGAAGTTGTCTTGCTGATTCTTGGTCAATGCGATTCGCGGCTGGACAATATGGATTTCGCCCGACGATTGTCCCGCCAGGTAGCTGGCCAGATCTTGTTTGCGGACACCGTGGCCGTTAGCACTGTCGTAAACATAGAGCGCACTCCCCTGCTCTGCGACGGCGGCGACGTGCGTAAAACGGCTCTGTGTGTAAACCCGGACTGCCAGGCAGTCCCCTTTGCTGAAAATCAGAGTGCCGGTGGGCAGGGAGTCAATTTGCTCGACTATCTCCGCCGGGGTCAGAGTCTGCAACTGAACGTCGACTGCTGCCGACGGCGGCGCCGCCAACAGCGCGGTCGCGAGAATCCAAGACATGCGCTTTCTCCTTTATCGTGAACAAAGCGGTCCCATAGGGACGGACCGTCCCGTCAGTTTTTCGTCCTGCAAGCGGGAATCTTACCAGAAATTTTGAGAAAAACAAAAAAACCACGGAGACACGAACAAAACTCGAAGCACGAAATTCGAAATACTAAACAATTTCAAAATACAAAATCTTAATGATCAAAGCATTTTGGATTTTGGTCATTTGGATTTGTTTCGTATTTCGTGCTTCGGATTTTGAGTTTTATTCTCAGTGTCTCCGTGTCTCCGTGGTTCTTTTCCGTCGACGCCGATTGATGCCGCTAACGACGTGATAGTTGCCCGATTGCGCGAAGCCGACGTCGTCAAACAGCTCGCCCATCCGCTCGCGGTACCAGGCGGGATTCTTGCAGACGATCATCAGTTCGCCGCCCGGCTTGAGCAGGCGGCGTGCGGTTTGCAGGAACAATTCGGCGATGCGGTAGTTCGAAAAGTAGGGCGGGTTGCCCAGCAGCAAGTCAAAGCTCCCCTTCCCCGCACATTCGCCGTCTGCGGAATGTACTGATTGAAGGTTGGATAAACCGTTGAGTCCCCTGCCCTGCTCTGTGCATTGCACGGCGCGGGCATTGGAGTCGATGGCGGTCACCGAGACTTGCGGATTGCGCGCCGCGAGCGCCAAGCCCACTGTGCCGCTGCCGCAGCCCATGTCGATGATCTTGTCGCCGTCGCGAATCTGTGTGACCTTCAGCAGCGCCCGCGCCCCAGGATCGAGACGGCGATGGCTGAACACGCCGGGGCGGCTGACCGCTTTGATCAAATTGTCGGAATCGCGAAACGCGAACTCGCAGGTGAAGTTTTTGACCTTTTTGAGCGGACCGGATTTGCGGCCGATATACACGACGCCTCGTTTGGCGTCGGCGATGCGGGTCACTTTGGTGAACATGGTCTGCATTTGCTCGTGCAGCCAACTGTCTTTGGGATTGTTGGTACTGACGGCCAGCCGCCCGCCGTCGACGAGCGCCTGGAAGCCGCACTGCAAATAATCGCGCGTCAATTCCGCTTCGCCGCCGGAGTGTGTCGGGAATGCCACGATATCGACGTCATCGGCCGGAATCTCCGCCGTGCAGACGAGCGACAGGTTTGCTGGGCCGTCGCGGTGAAACTCCGCCGCTAACTGCTGCAGGTACAGATCGAGAAAATGACAGACGACCCGTCCGTCGGGACGTGCCGCAGCCACGTTTGCGGCGAGTTGCGCCCGCCCGAGTGTCGTACAAAGTACCCGCTCGCCGGGCAAATCGGCGACCGCTTCGATTAGCAATTGCTCCTGCGGGACGGTTTGCAGGGCTTTTTCAGGTTTCGTGGACTTCTTACGGCGCGGCATGTGTGGGGGCGGTTTGGTTTTCGTACGGTGAGTTGGAAACGCGGACTACGCAGTTATCGCAGAACATTTCCTGAATCTGCGTTTTTGTTTCGTCGCCTGAAGCTGACAATCAAACCGGGGCGAGCTGAATGGTTGTTGAAGTTTATTGCAGCTGGCGTGAGAGTGTATCAACGGGAGATTGTATTCGCGATGGGCCATCAACAGGCCCGGCGGTACATCAGATCGGTGCGGGCGACATATTTGACTCCGGATGTGACGACGCCCCCCTCGTGAATGATTGGGTGTTGGAACAACAGCCCCATTCCGGTCTGCGGCTGGATGGAAACTTCCGGATCGGTCAGAAACGTGGTGTGGCCCCCCTCGAATTCGTCGTTGAGGTAGACCAGAAACGTGTAATGGCTCTGCTCGTTCTCGTCGCGAACGAACGCACCGTCTGAGTGCGGCGCGAAACGCATGCCAGGCTGGTAGCGATAGCATCGAAACCGCTCGTTCGCTCCCGACAGTGACATCCCGTGGATCTCACGCGGCGCCCGTTCCGCCGCGCGCTCCAGCAGAGTCTCCGCCAATCCCGTATCGTCAAAGATCACGCGATCATTGTTGCGCACGTCGCGGTCCACCCGTGTTCCCGCCAATGTATTGATCGTGGCCACGTCCGGTGCCAGCGATTCGATCAGGGCGATCAATTCCGCGCATTCCTCGGGCGATAGAAGATCGTGAATCTTGATGATGTAGGGCTGGTTGGAATCGAGACCATGCATTCACAGATTCTATTTGCGGGACTTAGCCATATCAACGTCTTCGAGTCGGTAGTGACGGGTTGATGACGTTAGGCCTTGCGACTTGCGATCGGTGGAAGTGCGGAGTATCGTGCGCCGGTTATTCTTGACAGCGAGCGACCCATCATGGAAACAATGCAAATCATCGCCTGGATCTCCGTTCTCGCAGGCGGTTTGTCGTTTATCGTGATTTACGTCGACATCAACATGGGCCGCTATCAGGCGATGCCGATTATGAATCTCGTTTGGCCGATTACGGCGCTGTATCTCGGGCCGCTTGGCGTTTGGGCCTATTGGGCGATGGCGCGGGCTCCTGCCGGCGGGATGAGCGGGATGGCGGGCATGGATATGTCGATGGAGATGGAGATGTCGCCGAGCGAAGATGCCGCTCAGCGGCCGATTACGTTTAAGGACGTCTTTATCTCCGGCACGCATTGCGGCGCGGGCTGCACGGTGGCGGACATTCTTTCGGAGACGGTGATCTTCGTCGGCGGGATCACGCTGTTCGGGGCGGCGATTTGGGCGGGGTTTGTAATCGACTATTTCGTGGCCCTGGCCTTCGGTGTTGCCTTTCAGTACTACAACATCGTTCCGATGCGCAATCTGACGCCGGCTGAGGGGATCAAGGAGGCGTTCAAAGCGGATGTGCTGTCACTGACGGCGTTTCAGGTCGGGATGTACGCCTGGATGCTCGTCGTCTATTACGCGTCAGGCGGCACGATCGCCGCCGATAACGTGGTTTTCTGGTGGATGATGCAAATCGCGATGGGTTTGGGCCTGTTGACGAATCTGCCGGTCAATTACTGGCTGATTCGGCGGGGGATTAAGACGCCTTGCGCGTGAAAACTCCTGCAGGGCCGGCTCCCGCTGGTTTGATAGTCCCCGGTGAAACGTTCTTCGCGCCAGAAAAGATCAGCGGGCTTTGCTCTTTGCTGATCGAAACACCTATTTTGACGGCGATTTCATCATGGAAGACCACTCACCGTCGGCAAAATGCAATTCTCGGGTTCTGCCTCCGAGTCTTCTCGTAAGAATTGTGGCGTGAAGTTTGTCTCGACACCACACGTCCAGATGATGAGTGGAAGTTCCCAAGATGACTTGGCTGCCATCTTCTTTCGGCTTTGCCACAAGTATTTGCCGTCCGTCCGCAGATTTAACAACCAGCCCGCCAATGATTTCGACACCATCTTCCGGGGAGATCACAGTTATCCCGGTCACTTGCTGGATGTCTTTTCGTGCGTTTGTCAAATCGGAGTGCAATTTGCGAAAGCCGCGATTCAGCTCACCAAATTGCTCAGCATGATCTGATTGAAGTTGATCGATGATTTGCTGTTGAAATTGGCTGTCGTGCAGCACGTTGTCTTGAATTTTCTTTCGGTCTTCTTCTCCGAGCTCCTGCGACCCCTTGGTGCTGAACACCATGATCGCGGCGACAACGACTGCCGATGTCACGGCGATAAAGATGTCGCGCCCAATACCCCGCTGCTGTTGTGTGGTGGACTCGTTCGAACTCATGCTCACTTCCTTCAGTAGAGAACGTGTTTTCAATTTCACATTTCGGCATTCGCCCATCGGCGCGAAATCAATCTTCGATTCGCTTGACCGGGCCTGCCCGAACCAGCTACGACCTGCAGACATAATACACCGCGACGCGATCTTGCTCATCAAAGAACACGTAAACGATCACGCCGCGCAGAAAATACGTGTAGACGACGTTGGTATTCTCCGTATCCGGCGTAAACCCGGAGACGTGCGGCGGATCGAGCGGGTTGCCGGGTTTGGTGATGCGGTCGGGCTCGCCGAGGCGTGTTGTTACGTCTTGGATCGTCATCCCCGCGCCGATTTGGTTATGGATGTCCAGGACCCAGAGGCGATACAAGACGAACACCCCGAATAGCGTCGCCGCCGCCAAAACGGTTGTAGCGCCGAGAAGGACGGCAAGCGTTTTTTTGCTGGGCATACGAGTCCCTCGCAACTCTGGTGCAGTTTCGATTGCGGAGGTCTCCTAGTTTTCGGGACTTGGTCTCAACAAAGTTTGGTGGGGCAGTATTCCGTCTGCTGAATTTGACTGCGACCGCACATTAGCACGGCGGCAGGCGGGAGCCTGCCCTACCACTAATCGTGCATTGTATTGGCCGCACGTTTGCTGGAGTATATGAGAACTTCGTCGTCGGTAATCGCGGGGGAGTTGATTGGCGAGGTGCGGGTACTCATCGCAGAAAACGGCTCGATATTAAAGCGCAATTCGGTACGAACAAGGAGCCAACAATGACGCAAGACGAAATCGAGGCGGCTGCGGAAGAAACGCTTGGTATTCTGCGGGAATCGGGCGCGATCGTTGAGAACGTGCATGTCGTGCATATCTCGGGGCTGCATTTTCCGATGACGATTAACAAGGATGCGATCTTTCCGCACCTCGACCGCATCGAGCGACTGGCGCGGTTGCTGGCCAGACGGCTCGCGGATCGCTCGATCGATATTGTTTGCGGACCGGCGATGGGTGGATTGGTTGTTGGTGAGTGGTTGGCGCATGAGCTGGGTGTGATGTGTGCCTTTGCGGAGCACGATCCGAATCCGGAGCCCGGCGACATCCGCGGGCGGTTTGTGCTGCGTCGCGGTTATGACGAACTCGTGAAAGGCCGCCGCGTGCTTGTTGTGGATGACATCGTGAACACGGGGCTGTCGATTCGGCAAACGATCGATGCGGTCCGCGCTGCCGGTGGGCAGGTTGCGGCGGCGGCGGCGTTGGTCTTCGTGGGGAACTACGAGGCCGAGGCGCTTGGTGTGGATGAGTTCTTTTATCTCCTGCACTACGACGTGCCAACGGGCTGGTCGGCGGAGGAGTGTCCCTTGTGCCGGGACGGAGTTCCCGTCGACACGCGCTTTGGGCATGGCAAGGAGTTCTTGGCGGCACAGAAGCAAAAGTGAGTCCGTAGGGCAGGCTCCCGGCTGCCGCAAACTGTATTGGACGCCAAATATCAAGGCGGCAGGCGGGAGCCTGCCCTACTTGAACTCGAGAGTGAGGTCTGCGGCACGGTAGATCTATTCAGTCGCGGCAAATCTGCGATGCCTGGTGGTATTGGAGGTTTCAAAAACGACTCCACCACGTTCGCGCGCGCCCTGCCCTACTGCGGACCGCTTAAGCTACCCACCAGGAAACAGGCCTTCATCAATCAACTCTTCCCTCAGCAAGACATAATCGGGATGGTTGATACAAAGCAAGGCGACCGTTGCACGACCAATCGGCGTGCGACCGACCAGCAACGGGCCGTTCCACTCAAAATGGTCCGCCCAGACGTCTCGCCTGGGGTGGAACAATGGAACCATCGCTTTCGTATCAGGATCAATGCTTGCAATGTTTGGGCCTTTGTGAGAATTGCAGCGGTAGCAGCTGAGCGCCAGATTGTCAGCCGAGGTCGGACCACGATGCTGCTGTGCAATAATGTGATCGACATGGAACGTAAAGAATGCGTCGTGGTCCTGATGGATTCGACAGTACTCGCAACGGTTGGCTGCCCGCTCGCGAACGTGGTCACGCAGTGTGTCGTCCATCAGTTCTGAGCGCTCAAAAGCTTACGGGCCTTCGACTGCAAAACTGCAATGAAATTCCCGGCTGACACATAGGCCGCATACTCCGCCTGTTCCTCTGTCGAGAGCGTACCTGCGTTCGACCTCGAAGCCAGGCTCTCGATGCGAGCTTGCGCTTGCGGCGACGCCCTTAGCTCGGCGATTTGCTTGGCGGAGTCGGCAGTCAAGCAACGGCCGACGGGGTCGAGTAATTCGTTGAGAACGTCTGTGGATGTGCTCATGTCAATATACTAACGCAAAGGCTCGAACTGGACCAGAATGTTTATTGCGGATGGCTCGAACACAGATGACCGCTGGGGTTGTCTACCATCTCCGCGAAATCTGCGTTTTGAATTGTATTCCTGAAAATCGTTGGCGATTAGATGCTTCCGGCAAACAATGCGGCGCCCTCAATGTTGAATTCAATCTGCCAACGGTAACTCCGTTGGGATGGGGATTCCAATATCGACGTGGAAGGACCCGCTTTTTGTTGCGTCGCGACCCGGTCGATCATGCCGTGAGCAGGCCGCACTCTATTCCTTGCCTGTGTTGAGTTGCGAAATATCGACCGCCATCTCTTGGTCACCAAACTCCATCTGGCAAAATTCCGGAATGTCGCCAACGAGATCAGGCTGATGTTGATCGAGACTTTCCCACATCAGCTTTCCATGCCCCAGCGCCCTGGCGAAGGTCGCCATTGTCATCACGAAATTCTTCGCATTTCTTCTCGCAACTTCAGGATTCTCTTTACAAAGCCAATCGTCAATTTCGTTGTCGAAGATTGGAGCGCTATCGGACCAGGGAAATGCCTCAAACAAAAATACTAAGTGCAATCCGTGGTGCGATGGCCCGAAAAGCGTCATGTTGTACCGCAACACAGGAACGAAACAATCGAATGCCGCCACGCACTGCCGCAACGCCCACATTGGTCGATCACACGAAGTGCTTCTATCCGGCCACACTTTGGTCGCACCCCACATCCACCAATCAATATCTTCAGTGACTAGCCCTCGCCCCTGATCATCCTCAGCTTTGCGCTGGCCTTATTGGAGACATTCGTCAATGAACAGCGACCTATCTCGAAGCCAATCGAAGCACTTTGAATCGCTTTTCAATATCGTGTATCTATCAGAGCCGGGATGAGACGCCTCTCCTGCTAGCAGTCGGCCCTTTGATATTTGTGGGATCGGTCCAGGACCGACTTGTCCAAGTTGCATGCTAACGGGCTGAATACCTGTCACACCGCGAACCGCACAATTGATCGAACGCGGTCTTAACAAATTCTCATGCAGGTGATCCATTAGCATCACCGCCGCGTCATATCCATCCCGCAGTTCAGTGACAGTAAATGAAACCAAGAATACATTACTCTTTGCCGGCATCGATTTACTCACATCTTACCCGCACCGAAACACTCGCCCCGTGCGCCGTCAGGCCCTCCTTGTCTGCCATCAAACAAATATCCCCTGCGTCCCCCCGCAGGCCTGCTTCATTGTAGCTGATGATTGACGAGCGCTTCAGAAAGTCATTCGCACACAATCCGTTGGCGAAACGGGCGGTGCCGCCGGTGGGGAGGACGTGGGACGGGCCCGCTACGTAATCGCCGGCCGCGACCGGGGTGTAGTGTCCGACAAAAATTGCGCCGGCGTTTTGTAGGTTGCCCAAGAGTTGCTCCGCGTTGGCCGTTGAGACGTGCAGGTGCTCCGGGGCGAGCAGATCCGACAGACGGCATGCTTCGTCTGCGTCGCGGGCCAGGATCAGCGCGCCGTATTCTTCCAGGCTCGTCCTCGCTAAATCGCCCCGCTGTAGTTGCGATAATTGTTTGACCAATTCCGCATGTACGGCGTCGATGAGCGGCGGGTGCCAGGTGATTAAGACCCCGCTGCCGGGACTGTGCTCCGCTTGTGAGATCAAGTCGCTCGCCGCGAAATCGGGCCTTGCGGTTTCGTCGGCGATCAAGACGACTTCGCTGGGACCGGCGATGCTGTCGATGTCGACGTCGCCGAAGACGTGTTGTTTGGCGAGCGCCACGAAGAGATTTCCCGGCCCGACAATCTTGTCGACCTGCGCGATCCCTTCGACGCCGTACGCCAGCGCCGCGACTGCCTGCGCGCCGCCGACGCGAAAGACTTCGCTGATTCCCAACTCCCGGCAGGCGGCCAGCAGGTCGGTGTTGTAGCCGCCGAAATCGGTCGGTGGCACGACGGCGGCGATTTCCTGCACGCCTGTCGCCTGTGCGGGGACGGCGGTCATCAACAGCGTCGAGGGATAGGCCGCCGCTCCGCCGGGAATGCAGACCCCCACCCTTCGCAGCGGCAGATAACGCTGCTTGAGCATCACGCGGCTTTCGCCGTTGACGCGCTCGACCGTGACGTCTTCATTGAGAATCGCCCGTTGGAATTCCAGAACGTTGTCCCGAATGCGGCGGATTGTCGCCAAGTAGTCGGCGTCAGCGGCCGCGTGTGCCGCGGCGAGTTCGTCTGCACTGACCCGCATTGAAGCGGCGTCTAATTCCTTGTGGTCGAGCTTGGCTGTGTATTCGAGGACCGCTGCTAAACCGCGCCGGCGGACATCGCCGCAGATCTTTTCAACCACTTCCTGCGGGGTGAGCGGCGCGCCGAATAATTCAATCGTTCGCTGCCGGCCTGCTGCGGAGACGATATCCCCCTGCGGACTCAACTTGCGCCGCAACTCCGCCAGCGCCGCGATAGGGTCTTCGCTGTGACAATCGATTGTTTGGATATTCAGCGGCACAGGGTCGGTTTCAGACATCGAATTCAATCCGTAACAGCGGCAGAACCAGAGGTGGAAGTAACAATCGTACGTCATCGTATATGACCGCCAGATGAGATTAAAGTTCGGCAGATTCCGCCCGAGGCGTTTCGCCCTTGTCAGGGCTGGTTTGTTGTTCGGCTTGCATACCCGGGGCGGCGCTGCGCGGCTCGTGCCGCTTCGCTCTGCCCCGGGCTGGCTTGTTGGGCCCCTTCGGGGCAGGATTGATCACAGGGCAAGGTAGGGCCGGTTGTACCGGCCGTTGTGATTGACCATTCATGTTCGCTGAGAAGTCAATTGTTGGATGTTTGTCGTACCCGCAATCGTCCGGCACAGCCGGACCTACGGAGTGGATCGATCGAAGATTGATTGGTGCCGCCGGTCCGACTAAAGTAGGCGGGTGGCTTCAAATGTTCACTTGCCCTCCTGAAAGAGGATTTTGCCGAGATGCCCGATGCCGTGATTGAAATGCGCAGCGATACGATGACCAAGCCGACGCCCGCGATGCGGCAGGCGATTGTGAATGCGGAGGTGGGCGACGATATGTCGGGCGAGGATCCGACTGTCAATCGGCTGGAGGCGTTGATCGCCGAAAAGCTGGGCAAGGAAGCGGCCGTGTTTGCTTGTTCGGGAACGCAATCGAATCAAATGGGGGTGCGGGTTCACTGCGCTCCGGGTGATGAGTTGCTGATCGAAGCGTGGGGCCATATCGCCAGCTACGAGGCAGGTGCGCCGGCAGCGCTGAGCGGCGTGACCTGCCGGCCGATTCAGGGACGGCGCGGATTGTTGGACGTCAATGATCTTGACGGGCAGATCCATCGCGACGACCAGCACCTTTGCCCGACGCGGTTGGTCTGTGTAGAAAATACCGCGAATCGCGGCGGGGGGACGGTCTATTCGCTCGGCGCACTGCAACAAATCGGCGCGTGGGCGCACGAGCATGGTCTGATGGTGCACATGGACGGCGCGCGGTTGTTTAACGCCGTGGTGGCGGGTGGATACAGCTCGCAGGAAATCTGTGAGCCGGTCGATACGATTTCGGTCTGTTTCTCCAAAGGGCTCGGCTGCCCGATGGGCTCGGCGCTCGTCGGGTCGGCGGAGCAAATGCGGAAGGCCCGCCGTGCCCGCAAACTGTTCGGCGGGGCGCTGCGTCAAGCGGGCATCGTCGCTGCCGCGGCGATTCACGCTTTGGAAAACCACATCGACCGCATGCAGGAAGATCATGACAATGCGCGGGAATTTGCGCAGATTCTCTCCGAAATCGACGGCATTCAGATCGAAATGCCGGAGACGAACTTGGTGTTCTTTGATGTCGAAGAAGCGGCCGGGACCGCGTTTGCGCTCTCGTCCCGTTTGCGGCAGCGGGGCGTGAACATCAATCCGTCCGGCCCGCAGACCTTGAGAGCCTGCACGCACCTCGACGTCCCGCGCGAACAAGTGCTCCGCGCCGCTGAGATCATCGGCGAATGCATGACGGAAGGGCTGGCCGGCGTGACGGAGACGGTTGCCGGTGGGCCGTATGCGCAGGGGTGAGACGCGTGGTATGAGAATTCACCACGGAGACACGGAGTGCACGGAGAAGAAATGCGCTCTCTGGTTCTTAAACTCCAGTTTGAGAACCAGCGAAATGAACTATTTTTTCTTTGGGCAAGTGAGTTGGGGGGAAATCAGACAAGGATCGATTTGGGAGGGCGAGGCTCCTGCCGAGCCGCGCTGGATACGCGATAATCACTGCGAATGCAATCAATCCCAACCCCACCGAAAGATCTCACCCTGATACGGCCAATTGCTCGGCTCTTCAACGAGTCCATGGCGTACTGGATTGAAGCGTACGTACTCCCATTTTTCACCATATGATTCCTTCGTCCTCAAACGTGTATCCCAATGTTGGCTTTGCCACTTTTGCCCTGGGTGATTGTGTGACTTACTGAATTGCGATTTCCAGTATCTGACCCAGTTGTCAAAAGGGACTTCGGACTCGGTTGCTCCGGCAAAGAAGTGGATGTGGTTCGGCATGATTACGTAACGGCCCATCACCCACGAAGTGCTAGTCAACCAGATCTCGACCAACTTCGAGTGAACGGCATCATTTGCCAACCAGTTCTTGCGATGCTTAGTGCACACGGTGCAGAAAACCACCGTTGGCTGATTGGGGAAGTGCATCACGCCATGTACTGGGCGTTGACGGTTTGAATGAGCGGACATGTTTTGTCGAACTTCTATGATCCCAAAGTAACGATCGCTTGGAATGGGACGTCTTCGATCGCGCGCGGCTCGGCAGGAGCCTCGCCCTCCCAACAGAAAGCCTCACGTTTACAAAACCAGACTTCTTTCGTAAAACTCCCAAGTTCCAATTTGGGAACCAGAGGAATTCGAACTTCGTTTTTGAAAACTCCGTGCTCTCCGTGTCTCCGTGGTGAATCCTTACCTGACCAATTTCTTCGACCCGTTGCGAAGTAGTTTGTCGACTCCCGGCTCGCAGAAGGCGACGCCGACTTCGTAGCCGCCGTGGGGGTATTCGTCTGCGGTTGGGATGTACCACGGTCCGCCGTCGCCGTATGCGGCGGTGGCGACGAAGCGGTCGGGGGCGAGGCTTTGTGCGTGGAGTTGGTACTCGATGAAGCATTCGGCGGGCAGGTGCAGCAGGGAGATGTCGTTTACCCGCAGCGAGCTGAGTACGATCGGGATTTGCTGCTCCAGCCGCCGCAACCAAGAGAGCATGTACGACGGGCGGTTGCGGCCGACGACCGGATTCTTGGAGTTGCTGATGCGCTGCTCCAGCGCTTCAGCGGACAAATCCGCGCGCGGTTCCGGCAGCAGGTCTTGTGTGAGCCAAGCGACTTTGCCGATCGGCTGCGGTTTTAGTGTGGCTTCTGAGTTGACGATGCCGTCGTAGATGCGGCCTGTCAGAATTGGCCGCAGTTCTTTTGAGCCGTCGTTGTACTTTCCGGCAGCGATATTGCCTGCGCAACCGGTAAAGTAGATGTGTGTGCAATCCGCATCTTCCGCCTGTCGCTGTTTGCGAGCCAATCCGGCAAAGTCGCTGCTGACGCGGCCGTCGCCGTAGTAGCTCATGGGATGGGTCGCGTAATAATGGCAGGCGACGACCTTTTGGTCGCCGTCAAAAAAGGCGACGGTCTTGAGTTGCGGATCGATCAGGCCTTCCGGAAGCGCCCGCAGTTTATCGTCGCTGCAACTGCTGCCCCGCATCGCTTTGATGCGTCCGTTTTCGTCGCGAAACACGCGTCGGTTGGAGGCGACTTGCTCCACCCTCCCCTGCCCCGCCGCGATGTGCGTGACCGGCCGCGATTGCTTGAGTGCATTCGTAACCGCCGCCTTGCCGCGCTTGAGGCAGTCTTCGAAATAGTCCAACTCGACGATGTGCGGCAGGTCGCCCTGTTCTTGCACGATGCGCTCTGCTTCGAGACAGGCGAACGGCGCGTTGTGTTGGTGCACGCACTGCACCGCGACGCGCTCCGGCGTGGTTCCTGCCGCTTCTGCGAGAGCGGTCCGCCAGGCGATGTGTGCTTCGTTGAGCAGTCCGGTCCAGTCGACGGCGCAGATGACAATCGGCTTTCCGGCGCCAAGCAAAACGAAGCCGATTGCTTCCAACTCGTCGTCGACGTCGACGACCGGTTTGATCCACCCGCCACACAGGGAATGGCCCATCGGGGGCGTGACGTCGAACCGGAACGGGGCGATCGCAAGATTCTTCGCGTCCTCACCCCCCTGCTCTGCCGCTAGCAGGGTTTCCATCCCGCTTAGGAGCGATGTCGCTGCGGCAGTGCTGACGGTGGATTGTAGGAACTTTCGGCGGTTGAAATTCGGCATACTATGGACCTGTTCACAATTGGTGCTTCGGCGGAGAAAGCCCATAGTTTAGCATGAACGAGCCCGGCGCGGCCGCGCCGCGACGAAAATCAAAGAAAGTATTTCGCCACGGATTCACACGGATCAAACACGGATTCGTCAAAATCTTCCGAGCCACGAATCACACGAATCTTCACAAAAACGGGCGGATCATTCGTATGAATTCGTGCGATTTGTGGCTAAATCTCATCTTTGGTTTTCGTCGCGGTGCGGCCGCGCCGGGTAATCTGCGTTTCGATTTGATTCCTGTCGGGCGGGTTTTCTCTTGCGGCCTTGGTTTTTTGCGACTATCCGAGTTTCGGCAGGCGGGAGCCTGCCCTACGGGGTTGATCTGAGGGTCGTTGTAATCCCGGTTGATTCAAAAACCCTCTGTGAGATATGATCAGGCCTCTAAGACCCGACCGGGAGACGTAATGAGATGTCTCCCCTGCAGCCCTTAACAGGGGCTCGTTCCCGTAAGTTGTGATTCAGGGAGAACTTGAGCATGGAAGTCAGTGGCGCCAGCGCAGTGAACAGCACGTTGCCGGTCAATCGCCCTCCCGCAGCCGAGCCGGTTAAGCCGACACCGCAAGTCGCTCCCGCGACTCCACAAGACGAAGTCGAAATCTCTGCGGCAGGTCGGACCCTAGGCGAACTGAGCCAATCGTCCGAGATTCGCCAAGAGCGTCTCGCGCAAATCAAAGCGGCGATCGACGACGGCACGTACGAATCTCAGGAGAAATTCGAGATTGCCATGAGCCGCTTGCTGGATCGCATTGATCGCGGCGACGTCTGACGGACTCGAGACACATCCCCGCTCCTCTTAAAATGTTACGGCACACGCTCTCTGAGTGTTCGCGTAACGCGTGGTGCATTTTCCCGTTTTGGTTTTGAGATAGTCGCGGGTTGGCGTACAATAAAGGCTCACTTCCTGACGGCCTCTGTTAGTCAAGAAAAGCAGGCGTTTCCCGCGACATTGGTGTGAGTCTCGAAGAGAAATTTCGCGAATACTTGTTGGCGCAGGGAAAGCGTCTAACGACCGAGCGCGCGACGGTCGTGCGAGAAGTTTCCGACTGTTCTCAACCATTCGGCGCCGACCAATTAGTTGCTTGGCTCAACCCGCCAATGGACGGCCATCGGGTCAGCCGAGCGACGGTCTATCGCACGTTGACGCAGTTGGTGGACTCAGGATTGTTGCGAGTTGTCGATCGTCGGGATGACCGCGATCTCTATGAACGTGATGAAGGGCAATTTGATGAATGATCTGGCCGCCGTTGATGTCGCCGTCAGTCCGGAAGATAAGTTCCGTGAGTACCTGATGACGCAGGGAAAGCGTCTGACGACCGAACGAGAAACGATTGTGCGCGAGGTGTTCGCCTCGCACGAGCATTTCGACGCCGACCAATTGGTTTCCCGGCTCAGCCAGCGGACGGACGGCAAACGGGTCAGCCGTTCGACGGTCTATCGCACATTGACGCAGTTGGTGGATGCGGGTCTGCTGCGGGTCGTCGCACGGACGAACGACCGCGACGTCTACGAGCACGACTACGGCTATCCACAGCACGACCATCTGATCTGCAGCGAGTGCAAAACGTTGATTGAATTCGCCGACGATGCGATTAAAGAGATTGTCGAGCAGGTCGCCCGCGAAAGCGGCTTTCGCGTCTCCGGACATCGTTTGGAAGTCTACGGCAAGTGCGCCGAGTGCTGTCGCCCCAAACGCCGCCACCGCAAGACTGACATGATTTAGTGTTTTGTCAGAACTAAGAATTGGGGTCGTGAGACTTCTGTGAACGCTATTGGTGCAGGCACGGTTCCGAACCCTCACGAGTTCGGCTACCCAAGGATTGAGATTTGAGAAAGCGTTCGCCCGCCGGGCACTGATCATTCCGCCGGCTCTGTGGAGTTCTCGTCTGCTCCTGCCGAATGTTCGTCATCGTCGGCCGACTTGGCGTCTGCGGTTTCTCTCACCTCTGGTCGGTCAACTGGAATCAGGCGGTACAGTCTTACCAGTCCAAGCAGGATCACCAAACTGACGAGTGCCGCTGAGCCGAGTAGTGCCAGCGTGACCAGATCGCCGAAGATGGCCTGTGTCGGCGTCCACAGCCACTTCCAGGAGTACAGTACAACGACGGCCGCGACGCTCAAGTAGGGTCCATAGGGCACGTATGTCCGGCCCGACGACAACCGGACCGCAAGCCCAACCAGCAGGGCGCAGGGCGGCGCGAGGAGAAATACAAACACAACCGCCTGCCAGCCGAGAAAGCTGCCGATCATCCCCATTAGGGTCACGTCTCCCAGGCCGAGTGCTTCCTGCCCCATCACGCGCGAGGCGGCCTCCCGCACAATCCAGGTCATGCCGGCTCCGACAGCCAGTCCCGTTAGACTCCAGGCTGCTCCGTGCCAGTGGGCATGGACCTTGATCCATGGCGGAATATAGGGGCCTGCCAAGCCGGGAATCGCCTGATTCCAGTCAACCCACAGCGGAACCAATTGCAGGTATCCGACGGCGGTCGCCATCGTCACTCCCACGACGGCGCCGGTGAGGGTGATTGCGTCGGGAATGAGGTAAAACTCCAAATCGACGACCGTCGCCGCCACGAGAAAGGCGATCAGCAGAAACTGAAACAGCAACCGCCAATGGATGTAAAAGCCGGAACCTTCTTCGGGAGTCTGCTGGCTGTGCAGGTCGATGACGCAATAGACCAGGCCGACGTACAATCCCCCGGTGACCAACTCGACCGCCAGCGCCGCACGTCGCCGCAGCGCGGACCGCGAATTCTGGTGATCGGCAAATAGGAAGCCTGCCAGCGGAATCTCGGCGAGTCTGCGCCGGACGGCGGATGTCGACGGATCTGTCTGCCAAATCGATTCCGGCAGATCCATTCGTGAGATCCAATTCACCAGGACCCGCCCTATCAGAGCGCCGAGTGCAAACACAGCCGTTAGCCTGAGCCAGAGTGGTTCCTGGACGAAAAAGCTGAACAACCAGGGGTCGGACGCTGCGATTGTCGCCGTGTGATCGATCATACGCTCGATTTGAAGTCAAATGCATCCACGAGTTCGGAACGTCCAAATCGTAGGCCAATCTGGTGATCGCCGCTACTGCCGTGAGACAGGGACCAATTCAACTTACGATGAAGGCAGGCGACAGATTGGGAACAATGTTCGAAGAACGAATTTAAAACGCGGATTACGCAGATTATCGCAGATTTTGAATCCTTTCTCGTCGTTGCTAACCGGCAACTTGCATGTTTTTGTCGCGCATTTTTAGATGTGGACGTCAGGCATGGGGCAGTGAATGGGTGATGTGTGGGCAACGTGTTTGGCGATGCTTCAATTGTGATCGTCGTGTGAGGGCGTGCCTGACATACGGCGAACTGTCATGCAACGACCATGCAGACGGCCATTTTCTTGAGGGGGCAGCGGGGATTGTGCAGGGGATTGCAGGGTACGTCGCACGCGACCGCGAGCGGTCGGCTTGGTTTTTTCGATTGTTATGTCGGCGAAGAATCCTTGCGAAAACGGGCCACGGATGATTCGTGTGAATTTGTGCGATTCGTGGCTTGAATTTTGTTGGTTTTGGTTGCAGCGCTGCCGCGCTGGGGTAATCTGCGTTTCAATTCCGCCCGCCCACTTGTCTGCCAGTTTGGCAGTCGACTACAGCGAATCAGGCGAAAATCGCGAGCGTTGGCAGGATTATCAATCGGATTAGGAATACACAAGTTCTTCTCAAGTAGCGAGTTATGGATTCTCAGGATTTGGCACGCCGTTCGCAATTGCGTGTACTCGCAGGATCACTGCGCTACGTGGATTTTGCAGCCTGACTGCCGTCTGCGGCAGGTCCGGACACACTAGCTCAAACCAATATACGTTCATCAACCACACGGCCCATAAATCGATCTAACTAAGGAGAGAGTATTCGATGGCGAAAAAGACATCGAAAGGCGGCGCAAAAATCGTTCCACTGGGTGACAGAGTCGTGCTTCGCCGCGACGCAGCCGAGACGACGACATCGGGAGGAATTGTGTTACCTGATGCGGCGACGAATAAGCCGCAGCGGGGCGAAGTCGTTTCCGTGGGGGACGGCCATATGACCAGCGACGGCAAACGGCAGCCGTTGACGGTGAAGCCGGGTGACAGGGTGATTTTCAGTTCCTACGGCGGCGATGAAATCAAGATCGGTGATGAAGAACTGTTGTTGATGCGCGAATCGGACATTTTGGCCGTTTGTTGATCGAACGTCGGAGTTGCCGCGACGATTTCGCGAACGAAGCGCCGCTTACCAGCCACACATTTCATATGCTAAAACGCTAACAGGAGAAGTTGACAGATGGCCAAGATGATTGCTTTCGATCAGGAAGCACAAGAGAAAATGAAAGCGGGTCTGAGCAAGCTCGCCAAAGCGGTCCGCGTCACGCTCGGTCCCAAGGGCCGCAACGTCATTTTGCAGAAAAGCTTCGGCTCGCCGACGGTGACCAAAGACGGAGTGACCGTTGCCCGGGAGATTGAGCTCTCGGACAAGTTTGAGGACATGGGCGCCCGCATGGTCAAGGAAGTCGCGAGCAAGACCTCCGACGTGGCCGGCGACGGGACGACCACGGCGACGATTATGGCCGAAGCGATCTACAACGAAGGTTTGAAAGCGGTCGTAGCCGGCGTCAGCCCCATCGGTATGAAGCGGGGCATGGACAAGGCGGTCTCCGACATCATCGAGAAGCTGCAGGGGATGTCGATCGAATGCCGCACCAAGAAGTCGATCTCACAGGTGGCAACCGTCGCTTCCAACGGCGACGACGAGATCGGCAAGATCCTGGCCGACGCCATGGAGCAGGTCGGCAAAGACGGCGTGATCACCGTCGAAGAGGGACAGAGCCTCACGACCGATTTTGAAGTCGTGGAAGGCATGCAGTTCGATCGCGGATACCTGTCGCCCTACTTCGTGACTGATCCGCAATCGATGGAGTGTGTCTTCGAGGACGCCTATGTGCTGATCCACGAGAAAAAGATCTCGAACATCAAGGATCTGGTTCCGGTTCTGGAAAAGGTCGTCAATTCCGGTAAGCCTCTGCTGATCGTCGCCGAGGATATCGAAGGCGAGGCACTGGCCACGCTGGTGATCAACAAGCTTCGCGGCACATTTAAGTGCGTCGGTGTCAAATCACCCGGCTACGGCGACCGCCGCAAAGCGATGTTGCAGGACCTGGCAATCATGGTCGGCGGGACGGCGATCTTCGAGGACTTGGGTATCAAGTTGGAGAACATCCAGCTCACCGACTTGGGCGTCGCCAAGAAAGTGGTTGTCGACAAAGACAACACGACGGTCATCGAAGGTGCCGGCAAGACGGCCGATATCAAGGCCCGCATCGAGCAAATCCGCCGCGAGCTTGAGGCGTCCACCAGCGACTACGATCGCGAAAAGCTGGAGGAACGGGTCGCGAAACTTTCCGGCGGAGTGGCGCAATTGAATGTCGGTGCCGCGACCGAGAGCGAAATGAAGGAAAAGAAAGCCCGCGTCGAGGACGCGTTGCACGCTACGCGGGCGGCGGTTGAAGAAGGCATCCTGCCGGGCGGCGGTGTCGCCCTGCTCCGCTCCAGCAGCACGGTCAAACCGGGCAAGTTGGAGCACGACGAGGAGGTCGGCTACAACATCATCCTGCGGGCCTGCCGCGCTCCGCTGACGCAGATCGCCAACAACGCCGGCGTCGACGGTTCGGTCATCTGCGAAAAGGTCTCCGAAATGGAGGGCAACGAGGGTTACAACGCCGCGACCGACAAGTTCGAAGACCTTGTCAAAGCGGGCGTGATCGACCCCACCAAGGTGACCCGCACGGCACTGACGAACGCCGCCAGCGTCGCCACGCTACTCCTGACGAGCGATGCACTGGTCGCCGAAATGCCCAAGGACGACAAGAAGGGCGGCGGCGGAGATCAGGACCTGTATTAATCGACGAGGAAAATACTGAGCGACGGCAGAGCCGTCGGCTTGGATTCCTGTGGTGAACAACACACCCGGTCGCGAGACTTTCTCGGCCGGGTGTTTTTGCTTGCGCGACTATACGGAAGCGACGACAAACAGAGATTCGTTCTTCGAGGGCGTCGATTCTACACTCCGAAGGGACCTAACGCTGATGAAGGGTGTAGTCGAATCCGGAGATTTCATTCCACTGCCGCGTGATCAGAAACGACGCGCCGAGTACGTCCGAGCGGCGGTAACCGTCAGGGTCGGGAGTCGTTTCGATGAAGCCGTCTTCGCCTCGTGTGAGCAGTTTGAAGTCGATGTCGTCGCCGCGGGCGTTGATGAGCCAGTATTCGGTGATGCCGGCGGCGAAATATCTATCGCGGAGAAGTTCGGTGTCTTTTCGCTTGGAGTAGCGACTGATGATCTCGACAGCAAGATCGGGCGTACCCGCAAGCTCCACGTAGCGTCCACTGTCTTCAACGAATTCTCGCTCCTGGACACGTTTCGTTTTCAAGGCGTCAAAGGAGCAGAACATAAAGTCAGGCTCGTTGGACACGTTTGCAGATTCATTGATCAGTAGGACTCCATCCGGATAACACTTGCCCAGCTGATGTTCCGTCGAAAATGCATGCAGCTTAGATTGCAGGGCGAGCTTTAGCGACGCATGCGACTGGATTTCCTCCGGGCTTATATCGACAACAACCTCCCCATCGATGAACGAGACCTTGCCCCGTTCCGGAAAATCATCGGAGTGCACCCAGCGGCGAAAACCTTCTAGATCGAACGCATCGAATGGGACTCGTATCCGTTCCTCAAATGTAATGTAGGCGGTCGACATGATTTGCTTCCACTGCCAACAAATGACGCGTATTCGGCTCAACGACTATTATAACGAAACCATCGAACTCAGGCGAATTTTCATGATTGACCAAACAGCGCCTGCACCGAGTCGCTCATGATCTCCACAATCCGATCCAAGACCTCCCGGCTCGATATCACCGGCGGTGCGATGCAGAATACGTCGCCGCGGAGGCGGCTGAATAGGCCCCGTTGTTGGGTCTCCAGGTGCAGTTTTACGCCCATGTTTTCCTCTGCGGGAAACTCCTCTTTGGTGGCTTTGTCGCGGACGATTTCGATGGCCGCCATCAGTCCCTTGCCGCGTACCTCGCCGACGTGGGGATGATCCGCGAGTGCTGCCTGCAGATTCTTTAGCAGATAATCCCCCTTCTCGGCCGCCTGGGCGGGGAAATCTTCGGCGACGATGATCTCCAGATTTCGCAGCGCGACCGCGCAGCCGACGGGATGCGCACTGTAAGTGTACGCGTGCATCCAGACCGCTTCGCCGGAATCGAGCGTTTCCGCAATTGCGTCACTGATGCCGACACCGCCGAGCGGGAAGTAGCCGCTGGTGATTGCCTTGGCAAATTGAATCATGTCTGGTTGCACGCCCCAATGCTCCAAACCAAACATTGTTCCAGTGCGGCCGAAGCCGGTGATGACTTCGTCGGAGACCAGCAGCACGCCGTATTGGTCGCATATCTCTCTGATGCGGGGCCAATAGTCGTCTTGCGGCACGATGACGCCGCCGGCGCCTTGTACCGGTTCGGCAAAAAACATGGACACGGTGTCGGGCCCTTCGCGCAAGATTGCCTGTTCCAACTCGTCGGCGGCGGCGATTCCCTGGCTGACTCCGGGCGGCGCTTCGTAGCGATACGGATAGGGTGACGGGATGTGAAGGAATCCCGGCACCCGCGGCTCGAACATCGGCCAGTAGCCGGTGATGCCTGTAGCGCTCATCGCGGCGAGCGTCACGCCGTGATAGCCCCACTGGCGGGAGATGACCTTCGTCTTTTCCGGCTTGCCGCGAAGCTTCCAATAGTAGCGCGCGGTCTTGAAGCAAGTGTCGCTCGATTCGCCGCCGCCGGAAGTGAAGAAAAAGCGGTTGATGTCCGGATAGGTCAACTCGTCGACTTTTTCCGCCAGTTCGATGGCCGGGCGGTTGGAGCTGCCGGCATAGCCGGAGCAATATGGGAGCGTCTGCATTTGCTTCGCCGCCGCTTCGACGAGTTCCGTTCGTCCGTGCCCGGCGACGACATTCCACAGCCCGGAGAGCGCGTCGATATATTCTTTTCCGTCAGCGTCGGTAAGGATCGGGCCTTCGCCTTTGACCCACACATGGCCGTGGGCCGCGTGGGCTTGCCGGTTGTGCAAGGGGTGAATGAGGTGCGCCTGATCGCGCTTGAGCAATTCGAGTTTGGTGTCGGAGGGCATGAGCAATCCCGTCAGTCGATCGTCGCAGGGCCGTTGTGCCGGTTGGATGTTGCAGGTCATGACAACCACGTTGCCTGACTGTATCAACCGGCGGCGGTCTGCGAAACCGTCCCTACGACACGATTGCACGACGATCAAACTTCATTTCACGGCTCGACGCGGCGGAGGTAATTGACGCAACCAAGGATGAATAGTGTTACGCCGAGAGTGCCGCAAGCGATGAAGATTGCGTGTTGAAGCCAGTCTTCGTTGGGCCATCCCAGTAGAGAGCTTGATGCACTGAGCATGATGCTGATCACTATAGGGAGTAAGAGCGCCAGGCCGACCGGCCCTCCCGTACTGGCGAACATTGATGACGCGAACCAGCCGGTGCCGGCGGCAGCGATGCCAATCGTCGCAAATCCGGCCATCGCTCCCATCATTTCAGCCGAGGTTCCCGGCATCTCGGAGGGGTCCATCAGAGCCAAGCCCAGTGCGGTCGCAGTCAGGTTCCATCCGGTCATCACTACGGCCGTCCCGACCAATAGGATTCCCTTGCTGGTCAAGATCTGGCGCTTTGAGGGGGGCAAATAGGCAAGGAATTCCGCAGATCGATCCGCGCGTTCCGTCGCGATGATGCACCCGCCGAGCAGCGCCAAGCTGATGTAGCAGCCGGCAAAGCCGAAGGCGCTCCCTTGAATGAACAAGCGTGGCCAATATGACATCCCTGTCTCGAATGGAATCGCGGCCATGATGGCGTAGGGGACAATCAAGAAGACCGCTACGACGATGAGCGGAAAGCGGTTGATCCGCACGTCTTTCCAGAATAATGCGTTCATGCCGATTGCCGGGCTCCTTTCACGTAGTCCTTGAACAGTTCTTCGAGGCTCAGATCGGTGACGTCGACCGCTTCGACCGAATTCTCGGATTGTAGTTTCGAAATCAGATCTTCGGAAAACCGCTCGACCGTCAACGACCATTCGCGCCGCTGCACGTGCTGCCAGATGGTCCCCGCCGGCAGTTGCTGTGGCAGACAACCGTCGCGCAACACCGCACGGAGGCGTTTCGTGGAGCCGAGCAGGTCGTCGAGGGGGCGATTTACGAGCAGTTTTCCGCGAAACAAGATGCCGACGTGGTCGGCCAATCGTTGTACGTCGTCGATGGAATGACTTGAAAACAGGACGGTGCGATCGCCGCGACAAATTGTCTTCAATACGCCGTCCAGAAACTCCTCCCGCACCAAGGGGTCCAGTCCCGACATCGGTTCGTCCAACACGAGCAATTCCGGTTCGTGTGAAATTGCGAGGAGCAGCGACAATTTGGCCACCATGCCTTTGGATAGTTTGCCGACCTTTTTTGACGACGGCAGATCAAACAGATCCAATAGTTCATCGCATAGCTCATCGTTCCAAGTGGGATAAAACGATTTTACGAACGTGATTGCCTCGGCGACCCGCATCCAGCGGTAGATATAGTGCAGTTCGGGGACGTAGCCGACTCGTTGCTTCATATCAGACGGCGACTCCGCCACGTTCACTCCCAGGACGATCGCACGGCCGGCATCGATGGAAAGCATGCCCATCAACATCTTGATTGTGGTGCTCTTCCCCGCTCCGTTGGGGCCGAGTAAGCCGAACGTCGTCCCGCGCGGGATCGTGAGGTTCAAGTCTGCTACGGCTGTTGTCTTTCCGTAACGTTTTGTCAGACCTTGCAGGTCGATTGCGGGTGCCGATTGATCGATCATGTCCGAGTTCGCCTCTCTGATTGACTCAATGATTCGCTCAAGGTGTATTCGAACAACGTGCGAATCCTGTCGGGCGTGAGACCGGCGGATTGCCCCGCAAGCACGGATTCGCGCAGTAGTTTTACGACCTTCTTCTCAGCGGCTCCCCTTGCCGCGGCGGTCCGCCCTCCGGCCACAAACAGGCCCACCCCCCGTTTGGAATAGACGATGCCTTCGCGTTCGAGTTCGTCGTAGGCCCGTTGAACGGTATTGGGATTGACGCGAATGTCCGCTGCAAGCGCGCGGAGGGAGGGGAGCATTTCGTCGGCGCGATAAACGCCCGCGTCGATCGCGTCCAAAATCTGCGCGGCGATCTGCTTGTAAATGGGAACGTGACTCTTGGGATCAATAATCATGCGGCCGCCCTAGTGAATCAGTGAACTAATGCAGTCTATCCGGTTGCCGCCGGGCTGACAAGTGTGAATGCGAAAATAAGTCTGCGTTGAGGGCATTCCCTGGTTTGCAGTTGGAATGAAAGGTGCATCGTCAAGCTAGAGGTGGCAGCGATTGCTGCGCAATCGCGGCAGGCTCTGCCTGCAACAGGCTGCAATATCAGCGTCAACAGGTTCTGCGGTTGCGCCAGACAGGGAACGGTGAAATCGCAGCCTCGTGTGCCTGCGGCACCCCGATTGCTGCGCAATCGCGGCCACCCGGGAGAGTCTTCGTTATCGCGTACATTCCGAGGAATGCACCCGTCGGCGTTTCGAATCGCAACGTGTTGGCGGGTCGCTCGGGCAGTTCTCTTCCGCTCGGATCGAACCGATCAATCCAGGACAGAAACCATCATCAATGGAGGCCGCCGCTGAGTAGCAACGCCTCCCCTGCCCCGACTATAATCACCGCGACTTCAATCACGGCCCGCGCTGCCAGGCAGCCGGGGCAAAATGGCATTATTCAATAGGTAGAAACGTGGCACGCGAGAAAGTGATATTGGCGTACAGCGGCGGGTTGGACACGTCCGTCGCGGTGAAGTGGATCAACGAAACCTATGATATGGACGTGATCACGTTCACATGCGACCTGGGCCAAGGCCGCGACATGACGGGGATCAAGGAAAAGGCGATCAAGACCGGGGCGGTGCATGCGATCGTCGAAGATGCGCGGAACATGTTCGTCGACAATTTCGTCTGGCCCTCGCTCATGGCCGGGACGATGTACGAAGGCAAATACCCGCTGGCTACCGCCTTGGGGCGGCCCTTGATCGCCTGGCGAATGGTTGAAGCGGCAAAGGAGCATGGCGCGGCCGCCGTCGCGCATGGCTGTACCGGCAAGGGGAATGACCAAGTCCGCTTTGATGTTTCGGTACAGACCTTGGCGCCGAATCTTAAAGTGATCGCGCCGGTCCGCGAGTGGAAATGGACGCGGACTGAGGAGTTGGAATACGCCCGCAAGCATGGAATTGAAGTCGACGCGACCAAGCAGAGCATTTACAGCGTCGATCAGAATTTGTGGGGACGCAGTGTCGAGGCGGGCGTGCTGGAAGATCCCTGGGTTGCTCCTCCGCCGGACGCGTATCAATGGACGGTCGATCCACTCAC
Source organism: Planctomycetales bacterium (assembly GCA_028285345.1). Classification (GTDB taxonomy): domain Bacteria; phylum Planctomycetota; class Planctomycetia; order Planctomycetales; family Planctomycetaceae; genus Symmachiella. The sequence continues at coordinate 502,780 of JANQPT010000044.1, forward strand.
CGCTCCCGATGAACCGTTGGAGATTGTCATCGAATTTGATCAGGGCCGGCCGACCCATCTTGACGGTGAGCCGCTGGACGCGGTTCCCTTGATCGAACGGCTCAATGAATTGGGCGGCGCGCACGGCGTCGGCCGGATCGACCATGTTGAAAACCGGCTGGTGGGGATCAAGAGCCGTGAAATCTACGAAGCCCCGTCGGCAGCGATATTGCACTGCGCGCACAAGGAGCTCGAATTTCTCACGCTCAGCCGCCAGGCCCAACGTTTTAACACCTATGTCGCGCAGACCTGTGCCGATATCATCTACGACGGGCTGTGGTTTAGCGCGTTCCACAAGTCGCTGATGGCGTACGTCTCCGAGACGCAGCGGTTTGTGAGCGGCAATGTGCGGGTGCAGTTGTTCAAAGGCAAGGTGACGGTGACTGGCATGAAGAGTGATTACAGCCTCTATTCGCACGAGTTGGCGACCTACGAAGAGGGCGACCAGTTTCCTCACGATACCGCGGTGGGATTCATCAAGATTCACGGGCTGGGGCAGCAGACACAGGCCCGCCAGCAGTTGCTGAAATCGGAGCCGAGCGTCCGTCCGGCACGAATTATGCCGTCGTCGGACGACTAGGCTGTAGTCATCATGGGTTTTCACCACGGAGTCACGGTGTCACGGAGGTCACGGTGAGAAAACTCGAAGCACGAAATTCGAAACAAATTCAAAATACGAAATTTTAATGTCCAAAACGATTTGGATCTTGGTCATTCGAATTTGTTTCGAATTTCGAGATTCGGATTTCGAATTTAAGAACTCCGTGTCCTCCGTGACTCCGTGGTGAGCAATCTCAGCGGCCAGCCTGTCCAAGCTGTCGACGATTTTAGATTTCTCAAGGAGCCTCACTCACGTGCCCGGACGTACGTTTGCCATCGGTGATATTCATGGATGTGATCGCGCTCTCGATTTGATCCTCTCGGAGATCGGCATTCAGCCCGGCGATACCGTGGTTTCATTGGGTGACGCCGTCGATCGTGGTCCCGGCACAAGACAAGTGATTGACCGGTTGATCCAGTTGCGCGACGAGTGCAATTTTGTGTTTATCTTAGGCAATCACGAGGAAATGTTTCTCGACGCCCTTGCAGGCGGCGAGTGGATGCCGACCTGGATCATGCACGGCGGGCAAGAGGCGCTCGAATCGTACGGCGGCGAAATGGAGATGATTCCCGAAGAGCATGTTGAGTTTTTGCGGACGGGGCTGAACTACTTTGAGACGCCGCGCGATATTTTCGTGCATGCGAGTCTGCATCCCGGCGTTCATCTGCATGAGCAGCCGCATCAAGTGTTGCGGTGGACGCGGCTCACGGCTACGGAAACCCCTTGGCCGACCGGGCAACGCGTCATTTGCGGCCACACCCCCCAGGTCACCGGCGATCCGCTCGTGTTTCCGGGCTGGGTTTGCATCGACACCATGGCCTACGCCGATCACGGATGGCTGACTTGCCTCGACGTGAATACCGACGTTATCTACCAGGCGAATCAGGCGGGCGACTTCCGCACCGGGTATCCGCAATAAGTGAATCACGGCGGCCAAACCGAGCTGTTCCCGGGACATCGGGCTGACGTAATTGCCGTCGCATGGTCGATTGCTCAACACCAATCTGCGTCTTCCGCCCGCTCGATTTCATCCAGCGGCCACAGCGGTCGATTTATGTGGCGAAAACTGAGACGGCTCCATTCGGGTGTGGCGCAGCCGGGGCAGTCTGCCAGGTATGTGCCCGCTACGAATGGATCGTAGTCGGCGCGGAAGCCGGCGGGTGATTTGGCAATCACGATGCCGCACTCACGGGGATTCAGCCCGGCGGCTTCGTACAACAGCGGTGAACTGCCCGGTCCGCTCGTCTCTGTGAGCAGCACCGTTACGTCGCCGCTGCGCACCACCGCACCCCGCCCCATGTGAATCGGCAGTTTCTTGCCGATGTGCCCGTCCAGCACGAATTCGATATCCAATAGATTCTCGACAGTGCCGCGAAATGGCAGCGGGTCGGAGTACTCCGGTGAGAACGCGCCGCCGACGGATGCGTGGAAATCTCCGCCGACTCCCGCCTGTTCGGCGATCGCCACTGCGTCGGGATCGATGAGGAACGTGAGCGCGCCGCCGGGGATCGGCTGTTGAGTCAGCAGTTCCCGCAACAGATGTGTCGAGTCGCCCGTCGCGCCGCTGTTAGTTGCATCGGCGCCGTCGCCGATGACGATCGGATGACCTGGATGTGCCAGAGCCCGGGACACGACTTCCGCGGCGGGATAGCGTTTGATGTCGGACATCGGCTGTCGAAGCGTCCAACACTGCGCTGCCAACTCGTCGACCGTTTGCTGATGGCTTTGCGGTTCCACGGACGAGACGATGACCGTCCAACCCAATTGTGGGCAGTCGAACCACGGCATCGCCATGTAGAGTCCGGCCGACAGGACTCCCGGCTGTTGTTCCAACGTCTCAAGCTGCCGATAGAGCGCGGCGGGCGGCCCGGTGAAGGTATTGTGGCTCTCCGCCGCGGTGATTATCGGCAACTTTCGCCATGTCGTTTGCGGCCGAACACCACGCTCGATCATCGACCGCAAACCCCGCACGGCACGCTGTCCGGTTTCGAAGGAATCCAAATGCGGACAGGCGTGATAGCCGACGAGCAGGTCGGCGTTGTCAATCATTTGCCGCGTGATGTTGGCATGCAGATCGAGCGTCCCCACGATCGGAATGTCGGGACCGACGGCCGCGCGAACTTGGGCGAGGAGCGCGCCGGTCAAATCGTGTTCGTCTTCCGCGGCCATCGCCCCGTGTAGGGCCAACAGCACTCCGTCCACACGGCCTGCCTCTGCAAGTTGCTGCGCAAACAGGTCGCGGATCCAGTGATGAGTCTGTTGGTCGACACGGCCCCACGGCCAGCATGCGAGGCGAACCAGGCCGAGGAACTCGACGCCGGCGTCCCAATCTCGGCAGCCCGACACAAAGCCGCCCAGTTCTCCAGTCTCGCCGTACTCGGCGACGATCTGGTCGCCGGTTGCGGTTCCCCAGTTTTCAAAGTCGCCGCGCGTGGTCGGGTTGTGGTTGAACGTGTTGGTTTCTTGCCACAACTGTCCAATCGCGATCTGCATTGGCTGTGCTCCGTTATCTGCCGAGACCGCTTTATGCTGCTAGCGTATTCAAGAATTGCTTATTGCGCAAATTATTGCGCGATTCATAACGACACGATATTCCAGCGGGCTGGGGCGATTGTGCGGTTCTTCGCATGGTGCGTCGCTTGCGACCGCAAGCGGTCGGCTTGGTTTCACCAAGAATTGTGTTAGCCACGAATCGCACGAATCTTCACGAAAGCCGGCGGATCATTCGTGTGAATTCGTGCGATTCGTGGCGAGATCTTTTGTAGGTTTTCGTTGCGGCTCGGGCGGTCTGGGTGAATCTGTGGCTCAACTTGTTGTGGATCTTGGGTGCGGCGCTGGGTGGAGAGGCGGATTTTGATCAATACTCCGGCGGCAAGGCGCTGGCTTCGTTTAGTTTCTCGCCAATCGTCAGCAGCCACCGCTCTCCGCCGGCTTCGAGGATGACTTCGGAGTCGAGAATCTCAGCGACCGTGCCGGTGAAGTGGCCGACTTGCAACGTCTCTCCCACTTTCAGCCGCAACACCTCGCCTTGTTCTCCGAGCTTGAACCACGCCTCGGAGAGGCCGCCGCTGGTGGGGGTGCCGGTCAGAACGGTCTCCTCGGCCGCCACATCGCCGGTGCCGACCCCAAACACGTTGCGTCGAATCATCGCTGTAAATTCAGAGAACGGCCTGTCGGCGAACGCGGGTGAAAGCTCGGTCGAGAGTTCGTCGTCAGGCGCCGCCGCTTTGAGGGAAAGTGCTTCAATCTTGATGTTCAAATCGAGCAAACCCGCGCTGCGCAAGGGATTGATGCCGAGCGATTGAATCTGATGCAAATGCCCGGCGCGGTAGAACTCATAGAGAAACTTGGTCAGTTGCTCCAAAGTCCCGCGGGCCCGTACCGAAAACGACAGAGCATAATAGGTCCCGCCGCGTGATGCGGGACTCCCCGAATCGAAACTCGGCGAGGTCAATCCGGACGATTCGACAAGCTCGACCAGCCAGTCTTGGTAGATGATGCGCGCCTGATTGGGGTCGCTGGGGAGCGAGCGTTTTTCCCAAGCGGCGATGCGCCGGCTGGTTTTCTTAGCGCGATTGAATGCCCGCTTCGCTTTCGCCAAGTCTTCTTCCAGTTTGCTTTTTCGCTTTTCTTGACGGTCAAACGGCTCGACGATGAGAATCTGATACCCATATTCGCCCACGAAATACAAGGCGATCACAGCGGCGAGTCCGTACAGTAGCTTTTGCCGGGTTTCCATTACTGCTCCTCCCCGGATGCACCGCCGCCGCTTGCCTCATCCCGTTCGGATTGATCGCCTGCGGAATCGTTGTTCTTATCCTGCTGTGATTTTTGAGCGGCACCCTTCTCTTTTGGATCCTCGGTGTCCTTTTTCTCTGTCGTGTCAGCTTCCGACTTCTTTGAAGACGACGTTTTCGGCTCTTTGTCCGATTTCTCCTTGGGTTTGAGCAACTCCATTTTAGACTCGAATTGCCACGTGTAGCCGTTTTCTTGCTCCCGCTCCTGGACGCGCGGCGTCTGAATCTCGTGACCGTCATCGCGGAGACTGAGCTCCATTTGCGTGACGATCTCAGGATGTCGGGCCAGGCCGTTAAACGAGATCGCCCCCCGTGCTCCGCGGGAGGGTCCCAAGGTCATCCGCAGAACCATCGCGTCGCGGGCCGAAGGAAACTGCTGAGAGAAGTTTTCAAGTTCTTCCAGCCAGTTCACCCCTTTTCCTTCCCAGCCGGCGATCGCGTCGGCGATTTCCTTTTGTTTCTTGATCGTCTTAGCGCTTTTCTTTTTCTCCTTCAGCTCTTTGGCGCGCTGGTCGTTCTCATCGACCAGTTTGAAGTAGTCGTCGACGGTTGGATAGGCCAGCATCAGGATCGCTGCTGCGGCGACTCCACCGTATAGCGCGAGTCGCCGCCGACGGTCCGGCGGCTTGGGCGGCTTGCGTGGGTTGAGTAAATCGAAGGAATGTGCGCCGCCGGTTCCTTCGGCGTATAACATCCCCAAGAGCGGCGCGTAGCGGCCGGAATCGGCCGGCACAATTTCATCATCGGCGTCGAGTGCGGCGAAGATGTCGAAGCAGCGGATATCGACCGCGGCGGATTGATCTTCCAGCGCGCTGGCCTCCGCGGTTCCGAACTCGTCTCGTACGGACTGCAGGAGGTCTGACAACTCGAACTCGCGGCCCAGCAGATAAATTGCATCGACGCTGTGGCCGTTTTTTCCGTGCGGAGCGACCATCATCGTGCGGCGGATTTCCTGCAACAGCCGTTGCGCGGCGGACCCGGTCAGTTCGTCTCCGGGCAACCTGACGGTCCTCGAGAAGACGACGTGATCGGAGTCGACGACGGTCAGATCGGCCTCGTCGCCGATACGATTCACGATCAGACAGCGCTTGGAACGGACGCCCGGCAATGCGGGCAGTAGAGCCGCCGTTGAAAACGCACGCAAGACAACGCGGTCGGGAGTCAGCTTTGCCGAATCACACGTTTGCTGCAGACGTTTCATTTCGCCGGCCGAAAACGCGATGGCCGCGACCGACAGCGTGTCGTCTTCCGGTCCGGGGGTGGCAATGAAATCGACGGTCGAATCGTCCGAAACCGCAGATGACTCCCGCATGGCGAGATTCAAGACCATTTGCGGCAATTCAGACGCGGGGACCTCGGGAATCGTAAACTCCAGCAGCTCGCCGCGTGCGCGTTCGACGCCGATTAATGTGACGCCCCGTCCAACCTTGGCGGACGACAAACCGTCGCGCAGCGCCGCACCGAGACGCTGCGGGTCGGCGTATTCCTCGTCGGTCAAATCGGACAACGGGACGGCGCCTGCGGCGATGATCGTCAGCCGCTCTTTGCTGCTGTTGGCAAGCACGTAGCGTGCTTCGTGGCGGGTCCAGTCCAAGGCCAGCATGCGTGGCATGGCGGGAATGATCTCCAGGGAGGGATGGCCATCCTGGCAGGTAGGTGAGGCTTCGCCGCAGCGCAGTCTGACAGCAGCGGAAGGCTGTCAATTCGCTTCGGCGGCGTCAACGGTCGACGTGTCGGCTAGGTTGTCGATTGAGGGGACGCGCAAGACGTCCAGCGAATATCCGCGTCCCAACAATCGGAGATCCTTATAGTATACCCGACGCGGGGAGCCTGCGGTAGCATCGATTACTACCTCTGCGCGAGCTGAGGGCGTGCCGTGATCGAAGAAGCCGACGACCTGGGCGCGATAGACGTCCCCTCCGCAGGTCACGTAAGGCAGGATCTGTTTCATGGTTTCCAAACTGAGCAGGCCTTGCGCCAGCGGCCAGGCGGGATGCTGCCGCTGAGAGTCGTCCGAGCTTCCCGGCAGGCCCCGGCTGGTGAGAATCTGATCGACGACGGTCGCCGGCATGTTCGGCACGGCGGCGATAATCTCACGGGGGGCGAGATTGATATTGATTCTCCCGTGCAGGACCGGCGATCGGTTGACGGTCACCGCATCCATCAATCGCGGAAGTGCAGATTGCATGGAGTCGGGCGATTCGCGGAGGGGGCTTTGAAAGACTTGCGCAGAGCCGGAGTCCGATGGAACGGCGACGCGCGATCCGATCAGATCCAGAACACTCGCGATCTTATGTTTGGCCGGCTTGGTCAGGTCGAGACGAATGGTGGCGTTCGCTTGTCCTTCGTCGCTCCCTGTGTAGGGACCAAACTGGCGGTAGGCGATGATAAAGCGGACCCAAGCATCGGGCAGGCGTCCGCCGATTTGTTGATGCAGTGTCCGCAGATCGGGCGTATTGAGAAACGCACGCGGCTGTCCCTGAGAGTCGACGTTTCGCTCGCCGCTATACAGCGTGAGGTACGCCGCCCAGGGAAGTTCTTCGCCGGCGGACGCGAACCCGAATCCGCCGGGCGCTGACTCCGATTCTTCTTCGTTCTGGTTGTAGTTCTGCTTGGCATCAGCGCCGAACAGAAGTTCGCGAGTGACTCCCTTGACCAATAACAATTCGTCCAGCGATTCGGGCCGACCGTTTCGTGGTGCATAGGGCGGATCGAGACCGCTGTAATAGTCGCTTTCCGCGCCGGCAGACCGCTGCTGGCGGTCCTGATCCAGCCAATCCAGAATCGCGTCCGCGACCGAAGGAGTCATCTGGGGAATCTGCATCAACGCCTTGCGACCCGACTCTGGAACGAGCCGATCCCAGAACGGCAAGACCGCCAAGTTAAGCTTTGTCGATTCGTTTTCAGCTCCAAAGCGAACTCCGGCGTACGCCCCCTCGTCGATTCGCGGCGCGAGCACCGTCATGCGGACGGCGGCGTCGGTTCCCGGTTCCGCGTAGAGCAGCGCTCCTTGGAACAGGTCGGGATTGTCATACAGCCCGCCCGATTCGCGCCGTCCTTGGGCGTCCATTGCCGCAATGCTTGCGAGCAATACGGTCGCCGATTCCGTCGCGTTTTTGACGTGACGTTCATCGACATTGAGATGCGCGGCTTTGTTTTCGGTGTACATGACCGCTACGAATCCAAACCCGGCCAAACTGAGCATCACCAAGACGATCGTCACCACGAGCAGAATCATGCCTGCCCGGGCGTCGCGCGGCCGCTGTGATTGTTGTGTGCGGATCATGGCGGCCCCCCCTGCACCGCACCGGCGGTGATCGTGGAAGGTCCGAATCCTGAAGGGGGAGCGGACTTTGGTCCGGCCGGGAGATAAATCAGAAATCGGTTTTGTCGTTTTCGGCGTTCGGGGTCTTCAAGCAGGGTCGAATTTTCATCGACCAATTCGTCGTCGGTTGCGATTTCGTCGACCTCGTCGAGTACTTCGGCCTCCTCCTGCTCTTCATCCTCGTAGGGAATTTCTCCCAACTCAAACACGATTTCGACGGCGGTCGGGAGTGCTCGCTTCTGCAAACTGTCCCAAGATTCCTGCCAGACTCCATCGCCGAAGTAGCGAAACTTGAGCGCGCGAACCTCCGGCACCCACGTGGCTGAGTCATCGGCGAGCAGTTCATCGGCGGTGGCTTCTGCTGAGTCTGCGCCGAACAGCGAGTCGCTCTCAGCGGCGATGCCGGGTACTGAACGTGGCGCGATCCAAAGTTGCTCGCGGCGAAGTAATCCGGGTGGCTGCTCCTGCTCGATCGGCGAGGCGTCGAGCGGCTCGGAGAAGGTGTACGTAACGGCCACGAATTCACGACCGACCGTTGGTGATAGTCCCGGCTCGACCGTGAGTGCATCGTCGGGCGGGGAATCGTCCAGGCCAACCTCGGGCGGCTTCAGCGTGAACAATCGCAGCGACTGCGAATCACCGATGATGCCGAAACGGGGCAGAGGCGATTGCGAGGAGGCGTCAGTTGAAGAGAGTAACAAATCAATATCCGCCGCCGCGGCCGAATCCGATGAGGTCGACGTCGACGTTTGGCCGAACGTCATTCGGCTCGAACGGGGCAGAGGCGATTGCGAGGAGGTGTCAATTGAAGAGAGCAACGAATCAACGTTCACCGCACCGGCTGAATTGGGAGAGGTCGACGTCGACGTTTGGCCGAACGTCATTCGGCTCCCGGAGCGTGTTGTGGGGAGCGCAATTTGGTTCACGCCTTGGAGATCGTCTGTGAACTGCAGCTTGAGTGCACGCAGCAGTTGAGCGCGCTCCGTTCGCTCAGGGCCGGAATCAAAGAGCCGAATATAGGTGCCGAACAAACTCCACAGTCCGACCATGAGGACCGCTGAGAGGATTGTGACGAGCAGTACCTCGATCAGCGTAAACCCGCGCCGGAATTTCGGAATGCCACGAGTCGCGTGCGGATGCCGTGTCATGGGGCGAACACCTCCCCGGTCGCCGGCAAGTTCTCGAATTCCGGGGTGCTTTGACCGTTTTGAGACTCTACGCCCGGAACAGGTATCCAGCGTACCAGCGTCACGGTGACCGGCTTGCCGGATTGCTCCGGCTCGTCTTCAAGCGACGGGGTCAGATCCGATTCGCGAAGCACGGTGATTCGCAATTCGACGATTCCGGGTTGTGCCAGCGGCAGCAACTCGGTTGAGACAACCCAACCCGGTGCCTCGGGCAGCGGTTGTTCGTGGGCCTCTTCGGGGGCGAGGATACCGGCGAGTACCTCGCTCATGCGTGCTTCGCACAGTAACTGCGCGGTGGCCAGGTCTTCGGCGTCTCGGGCATGTCGACTGCCAATGGCGGCCAGCCGGCCCAAAACGATCACGCCCCCCAGCAGTATGCTCATCGCGAGAATGACTTCCATCAACGAAAATCCCTCGCGGCGAACGGCTGTCATTCGTCGACCTCGGGCTTTTTCAATTCGCCGACCGTTGCGGAGCCGGTCAACCCGCGCAGTGATACTTTGATCCGATGTCCCTGATCATTCTGCAAATCAATCTGAGCGCTGGAGGTCCGTCCGTTGGGATAGAAAACGATCGGCGCTGACCACTCAAGGCTTTCCGCCTCGTCAAAGTCCTCGACCTTCGGCTCAGCACCAACGAACTCGTCGCGCTCGAGTTCCGCTTCCTTCGACTCGGCGTCGCTAAAGAGGACGCCTTCAGGCAACTCCAAATCTGTGATCTGCGGCGCCGTTTGGGAGGCTTGATCGAGGACCGATGAATCGAACGAATCGTCGTCGATATCTTTGAGCGCCGAAACCGGAGCGACTTGAAACAATGCCGTTCCGGCTTGATATCGAAGCGCGTACGCTTCACCTGATTCAATTGCGGTCAGTCGCGTTTTGGCGAGTTCGGTGCGTAGCTGCTTTGCGCCGCTGCGCAATTGGCTCTTTTCCAAACTTCCCCGCAATGACGGCCATGCCGATCCTGCCAAAGATACCACGATTGCCAGCACGACCAGCATTTCCTGAAGTGAAATTCCTCGGCGGCCTCGAGTGCCCGGCCGCTTTCGTTCTGCCAACATCGGTCCGTTCCTCATTGATTAATTTCAAGCGTGTCAATCAGGGATGATTGTTAAAAATGGATGAGGTTAGTCCTCGTCCGATTCGTCAAAGGATTCTTCGTCTTCTTCTTTCGTCCAGTTGGTGATGTCGTCCTCAGTATTATCTTCACCGTCGGGACCGTACGACCAAATGTCCGGGAACTTCTTGCCGTGCTCCGGAGGATACTGATATTGATAATCATTCCCCCAAGGATCTTTGGGGACTTCCGACTTGTTCAAATAGGGTCCGTCCCAGTTCGACTCGTCTTCGTCTTCCTCGGCCGGAGCCTCGACGAGAGCGGCCAGCCCTTCGTCGGTGGTGGGGAAGCGCCGCATTTGCAGATGAAAGCTTTCCAGCGGCCCGCGAAACATTTCAATTTGGCCCTTGGTGCTTTGAATGTCCGCTTTTTCACGCTGTCCCAAGATGCGCGGGCCGACCATCGCAGCCAGCAGAACGATAATTGCCAGCACCACCAACATTTCAATTAGAGTGAATCCTTCGCGTGTCTCACGACGGACCCGATTATGATTCATCATGTGTGCTCCCTTTCCTTCAAGTTTCTTGAAACCGATTGGTTGAAGTTTCTGGTTTTTCAAAAATTGTCTCTGCGGCGATCTACATTGTCGCGCTCATATCAAACACCGGCAGCAAGAGTGCCACCAACACGAACAAAATGACCGTTCCCATCACCATCAGCATCATGGGTTCTACCAGCCGGACCATAATGTCGATCTGGCGGTTGATTTTGCGGTCGATGCCATCGGCCACATTGACCAACACGTTTTCCAAGTTGTTCGATTCCTCCGCCACTTTGATCATTGCCATGACCGGCTTGGGAATCAGTCCGCACTCGCCCAGCGGCTGCGAGAGCGTATCGCCCGAGGAGATGTTTTCCGCCGACTCTTGAATCGCGTTTGCCAATACCAGATTGCCGGTCGAATCCCGGCTGATCTCCAGAGCCCGCAGCAATGGGACGCCGTTTCGCAGCAGCGTGCCGAGTACGCGGCAAAACCTTGATACCGCCGACCCAAGAAAAATGCTTCCGGCGACCGGGATCTTGAGCTTCCAGCGGTCGATCAACAGGCGTCCCGCCTTGGTGCTGAACCGCTTTTTTAACAGGACTCCCAGACCACCTAGTGCTACGCAAAGCAGGATCCCCCACCGTCCGAGAAAATCGCTGAGCGCGAGCAGCATCACCGTGGGTGTGGGCAGGCCTCCCTTTTTCTCCAATTGCGCGAACAACTCGGCAAATTTGGGGACGAAGAATACGATCAGCACGACCGTGACCACAAACCCGGCCACCGCCAAAAAGGCGGGATAGGCCATCGCCCCTTTGACTCGGCTTTTCATTTCTTCTTGGAGTTCCAAGAAGTCGGCGGTTCGCTTGAGGGCATCTTCTAAAAATGCACCCTCGGAACCGGCGCGGACCATACTCACGGTCAGTTCGCCGAAGATGTCGGGATGCCGGCCGAATGCTTCGTCCAACGGCGTCCCCTCGACGACCTGGTCGTGCACGTCGGTAAGCACTTCTTGCATCCGCTCGTGAGCACATTGTTCGGACAAGAGCTTCAACGAATTCAGCAGCGGCACGCCGTTTTCCAGCAGGTCGGACAATTGCGTCAATGTCGACGCCAGCACTTCCGCCTTGACGCCACGGCGGAGCTTGAGCTTGAAGTTCAGCTGCAGCTTTGACTTTTCGGCGCTCTCAACGCGAACGGGAAACAGCGCACGGTCTGCAAGGACGCTGAGCGCCTCGCGGCGGCTGCCGGCGGAGATGGACCCCGCGACATCCTCACCTGTCAGGTTTCGAGCTGTGTACGCAAATTCCGGCATTAGAACTTATCAATTCGCAGACGCGTGTGATCGACCATCAACCCCAGCCACAGCCGGCTAATCTTCCTTACTGACCCGCAGCACCTCATCGACTGAGGTGCGGCCCTCTAGAACTTTTCGCCATCCGTTTTGTCGCAGTGACTGCATGCCCGCCCGCATGGCGGCCGCTTTGACCACTGTGGACGAGGTGCGGTCCGTCGCGAGTTGGCGGATTTCGTCGTTGGTCCGCAGCAGTTCATACAGGCCGACGCGGCCGGCATATCCCGCGTTGCGGCAGGCCCGGCAGCCGACGGGCCGATAAATCTGCAGTCCCTCATCCCGCATGGCCTGCAGCGGAAAGTCTTGCGGCAAGTCATCGGGAACGGGCTCGTAGACTTCGCGGCACTCGCGGCAGAGTGTTCTGACCAGCCGCTGCGCCATAATGCCCTCGACCGTGCTACTCACTAGAAACGGCTCGACGCCCATGTCGACCAATCGCATGAACGCGCCGGCGGCGTCGTTGGTGTGCAGCGTGCTAAAAACCAAGTGACCGGTCAGCGACGCCTGAATCGCGTTTTCGGCGGTCTCCTGGTCCCGAATTTCGCCGACCAGCACGACGTCGGGGTCGTGCCGCAATATGGCCCGCAGGCTCGCGGCAAATGTGAGACCGACCTTGTGGTGCACCTGGATTTGGTTGATCCCTTCGAGCTGGTACTCGATCGGATCTTCGGTCGTGATAATCTTGTTTTCTTCGTTCTTGATTTCGTTGAGTGCGCTGTAGAGCGTTGTCGTTTTCCCGGAACCGGTCGGACCGGTCACGAGGATGATTCCGTGCGGAAGGCTGATCAGTTTCTGAAACTGCCCGTAGATGTCCGCATCCATTCCGATGCCCTGCAAGGAGAAGTTCATCTTGTCCTTGTCCAGCACGCGCATCACGACGCCTTCGCCGTGCAGCATGGGAATCATCGAGACGCGAATGTCGACTTCACGACCGGAGACCCGCAGCTTGATACGGCCGTCCTGAGGCACCCGCTTTTCAGCGATGTTCATCTTCGACATGATTTTCAGCCGGCTGATGATGGCCGCCTGAAAGCGGTTCACTTCCGGCGGAATCGGCTGGCGCTGCAGGACACCGTCGATGCGGTATCGCAGCTTCATTCCGGCCGCCTGGCATTCGAGATGGATGTCGCTGGCCCGCGCCTCGACGGCTTCGCCCAGGATCTCGTTGACGAGCCGCACGACCGACGCCTCTTGGGCCATTTCGGAATCTTCCGATTGGTCCCATTCCAACTCCTCCAGGACTTCGATCCCGCCGTTGTCTTCTTCTTTTTGAGCGATCAGGCCGTCGATGGTCTCCGCACCCACTCCCAGATGCGTCTTGATCAGCTTGTTTAACTCGTCAACCGATGCGACGACCGGATGGACGCTCTGGCCGGTCGCGGCGCCGACGGCGTCGAGAGCGTGCAGATCGAACGGATTTTTCGTCGCCACGACGAGCGAACCGTGCTCCTTACCGATCGGGAAGATGCTGTGCCGGTGAATCAATTTGACTGGAAACTGATCCATCAGCGAGAGGTCGACGTCGTACTTCGAGAGGTCGACGAGATCCAGGCCCAAGGTCTCGCAGACGGCCCGCAACGTGTCGTCTTCTGTGGGCAGCCCTAACTCCGAGGTTGCGCGCGCCCAATGGCCATCCTCCGCGAGGGCTTCGCGGGCGATGCGCAGTTGTCGCGCGTCGAGGAGCAACGGCTCTAAGGCGGTTTCCGCGGAGGTCATGTTTGAGGTATGTCGTTTAGGTAGGAGTGAACCGGCAATTGGACCGCTTCGCTGTATGGACCGCATTCTGCACGTTGAGATCGAGCGACAAGGTTGACGTCGATCCGAGTGCGGGGCCTGGGTCTTGCGGGAAAACCTGGGTGTGCTACTTCCTGGTCGCGGGCGAGTTTTGTGACGGGGTCACAATGAAAACCGGCCGTTAAACTAGGAAAAATTGGTGGGTCGACACGAATTCACATCCTGCAGCGGTTCCGCAGGAGGCGGGTCGTGCCAAGTACTCTAGGGTGGGGAAAACGTATTGGTCTCAGTTTATGCTAACGTCTCATTTCAGTCAATAGAGTCGCGGCGGCAAGCCGTTGCAATCGCAGTCTGAGTCAAGGAGTTTTCCCTAAGCCATTAGACAAAAAACATTTGCAAACATCAATAAAAATGCATGTTTGTTCGGGCTCTGGTGTCGACAGGTGATGCGAACGGGACCGATGGCGTGGCGACTTCAATCCCCCCTACTCTTCAATCGCGGCATGAATCAGCGCTGTTCTCTGATCATATCTTGATTGCTTTATGGATGATGTTAGCCGTGCTACACTGACCCTTGAGTTGGAAGATTTCGTGAACAAATCCGATTTCGGTGACTTTTCCTATGCGCGTTCGTTCATTCCTCTTTTTGCAGTCGATTGCGGCGGCTGGCGTTTTTTGGTTGACGACTGTGCAGCTATCAGCTGCGGAGGGAGATCAAGATCCGTTTGCCGCGGATTCCAAGGCTTCCCAAGACGTTCGGATTTCCGCAAAGATTCGGCGGTACAGCGAGCGGATCATCAAGAAGCATGACGCGGATGCAGACGGCCATTTGCAGCCTGAGGAATGGGCGTCGATGAAGGGCCAACCGGCGGTGATCGATCACGATCGAAACGGCCTCATCACGACGGAAGAATTCGCCCGACACGTGGCCCTGTATGGTCGCTATCGCAGGATGTTGCTGATTACTCCCGAGACACCAGGTGAAGCACCGCAATCCTACGAGCAGGAGGCATCGGCGGAAGACGAGGAGTTGTTGCGCCGGAGCAAGAAGTATTTTATTCCCGCCTCGCGGCTGCCGAAGGGACTTCCTCCGACGTTTCTCTCGCGAGACTTAGACGGCGACGGTCAACTGACTCGCGCGGAGTTCGCTCCCGGCTCTGCGTCTGAGCGGCTCCAGAAGTTCCGCGAGCTTGATGCGAATCTGGATGGAATCGTTACGGCGCGCGAGTACTTGAAAGGGTCGCGGAAGACTGATCCTGCCCCAACCACGACGGGCGGCGGCAATCAGCCGCAGCAGTGATTCCGCGAAACGCCTCGTGGCGACGCGTTAGCGGTTTCGATTGCGGCGCCTGCGCGAGCGGCCGCGTTCGTTGATGAGCATATCGAGAGAGCGCTCCAAACTGCGGGTGTTCAATTTTTTGAGCTGAATCACTTTGAGACGCCGCGAGGAATCATTGGTCGACGCTTGATCCATCTGCTCGACCAACTGCTCGATCTCTTCCATTAGCGTAGCCGGCGCCATCACGACGAGCGAGTTGGATCGTTCATCGACTTCGATCGTCAGCAAGGGGGCGTTGCTGGCGGCGTTAACGCGTTGGATTGCAGCGGCAACGTTTCTGGAGACCCCGCCCGGCACCGGAATGGGCGGCGCGCCGCCTCCGGTGGTGAGCGCCGACTTATAGATCGACCGAATTACGCGTTCGATCCGTTCCGCATCGGTGTTCTTGACAGGGATCAGCCGCGGCCGATTGGCCGCCAGCGATTCGGGGATGTCCTCCGCATCGAGAACTTGCAGCAGGCTTTCAATCGTCTCGCGGTCGTTGCGGTTGCCGTGCACGATGAGCGCGTTGAGCCGTTCGTCGGGAACAATTGTGACCGAGCCAGTTGAGTTGGAACTGAACGAGCTGCGCCGGCGGCGGCCGCCCTCGATTCCAAAAATCTCTCGCAGCGTGTTCGCGGCCTGCAATGCGCTCGTATGACGTAGGGAGAAGATCACAAAATCTTTGCCACGTCCCCCGGCGCGCCGCGACGACATTGCACGCAGTAGCGTTTCCAATTGATCCAGCGCTTCGTGATCATCCGAAGCGATCGTAATGCTCCCCTCGCCCGGAGCAACGACAATCGGCGGCCTGTTTGGTTGATTGGTTTGATCTTTCTCTGCGGGCGGGTTCGCTGGGGGTTGCTCTGCCGGCTTCGGTTGGGGCTTTTTGTCAGTGGTTGGGGGGACATCTTCGGCCGGGACCGCGAATTGTGCCGGCGGCTTGTCGCTCGGAGCGTTGTCCTGGTTGGGTTTTCCGACCGGCGAGAGTCTTCTTAAGCTGGGGGCGACGGCGGACGGTGTGACTATTTTGATGTCATTCTTGCGGAGTTGCGGCCAGACGCGTTGGATTTCTCGAATTGCTGCCGCGGCGTCGCCCCGGAAGGGAATCACGCGCATGCGGCGGGACTTACCGTTGGCAGTTCGCACTGCCAGGCCGGTTTCGCCCATTTTGACCAACAGTTCGCGGATCTGCTCTTGTTGCTCCCGTGTCGCGCGGACAAACAGCTGCTGGGTCGCCTCGTCAGAGTCGACAATCGGCGCGTTGGGATCGTCGAAGTCCTCTCCGCCGAAGAGGCGGTCGATCGATAGTTCCGCGGAAAAGGGCTCGGTCATTTCGAGTTGATAGACTTCCAAGACGCGCTGGTCCTTGTCCATCTGATCGAGGGTCTGCTGAATGCGGGCGTGCTGCTCAGGTCGCGCAATCGCAGAAATCTGGCGGCCGCGGCGATTGAAGGAGAACTTGATCTTCGGGGATTCTGTGCTGAACGCGCTTTCCAGGACGTCGAGTGCGTCCCGCGCGTCGGAGGTTTTCAAACGGTACACTTGCAGCTTGGCCATCGGATCGGTGCCGGAAGCCTGCTCGACCTCTTCGACCATCTCGGCAATTCGCTCCTGCGTTTTGGGCGGCGCGAGCACCACGATGCTTTCGTTGTCGGGGTCGAAGTTGACTTCGACGTCGTTGTAGCGGCGGAAGAGCGTCCTCAGCGTCGATTGGAGGCTACGACCATCGGCGGACTTGAGCGGATAGACCTTGAGCCGGGGCGCGGTGGAACCATCGCCGCCACCGTCCAGCGCTTTGACGGTCGCACTGATCTTGGCGTGGTCGGCGTCGGTTCCGCTGACGACCAGTGCGCGGCTGTTGTTGTCGACGGCGATCTCAGCCCTGGGAGTCAGGCTGCGCAAGACACGTGCGGCGGCCTGCGGATCGGCGGTTTCGAACCGGTAGACTCGCGTTTCCACTGCGGCGCCTTGCTGGTCGGCCTCTTTGATAAACTTCTCAATCTTCTTGTGTTCTGCCGCAGGCGCGACGGCGGCCACCGTGCCGTTACGGGAATCATACGTGATCTGGACGTCCGGCCGGTTGCGGTAGGCACTTTGAATAGCCTGTGCCAGCGTATTGACCTGTGCGAATTCGACCGGATAGGACTTCAACTGCGGACCGGTTCCGTCGGCGTCCTCGCGGTCCATCTCTTTGATCGTGCCGGCGATTCTTTCGTGGTCCCCTTCCGAAGCGGTGACGACCAGGCTGCGACTGCCGCGGTCGACGGCCATTTGCGCCTTGGGTGTCAAAGTCTGCAGAACCGTGATTGCCGAGTTCGGATCCGCAATCCGAAAACGATACACTTTCGTCGTCCGCTGCTGGCCGTTCTTCTCGACCTCGTCGATGAACGCTTTAATTCTGTCGTGTTGTTCGGGGCGAGCCAGTGCGACGATGTTGTCGTTTCTCGAATCTAAGGACAAGCGAACATCGGGCTGCAGCGCGAAGTTGTTTTGCAGCATGCCGAGCAGGTTGTTCGGCTCGGCGAACTTGATCGCATAGGAGCGCAACATCGCGCCGCTGTCGGCGTTCTGCTCGGAGTTCATCTTTTCAATCGCCGCCTTGATGGTTTGGTGCTCTTCGTCGGTTGCGCTGATCACGAGCGAGCGGTTGCGATTGTCGACCGCCATTTGGGCCTTGGGGACGAGCGTGCGTAAGATCCCGATTGCGGCGTTGGGGTCTGCGGCGCTAAAACGATAGACTTCCGGCGTGCGGACTTTGCCTTTTTTGTCGACTTCGGCGATGAAGGCGGCGATTCGTTCGTGCTGTGCCGGAGTGGCCAGTGCGACGATGGTGTCGTTCTTGTAGTCGGCCGAGAGGCGGATGTCCGGCTGCAGAGCGAAGTTGGTCTGCAGCATGCTGAGGAGGTTGCCCGGCTCGGCCGATTTGATTTCGTAGGCCCGCATAACGACCCCGTTGTTGTCGTTGGTGTCGGAGTCCATCTTGGCCACCGTTGCCTTGACGATCGCATGTTCCTCCGGTGTGCCACTGACGACCAGACTGCGATTGCGGTTGTCGAGCATAATGCTTGCTTTGGGAATCATCGGCCGCAGAATTCCAGCGGCGGCGTTGGGGTCGGCGGAACGAAAGCGATACACCTCCGGTGTGCGGACTTTGCCCTGTTTGTCGACCTCGGCGATAAAGGCGGCGATCTTCTCGTGCTGTGCCGGAGTGGCCAGCGCGACGATGGTGTCGTTTTTGTAGTCGGCCGAGAGGCGGATGTCCGGCTGCAGAGCAAAATTGGTCTGCAGCATACTGAGCAGGTTGCCCGGCTCGGCCAGCTTAATGGCATACGCTTTGAGTACGGCGCCGTTGTTGTCGTTGGCGTCGGCATCCATCTTGGCGATGGTCTCTTTGATCTTGGCATGGTCCGCGTCGATGGCGTTGACCACCAACGAGCGGTTGCGGTTGTCGACCGTAATCTGGGCCCGCGGCGCGAGCGTCCGCAAGATGCCGGCCGCTGAATTGGGGTCGGCCGTCCGGAAGCGGTAGACCTCGGTTGTTGCTCCCGCAATGTCCTTTTCGATGTCGGCGATTGTCGCGGCAATCTTTTCGTGCTGCTCCGGGCGGGCGAAGGCAATGATCGCTCCATTGCGGCCGTCAAATGAGAGTTGCATGTCCGGGTTGCCCGACATCACGTGGCTCACCACGCCATAGGTCGTTCCGGGGTCGGATCGCTTGATCTGGTACGACTTCATATAGGGTGCGTTCTCTCCGATCCGCTCCACGTCAATTTTGTCGATCGCTGCTTGGATCTTGCGGTGGTTGTCGGGTGTCGTGGTAATGGTCAGCGTCCGCTGTCGCGAGTTGGGCACCATCGGCACGCCGGGCGTGATCGGTTGCAGAACGGCAATCAGCGAGTTCGGGTCGGTGTGCTTGAGGCTGTAAACGTGTGACGTCGGCTCCTCGGTCTTGGGCAGCTTTTCGCGGGCTTGCTCAATCGCCGTTTTCAGTGCCTCCAGCCGTCCTTTATTGGCGCGGACGATCAACTGCTTGCGGTCGGTTGAGGTGATGAACTGTGTTTCACTGCGTAGTTCGGGGTCGAGCAGCGAAAGGATTGCACTGGAATCGACGCCGTCCAAATCAAAGATCGCCAACTCGCGGTTTCGCTGTTGGTCGTTTTCGTTTTCGATCTGCTCAACAACGTCCGCAATCTGCGCGTGGTCCTCCGGTTTCGCCCAGACGACCAGCCGCGGCGGGCTGCCGCTGAGCAGCACACGGGCTTGTGGGACCGCCAGTTGGGCGATCTGCTGCGTTGATGATGCGGCGGCCGGCGGAACCGTGTAAATTCGCATCACTGCGTTGGCTTGGCTATTCGCGTTCTCGGTGATCTGCTCGATCACCTCAGCGATTTCCTCGTGTTCCGCAGGCGTCGCCCAGACCATAATCGAATTCGTCGAGGAATCGTCGTCAATCCGGGCGTTGGGGAACAGCTGACGCAGTCCGCGCATGACTGCGGCGGCATCGCTTTTGCCGGGGTGATAAATCACGACTTTGGCTTTGCGGAGTTTGTCTCGGCCCTCCAGGATCTGTTTCAGCGTGGCGGCGATGACCTTGTGGTCTGCGTAGCGGCCCCAGGCGATAATTGTTTGAGCGGTGCTATCGCCGGTGAACTTGACGTCGGGGACCTGCTGCTGCAACAACGCGATCAGCGCGTTGGGATCAGAGTCGCGGATGGGGTAGACGCGATAGGATTCCTGCATTTCCGGCGAAACGCGGGTATCAATTTTGTCGATCGCATCCTTAACCCGTGCCTGCTGTTCCGGTGGCGCCCAGACGAGCAGCTTTTTGGTCTTCGCTTCCAGCACAAACTTCACGCCTGGGAATAGGCTTTGCATCACCGTCAGTGTGTTGGAAGCGTCGGCATTTTTGAGCGAGTAGGCGACGAACACAAATTTGTCACCGGGACTGTCTTTCTGTTTGAGTTCCTCGATGATGTCGGCCAGCACGGCGTGCTGCGTCGGTTTGGCCCAGATGGCCAATTCGCCCGGCTCGGCGTCGGTGATCACGCGGATCCCCGGCAGCTCGGTCTGGACCGAGTCGAGGACGGATTGAAACCGCGTGCGCTGCGCCGGCGTGACCGGATAGATTTTGAGCTTGTTCTTTTCGATCGGCACCGCGGAGGTGACGACGCGTTGCACGGTTTCGCGAATGACTTCGTGATCGTCCGCGTCGGCGACGACCATGAGCCGTTTGTCCTTGGGGTCGTAGGTGACTTGTGCTCGTGGGGTCAATTGATTGAGTACGGGAATCAAGCTCTCAGGGGGCGGGCCTGCCAACGGAATGAACTGCAATTTGCGAGCGTTCGGACCTGCTTGACCAGGTTGTAGTTGTTCGAGCGTCGCACGAATTCCCTGCTGATCGGCGGGGATTGCGATCGCGACCAAACTCCGCGTTTGCGGGTCGATGGTCAACTTCGCGGCTGGGAAGAGAGACTGTAATAGCGTTTGTGCCGCCGCGGGATCCGCTTTGGTGAGCGGATAGACTTCGATCTGCGGCGTGGTTTGCGGAGTCCCCCCCGAAAGTTTCTCTAAGGCTGCATTGAGTCGAGCGTGGTTTGCCGGCGTGCCCCAAGCGACCAACCGGCTCGATTGGGGGTCGACGGAGATTCGCATCTCGGGCAGCAGCGTTTGCAGTGTGGGAAGCAGACTCGCGGCATCGGCGCCGGCGATGGGATAGGCTTCAAAACGCGGTCCTGCGACGGGACGTCCTTTCGATAGGAGTTTGTCGAGCGTGAGCTTGACCTGCTGGTGCTGATCCGGCGCCGCCCAGATCAGCAGGCGATTTCCCCGAGCGTCGGGAATAATCCGCAGTTCAGGATAGATGGTCTGCAGCAGACTCACGTTTTGCGACTGCTGGTCCGCCTTGACGGCGTAATCTTCGAGCGTGAACTTCTCCTCTGCGGGCACTTCCCGTTTGAGTTTCTCCAATATGTCGCGCAGCGCGGCGTGCTCAGTTGGGCGGGCCCAGACGGCCAGCTCACCCGGCTCGGCGTCAGTGATAATACGGATCCCCGGGAGGTCACCCGTGATGGAATCGAGCACGGCTTGAAATCGCTTACGCTGCGCGGATGTGACCGGATAGATCTCCAGTGTCGGTTTGGCGCCGGGGTCGGCGACGTCAAACTTTTTGATCGTCTCCGCGATCAGTTTGTGATCTTCCGGGATCGCCGTGACGACCAATTTTCTGCCGCGGGCGCCGGGGCGGATTTGAGCGCGAGGGACGACTTGCTGCAAGACCTCAACGAGCCCGGCAGGAATCGCTGCGTCGAAGGGATAGAACTGCAATTGCGGCGTACTCGGTCCGGGCGCTTCCGGCTGCAATTGCGAGAGGGTCTCTTTGATCACGCGTTGATCGTCTGCTTGGGCCACCACAATGAGGCTGCGCGTTTGGCCGTCGTAGCTGATTCTCGCTTTCGGAACCAGATTTCGCAGCATGTCCTGTGTCGGACCCGGTTCCGCTTTGGTGAGCGGATAGATTTCAATCTGCGCCGTCTTGTCGACTGAGCCGCCGCTGCCGAGCTTCTCCAGCGTGGATTTGATTTTCGCTTGTTCTTCCGGCGTGCCCCAGGCGATCAGTTGGTTGGCCGCTGCATCGATCCGGAGTTCCATGCCGGGCGCGACGAGTTTGAGCGTTCCTTCCAACTCTTCGTGGTTTCCGGGATCGAGTTGATACAATTCCAACTGAGGGCGTTTGTCGGGTGGGTTCTCCGCCTTCATTTTGTCCAGAAACTGCGTAATGGCAGTATGCTGAGTCGGCGTTGCATAAACGTTGATTTGCTCGGCTTTGGCATCATTGACGAACTTTGCGCCGCCGACCAATTGTTTGAGAACTTCAATTGCCGCTGCCGCGTCAATGGTCTTGGCGGCATAGGTCCGCAACTCCGGTTTCTCGGGCGGTTTCGGTTTGGGGGGCGTGGGCGCAGGTTTGGGGGGGGCCGGCTCAGGAATCGATTCGATCACCGCTCCGATGGCCCGCATGTTGCCGGCGGTTGCCGTCACCAGGATTTGCTGTGTTTTGGGCAGCGGAATGCTCTTGCCCTGACTGCCTAATAACGGCGTGATCTCTTTGTCAACCTCGCTGGCATTGCGCTTGCCCAGCGGGAACATCACGCTGACAAATTCATGTTTGCCCCGTTTGTCCAACTCTGTGAGATTGACGCGGGGTATGAGGTCCTGCGGAATGCCTTGCGACATGTCGATCACAATCAACATGCGTCCGCGCCGGATCAGCGTAAAATCTTTTGTCAGCAGCACGCCGTTGAGGAGATCGATCGCCTCTGTCGGCGTGTATTCTTTGGCATCGGTGTAATTGAACGTCGCCGGCGGCGGCGCATCCATGACCAGCGAGAGGTCCGCCTGCTCGGCGAGCCACTGCAGAACCTCCGCCCAGCGCTGGTAACGAAAATTGAATCGCAGCTTTGGCTCCGCCGCAGCTCCGGCCAGTTGTCGGCGCTGTTCCTCTGTGAGAACGGCACGCAGTTGACCGTCGCTGGTTTCAATGATCTTTGGCTTGTCGGCTGCCTCCGCTTTCTGCAACGCCTCGCTGCGTTGTTTGAGCAACTCATCGATCTTCGCGCGTTGTTCGTCGGTGAGTTTCAATTTTGCGGATAATTCCGGATCGGCAAGCTGCTCGTATTTCAGCCCGGCCGGCGGATCGGACTTCCCCGCTTCGGGCGACTCCTGGGCGGGCAAAGCCTGTGGAGTCGCGATGACTGCAAGACATTGCAGTAAGAAGCATGCGGTCAGCGAGCACCATCGCGGCGTGTGATTCGTCGACATCAGAATCTGTTCTCCAAAGATCGGCCGTACATCGGTTTCGCGGAGTTCCTCCCCAAGACGGGAGACGAACGGGGCGAGATCCGAAATTCAGCGGCGGGTCAATCGTGCGCTGCTATGCGTGTTCAACATGCGCCAAGCAGTCGCCGCCAGTGTGAGTCAAAGTGGATGCGGCGCGCTCAGTCTGGTGTGGATTGTACGGAATGTATAAGGCGTGAGTTTTAGGTGGGCTGGGTAGAGGGATGTCACTATACAGTACACGCGATGGGAGTCGCGGTAAAGCTCTTTCCCGAGATTCGAAGGTGCGGGCGCGATCAAAGCCCCCGGCAAATGCGGTATGAAGGGGTTCCAGCGACTCACCGCAAACGCTGACGCGGTGCTCAGACAACGCTGCACAACGATTCACAGATAGTAGGCCGGATTGTGGATTTGGTTTTCTTTGACAGGGCACCGAACGGCTTGCAGCGCGGCATTTTGATGGGAGTGATGGAGCCGGACTTGAAAAATCTGATTTTTTTCGGGCGTTGTCTTTGGAAATCACGCACTAAGCCACTTCCCGGTAAGAAGTTGCAGCGAAACGGGAGTTGCATGGGAGCAACACACGAGAACTTTGCCGATTTCGTGGATTTGGCTGCTTGACTGCCCTTTTCGGTGACCTAGGTTTGAAGTGTTCGGGCGATGACGCCGGTCAGAATCGACGCAAATGCTTGATTCTGCCGGACTCCCGAACTTCGTCACTACTTGGGTGTAACCTCATTGTGAGGTTTTTATTTTGGGTGGCGAACTTTAAGAGGTGACTGCAACTTTGTCAGGGTTGCCGGGTCTTGCACAAGCATCCGACTACTTCACCGATTGAGGTTCGTAAGCTTGCGCCGCAGTTGTCCGTACGAGTGATCACGGGCGGCTGGGCCGATCCTGTCAAAGGGAGGATACAGATGAAGTCACTTGCTCAGAGCGTCAAGAATTTTCTCGTCTCCGAAGATGGTCCCACGGCTGTTGAATATGCCGTGATGCTGGCGTTGATCATCATCGTCTGCCTGACGGCCATTCAAGCCGTTGGTACCAACGCCAACCAAACGTTCACCGACGTTTCGGCCCAACTGTAAGCATCGCTTGTACAGTTAGCGCATCTGCTTGGGCCGTTCAGTCCCATGACAGCCGTGGGACTGAACGGCCTCATTTTCTGTGAAATGATTTTGCTCGTTCGTTCAGCCAATTCTTAGCTAGGAATCAAACTTATGAAGTCACTTGCTCAGAGCATCAAGAAGTTTCTTGTCTCCGAAGACGGCCCCACGGCCGTGGAATACGCCGTGATGCTGGCGTTGATCATCATCGTCTGCCTGACGGCGATTCAAGCGGTTGGTACCAACGCCAACCAAACGTTCACCGACGTGGGTGCCACTCTGTAGTCGACTCGTCGGGGTCTCGCGATTCCGGCGACGGAAGAAAACTCGATTAACCGTCCGAATCTCCAGATCTCTGAGGATTCGGGCGGTTCCTCCAATTGACGATCGCAGATTCGCTCTGCGTAAACCGACAGGCTGAGTCGATTCTCGGCGAAAACGACACACGGACCAATCCAACGTCGAGGGCCACGGACATGTTACCGTTTTGGATCGATGCACCGCTGGATTCGCTGCCGGAAATGCTGTTGGTGATGGCGAGCATGTTCGTCATTTTTCTCAACGTGCTGGCCGGCGGCCGCAGCGGCGCTTAACTACCGACCTTCACAATCCCCGACCCTATTCCCTCCGACTCAACCCCGCCGTCCTATGCGGACCGTGACAGCATCGCAATTGAGTGCCGCCGGGACGGAGTCGTAACAGAAGGACAACTGAAACCATGGATCTTCACGACATTTTCATTCACAACTGGCCCGTCAAATTGGTCTCGGTCATCTTGATTGTGGCCGCCTATATCGACGGCAAAGAATTGCGTGTCCCCAATTGGATTACCTTTCCCATGGTGGCCTCGGGCCTGATCTTCAACGCCGTTAGCGGCGGCTGGGGCGGCTTGGGCAGCGCCTTGATTGGGATGACCGTCGGATTGATGTGCTTGCTGCCTCTGTACAGTGTGGGCGGCATGGGCGCAGGTGACGTGAAGCTGATGGCGGGCATCGGTGCCTGGCTCGGCGGATGGGTCACCTTCTACGCGTTCTTGGTCTCCACCGTCGTCGGCGGAATCATGGCGATCGTCATGGCCCTCCGGAGCGGCAAACTTAGAAAACACTATGAGAACTTCTTTATGATTCTCTTCGAGTTCAAGCAGGTGAAGGATCCGCGTGAACTGACCAAGATCGCTGCGGAGCGCAAATCCAGCATGTTACTCCTGCCCTACGGAATTCCAATTTGCATCGGATCAATCGCCTACTTTTTCTATGCGGGATTAATGTAATCGCCGATCTGTTCTGAGAAACGGCGTGAATTGAGATGAGCGAATGCACTGCGCCGGCCGAATCCGGCCGGCGTGAGCGCTTATCTGTAAATTCGTTATGTTCATTCCAAGCGTCAGAACCGGTATAGATTGAAGCTCTTCACTCATCGATGCCGATGATCCAACCGATAGAGTTTACAATCGATGCGCCGCTTTGATGCGGGGAATGTAAGATGCGTTGCGGAGAGTTGGCGGGCCAAAACGGCTGACCTCTCCTCAATCAACTGCAACCCTTTATCAAGCAGGTGGCACGATGAAAGGCAAGTCAATTTTGATGTTGGCCGTCGCACTTGGGTGCGGATTAGTCGCCATGATCGGCGTCCAACAGGTGCTCTCCGGAGATAAGAAAGAAGAGGCAACAACGAAACCCGTGCTGGTCGCGGTTGAAGAGATTCCACCCGGTGTGGAAATTATGGACTCGATGGTGACGTTCAAGGACATGCCCGTCGATGCCGTTCCTGCCGATGCCGTGACCTTGCCGGAACAATACCACAATCGCGGTTTGCGGGTCCGGACGTTCCCCGGAACGCCGATTCTGCAAGCCATGCTCGGCGAGGAAGGCGTGTTTCACGTCGCATCGGACATTCCTCCGGGAATGCGCGTGGCGTCGATTGCCGTCTCGGCTGAGAAAGCGGTTTCTGGGTTTATTAATCCCGGCGACCGGGTTGATATTCAGGTGACGTACAAGAAGCGGGTTGGAACCAAGACTGTCGAGCGGACGAAAACCGTTCTGCAGTACATTCAAGTGTTCGCGATCGACAAGACTCGCGAAATGACTGAGCAAGACAGTGAGTCGATTTACAAACACCTTTCCGTGTTAGTGGATCCGCAACAGGCGAACTTGCTGCGTCTGGCCGAGAGTAAGGGAGAACTTCACCTCACCCTGCGGAACCCGGGCGACGAGGAAGACACGAGTGTCACGGATGTGACTGACGCGGACTTGGATGAGGCATTCGCCGCGTTGCGGGGCGACAAGGAAGATGAAATCGACGGAGACGGTGACGGTGAACACAACCTGCGTGACATTGTTCAGCAGCAGACCCAAGACGAGCCGGCAGACACTGACGTCGAACCTGAGGAACAGGAAGAAGAAGAACCGCCCACGTGGACGATGGTGATCTACCACGGCGGCGAGAAGACGGTGGAGGAGATTCCCCTGCCGAACCCGAATCCGGACCAACCGGATGCGACCACAACTGAACCAAATCAAGACCCCCAAGAACCAAAGCCGGCTGCTTCATAAGGGTGACCGCCCAGTTGGGCTCCGAATGAGCGGATCGGTGACATTGAAACACGTTTTGTGATTTTTTCGTGAGGTGGGGACGCCGTTCGTCCCCACCATGAGACTGTTTTGCGGGCCAATTGGAAACGTTGAGACAGCTGATTCTGCAGGGCCGATTCCGGCCGGGCGGTCGTTGTTCAACGAGACCGAGATGATCCCCGCTCGAAATTCCAAAAGGACAACGTTCGCGGCTCCCGACATTCGTGCCGGGATGCCGACGAATCGGATCACGCCCAAGGGACTCAGGACGGGATCACTCAAACGAGGGAGAGTGCAAGGATGCATATTTCAAACGGATTTCGATCGCGAGTTCTCGTCTGCGCTTCGTTCATCATGCTACTCGCCGCCGGATTGGCGCCGATTTCCGCTGAAGATGCGAGGCCGACGAACAACCGCCTGATCTATCAACTCAGCCAGCCGTATGCCAAATTGGAAATGGTCGAAAAGTCGACACGAGTTCTGGAGCTGCAAGGCAGGATCTCTACGGTCGATGTCGACGATTCCACGGTGATCACTGCGTCAAAGGTTGAAAACCCATTCAACCCGCGACATTTGAGGCTGACGGCGATGGGGCCGGGCGTCAGTGATGTCGTCGTTGTCGATGAATTCGGCAACAGCTTCAAGCTTGAGGTGCTGGTCGTAGGCGACGTTCGCTACCTCCAGACGCTGCTGCAGATGAACTTTCCCGACGCCGCGATCCAAGCCACGAAAGTCCAAGGGACCGTCGTGCTCAGCGGATGGGTTGATCAGCCGTCGCAGATTCTGCCCATCATCAAGATGACCGAGCAATTCTTCCCCGAACCGATCAATAACATCCAGGTCGGCGGAGTGCAGCAGGTCACGCTCAAAGTCAAAGTGATGGAGGTCCAACGGGGCAAAATCCGCAGCTTGGGCTTTAACTTCTTCAACCTGAACGACAGCGGCTACCTGATCTCCAATCCGGGAAATCTGGTGCCGATCGAGACCCTCACCGTCCCCTTCGGCGGTGCTCCGGGAATTGAATTCAACCCCGCCAACACGACCGCAATGTTCGGCTTTATCGGTGCCGACAATATCTTCCAAGGTTTTCTGGAAGCCCTTAAAGAGGAATCGCTGCTCAAGATTCTGGCCGAGCCGAACTTGACCGTCAAAAGCGGCGAAAAAGCGAACCTGCTGCAAGGTGGTGAATTCCCGATCCTCGTTCCGCAAAGTCTGGGAACGTTGAGCGTGGAGTTCAAATCTTTCGGCGTGAAACTGGAAGCCCTGCCGATCGTGTTGGGGAACGGCCGCCTGAGTCTGCAACTGGTTCCCGAAGTCAGCGAACGCGACTTCTCAAGTGCCGTCGAATTCCAAGGCCAAGTCGTACCGGGATTGACGACACGCCGGGTACAAACTGCCGTCGAGATGGATTTCGGACAGACGTTTGTCATCGCCGGGATTATCTTCGACCGCCAAACGGCGACCACCTTCAAGGTTCCTCTGTTGGGCGAGATGCCGGTCCTCGGTGCCTTGTTCCGCCGCGTGCAATATAACCAAACCGAAACTGAATTGTTGGTGATGGTGACTCCGGAATTGGCCGATCCGCTAACGCCGGAGCAAGTGCCGCTGAAAGGGCCGGGTCAATTCACGAGTCCGCCCAACGATCGCGAATTGTTCTTCGACGGCGTGTTGGAAGTCCCGGACTATGGTCCGGAGTGCCCCGGCTGCGGTGTAGAGGGCTACGTCCCGGCACACGGTCTGATCACTCCTCAAGCGGACCCCAACTATCAGCACGCTCCGACGACGGTTCCGCCCGCCCCAGCGGGTGGCGGAGTCGACACCTTGCCTCCTCCGGCCCCGGGTTCGGAAGCTTCGAGAATGCGGAACGCCGGTCCGAATCTCAGTGGAACGGCGCCTCGTCCGGGGCTGGTCGCTCCGCGGTTCTCACAAGCTCCGGTCCAAACGGGCCGGCAGCCGGGGCAGCAGCCGGGCCGCCAGATGATGGTTCCGCCGTCAGGGGCGACACCCTATCGCAATTCAGCCAACAGCCGACAAGCTCGTGTCTCGGG
Organism: Planctomycetales bacterium; assembly: GCA_028285345.1. Taxonomy (GTDB): domain Bacteria; phylum Planctomycetota; class Planctomycetia; order Planctomycetales; family Planctomycetaceae; genus Symmachiella. The sequence goes on from JANQPT010000044.1 coordinate 531,292, forward strand.
CCCGGCCGGCAATCGAGCGGCAGCCGCTCCGCCCAGGGCAAAAACTCTCCAACAGGCGCGTGCCAATCGGCGGTACAATCCGCGGACCGTCGTGCAACAGCAAAAGTCGAGTTCTCAGAGCAAGACGACCGTCATCAAACAGGCTGCCTCCGCCAAGACGTCTGTGCCATCGCAGCCGAATCAGAAACGATCCGCATCGCCGTTTCTCTTTCCCAACGAGAAACGCAATGCCCTGTTGAAGCAGCTGGATCCCAAACAGGAATCCAAAAAGGGCAAGCGGCCGATCACCCCCACGCTGGTCGCGCCGCCGGAAATGAGCGGACCGAGCCGGCCGGCCGGCAGTAGTCCGACGGGCGCATCGAAATGACGCTCCCGTCTCCCGAACTGTGTAGGACTGTTAAAAACCTTATCCTCTGAACGAGCAGCGAACGATCAATGAACAACGTAGTCAGACTTGCCATTGTCGATCCTGACGATACTTCCCGTGCAGCGATCAAGAATCTGCTGCTGGGCATGGACATGGTTTGGCTGGAGGCGGAGTGCTCTCGGTACGAGTTTTTTGCCGACGTGATCACGCAGACGCAGCCGGACATTGCACTGATCTGTCTGGATTCGGATGAGGAAAAGGGACTGGCGCTGATCGGCCGGGTGACGCAGGAACTGCCCGGCTGCAGCGTGCTGGTCGTCAGCAGTTCTACGGAAGGCAGTTTGATCCTGCACGCGATGCGCAACGGTGCGAAGGAGTTCTTGGGATATCCGCTGAAGTGGGAGGATTTCCTCGCGGCACTGGACCGAATTCAAAACACGGGACCAGGAAAAGGAGGCGACGGCGGCTCTCGCTCATGCCAGGTTATCGCGGTCGCCGGCGCCGCCGGGGGCGTGGGCTGTACGTCGCTGGCTGTCAATCTGGGCTGCAGTCTCGCAAAACACGAGCGCAACAACGTGGCAATTGTCGACATCGACTTTGCCTTGGGCGATGCGGACGTTTGGCTCGACATCATTCCCGACTACACGATTCATGACGTCACTGAAAACATTACGCGGTTGGATTACTCGCTGCTGAAACGCTCGTTGACGCAGCACGATTGCGGAGTCTACCTGCTGCCGCGGCCGGTTCAAATTACCGACGACGTCACCGTCAATTCCGAACAACTGAAGCGGATGATGGCACTGTTGAAAGCCACCTTTACGCACTTGGTGGTGGACATCAGCAAGTCGTTCTCGCCGTTGGACCTGGCGACGATGGAGCTCGCCGATCAGGTCATTATGGTGACTCAATTGGATCTGCCCTGCCTGCGAAACGTCGTGCGGCTGATGCAGTACTTTGACAATTTTGACGAACTGACGCCGAAGATCAAGGTGGTCGTCAACCGCCTTGGTCTGGAGGAAGAGCAAATCAGCGTCAATAAGGCGTTGGAAACCATCGGCCGCGACATCTTCTGGCAGATTCCCAACGACTATGCCACGATGGTGGAAGCTCGCAACAATGGAATTCCGCTGCTGATGCAGGCCCCCCGAGCAAAGCTGACCAAGTGCGTCGACCAACTTGCCGCCGCGGTCGACTCTTCCGGCAGTGCCGAAGAACCGGCCGAGGACCAGAAGAAGCAGAAGCGCAGCAGCCTGTTCGGATTCCTCTCCAGCGGGTCGAAGTAGATCGCATCGGCGGCGGACGAGCGGCGCATCACGCGCGGCTGTCTGTTGCGGGCTTAGGCGTCGAGATCTAGACGAGTTCCGCGCTCGCCGAACGCATCCGGCGCGTGTTTCACGCTTCCTCCGGGCGCAGAGTCGCCTCCCGTCTCAGGATCGCTCTGTTGGCTTTGCTGATCCTCCGCGGCCACATAATACCCTTGCCGGCCGTCGGCGTCCCGGTCGGCATCCATATCGGCTTCGGCGACGTCTTGATCATTCGAGTCGGACTGATCGACCTGAAATCTCTGGGCCGCTTGTTGCGCCTGAGCCTCGTCCTGCTGGGCGGACGTGCGCTGCGCCCCGGCAAATGATCCCGCCAGATTCAGTGCCGCTGGATTGCTTGGGCCAATGGAACTCATTGGATGATCTCCCCAATTTCGGGCCGCCCCCGTGGCAGGGCGCTATTCCAATATCCGCAACTTGGCCACGGTGTTCGAATCCGATTATCGCCGAATGTGCGTGGAATCGAGGGGGAGCATCTTCAGAATGGGGTGCACAAGCGAACGCATCAATCGGTGCATATGGAATTATAGCTCATCGGGGCGAAGGCGGCACGGTCAGTTTCGGCGATTAACCAGGGAATCTTGGCGATGTCGCCAAAGTTTCAGCGCGTTTCAAGGTTTTGAGACCAGCCACCTATGGTGAAGCGGCGCGTTCTTGCTGTTTTGAGACCGGGGTCACGCTTTCGATCTCGATCGACGGAGCCTTGTCCTTCTCTTGGGTGTTTGATTCCCGGCTGCGACTCACCGGCCGCACGTCGGCGGGAGTGCCAGGCTGGCGGTCTGCACTGACTGAGTCCGCCTCAGCGGGCTCGTTGGAGTCTGCGAATCGTGTCTGCGATCTCATCGGCCGGCCATAGCGGAGGAGTGACAATTGCCGTCCTTCAAACTCGATGTTGGAGACAAGAAATCCGCCTCCGCGGCGCGACAGCTGCGCCGGCCGACGCGCTCCATCCAGCTTCCAGATTTTCGCAGCATCACCATTGGCGACGCGGCGCAGCTTGAGTTCGACAGGCTGCATATGCGGATATTTTAGCGACAAGCTGATATTGACGCTTCTCGGTGTCGAGGCGAACAGCCCGCCAAGCTGGCTGACATTGGGAAAACGGATTTGCGTCAGTTCGTCGTCGCGATTTGTCACCGGCGGGCGGACCGGACGGCCGTTGACTTTGAGGCGGACCTCGGCCGTTTCAATTTGCCACAGCGGGTCGGCGAGGAATACGACATCGTCCATGCCGAAATTCAAATCCGCGTATCCACAGAGCGTCCGCAGCAGGTGCCGGTTGACGTTCGTCGGCACTTCCTCAGATCCCAAGAACGCACAAGCGCGCAACACGGCGGGAACGGGAACTTGCGCAACGACGTCGGGATCCCGCAGCCATTTGGAGAGTTGCTCACGATTTCCACTCTCCGCGTAGACGGTCATCAGCGCTACGAGACTTTGTGTGCGCTCCAATTTAGCGTCGATGTTCCGCAAGACGGCTTCCTCCGCCACGTCGTACTCGCGGTGACGCGCCAAGATTCGCGCACAGACGAGATTTGCCTGCCACGCCGTGTCCGCATAGCCGAGTGCCTCGCGCGCGGTGATCGCCGCGTCTTTGTGTCCCTGAAAATCCTGGATCGCTGCCAGATTGGCCAACCCGGTGGCCAGCATTTCGTCGCGGCGAAAATGACCGGCCCCGTAGTTTGCCAGTTTTTCGTAGGTCTCCGATGCGGCGTCCCATTGCCCGAGCGCCTGATGTGTGCGGGCAACGTGATACCAATAGGGCGGATAGCATTCCATGAATTTTTCAAGACGTTGCAGGAGCCGCAGGCGAGTTTCCGGCTTCTGCTCGGCGAGCGCCTGTTCAAGGCTGTCCAAATCGGCGCTGCGGATCAGCCAACGGTCCGGGATATTGTTCTTTTGAATCATCTTCCAGAACGTGTCGAGAAACTGGGACGAACTGCAGATCACCTTGTTCATCCGCGTTTTGTCGATGTTCCAGACTGCCGTATCATTGGTCATCTTGAGATTGCGGTAATCCCACCAGCTGTTGGCGCCGGTGAGGACCGCTTGTCCGAATTGCAAGCTCGTGACTTGCGCACTCATCAGAAACGCCGAGGCCATTGTCTGGCGGCCCAGGTTGCGGCGAAATTGCGACTTCAAGTAGCGGCGTTCTTTTTCCGCAATCGTTTCGCCGCCGATTTCCTCCAAGACCTTGGTGTAGAGCGTCACCACTTCCTGGTCGGCGATTCCGTTCAGGTTGAGGTTGTTGAGGATCTTTTCCTGCTCCTCCATCAACACCGGCTTTGTGCCATTGCGTTTGATGCGGTGAAACGCGGCGCGGCAATAGTTGAGTGCGACGGCGGCCGAGCGATCTCGGCTGTCAGTGTTTGCCGTGCGCTGCCGTGTTTCGGTTTCGTCTGCGCGAATCAGGCACGCCGTTGGGCAAAGAGTTAGCAATAGAAAAATGATGAAAGCTCGCATGGCCGGACCTATCCTTCATGCCGGGGGAGATTGCCGGGGCGCTGGGCGGGTTGTCGACGGAGCGCCGGCACATTTCGCAACTGCCGCGCTCTCACCTAAGTTTACAACTCCGGCATTGCGGTGCCGGATTTCCAGCCCGGTACAGGCTAAGTTCAACCCGGCCGCGGCGGGTTCAGCGCATTAGCGAATGTTTGCGGGCAGGCGCGGGCTGCACATGATCGGTTTAATCCGGCGCACGCGTTGGGAGACCCTCGACGGCCTGAGCGGCAGAACCCGCAAAAAGCGAACTCCGTTTCGAATCATCGGCCGGAAGTCAGCCGATTTCGGAGGCTTCTTTGGATCCGATTGAGAGGTATTTGGGAGCCGGGATGCTCGCGGGCGATGATTTCTTTCCGTCGCGTCCGAGCGCCAGCGAGATCGCTTGCACCACGCGCTCTTGCTGCTCAAATGTCAGCTCTGCGAAAATCGGCAGTGCCAAAGTCTCTGACGCTGCGCGCTCCGCTTCGGGCAATGCGCCCGCGTCGTAGCCCAAGTACTCAAAACAAGGCTGAAGATGCAATGGCAGCGGATAGTAGATTGCGCAGCCGATCTTGCGCTGTTGCAGGAACTGTTTGACTTCATCTCTGCGGCCGTCGCCGATACGAATGCAATACTGATTGTAAACGTGTCGTCGTCCCGGCAGCGTTGCGGGAAGTTCAATGGCGTCGAGGAGATCATAGTCGGTGAATAACGACTGATATTGCTCCGCGTTTCGCTGACGCGCGGCGGTCCAGCTATCCAAATGAGGCAGCTTGACCCGCAATACGGCCGCCTGCAGCGCATCTAGTCGGCTGTTCAGACCGACTTCCAGGTGCTGGTAGTTGCCAACGTCGCCATGGACACGCAACCGCCGCAGCCGCGCGGACATCTCGGCGTCGTCGGTGGTGATCAGCCCGCCGTCACCTGCCCCGCCGAGGTTTTTTGTTGGAAAGAAACTGAAACATCCCAACGTGCCCAACACACCAGCGCGACGCCCGTGATATTCTGCACCGATCGCCTGAGCGGCATCCTCGATGATCGATAGGCCGTTACGGACGGCCAGCCGCCAGATCGGCTCCATCTCCGCACACTGGCCATAGAGATGGACCGGCAGGATCGCCCGTGTGCGGGGAGTCAGCGCCGCCTCTACGGCCTGAGGATCGAGATTGAAACTCTCGGGCTGAATATCAACGAAGACGGGAGTGGCACCGGCGCGGTAGATGGAACTCCCTGTTGCAAAGAACGTGTACGGCGACGTAATCACTTCGTCACCAGGCTGCAGATCGAGCGCCATCAGTGATAGCAGCAGTGCATCGGTTCCCGAGGCACATCCAATCGCTTCGCGTGAGTCGCAAAAGGCGGCGGCTTCGAATTCAAACTCAGCGACTTCGTCACCCAATACGAACCTTTGTTCCGCGAAAATGCGGGCGACGGCTTGTTGTACATCATCGGCAATCGGCGCGTGTTGCGAGACCAGATCGATAAATGGAACTGGTTCGTGCGTATCATCGACATCCGCGCACAGCGGAAGAATCTCGGACATGGGCGACTCCGTTCGCTCATGAGATCTGCTTCGGGGGGAATTTAGACGCGGTAAATTATGGCTGCAGCCCAATTGTGTCAAGATGAGCGTTGACCAACTGCATTGTGTTCACCGTGTTTGCGGAGTTCGCCGCGAGTCTATCTTGGAACTCCGCACGCAGCGTCGTGAAACGCGCGCATCAAGGGAGGTCGGGCAATCTGTGGGTGTGTCTGACGGTTGCGGAGGATTTGTCAGTGATTCGGAAAAAAAGGTTCAGTGTCGAACGATTCGTATCCGAAACTTCCCCTAGGACAGATTGAACAACCGCGTCTGTTTTGAGACGGCCCATTGTCAGAAGATCAACACACTCATCTCGATTGGGGCGGAACCTCAGGAAAGCCAATGGACGGCGATTCCGCTGGGGCCACCGGTCCGTCTGCGGAGTGTCGAATCGTCACGTCGGTGACGAAGCTGGCAGGTCTATTTCGCACACGATTGGCATCGAGTTTGGTCGAGTGCGGTTTGAACGACGCCCGTTTTTCTGTTCTGCAGGCGCTCTCCACCGCAGGTACCGCCGGTTGTCCTCAAAAGGAACTGGCCCGCACCCTCCAATATTCGGAATCCAACGTCAGTTCGCTGCTCGATCGGATGTCCGCTGATGGTTTGGTCCGACGGCGGCGATCGGAAACGGATCGCCGCAAGGTGCTGATCCAGATCTCGGAGATGGGCGAGCGGTTGCTGGCGCGCGGCAACCTTGTCTTTCAGAACGTTGCCGCGGAGTTACTGCAGCGTGTGCCCGAGCCGCAATCGTACGGTCTGGCAGCCCAGCTCGATCAACTCCGTCAGCAACTGGACTCTGAGGCGGCGTCGAATGTCCACGAAAAACACTCCCGGATCTACCGCAGAGATCGTCCCGCGGGTCACTTAATTGATCCGCAGTCGCGCTACGCATCATCATCGGCTCACCATGAAATCTGAACTCATGCAATCTTCACCTAGTCCACAAGCAGCGCCTGCAGCGGCTCGACATCGAGGCCGTCCGCTCGTACTGGCACTGTGCGTACTGGCCGCGATCACCGCTGCCGGCTGCTCACGGCAGTTCTGGAGGCAGCACGCCGACCGCGAAACGTATGCGATTCTGGGACAAAAAATGATGAACGAGCGGTGGGTCGTGCCCCGCGTCGACTTGACGCCCGATCCGCGCAGCCGGTTTTACGATCCGTACGATCCCGATTCCCCTCCCCTGCCCCCGGACGATCCGGCCGCCAATCAATACATGCATTGGGTCGACGGCATGCTGGGCTACCAGAGCTGGCACAAATTCGGACAAACGTTGACTGTCGAAAACCCGCAGTGGCTGGAGAACTTCGGGATCCCCATGGAAACCGCCTACTGCGGACCGGAAGCGGACTACTCCTATGAAGGAGGTTACTCGCGCCCGGTGCCGGTGATTGAAGAACTGACCATGGGAGACGCCATTGAATTGACTTATATTAACAGCCGCGAATTTCAGTTTGAACTGGAAGACTTGTTCTTGACGGCGCTGCAGTTGACGTTCCAACGTTTTCGCTACGATGTTCAGTTTTTGGGGATCGGTGGGAACAAACCGTCGAGCGACCTGGTGTTCGACACAGTCCCCGGCGGCGAAAACTCCTTGTTGTGGGACAATCGCGTCGGGATCAGCAAACTGCTCCCCAGCGGCGGGCAGTGGGCGGTCGAATTCATCAACAACACGCTCTGGCTGTTTAGCGGCGATAACAAGACCAACACTGCCAGCACGCTGTCGTTCAGTTTGGTGCAACCGCTGTTGCTCGGCGGCGGCCGCAAAGTCGCGTTGGAGAGCCTGACCCAATCGGAACGCGATGCGCTGTATCAGATGCGCGATTTCGCCCGATTCCGAAAGACGTTTTTCGTCGATATTGTGGACGGAACCCGCGGTTTCCTCGGTCTGCTCGGGTTGCGTCAGGCGATTATCAATCAAGAGAGCAACATCCGGCAAATTGAAATTCAGATTCGCCGCCTACGGGCGCTGTCTGAGGAACGGCCCAATCAGCTGAGCGAGGAACTCCGGGAGCTTCCCGCCGATATCGTCTTTCCCGATTCCGTTGCTGACCGGATCAGCTACGACGATCTGACGAACTACTTGTTCTGGGAAGGAGAAATGAACGAAGAGGAGCGCGATGTTTTGTTGGCGCTGAGCGATGATCCCGCGTATCGGTTGGCGATTCGAGAGCTATTTCAGCGGACTACGAGCGAGGTCACGTCGCTGGAAATCGCCCAGTTAGAGACCGACTTGGCGGGAGGGAAGAGCCAGTTGTTGCGAAATCAGGTCGCATTTCAAGACGCCCTCGACCGGTACAAGATTCAAACGGGCTTGCCGACCGATTCGGAGATCACGATCGACGAGTCGCTACTGGTGCAATTCCAACTGATTGACCCTCGATTCCGTGCACTTGAATCTCAAGTGGAAAGGTTTTTGGAATCTTGGGCAGTCGTGGACGACGATGATCCGCAGCAAGCATTGCTGCTGACCGAGGCGCGACGGTTGCTGGAATTGCAGACTACGGTTCGCAACGAAGGCCTGGAGAATGTGGTCGCCGACTTTGATAAACTGCGCGACATTTGGGACCGGCGGCTGAACGATCTGCCGTCGGAGGAGGACCGGGACCGGTTCTCCCGGGACACGAAGCGCGATAAACGTCTCTTCGAATCGCTCGTCGCGGAATTGAACAACGCGACGCAGAATCTGCAGACGATCATCAAGGAACTGAGCGGGGAGGAACTGCCGCTCGAGCAGCGGCGACAGCGGTACGTTGATATTGATGAACTGCAGGAGATATTGGTCAGCATCGTGCAGGGCATGGAAGTCGTGCAGATCAATACCCGCGTGGAACTCATCGAACTGCAGCCGTTCGATTTGTCGATCCAAGATGCCGTCCGCTTGGGAATGCAGAATCGGCTCGATTTGATGAATCAACGGGCGTTCGTGATGGACGTGCGGCGTCAGTTGGAAGTCGCCGCAAATCAGTTGGAAGCGGTGTTGGACGTCGTTCTCGAAGGGGACGTTCGCACCCGCCCGCTGCTGTCGGGGAACAACAAACCCCTTGATTTTCGCGGTATGGAGAGCAACTATCGCGCGGGTTTGGCGTTTACCGCTCCGGTCGTTCAGATTCAGGAACGAAATGAGTATCGCGCGGCACTCATCGCGTATCAGCGCGCCCGCCGCGCCTTCATGCAGGCGGAAGATACGATCAAGCAGGAAATCCGCGACGACTGGCGGAGTTTGCAGGCCAATCGCGCCTCATTCGAGATCACGCGCCAAGCGGTCCGCGCCGCGGCGATTCAATTTGACCAGAGTGTCGATGCCACGATAGCACCGCTGCAACCGGGGCAGAATCGTTCCCTCAGCCTGGGCTTGAACTTGCTGACAGCCTTGGAATCGATTCTGCGTACGCAAAACAGCCTTATCAGCGGTTGGGTCCAGTATGAAACCAGCCGTCTGCAGGTCAACCGCGACATGGGCACGATGGTCATCGATGACACGGGAGTCTGGGTCGACAAGTTCTACCAAGAGCGAAAAGGCGTCCGGGCCAGTTTTGCGAATCCCAACGTGCAGCCGCCCGAGCATTTTGTCCCGCCGCCACCGGCACCGGCGGGCGAGTTTCCCGCGGACGCAGTACAACTGGACGGTCCGATGTTGGGCCTGCCTGACGACACGGAACTGAATCGGCGGCTGGAGAGAATTGCCGAACGGGAGGCGGAGCTGCAGAAACTTTTCAATCTCTCGCTGCCGGAAGACGACGACAATCCCCAAGCCGCGCCAGCCCAATTGGAACCTGCGGGTACGACACGGATCACCGACGACCCGGTGCTCAAATGATTGCCTGCAAGTTTGATCGTTTTGATGTGCGTGCCGGGGGATCTCCAAACGGATCCGCGGTTCATTCGTTCCGAGTTTTCTGCTGCCGATTTTGCTGCAACTGCTTGGCCATGAGCGTGGAAGTGAAGCCTTTGAGGTCCGTCCAGAACGTTCCTTCTCCGGCGTAGAGCATGTTGAGCTGGATGTCCTCCGGCAATCCGGTCGCGAAGACCCACTTGTTGTAGGCATCTCCCGAGCCAAACGCGGCAACCGCCAAGCCGAACTTCTGGGCTTTGGCTTCCCGCAACATCTTGTTCGCGCCGGCCTCCGCTTGTCCCAGCAACACCGTCGCTTGGGCCTCCAACTCCGCAGTCTGCTTGTCGATTTCCGCAACCAGTTTCTTCGTCTCGGCCCCGATTTCTTGCGCCTCCTTTTCGCCCTCGGCGATTCTCTCGGCCACGAGTTTCAAGGTCTCCGCCCTCACCCGCTCGCCGCTCAATTCCACCTGCCTCTCGGCCTCGCGCAGCTCGGCCTCTGATTGAGCCGTAATTTGCCGTTGGTCGGCGGTCAGCTTCAACTCGTCGGCAAGGTATCTCTGTTGAATCGGCAATCGCACCGTCTGCGGAATGTGAATATACCGTACCAGCCCGTATTGCAGGGTGATGTCCTTTTTCAGCAGCGCGTCGCGAAACGCCGACGAGGTCGCCTGTTGAAAGTCTTGCCGCGACTCGCCTTCCAGAAGTTCCACCGCTCCTAATTGCGAACCCATGTTGCGGCAGATGCTTTCGATCTGAGGTTGCACGATTTTGTTTTCGACCGCCTCGATGTTGCCGAACTTGCTGACCGCCTGCGGCGCTTGATCGGGCATCAAACCCCAGATGGCGGTGAAGTCCATGTAGATCTTGAAGCCATCGTCGGAGGGGAAGCTGATACCACCGGGATTTTCGACCATCACCGGTTCGCCGCTCTTGTCGACGGTCAGGCGTCCCTGCTGATCACGCTGCTTTTCGATCACGATGCTCTTTTCACGCAGCCCGATTTCGATGATGTCGATCTCTTGTTCCTTGGGGTTGACCGGATAGAGGCCCGGCGGAAAGACATGCTGTTGAATGCCCGCTTTGGCCCCGGTGAGCGGGTTGTCGGTCAGGTTGGTCACAACACCGACGTAACCGGTGGGAATATTGACCCAGCCGGAGTGCTTTTTTTGGTTGCCGCTTTTTTTGATCTCCTCGCCTTTGACGATGCGATGGCTGTAGGCGTAATCATTCACGCGGTACCGGCCCGGTCCGTAGACCTTGCGGAGTTCGCCTTTATACTCCGTTTGGCCCAGTTCTCCGTCGACGAGAAATTGTCCCGGCGGCAGATCTTTGCCAAGTTTGCTGGTAAAGATCGCGACCTCTCCCGGCTCGACGACGACATCATCGACGATCGTTCGTTCCCACCAAAGGGGGCAATAGAAATGGCGGCCCGGTCCCAGCATCTCCTCCAGCACGCCGACTTCCCAGCCGCCGCCGTCCAGCTCTTTGGCGAATTGTCCGGGCGCCGCCTTCTTCGCCGTCCCGAACAATCCTTTGTACCGCAGCCGCAAACTTTGCCCTTTCTTGACTACGCGAATCGTGCCGTCTTTTTGAATCGCGATTTGTTCAGCGTTGACATAGATTCGATTGATGGTCCATTCAAACGTGCTCCATGCGACGGCCGCGATCGCCACGACAAAGCAGACGATTTTGATCCAGGGGCCGGTCGAAATTTGCGGAAATCTGCGTTCTTTACTCATGTCTTACTCCTGCCAGGATTCCGGTGGCAGCGGTCCCGCGGCTGAGCCGAGGGCTGAAGGATAGTCCGAAATGTCATCGTCTAGTTGCCGAGTGTTGTCGATGCCGACCGGGGCGCCTCATCAGTTTGGGTCGCCTTGAGCACGGAAGTCGACTGCGGGGTCTGCGATTGGTCGTCCCCAAACTCCTCAAAAATTTTCATGATCGGGCTGTCCGCGGTGTTGATCATCAGACTGCGATATGCGGACGCCAGTTTCTCAAACAGCACGTACTGTGCATATTTGTTGCCGTCGCCGCTGAAGGCTTCGACCGCGCGTTTCCAACCGGCCGCCTCCGCCTCGTTTTGGAACTGGACCACATCGGCCGCGGCTTTGCCCCGGGCAGTGATTGCGGCGGATTTGTCCTTGGCGGCCTCCAATTCCCGCCGAGCGACTTCCAGATCGCGCTTCGCTTCAGTCACAGCGACGCCCTGCGCTCGTTGCGCTTCTGTTACGGTCTTGACGACGTCCTGTTCGGCTTTGACGAGCGCTTCGCGCTGTTTGATCAGTGCGTTCTCCTTCTCCAGTTTTTGTTCCGACTGTTGTTGGAGCGTCTGTTGGTGGTACTGCTTTTGTTCCTGTTTGGCGATTTCACGGGCGCGGACCGGCTCGGCGATTGTTTCGGGAGGTTTGATCTCCGTGATCAGTGCCTGAATGATTTCGATTCCGAGCGGCTCGCAGGCGTGCTTCATCGCTTCTTGAAATCGTTCCTGAAACTGCGTTCGCGTGTCCCCTTGAATGAACTCGCGGCCCAGTTTGTTGGATCCCTCCAGCCGGCAAAAGCTGCGTGCGTTAGGCAGGATCACTTTGTTGATGATTTCCTCATCGATCTTCTCACCGTTGGTATCTTCGTTGTAGGTGACGAAGACCTCCGCCGCGCGGTCGGGCATGACGCGAAACTCGATGATCCCGTCGAGTGAGACCCAGAATCCGTCTTTGGACGGAAAGCCCATGTCGCCTTCGACCGCCAGATTGAACCGCTGGCTGCGGCAGTCGACTTTGCTGATCCGTTGTTCGTAGGGATTGAAGAAGTAGCGTCCCGGTTCCCACGTGGTGGCTTGAACGCCGCGGTATCCATCGTTGACGATCAGTTTGTGCAACAGCGCCCCATCGGGATCTTTCGCGAAGTGTTCGGGCAATGTGGGTATTTCGCCGGAGAGATTCGTCACCACACCTTTAAAGCCGGCTTCGATCACTTGCGGCTTGTGAATCTCGATGCGCTCAACGTGCGGGTTGATGGCATACCGACCCGGCTTCAAATAGCCCGGGATGATTCCCTTCTGATTCTCGTCCCTGGCTAGAAACTCGCCATACGGCAGGTCGTCGCCGTGCAAGCGGACGCGCACACCAAGTTGGTTGGCCTCAATCTCTACCTGGGGAATCACTTCCCAATCCCAGCCGTACGTTGTGTATTGAAAGATGTAGCGGCCTTCACGCAAGACCTCCCGTTGGATTCCTTTGTGTTGCGGCGTCGGCGCGATTTCGTCGCCGTTGTTGAGGTCCTGCCCCGTCTTCTTGATCAGAATTGCTACGTGCTTATCGGGCACGTCGATCACGAAATTCTGATAGAAGGTAATCATACCCCCCACCACGGCGGCGAGGATCACTCCGGCTGGAATGAGCAACGCGAGCATCTTGTTGCGAGGTTTCCCCTCTTCCAGAAAAATGTCCTGGGACATGTTTCATACCCCTTTGAGGTAGTCGTCTGGTGCGTGATGTCGGGTGTGAACTTGGTGCTGAGCCGACCTCTGGTTTTGGCAACGACGTGCAGCGGGCAAAGGATCACGGCAATTTAAGAAAATGGCCGGACTTCGTCGGCGGTTGATTCCGCCGCTGAGGCGATTGGAGCGAGAGTTCCGCAGAAATCCGTGCTTTTTCCCTAATCTCAGCGATCGATGAGATCAGCAAACAGGTCCTCACTGTCGGAAGTTCTCAAGGATCGCCAGATTCACTTTCGAAGGCCTGGAGAAAGTTCCGGGAGCAGTTGAGGCGAGCAACCTCTGGAATCAGCCTTGGATAGAGATGTCGTCGTTACTGCAACGGATTCAAGGGGTTAAGGCACGCCAGTTATGCTAGGTTGGGAGGCCCGTCGGCGGAGGTCGGTGTTTTAAACGTTACACTCCGAGTAACTGTTATGCTTTGCATGACCGGACAAGTCAGCGCTGTTCACCTCTCCTTTGGGTAAATCACTGATTACCTGAAATTCCTATGTCGTTCCTGTCTCCTAAACTTCGATGTGAAGATTACGTCGCCGTGCAATGGACTTGCGCCAATTCGAGCCAGGGATCGGGACTTGCGACCCGTGATTGAATTCCTCGAACCGCGAGTGCAGTACGATGCAATACGACTTACTGGTGATTGGCAGCGGTCCTGCTGGACAGAAGGGGGCCATCGCCGCGGCGAAATTGAACAAGCGCGTGGCGATTGTCGAGCGCGACGTCGAGAAAATCGGCGGCGTCTGCCTGCACTCGGGAACGATCCCGTCGAAGACGATGCGCGAAGCGATCCTGAATCTCAGCGGCTTCCAGCATCGCAACATTCATGGTGAACAGTATCGCCGCAAGCGGCGAATCACGATGGATGATCTCCGCCGGCAAGTCGCGCATGTCGTGGAGCACGAGTATGACGTCGTGCAGGACCAATTGGAGCGCAATGGCATCGACAACTACACGGGCGAAGCCCGATTTGTCGGTCCGCATGAGGTCGCCGTGACGCAAAAAGAGGGCGGCGAAATTACGCTTTCGGCGGAGAAGATTCTCATTGCCTGCGGCACTCAGCCGGCACGACCGGAGAGTATTCCGTTCGATGGAGAGACGGTCTTCGACTCCGACGAGATTCTCAAACTCGAACAGATTCCACGCTCGCTGGTGGTCATCGGCGGCGGAGTGATCGGCGTCGAGTATGCGATCATGTTTGCGACGCTGGGAGTGCGGGTTACAGTCGTTGACGGCCGTAAGCGGTTGCTCGAATTCGCCGACCCGGAAGTCGTTGATTCGCTTTTGTTTCACGCTCGGTCATTGGGCATGACATTTCGGTTGGGCGAAGACGTTGTTGGCATCGACCGACTCGGAGACAATCGCATCGCGCTGCATCTGGAAAGCGGCAAGAAGCTAATCGGCGAGAGCGTGCTGTACGCCGCAGGGCGTTCCGGCGACACCGAGCGACTGAATCTCGAGGCGGCCGGATTGAATCCCGATGAGCGGGGGCGGTTGTGGTGCAATGAAAATCAGCAGACGTGGGTGCCGCACATTTACGGGGTGGGCGACGTGGTTGGTTTTCCCGCGCTGGCCAGCGTCTCGATGGAACAGGGGCGGCGTGCCGTCTGTCACGCGTTTGACGAACCGTTTCACGGCTGCGAGCTCATGCCCTACGGTCTGTATACGATTCCCGAGATTTCAATGGTCGGTAAGAACGAAGAGGAACTGACCAACGACCGCGTTCCGTACGAAGTGGGTATCGCCCGCTTTCGGGAAATCGCCCGCGGCAAGATCTTGGGTGACGATACGGGGCTGCTCAAGATCCTCTTCCATCGCGAAACCCGGAAGCTGCTGGGAGTACATTGCATCGGCGCGGGGGCGACGGAGATCATCCATATCGGGCAGGCGGTGATGGCCTATGGAGGAACGATCGAGTACTTCCGCGATACGGTGTTCAATTATCCGACCATGGCGGAGTGCTACAAGGTGGCCGCCTTCGACGGACTCAACAAACTGGTGCTGGAAGACGGCGTGTCGCAGTCGGCGGAACCGTCGCCGCCGGCTGCCGCGCAAGCGGATTCCTCAAGCGACAACGTCGGCGCGATGGCGCTCTGATCCATGGCTGCAATCGCGGCCGCAGCGCCACCAAACTCAAGGAAAGTGTTTCGCCACGGATTCACACGGATCAAACACGGATTTTGTGAATCCCAACCCGATCGCATGCGGTCGCGGGCGGCGTGCCGCGTCACGACACTTTCAGTGGTTGGAAATGTAGGTCAGGCACGCTCTGACGCGGTCGCCAAGAATGACCAATACAAATCAGTGACATCGCAGGTCCGCCATTCGATGAACCATGCCTGACGCGTTGCGGGGCGCTCTGACCTTGGCGGCGTCAGGCATGGCGCAGTGCGGGGTCGGCGTTTGCCGAATTTGCTTGGCAGTAGTCAACTCATCTGCACTGCATCAGAGCGTGCCTGACCTACGGGGGAACTGACCTTCGGACGAAACTGCGCCAAACGGCTGAGGACTTACGAACAATGTGTTCGAGGAGTTGCGCAGCGTGCGCAACTATTGTTCGTGAGTCGCACAGAGTCCCAGTTGACGATCAGTCACTCGGGGGATCGAAACCGACGTCCAGCGTGCACTCGCAGAATTCGGTCGTGATTCGGATCCAATAGTGCTTCGCCCAGCGGGGGGAATAGACTGTGTAATCCTCTCCCACGATTACCTGCGGTAAGCCGATGTTCAAACCGTACGACTCCATGTGACGCTTGCCGAACCCGGCGATCATGTTTGCCATCTCGCCGACAGCGTCCCGAACGTCGGAGTCGACCTCCTCCGCTTCAATCCCGGTCATCCGTTCTAGAACTGCTTTTGCCCCGTCGGCAGTGATGCTGAATGAGAGCGCGCCGGTCATCTGACCACTCATTCCAATCACGGACGTCACTTCGTACATCCGGTGACCGGAGGAGACCGGCTCAATTTCACCCAGCGTGCACGTGCTGCCGAGCATCGTTTCCACGACCGACGACGCCGAATCGGCGAATGGCTGAATCAATTCCAGAGCCGCATCATTTCCAGTAGCAGGTGACATGACTTGTTCCTCACGATTTGAAGCAGCGGTGCGATCGATGGATTGCCGCCTGGGCAGCGAATGACGGCGCGATAATTTCTAAATCGACCAATCGAGATGCGAACGCCAATGCTGCTGTCGGCGACGTCCTTCACCCGTACAACCGTCAGACTTTCGGCTGTGGTTCTCGCACGTCGATCACGTTGACTACGCTTTCGCTCAGCCCAATTACGGAGAGTTGCGCGATTGCAGCTTGAATATCCGCTGCCAGCGGGGCCGAGAATTCCATGTCATGCCCGCTGATTGGATGAGTCAGGCGAATTTGTGCGGCGTGCAAGGCTTGTCGAGCGAGTAGTACATTGTCCCGATCCGTGCCGTAGAATTCGTCGGCCACGATCGGATGCCCTGCGCTGGCGAGATGGACACGAATCTGATGCAATCGTCCCGTCACCGGCTCGGCTCGGACCAGTGAAAAGGGCCGCTCAAATCGTTGAAGAACCTGAAATCTTGTCAGCGCAGATTTCGCGTTGGTCGCAGATGGCTCGGTTCCCATCCGCGACTTTCCGGGCAGTCGCCCAATCGGGAGGTCAATCGTTACGCAATCGGCGGCGACGTGTCCATGCACGAGCGCAAAATAGGTTTTGCCGACCCGCCCATTCTGAAAGGAGAACGACAGGCGGCGGTGGGAATGATGATCTTTACAGGCCACAATCACGCCGCTGGTCAGGCGATCCAAGCGGTGGACAATTCCGGGGCGCAGCAATCCGGGTAAGGGAGTCTGGCAATCGAGATGATATTGCAGAGCATTGGCCAGAGTGCCGCGATGATAATTCCCGCCCGGATGCGCGCTTTGCCCGGGCGGTTTATTCACCACAATCAAGTTTGTATCTTCATACAAAAC
This sequence comes from Planctomycetales bacterium, assembly GCA_028285345.1. GTDB lineage: Bacteria > Planctomycetota > Planctomycetia > Planctomycetales > Planctomycetaceae > Symmachiella. The sequence continues at coordinate 548,330 of JANQPT010000044.1, forward strand.
GTCCAGCGGGAGATTCTCTGCATCGATCAGTTGATCGGGCGGCTCGATCAAGCGGACCCTCACCCGCTGTCCGGTCCGCACGCGAAACCGAGATTGTGCCGGCACGTCGTCAATCCACACCTGGCCGGACCGAACCAATCGCTGCATCCTCGGCCGCGTATAATTCCGGAAATGCCGGACCAAAAAACGATCAATCTTGACCCGGTCCAGATAACGTTCGACCGTGACTTCGGCGGTATAAGGGAACGGAATTGTGATTGCGTCGGCGGGCATTGTTAAGTGAGTTGTTTGCTGGAAGTCCCGTATTGCCCGGAATTGTACGTCCTCTGAGGAGGCTGTTGCGAGTGAGGACCTCGAAAACGTTAAGTCTCGTGTTGCTGCCGGGCATGCACGGTACCGATGATCTGTTTCTGCCGTTCGTGCAGTGCCTCCCTGAGAACTGGTCGAGTCAAGTAATTCAGTTTCCGCCGCAGGAAGTGCTTGGCTACCGGGAGTTGATCCCGTTCGTTCGGGAACGGCTGCCGACCGATGAACCGTTCGTGCTTCTCGCTGAGTCGTTTTCCGGGCCGTTGGCGCTTAAACTGGCTGCGGACCCGCCGCCGAATCTACGGGCGTTGGTGCTTGTGGTCACCTTTCTCAGGCGACCGATCCGCCCCCTGCCCCGCTGGATCGGAAAATGGGCGGCCCGCTACACGCACGTGACGCCGCCGAATCTCCTGTTGCGGCTTATCGTCCTGGGTCTGTCAGCCACGGACGCTGCGCAGGCCACGGCAATTCACGCTGTCGGCAAGACGGCACCACACGTGCTCTCCGCAAGGATTCACGAGGCGCTCACTGTCGATGTCACATCCGAATACCAGACGTGCCCGGTTCCGTTGTTGGTTTTGAATGCCCGCCATGACCGACTTATTGGTCGCCCCGCTCGACGCGAATTTCGCCGGCAGCGCGGCGATGTCAAGGTTGTTGAATTGGACGGTCCACATTTACTGCTCTATCAGTCTCCTGCCGCGTGCCGCAAAGAGATCGAGGAGTTTCTGGATTCGCTGCCGGAGTGATGCGACTTCGTGCGTTATGCATTTTCGCCGACCGGCGCCGCTAGGGCGTGCCCCGAATGCCGCCTGCGTAGGAAACTGCGATACCAGGCGGGTCGATTCACTTCGGTGTCCGAGATTCGCGAATAGACGACCAGTTTCGCGGCGTCAAGCAGAAACATCCAGACGATCATGTACAACCAGATCAGCCCAATGATCGTCCATGGCAGCGGCTCGACGAACCAGCCGAAGCCACACATCAAGACCGCCAGCAATTGTGTGCCCACCACTGCCATAAACAGCGGTGGCGACGGCCACGGGCGGAGAAAGAAGAGTCCGCGCGCCCGCATCACGATCAGCAGCAAATGGCCGCCCGCCACAAGCTGCAAGAAAACGGCGGTCTGTATTTGGTCTGGGTTGAGATCGATCCAATCCTGCCAGGCCGAATGCTTCAACCACGCCATTCCGACCATGAGCAGGCCGAACGACTGTACCAGCGAGAGCAGACCCATAAAGCTGGAGAGCATTAACAGCCGCCGCATGTGCCACCTGACCGGGTCGTTCGGCAACAGCGTGTTGTCGTAGGCGATGGTCATGATCGGCACGTCGTCCAACAGCGCCAGCAGTACGATCATCACCGGCGTCAGCGGCGAGAATCCGAAATAGATTGTCGCCAGCACGACGACGAACATGATGTCCAAAGTCATCGCGACGCGATACATCACGTAGTTAATAATTCGTTCAAAGATTCTGCGCGACTCGTCGATTGCATCGACGATCGTTGACAGGCCGGGTTCAGTGAGGATCAGCGCCGCAGCGGCCCGTGCGGCATCGGTGGCGCCGCTGACGGCCACGCCGCAGTCGGCCTGTTTGAGCGCGGGTGCGTCATTCACGCCGTCACCTGTCATCGCCACGACGTGACCGCGATCCTGCAGCGCCTTGACGATGCCGTATTTGTGTTCGGGAAAGACCCGTCCGAAGCCGTCGGCGCGTTCGACGCAGGTGTTGATGTCGTCCGGCAAATGGCTCATGTCCATTTGTGGAGTAAACACGTTTGCCGCCGCGATCAGGTGCGTTCCCATGTCCAATTGCCGTGCGATCTCCGCGCCGATCGCCACGTCGTCGCCGGTGACCATTTTTACGTGCAGGCCATGTTGTTTGGCGCGGGCGATCGTCTGCTTCGAATCGTCACGCGGCGGATCCAACATCGAAAGAATGCCAAGGAACTTCCAAGTTGCTCCATCATCGGCCGATTCGGCAACGCCTAACGCGCGCATTCCCCTCGCTGCCAGATCGGCAACGGCGTGCTGCGCGGTCGCGGTCTTCTCGGAGTCGAGGCCACATAGTTCGAGAATTACTTGCGGAGCGCCTTTGGAGCACCTGAGCGCCCGGCCCTGAGCGTCGGTCACGGCGGACTCCGTCCGCTTGCTGACGGGATCGAACGGGATGAACTTAGATTGCTGATATTGTTCCAACACATCCGCCTGCTGAAGCCCGGCCACGACCGCGCCGTCGATTGGATCACCGCCGTCCCGCTGGGAAGCGAGTGCTGCTGCGAGAATCAACTGCTGTTCATCGTCGGCCGCAAATAAGATTGGCTTGCCCAGCGTCAATTGATTTTTGGTCAGCGTGCCTGTTTTGTCTGAACAGAGCACATCGACGCCGGCAAGTTCTTCAATCGCTTCCAGCCGGGAGACGATTGCTTTTTTTCGCGACAGCGCCAATGCTCCCAGTGCATTGGTCACGGTCATCACGGTCGGCATGGCGACCGGAATCGAGGCGATGAGCAGCACGAGCACCAAACGGAGGAGATTGATAAATTCCGTCCAGACCCAGCTGCCCTGTTGAAGATCTTGGTGAACTTCCGCAGCCACCAAAATAAATGCCAAAACGACCGAGAGAATGATCAGGAAATCGCCGATCTGGCTGACCGCTCTTTGAGAGTGCGTTGCGCCGCTGCCGGCCGTAGCGACCAGTTTTGCGGTGCGGCCGAAGAATGTGTTGTTGCCGGTGCCGATGACGACCGCCTTCATTTCGCCCTGCTTGGCGATGCTGCCCGAATAGCCGCTGTCTCCCACTTTTTTATTGACCGGAAGCGACTCGCCGGTGAGCGCCGCCTGATCGATGCTGATGTAGTCGCCTTCGATGAAGCGTACATCCGCGGGGACGACTTCGCCGAGACGGATGCGAATCACGTCGCCGGGAACGACGTCCGCCGCGTCGATTGACGTGAAGGTGCCGTCGCGCAAGGCGCGGGCGTGCGGCGCCATCCCGGCTTTTAAGGCGGCAAGCGCGTTTGAAGCCTTGCGAACTTGCCAAAACCCGGAAACGGCATTGTAAACGAGCAGCCCCATGATGATGCCGAAGTCGGGCCAGTGGCCGATCAAGGCGGATAGCAGCGCGGCCGCTTCGATCATCCAGGGAATCGGACCCCAAAAGTATCTTAAGAATTTCTGCAGGTTGCTGAGCTCTTTTTCTTCAAGCTCGTTGGGTCCGTACTTCAGCAATCGCTGCTGTGCCTCACTTGAATTGAGCCCATCAGGGGAACAATTCAGGTCACGAAATACGGTGTCGAGACTTGCCTGCTCCAGATCCCCGACGTGGTCATTGCCGGCTGCGCCGTTTTCGCCCTGGCTCATTTGGATCCTCCCGGTCGAATCAATTCCTCAAACATCCACCGCAATTGTTCAGTGCGATCTTATCAAATCAGTTGTTCATTGGCGTGCACTGAGGTGCTGGGAACAGTGCGAGATTGTCTTGTGGCATCAGAATTGTGAATTCGGCTGGGGCTGCGATATACTGTACTGCGAAGGCGGCGCTACTCCATCGCACCAAACTAGGAACTGGGGAGGACGAGCATGTCGGCGACGAATCGGCGAGGATTCTTACAGACTTCTGCAACTTCCGTGGCCGGCATTACAGCAGCGGCGGCTCTTGCGGGGGAGGCTCAGGCCGCGAAAGCGTCGGCGAGTGAGCGGCTGCAGGTCGGCTGTGTCGGCACCGGCGGCCGCGCGCGGTTCTTGATGAGCGCTTTCGCGGGCCGCGATCAAGCGGACGTCGTCACCGTCTGCGACCTTGATCCACAACGGTTGTCGCGGGGTGTCGAGATCGTGAAGGGCATCCAAGGCCGTGCCCCCAAGCCTGAGACCGATTTTCTGAAGCTGATCGAGAATCCGAAGCTGGACGTGATCGTCGTCGGCACGCCCGACCACTGGCACGCGATTCCCACAATCTTGGCTTGCCAGGCGGGCAAGGACGTTTACGTCGAAAAACCGGACGGGCACAACATGCTCGAAGGCCAACGCATGGTGCAGGCGATGCGAAAGCATAACCGGATCGTGCAAATGGGGACGCAAGCCCGCACCGGCGAGCATTTCCTTGCTGCCATCGACTACATTCGCAGCGGCGCGCTGGGCAATGTGTTGGTGGCCAAGGCGTGGGAGAGCACCAAGCAGGGTTCGCTGGGGTATCCGCCGGATAGCGAGCCGCCGGCGGGCATCGATTACGATCGCTGGCTTGGCCCCGCTCCGAAAAAGCCGTTTAACAAGATGCGGTTCCACGGCAATTGGCGCTGGTTCTTTGATTTGGGCACAGGCGATCTCGGGAACGACGGCGTGCACCGGCTCGATTACGCGCGGTGGGCGCTGAGCACGGCCGTCGAAGCGGCGGGCGGCAAGCCGCTGCACATGCCGGCTAAAATCTCCGCGCTGGGCGGCAAGTGGTATTTCGACGACATTCAAGAATGGCCCGACACGTTGCAGGTCAACTACGAATACCCCGGCTCCGATGGCGGCGCGGGCAAGATTCTCACGTACGAAATGCGGGTCTGGACGCCGTACAATTATCAGGGCGAAGGCGAGGGAGCGGCGATTTACGGCGATCAGGGCTACATCATCATCGGCAACCGCCGCTGGCGAGCCTTCGGTCCCAAGCACAAACCGCTGGCCGAAGGCAAAGGGGACAACGACGGGACGACGCATATTCAGAACTTCATCGATTGCGTCAAGAGCCGCAAGAAGCCGAACGCCGATTTGGAAACGGTCGGCCATCCGTCCTCGATTCTCTGCCACGCGGGGAACATTGCCTGGAAGCTGGGCCGGCAGATTCATTTGGATCCGAAATCGGAGACTTTCATTGGCGACGACGAAGCGAACTCGCTGCGGACGCGGCCGGAGTATCGCAAGCCGTGGGAGTTGCCGGAAGTTTGATTGATGCTCGCAGCCATTCGAATACAAGTTAAGTAGGTCCGGCTGTGCCGGACGATGCGTATGACGTTGTGCATCGTTCCAAAGGTGATGATGACGCCATCCAATACGGGCGGCCGGTGAAACCGGCCCTACGGACAATCGTCGAAAGCGCGCGCTGTACGACAGAAGCTAAAAAATAGAGTGATTCACAATTCACACGCGAGAGGAGTTCGCGCATGAGCAACAGAGAGCCCTATCCTGCATCCGACGCCATCGTGGGGATCGCGTTCGGAATTATCTTGACGATTGTCACCTGCGGCATCTACGGTTTGATCTGGCAATACAAACAGATGGCGGTTCTCAATGCCTGGCTGGGCCGAGACGATTTTTCGTTCGGCGTGTGGTTACTATTGTCGATCGTCACTTGTGGGGTCTTCGCGGTCTATTACGAATACAAAATGGCCAAAGGCATCATTGAAATTCAGGAGGACAATCAAATGCGCGTCAGCAATGATCTGCCGCTGATCTGTGTTGTGCTCTCACTGTTTGGGCTGAGCCTGGTCTCGCTTGCGATTCAGCAGTCCGAAATCAACAAGTTCTATAATGAAACCAGCGACTAGTTTCGACACCCATTTGGCGCGTCTGTTCCTCGCGGGGCTGGCGGGGATCGGTGTTGTCTGCATATTGTTTTCCATCCCCGCGGAGTCGATCGGCGGCGTGCCCTGTCTGGCCCATCGGGTCACAGGCATCCCCTGCCCCGGCTGCGGAATGACGCGCGCTTGTCTGAATCTCGCGAAAGGGAACTGGGCGACCGCCTGGCACTATCACCCGTTGTCGTTCGCGCTGGTGGGGCTGTCGATCGCGATGGCGTTTTTTCCCATTCAACTTCGGGCGGCGTGGCGGAGTACTTCGGTATCCGCGCGGCGGGCGATCCTCGCTCTGACGCTGTTGGTGATCCTCGGTTTGTGGGTGGTCCGCTTGAACACGCTGTAATAGGGCCGGCGGACGACTACTCCCACCAATACGAAAACAAACTCGCTCGCTTTAAACGAAATCGTAACCGCACCGGCTGTCCCCGCATTTCGTCAGGAATCGAGTTGCTCCACTGAACTTTTTTGTCGACGACGTCGCCTGTCACCGGTGCTGATTTTCCCGGATTTGGTAGCGGTCGGCCTTCAGCGTCGCACATAGCGACGACGATCTCGCCGTTGGATGCATCGGCATTAATGGAGAGCTCACCGGGCGGAAGATTGAATGTCTGAGTGAGCAGTTCGCCCGCTTGCTCACCGGCCGTCAGCGAGACGAAGCCGTCACGGCGTTGAGTCAGCAGGCCGATCGCGACGCGGTGTTTGCGGACGACGTTTTTGAACTTCGGTCCGCCGTGCGGTCCGTGCACGCCGCAGTAGTAAATGTACAACTCGTTGCCGCGGCGGATAATCCGTTCGGTGCTGCGGACCATTCCGCCTTCCCAACTCTCGTCCGGTCCCAGGGCGAGCCAGGTCGCCCGGTTGCCGACGCGGGTCCAGCGGATGCCGTCGCGGCTGACGGCGAGTTGCGTGTCGATCTTGCCGTCGCCGCCTTCGCGGTAGATCCAAATCATGCCCAGATACAGGCCCTCGTACAGGTCGATGCCGGTCCCGTAGATCTGCGTCGCCGGCCCGTCGCGCTCGTCGCATTGCAGGACGAGTTGCGGTTCACTCCAGCGCTCAAAATCGTCGCTGACGCTACGCGCCAATTTGCGCCCAAAACCAAAACGGCCGAAGGCGACGTACTTCTTAATCCGCGGATCGTACAGCACGACTTGGTTGGTGTCGGAATAGACGCCGAGGACCGGGTTTTGTTTTGATGCCGTCCAGTTGATCCCATCCGGTGAAAACGCCACATGAATGCCGTCATGCGGACCCGCCATCGCAAACGGCCGATTCCCGTCGACCACCTTCCAGCCGCCCGAACCGTGGTCCCAATAGAGCGCCTTGTATCGCCGCCGAGGATCGGGATCGTGCGGATCGTGCAGCACGGAGATCCCCTCCGCATTCCAGCGGCCGATGTTGAGCAAGTTGTTCCGCGTATCGCCGTCATAGGGAAACTGCCCCAGCGTCGGCTTGACCCAATGCACCCCGTCGTTCGATTCGGCGTAAGCGACGAGCGTGGTGTGCGGCGGGCGTTCATATCCGTCGAGCTTGAGCGGCTTGATCCCCCGGTCGCGGGGGCCGGTGAGGTACCACAGGCGGAATTTATTGAGGTCCGGATCAAACATTGCCGTCCCATACACCTGGCAGCCCCGTTCCCAACGTGTGTCGGCAACCAGCAACGGATTGTCAGGATGCCGCTGCGGTTGATGCACGATGCGCGTGAGATTCTTCAATTCGGCGATACCGACGTCGTCGAGGAAGAGTTGGTGGATGTGGGGTTTGACGGTGAATTTGGCATGATCGTTGTCTGCACCACATAGCTTGATTTGCCCCAAGGCAAACACCGCAATCGCAGTCACCGAACAGCATGACTTGGCAGCCGTGCTCACACCTGTCCTCCTTACAATTCTTCGAGTTCACTGCAATCACGGCAAACCGTGCGGTCGGGCCGCGGGTCGATGTCCAACAGATTGCCGCGGCGATCGAACTCGAAGCGGCAGCACTGCTGTAGTTCTTGTTTGAGAACGGCCCGGCCGCGGCGGATGCGGGATTTGGTTGCGGTGAGTGACAAGCCGAGCCGGTCGGCGATTTGTTGTTGCGGCAGTTTGTCGATCTCGGCGAGCCGGATTGTCTCACGGTATGTGTCGGGGAGCCGGTTGACGATTTCTTCCATCCACTCCGCCGCCCGGCAACTGCGCGGGTCGGCATCGGCATCGTGGTCGGTGAGGTCCGCTCCTTCGAGCTGAACTTGGCCGCGCGCCGGTTTGCGATAGTGATCGTAGATGACGTTGCGGGCGATTTGGTACACCCAGCCTGCCAGGCGGTCCGCGTCGTGAAGCGTGTCGAGACGATTGTGGATTCGCACGAACGTCTCTTGCAACAGATCGTCGGCGAGATGATCGTCGGCGACCCTGCGGCGAATAAACCGCCGCAGGTCATCGCTCAACTGCAACCAAACTGATTCAGTCGAGGGTGTGGCCGTCACGTTTGGACCTCAATTGCAGTCAGCACAATCTGCCGGAGATTCTTCGTCGGAACAGCAATCAACAGTACAACAGTCCTCCGCCGACGAATGGTGCTGTGCAGCGTCGTCATCCAGGACGACGTAGACCTCCCACTGATTGCCGTCTGGATCGGCGGCCCACACCTTGTTCTGGACAGCGTAACAGCAGCTCACGTGATTCTGTTCTTCCGTGGCGACTCCCGCTTGCCGCAGCCTGTCGGCGGTCTCGATGACCGTGTCGGTCGATTTTACTTCGATGCCGAAGTGACTGACAGGGTGAATAGGCGCTGTGTCGCCGCCGACCGCGTTGATTGCGAGGTTGATCGGCGGCTGTGCAACCGAGAACTTCGCATAATTCGGCCGCATTTTTACCGGGGACTGGCCAAACAGGTTTTGGTAGAAATCGACCGACTGGTCTAAGTTTTTGACCGCGAGGCCGATATGGATGCGGCTCTCTCCGGAAAACTCAGCAGGTCTCGTCTCGTTCATGATTTCGTCTCCTTGTTGTCAAAGTGATCATTTTGGCTGTGCAACTGCCTCGTCACCCATAGAGACGAACGACGGATGAAAAGGACGCACAAAAAGTGCGGCAACCGTAGGATTACATCCGGCCGGCCATGGTTTTCCGCGGAAATCTACTGGGGAGCCGGCTTCTTGAAGACATGCGGGGTCAGCGGGAGTTCGTTTGTCGTCCGCGGTTTGTAACGGCCACGTTGTTTCGCTTTGCGCAGATGCCGCTCCGCCGCCGGATCGGGGCGCAGGTCGGGGTCGAGGACACGGGACGCGAAGCGGAAGACTTCGGGAAATCGCCAGTCTTTGGAGCGGCCGACGTGCTCGGCTCCGCGGTGCAGGTGATAGTCATGCTCAATCGCCGCGTCGAACAACAGGCGGTGCAGCAATTCGACGGAACGGAAATTGCCGTTGGCGTCTTCGTCGCCGACTTCAATCAGGATTTGCAGGCCCGACTCGCGCAGTTGTTTCGCATTGTCGATGACCATCGTCGGGGGATGGGTCCGCCGCCAAAATGCTTCGTCCACCGGATCGCCAAATCGCGCGGCATGGTCCCGCATCACGTCATCACTGAAATAGCTGATGTCCCAATCGGTGAGTTTTGTTACCGCGGGGAACCCGGGCGCCATTGATATCACGGCGGCAAACTTGTCCGGATCGCGAAAGGCGACACGCAGCGCCCCCTGTCCGCCAAACGAACTGCCGCCGATGATGGTTCCCGCGCGATCTTTGCGAATACGAAATTTCTTTCGCAGTTCGTCCAACATCTGTCCGGTAATAAAGGTGTGCCATTGATTGCTGCCGTCGTGCCAGTCGATGAAGAACGATGCACCCGTCACCGGTGCGGCAACGACGCAGTGCACGAGATCGCCGTTGGCCCATGCTTTTTGCACATGTGAGCGCAACTGTCTTCCGAGTATGTTTTTTCCGGAGGTTCCCCCATGCAGCCAGATAAACAGCGGCAGGGCATCCGATGACTTGTCGTATTCTGGTGGTAGCAGGACATCGACCGCAGCAGGGCCGGGGACGAGTTTGGTGTCGATCTGAAGGTTCAACAACCGGCCGGCCGGCGGTTTTGTTTGCGCATGACCGTCGGCGCAGACGCCGGCAAGGATCAAAACGAAGAGAAAGCAACGCATCTGTTTTGTCCGATCTCAGAAGACGCACCAGCGGCGGGGCTCAATCATCCGCCGTTTTTGCGGCTGTTAGCAGGGAAACCACGATTAACGTTGCAAACCCCAGCGGAATCGTGACGATTCCCGGTTGGCTGAAGGGGACGACCGCGTCGGTTGCGGGGAGGCCATAGACTTTGGAGAACGTGTCGGCGCTCAGTAAGATCCAAGCCAATGAGCTGACCATGCCGACGGTGACAGCGGCGATGATGCCTTGGCGGGTGGTCCCTTTCCAGAATAAGAGCATCACCAGCGCCGGCAGATTGGCTGAAGCGGCCACGCTGAAGGCCCAGCCGACGAGATAGCTGACGTTCAGTTCCTTAAACAAAATACCCAGCGCGATGGCGATCGCACCGACGACAACCGAGGAAATCTTTGCGACGCGAACTTTTTCCGAGTCGCTGAGTTCAACTCGGAAGACGTGTGTCACGAGGTCGTGCGTAACAGCGCCGGCGGAGGCTAAGATCAATCCGCTAACTGTACCTAGCACTGTCGTAAAGGCGATTGCTGAGATCGCGGCGAACAGCCACTCATTCATGCTGCGGGCCAAAAGCGGGGCGGCCATATTGCTGTTGGTGACATCCATCGATCCGCTCGTCATTGCGCCGAGGCCCATGTAGAGCGTGAGAACATAAAAGAAGCCGATGCTGCCGATGCCGACGATCGTGCTCTTGCGGGCTGAGGCTTCGTCTTTGACCGTGTAATAGCGAATCAAAATGTGCGGCAGCGAGGCGGTCCCGCAAAACAGTGCGAGCATTAGCGATAAGAAGTTCAGCTTGTCGAGCGTTTTTCCGCTGCGGATTCCGCTGAAGCGGGGGTGCTCGCCGGGGCGCAGCACGCGGCTGCCGGGGGTCGGTTTCTGGTAATAAACCGTCGTCTCAGAGCCGTCTTCATCCTTGATCGCCGGACTGCTACCCCAGAGGAGCACTTCGCTGTTTTGCAGTGTGCTAAAGAATGAAAGGAGGCCAACCGGTCCGGTTTTTGATTCATCGTTTGGAAGCCGCGTGATGTTGCCGACGGGATGCAGTTCGGCCTCGCCTTTCTTGCTGCCTTTCTCTTGTCCGTTGACATAGACGGTGCCGTCGGACGTCTTGGCGACGGTTTGTGCCTCGCGGAGATAGATTTCATCCGGCTGAGTTTCATCAAGTCTCCAGACCGACACGACTCCTGTTTCTTTGTTTCGGAAACGCCGGTACGGCAAGTTGGCCCACGCTCCCGATGGTGGAATCTCCTCAGCGTCTTGCAATTCCGGCAAACCAGCGAAGTCGCTAGCGCTGTTGACAGGGCCGAGCGTGCGGAAGACATAACCGTCTTCGCCTCCCGGCTCGGTCTGGAAACCGCGATTGAGAATCATCCAAGTGAGCAGTGCGCTGAAAACGACCAGCAGAGAACCTTTCAGAAACTGGACCCACGTCGTCGAGACCATTCCGGCGGAAACGACGATCAGAATCACCGTCACGCCGACCAACAGGACTCCCACCCAGTGCGGAAAACCGAGCAGCGGCTGCACCAGCACGCCGGCGCCGACCATTTGCGGAATCAGATAGAACACACTGACCGCCAGCGTGCTGATCCCGGCGGCGAGTTTGATGCCTCGTGACTGGAAACGGGCGTCGAGGGCGTCGGCGAAGGTGAATTTTCCCAGACGTTTCATCGGCTCAGCGATGACAAACAGCGCCACGATCCATCCGGCGAGATAGCCGATGGAGTACAAAAACCCGTCGTATCCGTAGAATGCGATCATTCCGCAGATGCCCAGAAACGACGCCGCTGACAGATAATCTCCGGCAAATGCGACGCCGTTGACGAACCAGGGAATCTCGCCGTGAGCGGTGAAGTAGCCCTTGGAAGATTTCGCCTTGCTGCCGAGATAAAAGCTCAGCCCCAGCGTGATGGCGACAAACACGAAGAAAAAGGCAACCGCGACGAAGGAGGCCTCGTAGATCATTCCTTGACCTCCTCGACATCCGCGTCAGCAGCTGTGGGCTTGCACAACCAGCCGTATATGAGTGCCAATACCAGCGCGGCGATAATCAGGCCGAAACCGTAGAGGATGGCGAGATTCACTCCGGCAATCGGGGTGAGCTCCATCGTTTCCGGATCGAAGGCATTGATAAACACGAAGCCGCCGTAGAGCAGCAGGTAAATCCCGAACAGGATCAGCCCGATTCGCGCGTTGTGTCGTTGCATGAAGTCCTCGTAGAGTGATGCAGGGATATTTTGGAAACAACCAGAATACCGTGAGACGTTGGTGGGGGAAACCTTGTGTCGTAACTGGCACTGGTGAGCCGGCGACCCGTCGGGAATAGAAGCCACGGATGAAACACTGATGAGGCAATTAAGGGATTACGAAAAGGGTTGCCCTCACATTGAGCTCGTCGTCAGTGTCATTTGAACAGCGTCAAATCGAGACGTGTCAAAATTGCCTGCAAGGGCATCTTCTCATAATTCCCAAATCCGTGGTTGATCCGTGTTCAATCTGTGGCAAACAGTCTTCCATTCAGTCGAAAATCGCTCGGTTGCCCGGCGCTTCTCTTTTGCCGGTGAGGTTGATATCATCAACGCTCGAAGCAGTGAGATTCTGGAGAATTAGCCGGTTATCCGCCGGAATGACGGTTCATTTGCGTAAACGGGGAGAGGAAGTCGATGTCCGGGGGAAATCCATTTGGGGCGGAAGCAACACTCAGCACTCAGGGCGGCGAATACAAGTATTTTCGGCTAGGCAAACTGTCTGACGACGGGATCGGGCATATCGAAAAGCTGCCGTATTCGATTCGCGTGTTGCTCGAAGCCTGTTTGCGAAATGTGGATGGATTTGTCGTCAATGAGGAGGACGTGACGAAGCTCGCTGCCTGGAACGCGAAGAATGTCGCGCAGGACGAAGTTCCCTTCAAGCCGGGGCGGGTGGTGCTGCAGGACTTTACCGGTGTCCCAGCGGTCGTCGATCTGGCGGCGCTCCGCTCCGCGATGGTGCGGATGGGGGGCGATCCGCAAAAGATCAATCCGCTCGTGCCGTGCGATTTGGTGATCGACCACTCCGTGCAGGTGGACGAGTTCGCGAGTCGTCTCGCCTTAGAGCACAATGTCGAGCGCGAATTTGAACGGAACCGTGAACGGTATCAATTCCTCCGCTGGGGGCAGCAGGCGTTTGAGAATTTCCGCGTGATTCCGCCGGCGACCGGCATTGTGCATCAGGTCAATCTTGAGTATCTCGCGAAGGTCGTGCTCACCCGCGACGGCGTTGCCTTTCCGGACAGCCTCGTCGGCACCGACAGCCATACGACGATGATTAACGGCTTGGGTGTTGTCGGCTGGGGTGTGGGGGGCATTGAAGCAGAAGCGGTCATGCTGGGTCAGCCGATTTACATGCTCACGCCGGAAGTGGTCGGGTTCAAACTCTCCGGCCGATTGCCTGAGGGGAGCACGGCGACCGATCTGGTGCTGACCGTGACGCAAATGCTCCGCGCTCATGGCGTGGTCGGCAAGTTCGTGGAGTACTTCGGACCCGGCCTGCAACAAATGAGCCTGCCCGACCGCGCTACGCTGGCGAACATGGCTCCCGAATACGGCGCAACGATGGGCTTTTTCCCCGTCGACGACGAGACGCTGGCCTACCTTCGCCGTACGGGACGGACCGAGGCGGAGATCGATCTCGTCGAGCGGTATTACAAGTCGCAAGGGATGTTCCACACCGCCGACTCAGCCGATCCGGAGTTCACCAGCACGCTGGAATTGGATCTCGGCACGGTCGTCAGTTCAATGGCCGGCCCGAAGCGCCCGCAGGACCGCATTCTGCTGACCGACATGCAGCGGCAATGGCGGAAGGATCTGAGCGAGACATTTGGAAAGAGCGCGCCGTCAGCTCCGGTAACGGTGCAAGACAACGGTAGCAGTTCGCAGATCACCGACGGCGCGGTAGTGATTTCGGCGATCACGTCTTGTACGAACACCAGCAATCCGTCGGTCATGGTGGCCGCCGGACTCGTGGCCCGCAACGCCCGCGCGAAGGGACTGACGCGAAAACCGTGGGTGAAGACGAGCCTCGCGCCCGGCAGCCGTGTCGTCACTGATTACCTCGAGAAATCAGGCCTCAACGAAGACCTCGACGCGCTCGGCTTCCAAACCGTCGGCTACGGCTGTACGACTTGCATCGGCAATAGCGGCCCGTTGCCGCCTCCCGTTTCAAAGGCGGTCAGCGAGGGAGACCTTGTCGCGGCGGCGGTGCTGTCGGGCAATCGTAATTTTGAAGGGCGGATCAACCAGCAGGTCAAGGCGAACTATTTGGCCAGCCCGCCGCTGGTGGTGGCGTATGCGATTGCCGGCACGACCGACATCGACCTGAGCCAGGATCCGCTCGGTCAGGATGCCGACGGGAACGACGTCTTCTTGAAAGACATCTGGCCGACGCAGCAGGAAATCGCGCAGACGATTGAGAACTCGCTGAATGCCGAGATGTTCGCCAAGCAATACGGCCATGCGACCGAAGGCCCACCGGAGTGGCAGCAGATCACCGGCAGTGAAGGCGACCTGTTCCAGTGGGAAGACAGCAGCACCTACATTCAGGAGCCGCCCTTCTTCGTCGACATGCCCGCGCAGCCGCCGGCGATCGCGTCGATCAATGGGGCGCGCTGTTTGGTCATGGTCGGGAACTCGGTGACGACCGATCACATCAGCCCCGCCGGCGCCATCAAGCCGGATGCTCCTGCCGGGTTGTTTCTGCAGGCGAACGGCGTTGAGATCAAGGACTTCAATAGCTACGGCAGCCGTCGCGGCAACGACCGCGTGATGACCCGCGGCACGTTCGGCAACATCCGACTGCGAAATTTGCTCGCCCCCGGCACTGAGGGGGGCGTGACGACGTATTTGCCGACCGGCGAGCAGATGTCGATTTATGACGCGTCGCTCAAATACAAAGAGACCGGCACGCCGCTGGTCGTATTGGCCGGCAGCGAATACGGCACCGGTTCCTCGCGGGACTGGGCTGCCAAGGGGACTTATTTGCTCGGCATCCGGGCGGTGATCGCGGTCTCTTATGAACGGATCCACCGCAGCAACCTGGTCGGTATGGGCGTGCTGCCGCTGGAATTCCCGGCAGGCCAGGACCGCGAATCACTCGGCCTTGACGGCAGCGAAACGTTCAACATCGCCATAACCGACGACCTAAAACCGGGGCAAGACGTCGAAGTGACCGCGACGAAAGCGGACGGCAGCGAGGTCAAACTCACCACCCGTTGCCGCATCGATACGCCGGTGGAGGTGGAGTATTACCGCAACGGCGGGATCTTGCACACGGTATTGCGGGATCTCGCGAAGGCATAATCCGATGGCGGGCGAACGGTAAGTTGCCGTAGGTCAGGTGTGCTGTTGAACATTCGCTGCGATCTCGCTCGGCGACAACCGGGTGATCATACAACGGCCGCTCCTTCTGCAACGGCGCACGCATCGTTGCTCACGAACGGTCGCTCTGTCAATCGATGAACCAATCACGGCAACGCGTTGTCGGTGTTGGTTGCGCGAGCGAAGCAGCCTTCCTGCGGACAGGGCTAAGTGCCGGCAAACGCCTGAGACTGTGGCAGCGGTCTGACTGAGTGCTCCGATAGAAAACCCTCCACCAATTGAGATAGCGGCGACAATTCCTTGTGGAGCCGGCGGACGCCATCGGCGTCATCAAAAGAGATCAGCGCGTCGACCGCTTCGCCGATCGTGGCCAATGCGGCCACCAAGTCGTTGGCAAGTGGAATATCTTGGTGCAATGGGCATTTCAGCGGCGTTTGCGGTTCGGCCTCTGAATTCGCCGAAGCGACCGGCGGTTGGTCTCGGGTGTCTTCCTGGATGCTCAGCAGCTGCGCGATCAGTTTTGCTTCGTCGGGCGGTTTGCGCATGACTTGCACGAAGCCCCTCTCCAATGCCGAATCCAGCACTTTCTCATTCCGTTCAGCGGTCAGCAGAATGAATGCCGGCGTGGGGGCAATGCCGGTGTCAGTCAGCCGCGTGATTTTTTTCGCCTCCTCAATAATCTCCGAACCACAGAGATCAGGTAAGTGCAAATCGGTGACGACCGCGTGAATGTACGGATCATTCAGCAAGTACTGCAGCGCCGCGGCTCCAGTCTCCGCAGTCACGGTTTCGAAACCGTGTCCGCCGATCAAGCATGCGAGAGTTCGGCGGATAAACTTGACGTGATCGACAATGAGCACCTTCATTCTCAAATCCTTGACTGATACCGCTGGATGGGAGGTTGTCCGGCGGGGGATAGCTGGTGAAGAATTCGAACCGTGAGCGGCCAGCGGTCATTGAGCGGGGGGATTTTGACCACGTCATTTGAACTGTAGTGCATTATCCCATGTGTGCAAATACTTCCCTGGGATTGACGGCCACTTTGAGATTCTCAACGCAGGGATCTGAATAATTGGTTTCGTTCACGCAACGTGACTGACCCAATTCCGCAACATGCTCGGCAGTTCTTTGCCCGTAATCGGCAACGCTGTGGTGAAAAATCGACATTGCCGAATCAGCCAACTTCACATCCCGGTGCAACCCGTCGACGATGCGAAGCAAGTCGTCCGCGGCCACTCCGTCGGAAGTTCTCGCCGTCATCCCATATGGTCCTCTGCCGAATGGCCGGTTGCGCTCTTCTGCAAAACTTGCTGACGCAATTGGTTGCGAGAGACGCTTTGGGATGTCGATTTCAACATCGGATTCGATGATAGGCTGCCAATCAGCACGCGCTGCGATCTCATTCGGCAACAACAGGCTAATTATTAAGCGGCTGGTCCGCGTTTGATGCCTGAGGTCACGAGGTGTGAAATCTGACCCAAGACGACGTCAGGCATGGTGCAGTGTTTGGCCGATTGTTGTTGAACGTGTTTGGTGATGGCGCAATATAATGAACGCGCCATCGCGTGTATGACCTACGCAGAATCGATTCTCACAAATCTCCAGACGTGATTTTGTAGATGTAGCTCTCCAGCCCACTGGCGTCCGGCCGCGATCCTGCACGAATTCCGCCGATCTTCACCACAGCGCGCTGAGAGCGCTTGTTCTCCGGTCCCACCAGAAAAATGACACTCTCGACAAACCGGAATGCGTGCTGCAGCATCAGACGCTTCATCTCGCGGTTGTAGGTGCCGCCCCAGTGTGATCTGGCGAGGAACGTCCAGCCGATCTCGACCTCGTTCTTCTCCGGGTCGTAACCGTGGAAACGTGATGAGCCGATGACTTGCTGGGTTTGGGCATCGATCGCGATCAGAGTGCCGCCGGATTCAAGTGCGTCGCGAAAAAAAGCATTGAAGCGCTCCAATTCCCAGCGGTTTTTGTCGGGATGTTGTTCCCAAATCAGAGGGTCGGCGGCAACCGTGTAGAGATGGTCAAAGTCTGCTTGCCGCAGCGGCCTGAGTTGGAGCAGGTTGCTTGTAAGCGTTGGTTGGTATTCGAAGTCCACGTTCAATCCGTAACGCAATGAGGGAACGCATTTTGCACATTGCCGGATTGGATTCTACAGGATTGCACTGTGTCGGTGAAATCAATTTATGAGGGCTGCTTCTGATGCGCCGGCTGCAATCTCAATTCGCTGGCCGAGGCATGGGAATTGGGCAATGTGCGGCTGAGAAAGTCGGAGCGAAACGTCTTGGCAGGTTTTCTCGATCCGGCTAGAATCCCCCGCCGTCTGCGGTGGAGGCCTACCGCCACTGGACGACTCCCGCGAACCCTCTCTCAAAACGAACTCCTCGTGCCCCGCCCCCTCGGAATTCGAAGTTTGGCGATTCTCGCGTGCAGTCTTCTCTTCTGCGCGACGATGACCGGCTGCGTGCATCGGCGGATCACGGTGCGCAGTAATCCACCCGGAGCAAGGGTGTTTGCCGAGAACAAAGAGATCGGCTTTACTCCGGTGTCGTTCGACTTCACCTATTACGGCACCCGCGAATTGACGCTGGTCAAAGACGGCTACGAAACGCTGACCGTCTACCCGGAAGTTCGCAAACCGTGGTACCAGTACTTTCCGATTGAGTTCGTCGCCGACAATTTCAGCCCGGTGAAGATCAACAATCGGCACGAGTTCAACTACCAACTGCAGCCGCAAGTGATCCTACCCAACGACGAAATCCTCATCCGCGGCTGGGAACTCCGCAACGCCGCCCAAATCCCCGACTATTAGGCGTGCGTGAAATGGTCACAACGTGCTCTTAGGGCTGTTGGAGTTGAGTGCCACTGGCTTCGCCAGTGCAAGTACCTGGAATCCTTAACAACGCACTGGCAAAGCCAGTGGCACACGCCCTGCTTGGTCTGACTGAACACCAAGTGCTGCCGGGGTCGTCATCCCCCTGCTCTATTTCAATCCGGAGCTATCTTTAAACGCGCCCCGTACGCCGATCAGTTCCGGATGCCGCGCGACCTTGTCGGCGAAGATTCTGACGTCTCGAATGGCGGGCTCCAGATTTCGCATGATGACGCTCATCGAAGCGGCGGTCCGGTTAAGGTGATTGTACAGTTCCGGGTCGGCGACAAATTTCTTGAGCGAGCCATCCTCGGCGTTGATCATCTTGGCCATCTGATTCAACTCGCCCATCAGTGAATCGAGTTTGCCGACGGAACTGTCCAGTTTCAAGACAATTGAGTGGCTGCGCTGTGCGAGCGGACCGGTCACGTGCGCCAAATTGTCCAAGTTCCGGTCTGCCTTACGCACTGCATGTTTCACAGCTGAGATGGCGTCGCGGGTCTCTTCCACCATTTGGGGCAGCGCGGCCAATGCGCGTTCGATGCTCTGTTGGTTCTGTGGATTTCCCACAATCTGGTTCGCGTTGTTCAACGTCAGCGTAAATTGATGTAGCGACTCCGCGGCACGCTCCACGACCTCTTCAATGTTGCCGCGATTGGTCTCCACGAGGCTGTTCACGTTTTCGCCGACCTTGCGCCACTCGGCGCTGGTGGCTTCAAACGACCGCATCGTGTTGCCCAGAGAGCCTTCCAGACGCTCGACGATCGCCATCAGATCGACCTGCGGTTCTCCCTCGAGCACGTCGCCCGCTTGCCAGAACTCGTCACTCTGTCCCGGGGTGAATTCGATACTGGCATCTCCTAAGAGCGACGACGTCAACTGCGCCTGACTGTCGCGGCGGAGCCGGAACTGCTCCTCAATCTCCAACGTGACGGTGACTCCGCCGCGTTGCTCGTCAAACGTCACGTCACTGACCTGGCCGATGTTCAGTCCGTTCTTGCGGACCGGCGTCTGCTTCTGTACTCCGGGCGCCTGATCGAAGTGCACCGCCAATGTGTAGGTCGTGCGCAGCAGCCGGTTCATTTCACCAAACGTGAAGACCAGGCAGACGGCCACAATCGTGGCCGTGATCACAAACAGCCCGACGCGAAATTGAAGTTGACGCTCCGTTATCATCGATCCGTTCCCTCAGAGGATTTCAATGGCTGCATCTGTCGGTGGGGGTTGGCGCGTCAATTTTTTGACATGTCATGCGACCGCCAACTCCTGAATTCGCTCTCCGGCTTCTCCGTTGACGAATTGAGAGACGCGGGGATCTGAGGAGGAAAACGCCTCCTCGGCGGTTCCCTCGAAAATGATCTGTGGTTCGTCCGGTTGCAGGCGCGACAGCGGATAGAACATCACGACGCGGTCGGCCACTTTCTTGACGGTTGTCATGTCGTGAGTCACGACAATGCTCGTCACCGGACGGCGGGCGCGGGTCTGTAGGATCAGGCTGTTGATCACGTCGCTCATGATCGGATCCAGGCCGGTTGTTGGTTCGTCGTACATCATGATTTCCGGGACCAGCGACAGGGCGCGGGCCAATCCGACCCGTTTTTTCATTCCGCCCGACAATTCCGCCGGCTTTTTGCGGCAGACGGAGACGGGCAATCCAACTTCCAGCAGCCGCTCTTCGACGATGGTCCGAATCTTCTGCTCCGGCAACACCGTATTCTGACGTAGCGGAAACGCGACGTTTTCGAAGACGTCCAAACTGTCAAACAGCGCCGCTCCTTGAAAGAGATAACCGAACCGCTGACGTTCACGTGCCATCTCCCGTTCACTACGGTCGCTGAGCGGGCGTCCTTCCAACAGTGCCGTGCCCGCCGTCGGTTGCAAGAGCCCGATCAGCAGCTTCATCGTCACGCTCTTTCCGCAGCCGCTTTCGCCGATGACGACCAGCGTCTCGCCGCGCTGCAGGCTCAGATTGATGTCGCGCAGCACATGTTGCCGGCCGAACTTCTTCGACGCGTGCTGAAGTTCCAGGATCGGAGTGGGAGCCGTCATTATTGGAGAAGAAGCGATCAAGCCAGGTGAGCTATCAGGGTCGACGGATCAGTCTGCAGCACCATTCCGCCGCCGTACGAGGGCCACAAGGTGTAGTACAGTGCCTGTAAAAATGCGCCGAGCGCGAAATCGAGCGCCAAGATCAAGACAAAGGAGAAGACAAACGCCTCTGTCGCCGCACGGCCGACTCCTTCGGCCCCTGCGGAACAGTTAAACCCGCGATGGCATGCGATCACGGCGATCGCAGCGCCGAAGAACGTGCTCTTAAACGTTCCTGCGAACAGATCATACGGTCCGACGTAGTCGATCGCGTGCAGCCAGTAGTGGTGGCTGTTGATTCCCAGCACATAGCTGCTGAAAAACCAGCCGCCCAAAATTCCGGTCGCATCGGCCACAATCGTCAGCAGGGGAATCAGCAGAAAACAGGCCAGGAATCGCGGCACAACGAGGTAATTCACCGGATTGGCGCCCATCGCCCACAGTGCGTCGATTTGCTCGGTGACCCGCATCGTCCCCAGTTCCGCGGCGATCGCGCTGCCTACGCGGCCGGCCAACATCGTGGCCGCCAGCACCGGGCCCAGTTCTTTGACCAAGGAAATATTGATTACCGCCCCCAAGCGGGTCTCCATATGCATCAGCCGAAACTGGTCGTATGTCTGAACGGCCAGCACCATGCCGATGAATCCACCCGTGACGATCACGACCGGCAGACTGAGCACGCCCGTTTGATACAAGCTCGGCAACAGCACTCGCGGTTTGGGCAACCGTGACGACATCCAGTACAGAATCTTCGTGAAGAAGATCGTCACATCGCCGACCGCTTCCACGACGGCCAGAGTCGTCTTACCCAGCGTGCGAATCGGCCCGAGGCGCTCGTTCGGTAAGGTCGCGGTCGACATCTTGAAAGTCCGTCTTCGGTGACTCGCGCTCGGCTGCGACGCCGCGGCACGCAACGAGTGTTGCGTGGTCAGTGCGGACTGTCATCTAATGCTGAGCTGGGAGAGAGGTTTGCGAGACGGGAGGTTATCCGCTTTCACAGATTGAGGCGAGGCCAGTTTGAGCGCGTGCGACCGCGGGTGCATTCCCCGGAATGTGCGCGACAGCGAAGACTCTTCCGGGTGGCCGCGATTGCAACGCAATCGGGGTGCCGCAGGCACACGAGGCCGCAATTTCACCGTTCTCCGTCTGGCGCAAACGCATGACATTTTGACGCTGAAATTGCGGCCTCTTGCAGGCTGCGCCTGCCCCGATTGCTGCGCAATCGCGGCCATCCTGGGCATGACGATCCATGTTTCAGATGAATCGAGATGGCAGACCGTAGGGTCAGATGTGCAGACCGAAAACAGGCTGCGAACTCCATTCAATGAATTGCGTGCGAACCGTTTTCGATGAAACCACACTCGGTTCATTCGAGATGCACGTCACTGGCCACGGTCCGCACAGCGGACCCTACGTCTAAGCGGCCGTGGTCCGGCTCCGGCGATTGATCGCGCCGTTCATTGTGAGATGTCGTAGCAGGCGGCTTCGCGCGCGTTGCGGACGAACAGCCGTCCGCGCACCAGTGTTGGGTGGTTCCAGGTCTTGCCCTCGATTGCTTGGAACCGGGCGAGCGGTTTGCTCTTTTTTGGCTCGGCTTTGATCAGCAGGACCTCGCCCGATTCGGCGAGCACCAGCAGCAAGTCATCCAACAACAAGATCTGGCCATAGCCGAAGCGGCCCGCTTTCCATTTGCGTTTGCCCGTTTTGAGATCAAGGCAGGTCAGCACTCCTTCATCGAGACCGTACACAAAGCCGTCCTTGACGACGACGTCATTGAATTTGGCTTTCAGACGGATTGACTTCCAGACTTGTTCCGCGGTCCATTCCTCGCCGTCTCGGAGGACATTCACCAATCCGGCACCGACGCTGTAACCGGAGGCGATGAAAAGTTGGTCCTCTCCGATTTGGTACGGGACGATCGCGTTGACCTTGGGACTGACCTGCCAGGGCAAATGCCACAGCACGTCTCCAGTTTCCGGCTGATGTCCGGTCAGTCCGTTGCCGGAAAAGACGAGTATCTGGCGAACTCCGTGCAGTTCGGCCAGACGCGGCGAACTGTACGACGCGGCACCCTGCCCCGCCGCCCAGACGCGTTCGCCGGTCAGTCGGTCATATGCGACGACGCCGGCATTATCGGGCCCGCCCGCGTTGACGACCACCAGATCATCGAACACCAACGGAGAACCCGACATTCCCCACTGCAATAGTTTCGCTCCCGTGTCATCAAGAATGTTCTTGGCCCAGACCACCTCCCCTGTGTGCGCATCGAGACAGTTCAATTGGCCCGTCGCACCCTGTGCATAGACCAACCCGTCGAAATAGGTCGGAGTCGCTCGTGGGCCGTCGCTACCCATACTCTCGGAGAATCGAGTTCGGTCGGAATGGGACCAGATTTGCTCGCCCGATTCCGCGTCGTAGCAGACCACCGCTTCGTCCTCGAGATGCTGTTCCTGCGTGATCGCCAACCCGCCCATGACAATGAATGACGACCAGCCCGGGCCGATCGGATGCCGCCAGATTTCTTCAGGAGGATGTTCCTCCCAGTCGGTGCGGATCCCTGAGTCGGGAACGTTTCCATGTCGGTCGATCCCGCGAAATTGCGGCCAATCCCCCGCTGTGACGACAATCTCATCGATGCCGCCCGAGTCAGCCATTTTCTTTGAAACTGATTGAGTCTCACGGTACTCAGCCGCAGCCGCTTCGGCGGTTTGTGACCAACGAAATGACAAGACTGGAAACAGCTCACCTGTGAATTCGTCGACTCGAAACATCGAGCGAAATCCGATAACTCCTAGGACGACGATTCCCAGTCCGATGAACCGCGTTTTCCAGCGGACGCGGCTGGCGAACATCCACCAGATGAGTAATAGGGCCGGCACGATCATGCCCGTCAGCCAGAGCGTAACGGACTGGATCGGGCGATTCTCCCGAGCAACCCACCACATGATCGAATCGACAACCACGGCCAGACCGACGATCAATGCCGCAGGCCACCAGCGAAGCCCGGCAGGCGCGCCGGGGACATCGACAATTTCCTGTTCCACATCGTGCTGCGGTGGATCCGTGCGGTCGTTGGCGTTGTCAGAGCGGTCAACGTTGGATTCATCCATCTTATGGGCGCTCCCCAAGCTCGGGCTGCAGTTGGCAAATCATCTGCCGTCATTGTAGCGCTTCGGAGCGGATCGAAAAGATCACCTTACGGCCGGTCCACACGTTTGCCGGTCCGTCGGTCGAATTTCCGAGGGCGGCGTTGCTCAGGGACACGATCACCGGTCGCCTCGCGCGAATCGGCAAGCTTCTGTTTCAGCTCATCGCGAATCTTCGCGTAGGCCGGGTCGTCGGCAACGTTGTGCATTTCGTAAGGGTCTTTCTGCAGATCATAGAGCTCCGCTGCAGGTCGAGGTACGGCGAAGCACTGCAGTTGATTCGCCGGCAGCTTTCCCTCGTCGTGGAGACGCAGCATCGCCTGGTAAGTCTCGCCGCGAACCGCGTCCGCTGGAGGTGTGCCGGGCAAATCTTGATAGCCGTTTTCGATGTATTTGTATCGCAGCGTACGCACTGCTCGGTCGTGAGCATTGAAATCATGCCAATTGTGTTCCGCATAGATTTCCTCACGCGTCTTGGCTTGCGGATTGGCGAGGACTCGCGCAAAACTCTTGCCCTGAAACGTCGGGCCGGCGTCGATCGCCGCTAATTCCAAAAGTGTGGGCGCCAAGTCGATCGAGCTGATCAGCGATTGCGTCGCGCCGCCCGGCTCGACACCCTTCGGCCAGCGGACGATCCACGGCGTCTTGATGCCGCTATCGTAAATGGTCGTTTTCCCGCGCGGAAACGGCCTGCCGTTGTCGCTCAAAAACACGACCACCGTATTCTCGGCGTCCCCTTGCTTTTCCAGTTCCGCGAGCACTTCTCCCACGACCGCATCCATTCGCGTGATCTCGTCATAGTACATCGCCAGATCACGCTTTGTTTCCGGAACGTCGGGCAAATAGGGCGGCACCACGGCATCGTCGGGTTGATGCGGCTGTGAGATGGTACCGGGCCGATAAGGACGATGCGGATCGAAAAAGGCCATCCACATAAAAAAGGGACGGTTGCGGGGGCGTTGTTTGATTGCAGTCTGCCAAACGTTCTCGCGGCCGCCGTACAACTTGTCGAAGTTCTTCTTCTCGTCCGGCCCGAGATGCCATTTTCCCGCCGCGGCGGTGTAGTATCCCGCCTCTTGGAGCAATTTCGCCACCGTGATCTGATCTGCGGGAAGCGGTTGGTGCAATTCCGGCGCGCCGGTGTTGTGCGGATATCGACCTGTCAAGATGCTGCAGCGGCTGGGGCTGCATGAACTGCAGGTCAGAAAGGCGTTGTCGAACCGCATCCCATGCCGGGCCAACTCATCGATGTGCGGCGTGCGAATGTTCGGATGCCCGTACGCCCCGCAATCATTCCAGCCCATGTCGTCGGCGATGAATATCAGAAAATTCGGCCGCTCTGCTGCTTGAATCGTGTTGCAGAGGCCAAGCAAGAGGATCGAGACGAAACTGAAACGCATGGCGATTCCTTAGAGGTCGATGATGGCGGCGTGAATCGTCTATGAAATCCGAACTGCGCGGGTCAATCCAAAAACCGCTCGCGCTCTTGGGCTGTCGGCAAGCGGCACGTTTCTTTTTTCCCAAACAGGCGATAGCGAATCTTGGCCACGCATGAGTAAGCAATGTTTCGAAGCGGCAGCGGGATGATCCAAAACAGACCGGCCAACAACTTCCAGATCCCTCCCAGTTTCGACAAAATGCGGACGACGGCGGCGGAGCGGTCGTATTCGTCACCCCGGTCCCAGAGTACGACCGAGTCGAGTGCCTGTTCAGCCGGCAGATTCAACAAGCGGGCGGCCGTTGTGCCCTGAAGTGGCGCGAATCGAAATATTCCTGCGTGGTCACGGGCCATTACGAAGTTGACAAAGTGGTTACACAGACCGCAGACCCCGTCAAAGAAAATGATCGGCTCCGACGGCTCCGCATCAGTTGATGCAGGCGGATCGAGCGTGGAATTCTGTGAATTGGAGTCGTTCACGGTCATCTTTCATGCACGTTTGATCAGAACATTCAATGGGATCGGTGCGCCAATTGTAAACCGTTACCGCCCATCAACTTTAACGCGTGCCGTCGAATTCTGGAACCCGGCGCGTTATAACTCCCCCCGCAGGCCCGTCTTGGGAACGGGGGTCGTATCCCGAAGACGACTCTGATCGTCCACACCGCAATGGAGAATCCGAAAATTATTGGCCACAGAGATCACAGAGGCCACTGAGGCAATCGGTAAGGAATTCGCTGCAGCGACTGTCGTGCGGACCGTGCCGGTTCAGCACAATTTGTAAGCGCCAATATTTGCATCACTCGATTTCAAAGCCCTTCATCATCAGTTGCAGTGAATTTCTCTGTGACCTCTGTGATCTCTGTGGCTGCAATCAGATTCGCGAATTGAATTGATCAACGACGTAAACAGGTATCGGCTGTAGTTGCCACAGACGGTGTCGACGGACGAACGTGAGATATTTCGCAATGGAAGACCTGACACTCGACATTGGCGGCGAAGGCCGGCATTTGTCCGCTTGGAACATCAATCCTAGCCGCACGGTCACTCTCGGGCCGAATCGTGGACGAACGATTCCTCGATTGATCCGCGCCCGTGCCGACGCCCTTCCCTTTCCTGCCGACACGGTGCGGCAAGTGATCGTTGAGCGTACGCCGCTCACGCGAGCCGCAGTGCGGGAAATCGCGCGTGTCATCCGTCCCGACGGCCGCGTCATTTTGCGACATGTGCCGCTCCCGCATGGCGATCGGCATCAGGCGGCCGTGGGAATATTGGGAGGTCTGGTGCGGAGAACTTCAGCAACACTCCACGGTCAATCGGTCATGGAAACAATCATCGATGTCGGCGATAAGTCCTCCCCGCCCGAAGCCGTGCGGAACGACACGGGTCCACACGACTGAGCTGTCGAGAGAGTCCGGATAGAAAGCTCCGCAACAGTACTCAATGTCGCCACAACAGAGCTGCGCCGCAATCAAAGCCAACACAGCACCGTTTTTTTCGAAACCATGTCGACCGATTGCGGTCGTGCGCGATGATCACGGCCGGGACACACACCAGTCCCGTGTTCCATTGCACAGAACTGCAAAAGATCTACCCAACCAATGAGGATTTGAACCGTTCGTAGCACAGATTGTCGGTTTTCGCCTAAATAGCTAACCTTAGCCGTTGAACATTCAACTCCCCGACCGTTTTCGGAAGCCGGACAACCTATCGGCCTCGACAATTTGCTGATACGAACGCCGGAGCGGCTTTATGAGTTCCCAGGAACAAACAACACGTGCCACCGCCGATGAGGAGCTTGGTTCACGGAGCTTTGTTGCTCTGTTGGCCACGCAATTCCTGGGCGCGATGAACGACAATATGTTCCGCTGGCTGGCCGTATCGATCGCCATCACGAAGTTCGAGCAGCAGAATATTGAAAATCACATCGCACTGTCGATCGGACTGTTTTGCTTCACTCTGCCCTATTTGTTGTTTGTGCCCTATGCCGGCTACTACGCCGACAAGTACAGCAAACGCTCCGTGATCGTCGGCTGTAAAGTGGCCGAAATCGTGATCATGCTGCTCGGGGTCGCCACAATCTATTTCGGCAGCACCACCGGCTTGTTCGCCGTGGTCGCATTAATGGGAGCGCAGAGTGCGCTCTTCGGGCCGGCGAAATTCGGCAGTATTCCCGAGTTGTTGCACGTCGACAAGCTGTCGTCGGGGAACGGCTGGATGGGATTAATCACGATTGTCGCCTCCGCCGCCGGCAATGTCTGCGGGTACCAGCTCTATGGACTTACCGGGCCGGACGGCACTGACCAACTTTGGATCTCGGCCGCCGCGTTGTTGGGCGTTGCGGCAATCGGGTTGTGGATGAGTGTTCGGATTCACCGCGTCGCGGCTGCGAACCCCGGAAAGTCGTTTCCACACAATCCAATCGTCGACACCGGGCGCAATCTGCGCATGCTGTGGCGGAACAAGTATCTGCTGAGGGCCACGCTGGGAATTGCCTTTTTCTGGTTCCTTGCCTCATTGGCCAACATCAATATCGACATCTATGGAACTGAGGATTTTAACCTCCCCCGTCCCAAGATCGGCATGTTGATGGCCGTACTGGTGGTCGGCGTGGGATTCGGAAGTCTGTTGGCGGGCCTGTGGTCTGGCGGCAAGGTCGAGTTAGGCATCGTGCCGTTGGGCACGCTCGGCATCGTGATCAGCTCGTTGATGTTGTACCGTTCCGGCAGTTCGGTTGACTTTGCAGCCGTCGACGGTGTGCAGCGGGCATTAGTGGAGTCGTGCGTTTGGCTGTTTGTGCTGGGCATCAGTGCCGGATTGTTCAACATCCCGTTGGAAGCATTCTTGCAGCACCGTAGCTCTGCAATTCATCGCGGCACGATTCTGGCTGCGGCGAACTTCGTCACATTCTCTGGAATCTTGTTGGTCTCGTTGATCTATCCGGTGATGCAAGGGCAACTGAACATGACCGCCAGCCAGGTCTTCCTGGCCACCGGCATTGGGACGATTCCAGTCCTGATCTATATCTTCACTCTGCTGCCCGGCGCCACAATTCGCTTCATCTTCTGGTTACTGACGCGAACGGTTTATCGCGTGCGAGTCATCGGCCAGCAGAACTTGCCTGAATCCGGCGGAGCGCTGATCGTGGCCAATCATGTCTCCTGGGCCGACGGTGTATTGATTCTCACCAGCTCTTCACGACTGATTCGCTTTCTCGTCTATGCCGACTACGCGAAAAATCCGGGCCTCGCCTGGCTCTCGCGGACGATGAAGGCGATTCCCATCAAGAGCGGCGCGGGACCCAAAGCAATGGTCCGTGCCTTGCAAGAAGCCAAGCAGGCAGTGCAAAATGGCGAGTTGGTTTGTATTTTTGCGGAAGGCCAGATCACACGGACCGGACAGCTGCAGCCGTTTCAGCGGGGGCTGATGCGGATTGTCGAAGGAACCCAGGCCCCGATTATTCCTGTCTATCTCGACGAGCTTTGGGGCAGCATCTTCAGCTATTCGGGCGGAAAGTTCTTCTGGAAATGGCCGCGTCACTGGCCGTATCCCATCTCAATACACTTCGGAAAACCAATCCACCAACCGGACAACGTCAGCCAAGTACGGCAGGCGGTCCAGAACTTGGGAGTCCAAGCTATGGAACAGCGCAAGGGACGGCAAATGGTCTTGCCGCGGCAGTTTCTGCGGAATTGCCGCAAGAGCCTCTTTCGCCTGAAAATCTCCGATTCCACCGGCCAGGAATGCACGGGCGGACAAACGCTGACGCGCGCCTTGGTGCTGCGCCGATTGCTCGAACGCGAAGTGCTTGCAAAAGATGAAAACATGGTCGGGGTGTTGCTCCCGCCGACGGTCGGCGGTGCGCTGGTCAATGCCTCGCTCTCCATCGCGCGGCGGGTACCCGTCAATCTGAACTACACCGTCTCGTCGGAGATCATGAACTCCTGCATCGCCCAATGCCGCATCAAGCATGTGCTCACCAGCCGCAAGGTGATGGAAAAGCTGAATCTCGAACTGGACGCCGAGGTGGTATACGTCGACGACCTCCGCAATAAAGTCACGACAGCAGACAAAGTGCTTTCCGCCGCCGCTGCTTATCTCACGCCGGCGTTTCTGCTCGAACGGCTGCTCGGGCTGACCAAGATTGGTGCCGACGACTTGTTGACGATCATCTTCACGTCCGGATCCACCGGTGAACCCAAGGGCGTGATGCTCACGCAACACAACATTTCCACAAATGTGGAAGCCATCGATCAGATTTTCAGCTTTACGACGAAGGATACGATTATCGGCATCTTGCCATTCTTTCACTCGTTCGGTTTCACGGGAACATTGTGGCTCCCGCTCGCGCGCAGCATGGCGGTGACCTATCACGTCAGCCCGCTCGATGCCCGACAAATCGGCAAGCTGTGCCAGAAGTATAAGGCGACGATTCTTATCTCCACGCCCACATTCCTGAGGTCATACATCAAGCGTTGTACTCCCGAACAATTTGAAACTGTGGACTTGGTAATCTGCGGTGCGGAGAAACTCCCCATCGATCTCATGCAGGCGTTCGAAGATAAATTCAACACGCGTCCCATTGAAGGGTACGGGACGACTGAACTCTCGCCCGTAGTCGCCGCCAATATTCCGAATCACCGTTCGATGATGACCACGCAAGTCGGTACCAAGGAAGGCACGGTCGGTCATCCGGTTCCAGGTGTTGCCGCAAAGATCGTCGACCCCGAGACGGGCGAAGATCTCGGCAGCGACACGCCCGGCATGTTGCTCATCACCGGTCCCAATGTGATGAAGGGCTATCTCAATCGCCCCGAGCTGACCGAGAAGGTCATTCGCGACGGCTGGTACGTGACGGGAGACATCGCCAAGATCGACGCTGACGGGTTCATCCAAATCACGGACCGGCAGTCGCGTTTTTCAAAAATCGGCGGAGAGATGGTTCCCCATCTCAAAGTTGAGGAGTCGCTGAAACAGTTGCTCAACGGAGATATTGACGATGATGAGGAAGCCGCGCAACTCAAAGCGGTCGTTACGTCCGTCCCCGATGAGCGCAAGGGCGAACGTCTCGTCGTGGTCCACGTCAAAGTCTCCAAATCGCCCGAGGAGATTTGCAACGGCCTTCGGCAATTCGGCCTGCCAAACCTGTTTATACCCGCTCCCGACAGCTTTATCGAAGTCGAGGAACTCCCCGTGCTGGGGACTGGCAAACTCGACCTCAAAGGCCTCAAACAGATCGCCTTGGAGCGTTTTTCCACCGCTGCGCCCTAGGACACCGCTGCCCCTGATGCGGTCCAACAGCCCTCAATCTAGGTCGCATCGGTCGGCTCTGAGCTGCAGTGAACCATTTCAGCCGTGTCGCGCGAGTGTCCGAGCGGCGAAGTTTTCCGACAAAGCCTGGTTCTGCGTTAAATTGGATTCTCCTAAGGACCGATGATACTGTAGTTAACGCAAATAGGGCTCGCAGCAGCGGATCGCCGGACCGCTTGACACGCACTGGGGCCCCGTGCTAATTTTCGGTCACCGTCAAGGATTCGCACGTGATCGGCGCGAACCTGGACGGGTCTTGAAACGTCCAAACCCACAATT
This sequence comes from Planctomycetales bacterium, assembly GCA_028285345.1. Taxonomy (GTDB): domain Bacteria; phylum Planctomycetota; class Planctomycetia; order Planctomycetales; family Planctomycetaceae; genus Symmachiella. Next base: position 578,841 of record JANQPT010000044.1, read on the forward strand.
GGGGGATTAGCTCAGTTGGGAGAGCGTCTGGCTGGCAGCCAGAAGGTCAGGGGTTCAAGTCCCCTATCCTCCACTGCTTAAGTGCTTATCGAGACGCAGCTTGCGTCACCTGCCCGATACGGGGAGTGCGATGACTACCACTTTTCTACCACTTTTGTGGGAAGATTGGGAGAAATCGCACAATGAAGGTTCCGAAATACTCGCTTCACAAGGCCACCGGTCAGGCTCGCGTTCGCATTGACGGCAAGGATAACTACCTGGGGCTCTGGGATTCTCCCGAATCGAAGCGCCGTTATCGCGAGCACATTAAGAAGTGGCGCGCCGATCAGAACGCCAAAGCGACCGGATTGCGTCCGGATTTGACCGTTTGTCAGCTGGTCGATCTATATATCCCCTTTGCTGAATCTCACTACCGAAAGAACGGCCGTGTCACGTCCGAGGTCAGTTGCATCGAATCGGCAGTCCGCGTGTTGAAAGATACTTGCGGCGAGATCAATGCGGGCGACTTCGGACCGCGGATGCTGAAGGAAACCCGCGACGCGATGATCTGCGCTGGCTGGAAGCGAAAATCGATCAACAAACAAGTCGGTCGCATTCGTCGGATTTTTCGCTGGGCCGCTGCAGAGCAACTGGTCGAAGGGAACGTCTATCGCGATTTGGAAACGCTGCATGGTCTTCAAAAAGGTCGCACTGAAGCCAACGAGAGCGAACCGGTTTTGCCCGTCCCTTCTGATCACATCAAGGCCATCAGGAAACTAGTAACACTCCCTGTGCGGGGCATGATTGACCTCCAGCTGGCCTGCGGCTGCCGGCCAGGCGAAGCAACTTCGATGCGAGCGGTGGACATCACAATGATTGGCCAGGTGTGGGAATATCGGCCCAATGAACACAAAACGGAGCATCACGAACGGGGCCGGGTGGTGATGCTGGGGCCCAAGGCTAAGGCTGTCGTAGATCAATTTCTGCTGACCGACCTGAACGCCTACTTGTTTTCGCCGCGGCGGGCGAAAGGGGCGAACTCTCGAGCGCGAGAGCGTTACGACTGCGACAGCTATCGCCGTGCAATTCGTCGCGCTTGCATCAAATCGGAAATTGCCATTTGGTCTCCAAATCAATTGCGTCACAATGTTTTGACTCAGATTCGTGGCCAACATGGTCTTGAGGCTGCTCAAGTGGTCGCGGGACATACCACCGCAGATGTCACTCAAGTCTATGCGGAGAGGGACTTGAATTTAGCAAGAGAGATTATGCGAAAGTTCGGATAAAGTCGGTCTGGCAGTATCCAGCCGGTCGTTTTAAGCGTGTGTCGGACTCTCCTGGTGTTTTACACCGAAACGGAGCAGACGCAGTGACGAAGGACATTCAAGGTTCAAGCATTGAAGAATTCGATACCGCATCACGTAGCATTGAGCAACTGATCCGGCATGTAGAGTCCGTGATCAAATGGGCTGAGCAAGATGATTTGCAACTCTTCATGCAATCACTACGGCGAATCGAAGAAGTGGTGCGCGACACCGGTCCAATCTTCGGCAGAATCGACGAAATCGTGCTGGCAGTTGGAAGTAGGCATGAGATCGAGCCGGTATGGGGTATCACGAAAGTGACGTCGCATCAGCTGGTCCATGCGCTTCAACGCGAACTAACGGACACGATTTGCGAAGCTGCCTATGGAACTCGAAATGATCGGAGAGCATCGGTTCGCGTCGCTGCGTTCCAATTCGTCGTTGACGGTGTTCCTCAGCAAGGTGTCAATTACTCAGAGATCAATCAGAATTGCGTTGTCGACAGATGGGATGATGTGCGAACTGCCGTCACGGCCTTGCCGCCGCTGAATTACGATGCTCTAGAAGCCGCCGTTCAACGTGAGAGAATTCTGACGGTTGATTCTTTGTCGAATCGCATAAACGTAGACGTGTTTGATGACAAAATGACCATCGAACACAACGGGAACAGGGCTTCATTTGATTGCGCGCCCATCCAATGGCATATCGCATGTACTTATGCAAGATTCAAGGGCCAGCCGGTGCCCGACGAGCTCTTGAAATCGGGGTACCCAGGCGATTGGAATCCCGCTGCGGTGCGACGGAATAAATGTAACGTAAACAGAAAGTTAAAGAGAATCGGCTTGAAAATCAGGAATCGAAGTTTAGAAGAAATTTGATGATGTGATATCGATATCACGCTCATGTCACGCCTGATATCACGCTTGGTCACTAACCTCTGAAGCCAGTTGATTTTGTTACTTTGGCTTTGGAGGTTTTTCAATGGACGCAAACAATTGCGAAACTGATCAAAAGATCGACCCGCTCTCTCCCGATCTTCAGTACGTCGTTGATTTGGCACAATTGCTTCCAGACCCCCCGTCCCGCCAGGTTCTGTGGAGATGGTCTGCCAAGGGTGTCCGCGGTGTTCGCTTACGGACGGTCCGAATTGGAAGGCGAAACTATACCACACCCGATGAGTTTCGTGCTTTCTTGTTGGCGACTCAAGAAACGGAGTTGACGGATCGAGCGTCCAACATTTCACAGCCACAATCCAACGAATACCGTTCGCAAATCTAGATTTGAGCGCGACGTGCTAAGCAAAAACCCCACCGTTTCCGACGCGGTGGGGTTCACGATACCCGAAAAAATGTGCTTTGCTCCGGGTTAAGGTATGTTATCAAGCGACGATGAAAATGCAATCTGGATAAACTACTTCAGGCTCGGCTGGTCGTTGATTCCGATCAGATCCGGAACAAAGAAGCCAGCCTGCCAGAAGTGGGAGCAATACCAACGGCAGCGTCCAGACGTCCAGCGTTTGCGTCGATGGTTTAACACAGACGTCAGTCGAGGACTCGCCGTCATTTGCGGTGATGTCTCCGGAGGACTGATTTGCAGAGACTTTGACTGCAATGAGTCGTACGATGCGTGGAAGCGAAACCACGCGCATCTGGCGGCGATTCTGCCTACTGTGAGCACATCACGTGGGCTTCATGTGTACTTTTGTGGAAGCGTCGAACAGGTCCGCAAATTTGGCAAAACAAATGCCTCAGTTGTTTTTTTCGATGACGGGGAACTTAGGGGAGGTGGTTATTGCCTGTTACCGCCATCGGTGCATCCAGATGGTTTGACGTATGAATGGCTGATCGAACCGAACGGAGATCAAGTCCCGTTTATTGAAAACATTGAGAAAGCGGGATTTCTGTGTTCGTTTGTGAAAACAAATGCGAAATCATCTGATCGTCTGCAAACGGACACTTTGCAATTATGCAACAAGACCCCTCGAGTAAACACAGAGAACGCAGAGAACACAGGAGACTACAGAGGCTGCAGGACATTGAGTGTTGGTGAAGCAGTTTTTGACGAAAAGCTAAAAACTCAAATTCGCGAAATTGTGCGGGCAACACAACCGACTGGTCCTGGTCAACGTCACAGAAAAATCTTTGAAATAGCTCGTAGACTTAAGTCGATTCCCAGACTGGTAGACATCGAGGCACGACACTTTCGGCCCTTTGTCCGTAAATGGCACGAAATGGCGAAAAACGTGATTCGAACTAAGGAATGGGAAGAGACCTGGATTGATTTCTTGGAAGGTTGGGACAGGGTTCGCAAACCTTCGGGAGAAGGACTGATGAACGAAATCTTGGAAAAGGTCGAGCATGAATTCGATGAGAACGGTGTGCCCGCCAGACCTCGCATTATCTTTGATAACCCTAAAGCGCGGCTTCTCTACGGGATTTGCCGTGAGCTTCAACTGGTTGTTGGAGAACAGCCGTTCTTCTTGTCGACGGATACTGTCGCAGAATTGTTGAGCGTTTCGAAGAAGACCGCGTGGGCTTGGCTGAAGACACTCGAGCATGAACGCGTCATCGAATTGGTCTACAAGGGTCACACAGGCCGGGCGTCTGAGTATCGCTTTATTGAGCAGCGGTGATTGTATTAAAAGTGATAATCAAAAAACTCCCATGTTCGACAGTTCGCACGAACTGTCGAACATGCGGGCGTTCTGCAACGGTTGCCACGCCAAGAAAACGGCTCAAGAACAAAGGGGCGAATCATGAAACCGATCCTGTTCACGGCGATCATTCTGACGTCATCCACCGCATCCGCCCAGATTCAGTCGTTCCATCGGTGGAACGTCGACTGGCAACGCTACGAAGCGAATCAGCGGTATTGGGCGGACTATTACCGCATGACGCAGCCACGTCGCTATTGGGGCACCGTAGGCAGCGAGGTGTTGCCCAGCGGGGGCAACGTGTCGGTCAAGCCGAAAGCGGCTCTCACGACCGCTGAGAGGCGTTTGGAGCGTGCCCAAAAACGGCGTGAGAAGCGGCGTGCTCGGATTGCTGCTCGGAAGCGGCGGCGCTAATCAACCCCCGCCTCGCGATTCAGGATCGACCTCGCCCAGGTCATGGTCTCCATCCCCTCTTCTTCAGCCTGCTTCTCCCAGGCCAGATGTTGAGATCGCTTGCAGCGTATCGAATACCTGTAGTTGAAGACCTCGCTCTTCTTTTTCGGCGGACGTCCGCGCTTACTCTTCTTCGGCATCGTCGTCCTCCCTGGGCACCAGACCGATAAAATATTCATCGGCGACGAGTTCGGGACTCGACACATCAACAAGTTCATGGAGTTTTGCCTCGACTTGTTCGAAGCTGTAGAACTCCCCCGCGGGGATCAATTTAGTGGGTGTTGTCGCATCTCTGGTGAGTAGCCGGTACCTGAACATTGCGTGCCTCCTTTGGCTTGGTGCACAAGACAAGGCATTGTACCGGAGTTTTGCGGTATGTCAATAATTGCCGTTCCCGCACATGGCAATCTTGGCGTGCGTACCGTTCCCACACATGACCCTCCAGTTCCCCTACATGTCCGTTCTGTTCGCACACACACTCCCGCTGTCGTCGATCTGCATTCGCACTTACGTTCCGTTCCCACACATGGAATTGCCGTTCCCACACATGTTTACGCCGGATCATACATTTGGGGCTGGCGCTTTCGGCGCTTCGCCGGCAGCTGTCTAGGTGACAATCGGTCGCGACCACCGATTGATAGCATTCGGGACAATCCTACGTGAACAAATATTTTCTGGCATTCCAGAAATTATGCGCAGAATACAGCGCAGATTTTCGTCTAATCTTGTGAGCGAAGCGCATTGTGCGCTTTGATTCCAATCAAATTATTCGAAACCGAAGGGTTCAATGTGACAGCTAAAGCTAACGGGTTAATTTTGTGGGAAGGAATATCGCGCATCGATCGACAAGCGCCAATCGTTGTTATTGTTACGGGAATTGCGCGACGATCGAAAAACGGAAAAACTGGGAGCATGTTACAAACATGGATTGTGAGAGCTGATATCGACCCGTTTACAGCACAAAAGCGCGGCCTCGATGTTCCAGTCTGTGGCAATTGCCCTATGCGAAAAGGCGCTTGCTACGTGTTGGTGCAGCAAGCGCCTTTACAAATTTGGAAAACTTACAAGCGCGGCGCATATCCGAACATCAATGACTGGTCAATATTTGACAATTCAATCACTCGTTTCGGCGCTTATGGTGATCCGACCGCGGCGCCATTCGGCGTTTGGGCGAATATCGCCCAGCGCTGCAAATCACACACTGGATATTCGCACCAATGGTATCGTCCAGAGTTTCAACCGTATCGACGATTGCTAATGGCAAGTGTAGAAACTGAAGACCAGGTGCAACTGGCAAATGCGCTCGGCTGGCGAACATTCCGCACGAAAACGGAAGATATGCCGATTCTGGAAAACGAGATTAATTGCCCAGCATCGAAAGAGGCGGGATTTCTCAAGACGTGCCTCGATTGTCGCGCATGTCGTGGAAATCCGAGCTTATCGGCCGGCCGGCGCAATATTGTCATCAATGTGCATGGTGGAATTGCCAAGCTATCGGCCGCAAAGCGCACGATTGGAGAATTGAACTATGTCGGAACGGAATAAATCCGTTGAGTGGATTCTGTTAATCGCTATGCTTGTTTGCTCGTGCATTCGGGCGATTCAATCAATCGTATTCGATAGGTGACATCACCGCTCTTCCCATCACATACCCTGCAGGATCATCGCCTGCGGGGTTTTCTTGTGCGCCCTCATATCAGCGCTTTCCGCTATTGCGCGATTGCTGGCGAAGAATCTCCTGCTCTATTTCTTTCCATGTCACTCCAGAGCGAGCCACATCCCATCTAATCGCCAATTGATCGATCGGCAATGTGATTGGTCACGCAAGCCCGTTGTTTGATTCCAGGCGATTGCAGGCGTGATATCACGCCTATTCTCCCCCCATCTTGACACCTACAAATTGATTTCAGTAAAAATCATAGTGTGATATCAAAAGTCAGAATGATTCTGGTTATCATACATCGTTGCTGAGACAGTGTCGTCAGACGGTCGGATGACAGGGGGAGGGGGCATCCCATTCCTGGCAAATGGGTGGTGAGTACCGCAGGCACCGTCGCGCAGAAAACTTGGCAATATGGATAAGTTTGGATGAGCGGACGACCACCTAAACCAGCGAAAATGAGGATTTTCGACGGAACTCATCGTGATGACCGCCATGGGCCGAAAGAACTGATTCTCTGCCCCGAGGGCGATCCCGTTAAGAGTGCTCAAGTCATCCAGAATCCGGTCGCGAATCAGTTTTGGGACACGTACGTTCCGCAGGCGGTCAAGATGGGCATCGCGACTGCCTACGATTCGGCAACTTTGGAGGATCTGTGTCTCTCTTATGCCTTGATGGATCAGGCGAGGATGAGCGTTCAGATTCAGCCTCTCGACAAAGAGGCCCGCATCGCATTCTCAGCGTATCTGAAAGCTTGGGAGGGGATGGCGAAAGAATTTGGGATGACTCCCGTTGCAAGGGAGAGAATTAAAGCAGGCTGTCCGAGTTTTGATGAGTTAGAAGCCAAGTATGGATAAGCAGATATGGCGCGGTGCTTCGTATAGCGCGTTCGCGCGTCGTAACCGCACCAGCCGAAGTGGTTCCTGCGGATACGTTGGATTGTGAAAAGTTCTGGTAATTCGTCGCTTTTGGTACTTAGGATGCCAGAGTTGCTTCTGCGATGAAGATATTGATTCGCCCGAGCGGTGAATATCGGCGAGCCTCCTGTTAGAATGACACTTAAGGCAGGTGTGACGTTTCGCGTCCCGAAAGGAATCTCATCAAGCCTGTATTGCCAGTTTGATCCAGGCGGAGATCTCGGGGGAAGTCGAAAGCTACATCGGTTGTTTCGGCGATCAATTGCAAGACGCCGTCGAGGCGCAGATGAACAGGCGGTCGTCGCAACAGTTTTCGCAGGATCTTCGCAACTCGGCCGTAGCGCTGACCGGTTACGTTACGGACAACGTGCAACTTGCCGGTGGTGAGCGTGCGACGCTCATTGTCAAACGTGTTTTCAAACAGCACAACGAACGGCAACGCGCCGAATTACGCCTCATCGACGGCGAATGGAGAATCGTCGGTTTGTTTCAAGGTGAAACCTTCGAACCCGCGATTGTGTTGGAACTCACGTGGTTACCGAATACGAGAATTAATCTCCGTAGTCTGGTTCGCCAAGAAACTTCTTCCGAGATTCCCAGCGAATTTACGCTTTCAGAGCATCGATTCCCGCCAGCTATTCGCGACGTCTCCCTATGTAGCATTTCTCGAACGCGCGGTGGGTTGACGCGAGTTAAGATAGCTTTGTGGATTTAAGTGCTTAGGCTGGACCCAACGAAGTACTCGGGGGAATGTGCACGGGCGACGACGTTGGCCCGTGAGGCTAACGCGGCGAGACGTCGGTTATGCGGCGATGGTGAGATGTAAGGCAGGGCGACCCTGCTGTTGTTGAGCTTGAGTTGGGTCCCGGTTGCGCGCTGATTTCAAAGGCCAAAGGGGTCCAGTTTGGACGCCGATCACTATGTTGCCTTATGCGAAATCTAGAAAGCAATACTATGCAAAAGAGGGCTCAATTGGCATGGACTTAACATCGAATTCACGGCACTTTAACGCATACCCAGAGTTTGGTAAGGTTTGGCTAGCTCGACTGAACGCTTCAGAATCTAACCTATTCACGAGGTTTGTCCATGCGGAATTTCAGCGAGTACGTGACGATCAAGGATGCCGCGGAATACTTGTCGGTCTCTGCGAACACATTGAGGAACTGGGAAGCGAGTGGAAAGATCGCCGTCCATCGCAATCCAATGAATGGCTACCGTCTCTACAAGATCAACGACCTGCAGATGCTCTTGGAGGAGATCGAGAAATCCGCGAAGAAGCCATCGAGATCGACCCTCTGAAACAGGGTCGACTAATCGTTCGTCGTCAGGGCAGCAACCATGAACATCTTCCAACTGCACAACAACATTGTCGACGACTATCGATCGTACATCGAGAGCTTCATCAACATTCGAGACGACGAGATTCGGGAAGAAGTCAAGAACGCCTTGACCGACGGTCGGCTTTGGCCTGAACCACTGATTCAGTTCAACCCAGCCTTCAAATCGGTGTCGAACGTTTCGCAGCCCGTCTCAGAAGATTGGCTCGCACCTGAGTTGGAGGATGTGTTCTGGGATACGCGCTCCGGTGAATCGTATCGCCTCTACGAACACCAGGTGCAGGCGTTGCGCGTTGGAGCCGACGGACATGACTTCGTTGTGACTTCCGGAACCGGGTCGGGTAAATCGCTCACTTTCATCGGGAGCGTCTTTAGCCACCTCTTCAAGACCGGGACGATAGGTAGCGGCATTCAGGCGCTTCTTGTGTATCCCATGAATGCCCTGATCAATTCGCAGATTGAGGAGCTGGAGAAGTACGCTGAAGCTTACAAATCGAAGACCGGCCAGCCGTTCCCAATTCGCTTCGCATCCTACACTGGCCAATTGCGTGAAGAAGACCGAGAGCCGCTGCGGGAGAATCCGCCTGACATCCTGCTAACCAACTATATGATGCTCGAACTCGTGCTGACGAGACGACGTGAGCGCGTCATTCGAGACTCCATCTATCAGAACCTCCACTTCCTCGTGTTTGACGAGTTGCACACTTATCGAGGGCGGCAGGGTGCCGACGTTGGATTGCTCGTCAGAAGAATCAGATCGAAAACCGCGCATAAGCCGATCTGCATCGGTACGTCGGCCACCATGGTTTCCGGCGTTGGAAGTTTGGAAGAGCAGCGGCGACAGGTTGCACAAGTCGCTAAAGACATCTTTGGTACAGGATTCACAACCAATCAGATCATCAACGAGATATTGACTCGTTCATTCAGCGACGAGCCTGTCCCACCATCGGAGACTTTGCGGACAACCGTTTCTTCACTGATCGACGATCAGCTCGGTCCCGAAAGTCTGAAGACGTATCCAACCGCCATCTGGCTTGAGAGCCGAATCGCGCTGGCTGAGAAGGATGGTCAGCTGGTGCGCAACGCCCCAATGACTTTTGGCCAGATCACAGAGGCTCTCACGACAGAGACTGGTTTAGGATTGAAGGAGTGTGAGCGACACCTCGTTGATTTGATGCACTGGATCAGCGTGGTCAATGAACGCAACGATGATACTCGTTACACCTACTTGCCATTTAAGCTGCACCAGTTCTTCGCTCAGACGGGCTCCGTTTACACATCACTCGAACGTGATGCCAATCGAATCATCACGTTGGAGCCTGGAGTCTACAAAGGCCACGACAACGACAAGAAGCCGATCTTCCCCAACGTGTTCAGTCGGGGTTCCGGCCATGCCTTCATTTGTGTTTACAGGGATCTGTCGAGTCGCGAGCTGATCCCGAGGGAATTCAATGCGACCGACGACGAGTCGCCAACTCGGATTCCCGGTTATGTCGTTGTTGGTGACGACATCTGGAATCCCAGCGAAGACTTCGAGCAACTGCCGGACTCGTGGTTCAACGTCTCGAAGTCAGGTGATGTCTCCATCGTCAAGAAGTATCAAGGGCGGATTCCACAACCCATCTGGTTCGATGAGTGGGGAAACTGTGATGACTCGCCGGCCTTGAGCCTGAGCGGCTGTTTCATGGAATCGCCACTCTTGTTTGATCCGACGAGTGGTCAGTTCTTCGATCCGCAGACCAGCGAGGGGACAAAACTCACTCGACTTGGCAGCGAAGGTCGAAGCACATCAACAACCATTACCGCATTCTCGATTCTGTTTCGTCTCGCGGAGCACGGATACGACCCGCGAGACCAGAAGCTGCTGAGCTTCACAGACAACCGTCAGGATGCGGCACTCCAATCCGGGCACTTCAACGACTTTATCAAAGTCGTACTGCTACGATCCGCGATCCGGCAGGCTGTGGACACCGTTCCAGAGGGATCGCTGACGTATGCCAATCTCGGAGACCAGATATTCGATGCGTTGGGCCTGAGCTTTCGGGAGTACGCCAACTACACCAGTGACATCCAAGCTGCGCCGCCGCCAACTGTGCAGCGATCGTATCGTGAAGCTCTAAAGAAATACCTCGTCTATCTAGCTCTGTATGACCTGCGTCGTGGCTGGAGGGTGATTCTACCCAACCTTGAGCAATGTGCCTTGCTCAGGATCGACTACCTCGATCTCGATGAGATTGCAGGGTGGGATGAAGGCTGGGGTGCAGTGCCTCTGCTCAGGTCACTGTCAAGAGAAGAGCGACGGCAGTTCCTGTTTCAGATCCTTGAGTTCTTTCGGCTTGAGTATGCGCTGTTCAGCGAAAACTACCTGACCGAAGGACGAATCCGGCAGAACAGAAAGGAGATCGAGGAGAAGCTGATCCAACCGTGGAAGTTTGAAGACTCTGATCGAGTCGACCCGTTTTATCTGCGGTACGACACGTTGGCCCCGCGGACACGGCTGTTTACCAAGAGCCTCGGACTGACCAGCGCACTTGGAAAATTCATCCGGCAACATGCCAAACAGATCGACTCGACCTTCGAGTTGAACAAGGCGAGTTACCGTGAGTTCATCATCGCTTTACTGGACACGCTTGAGGCAGCAGACTTTCTGACGTCCCGGCCTGTGAGGAACAGCGAGAACAAAGAGGTAAAGGTCTACCAGCTTCGCTTGGACAGAATTGTCTGGCTTCCCGGTGATCGTGAGACGGTGGCCCAGGATGTCATCAAGCAACGGTCGTACAAGGCAATTCAGTTGCGACCCAACCGTTTCTTTCAGCGAGTCTATCAGCTGGACTTCGCAGCCCGGAAAAGACTTATCGGCGGCGATCACACCGGGCAACTTAGCAATGAGCAACGCATCGATCGTGAAGAGCGATTTCGAGCCGACTGGCCTGAGCCTGAGAAGGTCATGGGTGAATCGATCAGTGCATTGTTCTGTTCGCCGACGATGGAGCTTGGGATCGACATTCGGAATCTCAGCATCGTTCACATGCGGAATGCGCCACCAAATCCGTCGAACTACGCACAACGCAGTGGCCGAGCGGGTCGAGGTGGGCAAGCGGCTCTTGTCTTCACGTACTGCTCAAGCTTTTCCAATCACGATCGCCACTATTTCCGAAACCAGCGTGACTTGGTGGCGGGAAACGTGCTGCCGCCGCGCATCGACCTCTGCAACAAGGAGCTCTTGGCCTCTCACCTAAATGCGGTCGTGCTCTCTGAGGTCGGATTGACCGGATTGAACACGTCACTGATGGACATCATCGATGCGGCGCAGGACGAGATTCCGCTCACGCCCGAAACGGTCGATCAACTCAAAATTCCTCCAAAGAAGTTTTCAACGATCCGCGCACAGTTCTACCGAGTCGTGTCGGATATCGCGCCTCGTCTCAAGCAGGAGCACAATCATTGGTTTAATGATGAGTGGATCGATCAAACCCTCGCAAGCATCACGAAGAACCTGAACTGGTCGATGGAGCGATGGCGGCGACTGTACCGGCAAGCACGCGCCACTCTGTCACGGGCAACGCAGGAGATCGAGAGCGGGACGTACAGTCTGGGCAGCAAGGAATACAAACAAGCGAAACGAAATCAGGATCAGGCGACTCGCCAGCTGGACCTGCTGAAGAACGACATGAAAGGCTCGTTCAATCAACTCTCCGAGTTCTATCCGTATCGCTATCTCGCCTCGGAGGGTTTTCTCCCCGGTTACAACTTCACCCGCTTGCCGTTACGAGTCTTCATTCCCGTCGGCGACGCTGGCGAGTACATCTCCCGGCCTCGGTTCGTAGCTCTTCGGGAATTCGGCCCGACTAACGTGATTTACTACAACGGCCAGAAGTACGAAATTCGGCAACTTGTGGTGCAGGATGCAGAGAGCCACTTGAAGGATGCGAAGATCAGCGTCAACGCTGGCTACTTCCTGCGGGACGCCCAGAAAGACGACGAGTTGTGTCCGTTCACCAGAGTCAGGCTGTCAGACGACGGCCAGTCTGAGACTCTGCACAACCTTTTGGAAATGACCGAGAGCCGCGCGGAGCCGCGAGCTCGAATTTCCTGCGAGGAGGAGGAGCGGCTGAGCAAAGGCTTCCAAATCGATACCTACTTCTCCGTCCCGGATGGGGACATGAGTCGAGTTCGGAAGGCAATGCTCAAAGTCGATGAAGATGAGTTCCTGCATTTGAATTTCATTCCTGCGGCGAACCTCATTCAGATCAACCGCAAGTGGAAGAGCACTGACAAGGAAGGCTTCACCCTCGGCATGATGTCCGGCTTCTGGAAGACGGGCAACCTTGCTGATCGAGGACCTGACGCCGAGGACATTCGAGACGTCAAGCTGTTTGCCACTGACACAGCCGACGCCCTGTACATCGAACCGATCGAACCTCTGGCGTTGGAGCGGGAAGGGGTCATCACGCTGCAGTATGCCCTGAAGCGTGCTATCGAGAACGTCTTCCAAATTGAATCGTCTGAGCTTGCCGTCGTTTCAATGGGACGCCCGGACCAGCCCAACATCTTTCTCTACGAAGCAGCCGAGGGCAGCCTCGGCATCCTGTCGCAGTTTGCCGAGGATGCCACAGTCTTCCACCGCGTGATCGATGAAGCGATTCGATTACTGCGATTCGACGACACGGAGTATCTCGATCCCGCTTCGTACGACGACCTGCTGAGTTATTACAACCAGCGAGACCACTTGATCATCAACAGGTTTCTGATTCAAGACGCCCTCAACAAGCTGAAGATGTGCAGTCTAGAGCGGCAGACGAACCCCGACTTCGGCGGCTACGAGGAGCACTATCAGGCACTGCGCACCCAGCTCGACCCGAATTCTAGCACCGAGCGCGAATTTCTCGACTACCTGCATCAAAACGATTTGCGACTGCCTGATGCTGCGCAAAGGACAGTGGACGGGATCTACGTTCAGCCGGACTTCTTTTACGAACCGGACGTGTGGGTGTTCTGCGATGGCACACCGCATGACAAGGCCGCCGTGCGTGAAGATGACGATGTGAAGCGGCAGGCCATTCGGAATCGCGGCGATCAGGTTTTCGAGTATTACTACAAGGAAGATCTGGCCGAGAAGATCGCCAGTCGTCCGGACATTTTCACAAAGGTACGGTAAGAAATGGCGTTCACACCGGGATCACTTGTGAATCTTCGAGATCGTGACTGGGTCGTGATGCCCAGCAACGATCCCGACCTTCTGCTGGTCAAGCCACTCGGAGGATCGGAAGAAGAAACCACGGGCATCTTCCTTCCGTTGGCGTTTGACTCAGACAAGCCCAAGGAAACTCTCTTCCCACGTCCAACCGTGGAAGATCTGGGCGATTTCACAACCACACGGATGCTCTACAACGCCGCACGCCTTTCGTTCCGAAACGGTGCGGGACCGTTTCGATCACTGGCGAAGCTCTCGTTTCGACCTCGGTCGTATCAGATGGTTCCGTTGATCATGGCTCTCCGACAGGAGGCCGTTCGACTGTTGATCGCCGACGATGTTGGCGTCGGCAAAACTATCGAAGCTCTGCTGGTCGCCAAAGAGATGCTGGAGCGCAGAGCCATCAAGCGTTTCGCTGTCGTCTGTCTGCCGCATCTTTGTGACCAGTGGCAGACGGAAATCAAAGACAAGCTGGGCTTGGATGCAGTCATCATTCGTACGAACACTCAAGCCCGTTTGGACCGCGAGATACAGGGCGATGTCAGCGTCTACAGTTACTACCCTTACCAGATCATCTCGATCGACTTCATCAAATCTGATGTCCGTCGTCAGGTCTTCATCAACGAATGCCCCGAGCTTGTCATCGTTGATGAAGCCCACTCGTGCGCAAGACCTGCGGGTGCCACGAAAAGTCAACAGCAACGCTATGCACTGATCTCCGACATTGCCAACAAAGCCGAACAACATCTCGTGATGCTCACGGCCACGCCTCACAGTGGCAAGCCCGACGAATTCCATTCGTTGCTGGGACTCTTGAAAGAGGAGTTCGAGGAATTGGATGTCGCTACCTCGGGGCAGGCCCAGCGACGAGAGCTTTCCAAATACTTTGTCCAGAGGAAGCGTGCGGACGTTGAGAAGTGGATGGGCGAGGACACTCCGTTCCCGCACCGTGACCCCGGCGAGATCGATTACAAGCTTTCGAAGAACTACGCAAAGCTCTTTGACTCAATTCTCGAATTTGCCCGCAAGCTGGTGACTCCCGACAAGGTCGAGGGCACTCGTCAGAAACGATTGCACTACTGGACTGCTTTGGGCTTGCTCCGCGGCGTCATGTCCAGTCCGGCCGCCGGAATCGCGATGCTTCACAACAGGATGAGCAATCTCGAAGTCGCAGACGGCGACGTTGCGACCGAGGAGGAAGATGATCCGATCCACGATGTGGAGTACGGATACGAGAGTGACTTGGCACCGGCTCATGTCGTCGAGCAGTCCGACTGGTCGAAATACCAGCGAAAGCAGCTGCGTCGTTTTGCCCGTCAACTTGAGGAGCTCGCAAACCCAAAGGACGATCAAAAGCTCGCCTATTCCGCAATGATTGTCGAAGACTGGTTGAACGACGGCTTCAACGCCGTCGTCTTCTGTCGCTACATCGCTACGGCGAATTACGTTGGTGAGCAACTGCTGCCGCTTCTGAAGAAGAAACATCCCGACGTCGACCTGCAGGTCATCACCAGCGAAGACCCGGACGACGTTCGTAAGCAACGCATCGATGCGATGGAGAGTTCAGAACAGCGTGTGCTTGTCTGCACGGATTGCCTGAGCGAAGGGATCAATCTTCAGAAGTACTTCACGTCTGTACTGCACTACGACCTGCCATGGAACCCGAACCGGCTTGAACAGCGTGAAGGGCGAGTTGACCGATTCGGCCAGACCGCTCCACTGGTCAAAGCGTATCTGCTGTATGGATCAGACAACCCTATCGATGGCATCGTACTGGACGTGATCCTTCGGAAGGTGCGCGAGATCAAGCGAGCCACAGGGATCAATGTCCCGTTTCCCGAGGACAGCAAGAGTATCATCGACACCATCGCTCAAGCGTTGCTCGTCAATCCTGATCGGCGGATATCAACTCACAAAGTCGACAACCAGATGCGCTTCGACTTCGATGAATTCGACGAAGCCAAGTCCGCCAAGCTCGAAGCCAGCGACAAGATGGACCGCATGGCGGAACAGGAAAAGACCTCTCGCAGTATCTTCGCGCAGAATGCCATCAAGGCACATGAGATCGAAGCGGATCTCAAAGAGACCGATGAAGCCATTGGTGATCCGAAAGCTGTTCGAGACTTCGTGTACACGACAGTCAATGATCTGCTAGGTGCTCAGATCGTCGAGTTCGAGGAAGGATACAAGCTTTTCACGAACAACCTTCCACCGGCACTGACGTCGACACTGGCCGCAGAGGACCAACTGCTGATCAGCTTCGACTCTCCAACACCGGAAGGCTACCAGTACGTTGGCCGCAATCATCCGTTCGTCGAACAACTCTGCCAATTGGTTCTGGCCAACACGATCAGTCGCCGTGGCAAACACGCCGCGCGTTCAGCCGTCATTCGTACGGATGCTGTGGACATCAAGACCACGATCCTGTTGTTCCGTGTCCGCAACGTGATTGAGGCGAAGAAGAAAGACCATCAGATCGTGGCGGAAGAGATGTTGGTGTGGGGGTATCGGGGCAGTGGAACCGACGGCGACTATCTCACATCGATCGAGGCCAAAGAGCTGCTCATGAGTGCCCAGCCGACCTCGAATCTCACTCCGCAGGCTCGGTCAAGCTTCTTGGAAAACGAATGTCGTCAGTTGGAATCGCTGGAGCAGCAGTTTGATCATGTAGCCGAGGATCGATCTCAAAACTTGGTCGACGCTCACGAGCGATTCAGCAAGCTGATGGATCGCAAGCGATTCCAGATCGTTCACCCCGTGCTGCCGATGGACGTTATCGGTGTGTACATCCTGTTGCCCGATGGCGGGAAGGGGTAGTGATCATGGGCAGCGTCACATTCCAAGCGGGCCAGAAGGCGGATTGTCAGCGACTTTCGAGTTCAACCGTAGTCTCGGTCGATATTGGGTTCTCTCAGAACTCGAAGTCTACCGGCATTGCGTGGAGGACGTCGGACGGCGATCACTCGGCCCCTGCCAAATTCACGTTTGCACAAGGTGTTGAAACGGTTGCTCATCGCTTAGGACAAGACACGACGGCGTCTCTCATTCTTGAGGCTCCACTCTCTGCCCAATTCAATGTCGATGGAAACCCGGCCCCACGTCTGGATTTTGAACGGATATTTGACGTCCAAAAGCAGAAAAGCGTCAATCGGTTTTGGTACGTCGGGGCGGGAGCCTCCACTTTGATAGCCGCCATGTTCTTTCTTCGTCGGCTGATCAACATGCTGGCAAAGAGTGAGGCGGACCACAGAGTGTTTCTCTTTGAAGGATTGCACACCTTCAAGTATGGCCCGACCGATCACGCGCAAGATGCCGCAGATTTGTTACAAGCATTCTGCGATGGCGATGTTGTCGATGTGACAAAAGGTGCGGCGACCGAGTGGCTGTCCGTGCTGCAGCTAATTGATAGTGAGTCCAACACAGCGATTCCGGCAATCGTGACCGTGAATCGGGAATCAACAGAATTAGAAACCAATGAATCCGAGACGGATTGATCCGAAGGGGCGGACGTAGCCGCGAATCACAATGCAGTATCCCAGCATCAGAGTTGAAGGCGCGATTTTGTCGGGTGACATCATCGACGCCATCGAGCGCGGTGAGAAAGGCTTTCAAAAGGCCAAGGACTTTGGTCTGGACCCGACCTCGAAGGTCAAGGACGAAATCGCCAGCACTTGGGCCGATGCTCGTGATCAGTGGCGGATTTACGCCCGGAAGGTGGAGTCGCTCAAGGAAGGTGCAACTGGAACGACCGAAACTCGCAACTTCTGGATGTCGCCGTTTCTGGGACTGCTCGGCTACAACCTCGAACTGGCCGCACGAGGTGAAGAGGTCAACGGGCGGAACTATCACATCAGTCACCGTGACACGAGTCGTGGCGGCTTTCCCATCCACATCGTTGGCTGCAACGACAGTCTGGACAAGCGGCGGGCCGAGGGTGGCAAGCGCATGTCGCCGCACGCTCTAGTTCAGGAATACCTCAACCTGACTGAGCACCTCTACGCCGTCGTGACCAACGGCCGCCTGCTGCGACTGCTTCGTGACAGTACACGGCTTGTGAAACTCAGCTTTCTGGAGTTCGATCTCGACCGCATCTTCGAGGAAGAACTGTTCGCCGACTTTGCCATTCTCTACCGACTCCTGCACGCATCCCGAATGCCGGTCTCGCAGGATTCGGCGGCAGAGAGCGTCATCGAGATCTATCACCAAGATGCACTCGACTCCGGGTCTCGCATCCGTGAAGGGCTGAGCGAAGCAGTCGAAAGATCCATCAAGTCCTTGGCAAACGGATTCCTCCAGCATCCTGCCAACGACGACCTCCGAGAATCGATTCGATCGGGGAAGACAGACAACAAGACCTTCTACCAATGGCAGTTGAGGCTGATCTATCGACTGTTGTTCCTGATGGTGATCGAAGAACGTGACCTTGTGTTTGCTCCCGATGCCGAACGACGGTTTCGAGACATCTACTATGACTACTACGGCATCGGTCGTTTACGTCGCCTCTCCGAGCATCGCCATTTCGCTGACAGCAACTTTCAGGACGCATGGACTGGGCTACGACACACGTTTCAGTTGTTTGAAGATTCGGGCTATGGACAGAAGCTGGGCATTGCTCCGCTTGCCGGTGATCTGTTCGATTGGCAGGCGATTGGCGTGCTGAATGACTGTCAGCTGGACAACGAGATTCTGCTGACCTGTCTGCGCAACCTGAACCTGTTCACGAACCCGATCACCGGCCAACGGATGCGGGTGAACTACGCCGCGCTTAACGTCGAGGAATTCGGATCGGTTTACGAAGGACTGCTGGAGTACGACCCTCAGATTTTGGATGTAGAGGGCCAGTGTGAATTCTCGTTCGTGGCCGGTGATGACCGTGCCGCATCGGGTTCACATTACACGCCAGATGAACTCGTCCAGCCGCTTATCAAGCATTCGCTGGATTACATCATCGCCGACAAGCTCAAGGAATCCGACGCAGAGCAGGCCCTCCTCAGCATCACCATCTGCGACGTGGCCTGCGGATCGGGACACATTCTGCTTAACGCTGCTCGCCGCATCGCCACAGAGTTGGCCATCCTGCGAACCGGCGAAGATCAGCCTTCGCCGTCTGCGTTTCGAGCCGCGGTGCGCGACGTGATCCGCAACTGCATCTACGGTGTCGACCTGAACCCGCTCGCCGTCGAACTCTGCAAAGTCGGCCTGTGGCTGGAGGCTCACGTTCCCGGCGAACCACTCAATTTTCTGGACCACCACATCAAGTGTGGCAACGCCATCGTCGGTCTTGCCAGTCGTGAGGAACTTCAGCGCGGCATCCCAGATAAAGCCTTCAAGACGCTGCCCGGCGACGACAAGACCGTCGCCGCCGAACTGCGTAAGCAGAACAAGGAAGAACGCAAGGGCTACCAGTCACTCGATTTCTCCGGTAGTCCGGCCGATGACCTTGACGCCCTTCGCAGTGACTTTTCGAGCGTTGCCAAGCTGCCCGAAAACACGCCGGAAGAGATTCGGCAGAAACAGGAAGCCTACGATGAGTTTCGACGCGGCATCCACCTAAGAAATCTCAGGACGCTCGCCGACATACAGGTAGCACAATTCTACATCCCGAAAACTCCGAACACACGCCGAAAGATCACGACCCACGACCAGTATCGACGTTACCTCCGTGGTGAGCATCCGCATCCCGAACCGACCGCGTACGCGCAAGCGATTGCTCATCGAAAGCGATTCTTTCATTGGTTTCTGGAATTCCCGAACGTCTTTACCGACGGGGGATTTGACTGCATCCTCGGCAATCCACCCTTTCTGAACAATCGCGCTCTCAAACGAACATACGGCCCGGTCTTTTTGGAATGGGTACGTTACGAGTATGCCCCAGCGGGCGCGATCGATCTTGTCGGCTATTTCTTCCGTCGAGTTTTCGACCTGTTACGTGCAGGTGGAATTCAGGGGCTAATCGCTACGAACACGATTGCGCAAGGGAATACTAGAGACGGGAGTATCAGCGTCATTCGTGATCGCCAAGGGATAATCCATTTTGCTGTCCGGTCAATGCCGTGGCCGGGACGCGCAGCCGTTCACGTTGCCCTCTCGACAATCGCCAAGGATCGATCATTCGGCCCCCCCGTTCTTGGCAACGAACGTGTTGAAGTCATCAGCTCCAGCTTGACGGTTGACGATGAACTGCCCGACCCGGAAGTGCTTTTGGTCAACTCCGGAACTGCCTTTCAGGGTTCGATTCTAAACGGTTCTGGGTTCGTCCTTTCGGTTGATGAAGCACACACTCTAGTCGAATCTGATGCTCGGAATTCGGCCGTCCTTCGCCCATACCTAATCGGCAACGATGTAAACAACCGGCCTGACCAAAGCGCAAGCCGTTGGGCAATCAACTTTTTTGATTGGGACGAAGCACAGGCAGGCACATACGGTGACTGCTTCGACATCGTAGTTCAGCGAGTGAAGCCGGAGCGCACTCGAAAGGACGACGATGGTAATTTCGTTCTTCGACAACCACTACCGACACGCTGGTGGGTTTACGCTGACAAGCGACCGCAGTTATACGGTTTGCTGTCAACAATGGATCGAACGCTTGTCGTCGCAAAAACTACGAAGTACTTCAATTTCGCATTCGTACCGTGCGAACAAGTCTTGGATCAGCAGCTAACGGTAATTGCGTTTTCCGATTTCAGTTCGTTCGCAATTCTTCAGTCAACGGTTAGTGATGCATGGGCAAGAGAGCACGGCACGACGCACGAGACACGAGCAAGATACAACGTGAAATGCTTCGAGACGTTTCCGATTTGCGAAGGAACCCAATGTCTTGAGCGAATTGGGGAGACGTATCATTCACATCGTGGGCAATTGACGGTCTTGGCCAATGTCGGATTCACAGCGCTCTACAACCTATTCCACGATCGGAACCTGAGCCCGGAAGCGGTGGCGAAGGCGAGCAAACAGGATGCCGACGTGGCCGCCGAAGTGCATTCAGGGCTGCTCCGCCTCCGCGAACTGCACCGTGAGATGGACGAAGCCGTGCTGGCCGCCTACGGCTGGCACGAACCCTCTGACGACGGCCCACCCATCGACCTGCGGCACGACTTCTACGAAGTCGACTACCTCCCCGAAAACGACCGAGTCCGTTTCACCATCCACCCCGAAGCCCGCCGAGAACTCCTCAAACGCCTCCTCATCCTCAACCACAAACGCCACGCCGAAGAGGTCGAGGCCGAAAAGAAAAAGAAGGCGACGAAGAAGAAGGCTCCGAAGAAGAAATCAGCCAAGAGGAAAGCGAAACAGACCGCTGGTCCGACGCTCTTCGATACGCAGGCCGAGGAGTAGTTGAGTCATGCCGGATGCCCCTCGCCCAACACTTACGGCCACGCCACTCTGGGATCACCAGAAGCGAGCCGTTAGCAAGGTGCGAGATTATGTTCGTGAGTTTCAGGCTGGAAACACGACTGGCGCATCGCTGATTCATATGCCGACCGGCACTGGAAAGACTGGCGTAATCGCTTGTTCCAGTCACTTCTTGCAGGCCGCTGGCTGCGTGCTGCTTCTCTCACCAAGACTGGCACTCCGAGAACAGTTGGTTCGTGAGGTTGGTGGCCAGTTCTTTTCCAAGCTTGGCCTCGACGCTGATCGCCTTCCAAAGGATGTCATCAACGTCGCTCGCGGTTTTCCAACGATCGCAGATGATGACTACACGACATCAATCGTGACGATGACGATTCAGATGCTGCACAGCATGATGAATCGGAATGCCCCCAACTACGACGTGCTCAAGAGCAAGGTCAATCTGATCATCGTGGATGAGGGCCATTATGAACCCGCAATCTCGTGGCGGGACGCCATTCGCGGGATCGAGGCTCCCAAGGTCATTTTCACTGCAACTCCGTTCCGGAATGACCTAAAGCTTTTCGACATCGATTTCGCTCACGCATACAGCTACACCTTCCACGAGGCCATCGCGGACAACACGATACGTTCCGTCGAAATTCACGATCGGCCGAGCCAAACAACGCCTACTGGATTCGTGGACGACGTGATCGACTTCTATGAGGCAACATTCGACGCTGATGGCGAGAATCCACCCCGTGTGATCATTCGATGTGATTCGCAGGACACCATTTGCCAGATTGGGAATGTGCTTCAAGCCCGCGGTAAATCTCATGTACTGATCCACGAGAACTTCACCGACGACCCGGCGACCCAGCCACGACAACGGAAATCTGTACCCAATCCCGCAGATGAAGATGCAGTCTACTGGGTCCATCAATTCAAGCTCCTTGAGGGAATTGACGATCCACGGTTTCAGCTGCTTGCGTGCTACGAGGAGCTGAAGACAACACGGTCCCTCGTCCAGCAGATTGGTCGTGTTCTTCGGAATCCGACTCGTGCTGCGGGTTCGGTGGCACATGTTCTCGATCACGCTGAAGGACATCAGCACGAATTGTGGGAGGGATTCCTTCAATTCGATGAACTCGTCCAGCGAGAAGGTGTGGAGGTCGCTGATTTCGGAAAGAAGATGCTCGACGAATTGGCGAGAGCTCAGCCAGATGTCGTCTATCTTGCTGGCCGCTTCAGAACGGCCTGCACTCTCGATTCGATCGATGCCAACGATGAACTGCTGTTGCCCCGAACGGCCAATGTCTATCGAAAGGCCGGTGGATTCACTCTCAACAGCATGTGCGACGACATCGATGCCGAATTTGCCCAGCAGGATCGTGACTACCGCCTGCAGACGATCGACGCTTCCACATCCGTATTCCTTTATCTGACGTTCTCAAACTCACCACTCTTGCGATCCAAGGCTTTCATTGAATGCAAATTCGGGGTCACGATTCTCCGAGAGGTTGGGGACTACCTTTGCCTCTTCGATAGCGGCGGCTCGGTAGCCGTCCCTATGGACAAGTACGGCACACCGGTTTCCACAGCTGAACTGCGTAAGCTGTTCAGTGATGCCACAGCAACCCGCCTTACGTCGGTCAGTCTGCGCAATTCAAATCTCGGACCGAGAGCCATTCGAGCACGGGCTGTCACCGCAGCAAACATTGGCGACACAATCCCCACATTCGATGATCACGCCTTTGTCTGCCGGACAGTACAGGGATACAGCGAAAACAACGGCACGTCTGTTCGACGGTACGTTGGATTCCAGCACGGGAAAGTCACGGATGCTTCAGAGGGACGAGGTTCGCTGGAGGATTACCTCTCTTGGCTTGATGACATCACGACCGTCCTCGGGTCGACAGGAAAAACGGTCGGTGAGTTTACGCGATTCGCTGCTCACATGACTGTCCCGGCTGACACGACTCCGACGAGCATTCTGCTGGATGTTGGAGAAGTTCAAGATGCGTTCGTCACGAACGAAGGTGACGGGATTACGGCAGGAGAGCAGCTGCACATCGAAGACGCCTGTTGCGACGTGAACAATGGGAACTTCCAGTTCACTGCCAACGGTAAGGCGTGCACTGGTTCGGTCGCCTTCGACGCCAGTAGCAAGCGATACCGAATCGACTCACCAGATATTCAGGGGCTTTACACAACTGACGTACCGGCACTCAAACGGGGGCTGGTGCGGTACTTGAATCACGACCAGTCATTTCGAGTCATCCCGAACAGCGAAGGCTGTTTCTACGCAATGGGTGAGTTCTACTCACCCACATTGAAGTTCGGAGCGGACTACGATGACGACCAGTTTGGGCTGCTGAGAACACTCGAAACGTCGGCGTCGTTAGAAGCGGTCGCTTCGGAGAAGGGAGCGGCTTGCAAAGCCGACGAATCCGGCTGGGATGACGATTCACTGTTCGGAATCATCGACGACCTTGGGGTTGGACATGGTCTGGATCACCTCTTCGGAACACCCGAGCTTGTCGTCTGCGATGACATGGGGACAGAGGCAGCAGACTTTATTTTGGCGGACGCTAATGACCGTCGCGCTGTGTTTATACATGCCAAAGGCACGTCGGGGGCTCATAAACTGTACGCTGCCAGTCCATTACAGGAAGTATGCGGCCAAGCAACAAAGAACCTGAAATACCTTGCACGGTTCGGTAGCGACGAGCCCCCGAACACACGCAAGTGGCACAATTGGAAATGGACTGCGCCAAAGGTCACAGGGCGGGTCGCAGAACGCATTCGCAGAAAACCGGGCACCGTCACGACAGGTCTGACTGCATGGAGACACATCCAGTCTGTCGTTCGTGATCCTTATGCAGAACTGGAGGTTTGGTTGTTCCTCGGACGGCTCTTCAAAAAGAGCGTCTTTAAAACGCAGATCACTTCCGCCAATCCTGCGGCGGAAGCGAAACAGGCGGCCTACTTGTTGTTTTCGACAATGAACGACGTCGCGTCGGTTGGCGGACGACTACGGGTGATTTGTTCGCCATAAAGGGAGGAGACGAAATTGAGTGATATTGAAGAGCCGGAAGATGATCGCCCGCGTTCGGAATTGCAGGTGCGCGACATTCTCTTGGAACTCAAGGTCCTTACAGACGATGCCTCGGATGAAGTGCCTCAAGACCAGTCGGCTGCAGACGCTTTCCTTTCAGCAGTTCAAGATCCCGAGAACGCTGAATTCTGCGTGGACAAACTCTTCCCGAATGGTATTCCTCTGGACCAATCTTTCTTCGACCGACTGGACGAGTTTCGTCGCTGGATCGGTATTGCTCAAGCGGGCGAAGAAGCGATTGGGTTGGTCTGGTCCGAAGCAATGCGGCAGCTTTCGCCGGACGACCAACTGACGATTCTCGAAGTCTTCGCCTCTCAGCAAGGGCATGACTTCTTCGAGAATGTCGGCAGTCTTCACGTCATAGTTAAGGACCACTCCCTTCCTCCCGGTTTTCTTGCTGACTGGTTCACTGACCTTGTGCGGATCGTCGAGCGCGATGTGGGAGCTGACGTTTGGAAGTCAGTTACGACTCTGTGCGAGAGCAATCCAGATTGTGCGTTTGAAGTGATCTGGACGTTGACACAGCCACCAGAAGAGCGACGTCTCAACATCGCCGGAGTAATGCTTGGCACGATCCGACGGTTGGACCTTGATGAAAAACGCGCGGCTGACTTCAAACGAGTCGAGGGCTTCTTTGAAAGTCACTCTGACGAGCAGTTCCGAGCTGTTTACAACTGGTCTTGGGCGGCTACGGCTCGCGCTGTCGGGATAGAGGAGGCTCAGCTGCGTGCCCTGCTTGCACGTGCAGACTCCGGCAACACGCCCGACCTCGGCAGCGTTGTGAGTGTCGTCTGCCGAATTTCTGTCAACGACGATCTTCCCAGCGAGATCTTCAACCTGTGTACCAACTGGATCGGAGAACGAGTTTCCCCATCACTGCCCGCAGCGGCAAAGTATTACGTCGCAAATGCAGCGACCGATTTGTCGAGAGTAAAGTCGGGTGACGATAAGCCGAAACCGGAATGCTCGGCTTGGGTCACGGGTATTCAGCCTGTGCATGGGGACGAACGGGGCACATGGGGCGAAATTCAAAGGTATCTCTACAACCTCGCCAAGCAAGATGTTGACTTGTTTCGACGATTATTTGAGCAGTTGTGTGAAACAAGTGCGGATACGATCCTTGGCTTCATGCAGCAACCTCGGTGCTTCGATCTGCTGTTGAATCAGATGCAGAATGTTGATGTGGGCGAGTTGGTGGGGCGTCTGGCCATGTCACCCGACACACCAACTCGGCGTCTGGGCGTATTCCTGTTCAACAAACTGAGTATCGAGGCGTTGCCGGATTCATCGTTTGAAACGCATGGCGCACTTGGAATGCAGCTTCTGTTCCACGAAGTCCAGCGGACAATGCTAAGTGCGGAATCACTTGCGAGACTGTTCGTTTCAATGCTCCGACATATCGGTCTTGCAGACGAGAACTTCAAGAGCGACCTCGTGGACGAACTGACGTTACAGTCGCGCAATTTTGCCGGTGGATGTCGGCAGGAATTGGAAGAGCGAGGGGGCGAGTTGCCAGAGATTGTCGAAGCACTCAAGTCCGTGGATGACTACTTCAAAAGGCTCAAGATCGCTCACGAAGCTGGCATCAACGCCATGGATGTCCCCGGACACCGGCACGCGGCCATGCTGCACCGTCGCAGGTTTTCCCAGCAAGTTACCGACGGAGCCAAGGAATACTCACCGCTGTTTAGCATGATGAAACAAGTGAGCCTGCTATACGGGAAAGCGTCAAGTACATTCATTGATGGAAGACTTCAAGACGCCATGCCGCTAGTGCCAACTTCAAGCTCCATGGAGATTCCCATCGTTGATTTCTGCGATCCAGAAGAGATGGCATTGCGCAGGATTCATGCTTCAGCAGCTATCCAGCGTCTACTTGAAGGCGCAGGGATGAAGACGGAGGAGGAATATGAGTGACTTCCGCACTTCATTCCTTACCTACTACATCCGGAGTCTTGGGGAGCGTACGCGCGAAGAGAAACGAGGGACGAAGTTCGGGTTCGACTGGGTCATCTACAATCTCGCCTTGGCAGAGGACTGGATTCCTCACCGTCTACCGTTCATTCGTGCTGGCGGGGACGAAACCTCCACAACCAAGACAGAACCTGAGTTCGGTGTGGACCTGGCGTTCCTGTCGCCGGATTTGAAAACGCTCCGGATCTTTGTCTTGAAGGACGAAGTTCTAAAGAATTCCACGTGGGGAGCGCACAGCTTCGACATTGACCTGCGCAATGCAGCTGCTCCGGATTTGAGCGCGCCACAACTGACCGAGGTTGAACAAGTCGAAGTAATCCTCGCCTACAACAAGGATGAGGATGCTACGGGGGTCGAACTATACGATCGGTTGGTCGCCGCGTTGGGAACTCGCGTGGGCGATTCTGTCGCACTCCGGTTTGATCGCTGGAACCTCACCACAATCGTCGGCAAGGTGGCGTCCCAGCTGCTTACTCCGTCGTTGTTGCCGCAGAAGTTCTTTAGCCATTTCTCTTACATCTGCGCTCAGTTTGCCGATTTCCACCACGGTTCCGACGAGTGGGCCAAGCAGATGGTGCCCAACTGGCGTCGATTCCTTGACGAACTTCTATCGGAAAAAGCAGACGAACGATGTGTGCGTTTGCTGCCCGTCTCGCTGCTCATTCTCCAAGAGCACGGAAAGAATAATCCGACGCTCGAAACAGCATGGATCGACCTAATCGAGTGGGGAATGCTCGCTGCTTGGAACGTGTCTCAGTCTTCCGACAAAAAACCAATCAAGAATGCCGTCTGGCAGTTGTGGATAGATTTCTACCTTACCGAGGTCGAGCGTTACTACGGGGAGCACCACGAGGACTTGGCAGTGCAGCTCAGTGTTGACAAGCCATTGTCTGGCAGCTTTGTGGACACGATTGCCTCTGCCGTTGTCGCCCACTGGCATTTGGCGCGGCTTGGACTCCTCGGGGTGTCATACGCTGAATGCCTTCCAAAGGAGTCTGAGGAAGATCGGAAGAAACGCCAGTATGCATTAAACACAGTCTCAAATTGGCTTGCAGGTTTCTTGAGTGCCAACCCATCGGCGATGCGGCCGGTCATCGACCTTCACCACATCGAGTTGCTGCTCACATGGGGCACCTTCCTACGGGTTGGTCGGCAAGACGACCTTGGCAACTGGCTGCAGATGCTGACCAACCGACTCTTCATGCGTAGGAGTGGCAATGCGCAGATTCCGTTCATTGAGGGCCATAACTCTCTGGATCTCATTTTTGAATTCACGGCGACAGGTACAAAGCCCCCAGAGTTCTGCGACAGCAGTTCGGTGTACTTGATGTGCTTGATGGAGTTGCTTTGCTCTCTGCCCAAAGAACGGCGAGGCGAACTCCTACGACTTGTCTATCAGCGGATCGTTCTTGGGAGGGCAGATTGCGGTTCGCAAATGGAAGGATGCGAGCCGATCGACTTGATGCTGTGGATTCCGCCAGAAGATTGGGGAGATCGAGTCCTTACCAAGACTTTATCCGATGAAGGTGAATGTGCGACGATTCACTTTGGGAAATTCGGAGCTGCCCAGCCATCCGACGGCGAAGAGATAGTTGTGTTGATTGAGACGCTGGTCAAAGAAACACGGGCGAAACGGGATATCAAGTGGCCGCAGGGTCTACCCATGTCCGTCGTCATACTTGGATGCCTGAAGCACCGGAGTCCGCTGCCCCCCGAACTGTGGCGACGGTCAATCTTTCCTGAGGCGTCCGCCGAGGCAACCGATGAGGAATCGCTAGAAGAACCGTAGAGCATGGCATCAACATTCACATGGCTGGACTACTCTGAACACGAGCGTCGAAAAATGCTCGATGTCATAGAGTTGTTTGGGGAGCGGACTACTCGGGACGAACTTGGGCTTGGTGGTGTCCGTGATGCCTTTGCCGATCTGCTCTTTCCCGGCACAAGCACGATCCAGACGGTCGCCAAGTATTTCCTCTTCGTTCCGTGGGTGTATCTCCGACTGGAACAGAAAAGAACGGCCTCGTCGGTTGTCGCACTGCGAGAACGCAAGGCTGAAATCGAGCTCGCGCAGAGACTTGAGGAGTCCGGCGAAACTGAAGGTGTCATCGGCCGGATCGCCAAAGAGAAGCTCCAGCGACTGCCGAGCAGCATTTACTGGCAAGGTCTACATGTATGGGGAATCCGGGTCTTCTCTGGGTCGCAGGATGAGTATCACCGATCGCTTGACCTGTTCTATCAACGTCAACGTGCTCGGAAGGCTTCTCGGCACGAACACGAGGGAGAGTCCGCGGATGAACTGGATCTCCACAATTGGCATGTCGGACTTCCCCAACCTGACGACAACTTTCCCGAAGGCGCGACGCTCGCCCTATGCGAACATGAAGCTGAGTATCTGCGAGAGCGACTGCTGACCAATCGCTCGAAGTCTCTCATGGCGTATCTTCTGCGAGAGAAGATTCCCGTTGACGGAATCAGCTTTGCGTGGGACTTGGCCGCCGATTTACCCGACACATTGCGAAGCCAGATTGACCACGGCCGGAACTTCTCAGAGGTCATGCATGGGGCGCAACTCCTTTACAACCTGATCCTCGCCGAGAAGAGGTCATGGCAGGATAAGATCGATGAGTACCGCGGCCAATTGGATGATTGGTGGCGGTTGATAGCGGAGCGTGACGAAGCACTTCGTCAATGGGACCGGCGGGCATTCTGGCGAATCGTCTTTAACAGCAATCCCCGTGTCAGTTCTCGGGCGCAGGGGTTTGTCAATAAGTGGATCGACTTGGTGCTGGCAGCATCAGATCAGTCGACGATTGTTGAGGGGAAGGAGGCAAGGAAGCGGGTTGAATTTCGTGAAAAACAACTGAAGGGTGGCTTGGCTCGCGTACAAAACGAACGGGCTCGTGAGCTATGGAATGGCGCGGCGGGGGCCGCTCAACTTGACCTTCGCTGGAACAGTGCCCGGCGCATCATCGCCGACATCCTCACTGGGCTGGAGGTCGGCGACGATGCTTGAGCCGAATAGCCGTCGCTTGCTGCTTGAATCACTGCAGCCACCACCGGACTACCGGCTCGATTGGGCTGTTGGAACAACCTTTACACTCGATCTGATGGCGATGTTGGCGGCACCTGTAGCCTTCGCCTTCTCGGATTGGCAGGACCGTGACGGGCGTCCAACCGCAGACCCGCTTGCGCTTTTGAAAGCCGTTCGCCAATACGCCAACCGAATTTGCTTGTTCTGTCAGGGCGGGAAGATCCACGTTCCCCGAGCCTATCAGCCGTTGCTGGCCAGTTTGGAAGATTGCATCGTCGAAGCCAAAGCTCCACTTGGCGGCAGCTTCCATCCGAAGGTTTGGTTCCTGCGATTCATCTCCGATGACGAGACAGTCATGTATCGACTCCTTTGCATGAGTCGGAACATGACCTTTGACCGGTCGTGGGACACGCTATTGAGCCTTGAAGGCGAGCTACAGGATCGGACAAATGCTTACGGCAAGAATCATCCTCTTGGAGAGTTCGTTGAAACATTGCCGACGATGAGCATCCGAGCAACAGCTCCTCATTGGCGCAAGAGGCTGAATCAACTTGCTTACGAGATCCGCCGTGTCGATTTCGAGATGCCGGAGCCGTTCACCGAACTCGATTACTGGCCTATTGGGATCAAGCAGAATGAACCATGGCCGTTCCCGCAGCGAATGGATCGCCTGCTTGTCGTTTCGCCTTTCCTCGATGACGGCTTGGCAAAAGATCTGACCGACTGGTCTGCGCCTATGCTGCTGCTGTCCCGAGGCGACAGTCTCGCCCGGCTTGACGCTTCGACACTCGAACATTTTGAGGATGTCTGGGTTCTGGACGACACGGCCGAACCGGAAGCAGGAGATGCGGAAGAAGATACGGTTGAAAACGAGGATGAAGATACGGCCGACTCCCCCGTGGAGATTCCGCTAGTTGGATTGCACGCCAAGCTCTATGTGGCGGACGAAGGATGGAATGCTCAGGTATTTACAGGTTCAGCTAACGCCACACGGGCGGCCTTCAATCGGAACGTCGAGTTCATGGTTGAACTACGTGGTAAGAGGAGCCGCTGTGGAGTTGCCGCGATACTCGGCGATTCTAAAGAGAATGGGAGCAAGCAGGCGTCGTGTCTTGCTGAGTTGCTCCAACCGTACATTCGGCGCGAGGGGCAAGAAGGCGTTGATGAGGGTGCTGATCGCTTTGAACGGCTGGTGGACGGCTTGGCCAAGGAACTTGCAGCGACCGCACCGGTTGCGGTCTGCGGTTCGGGGAACGAGTCTGGGAGTTTTTCGCTTAGCGTCCAGCCAAAACGGAAAGTCGGGAGAAGACTGAGCCGTGACTGCAAACTCCGAGCACGACCGATCAGCCTTCCTGCCGCACAACTCAAAGATGTTGACTTGTCAGCATCCTCATGGGTTCGATTTGAACCGATTTCGCTGCTGGGGCTTACGTCCTTTTTTGTGTTCGAGGTCGAGTCAGAAGATCAGAAACTGACACGTCAATTCGTCCTCAACGTGCCGCTGCAAAACGCACCAGAGAATCGACAGGAGCAGATCCTTCGAGACATGCTCAGTGACAGTGACCGAGTTCTACGATTTCTCCTGCTGCTGCTCTTGGATACGGGAGTCCGTGATTTCAGCAAAGTGTTTGAGGAAGGTGACGGTGAGGGCACGTTCGCATTCCTATCTTCAATGCTGGGTTCGACATTGTTCGAGTCACTCATTCGAGCCTTAGAGCGCGACCCGGAAAGGCTCGACCAAGTAGCACAGGTGATCGACGATCTGAAGCAGACATCCGATGGCAGTGATTTGCTTCCCGACAGCCTTCAGGACATCTGGGAACCAATCTGGTCGGTCCGTCAGAAGCAACTTGAACGCAAGACCAGACGTCAAAGTCAAACGTAAGGAGCAGGCTGCAGACTGAACGACATGACGAGCTCACGGCCCAATACCGACTCGATCCTTTCCGGCTTGAAGGATTTTCAACGAGATACTGTCGAATACGTCTTTCGTCGCATGTATCTCGATGAGAACTGCGCACGTCGATTCTTGGTTGGCGATGAAGTCGGATTAGGCAAGACGCTTGTCGCTCGTGGAATGATTGTCAAAGCGATTGATCATCTCTGGGATCGGACGAACCGCATCGATGTTGTCTACGTGTGCTCAAATACCGAAATCGCCAGACAGAACATCAATCGATTGAATGTAACTGGTTGCGATCAATTCTCATTGTCATCGCGCATCACTCTATTGCCGATCACGATTGGTGACATGCGGCACCAGCGAGTTAACTTCATTTCATTCACCCCCGGTACGTCGTTCGATTTGAAGGATAGTGCGGGGATGTCTCGTGAACGTGAGCTCTTGTACTGGCTGCTCAAAGAGGCGTGGTCCTTGAAGTTCAACAAGGCCACACGTGTGCTACATGCATACGCTGGAATCGAGGGCTTTCGAAAGCGGGTGAAGAAGTTTCTCGAAGGGTACGACATCCACAAGCGGATTCATGAACAATTCGTCGAACAACTCGCGGCACGCCCAGAGTTGCGTGGTCAGTTCGATGCACTATGCGATTCCATGCCCCGGGCGGGTGCCAGCGTCCCATACGAGATGAGTCGTGAGCGAAATCAAATCATCGGCGAGCTCCGGCGCATGTTGGCGGAAACATGTCTCCACTGGCTGGAACCCGATCTGATAATCCTCGACGAATTCCAACGATTCAAGCATTTGCTGCAGGGCGATTCAGAGGAGACGTCTGAGGCCGCGCAGCTCGCGGAGCACTTATTCAATTTCCAAGAGAAGGCGGACGATTCTGCCACAGCGGCAAGGGTCCTGCTGCTGAGCGCAACGCCCTACAAGATGTACACGCTCAGCCACGAATTTGACGAGGAGGACCATTATGAAGACTTCCGTACGACACTTGATTTCCTGCTGTCTGACGCAGATGAACGACAACGATTTCATGAAAGGCTGGCCGAGTATCGAGAGGAGTTGTTCCGATTCACCGATCACGGCGTGGACACGTTGTTGAAGGTGAAACAAAGGCTTGAGTCCTCGCTCCGCAACGTGATGGTGCGGACTGAGCGGTTGGCGTTGAAAGCAGATCGCAATGGAATGCTTCGGGAAGTGCCGTCACAGACCGTGTCGCTGAAGAGTACAGACATTCGCCATTATCTCGGTCTGCAACGCATCGCTGACAGTCTCGAACACAGTGATGTTCTGGAGTATTGGAAGTCAGCTCCCTATCTCGTGAACTTCATGGAAAACTACGACATCAAGCACCGTTTGAGGAAGGCAATCGACCAGCAGACTGATTCAAAGCTTGCAAAGGCAGTCCGATCGCTGGGGTCAGGTTCGATTGATCGAGATGAGATCGAACGATACCGCAAACTTGATCCGGCGAATGCACGGCTGCGGTCACTTCACCATGACACTGTCGAGCGTGAAGCGTGGCGTTTGCTGTGGATTCCACCGTCCCTTCCGTATTACAAAGGGAGTGGACCGTTTGCCGATCCGAAGTTGGCGGGATTCACCAAGCGGCTGGTCTTCTCGTGTTGGCGGGTCGTTCCCAAAGCCATTGCTTCAGTGCTCAGCTACGAGGCTGAACGCTGCATGATGCAGCGATTCCGCAGGAAGTCGAAGAACACGGCTGAAGCCCGCAAGAAGAGACGGGCACTACTGCGGTTCACGTTCAGCAAAGGGCGACCGACCGGAATGCCTGTACTTGGCATGTTATACCCTTGCCAGCTGCTGGCAGAACGCTTTGATCCATTGCAGTTCGAGAGAGAATTTCACGAGCCTCTGCCGTCACAACGTGACGTCTTAGAGTGGGCGGAGCAAGAGTCACGACAGCTGCTCAACCCCATAGTGGAGAAGATTGCGGACAAGAGCGAACCAACAGACGAAAGGTGGTACTGGGCGGCTCCACTGCTACTCGATTTGGAGCATGACATGGGAAGCGTCCGCAAGTGGTTTGCCGATGATGACCTGCCCAGTATTTGGAGTGGCGATGCATTGGTCGGCGATCATGCCGCAGCCCAAGGTTGGGCAAGGCACACCAGCATTGCTCGCGAACTTGTCGATGGATCATTGAAACTCGGGCAACCGCCAGATGACTTGGCACAGGTAGTCGCGCATCTTGGGATTGCAGGCCCCGGCGTTGTTTCCCTGAGAACGCTCACACGGATTCTACTTCCGACGAAGAACGGCCAACCCTACAGACTGAAGCTCCGATCATTTGCCGCACCGCTCGCATATGCGTTTCTTCATCTCTTCAATCTACCAGAAGTGATGTACCTGCTGAGGGATCGCAGAAAGGAGATTCCCTATTGGCGATCCGTTCTCGATTATACCATCTCTGGCAACCTACAATCCGTGCTCGATGAATACGCGCACATCCTTGTCGAATCACTCGGGCTCGCAGACAAAAAACCAGCTGAGATCGCATCAGAGGTCTGTAAGGCCATCTCTCGGTGCCTCGCCTTGCGAACGTCCACTTCGCGGGCCGATGTTCTCGCGGTCGGAACGCGACGTGTAATTCTGGGTGAACCGATCAGGATGCGTACTCGCTTCGCAATGCGTTTTGGTGATCAGGATGCAGAGGACAGCAGTGAACCAACGCGAGCAGATCATGTTCGCTCGGCGTTCAATTCTCCGTTCTGGCCCTTCGTGTTGGCAACAACATCTATTGGACAGGAGGGACTTGACTTCCATCACTACTGCCACGCTGTTGTCCATTGGAACCTGCCGTCGAATCCAGTCGATTTGGAGCAACGCGAAGGTCGCGTCCATCGATACAAAGGACACGCCGTGCGGAAGAACATTGCTGCGAGCTTTGTATCCTCTGCGATCAACGGCTGTGAGGACCCTTGGGCTGCGATGTTTGATGCTGCCAGGGCATCACGTCCGGACGGAGAGAATGACCTCTATCCATACTGGGTTACCCCAAATGGAGAAGCCAAGATCGAACGCCACGTGCCCACGCTTCCCCACAGTCGCGAGGAAATTCAGCAAACTAATCTGAAGCGTTCCTTGGTTCTGTACCGCATGGTATTTGGTCAGAGTCGACAGGAAGACTTGGTCGAATACCTTAGTTCTCGACTATCGCCTGAAGAATCGGATCAGATTGTTGATCTCTGCAGGATCAACTTGTCGCCGCCAAATAAAGATGCGTCTGTTGAAAGCAATGGACTGCGGTAATGAGTTCTTGTGGATGCGACACTAGAAATCTTCGAGATGCAGTGATCAGCGAACGCCCGGCTCGACGTTTTCCGCCGGCCTGTCGACTCTAGCGAGCAATGCTTCTGGATATCGCCGGAGCCGGGGGGCAGTCAGCAAAGCTGCCGCCTCAAGCGGGCTGACCTGCACGGTATAAGCTGGGGCGGTGCGAGGCAAACAAAAAGGTCCGTGAATCACTGCGTGCTCTGTCCGGTGTAAACACTGAAACCTCCCACTCAGACGGGCCATGTGACAACGTACCGCGATTGCTGAAGGGCGGTAACCAACATCTGCTAGTGGCAGAGCCTGGAGTTCTTCTTCAGATGACCATAGACGGGGAGTAAGCGTACCCCTCAAAATCGCCTCCAGAGCTGACAATGACCAATTCGTCTCGTACCTGAGATTGAACCCAAGCCGTCGGGCGGTATGCAATCCTCAACATGTCGGACTTACACGCCCGCACACGGGCCGTGATCAACCGTCGTACTCACCCATCGCTAAATAGCTGCTAACGTAAACGCACACCAGCAAAAGGATTGCGGCGACCACGAACGTGTCCATTTCGTCTTTTCAACTCGGCCTCACTGTCGTAATGACCACACTTCATGTTGGCAACAACACGATGGCATTCTTTGCGGTTGGTGCTTAATTCGGTTTCGTGAAGTTTTTCTTGATGAAATCTTCCACATCATAATTATCTTGGTGTGGGTTTGTTACAACGTCCGCCAGCCCACCACGAATTTCAGCCAAAGCAGTTCTTCTCCTAAACCCCGTGTCAATCAGGACGCTAACCACCGTTTCGACGATTGCGTACCGTGCAGTGCGCCAATCTCTAAAGACTTTAGAGCTCAATTCATGCGTAAAAACTGAAAGAGTCTTCACGAATCTGCGCCAATCCTTCAGCCTCTGATGGAGATCAAGTTCTCGACCGTAAGTGCGAGTTAGCCTTGCCAGCCGAGCCTCGCCTGTATCGGCGGGACCAACTACCCACGCAGTGTTTTCGTTGTCTCCTCTTACACCTTTGCGCAATGCCTCCTCCGAGCCATAGTACGAATAGCAATTTACATATGCTGCCAGCTGTACGACATAACCATCGTCTTGTTTTGGGGACATTGGGATTCCGTTCAGTCAACTGAGCGTTTGTCTATTCCACTTATGACCTCTGCCTATAACCTTTGACTTCACGACAACAATTCCTATTCCGTCGTTTGCTGCTGCGGACCGTCATGCAAACCTGATCCTAGAATTCTCTCTCGAATTCTATCCCGGTATTCTGGAACATTTCTGATATTCTGCCCAACGCGTCTTACTCTGGCATCATCAAATTCGTCTTTCGATACCATTGCAATCGCAAGCCACGACAATAGCTTATCCATTATGCAGATGAATTCCGGATCGTCGGCCATAACCTGGCTGGCGGTTGCGAGAACTACGCCGGTCTCGATTGGATGTGGTGCGGCACTGTCGGCTCTACATTGGCTCCATGACAGGAAGGCGACAAACTCATCATTTTCGAACTGAAACGGGCACGAGTAGATCCGTTCGTCGCAGTCCTCATACGCCATACCATGGCTTTGCGCAAGTTCAGAGAGGGCATTCAGCCAACGCCCTGACCCATCAAACTCCAACTCCTCCGGAATTGAGAACAGTACAGGCGAATCCTCTTGTGTTCGATCGAGGTCGAATGCGTCGGCGTCTATCATAAATTTTCCTTGATCGACGCAAAGACGGAACAAATCATCTTGGCGAAGCGGACGGTCCAACACATCGTGTGCAATCTCATCGGTTAGGTCCTGGAGTTCCGATGACGCATAGGATGCCCCGCGTCCCCAGTCCGCACCGGTTAAGCCACCAGCGCACGAAACGCATCTAAGCGCGCCTCGTTCCTTTTTCATCAGCCATGCTCTCTGCCATCCAAGACCTCTGCCTGAACACAATAGTCTCAAAAGAACAGACAACTTGCGATCCATCGAATCAAGGTACGTTATGACTGGTATGTGTCGAACCGTATCACACAGCACTTCACCATTCGCAACTATTTGAGCTGCAAGCCATGCAAGACACATTCCATTTCGGTCCAACCAAGTTGGGCGCTCATCGTCGAATGCAACCAGGATCACTAGCCGTTGGTTACCATCTCCGATATCAATTGGGAAGGAGCCTCGCCAATGCACACGACTGAGAAATGCCTCCTCTTCTTTCGTGTACGATTCTCCACCACTCCTCCCACGTGGCGACGAAAGACTACCATGCTCATAGTGCTGGACAAAGCACGATATGAAAGCATTGTCTTTCCAGAATCTGAGTGACTTCCGCATCGGCACGCCCATGTCGTCGTCTTCGCCACGTTGTCTTCCTGGTTTGTAGCCATCAAGGATCAGGTACTGTGCATCGCTGGCAGCGTTTCGAATTATGGCGAAGTCGCATGGCACCCATTCCGTCAACCTGTCAAGAATTTCTGGTCCCTTTTTGTTCCAATTCGCGCGCTGTCCCTGTGGTTTCGAAGTTACTGTCGAATCTCGCCAGACTGAAACTGCCATGGACTTCCTCCTTATTGCGTCAGAATTGAAGAATTGAATGCCTCGTCCGTGACCGACCATATTTTAAGACGATACTCCAATGCTAGAGCCCGTGCAACTGAATTCCTTGGTTAGCCTGACAGGCATGCTGGCTGTCTTTGGTCTCATTGGCTGAGCGAATGTGGTGAGAACGTTTGTATGGAAAGGCAGATCGCAATTCGGTTGCGGTAGACAGAGTGAGGACGCTAGTGATGGAGGTCCTCTGTCAGAAGGGAGTTTAGAAACAAGGAACTTGACATTGCATGAGAAGAAGACGGAAATCGGGTGCCAAGAGTCCATCGAGTTTAGCAGTTAGAGGTCACGAATCTGAGGCGATTGTTTGTCGACGTCAGTCTGGAAGAACAGATGCTTCAGAATGTTGTGGATGGAAATGGGGAAATTCTATTCATCGCTGCGAGAATGCTCCGAACCTCATGGCTTCCAACCCGGTGAGCGAGCGTCATGCCAATTCAACACCGATCTTTCCACAGTTGAGCCATCGATGAAAAACCAATCGAGTAGAACTGGCGTAACCACTGTTTCGACTGAGTGAATTAACAGTCGATCGCATCAATTATGCTTGTCGCCATCTGTTGGATTCCAGGCATCGGAGACGCCCGCTACGAAACCGGAGCTGGCAAGGTCGTCAAGTACCAGCGGAAGCATCGAGGCTGGATCAGCGTTGAAGCGAGGAGCTTCATCGCCAATCAGCTGTCCAACGGGCGACGACTCCAGCCGCGAAGGTCACTTGGCAACGTCTCAAGCTGCTGGTCGATGTCGCTGAAGCAACGTTGGACCATGAGTGAGTTCTGCGACTTCGTATCCAAGCGTGACCAGCCGTATGAAGTCTCGCCGGTCCCCGTCAGTCATTGAGTTCAGTCGATCGAAAAACTCGTCTCTTGGAATGGTGGCGGCGTCTTCAAGAATCTGACGACGAGATTGAGGACGTAGAGTTGCCTTGAGTACTTCGGCGCGGCAGGCTTTGGCGTACCTGCAATAGCACTCGTATAAATGGTCGTAGTCCACACGCTGATCGATCAGTGCCACGATTCGCTGCCCCAGAGAAAGAGATGGTCGTCGAAGGCTTCGTATCGAGCGGAAGCCTATCGGAAAGTCGCTATCGGATCAAGACGATGCTTGTTATTCTTCGTGCCTTTCGAAAGGATGGCAAGACCTTCAGTCATTCCTACAAACAACCCCATCTCACAATCCTGCTAACACGCCGATCTCAGAATTGACTACGCTGAAATAGGTACCAACGTCCAACAGCTGAACGCACGGATCGCAAGCAAAGTCAACATCGAGAATACAACTCGTCGATACGATCAAAAAAGAGCTTTGTGATTTTTGAATTAGACTGGACACTGCGTGCACCGGAGGTTCTTCCTAACATCCAGCCTCAATCAGGATGCTTCGAAACGAATTCGGCCGCGCGCGGGCCTACAAATCCAGATACGGTCAACTCACCAACATTTCGTCCGTTTGACTCAGCCAACCAGGCCGATTGTAAGAAGCATTCTGACGGGTTCAATGCTCATCCCGCAGGGGCCCACCGATTAGATAACTCCGCTGTTTGTTGATCGAGATTGGTCGCTCGCCACCCCGCCAGGATGCCGCTCACAACGAGGAGCAGCCAGCAGGTGCACGTGCGATGGAATCGAGCCTTAAGCGCGAGTGATGCCGATGCGCACTTAATACTTGGCTCCGATCCCGAAACATTGTCGTTGGTGAAAGTCAATCGACACTTCCGCAAGATTCGCTGACTCGCCATATCGTCAGCTTGCCGTTGACAATTCCCGCGGCGGTCGCTTGAACACCTGCCGTTCGTGCCACTCCAGGTAGTCCGCAGCCGGTGAATAAGCTTCCCTCAGCGGTGGCCGGACTGGCTGGCCGTGAAACGTCAGCAGCCACTCAGTGAAGCCCCGCTGACCGTGGGCTTGTTCAGAGACCACCAGCACACGATCCGAATCAATCGTGAAGGCACCCAGGTCGAACGCTTTGTGATGGAGAGAGCAAAGCGCCAAGCCGTTTGGTTCTTCGTCGGGACCTCCTGCCTGATGCCATTGGATATGGGCCGCTTCCACGCCCATCACTTGGTTGCCCAACCGCACGTCGAACCCACACACCGCGCAGGCGTACTCGTAAGCCGTCAGAATGCGGCCCCGAAACGATGGATCGCGTTTTCGCCGAGTGACCGTCTCCGTCAAAGTCACATCGAGTCCCACGGTATTGAGGATGTCTTGATGAATCGATGCGGGGAAGTGGGCGTCGAGCAAGCGGAAGGCGACGTCGGCAACCAGACTGGGGCTGCGCTCCAGTTGCTGGGCGATCTCGTCCGTGAAATGGGCGTGAGCATCCTTGTCCAGCAGCTCGCGTTTAGGGATGTCAGTCTGTCTTGCGTGGCGCTCAAGCTGATCGGCATCGTCAATGACCCACACGCCATCATTTTGCAGTCGCCAGAAAGGGTACTCTGGGTGATACGATTTCCGTGTCGGGCCAAACTCCTTGAGTAGCTCAGTCAGTTTCGGAGCCACGTCGCGAAACGCGACAGAGTTCGAACCACCGCGTGACAACTGCCCTAGCGCATACAGAACCAACAGCGGCTTGTGTGGTGCCCGCTCTGAGCCGCGCGACCACACATTGATGCCGTCGAAGGCTTTCAAGATTTCGTCACGCGAAACCGCCATTACGTTTGATCTTCCACGACGCGATCAATTGCCGCGAATCAATCCGCCGCCCAAGAGAAGTGTCGGCTAACGTCCATTGACATAAAGCTTCACGTTGTGAGACGCCCTGCCGCCAGCGACAACATCCAAATGGCCATCTCCGGTGAAGTCAGCCACAATCAAATCTTCTGTGGCAATTCCGCCTGCGTCGATCACATGTTTCGTCCATTCAGTCCCAGCTTGGTTCTGGACGTCATAGATGTTTAATCCGGGCACGTCTGGCGTATCGCTATGTCCAAAGACGATTTCATCGGAGCCATCTCGATCGACGTCGGCCAACCACAACGCGTGGCCGCGCTTGAATCCTTTGTCAATGACATGACGTTTCCAAAGACTTGCTCTTGATTCCGGCGAAGTGTAAACGACCAATTGATCGCCGTGCATTGGTTCCACTGTGGCCAGGATGATCATACCATCTTTCAGGCGTCCTGTCTTGATTTCACCCGCTCCGCTCAGGTTGGGCTTAGCGGCTTGAGCCCCCGCGCCGAGTTTTGTCTTGAACCAGCCCTCGGAGTTGCGTCGAATGAGGTGTACGCCTTCTCGGCTGGCGGTAATGGTGTCGACGACACCGTCGCCGTCGAAATCGTTATGCCAATGGTTATGCATTCGGTTGAAGTCACTGTTGAGGATCGTTGACTGCCAGCGATCTGTACGCGGATCGGCAGGAATCTGGAACGCCGTCAACCGCACTCCATCGCCGACGGTCGCGTTGAGCGGAGAAATGACCAGTTGCGGGCGGCCCTTGCCGAGTACGTCCGCCCAGCGCATGCGGTGCAACCACGGTTCCCTTCCGATCGAGTGTACTTGCCACTTCTCATCGAGAGATTTACCTCGGCTCAGCCAGTGAAGTGTGCCGGTCTTCGTCCAACCGGCCCCAAGAGCAAAGTCGACATTGCCATCTTGATCGATGTCTAGCGGCGCGATACAGACGTTATCCTGCGGAGTCTGGTCATCAATAATGACTCGTGGCACCCAGGTTGGGTTTTCATACCAAAGCACGCGGCTTTCCGTCACGGCGACGATGTCTAGTGCTGAGTCACCGTCGACATCGGCAGCCGTGACGGCATAACAAACCTTTCCGACATTTGCGTCGATCGTATGCGGCTGAAACGTGGGAAACTTATCAGCACCCCGTGTCGTGACAGTGAAACTAATCAGAACGAGAAATGTCAAAAACACCTTCATGATTCACTCCTGTTGGGCGGGCTGCGTGGTGTTAATACAACATAATACGCAGAACGAGTATTGTCATGCTGATGTGTGAGCGAATCGTCGAGAGATGTGAATCGGCTGGCGACACCCGTGATCGGAAACGCTTGATCAAATACCGGCGACTACCCGCGACTACCACTTTTTTCATTTGACGTATGAAAATCGTTGAAAAACCGGTGAAAACTTGTGAAGATGAGTGAAACCGAAATCGACGTAGATTTCAGGAAATTCTTCGGTTTTCATGGCATTCCTCTTGTCTGGCAGCCAGAAGGTCAGGGGTTCAAGTCCCCTGTCCTCCACTGCTTAAGTGCTTATCGGGACGCAGCTTGCGTCACCTGCCGGAGACTCGGTCGTGTGATGTGCCCCGTTTTTGACGCGCTTGTCAGAACGGCATTGCATGAGCGTTCCGAAGTCTGGTTTTCACCGAGCTTCGAACCGCGCCCAGGTTCGAATCAACGGCGAGGATATCTTCCTCGGCCGTTGGGACTCCCCCCGAATCGAAGCGCCGCTATCGGGAGTTGATCAGAATAAAGTGGAGCGATCAGAACGCTCAGGCGACAGGCTTGCTGCTCATTTTCTGATCCCTGTGCCATGAGAGTCTCAGCAGCCCAATTGGGAAGGAGATTCTCGTTGAAGAAGCGGAGCAAGCGGCATATGCCGGAGCCGATCGCCCTGCGGCGTTAGCCGGTTCGCCATCACCGCAAATTCGTTGTCAACAGAGCGGTTCTCGTTTTTCTTTGTCAGATTTGCGTGGTCGTCGCGGGCATGCTGGTAGAGGCGACTACTAAGATTTCGAGAGCAACTAACGCAGGATGGGGGTGGCAAAGGTCTCCAACAGCCAATTCTAATGGCGACCTCCAGCGGCACTGCCAGGCGGCGAAGTTGTTGCCGAATACTCATGAAGCGAATCATTGTAGGTTGAACTTCAGAAGCCAGTTGCACCAGTGACGAGTCTTTTCTACATGTTAAGAGGCCTCAACTTGCGACTCGACTCTGATAGTGCCGATTCCGACTGGGAGAATCGGGGGCATTTTTATTCGCTGGCTTCCGACGCCATGAGACGCATTTTGATTGAGGCGGCGC
Organism: Planctomycetales bacterium; assembly: GCA_028285345.1. Lineage (GTDB taxonomy): Bacteria > Planctomycetota > Planctomycetia > Planctomycetales > Planctomycetaceae > Symmachiella. The sequence continues at coordinate 620,566 of JANQPT010000044.1, forward strand.
GGCGGTGCCGGACATATGCTGGTGTTCAACAACGGCAACCTTCGCCCCGACGGGGCATACACGTCGGTCGACGAGGTTTCGGTGCCGCTGGGTGAGAATGGCCTCTATGCGAAGGAGGAGTTCTTGGCGATTCGCCCTGCGAAAGCGGTCTGGTCGTACACTGCGCCGGAGCGGTCCGGTCTCGTCGTTCTACCGCCACTGGAACGACCTACCCACACTCGTCGGGAGTCGATGTGAACAATGAGTTGCGCGAAGGACATTCTCACGCTTTCCCACAACAGCAGCCACGATCATTTCTGGGAGATTTCTTAAGAATTGTGAAGATTTGATTCAACAATACGCCACCGACCGCAAATACTAAGAAGGAGAGCGGGAACCGGTGTCATGAGTGACGACCACAAACCGGATGAATGGGTCATGCAGCAAGTGCAGCTGGGACGCCGCGAATGCCTGTCGGTCTTGTTGCGCCGTTATGCCAGCCGTCTGCTGACGTTCATCCACCGCATGGTGGGGGATCGGCATCGCAGCGAAGAACTGTTTCAAGAGGTCTTTCTCGCAGTTTGGCAGCGCCGCGGCACGTTCGAGTCCTCGCGCCCCTTCCGACCATGGCTGTTTGGCATCGCCGCAAACAAGTGCAAAGAGCATTTGCGGAACCATCCTGACCCCGCGGTGTCGTTCGAGGAGACGACGGTTGTCGAAGAGTCGACAGTGGATTCTTCACCGGTTGATACTGCCATCGCAACCGAGACGGCAATGCAAGTGAAAGAGGCGGTGTTGCAGCTGCCCCCGCTGCAGCGCGCCGTGGTGGTCCTGCGAATCTGGGACCAATTGCCGTATCGGGAAATCAGCGAGATCATCGGGGCGTCGGAGTCGACGACGCGGTCGCGAATGATGCTCGGGCTCAACGGGATTCGCCGCTATCTCCAAGCGCGGATGCCATCTTGAGCGAGTCCGACTCAGAGGAGGTTTGGAAATGCAAAATCGACGCAAGCATGTGTCACAATTGGTCGACGGCTACTGGCATAACGTGCTGTCTGCACAGGTTGTGAAAACTGTGGAAGAACATTGCGAGCGGTGTGCGGATTGCCGTGATGCCTTGGAACAAGCCAATCAAAGACATGACGCGCTACCAACGTTGCCCACGGTCGAAGCTTCAGTTGACCTCATACAGCGAACTGAAGCGCGGATCGATGATTATCGCAGACGCAAGGCCATTCAGACGGGGGTTGCGTGGTCGCTGGTGGGCGCTTCATTCGTCGTATTGCTGTCGTTGGACTTTTATTTTAGAAATCTCATGCCGTCGCCGTACGAGGTGCGGCTGTTGGGGCAGACCGTATTGATTCCCGACACCGATGCGTCTTTACGTGTGGTGCTGCTTAATCGCGATACGGGACAGCCGTTGGCCGAAGTGCCTGTTGAAATCGCTTTAGAATCTGCTGCTGACGGCGTTGTGAAATTGGCGGAATTTCGTACAGATGAAATGGGGACCGGCCGGCCCCGATTTCATCTCCCGGATTGGAACGACGGAGAGTATCAGCTCCGAGTCCGCGCGACTCCCTTCGAAGAAGAAGATGAGATCGTGAGGACCGTCCAACTTCGCCGGTTGTGGCAGGTCATGCTCTCCACCGACAAGCCGGTCTACCAGCCCGGACAAGTGATCCTATTGCGGAGCCAGGCGCTCAAACTGCCGCACCGCAAGCCTGAGGCCGACGGTGAAATGCTGTTTACGATCTCGGACCCCAAAGGAAATATCATCTTTCGCCGGCGCAGCACCACCAGCAAGTTCGGAATAGCCGCCGCGGAGTGCCCGCTGGCCACGGAAATCATCGAAGGCCAATACCGGATTGATTGTGAGATCGAAGGCACGCACAGCACCAAGACGGTCGAGGTCAAACAGTACGTGTTGCCGAAGTTCAAACTCGCTGTTGCGCTCGACGCACCATACTATCAGCCGGGCGACGTCGTGCGGGGCACCGTCTCCGGTAAATACTTCTTCGGTGAGCCGGTTGCCGGCGGCAAAATGCGCGTCCGTGTTCAGTCCGCGGGCGAAGCATCACAATTGGTGAACGAATCGGATGCGATCTGCGATGAGCAGGGTTTCGCGGCGTTTGAATTCACGCTGCCCGAGCGTTTTGGCATCGGCAACTCAGTCTCGACCGATACGCAACTCGAGTTTGTGGTGACCGTTGAAGACTCCGCAGGACAGCGGCATGAGGCGCAGCTCGCGCGCGTCGTCACAGCCAATCCGATCCAGATTGAAGTGATTCAAGAGTCGGAACGACTCGTGCGGGAATCTCGAAATACGGTCTATGTCTTGGCGCGATATTCTGACGGTAGCCCGGCGAAAGCTCGTATTTCGGTTACGGGGCCCGATCGCAAACAAGAATTGCAGACCGATCACGTCGGAGTCGCAGCGATCGAGTTGACTCCTTACGTATACGAAGTTCCCCTAACTGTGAAGGCGGTCGATGAACAAGGCAGGAGGGGTTCGCGTGCGGTGACGTTGTACTGCGACAGCCCGAGCAGAAACTTTCTGATCCGCACCGATCGTGCAGTCTACGAGGGCGGTCAAACTGCGCAATTGTCGACGGTTGGCGGCGGGGACGGGCCGGTGTTCATTGACCTGCTCAAAGAGGGGCAAACGGTATTGACCGACGTGTTTGAGACGGTCGACGGCCAAGGCAGGTATGCGCTCGATCTGCCGCCGGAACTCTCCGGGGTGTTGGAATTGACCGCGCTCCGATTTGACGAGCAGGGGCGCCGCATTCGGCAGACCCGGCTGATTTACGTACGGCCGGCCGGCGAGCTGAACATTGCCGTTCAACTTGACCGTGATAGTTACCGGCCGGGCGAAACCGCGCGGCTGACACTCGATGTCACTGATCCGGAGGGGAGACCCGCGCCGGGAGCGGTGAGCCTGGCAGCTGTGGATGAGGCTGTTTTTTCCGTGCTCGGCTTGAATTCCGCACTCTCTCCCGCCTATTCGCCGAGCGAGCAGCGATTGTTGAACCCGGTCTTCGAGTTGGCTTCGTGGTCGCCGAAGGCGGTGCCGCACGCCCGTTCCAAAAGCTGGAACCGATATGAACGAGTGCTGTTCGCCCAGGCCTCGCAGAAGAATCTGAGCGGCCGCCAAGCACTAAGGCAGCAGCTTTCTCCCTATTTGGAGGAATCGACGTTCGACGTGCTCGATCGCCCCGATTGGGAGCAGTTCAACGATTCCTTTATTGACTTGCCGGCGGAAGCGGTCGAAGCCCTGAAACAGGACTCCGCCCAACACTCGCTCTACGCGTCGACCTATCCGGCCAACGTTCAAAGGACCCAGTTACGCAGGAGTATCGGACTGAAGTGGGTCAAGTCAGGATGGCTCTTATTCGCAGTGATTGGTGGCATTGCCGGATTGTTCTGGCTGTATTATTCGCTACTAATGCGCAGGTTTGTCGAAGCACTTATCGTGGTGGTGATCGTTTGCCTGCTGATCGGCCTGATGCTGCCTTCGTTGTCGCATGTGCGCGAAGCATCCCGCAGAGTCAGTGCGCGCAACCGCCTCACGCAAATTGGAATGGCTCTCGTCGTATCTCAGGATCGGAAGAGTGACCAACTGTTGACGAACTCTGAAGGACGGAAGGGCGGTCAGCCGCGCGTGCGGCGGCACTTCCCCGAGACATTGCTCTGGAAGCCGGAGTTGATCACTGACGACGACGGCCGCGTCAGCATCGACGTCGATCTGGCCGACTCGATTACGTCATGGCGCCTGACCGCTGCGGCGGTGACGTCCGAAGGCAGGCTCGGCGCCACTGACGCGTCGATCCGCGTGTTTCAACCCTTTTTTGTGGACTTCAACTTGCCCGTCGCACTGACCCGCGGAGACGAAGTGACCGTGCCGGTTGTCGTGTATAACTATTTGGAGGAGCCGCAAACCGTCGAGTTGCAGTTCCACGATGCAGATTGGTTTGAACCGCTCGACCAAACGCGCAAGACGGTCGAATTGAAGGCCGGAGAAGTCGGTTCCGTCGGATTTCGACTTCGTTCCCGCAAAGTCGGACGGCATCAACTACAGGTGACCGCCCACAGCGGCGATGTTAGCGACGCGATTCAACGGGCAATCGAAGTCCAGCCCGGCGGGCAGCGTGTGGAGCAGGTCGTCAGCGGCGTGCTTGACGGAAATGTGATCGTTGAGCTTAAAACGCCTCCCGAAATGATCGAAGGGAGCCTCAAGTCGTTCGTGAAGATCTATCCCTCCAGTTTCAGTCAGACGGTCGAAGGTTTAGACGCGATATTTAAACGCCCGTACGGATGCTTCGAGCAAACGTCGTCGACCACCTATCCCAACATCCTGGCGCTCAACTATCTGAGGCAGGCCAAGAAGTCAGCGCCGGCGATTGAGAAAAAGTCGCAGCAGTACATCCACCTCGGTTATCAACGGCTGCTCGGATTTGAGGTTGCCGGCGGCGGTTTCGACTGGTTCGGCAATCCGCCGGCTCACCGCACGCTGTCCGCTTATGGATTGATGGAGTTTCAGGACATGGCCGCCGTCTACGACGTCGATCCGGCCGTGATTGAGCGGACGCGGGAGTGGCTGCTGTCGCAACGCAAGGCGGACGGGACTTGGGAGTCCGATCATCATCACCTGGTCGGCGCTTCGAATGACCGGCAATCGGCGACGCTGGCGGCGACAGCCTATATTTCTTGGGCGGTCTTCGGCGGCGGCGCGGTGTCGGGCGAATCGCAACAAACAACGGGTTATCTGCTCTCCCATCCCGCCGAAACTATCGACGATCCCTATTTGCTGGCGCTGGTTTGCAATGCGCTCTGGGCCGTCGACGGCGAGGTCGCGACCGTTCAGCCCTATCTCGATCGGCTGCATAAACTGCGGCGGTCCTCCGCGGACGGCAAACTTTGCTGGTGGGAGAAGCCGGATGCACGCACGATGTTCTTCGGAAGCGGCCAAACCGCACGCATCGAAACGACCGCGCTGGCCACACTCGCCCTGTTGTCGGCTCATCAACACGCACCGACAACCCGCGCCGCACTGAGTTGGCTGGTTGAGCAAATGGACCGGCAGGGCACGTGGCAATCGACACAGGCCACAGTGCTGGCGCTGAAGGCGCTGATCGCCGGGACCGGCAAGCCGCTGGGCGGCGACGGACAACGTCAGTTTGACGTCGTGCTCAACGGAGAGACTGTCAAGAACATCGCGCTGACCGGCGACCAGACGTCGGTGATGCAGCGGATCGATCTGTCCGAGCACATCGCCACCGGCTCGCATCAACTTACACTCACCCGTCAACAGGGTCCGCAAGCGACCTACCAAGTCGTCCATTCCTATCATGTGCCCAATGCACCGGAGCCGATCGATCAGCAGCCGTTGGCGATCGATGTCGCCTATAATCGTCGGCAGCTGGCTGTCAACGATGTCGTTTCAGCAACGGCGACGATATCCAATCGGCAGCAGCAGGCAGCCCCGATGGTGATCGTCGAACTCCCGATTCCCGCCGGGTTTCATATGGAGACCGAGCGATTTGCCAACGGGGTTACGCTGGGCCAATTGGCCAAGTTTCAGGTCCAGCCGACCAAGACGGTGCTTTATCTCCGCGATTTGCCTGCGGGCCAGACGCGCGAGTTCAACTATCGCCTGCGTGCGTTGCTCCCCGTGAAAACAAATACGCCGCCACCGGTCGTCTATGAGTACTATTCGCCGGAAAAGGTCGCCGTTGGCAATCGGACTCAGTTCACGGCGCGGCGCTGACTCGCTTATCAACACGATGAGGTGCCGCCCAACGACTCGATTTGCTGAGGAACTGTCCCAGCTCTCACTCATCAGAGTGACGCCAGTACGAGTTTCAGATCGCTCCACAAGTCCTCCGTCGGATCGAACAAGTCGTCAATCGACGTGCCGCCGCCGCTGCCGGCGTTTGAAGAGCGAAGGGCTCTAGCCATCATAGAGGCCCATGAGCAACAGCACATGCAAGCCGAGCAGCGGGACGTGATCGAAGCGGCCGACTAGATTTCGCGTAAAATATGATTTCTCACGAAATCTCACACGGGCGTGTTGTGGATATGCGAGTGCAACTCTAGTGGGAACAGCTTTACGCGCCGTCGGACTATGCTGGCATTCGCATGCCCTGCTGTGCTAGGCTGTCGTCGCGATCACCGCGGCGCTTACCAAGAGTCCGATCAGGCTTTTGTGATAATTCACGATCTGTCACTCAGGACGTTCAGCGCCCCCCCGCCCCGTCACCTGCCCACCGCCCCTCACGGCGCAATCAACGCCGTCTCACCTAACCCGTTCGCCGACTTCGGAGTAAACACATACGGCGGCAGCACCAAACCGTTAAACCCGTTTTGCAGCGAGCTCGTATACGATCGCTCGATCGCTTGTTGCACGCTTTCACCATCCTTCTTGCTGACGAAATACGCGTGCGATCGGTTCGATACTGCTCCCTTCCATACCCACGCCGTCGAAGCCCCCGACAAGTAAGCCGCACGGAACACTGTCGTTCGCACCGGTAGCGAGACCTCCTCAGCCTCCGCATTAAACCCGCCCCCGAAACTCCGAAACCGCAACGACATCGATTCGCCGATCGTCTCGTTGACTGAAATGACCAACCGCACCGGCTGCCCCCCGGCGACGGTAATCCGATTCGCGGCCAGCTGGGCGCGAACGCGCTTCTCCAGTGCCTGCCGCGAGTCAGACGAGAATCCCGCATGGTTGAATCGAAACTCTAGCGAACACGACTCGCCCGGCTGTAGCAGGAACTCCGGTTGCAGCGTTCCCGCACTAATCTGAGACATCGCCTGCGGACCGGGTAGCTCTGCTGCAGCGAGAACCGGCGCCCCGCCGGTATTGCCGATAAACCAATGCCGGCCATCAGGTGCCACCGGAAGATGATCCCCCGCCGGCAGCTTGTACGACCACACCACAACACGCTGTTCGGTATCCACCAACTTCTCGTTGCCCAGCAGCACGAACTTGTCGCCGAACCACCGCAGAAAAGCCGAAATCACCGGCACCGGAAACGGTGCATCCACCTGTCCTGTTTCCAGATTCGTGGTGAACAGGTAATAGCCCCCTTTGTGTCGCGACAGCAGCGCAATCTTCGGCAAATTCGGATGAAACGCCGCCGCGCGAACGTCCCCCGTATCGGGGATCACACCCTTCAAGTCACCGGTCGCCAATGACACCAGGTAAAACGAAGTCCCATCCGAATACCCCACGTACTGACCGTCCAGTGAGCACGTCGGCTGCGACGCGTTGTACGCGACAAAGCTTGCTTTCCCGGTCGTCGTGTCCCACGCCGTCAACTCGCCTGCCGCACTAAACGCCACGATCTGCGTGTCGTTCGGCATCGTCGCCGAGACCAACACGTGTCCGTTTTTCCCCATGCTTGAACCAAACGGCTCCCATCCACCCAGATGCTCACCGTTTTCCGTTGAATACAAATCGAGCCTCCCCGACGAACCCGCTGCCAACACCAGCACTGCTTTGCCGTTCGGCGACACCGAAACCATGTCCCCCTCGTAAGTCAGCCGCAATTCGCGTACGCGGCTGCCGCTCGCCAGGTCATACACGTCCACCCAGGATCGCGACTTGGAAGCCCCCACCGCCGACTGCAGCGTCGCATCGTCATCCGGCTTGCTCATTTGCCGGGCTTGCACAAGACTCTGTGGCTCAACGTTGCCCAAAGGCAGCCGGCTGCCGCGTTTCCACCCGGTCGACCGTAATGCAAACGCCTGCGGTGTCCCGCTCCGCGACATCATCACCTGCCGCAAAGTGCCCCGCGACACCGCCAGCTTCACCGAACCGCTACGCGCCGCCGATGCCGCAACCATACTGGGATGCACGCCCCACGGAACCTTCGCGGCTGCAATCTTCCGTGCACCGCTCTTATCTAGCGGCCGCGCCGCCCCCGGCCGCACCAAGTGATTTGGAACGCGCGGCTGCCGCGAAACGATCTTCTCCACCTGCGCCTTGCTCTTCGCAATACTCTCCTCGGGAAGCTCGTAAACCTGCACGAACCCGCGTCGTCCGGATTCCGTCAACACTGTCACATGCGATTCATCCAGCGGCCACCGCGTCCCGGGATTGTTTTCCATGATCTCATCTTTGGGCAGTTTCCAGACCCCCGCCCTGATTTCCCGGTCAATAATCCCTAACTCGTAAGCCAGCAGCCGGCGATTGCCGGGAAAGAACGACAGCGGTACATTGTTCTTCGAGAACGCAAACGTCCCAAACAGTTCTTCCCCCAGCTTCTTCTTGAACGTCATGTGATCGACGATCGTCCCGTCCTCAATGCTCCAGATCAGAATCTTCGAGCAATACCAACCGTTGATCAACGCCGCGAATTCCTTCCCGTCCGGCGAGAACGCCATCCCCTGAATCCCCAGATACCACCCGATGTCGTAATCCGGCAGTTCAAGCTCTCCTTCAGGCAAACCCGTCTCCAGACTGTAAATCGTAATCATCTGGTTGCGGTTCCACACATCGTCCGACAGCCGCGCCACCGCTATGTAATTTCCCCCCGGGCTGAACGCCGGCAGCTCCCCCTTGCGGCTGGTTGCCACCGTCACCTCAAACGCCGGCACGCAATCCGGCAGCGTCCACGCCTGCAGCAACTTGTCGCCGGTCGAAAACCCCGCCACAATCAGATCATCCCGCGGCATCGCAATCCCCGCAAACCACGGCGTCCGCCCCAACGCGATCCCCGGTAACTGCTGCTTCGCTTCCACGTCGTAAATGCCGACCGACTTTTCAAATCCGGAACCGCTCACCACGCCGGCAAAATATTTCCCCTGCGGACTCACCGTATTAGAAATCGTGGCCGCCCCAATGTCGGTCACCGTCCCCACCTTGTCGCCCGTCATCAGATTCCAGATTTCGCGCTTGTCGTTTTTCGCTTCGTTGTACCCAACCGTGACAATACCTGTAGGAACGGGAGCAAACCCCACCGCATTCCCGCTGGGCCGCCGGCTCTTCGCCGCGGGTATCTGAATCTTCTGATTCTTCTTTTTTGGGGCGAACGTCACCGGCTCCGCAGGCGGGTCGACGCGAACGCTCCAGTTGTACGGCGGAATCACGTCCGGACTTTCGTTCAGCGTCTCGAATTCCGTCTCCGCCGAACGACCGGAAGTCCTGCTCTGTTTGCTCCAATAATCGGTCACGCCGACAATGTTGCCAAACCCCGTCCCGGCACTCTTGTTGGACGACCCCGCCGCCTGCCCGTTCGCTCCATTTCCCAGCTCGAATCGTGACTTGCCCCGTCCCGCATCAACGCCGGCCCCGCCCGGCACAAAATCTTTCGATTCATCCTTTCCCCCGCCACCTCCTACCGCCGGATCACCGCCACCTCCTGCCGCCGGATCGCCGCCACCACTACAGCCCGCGACCGCGACGATTGCACAACCGACAAGCAACAACCAGGCACGCTGGAATTGCCCGCACATGATTTCCCCCGGGAAGCACTGGTACGAAGAAAGCTGAAGAAGCGACGAACGTCGAGAATTCGATTGTACAGTGTTCCACGTTTCAGACGAAGGTTCAAGCGTCCCAATCCATCACGTACCGGAAGAAACGTCGCCCCCGGTTAGCCGCGACATGGAAGCGGAACGCGCCCGTTCCCGCCTGCCACTCAGCAACTTGCCAACAGCACGAATTCACATCATCCGCTCAAGAAAACGTCGGCCTACGCTGCGTCGGCGTGAAACTTCGATGCATCTTCGGCGCACATGACGAAACCTCCTACGCGAGGAATGCTCACATCGACCGATGCAAGTTACGACATCTCCGAAGTGACAGCGGTTGGACAAACTGAAGCAGATTGGCGTTTCACCGATTTGCCGGCAGGTCAGACGCGGGAATTCAACTATCGCCTGCGTGCGTTGCTCCCCGTGAAAACAAATACGCCGCCGCCAGTCGTCGATGACTACTATTCGCCGGAAAAGGTCGCCGTTGGCAATCGGACTCAGTTCACAGCGCGGCGCTGACTCGCCTATCAACACGATGAGGTGCCGCCCAACGACTCGATTTGCTGAGGTACTGTCCCAGCTCTCAATCATCAGAGTGACGCCAGTACGAGTTTCAGATCGCTCCATAAGTCCTCCGTCGGATCGAACAAGTCGTCAATCAACGTGCCGCCGCCGCCAAGCAGTTCGAAGACTGAGGCGTGTGGGGCGGACTCTGTGACCGGATCCTCCCAGAAGACTTCTTGCCTAGCCGGGGTCGAAAACACCATTCGTCGGGCGAAGTCCTCGGCTGTCAGCACCGGCTCGTCATCAATCGAATTGAAAGAACCGGTTTCAAAACTCTGTGACGCGCCGTTCAGACTGTTGTATCCACCGGTCTCGGGAAGGCGCAACTTGGAATCGAAACCGGCCTCAATGACTTCTGATTCCAGAGCCTGCGACAGAGACTCTGATTGTGATGGGAACAGCTCAACCGGCCGTCCTGCCGTCAACGAGGCGGGTGACGATTGTTGAGCGAATGGGTCTAGTGTCAGCCCAAACTCTGCGTTTAGTTGTCCAAGATCGGAAAAATTGACCGCGCCGTCGCCGGTGATGTCGAGAGCGGGATCGAAACCGGGATCTTGTTCGGTCAATCCGAACTGGACATTCAAGATGCCGATTTCCGCAAAGTTGACGGCTCCGTCGTAGTTGAGATCGCTGCTGAAAGTGGACGCGCCGCTCAACGTGATTTCTACGATCGGCGTGACGGAGGAGTTGGTCAGAATCACGAGTCCCTCGCCCATCGCAAAGCTCTCGCTGCCCGTTGATTGCCCGGTGGGCGACGTCGGGGCGTAGGTCAGTCCAATTATTATTGATTCTCCGACGCCGAGCACGATGTCGTCCGCCGCGTCGGTAGTGAGCGCAAGGTCGGTGGTCACATTCGGAGCGTTGACGATAATCTGTTGCAGCACCAGCGGGCTGCTCCCCACGTTGGTGATTTCGACCGTCTTACTATCGTCAGGTGCGGCGGGGCGCACGTAAACCGATTCGGTCGCTGACTGCGGCAGGTCTGTCGAGAATTGGACGGCACCGTCACCGATGGCTCCGGACGTATCCCGGATACTCAATTCCGGATCGACGACGTACACCTTCAGTATTGCGGCGCCCTGTGTATACACCTCAAACGTTTCGCCGTCGATGTCCTCTTGCCCGGAGTGACTCCAGCCGCCGCCCATACTAATCTGGTCGTTGACATCCGCCCGCACGATCAGCGTATTCGATGTCCCCGAGATATTGAGCACTTCCAACATGTCCAGCGTGAGCACGTTGGCACCGGTTCCGCAGATGTCGATCTGCTCGATCCCGGCGATCCGCTGATCGGGAATTACAGTCAGATCTAAGACCAAGCCGGCGGTGTCAATGCGCAGCGTATCAAAGTCGCTGCCGCCGTCGAGCCGTTGAAATGCCAGGTCCGCAATGCCCAACACATCATCGCCGGCACCCGCATTGATGACATCCTCCCCACCCAACCCGACCAACGTGTCATTGCCGGTACCGCCGAGCATGGTGTTGGCCCCGGTGTCACCGGTGAGTAGATTGTCGGCGACGTTGCCTTGGTGGGTCGTCGCTCCACCGAAATCCTGACCGTAGATCAGGTAGGTTTTTCCGACTCTTTCCTTTCCATCGACATCGGCGCGATATGCACCGATCAGAAGGTCGTCGAAACCGTCGCCGTTTACGTCGCCGGCTGTCGAAATGCCGATACCGAAACGATCGTCGTCGTTTTCGCCATTGATGATGAAACCGTCGGCGGGCTGCATCTCTTCCCAGACGTATTCCGCGGCGAACGCGTTCCGAGTGCCGAAAACCACAATGGCACCTCCGACCCACTCACCATCCACGACGTTCATTCGCGAAGCGCCGATGAGCAAGTCGTCGATTCCGTCGCCGTTGACGTCGCCGGCGGTCGAACTGACGATCGCGAACCGATCACCTTCTTGCATCGAAGTCATTGCGAAGCCGTTCGTGCCGTCCAGCGTATCGACGGAAACGACTTGCGGAAAAATGCCGGTGTGTCCGAACAACACGAAAGCTCGCCCTCGTTCTGAAAGGGAAGTTGATTCGCGAACCAGAATGTCCGATATGCCGTCACCGTTCACGTCACCAAGCTTTTCAACGGCGCGACCGACTCCAACTGAGCTGTCGTCAGACGAAATAACAAATCCGTTTGACCCATCGATCTCCGATGCGCCGATCGTCAACTCAAATCCGTCAGATTTGCCGAACAAAACAAATACTTCCGCATCGATTGCTGAGACACCCGTGGAAACGAGTAGATCGCCGAATCCATCGTTGTTCATGTCTCCTGCGTATTTGACATCGCGTCCGAAATTTCTGTGCCCCAGGTCGCCGTAAAAGATAAAACCATTTTCACCATCGACTTCGTTGAGATTAACGACGGGGGTGTAGCCGTCTGCCTTCCCGAAGATAATAAACACCGCTCCATCGTCGATGGAGTGCTGGTTGGAGGTCAATGATTCGATGCCGAGGGCGATGTCATCAATACCGTCTCCATTGAAGTCGCCACTGCTATCAAATACCTCTACTTGGAAGTCACCAAAGTCGCCGGTCAGTGCGTTGATTGCGAACCCATTCGAACCATCCAGATCTTGCAGGTCAAACTGCGCTTCAAACGGGGTGTCCTTTCCAAACACCACGTAGACAAACGGTGAATTCCCGCCGGCGGAATCCCAGTCGTACCCAGCGGCGGCGACAATGAGATCGGTGAAGCCGTCTCCATTGACATCTCCGGCTGGTCCGAGCCCCGCTCCCAGAGACCCATCAATCAGATGGCCTCGAATTGTGAAGCCATTGCTCCCGTCCAAGTCGGCGAGTTCCACGACGGGGTCGTAACTGGAGGGCCTCCCGAACACGACGTAGATTTCACCCACTTCCTCTAGAGCCGGGTCGCGGACTGCGTCCTCGGCTGCGATCACGAAATCGTCGTAACCGTCACCATTTATGTCTCCAACACTGCGGACATAATCCCCGGCTTCGTCTTCCGCTTCGATCCCTTGAAACACGCTGACCCCCAGGGAGTCAAGGTCATGCGTTGGCAGCGTGCTGAGGTCGAATTCTGTAATCGCCAATTCCGATTGCCCGGTCTGATAGTCGGCTGCAGTTGCATAGATGCCGACGTTCCTCGGTCCATCTGAGAGCTGGCCGTCTAACTCAAAAGAGAAACTCGCCGAACTCTGACCAGCTTCGATGACAAAGGTCTCTTCAACGGCGATGAGATTGGCATCCTCGGAGATCATCGTAACCGTTACCGGCAGATCAATGTCGGTGTTCGGACGCGTGACGATGCCCACATACTGGGTGATGGGCGTGTCTTGGGAGATGCTGTTCGTTTCCAGGTCGACGATTAGCCGTTCATGGTCGAGGACAGTTAGCACGTCGGAGGCGAAGGCAAGTTCGCCATGCTGGTTTGAGACCGCGGTGATGGTGACGATTTGATCCCCGTCCAGAAGATTATCATCCAGGACTCCAACCTCGACTGTTGTGGAGAGTTCCCCGGCGGGTATCACCACGAAATCCGGCAGGTCGACCTCCGTGACGTCATCACTCGTGAGATAGACTGTGAGCGCTTCATTGAGATTGTTCGTCGCGCGGGTCACCGTGGCGGTGAAGGGCGAGTTTACTTCGTTTTCGTATTTAGCAGTGGAAAGAATCGTGAATGAAACCACGCGGTCATAAAGACCGCCCGAAACCGTTTCGATCTTGACCGTGGCCCCCTGGCTTTCATAGACGGCGAATTGACGGCCTCCGTCCGTCTCGTTACCGAGGAACGTCCAACTGCCTTGCAGGTCGACCTGATCTTCGATCGTCGTCCGCACGATGAGCGTGTTTGCTGATTCCGTGATCGAAAAGACTGCCGTCCCATCCAACGTCAACAGATTCCCGACCGGTGAGCCGGGTGGACTGATAATCTCAATCTCCTCAATGCCGGACAATTTGTCGCGCTGTGCCGGATTGGTCAGGTCGAGATTGATCCCGGCGCCGTGGAGTTGAAGGATGTCGGTTCCGGATCCTCCATCGGCGAACGCAAATTCGTCGCTGGAAACCGCCAGTCGATCGTCGCCCGGCCCGCCGTTGAGCGTATCCGCGTCGCCGTTGCCGATGAGCGTGTCGTTCCCGAGGGCGCCCACCAGATGATTGGCAGCCTCGTCGCCGATGAGCAGATTGTCGGACTCGTCACCCTGGTGAGTGACGGTGCTAGTGAAAGCGCCGCCGAAGATTACGTAAGTCTCGCCGGCGAATCGTCGCTCGTCGGGGGCGGCCTCGGCGGCGCCAATGAGCAGGTCGGAAAACCCATCACCGTTGAAGTCGCCAGCACTGCTGTTGGCGACTCCGACCTCGTCGGAGTCGTCGATGCCGCGAAAAAGGACTCCGTTGAGACCGTCCAAAGAACTCAACTCGAAAACAGCTGGAAACTCGGACTTTCCTCCGTAGACGATCGCGATTTCACCAACTTTGGATTTGTCAAGATCATCCGCGAATAGCGAGCCAATCAGAACATCTTGGTAGCCATCTCCATTGAAGTCGCCTGCCGCCGAGGCGCCGGCGCCGGCGGCATCTTTGCGGTCGATCCCAGCGATGGCAAAGCCATTGCTGCCGTTGAGAGTCGAGACGTCAAAACTGCTCCCGAAACCTTGGGGATTCCCGAAGACAACGTAGGCCATACCTGCGGAAAGTGATTCCCGGGCGTCCCAGTCAGCGGCTGTAAGCAAAAAGTCATCGATCCCGTCGCCATTCACATCGCCCAAACCGCGAACGACATTTGCGCTTTCTTCAGCTTGCGGGAATCCAATGAGGTGAAAGCCATTGCTTCCGTCCAGCGCAGTACGATCAATGACACCTGAATAACCGTCTACCACTCCGAAGACGACAAAGGCAAACGCCTGGTCACCCCAATAATCCTGAGCGAATATGATGATGTCGTCAAAACCGTCGCCGTTCACATCGCCGGCACCGTCCGCACTGGCTCCAAACTCGACCTCGCCACTGTCGCCCACGATGCGAAATCCGTTGGAACCGTCGATAGTCGACAGATCAAGTGTTGCGCCGAAGCCGCCTTCGCGGCCGAAGATCACCATCGATTCCCAGAATTCGCTGCCGTTCGCGTACACCGAAATCAATAAATCGTCGATGTCGTCGCCATTGACGTCGCCCACGGCAGCCGGCTCGCGGACGCCCATTTTTGAGTGTTCGGCGGTGCCTTCGATAACAAATCCATTCGAACCGTCGAGTGAACTCAAATCAAATTCGGTGGAGAAGCCTGCGGTCGCTCCGTAGATCACATAAGCTGTGCCGGCATTTTCCGCAGCTGCCGTATCGGCGTCACTCGCTGTCACCATCAAATCGGCCAGGCCGTCATGATTCACGTCGCCAATCGTCTTGGCTCTTATCCCGTGCTTATAGGAATCAGCAATCCCGCGGATTGTGAAACCGTTTACACCATTCAATGTCGACAAGTCGAATTGTGCGGGGAATTCTGAATCGCCGCCAAAGACCACATAGATCTCGCTGGCAATCTGGTCTGATGGATTACGAGTGGGAGCAACGATTGCCACATCGTCGAACCCATCTCCGTTAAGGTCGCCCGCCGAGCCGACATTCAGTCCGGATTGATCATCCTTCGAGATCCCGTTGAGCGTGAAGCCGTTGCTCCCATCCAGATCGGCCAAGTGGTAGATCGCCTCCTCGGCTGGTTCATTTGGATTGATGTATGCCGGAAACGCGAAGGAGACAAAGTTATAAGTGCTGCCGGTCGAAAAGGAATTGATCACTGCATCCAGAGAAATGTCGGTGACAATGACGTTTCCCGTCTCGCTGCCGACGACGATACGGCCGTCGTGCCGCAAGTCGATGTCGGTGGGGTTGATGTCACCGACGGCGAGCGACCTGTCCAGACTTCCGTTTTCATCAAAGCGGTGGATCGCCCCACTGTAGTCTGTCGCATAGATCTTGCCGTCGACGTCGACCGCGATTCCTCGCACATCGGCCGAACTTTGGATCGAAAACGACCGCAGCGACTCGAGCGTGATCGGATCGTAGACGTCGACCTGTGCCGATGGTCCGGCCACCAAACCGTACAGCAGCCCGTCAAACCCGACTGCGACGTCGGAGTAATCAACTCCTTCGCCGAAACGCACCATTTCGTCGCTAGAGTGAAGAATATTTAGTCGCCGGAGACCGGCCTGTGTATCTTCCGGATTGCCGCTTGTTCGTGACATATCTGTTACAAACAAGAACTGCTCGTAAGCAGCGATCCCTCCGGTGCTCGGATCGTCATTGGTGGTCCAACCCGGTGCCGAGTAGCTCCAGTAGGGTTGGAACTCTGAAATCGTGAAATAACTGAGGGGCAGGTACGTGGACATATGAGGATTGGCGGCACCGTCGAAAATCGCCACCCAATCTCTTGATGTCGCCACGAGATCGCGCACGCCATTTTCCTCTCCACGGTCAAAATCGCCCGGGCCATACTCGATCCGGGACTCGCGAAGCATCGTTCCGTCTTCAGTGAATTCCCGCAGATAAAATTCACCATCATTGTCTTGCGTGGAGACGAGAATCGTGTCGAGGTCAAACTCGACGTTGGGACGGGCGTAAAACGCGACCTTGAGAGTCGCCAACCCCGAACGAACCACCAGATACTGTTCGTTACCGATGAATTCATCGACTTCATTGTGATTCCAAGCAAACCCGTCGATATTAAGCGTGTCGTGCACATCCATACGGACAATTAGAGTATTGTCCGAATCGGCGAGTCGCAGCACGTCTTCGGGATTGACAGTCAGGTGATTTGCACCGAATCCCGTCACGTCGATCTTCTCAATGCCACTGACCTGCGAGTTGGAAAGAGCCGTCAGATCGAGCGTCTGTCCCGTCGCTTCCAGCCGAAGAGTGTCAAAACCGCTGCCGCCGGCAATCCGCTGAAACGAGAGGTCACTAACGACCAATGTGTCGTCGCCCGCCCCGGCATAGATGACGTCGGCGCCGCCGTTGCCGATAATTGTGTCGTTGCCGTCTCCGCCGACGAACGCGTTCGCCGAAGCGTCCCCGGTCAGCAGATTGTCGGTCTCGTCACCCAACTGAGCAGCGGACGAGACGAAGTTTTTGCCGTAGATCAAATAGGTCTTGCCGGCCCCAGCGCGGCCGTCGGGATCTGCGCGATACTCACCCAACAGCAGATCCGGCAACCCGTCGCCGTCGACGTCGCCGGCCGTATCCAGGCCCCGGCTCAATAGGGCGTCCTGCTCCAATCCGGGGATGACAAACCCGTTGCTGCCGTCCAGATTTGCGATCTGCAATTCCAGCGGGAATGACGAATTGCCATAGACGACATAGACCGCCCCCGCCCCGACGACGCCATTGGGCGATCCGTGGGAGGAGATCAAGACGTCGTCAAACCCGTCGGCGTTGAGGTCGCCTGCAGAGGCCAGTTCGCGTCCAAATGAGACTTGATCGAGTTCCGATTTGATGAAGAAGCCGTTGGATCCATTGAGCGAATCGGCCGAAACGGTTGCCGAAAAGCCGCCGGCATTCCCGAACAGTATGATGGCTCGACCGGGCCCGGAGATTGGTGGCTCGTTTTCCCGCAATATGACGTCGTCGATGCCATCCCCGTTGACGTCACCGGCGTGCGAGAGATCCTGCCCGACATTTAGGTTATTGGCCCCGGCGGTGAACACGAAACCGTTCGTACCATCTAGTTCTGACGTCAATAGGCTTGGGGTCAATCCCCACCACGCTTTGCCAAATATAAAAAATGCGCTGCTCGGATTCCCGTCCCAGTCGTCGCTACCCACGGCGATGTCGTCGTATCCGTCGCCATTGATGTCCCCGACGGCGGCGATTGATTCTCCCAGATCGTGGATCGGATGGTCGGCAAAAAGCACGAATCCGTTTTCCCCGTACAGGTGCTGCAAGTCAAACTCCGCAGTAAAGCCGTCGGCCTTGCCAAACACAACGTAGGCCGCCCCGCCTCCGGTGCTCGCGGAGAGCGCGTCCCGTCCCTCTGAGCCGATCAGGATGTCGTCGAATCCATCACCATTGATGTCCCCGGCGGAACCGACGACGGCTCCAATGCTTTCGCCTTCCTCAATGCCGTTAATGGCGAACCCATTGGTTCCATCGAGGTTACTCAGGTCGACGACTGCCTCAAACGGTTCCGCTTTGCCGAACAGGACATAAGCTTTGCCAGTATCGATTCCGTCCGTCTCTGCTTCGAGGATTCCCAAGATCAGATCGTGATATCCGTCGCCATTGACATCGGCGATTCCGCTGACCGATCCGTTCAGTTCACCGTCAGGTACATGTCCGCGCACGGTGAAACCTGTCGAGCCGTCGAGTGACGCTAGTTCGACGGTGGCAGGGTATCCTTCCGGCGTTCCAAAAATGACATACACTTCTCCGACTGACTCTAGATCGGGGTCATCTCCGATAGCATCCCAGGCCGTGATCGCAAAGTCGTCGTAGCCATCGCCGTTGAGGTCGCCAATGCTCTCCACGATGCGACCAGAATCATCCGCGGCGTCGATCCCGTAAAACACGCTGCCAGTATCGCCGTCGATATCGGCCAAATCGAATCCAACAGAGGCCGCCAGCAGTGTGCGGTCTTCGAGGTATTCCAAGTCTAAGCGGCGGCGGAGAGTGGAAGCGGCAACGAGCGACCGGCGAGCGAACGAAGAGTTGGTCATGAAGCAATCCTAGTCACGAGGCAAACGAAACGACCGGCTTCAAATGTGGTGGTGCAACTGATCAGTCCTGAAATCGCACACCCAGCGGAACTTGGAATCGGCAAAGCCGATTCAGATGGCATCGAGCGTAAGCAACGACCGCGATTTTGCAGAAAGGCGCGCAGCGGAAATGGGCACTTAATGCGGAACGTAGTCTACCGAAACAACGGAACTGAGATCCACCAGTTTCAAAAAAACCTGGTCAGTGCGATGGTGAAACTACCGACGTGTCCGAGGAATGTGGCCTGAATTGCTTTCCGTGCGGCCGTAAGTGAATCTTCACAAAACTCGTGCAGTTTCCCTACCTTATGCCTCTGGGCGGCGACTACCAGTCCCCGTATTTCTGGAGCTGACTTTTCTCAAGCTTCTCGCCGCCGCTGGGCGTGACGAGTGCGCTGAACAGTTCGTCCGGGACTGTCGGCATCAGACGGCGGACTTGGCCGTCCGCCATCAACAGCAGATACCCGGCGACCGGTGCAGTTCCGAGTCCGGCCAGCGGATTGTCTGCAGAAAAGGAAAGATCGTCCGGCTTCGTCCAAGGAACTGTTTTGTCCGCTCCGGTCTGAACGACCAGAATCGTAAAGCTCGTCCCGTCGCGGATTTTGCGCAACGCCAATCCCTTTGGACTTTCGAACACCGTTTCGGGACCGGTCAGAAACATGATCCGGGTTTCATTGACGCCCGCCGGTTGATCTCCCGAGCGAAAGATGTCCGGCATTTTCTCCAGCAGCGGGAGATTGTGCGGGCTGTTCCAGGGTTCGTCTAACTTGAATTCTCTGTAGAGCGGCACCAGGTCGAGATACGGCAGGAGGTGCACCCGCCAACTGAGCTTGGGTTTCCCCAGTGCGTCGAAGTAATCCGGATTGTCCGGCACGCCGAATCGGCGGTAAATCTCATGATGGCTGTGCAACGCTAATCCGATCAGTTTGAGCTTGGTGGACTGTGCACGTGCATCTTCAGTGACAGTCGGCGCGCGTTGCTCGGACCTGCCGTCGGCGGATGCGGCGGGCACTTCACGGCGTAGGGCCCTGGCATCGGCGATTTCTCCGCCGCGGGGCGTCACCAGTGCGGCGAATGTTTCTGGCGCAACGGTGCTGGGGAGCGTTAGTGGGGAACCGTCCGCCATGACACAATAGATCTTCGGCGGGAGCTGCCGGCCGATGGCACTCAGCGGAGCTTCGGCGGAGAACTGCGGACCAGTAGGCCGCGTCCAATACTCCGCCTGATCTGCGGCTGTGACGAGAGCCAAAATCGTATTCGACGGTCCGTCGGGAATTCGCCGGACGCTCGGCGGATGTTCCGATCCGAACAGCGCATCAGCGCCGGAGATCACATGCAGCACCGTCTTCGGTTCTTTGCCGGAAAACGTTCGATAAACTTCCGGCATCCGCCGCAACAGTTTGCGGTTGTGGGGACTGTCCCACGGCTCGTCCAGATGGAACTCTTTGTACAACGCTTCCTGGTCCAGAAACGGCAACAAATGAACCCGCCAACTCAGCCGAGGAGTCCCCTGCTCGTCCATCCATTCGGGAAGACTTTTTACCGGAAACTGACGATAGATTTCGTGATACCGCCGCATCGCTCGTCCCAACTGCACGAGCTTGTCAATGATATCCTTCTCGCTGGACGCCTCTTGCGGAGCTGCGTTCGCAGACTCGTCCGTTGTCGCAAATATCTGTCCTTGCGTTGATTGCTGGTATTCACTGTATTTGCGACGCAGGGAAGCCGCATCGACGATCTCGCCTCCTTGCGGGGTCACCAGCGCAGCGAACGACTGCGGATCAACCGTCTTTGGTAAAAAGAGCGTTCCGCCGTCCGCCATCATGCAGTCGACTCGGTGCGGAACGTGCTTGCCGAGCACGCTGAGGGGGGCGTTGGGATCAAACTTCAGGCCGCCCGGTTTTGTCCAAATCTCCGCTCGGTCGTTGCCCGCGCAGACGACAAGAATTGTGTTCGAAGAGCCGTCACGGAATGTTCTCAGACTGGTTTTTTTGTCGGGTTTGAACGGCGCGTCTGTTCCAGTGAACACGTGCATGTGCGACCGACTCTCTGCGGACGTGGACGCCCGGTAAATGTCGGGCATGTGCTGGATCAGCGATTTGTTGTGTGGGCTGTCCCACGGCTCGTCCAAGTGGAATTTCGCATAGAGCGGCTGTTGGTCCAAGTAGGGAAGCAAATGCACCCGCCAGCTCAAGTGCGGGTTGCCTTGTTCGTCAAACCATTGCGGTTGCTTGCGGGCCAGTTTGGCGACGGGAAACTCCAAATACACGTCATGATAGAGGTGCATTGCAAGCGCGATGCGGCGAAGTTTTGCAGCCATCTGAGGCACATCGAGTTGATCGCCTAACGTCCTCGGGTCGAAATCCCGTTGGGGTTGCGGCTGCGGCGCAGGATCCTCTTTCACTTGGACGTCGGTCGCGCGGTCCGTCGCCGCCAGATCGATCTGCTCGTCTGGAGCGTTTTCGGTCCGTGCCTGCGGCCACAACATGACAGCGATCACCGCAGTGATCAAGACTCCTGCGACTGAGCCCAATCCAACGTAGAGCCACGTGGGAGTGCCTCTGCCGACAGTTTTGACCGGCTTGTCAACTTGCGCCGGCCGTTCTGTTCTATGTCTCACAGGCGTCGCGCGATCCCTAGGCTTCCTCTTGGTTGGAGGAGCGACGGAAGCATCTTTGCTGCCCTGTAAAGAGGGGTCAGCACCTGAGGACTGTTTCGCCGGAATTTTGAATTTCACGTTGCACTTCGGGCACCGTCCTACTGTGCCGCGGCGAGCGTCGGGTATGCGAATTGCACTTCCACATTTGGGGCACTTGACTCTGAGCGGCATGGGCGAGTCTCTCAGTCGGCGAATGCGGAAAGAATCCTCAAGACGACAAACGGAAACGCGTGATTCAATGAAGAACCATCATAGCGGTCGGGAGCGCAAGTTTCCTGTAGTCGTCCCGGATTAGCCGACGCAGTTTCAGACACGTGCGATTTCAAGGCCACGATTCGGCATTGGTGGACGCAGGCCCGCTTAGAATCCTGCGGGTCCTCGTCGCGCTCGAATGCATCGCAATTGACACGCGAGCTACCCAGCCTCGTCCTGTGTCGCGGGCGGTTGGATCAGATCGATCTCCACTTCGCCGAGATTGTGCGGCTCGGATTGTCGTCCTGCTGGAAACTTCGGGACGGTGATCGCTTTCTTGACCGCTCCCATCAGTTGCTCATACTCACGCCCGTTGTCATCAGGAGCAGCGTAGAATTGAACGTCCAATTCGTATTCGCCGGGGGGCACGTCTTCGAGGCGAAATGTTCCGTCCGGGTTGACCCTGAACGAGAAGTCCAACTCCGCCAGCCAATACTTCTTCCCTTCTGGAGTCTGCCGATTTCTGCGAACCCAGGAGGACTGACGGTTCCGCGTCCGTCCACCTGGAAACGGTTCCGGGTGCAGACGTTGCAGTCGGGCAAAACACCATGAGAGATCGTGCTGCGTTTTCACCCAGTCGGGAAGCGTTAACGTCCCTTCCAGCGGGCGTCCCTTACCTCCCAAGGTGATGTCAGAGGACTTGCCCGGCTGGAGACTGAGATTTCGCGCCGGGTGATATCCGATCATTGTGCCGCTGTTCGGCGGTGGGGTTTGCTTGAGTACGAAGTGCCGCGCGATGCGACCGTCCAATCCCGGTAGCCGGGGAAACGTAAAGCGGGCGTGACGATCCGTCTGTGCTTTGAATGTGAGAGACAAGCTGCCGCGGACTTCGCGAAAATGATCAGCCAGCGGCACGAACATCACCTCGATCGTCTCCTTCGCCACGAGCTGATCACGGATCACAAACTGGCCGGTCAGATCGCTCCACGGTTCGACGACCACCTTGCCGCTCTTGCGGACTTGGTCGAATGGAGCGATCGCGTAGCCGCGGTCGTGATAAACGACCAGAGCGTGCGGTTTGAGGTCGAGCGCGATCACGGCTTGTCCGAAATCAACGGTCCGCGTCTCGATCAGTCCCGACGATCGCCTTTCACCTTGTCGAATTCTGGTACTGCTATCGGCGGGGCAGACAATCACCCGCGCGCCGTTGAGCAAATTGCCGTCGGCATCGACGACCGTGCAAGCGAAATCGGAATTCAGCTTATCCGCAGTCGCTCGATCAATATTGCTTTCTGTGGCTTTGACGGGATCGACGCCAAGTTTCGTCGCGGAGGCTTGAAGATCTGTCTTGAGGCCCGGCTGCAGCGAGATGCCCGAGATTTTCGCTTCGGCACGTCTCTTTCGTTCAATCGCGACGGCCGCAACCTCTGAGATCGGGACTTGAAAAACTATCGTAGCAGTGCCGCCTCCGAACGAACCACCGCGCCGTTGGTGAATTTCCCCCTGTTTATCAAGGCAGACAAAATCCTCCCCTGGGCGATTCTCGGAAGTCGTGATGGTGACTTCGCAAGAATCCGGACGGGGCGGCTCCTCAACCTTGATCGAGACGACCCCATCACGGTCAATTGACTTCCGCTGACCGGGCTGCAAATCCTCGGCTTCTAGCGGAAACTTGGCGACAAGTTCAGGTTTCCCGCCGGTGACGTTGAGAACCAAGTCCGCGCGCTCCGCTTTCGAGGACGGATCGACGTGCATGATCCAGAATTTTTCCGGAGCGATATAAGAGGATTCATCCACACGAACACGCTTCCCCTGCTTTTCGAGAAAGGACATGAATGAAAAATGGCCGGCGCCGCGAATTCCAACTGCAATCATCGTGCCGAGCCCCTCGACGTCGGCCTCCACCACGGATTTTGGGGGTGAAGCGAGCGGCGATCCATCGGGCGCCCACCATGTGAGTCCGGAGGCGGAATATCTGACGCAGCCAATCAACTCGACCACTCCGCCGCTGGGCAGCGCGACTTGTAATGCGTCGGGCCGCGGTTCAACCTTATTGGCGGCTGCTAAGATGGTTTTGCTAGCGCGGTCGATGAACTGGGGATCCGTTGTTAACTCCGGCGACATTGCGACGTTTCTGACCTTGAGCGAGGAGATGGTCGGATCGCGAATAATAATTTCCCGCAACGAGTCGAGCGGAAAGTCAAACGTCAATTTGGATGAACTCCCCTCATAGCGAATTTGGGATTCCACTTGCGGCACATGCAGTTTGCCGTCGGCGTCGATGGCGGCAAAATTGAAGCGATGTACCGAATTCTTATGGAAGATCGTCATGGCAAATCGTGCGGGTGCGACTTTTCGGAGCCCCGCGACGGCTTTGAGACCTTCCTGCTCCAAATTCACGGTTTTGCCCACAGCGTCCTCGGTCAGTTCAAACTTCTGACGGGTCTTCCAGGGGGGGCCGAATACGCTGACAAATATGTTTGCATAACGTCGACCGGCGGGATGTTCCAACGACGCTAGGGTCACTCCCTCCGCAGATCCCTTCCAGATTTTCTTCGCGGACAGCATTCCTTTGATCGTGAGAAAATAGGCACTGTGCAACTCGTGCCCCGACGGCAGTTGGAATGCGGCGAGTGTTCCTTTGTCTTGCAATTCACCGACGCCCTCCGGCGGCGAATCGAGCAGTTTTCCATTCGGAGCCCACCAACTGTCGGATTCGTCCCCTGTCTTCGTCAGTCCCAAGAACTTAAGTTCGCCGCCCTTCAATTTGAACGTGAGCGAACCGCTCTGCGGACTCTGAGTGTCGGTTTCTGCGGCCTTCGCCTCGGCAGTCGTGGAATCGGTTTCCTCCGGGTCACCGTGGCCGAAGGTGAGACTCCCCAGCCCCGCGAGCATGACCGCTGCGAAGCATGAGACCACACAGACTTGCCGCCGGGTAAGCCGCGTCGCCGTCAGACCGGCGGTGAGACGGCGAAGTCGAGCGCTGATCTTGGCTGTGCGGAACATCGAGACACTTTGTGGAAGCGAGGGACCGATGAGCAGGTCCAACGTCATCTGGGCCAATGTCTTGGAGTAGACGACCGCACTCCCCATCAATCGGGCAGCAGTCGCGTCTGCGACGTGCTCGCAGGCAGTGCGGTGCGCGGCTTGCATCCGCCAGATGAGCGGATGAAACCAGAGCACGGTCGCGATCCAGTTCGACAGGCAACTCCACAACAGATCGCGCGTTGCCAGATGAGCCAGTTCATGCGCGATTGCGGCGCGCATCGCGGTCAGGTCGCTCTGCTCGACAAGCTGCCGAGGCAATACGATCACTGGACGAAAAACGCCGGCCAAGAACGGCGAACGCGATTCCGCGGTGACCTTGACTTGAAACGGCCGGACTATGCCCAGTGAAGCCGCCGCGTCCGCGACAAGCGTCGTAAGTTGCGGCGGCGCTGGTTCGGAGTCGGCAATCAACCGATGGACTACCCGCGAACCGATGACGAGACGAATCACTAAGATCAAGCTTCCGTACAACCAGAGCAGACACCACAATTCTTCGGCGGACCATCTTACGGGCATGGGTTGAGCCGACTCGATAGGCGCCGCGGTCGGTGACGTCGCCTCGGGCGGAGAACCCGTGGCGGATTGTGTCACTGGCGGCGGCGGAATCGTCTCGGTTTCCTCAATCGTCACCGGAGTAGAAAATCCTTGAAGATTGGCGAGATCGGCCGGTTCAACTGTTTCGACGACGTTCTCGACCGGCGGAACAACACGCGGAGCTGCCGGAAGCGTCATCTGTAATTTCGGCGCAGCGAACTCGGCGACCGGCAACAGGCAGAGTCCCAACATCGCAACCCGCCACAGCATGACGCGCCAGCGAGGATTACTGCGAAACGATGCCGCGTGCAGCAGCCAGGCAATCGCCAGCAGCAACGTGATTTTTGCGAGTAACAGTGCCGTCGGCGGCAGATTTGTGAGTGTCTCTGACCAGGCGATCATGATCTTCGTTTCCTCTTGCGCTGAGGCCGTTGGGGTTCAATTCTTGTATCCGCGATGCGGCGCAGTTCCGCGATTTCGTCCGGTGAGAGTTTTTCGGTTTCGATCAATTGTGAAATGAACTCGGCAGAGGAACCACCGCTGAAAACCTGTGCCATGCGGCGGACCATCCGGGACAGCAGTGCGCGATGAGACGTCGCTGCACGGTAAACGTAGGCCCTCCCCTGCTTATGCCGCTGGACATGCCCCGATTCGCAGAGCTTGCGCAGCACCGAGCGGAGCGTCGCGTTTTCAATCGGCCAGGAAAAATGCTCCTGAATTTCTCCGGGCTTGAGTGCGCCGTGATCCCAGAGCACTCGTAGCACTTCGAGTTGTGTGTTACTGAGGTCGGACATGATTGCGTTTCGGATCGGCCATGTTTAACTGTGAAACTATCACACTTAAGCTTGCGGGGTCAATCGCGAATTGTGAAAGTTTCACAGCTTGTGCGGAATTCCGCCTGCCCCGCATACAGAGAGAAGAGCGTGCGGTGCCGACTGTCGGATTTGATTTGCCCGACCAAATACGGCAGTATGAACTGCGGGTGATCTGAAGACGTCCGCTCGGCGGTTTTTGCCGGGTCCTCTGGTAGGCGGCAACCGTTATGACGCATAGAGATGGCGATTATCACAGCAATGAGCCGTCCCGCCCTGCCGAACCGACGCTCGGCGAGACGAGGCCCGCCCATCTTGAGGAGGCAGCGCCTGCTTTAACTCCCGACGGAGTCGAGAACGGAAAAGTCGGACCGGATGATTCGACGGGCGCCGATGCGGAGACGGTCGATGTCAATCCGGGCGTTGACCAAGATCAGACACTCACGCCCCCTTCCCCAAAAATGGCAGCCGCAGCGATCAAGCCGCCGTCCAAATCGGGCGAAGATTTTACGGGCAAGCAATTGGGCGAGTATCTCGTCCTGGAGTTGATCGCCCGCGGCGGCATGGGAGTCGTGTTCAAGGCGCGACAACTCGGACTGAATCGCATCGTCGCCCTGAAAATGATTCGATCCGGAGCGCTGGCCGATGACGCCGAAGTGCTGCGGTTCTATGCCGAAGCGGAGTCGGCGGCGCGGCTCGATCACCCGGGAATCGTACCGATCTACGACGTGGGCCAAGTCGGCGGGCATCACTACTTCTCAATGGGCTATGTGGAGGGAAGCAGCTTAGCGGACGATCTTCGCGACGGACCGCTTTTGCCGCGGCGGGCGGCCGAGATCATCAGGGCTGTCGCTGCCGCTGTGGAGTATGCACACGAACAAGGCATCATCCATCGCGATTTAAAGCCGGCGAACGTGCTGATGGATTCCCAGGGGCGGGCACGCGTCACCGACTTTGGATTGGCCAAGATCGTGGAGGGGGACAGCGACCTCACGGCAACAGGTCAAGTCTTGGGGACCCCCAGTTACATGGCGCCCGAACAGGCAGCTGGGCGGACCGATACGCTTGACCGCCGCGTCGATGTCTACTCGTTGGGGGCGATGCTGTACTGCCTGCTGGTCGGCCGTCCCCCGTTTCAGGCCGCCAGTCCGCTCGAAACAATCAAGCAAGTGCTCGAACAGGAACCGGTGCCGCCGCGGCTCCTCAATCCGGAGGTCAACCGGGACCTGGAAACAATTTGTTTGAAGTGCCTGGAAAAAGACCGGTCAGAACGCTTTTCAACCGCGCAAGAACTTGTCGAAGAACTGGATCGCTTTCTGGAAGGAAAACCGATTCGATCTCGGCGTGTCGGGCGGGCGGTTCGCGCCTATCGTTGGTGCCGCCGCAATCCAATGACTGCCGCATTCTCTGCTTCGATTGTGTTGCTGATCGCCGTTGCCGTGTTTGCCGTGGTGGTGGCCAACTACGCGTCGAGAGCCGGTCAAATCTCCGATTTGTCTCAGGAACTCGAAGAGCGTTTTGCGGAGCCCACACTCACGTCGAACTACCTGGAGTCCATTGAGGAACTCCTCGACCGTCTGCAAGAGATTTCGCCGGAAAGAGCCGAGACGGCTCGAGCGCAGTTTCAGCAAAAGTTTGATGAGGAGGTCATCCGAAACATCCGGCAGCCGAAACTTGAGAATCAAGCGTCGATCGAATCAATCTTGAACGAACTCGAAGCTCGCGGCTGGGCGACGAGTTTAGAACTCCAGAATCAGTATCGCGCGCGCCTGCGAGCGTGGGAGACCCTGTTTTCTTTGGCTCCGCCGTTTCAAGACCAGCCGCGCATGTTGACGGACGTCGAATTGACCGTTAATAAGGACGCGCTACTTCTTCCTCAACCTGCTGACCAGAAATTCCCTGTGGCGCATTCCGTCCCGACTTCGCAAGGCTGCCGTGGAATCGTGCGTTTGGTCGCCGAGTTTGATTCCACCTGGGAGTCCGCGGCGGAAATCGGTCTCATCCTCAACGCCCACACTGACGGGGGATACGAGTTTCTATTGCGGGCGCTGCCTGGCGGCGGGCCTCAGGCCGCCCGAACCGTTCCCGTCAATCGTGCATTTCGCGCGGTTCGCGAACAGGGTGAGATGTATCAAGTCGAAATTCGCCGCAATGGGATTCCACTCTTAAAGCGGTCGATGTCGTCACTGCAGTTGCCGCCGGGCTCACTGAGATTGGAGGCCACGCGTGAGCGGGGAAACCTCTCGTTTTCAGTCAACGATCAGCCGGCGATCCGGTTCCGGGATCCATTCCCGCTGGGGCACGAACAGGCCGGCAGTTTCGGCCTTCGCTGGCCGCAGGGGACCGCACTGTTATCTCTGAAAGGCGAACGCCAACTCCGCGCAGAATCGACCAGCCCCTTGGAGGAAGCGGACGAACTGTACGATCGGGGCTTGTATCGCGATGCGCTCGACAGTTACACATCTCAGACGATCACAACGCAAGATCCGGAGTTTCGTCAGGAAGTCCGATATAAGCGCGGCCTCTGCCTGATGAAGCTCAATCAGGACGAAGAGGCGGACCGACTGTTCGAAGCGCTGATGCTGGAGCCGGGAGACCGCTGGCCGCCGCTGGCCGGATGCTGGCTATGGTTGATTCGCTTGCGACAAAACCGCGTCGACGATGCCGACGCGATCTTCACCGTACTGTCGTCCCGGGCGGACGAATATCAGTTCTCCCAACTGGCGGCACTGATTCCGGCGGAACTGCGCGAGGGCATTCTCAGCCGCTATCTCAGGCCGTTTAACAGCCTGTTTACGTTGTTCAACAACCGGCCGGAAATTGTCGGCAATGCGCGGCGGGCTGTTGAGATCGACCGGTTCCTCAGCCACGACGGCCGGGGCGATCCCCTCACCCAAATGGAACTGTCACGCGCGTTGCGATTTGAAGGCGATCTCACCGCAGCGCTCGAGGTCGCGCGGGAAGTCGCCCTCTCGACAGGCGATCTGACTTGCATGAGGCATTACTCCCGGTTGCTGAGGTTGTCAGGCGACGCAGGAACCGCATTGAACGAGGTCAACGCCTCGATCGAATTGCATGAAAGATTGGGTCCGGTTCCCACCTTGCTGATTGAGCGCGCCCGCGTTTTCGCGGCCCTAAAACGGTGGGACGAGGCAGGTCAGGACGTTCGGCGCGTCCTGCAGCTTGAACAGGACGGAACTCCCGTCGGTCCTGAAGCGATGTCATACATCTATCTGATGCATGGGTTTCTGCTTGCACGACAGGGAATGAATGGTGAGTCCGAGCAGGCATGGAATGCCGGATTTCTCCGCTGCCGCGACGTGTTGAACAGACACACGACGCTCAACGCCGAATCGGTCAACGTGATGATTCTGGCCGCATTGTCCGACCGCCTTACCGAAGCGGACACCAGATTGTTTATCGACGGCCTGAAACGGGGCGCGGGCGAGAGCCGCATGGCTCTATTGACCGCGGTGGAAGGCGTGGTCACTCCCGCGATGATGACGCCGGTATTTAACAAGATGTGGCGTACTGCGCGGGGACGGCGATATGCCGAGGAATTTGCTTTCGAAACCCTGACGATGCGTGAGCGGCTTGAGATTCCGCTCGTACTGGCTGCGGCGGAGTATATCGGCCAACGGGCATTCGCCGGGCAACTGTCGGGCGACCAAGAAAAACTTGTATGGCAAATCGCGCGTAACAGCCTGGATCGCGTGCTGTTTCAAAATCGACTTCGGGGAACGCAGTTCGTCCAATTGGCGCTGGCCTGGAAAGGGACGACCAACATCTTGGGCTGGGGTGGTGTCGCCCCGACGTTGGGTGAATCGTTGCGGGCCGAAGTGGCCTACGTTCTTGCACATCGCTATCTACGGCTCGGCCGGCAGGAGCAAGCGGTCGAATTCTTGACCTCCATCGCTGAATCATCACAAGCGGAGGAGTCGCTCGCGAAGTTTGCCCAGGAAGATCTATCGCTGATTCATGCCGGTCACGGTCGCATCAACCTCCGCAATCTTACGTCCACAACCGTTTCCATACGGTTGAAAACCCGCGGCGAGATTCTGCAAGAGCTGGAATTGAAGGACGATCAGCACATCGACGTACCTCCCGGCGAGTATGAGATTCTGCCGGCTGAAGGACCGGGCGAAATCGAGATATCACCCGCTACGATGACAATCGCTGTTGCAGGACGGATAGAAGCGACCGTCGTTAATCGGCACCAGCCAGAATCTGCATCGGAATAGCGGCTCGGCACACGATCCAAATTCAGGTTACCAGTCGTCTTCGTTGTCCTCCGCATCTTCGTCATCTTCGCCGATTTCGGAGAACATGACATCGGTGCGCAGCACATACTTGCGACCGCGGATTACGGGTTCGCCTTTGTGGTAAGTTTCATGTTCGAAGAACAGCGCCATGCCTCGTTGCGGCGTGATCTGAAACTCCTCAAATGACTCCTCTGAGTACGAATCCTCAAACGAAGTTTCACCGCCTTCAAAATCCGCGTTCAGGTAGACCATGAGTGTCAAGCAGCTACTTTCCCCGTTGTCCCGTTCATAAGGGAAGTCTTGGTGCCAATCAAATTGTTGGCCGGGATCGTAGCGATAAAACCGCAACAGTTCATTGACTCCAATCGCCGATCGGCCGTCAACCTCCTGCGGAATATACTCGCAGGCTCGCTTCCAGAGACGCTCCGCAAGTTCGTCGTCCCGGCACATCACGCGCTGATTGTTGCGGACGTCCGACCGCAAGACCTGTCCCTGGGGGCTGCTCACGAGAGCGTCTTCGAAGCCAATATCTTCGCTGAGCCGAATGTACTCCTCGCACACTTCCGGCGACAAGAATTCCTCGACAGTGAAGATGGTGTCGGTGATCCAGTTCTCCTCTGGCATGTACCGCTCTCCCGCCTTACGCGCTATGTCATGTAAGTCGCTGCAAGGTCACGTTGTCGCTTCGCCGGCTTGCACTATGACGCATTCTATCGGTAGCGGTTCGCGGATTTCATTTCAAAAAAATCCAATCTTGGATCTCGATTTGCTAAGACTGTTCTCTGTTATTTCTTGAATATCCCGAGCTCGACCAGGAATGCGAGGTGAGTCAGTGCCCTTATCCTCGTTTCGTGTCGCTCGCGGCTATTGAACCGATCCGTTTTCTGTTTCGACTCGTTCTCCTCGCGCGGCCGGTGGCAGGAGAGTACGGGCAAGTTGTAATTTATTGCCCCGGCGTGAGTTAAGGAGAATGAACATGCTTCGATTGAAGGTTGTTATCCCCCTGTTCGCCCTGCTATTCGCAGTTGTCGCCAACACCGCTGTTGCGCAGGACGCCGATCCTGCAGAGGCCAAAGCGGCCGAAAGCACGCCGGCTCCCACTCCGGAACTGAGTGGCGCGGACACAGCGTGGATGCTCACTGCTTCAGCACTTGTGCTTATGATGACAGCACCTGGTCTGGCTCTTTTTTATGGTGGACTGGTCCGCAAGAAAAATATTTTGGGCGTGATGATGCAGTGTGTGTTCCTGATGGGAATCATGTCCATCGTCTGGGCTCTCTGGGGCTACAGCCTGGCGTTTAGCGAGAGCTTGATCAAGTTTCGCGACGCGGAAGGGGGAATCGTGGGCGGATTCGATCACGTCTTCCTCAACGGCGTGATCCCCTACATGGATGGTGACACCGCCGTAGTGCCAATGTCCGGGGGCATCCCGACGTCGATCTTCATGGTGTTTCAGATGATGTTCTTCATCATTACCCCGGCCCTAATTGCTGGAGCTTATGCCGAGCGGATGAAGTTCAGCACGATGGTTGTCTTCTCGATCCTGTGGGGAACATTTGTCTATTGCCCGATTGCTCACTGGGTCTGGTCGGATTGGGGTTGGCTGTCGCCCGGCTCCGATCTGGAAGCGTTCGACTTTGCTGGAGGGACGGTGGTCCACATAAGCTCCGGGTTTTCAGCACTCGTGGTATCGATCATGCTCGGGAAGCGGCTCGGGTATCCAGACACGCCAATGCCGCCCCACAATTTGACCTATACGTGCATCGGTGCGGCCTTACTGTGGGTTGGCTGGTTTGGCTTTAATGCCGGCAGCGCCCTTGGCGCCAATGAATCGGCTGCGAACGCATTTGTTGCCACGCATCTGGCCGCAGCCGCCGGCGTTGTGTCGTGGGCGGGGGCCGAATGGATTTTCCGCGGCAAACCGACCATTCTCGGTGCCTGTTCAGGTGCGGTGGCCGGCTTAGTCTGCATCACCCCGGCCTGCGGCGTCGTCAATCCGCTGCAGGGAATCATCCTCGGGTTGGCGGCGGGAATTGTTTGCTATCTCGCCTGCACCGCCGTCAAATCGAAGTTTGGCTACGACGATTCGCTCGACGCATTCGGTGTGCATGGTGCGGGGGGGACTCTCGGCGCGTTGTTGACCGGGGTGTTTGCGACTCCCGCCATTTCAGAAGGAGCGAGCGGGCTGCTGCTCGGCAATGTGGGGCAGTTCATGAACCAAGTGATCAGCATCGTCGCTTCCGGCGCACTGGCATTGGTGGGAACGTTCATCCTGCTCAAAATCCTCGAGGCGACAATGGGCCTGCGTGTCAGCGAAGAAAACGAGATCCGCGGCCTCGACCAGACGCTGCACGGCGAAGAGGGTTATATCTTTATGTAACGTATGAAGCAGCAATCGGATCGGGCGACGTCCTTATCAGCCCCCGGAGGAGCCGGGGGCTGAAAGGACTTTACCTATGCCGGGCGCTGTTACGGACATATAATGGAACCAACAGTTTGAGCCCGAAATGTCAACGCGGCGCCACGGACAATTGAACCGGGGTTTGCTTTCGCTGAGACCGAACAGGAGACGGCAATGAAAAAAATTGAAGCAGTCATTCGGCATTATAAACTCGAAGAAGTGAAAAATGCGCTGAGCGAGGTCGGAATCCAGGGTATGACCGTTTCGGAAGTCCGCGGCTTCGGACGCCAACGCGGGCACAAAGAGATGTATCGCGGGGCGGAATACACCGTCGATTTTCTCCCCAAGGCGAAGATCGAAGTCGTTGTTTCGGACGAGTCGAGCCAATTGGCGGTCGACACGATCATGAACAAAGCCCGCACAGGTCAAATCGGCGACGGCAAGATTTTTGTCACCGACCTCGCCGAGACAATTCGGATCCGCACCGGCGAAACGGGCCAAGACGCCATCTGACGACTGGATGGAAGTTCTGTAATGATGCAACGTGTGAAGGGCGTTCAAGGGGCCGCGTCGCGCCTGAGCGAATCGAAGGCGCGTGTGGCCGCCGCGCGGACGCGTGCGCGTCAGGCTCACGAAGCGAAATCGCCTGCCTGGAAGGTCGTGAGGCAACTCGCCGGCGATACGGAGAGCATTATCGTCGATTTCGTTCGGGAGATGCTCGACGGACTGAGCGACACAGATCGCCGGGACATTGAGCAAAACACGGCCGTCGCTAAAGTGGGCGGATTTGGACGAGGGGAACTCGCACCCCACTCCGATGTCGATCTACTCTTTTTGCATCGCGGCACGCCGAACCGCACGCTGACCGATGCGCTGGGCCGTGTTGTCCGCGACTGCTGGGACGCCGGGATCAAACTGGGACAGACCGTTCAGACGATGCGGGACGCCGTCCAGTTGGCGCGCACCGATATCACGTTTGCCACGGCTGCGGTCGAAGCGTCGCTGTTGTGCGGCGATGCCCAACTGCTCAACGACTTTCGCCTGCTGTTCCGCCGGAAGGTGGTGGATTCGCGGCTGCAGGCATTCGTCGACGAGTGCGTGGCAACGCGGGCCGTCGAGCGCCAACAATACGGCGGAACGGTTAGCCAAATTCAGCCGAATATCAAACGATCGCCCGGCGGTCTGCGAGATCTGCACCTGATTCGCTGGATCGCCTTTGCCCGCTATCAGACCTCGGAAATCGACGACCTTCACAAAGTGTGGGCGCTGACAGAGGACGAAGTCGGGGCGCTCCGGGATGCGCGCGAGTTTCTCACCCGTCTCCGCTGCGAAATGCACTTTCAGGCGGAGACCGCGCAGGACATTTTGGTTCGCGAAGAACAGATGCGGCTCAGCGCCAAATGGGTGTACGACAACTCGTCCGGCTGGCACCCGGTTGAGCAATTCATGCAGGATTATTTCCGCCATGCGACGGCGGTCGATGAAATCGCCGAGCGGCTCGCGACGACCGAGAAACCTCGCACGATTTCGACGAGGATCGTCAGCACGATTTTCCCCACGCGCAGCGAAGACATATTTGTAATCGGCGGCCAGGAGATTGACGTCCAGCCCGAATGCCGAAACGACTTCCGAACCGACTTCGACTTGCAGGTTCGTTTGTTTGCACTCTCGGCCCGGCATGGCGTCCCGCCTGCGCCGCAGCTATTGCGCGAAATCAACGAGACTGCCCTTCCCGGTCCGGAAGAATTGAGTGAGCAGGCAGCGGCCGACTTTCTCGAAGTCCTCAGCTGCACGGGCTGGATCGGCCGAACGTTGCGATTGATGTACAAATCGGGAGTGCTCGAAAAGATCATCCCTGAAATGTCCCGGGCGCGGGGCCTGCTCGAATTCAACGAATACCACAAATTCACCGTTGATGAACATTCATTGCGATCGGTTGAGGCCGCAGAGCGATTTCACGAGGAGGCGAGCCTGTTGGGGCAGGCCTACGCAGAAATCCGGCGAAAACATTTGCTGCACCTGGCGTTGCTGCTGCACGACCTGGGAAAAGGCTCCGGTCAGGATCACTCGGTGGTCGGTGCAGAAATCGCCTCAGCCGTGGCTGAACGTTTACGGCTGAAACAGACTCATCATGACCGGCTTGTGTTTTTGGTGCGCCAGCATTTGGTGATGTCGCACCTAGCCTTCCGCCGGAATCTCTCCGACATCGATGTGATTCTGCCGTTTACCCAAGAAGTAGGCAGTCTCGACCGGCTGAACATGCTTTATGTCCTGACCGCCGCCGACATCACCGCCGTCGGGCCGGGCACCTGGAATGAATGGAAGGGAGGCCTTCTGGCCGAACTGTATGAGCGCGCCCTGCTATTGCTGAGTGGAATTCGACACGATCTCGAATTTCACGAACGGCTGCAACAGACGCGGCAGCGCGTGCGGAGTTATGTCGATGCATCGGCACTGTATTCCGCGAAAATTCCCAGCCAGCAGTGGTTGGATGAGACTTATTCCACGCTCCCAGACCACTATCACACGTCGAACAATGTCGAGCAAATCGTTGAGGATTTGGTCGAGATCGCGCAGTTGAAGCCGAAAGATGCGCTGGTCGCCTGCAGGTCCGACCCCACGAGCGGAACAATTGCGTGCCGGATCATCACCCACGATACGTGCGCGAAGGGCTGTTTCTCCAAGATGGCAGGAGTCATGTGGGCGATGGGTTTTGAAATCGTCTCAGCGGAAATCTGCACGACTGCTGCCGGCGTGGTGATTGATGAGTTTCGCCTGGTCGATTTGGAGCATGCCGATGTCACGCCACAGGTTCGACTCGACGAAGTGCAAACCATCATTCGAGAGGTTCTTGTCGAGGGTCGGCCGGTTGTTTCATTGTTCAGTCGCCGCAAGCCAGACGTCGATTCCGCTGTGATTGGCCCGCTACATCCTCCGCGACTGCTGTTCGACAACAATTCGTCGACGAATTGCACAATCATTGACATTTTCGCGGGAAATCGTTCAGGACTCCTATACGCAATCACTAGAGCTCTGTTCGATTTGAGCATTTCCGTGCAGCTCGCGAGGATTTCAACATACGGTAACCGTGTCGTCGACGTGTTCTACGTGACCGACGGCGATGGAGAAAAGATCGAAGACGCGGAACGCCTCATTGACCTGGAGCGGGAACTTGCAACTCGAATCGACTCATTCATCCGAGAGGGACTTCACAGTCTCAACAACTAATAATCGGTCATAAAAAGGGCAGACACCGAATAGTCGTACAGACCATATGAAACGTTGGCCGACTTGACTTGTTGCGGCCAGTAGGCCAATTGCTTCCGCCCAGTGCAGTTGTTATAGTTTCGATTGATTGATATTGACGGTTTGCGATACAGGGAGGATCGCAATGCAAGAACTATCCCTCGAACTCGCCATCGGCGATACGGTTCAGATCGGTGATCACAGACTCACCGTGATTGACATTGAAGGCGACGAAATCCAGTTTGATCTGGAAAGCGACGGCGAGCTCACTCCTCCAACAGTGGACGACAACGGTTCGGGCGGCGTCCGCCCCCCTCGCTGAGGCTGCTGTTTCGGAGATCACGCCGCCCCAAGACGCGTCGCGAGTTTGCGACTGAATTGGTGAGAGCCGGTTTCAGAGTTCGGATACGGCTCTTCGAGAAACTTACAGACTTCGCTCGGCGTGTTCCGTTTGAGCGTCTTGAAGCGGGGTCTGCGGTTTCTTGCCCAGTAGCGAGCTCCACACTCTGAGCAGCGCACCCACTCGGATGCTCGAAGACTTGCTCACTTGCCGCCTGCCAATGCAGCGATCGCCTCCGACTGGGACGGGAACACGTTCCAAAGACTATCCAGTTGGGTGATGTGGAGCACTTCCGCGCAATTGGCCGTCAGCCCGCAGATCGCGAAATCTCCTCCGTCACGTTCGGAGATTCGCTTCCAGAATTGGACGAGGATCTCGATAAACGACGAGCCGAAAAATGTGGTGTGAGAGAGGTCGATTACGACCCGCGGCGGGTTTGCTTCCTCGCAGCACCGCAAGAGCACCTCGCGGAGATGATCCATAAGGTGCTCACTCAATTTTTCGTAACCCGGGCCGAGGAGAACGACCGTCACTCCATCCTTAACCTGAATATCTGGACTGAGGGAGTTTCCCATGCTTTCGCCTGCAAATGACCAGTGACTACCGGAACGATATTCGACCACCAACAACCGTCGTGACCGACACTCATGGTCTCATCGAGCCGGTCGATTCATCCTAACTGACCCATTACAGAAGTCAACGTACAGCGTGCCGCTTCGAGACCCATTCTCTGCGTGTCGACGACAGTGCTCAGAATGACTGCGTGTCAATTGGGTTGAAGTCCGACGTCGATGTGCTCTTCTTTTCCGTCGCGGATCACGGTCACGTCGACTACGTCTCCGGCTTCTTTCTGTGTGAGGATGTTGAGCAGATCCTGCCGGCCCTCAACCGGAGAACCATCGATCGCAATGATCAGGTCGCCCAGCACGAGCCCTCCGGTACGCCCGTCCCGATACGTGGGGCGAATCCCGGATTGTGTTTCCCGGCTGTTTCCATCGTCAGGAGTGATTAGGATTCCGCGCAGACCCAATTGGCGCGTCCAATGATCCGGAATCGTTCTAATCCCCAGCAGGGGGCGCTGCACTTCTCCGTATTTAATGAGTTGCGGCACGATGAAATTGACGATATCGACCGGCACGGCGAAACCGATTCCCGCGGAACCCTTGGTGGGGCTATAAATTGCCGTGTTAACGCCGATCAGACGGCCGGCGCTATCCAAGAGCGGGCCGCCCGAGTTTCCGGGATTGATTGCCGCGTCTGTCTGGATCAGATCGTTGAGCCGCCCAGATTCCCGCCGGATCGACCGGCCCAAACCGCCGATGTGACCCGTCGTCAACGTGTGGTCAAATCCGAACGGATTGCCGATCGCAAACACCTTCTGGCCTACCGCCAGGTCGTTGGATCGGCCGACTTCGATCGGCTGCAGCTTCTCCGCAGCGACGTCGACCTTGATCACCGCCAGGTCCTGTGCTGGAAACGCGCCGACAAGTTTCGAGTCCAGAATCGTGCCGTCGGACAGTGTCACCTTCGCCCCGTCCGCCTGACTGATCACGTGGTTGTTGGTGACGATATAACCGTCCTCACTCCAAACGATGCCGGAGCCGATTCCGCGCGGAAGTTCCCGTGGATCCATCGTCCGCAGATCCAGTACCTGATTGAGCACGGTAATGTGGACGACTGACGGAGAGACGCGTTCGAACAGTTCGATCGTTGCCACTTCGTCGGCCGCTAAATCCCCGCGGGGTGTGACGGATCGCGGCTGCGCGTCCGGATTATGCAGGGAACTTCGGTCAGATTGCGACGAGACGCGCCAAACGGCGATCGCCGCCAAAAGCAGGAGGATGACAAACGGCCACCCAAGCCCCGTCGGTCGGTATTGCGGTATCCGCGAATCCTGTTCGGAACTGGTCACGATTGAAAACTCCTGGCAAGGACGGCACCCCTGCCGGTTAGTTGCCACGGGTCAATCGGCTTGCGGCCGACAGACAATTGCCGCCCTGGCGCTTGGCGACCGGGCGGTTCGGTGAACGACACGTCCGTCGCATTATTATGGGCGTCCACCGGAGGTTTGGCTAGAGGGGCGGCGCAATCGGCCTACTTATGAAGTGTCTAAGTGGAAACCAAGATCGACTTTGCGATCTCGTTCATGATGTTGATCGCGGATGCCGTCAAAGCAATTCAGCGGCGCGTGAGCTCAGATCACCGACTGCCTTGATAAACCGATTCTGTGTCTGCTCTGGTAAACCTCGAAACTCTTTCGCGAAGTCAGGTGTCAGCGCGGCTTCATAGCGCTGTAGTGCTTTCGTCATCCGCTTGACGACCTGGGCGACTGGCGGAGCAGGCGCTGCTACCGTTGCCTTGTCGCCCTCGGTCTCCTTTGGCGACGGCGACATGGCTCCTTGGCGAAACGGCGTATAAATTCCCGTGGTTTCTTCCTTTTGCTGCCCGGCCGTTGCCGTATTGCGGCCGCCCGCCGATGCAGGTTTGCCGGATGATCCGCCGAATTCGTCGGGATCCTGAACCTCGGTTGACTCGTCCGGCAAAAAGGCGATCGTGGACTCCGACGACTCGGGGGAGGTGGTCAGATCCTCTCCACGCAGGGCGCGACGCCAAGCTTTCATTTCCGCCACCGTGGCATCGGTCTCCTCAGCCCATTGAAGGCACTCGGCGGAATCGTCCCAATTCAGTGCTGCGTAAAAATGGGACCATTTCAACTTCAAGTAGGTGTCGCGCACGTCGGAAAACGTTTCCCAAACCCGCCGCCGCTGGAAAACCTGATCGCCGGACAAGCCGATCAATGCGGCGAAGTCGGCGTCCGTCCGCCCGCGGGCGTACTTCTTGGTCCAGCGAGCTGCGCACTGGCCGACAACCCACCTGCACTCGTTAACCGCTTTGGCTGCGGTCTGTACGATTCCCTCTTCCGTCGCCAAAGGGTCGGCTGCCGACTCCGTTCCAGGCTCGTGTGTCATCTTGGTTCTCGTCAGTGTGAAGTGTGAGAGGGCCGCTAATTTCGCGAGTCAGCACACGTCCCGAGAAGATTGGCCGTGAGAGAGGCGACACATCGGCGTAACGGAATCGTTCGTAATCCGGCTGGCGATTGGTCTGAAGCCGGACGCTAGGAAGCCGTCAGGTGCGAAAACTGCGAATCAGCGATCCTACCGGCGGTGGGACCGAAATTCTAGCTTCCAGCGTCAGCCGGAACGTTGATCCGAGGAATTCGAACTAATGGCGCGGTGAGTGCTGAAAGAACGCCGAAGATGCGCAGAATGGGTGACGTTTCATGGTTTGGTAGTAGCGAAATCAAGCCAGATTTTTTATCTACTTTTCTCAAGCAGCGTATTTGGCACAATCTGACCGATTGAAGTGATTCTGCCAGGAATTCCCATAATTTCATTGTGTCCGAATGTGACTTCGTTTAACATATACACTAGGTAATTGTACTAATGCCGCGAGGGACGATCTGACTATTACGGATGTTTTTGTCGGTATCTGGGGCTTAAGACGGGCTGGAATCTGTGGCATCCCTTTCAGAATTCAGGAGGAACTAAAATGATTTTTCTTCTTCCCGATTGACCGCAAGGCTGTGACGAATCATGAGAAGGTTGGGGCAATCTTTAAGAATACTGACGTTTACTGTCACTCTCGTCGCTCTTCCCGTTGCTGCTCACGCTGACTCGCTTTATATGAATGCCAGCGTGGATGCCAGTTTTCAAGAACTTGGATATGCCGGCGGCGGCGACGTTTTCACCATTACCAACACGTCACAGGAAAACGCCAACATTACCCAGCTTGTGATTGACACCTCATCCTCGTTGGCGGGTGTCTATTTTAATCCGAGCGGGGCGTTTTCTTCGCCCTATGACGTTGATTCGACGGTCGCTGCTGAGACCGGATTCGCCGGTTTTACCAACACGAGCGACAACGCGTCTCAGCTGGTGTTGCAGTTCACCGACTTCAATCCGGGCGAAACATTCACATTTGAGGTCGACGTTGATGATCGCTACGGGTGGTTCGTGACTTCGCGTGACTTCAGCGGAACCATGCTCACGACGATCTTCGGCAAGACGAATTCGACAGCTGAATTGTTCGGCGCCTTCGAAAAAGGGTCCTCTTGGTACGTCGCTGAAGCGAATCTGGAAGGCCCTGCCACAGTCACTTGGGTCAATCCGGAGCCGTCATCCTGGATGTTAATGAGCATCGGCGCCGCCGTTTTAGGGATGCACCGCTGGCGCAAGCGGCGAAAACGAAATCGCGCCGCGTAGTCTCTTTCCCCCTGTCGCTGCTCCTTGATCGGGATTGTCATCCGCCGCTCGGGTTGAGACGACTGAGCTTATCAATGCTGCTCACCTTGACTCTTTTGCCCGGACCCGCCGCTCATTTTTCGCAGGCGAAATTGTCTGAAAGACGGCGCACGCGTTCGATGTAACGGCAGCTCGATTGACCGATTCATACCGAGCGCTGCTGCATCTCAATTCTTGGTCGCCGACGCTACAATCTCAGGCGTTGGGTGTCAAACCTCGAAATGCGCGTAGATCGGAGCGTAACGTATGAAGATCACCGACGTGGAAACCTTCGGCGTTAATCTGGGTGGCAGCAATCACATTTTCGTCAAGATTCACACCGACGAGCATCTGCATGGTACAGGTGAGGCGTATCGGGTCGGGCCTGATCTCGTCGTCGAGCAAGCGGTGCATTACTTCAAGGATTGGATCATCGGCGAAGATCCGACGCGCATCGAATACTTGTGGCGGCTGATGTACAACGGATCGCGATTCCCGGGCGGATCGGTCATCAACGCGGCGATCAGCGGCATTGAAACCGCCCTGTGGGATATCAAAGGCAAAGCGCACGGAGTGCCGGTCTATCAATTGATCGGCGGCCGCTGCCGTGACAAGGTCCGCGTCTACCGGGGGGTCGGCGGAGCAACTCCGCAGCAGCTGGCCAACGACGCCCGCCGCGCGGTTCAAGAGGAGCGATTCACCGCCGTCAAAATGGCCCCTCAGCCGCCCGGCAGCGAGAAAATGCCCTGGGGCCAAGTGCTTCGCGAGACACGCCGGCGCATGGAAGCGGTGCGAACCGCCGTGGGGGAGGACATCGACATCGGCCTCGACCCGCACGCGCGGCTGTTCGAGCCGTACCGGGCTTTTGAAATGGCTGAGGTGGTCAAACCGTATCGGCCGATGTTTTTTGAAGAGCCGCTGCGTCCCGAGAATATCGAGGCGATGGGAGAGTTGCGTCAAAAAGTCGGAATTCCGATCGCGACCGGCGAGATGCTCTATACAAAATACGAATTTCGCGACCTGATCGCTGCCAACGCCGCTGACATCCTGCAACCGGATCTCCTGCTCTGCGGCGGGTTGATGGAAGCGAAGAAGATTGCCGCCATGGCCGAGGCGGCGTATCTCTCGGTGGCGCCCCATAGTCCATTGGGACCTTATTCCACAGCGGTGTCAGCACAATTTGCGCTCACGACGCCGAATTTCTTGATCTTGGAATATCGGGTCGATTCGAGCGGGCCGATGCGTGATCTCCTTTTGCAACCGTTCAAACTGGAGCAGGGTTACCTGCACGTTCCGGATACACCCGGGATGGGGGTGGAACTCAACGAGAGCGCGTTCCACGGCCGCGGACTGAAATCGTGGCACCGACCGTTCATCATCGAGCCGGATGGCAATATCGGCTATCAATAAACCGCTTCGCAACGCGGTTTAATCGCCGTTGGAATCGGTCGGCACGCTCCGTTCGCGCGGCGGAAGCCCCCACTTCGCGGCATGCGCCATCGATCGCCTGTGCGAATGCAGGCCCGACATCAGATTGTCGATCACTTTTCCGAACGAGCGCAGTGATCGGGAGAATTGATGGCGTTCCAAGTTCGATTTGGCTTCGCGATAATCGGCACCGTACGCCTTCCAATCGACGTTCCAGCTCTCCTCCATGGCCGACTGCTGCAGGTCGTGCTCGATCGTGGCCAACTGGCCGACAAGTTGCCGGGTGGCATTCGTCGGCGCCGAGCGATAGGGTCCTCCGGCGGTGGAGATCGCCATAGAATCTTCGATCGAATTGCGATACTTGCGCCACCATGCCCATCCCATCAACGTCGCTTGCAGTCCTGCGAGGCCGAGCAGCAACAATCCGGGGATGCGCAGGTTGTTGAAGTTGGGCTTCATGCCCATCAAGGTCAGTGGTATGCCGACGATCAACAGGACCGCCAGCACCGAGAGTCCCACGCCCCACAGCCAAGTGATCCCGCCACCCTCCACTTCGCCGGGAGCCGCGCCGGGCATCGAGAGCTCGTCGCTTGGTGCATTGACCTGCACGATTACAACGGTGATGTTGTCCGACCCTCCGCGCAGGTTCGCGAGGTGAATCAACAACTGACACGCCTCCGACGGGGGCAGTTCATTGGCGATCGTGCCAATTTCGTTGTCGCCCACCAGACTAGTGAGTCCGTCGCTGCACAGCAGATAGATGTCGCCCGGCAGGACTTCGTGAGCCCCTTCAATGTCGACCGCGACTTGCGGTTCCGGTCCCAGGCAGCGCGTGATCACGTTTCGAGGTTCGTAGAGAAAAATCTCCTCCGCAGACATCGTCCCTTGTTTGAGCAATTCCCACTGCAAACTGTGATCGAATGTCAGCTGATCGATTCGCCCCGCGCGGATGCGATACAACCGGCTATCGCCCACATGTCCGGCGAAGGCTCCGTCGGGCGAAAGAATCAACGCCGTGCAAGTGGTGCCCATTCTGAGGAAATCTTGATTCTGGCGGCCGCGGTCGTTGATGGCCGTGTTCGTCTCCAGAATCGCCTTTTCCAAGGCTTCGTCCATGGAGCAATTCTTAAGCTTGTGATAGGTGTGCGGAATCGTGTCGGCGGCCATTTTGCTGGCCAGCTCTCCGACCGCATGCCCGCCCATGCCATCGGCCACCAGAAAGAGATGGCCTTTTTGTAGGTAGGCTGACTTATCGGGAGCGATGTGGATGCCGTAGGCATCCTGATTGTTTTGCCGCCGGAACCCGATGTCGCTCTTGGCAGCAAATTCGACCTTCTGCTCCCATTGCATCTGAGGATTCCTCTGATACCGCTTGCTCTAAGAGTTTTGTCCGTCCGCGGCCTTGCCGTTCGACCATGCCTTTCGGATTGGTCGCACGTCCGACTCTTTTATCGTAGTTGCTGTTCTGGCCGGACGCAAAGCCAACTGCGACTTCCAATGCCGCGCGCACCCTCGATGTTGCGGTGAGTCATTTGACAGGCCTGAGACGGTCGGCCGGGATTGAGCGGAAATCTTTGTCAGCCGTTTTGAGATGACAGGCTCGTCTTGCCTCACAACCCGGTTTTCTCATAAAACACGCATCCTTTTAAGGTGGAGTCGGGCCAGCAAGCTGCGCACTGATTGATACGGGTTTCGAGCGTTCGAGAAAACATCTCACTGCACGCAAGTTCCCAGGAATGGACTCTTCGGGAGAAGTCATGAAGTCAACGTTTGAACGGATCAACTGGGCCGTCTGCTTGAGTCTCACCGCAATTCTCGCCGGCTGCGGCGGAGGCGACACAGATACGGAACACCGATCGCGGGAACACGACAATGTCCAGACCGCGCAAGGCGGACAGGATGATCTGAACTATGCTCCCAGTGGCGACGGCGAGCTAAGCTCCGAACAAACTGGAGCGCTGGAGGAGTATCGCCGGCAACGTGAAAACGGTGGCTCCGGCATCGTGCAAGTCGGCGGCACCGAGCCTGGTGAAGGTTCCGTGATTCAACAGGCCGCCGGCGAAGGAGACATTTTCGACGGAACGACGATCGACGGGATACCGGTGTTCGACGAAGACGACAACGAAGCAGAAGCGGACGCGCCCGAGGAAAAGATCGTTGCCCCCAAAAAAGGCTCACCGGAGTACTACATCAATGAGATCACCAAGTTGCGGCTCGCCCGGCCGCCGCAAACCAAGGATGTCGAAAAACTACGAGAATGGCAGCACAAGCGAAATCTGCTGATTATCGAGCATGCCGAGAAGGCGATCGCCCTGACGCATCGCGACCCGAAGCAAGTTCGCGTGTTCGACGTTGCCGTCAACAAACTGCTCGAAACGCGACTACAGCTGGCGGTCGACGGCGACAAGGATAGCGTCGACGCGCTGTACGAGCACGCCGACTCGCTCTACAAACGCGACCCGGAATCGACTGCGGCGGCTGATGGGGCCTTCACGTTGGTCCAGTTGGCGTTCTCCAACTCAACTGCGGCGGTGATGACTGGGACTGCCAAGAAGAACTCTCGCTGGCTGCAGGAATTTGCGCGGCAGGCCGAAGCGTTTGCGCTCAAGTTTCCCAAAGAAGAGCGGCGGTCCATTCCCCTGCTCTTCACTGCCGCAGAAACGTGTGAACTCAACGGAC
This sequence comes from Planctomycetales bacterium, assembly GCA_028285345.1. Lineage (GTDB taxonomy): Bacteria > Planctomycetota > Planctomycetia > Planctomycetales > Planctomycetaceae > Symmachiella. The sequence goes on from JANQPT010000044.1 coordinate 665,187, forward strand.
TCACTGAAGAGGCGGAACGTGCCTATATGGTGATCGCTAAGCGGTTTCCGAAGCATCCCGCCTCAAAAGTTGCGGTGACGGTCCTCAGGCGGATGAAAATGATCGGCAAACGGATCAAACTTTCCGGCACAAGTTTGCAGGGCCAGAAGATATCACTGGAGCAGTTTGCCGGCAAACCGATCGTGGTGTTCTTCTGGTCGACAGAAGCAGAACCCTCAATCAAACTGATTCCTGAAGTGAAGGCGGCCGCCCAAAAGTATGGCAAGCGATTAGCGGTCATTGGCGTTTGTCTGGACCAAAAACGGGAGCCGGTCGATGCCTTCCTCAAGAAAGAGACTTTGCCGTGGGTGAATCTCTTCCATACAGATGAGCAGAAGCGAGGCTGGAACAATCCGATTGTCAAATTCTATGGCGTGCGGCGGATTCCCGCGATGTGGGTCTTAGACGCCAGCGGCCGCGTCATGAGCACGACGGTCCCGGCCGGCCAGTTGGAGGCGACGTTGGCCAGGCTCTCAGCGCCGCGGACGGCAACGCCTCCCCGTTCCGCCCGTCAGCGCAACTAAGCTGCAAAAATTCAGAGCAAGAGTTTTCAATCGCGAGCCGCAATTCCAGAATTGCGGCTCGTTTTTCTTGTGTCTCGAGAAATGTATGGAGGTGCGGTGCCAATAATCCCGGCAAACAAGCAAACCAACAATATCTGAACAAATGCCTACTGCACGCCTTGACAGTTGGACGCGCGTATATTACTATGCTGAACAGACGCTAAGTTGCGTTGCACTTTGTTAACCTCAATGAAGGCTTCTGTTCATCATGGCGAAAAAGAACGATTTGACGCAGCGGCAGCGAGAGATCTACGACTTTCTCAAAGAGAAAATCGTCACTCGCGGATATGGGCCAACCGTCCGCGAGATCGGAGCTGCTTTCGACATTCGGTCTCCCAACGGTGTGATGTGCCATTTGAAGGCGTTGGAAAAGAAAGGGCTGATTAGCCGCGAGTCGCATATGTCGCGGGCGATCCAGCTCACCGAATCCCCCCAGTTTGCGGCATCGCTCCCGCTGGCCGGCCAAGTGGCTGCGGGATCGCCGTTATTGGCTGAAGAGCAGCAGGAGCAGCAAGACTTCAGTTCGCTATTTGATTCCGACGAGCACTTTTGCTTGAAGGTCTCCGGCGATTCGATGATTGAGGCACAGATCGCCGATGGCGATTATGCCGTCATTCGCAAACAGAACACCTGCCGTAACGGTGAAATCGTGGTCGCGTTGGTCGACGGCGATGAGGCGACCCTGAAGTACTTCTACAAGGAAAACGATCGCATCCGCCTCGAGCCGGCCAATTCGACGATGGAGTCGATTATCGTCGACGACGCGCAGATTCTGGGCGTGTTGGTCGGTGTGATTCGCCGCTATTCGTGGTGAACGCTTTCGCTGTCCGGATGGTCGTGCCGCTCGCTGCTTCCGTGATCGGACGATCGACGGACTTGCAGGTCGAATGAGTGCATGAACCCGATGAAGCCCTGCGCTCGGCCCCAGACTTCGATGTGCCAGCGCGTGACGAGCGAATCCGCTTTTCCGCTCTCGACGGCGTCGGCCGGGATCGCGAGCTGCGTAGTCCATTGACGGATTTGCGACGGAAACAGCCAACCCCCATCCGCATCTAAGATGTTCTCATGATGCAGCATGCTCTCGGGTGACCGTGAATGCCGGGTTTGGCCTGCGTGGCGGACCTTTTTTTCTTTCCGCTGCATGCAGACCAAGTTCGCCCGCAACGACGTCAGGTAGGTCGGTCCCGGTTGTTTGACGCAAATCATTATCGACGCACCAGGCTCAATCGGCTCGCGTTCAACCTCGATGATTGTCGTCGGGATGGCAAACGCCAGAGTTTGATGGATCGCCGACCAGAGAAGCAGCAGCGAGAGCAGGCCCATCACGACCGCTGCGAATCCCAAAACCGCATAGCTCACAACGTCCAGCCCTTCGCCGCCCATCAGCGCCCGAGAAATGGCGTAGGTGACTCCGCAGAGAATCAGGCCAAATATCCAGGCACCGGCGAGACGGCCTCCGCGTGACATCGTAGACTGCAGCCGAACCTTCAGCGTCGGTTGCCGTCCCTCCGACCAAAGGTCGGTGATCTCCACGTCTGATTGAGCTGAACTCATCGCGTCCCGGTCAGGCTGGTGCATAAACTGATCGCGGTCCTCCCGCAAGATTGCCTTCCAGAGATTCGCCCGTCAAGACGGCGTGGTTTCCACGATTACCCGGCGGCGCGGCTCTGCTGCTGATTCAGCTTGTTGTACAGCGTTTTGAGCGCAATTCCCAGCTCTTTGGCCGTCTTGGGCTTGTCGCCGCCATGCTTTTCCAGCACCTTTTCGATGACGTTCATTTCAATCTCACGCAGCGTCAGCGCTTGGCTGCCGCTCGTGAAATCGATGTTCCCAGTTGTCAACGGCTTTGGATTGGTCACGCTCGTCGGCAGGTGGTCGGCGGACATCGGTTCGCCGCCGGAGAGGATGACCGCATGTTCCAGAGCATTTGCCAATTCCCGAACGTTGCCCGGCCAGTCGTGTTGGCAGAGGGCGTCGAGCAGGTCTTGCTGTAGCAACTCGTCGGGAACGGAGGGCCGTTTCAGGATTCGGGCAGTGAGGTGCATCGCCAGCGCGGGGATGTCGTTTCGCCGCTCTCGCAGCGGTGGAAGATTGATTTCAAAGGTGTTGACGCGAAAGTACAGATCCTGCCGAAACGTGCCTTCGGCCACCATTTCTTCGAGGCTGCGATTGGTTGCGCAGACGACGCGAACGTCGACTTGGAATGGCTCGTTTTCTCCGACGCGACGGACTTCGCCCGATTCCAGAAACCGGAGCAGTTTGACCTGCATCGTCTTGTCTAATTCGCCCAACTCATCGAGGAATAAGGTGCCTCCGTTGGCGACCTCAATCAGGCCTTTGCGGGCCTTCTCCGCTCCGGTGAATGCTCCCTTTCCGTGCCCGAAGAGTTCGCTTTCGACAAGGTTCTCCGGGAGCGCACCACAATTGACCGGAACAAACGGCTGGTCAGCACGTTTGCTGTGTGCGTGGACCTCCTGGGCGACCAGTTCTTTGCCAGTTCCGGTTTCGCCTAGAATCAAGACGGTGGAATCGACCGGTCCCACCCGCTCGACGAGCATCTTGACGCGCTGCATGGCCTGCGTTTCACCCACCAGCGAATTCTGTCCGCGGACCTGCTTAAGTTGGTTTTCTAGGGCGATTGCCTGGTTCTGCAAACCGCGCTTCTCGGCGATGCGGCGGAGCACGTTGGCGATGGCCGCCAACTTTGAAGGCTTCAGCAGAAAGTCGTATGCCCCCTCGCGGATGGCTCGAATCGCATCGTCGAGGCCGCCGTGTCCCGTACTGATGATCACGTCGGTTTCCGGAGCGACCTGTTTGATGTGCGCAATGACGTCCCAGCCGCTGATTCCGGGCATCCGCAAATCGACGATGGCCACGTCGAAACGGCCGCGATCGATTGCAGCGATCGCCGCTTCACCATCTTCACAGATGGTCACGTCGTGCCCCATGCGGGGCAATTCATTGGACATCACGTCGCGAATCGGAGCTTCATCGTCGACGAATAGGATGCGTAGGCAATCTGACGAACTCAACCAACTACTCCTTCACTGCTGGAAACAAATGTCTTCGTCATCTGGTGTCTCCCCCTGTAATTTGTTTCTCGCTCAAAATCTCACTGCCGGGCGACGTCGTGACGGCTGATCAGGCTGCCGCGACCACGCTGCGGCGCGGCAGGCTGACGCTGAACGTGCTGCCCCGCCCTACCCCTTCGCTGTAGGCTTCAATCGTTCCGCCATGATCGCTGATAATCCGATGGCTGATCGACAGGCCCAATCCGGTCCCCTTGCCGACGCGCCGGTTTGTAAAGAACGGCTCAAACAGATTGTCAATCACCTCCGGAGTCATGCCGCAGCCCTCGTCACAGAACACCATCCGGACTTCGTCGGTCTTTTCCTGAATCTCGATGGTCAGCACGCCCTCCGACTCCATCGACTCCAGTGCATTTGCCACGAGATTTAAGATGACTTGCTTGAGTTCCGCGGCGTTTGCTTCAAGATAACTGGGATTCGAGTATCGGAAATCGATTTTCATATCCCGGTACTTGCTCAGGTGCCCGACCATGGAGATGACTTCGCTGACCAGCGACGCCACGTCGGTGCGTTCCCGGGCGGACTCGCCTCCGCGCGAAAAGTCGAGCAATTTGGTGGTAATCTCTCGGCAGCGAAACGATTCCCGCTGGATCATCTGCAAATACTCGCGGACCACTTGCTCATCGTTGCCGCTGTGGCCCTCCAGAATGCCGGCGATCCGATCCTCGACCGACTCCGACGCCATGGCGATGGCTGACAGCGGATTGTTGATTTCATGAGCGACACCTGCCGACAGGAATCCCACTGCGGCGAGACGCTCAGAGCGGACGAGTTGCCGGCTGCGTTCGTTCACTTGGCGGTCCAAATCGCCGGCGATATCCTGAAATCGAGCGGTCATCTGGTTAAAAGATTCCGCCAATTCGCCCATTTCATCGTGCGTTGCAATCTGAATTCGGTAATTGAAATCCCCCTGAGCCACCCGCCGCGCCCCTTCGTACAGGCTGCGAATCGGTTGAAACACGTGCACGTACCCGTAGCGAATTAGCCCCAAGAACAGGATCACCGCGACGGTGGTCGCCGCCCATAGCCACGCCGATGTCGATTCGTAGTTCTTGCGGGCCCGCTGCAGCGGATTGTTTAATCCGGTTGCCGGGTCGAGCATGTTGATGGCAATTCCCGACAGTTGCCCGGTCTCGGCTAAGAGCTGCTGGACCCGCGATTCGTCGACTTGAGGCTGGCGTAGGGCATCTTGCGCCAGTGACTCCAACCGAGCTAGTTTGACTTCGAAGTAAAACAGGGAGTTGTTGAGCAGCGGGTATTGGCTCTCGGTCACCGGGTTGAGAGGTTGGCTTTCCCAATTCAGCTGAAATGTGCGATAGGCGCCGCGGGTCTTCGCGAGAAGTTTTGAATATTCGACTAACTGGGCACGCCGGAAGTCGTTTTGCTTGTCGGTTGAGACCTGCGGATCAGGTTTGTGGGAAAGCGGGCGAATCAGCGATGCGGTAGCAACGATGAGGTCCTCACGGTGCGGTGTCTGCTGAAGATGGACCTCGACCTCGCCAATCAGATTGGCGTAGGACGACAGTCCCCAGACTCCGCTGAGGGAGGCTGTCAGCAACATCGACAGGACTAACAGCAAGCCGAGTAACAGCTTGCGGCGTATGGTCCGCGTGAAGAGCAAACCCGACCTCCTTGTCGTGTTTGTCACAATGTGGGGAAACTGGGTCTATCAAGTAAAACCGCGTCCGTGCGGCTATCGGCGGGGCGGGAGTTTAGCACCTGCGGCCATTTTGAGGCAAGATGGGAAAATCAGTAAAGATTTTGAGATGCTACGTTGCCGCTTCAACTGGCGTAGACTTGCTCGGAGCGAGCTGACCTCACGCAGACTTGGTGAGAGATTCCCGGTGCGCGCAAGTCCGGCGTCAGGTCGTCAATTCGAGTTTCGGCTTCCGCTCAGGCTTTTTTGTGGCGGAATCGACCTCCTGGACGGTCGACTCGTTGGCCGGCTTGGTCAGCGAATAATAGGCAAATCCCAACACGGAAACCGCGACATTGATGACGCGAAATGCCAGCGCAGCTCCCAATCCGATTGAGGCGGCTGTCGCCGTCGTAACACTTGCCGGAGCGGACAACTGATAGAAATACGCAATGGCCCCTTCCAGCGGCCCCACCCCGCCCGGCAAGGGGATGATCGAAGCGAATAATTCCGCGGCCGGCATGAAGAAGTAGTGTTCCCATAAGCCGGGAACCCATGCGGACTTCAGCGACAGTGCGCAACAGTAAAACCCGGCGACGAGGCCGGTGTGCCCGATCAGGCTAATGGCGACCGCGACTGCCACCACGCGGCGCTTGGTCTGATACATGGCGACGCCGTTGAGCAAATCGCCGAGCGTCTTGCCGACGTATTTCAGTCCAACCATCTTGCGCAGAATCGGCCACTGCGTTGTGCCGGGCGTGAGCATAATGCACAAGCCGACTGCGCCGCCCAAGGACCCGATCCAGAGTCCCCACCAGACGACATCCAGCATGGGAATTGAGCCGAACGGGCCAATTTGCTGTTCTGCGGCGGAAGCCGCTCCGCCGTTCTTGGAACTGATGTCGATAAACAGGGTTGCCAGCGCTCCGACCATAAATAGGGCGAGCAGTCCCAAAATCCGATCGAGTACAACGGTGGCGGCGGCCACTGCGCGTCGCGACTGCTGATTCTTGGCAACAATCGCCGCTTTGATGATATCGCCCCCGACGACACCGGGGCCGCCGTAATTACAGAGCATGCCGAATCCGCCCAGGCGGAAGGCGTCTTTGAGCGAAAAATCGAATTCCTGGGCCCAGACCAACAAGTACCAGCGGACAAAGGTCAGTCCGGCACAAATCGCGATCAGCACGAATCCGAGTAGAAAGTAGCCCCAGTCCTTTTGGCTGCGGAGCAACTCGCCGACGCCCGCCTGATACTTGTAGACCAGAAACGCCAGCATGGCGATTGCGAAGGGCCATTTGAGCTTTTGTGCAATCTCAAAAACCTTGTCCAACAGCTCGCTCCCGAAGTAAGTGACTACGTGGATTGCGGCCCAAGTGCAGTGAGTCTCCGCCAGGATGGAGAACTGCCACGCGACATCCCGGCATTCCGTTTGTTACACGATGCGGGTTTTGAGTCAATACGGACTTTCGCCGCTGGAGCGTCTCCTGGGAAGGCCATCAGAGTGCCAGCAGGCTCGCGGCGGACCGCTGCCAAAATGAACGCTGTTTGGCCGTTGCAGGCGGACGATTGCAGGCCGGCGTACTACCGCGACTCACGCGTCCTCGGTCGCGCACAGGCGGCGGCACCGAAGTTCAGCGGGCTAGAAGCTTCCGAATGTGACCCAAACCGTCCACAGCGTGACGACAATCATTGCCAAGAGCGAGTAACCGAAGAATATCGTCAGCATCTTGCCGATGTTGGCCGTGGCTTCGGTGTCGTCTGCTGTGAATTCTGCAATATCTCGGCGATTGAATTCGCTGCCGGGGTAGGATTCTGCCGCGTCCGTATCCGACGTGGCCTCTGGTTCGCTCGGCGTCGCCTCTGTACTCATAGGGATCTGCTCTCCTGCCATGTCAGGCCCACATCACCCCACTGGGGGATGTCCTCTGATTCACCACGTCTCGATTGACGATAGCTTAACCGTTTGAATCGATTGTCTCAATCGATCTCTGATCTGGCCAGGGATTTCGAAGGTTTGTCGCCGATGCACGAAAAACCGGCCTTCACCTGGGGGGCGGTGACGGCCGGGAGAGATCGTGTTTGCTATACGACGGTGACTGAAGGTTATTGGGGCAGCGATTGCTGAAATTCTTGCAGCGTAGTGAGCAAGGTTGCGATGTCGGTTCGGCCGGACAGCACCAACTGTTCGCCCAGTTCCAGACGGCGATTGAGTTGTTGCAGCTGGAGCAACCGGTCGATTTCCTCTTGCTGGACATAACCCAACTCGACGGCGATTTCGCCGAAGAACTTGCCCTGCTGGTCATTTTCCTGGGTTTCCAGCACCTGATCGATCTGTTCCACCGTCAGCAAGCCCAATCGCAGGGCCAAGGCACCGGTCGTGTTGCCGACGTTTGCCCACTCACCCGGTTCGGGAACTTCGTTTTCCGCAAGTTCCAATTGTGACTGCAAGAATTCGGTAAACGGGTCGCAAGTGGCTGCAATCATGATCTGTCTTCCTTCTCTCTACAGGTCGTTTCAAAACCCTCTGACGCATCTCACAGACACTTGCATGTAAGTATCTCAAACAGGTGCAACCGGGTTTTGAAACTGGTTCTATTGAGGTTCCGGTCGTGCGGCAACTTCGTCCGCAAGACGCCCCGATCTTGTCCATCGCCAGACGCTCGAGATTCACGTTCCGCGGCGGATGGATGAATTGCCTGCTGCCTCAAGAATAGCTCGGAGATGTGGGAGTGTCGTGTTTTTTAATCATGATTGATGATCCCGGAGGGCCGCCGGCCGGCACGATTGGCAGCTTCGGAATAACCCCGAGAAATTTGCTCGACGGCAGTTCGCGCACTAGGTTTTTCTAGCATAACCCTCAAACGGTGGCGGGCGCGTTCCAATATCGGCGGCGCTTGAGGTCCAGCTGTATGGAACTTTGTGCAAATCCACACTTCGCGGCTGTTGCCGGTGTGAACTCCGGACAACGCGAACAATAGCGCCGACTCATTTCGGCCTCATGAGAGTCATTGCTGCAATGAACTGTCAAGATCTGAGTAGAAAACTGGATCGCGTATTAGGGGAGCCCGTTCGTCATATGAGTGCGCGGGTTCGGCGCGCGCTGGGGTTCGACAAACTGGAGCACGCCTTATTGCACAACTCCAGTGAGGCCCGCGCCGCGCTTCACCGCAAATTGGACCGGCTGTTCGGCACCGGCGTCAGCGACATTCCTGCGCGTGTCAAACGTGGATTGGGATTTGAGTCGCTGGAATATCGTTTGGTGATGAGCGCGACCATCGCTGCCGACGACGACACGTATACGTGGACCGACTCCGCCGGCGAGACACAAGCCCTTGACGTGACCAACGGCGCCGTCGAAGTGCACTTCACTGACGACGTGGGAAACAGCGGCGACATTACGGAGATCAAACTTCTCTCCGACGATGCCGGCTTCGACGTGTCGACCTCCGATGTCGACTGGGTGAATTCCAACGGCTATGGCATCGGAAATCTGAATCTTGGCGTCGATGTCGGGGGCGTCTCGGCCGATCACCAAGGGACGGTCGACTCGATCACGGCGACGGGCGATATCGATGGCGAAATCTATGTCTCTGGAAACGTGGGGGCATTGTCGGCCTTCGGAAACATCAAACAGTCGGTCACGGTCGAGGGAGATTTGGACTCGGTCTCCAGCGGCGGTCAGATTCAGGATGCGATCGTCGCCGGCGATGTGACGGGTGATTTTGTACTGTCCGATAGTGACTTTAGCTTCGGCGACAATTACTCCGACACACACCAAGTCACGTTTGAGGGCCCCTCAAATTCGCTCGAAGCGCTGGATGGCGATGCGCAGGCGATTCGTGCGCTGCCGCCGTCGCAGTTTCGCTATTTGACGGCCGACCAGGTGCAGTATTTGTCGGCTGAGCAGCTAGCGGGGATTACCAATGCCAGCCATTTTTACAATATGTCGTCTGACGCTCGGGCGGCGCTCGGTGCGACACAAGTCCAGGCGCTCGACACGTCGCTGATCAGCATCGGCTACTTGACCGAAACACAGCGCGAGGCGTTGACACCCGATCAGATCGCGGAGGTCACGCAGTCGCGATTGCGTTATGTTCCTGCGTCACAGGTCGAGCATATCACGGTTGACCAATTGTCGGGGATTACTAACGCCGGCTATTTCTACAACATGTCGTCCGACGCCCGGGCGGCGCTTGACGCGACACAAGTTCAAGCGCTCGACACATCCCTCATCAGCATTGGCTATTTGACTGAAACTCAGCGCGAGGATCTGACACCCAATCAGATTCAGTCGGTCACCGCCTCGCGATTGCGATACGTGCCGGTCTCGCAAGTGCCGCATACTACGGCCGATCAATTGTCGAGCATCACGAACGCCGGCTATTTCTACAACATGTCACCCGACGCCAGAGCGGCGCTGAATTCGACGCAGGTCCAGGCGCTCGACACGTCACTGATCAGTATCGGCTACCTCACGGAAGCTCAGCGCGAGGAACTCACGGTCGATCAGATTCAATCGGTGACTGCGTCCCGTTTACGGTACGTGCCGGTTTCGCAGGTTCCGCACATCACCACCGGTCAGTTGTCGAGCATTACCAACGCAAGCCATTTTTACAACATATCGCCCGATGCCCGTGCGGCACTGGACGCGACGCAAGTTCAAGCGCTCGACACGTCGCTGATCAGTATCGGCTACCTCACCGAAGCTCAGCGCGAGGCGTTGACACCGGGTCAGATTCAGGCGGTCACTTCCTCGCGATTGCGATACGTGCCGGTCTCGCAAGTGCCGCATATTACGGCTGATCAGTTGTCGAACATTGCGAATGCCAGTCATTTCTACAATATGTCGCCCGACGCCCGGGCGGCGCTGGACGCGACGCAGGTCCAGGCGCTCGATACGTCTCTGATCAGTATCGGCTACCTCACGGAAGCACAGCGCGAGGATCTCACGGCCGATCAGATTCAATCGGTGACGGCGTCCCGATTACGGTACGTGCCGGTCTCACAAGTGCACCATATCACGGCCGATCAGTTGTCGAGCATTTCGAATGCTAGCTATTTTTACAACATGTCGTCCGACGCCCGCGCGGCGCTCAATGCGACACAAGTCCAGGCACTCGACACGTCGCTGATCAGCATCGGCTACCTCACCGAATCTCAGCGCGAGGATCTGACGGTCGATCAAATTCAGTCGGTGACGGCGTCCCGTTTGCGATACGTGCCGGTCACGCAAGTGCCGCATATCACGGCCGATCAATTATCGAGCATTTCCAACGCCAGCCACTTCTACAACATGTCAGCCGGCGCCCGGGCAGCGCTCGACGCGACACAGGTTCAAGCACTGGACACGTCACTGATCAGCATCGGTTATTTGACTGAAACACAGCGCGAGGCGTTGACACCAACTCAGATTCAGTCGGTAACGGCGTCTCGTTTGCGATACGTGCCGGTCTCGCAGGTGCAGCACATAACCGCTGATCAGTTGGCGAGTATTACGAACGCCAGCCATTTCTACAACATGGCGTCCAACGCCCGTGCCGCCCTGGACTCGACACAGGTCCAGGCGCTCAACACGTCGTTGATCAGCATCGGCTACCTCACCGAGGCTCAGCGCGAAAGCCTGACCGTCGATCAGATTCAGAACGTATCACCGCCGCAATTCCGGTATTTGCCTGCGTCGCAGGTTCCCTATTTGACCGTCGAGCAGATCGCGTCGATCACGAACGCGAATCATTTTTACTACATGTCGGCGCACGCGCGAAACGCATTCACCTATGAGCAAGTTCGTGCCTTAGACACATCGTTGAGCGGCGTCGGTTATGAAGGAACTGACGACGATGATTTTCGGGTCGGCAGCAATCACAGCAACATCATGCTGGGCTTTGGAGGAAGCGATACCCTTCGGGGCGGCGGCGGCAATGACGTCCTTGAAGGCGGAACGGGAACCGACGAGCTGGAAGGCGGCAGCGGCAACGACTGGCTGATCGGCGGGGGCGGCGATGATCGCATGGAAGGTGGCACCGGTGACGACCGCTTCAGCTTCGAGGGCGCCCAAGACGGCGACGTCTACGAAGTGCACGGCGGCGAGGGAAACGACGTCATCCACTTGCCGGACTTCCAATTAAGCGATCTTGTGCGGACAGCTGACAGCATCATTGTAAATCTGGGCGGCGGTGGTCAGTTCACGATCAATTTCGACGGGATCGAGGCGATCGAGGTTTCGGACGGATTGTTTGATCTCAACGCGGCACTGATTGTGGGGGCGATCGAAGATTCTTATGCGACCGATGCCGACAGCGCATTGGATGTGTCGGCCGCAGATGGTTTGCTTGCTAACGACATCGCCGCCGGCGTTTTGTCAATTGTGAGCGTAAACACGACGGGCACGATTGGGATTGTGCATGTCGACTATGCGACCGGGGCGATCAGTTACGACCCGAACGGCCGATTTGACTATGTCCCGGCCGGAGAAACGGTCGACGATGACTTTGAATACACAATCCAAGATGAGAACGGCAACGTCCACTCCGCGAAGGTGACGATCACGGTCACGGGAGGCAACCAGGCTCCCGAACTGGACACCAGCGGCGACCTCACTTTGACCCCCATCCAGGAAGACGTCGCGGATGCCGTGAATCCAGGCAATACCGTGCAGGAGATTCTGGAGTCCGGTGGTGGAAACCCGCTCAGCGACGTTGACGCGGGTACGCAAATCGGTGTCGCTGTTGTCGCCGCCGATGACAGCCACGGCGCCTGGCAGTATTCGCTGGACGGCGGAGTGACCTGGCAGGATTTGACGGGCGTTGCTAACAGTTCGGCGACCCTGCTCTCGGCAGATGATCGCCTCCGATTTGTGCCGGACGCCGACTACCACGGCGCGGCGGAGATCTCCTTCCGCGGCTGGGATATGAGCGACGGCAGTCATGCCGGCGATTCGGGAGTCGACACGACAATCAATGGCCTGGATTCTGCCTTCAGCAGCAACGTTGAAACGGCCGGCATCACGATCGAGTCGGTGCTCGACGGGCCTGTCGCGAATGCGGATGAATACCAGATCGATGAAGATAGCGTGTTGGTCGTGGGAGCCGGCCAGGGCCTGTTGGCCAACGACGAAAAATCGGAGGTGCCTTCCGGGTTTTGCGGAAACAACAAGCTGTGCGTCCAAAGCGTTGATACGTCCGAGACGAAGGGGATCGTCACGTTCCAAGAGGACGGGAGCATCACCTACAATCCGAACGGCCAGTTTGAGTACCTGAACGAAGGTGAGTCGGTCACGGATACGTTTAGGTACACGATCGTTAATCATCTGGGGCAAGTAGCGACAAACACGGCCACAATTACGATCAATGGCATCAACGACACGCCATATGTGACGCCGGCTGGAAACATCACCGCGGCGATCGATGCCTGCGAGACCGTGATCGACCTGAACGATTGGTTTGCGGACAGTGAGGACGCAGACGCCGATTTGACCTATACCGTGCGGTCCAACTCCAACAGCGAGTTGTTTGAACGCGTTGAAGTTGATGCGTCGGGTCAACTGATTGTTGACTGTGCCGACGGGGTGAGCGGTACGTCGCAACTAACTATCCGCGCGGAAGATTCCAGTGGAAAGTTCGTTGAGGCTCTGTTTCACGTGACCGTCCAATACGGCGTCGTCGCGGAAGTCAGAGTCGAGACAGACCAATCCGGCGATTTGGCGTCGGTTTCCGCATCGCGTGCCGGTGATTCCTTTCACCCATTGTTAGGCAGATTCTCCCTGCCGCCGGCGGACCAGGCGTTTCCATATCAGACAATCAACGACGATTGGTTTGATGCAGCCGTCGGAACGAGAGAAGGTGGACTTGCGTTTCATTCGCAACCTGACGTCCCGCTCGGACTTATCGGCCAAACCTATCAGGAGTTTCGAAGTCACGACCAGGATTTGGGCCGAAGTCGATCTCAAACAAGTGCCGGCGGCGAACAGCGTGAACTGGACTTTCGTAGCGAGCAAGGGTCAGGACAGGACGCCTTGGAGTTGTGGTTAAACCAACAAGCATCTACCTCCGAGGACTCCGAAGAAGCCGACGCTTTGCCCGAACAGGCGACCGAGGGACGTGACGACCGGCGTCGCTCGTCCACCGGCGGCGGTTCCCAGGCGGATGACGGACAACAGATTGACCACGCTCCAGACGGCAGTCTGGACTTTGTCTCGGATGCCGCGAGTTACAACCGGCCGTTTGAGAGCTATTTTTCCGACACTCACCCAGCGCCTGCGGAGGCGGACGGTCAATTTCACTACGATTCGGGTGAGTCGGGGCATCAAGTCGTTCCCGCGGTCGACGAAGTGAGTGTTGAAGAGCAAGCGTCGCTGCCGCAGACGGGCCAGTCTGATGCCGATGACGCACTGCACGCAGGAATGGGCTTGGTGACGGTTGCGGCCGCGACCTCGCTGACCCGAGCGCAAAAAGATGCAGCGCCTACGGAGCGGGATCGCGCATCCGCCAAAAAGCGAAGCGAGAGCGCCGATCGCGATTCAGCATCGCCGGAACAATGATCGGTCGTCGGCATCGAACTTGTTGACGTTGACTCATCATGGCGACCCGAGAAGGGTATTCACTGATCCACACGATCGGTTAAGATTGCCCTCAATGGGGCAGCGCATCGGAGAGCTGTTTGTTCTGTCGCCCGCTGCGATGTCGACTCATCTCAGAGGTCGGTGACGAAGTGCCGGGTTGATCGCCCGTTCGATTCCCCTCGATTCTGTACCGGAGGCAATCATTGTGACATCGACAGCAGCCGTACTGGAGCAGCCTCGCAATACTTCCGCGACGGAAATTGACCGCGCTCTCGAAGAGTTGGCAGCCGCCAAAAGCGACTTTCGAAATATGTCGCTGCATCAGTGGGCGGGATTGGTCGAACGATGCATTCCGACGATCGTCGGCAGTTCGCGCGACTGGGTTGATGCCGCGTGTCACGCGAAGGGAATCCCGGCAGACAGCAGTCTTCGTGCGGAGGAAATCACTGCCGGACCTGCCGCGGCACTCCGATATCTCCGGTTGCTGCACGACAGCTTGTTGGACATCATCCGCCGGGGCCGACCGCAGTTGCCCGGACCAGTGCGCCAGGAACCGGGGGGACGTTTATTTGTTCGGCTCGCTCCGGTGAAACGGCGACAGGATGCCTTGCTGTTCACCGGCACGACAACAGACGCGATTATGGAGGAAGGCGTGACGGCTGAAGCGGTTGCCGGTCAGGTCATGCCCTCCCACCTGACTGGTGCAGGCGAAGATCCGCCGATCATGCTGGTTCTGGGGGCGGGCAACGTGTCGTCGATCCCCATGACTGATACGCTCACCAAGATCTTTCAGGACGGATATCTCGTACTGCTCAAGATGAATCCGGTGAATGAGTATCTCGGGCCGATCTTCGAGCGGGCGCTTGCGCCGCTGGTCGAAGCGGGATTCTTGCGCATTATTTACGGCGCCGCCGAGTCGGGGCAACATGCCATTTCCCATGACTTGACCGAGGCGGTACACATCACCGGTTCCAACGCGAGTCATGACGCAATCGTTTGGGGCCCGCCCGGACCTGAACAAGAGCAACGCAAGCAGGAGAATGACCCTCGACTGCACAAGCCGATTACCAGCGAATTGGGCAACGTAACGCCCTGGATCATCGTGCCGGGCGATTACACGGAGAAGCAGCTTCAGTTTCAGGCAGAGAACTTGGCGGCGTCAATTACCAACAACGCTTCGTTCAATTGCCTGGCCACCAAGGTGATTGTGACATGGCGTGGCTGGCCGGACCGTGAGCGGTTCCTGAACAAGCTGCAACACGTCTTGGACGCGATCCCCCCCCGCAAAGCGTACTACCCCGGAGCGGAAGACCGGTTTCGCGAGTTCGCCGACCGGGAGCCGGGGGACGTTCCGGAGGGGACGTTGCCCTGGACATTAATTCGCGACGTCGATCCCGATCAGTCGCCGAAGTACATTCAGCGAGAATCATTCGTGTGCGTCTGTGCCGAAGTCGGCTTGGATGCCGCATCGCCGGAAGACTTCCTGGATGTCTCGGCCGATTTCGCCAACGATCGGTTGTGGGGCACGCTCTGCGCGGCGGTGATGGTCCCGTCCGGCTTTCGGAAATCTTCTGAGAATAAGGCGCGCTTTGCGGACTTTGTGGCATCGCTGCGCTATGGCGCCATCGGCGTCAACCAGTGGCCGGGGTTGGTGTATGGATTAATGACCCCGCCGTGGGGCGGATTTCCGGGTGGCACATTGCAGGATCCCCAAAGCGGCGTCGGGTGGGTCCATAATACGTTCCTGCTGCAGGGCATCGAAAAAACCGTCACTGAAGGCCCGCTGACCGCGTTTCCAAAGCCGATTTGGTTTCCGACGCACAAGAACCCGGAGCCGATTGCATGGAAACTGATGGAGTTCTACGCCAAGCCGACCGTGTGGAATCTGAGCAAGCTCTTGGGATCCGCCGTCAGGAACGGCCTCTAATTCCGGCCTTTGCTTGCTTTTCTGGAAAGCGTTCGGCGTGATTCAATTCCGGCACCGATTCGGGTATGATGCCGCGCTGGTAACTTGGTGCTTGAAGTCGTCGGTTTATGATGGGCGTCTGGAACTATTGAATCGGCTTGATGGGAGATACCGCCATGCGGTGCGCTGCGAACGTGTTTCTTGTTGCATTGATGGTCCTAGCTGCCGGCTCGGCAGCGTGCGACGCGACGGCGGACGAAAAGCCTGCCGCAAAAAAACGCTCCGACGCTGGATTTCAACCGATCTTCAATGGAAAGGATCTTTCCGGTTGGGAAGGGAACAAGGAGCTTTGGCAGGTCCGCGACGGCATGATCGTGGGGGATTCACAAGGGATACGTCACAACGAGTTCCTGGCCACGACCAAGAAGTACGGCGACTTTGAACTCCGTTTGGAGTTTAAACTCCACGGGGGCAAGGGCAATTCGGGAATCCAGTTTCGAACACGCCGCGTGCCAAACAGCACAGCTGCCGAGGGCTATCAAGCGGACATCGGAGAGAAATACTGGGGTTGCTTATACGACGAACACCGCCGCCGCAAAGTGTTGGCTCCGGCGTCGGCGAAATTGAAAACGGTGCTCAAGAAAGATGATTGGAACGAGTACATCATCCGCGCTGAAGGCGATCACGTCGTGCTGAAGATTAACGGTGTCACGACCGTGGACTACCGCGAGCCGGACGATGATATCGCCCGTACAGGAATCATCGCCCTGCAAGTGCACAGTGGACCCGCCATGCGGGTCGACTTTCGCAAACTTCGTATCCGTGAACTGAACAAGCGCGATTGAGGGCCGACTTCGTTGAGCTGACGACGAGTTTAGCCGGCGCGACTCGCTCGGCAAAATATCGAACAGCTCGAAACCGCGTTTTCAGCACAACCTACTCGTTCCTCATTTCGAGGCCGGCCGGACGCATCAATGACGCAGGCGATTGTGAATTATCGACAGGCCGTCGATTTCTTGATGGGGCGGATCGACTACGAGCGCCAGCCGGCAGATCGGTACACCACCGCCGATCTTAAGCTGGAACGCATGCAGCGGCTGTTGTCATTGCTCGATGATCCGCAACAGAGCCTGCCTGCCGTCCATATCGCCGGAACGAAGGGCAAGGGGTCGACGGCGCTGATGACCGCCGCAGTTCTGTCTCAAGCGGGGTATCGCGTCGGGGTGTTCACTTCGCCGCACCTTTCGAGGTTTGAGGAACGCATGACCGTGGAGGGCCGCATGCCGGATGAGGCCGAGGTGGTCGCTCTCGTTGAGGAAGTCCATCAAGTTGTGCAACGGATGAGACTCGATCCGGACTGCAGCGAACCGACGTTCTTCGAAATCTTGACCGCGATGGCCTGGCTTTACTTTAGGCAAGCAAAGGCCGACGTTGTCGTGCTGGAAGTCGGTCTGGGAGGGCGGCTGGATGCGACGAATCTATGCCATCCGGTGACGACGGTCATCACGAGTATTAGCTTCGATCACACACGAATCCTAGGACGATCGCTTGAGCAGATCGCGACGGAGAAAGCCGGCATCATAAAGCCAGGCGTTCCGGTCGTGTGCGGCGTGACTGATGCGGGGCCCCGCGCGAAGATTCAGAGTATTGCGAAGCAGCGCGGCGCGCCACTTTTGCAGATCGGTGATGAGATTCAATATGGTTATCGACCGCTGCCGTTCGAGGCGGCCGACCAAGCTTCAGGTTGTGGAAACCTGGACGTGACCATCGCAGGTTGTCGGCCGATGTCGACGATTGCGATGCCGATCTTGGGACGGCATCAAGCGCACAATGCGGCACTGGCAGCGGCGGTTGCCGTGGAAATGCGCAAACGAGGATGGCACATTCCAGATGATGCGATTTTGAGCGGGATTGCCCGAGTGCGTTGTCCCGTCCGGATGGAGATTGTGCACGACAACCCGGTGATCATTCTTGATTCGGCCCACAACACGGCTTCAGCTCGTACCGTGGTTGAGTCGGTTCGGGACCATTTTCCTGGCCGCCGAAAAGGGCTGATCTTTGCGACGACGAAGGAAAAGCCGGTTGAGGCGATGTTGCGGCAATTGCTTCCCGAGTTTGACTGGGTGGTATTGACGCAATACCGTGGGAATCCACGCGGACTCGAATTGAACGAGCTGGTGGAGATTGCTCAATCCTTGCCCGGCCAAGATGTCGCGTCCGCCGACAATCCCGACGTTGCTTGGGACCTTGTAGTGCGACGCAACGACGAGACGGAATTGATCTGCGTCACCGGCTCATTTTTTATTGCGGCGGAGATTCGCGAGTTACTGCGATCGCGGCAAGCGACCTTGGCGGCGGCCGGTGCAGGCACGTGAGGTTCGAAAAACGGTTGGAATTCTGAGCGCGGCGATTCGGCTTGTACTCGGCGCCGGTCAAAAACAAACGGCAGCCCGCATTTAATCGCGGCTGCCGTTTGAGAATTCTGATCAAGACAGGATTGGATGTGTCGGACGACCTTTAGCGCCCACCACGTCCGCCACCGCCACCTCTTCGTCCGCGCTGCCTCTTGCGCAAACTGGTTCCGCGTCCGCCACGTCCATCTTCGACCAATAATCCCCTTTGGAGCAGCTTTTCGCGGGCAGAAGCCGTTTCGCCCTCTCGCTTGAGATCCTGATATTGGCCGTGGATACGATCCAGCTTCTTCTTCAGATCTCGGCGATGTCTCTCATGTGATAGGGAATCGAGCCGTACTGTTCTGCCGTCGCTGCGGACAACAACGACTTCCGCCGGGACACCGATATCCGTTTCACCCTCCTTCTGGACGCCTTTGACGCCTTGTAGCGCTTCCTGCAAATCAGGATGATCGGCCAAGTCCATGACAGCTTCCGGAATTGCGTCGACCAGCACAATATCACTGGTGAAGTCGGCCATTTCGTTCTTAAAACTGGGTTTAGCGGGATTCAGCACCTCGGTCATCTGGCTGCCGCCCAAAAATTCGCCGAAGCTGCAGCGCATCACTTCGTCGTGAATAACCGTGCCCAAATCGCGGTGCCATTGAAAGACTTCGAACTGAGCGCCATTTCGTCCCGGTTCCTGATCGTCGATGATTTTCGTCACAAACGATTGCGTGTCCGCGGGAATTACGACCACATTGGAAGGTTCACTCCACTCCGATTCACGCGTCGCGCCCTCGATGACTGCTTCATCGTCGACCTCGTCCCGTTTGAGCTTGTTGACGGCCGCCGGATTCCTAAAGATGAACTTGATCCGGTAGCGGTACGCTTCGCCTGACTCGACGGTGAAGTCGAAATAACGAAACAACAGCAAACGTCCCACCGCGGCGTCGATGCCGCGCATCGACTCTTCATCGTATTCGTAATCAGGAGTTCTGCCGCCTCCGCGGCCGCGGCCTCCCACGCCAGATCCACGCATAGCGATCGCTTGGCCCCGTATGCGTGAACGCATGCCGCGGCCGGAAAATCGGCCTCCGTCGTCGTCATCGTCGTCTGAATTGCCGCCCCCCAATCCCTGACGGGTCCGCCCTCTCCGATTCCTCTGCTTGAGCATCGAATCTTGCGGTTTCGGCTGGAGCCCAAAAATCTGCTTGACGCGATCATTGACTCCTTCGGGCATCGTATTCTTCGCTTTGGCTTTGATCTCTTCGGCTTTTTCCTCCCACACCTTATTGCGCAACTCGTTGAGGTCGTATTGCAGACCGCCGAATCCCCCCGGTCCCTTGTTCTCTTCTTCTTCTTTAAGTTTGTCGAATTCTTCTCGGACGAGTGCCGAAAACTTTTCGACCTGCTCACGCTCTTCATTGCTCAACTTGAATTGTTCCAGAGCAGGATGAGTGGCGTGCCTGGTCCAATAACCTGTCACGCGCTGTGCCAACGGCATGGTGATGACGGGATTGGTCACTCGGGGGTCCATAACGGGAACGTCAAACCCAGCCACTTCAGCCAGTACGTCCTTTACGTGGTCGATGTCCAACTCTTCCCAATTCTCGTCTCGCCAAGGATTGGGACCTGCAACGGCGCGCTGCCGCTGAATGCGAAAGTCCTGGATAACAACATCGTCTCTTGCTCGGGCGGGAATCGGATAGCGGAGGGCCTTGCCGACGTTGAAAATCTGCTGCCGGAGATCAAAAATTGCTCGCACGGCGGCATAACGTTCGCCGCGGGCCCGAAGCAGCGGCTGGTCGGAGACACCAGAACCGTATCCCCCCAATGTGCCCGGAACTCCGAAGCGGCCCCGTCCGTCATCATCATCATCGTCGCCGCGTCGTCTGCGACTTGGTCGACGCCTTCTCTCACGACGTCGATCGCGGTCGTCGTCGTCATCAGATCCTCGTTGAAATCCGCGACCGCCACCGCCCCCTCGCTGCGATTTGAGGATGTCATCCCTGCGCTTGTCTGCGAAACCGACGTCACCGGTGGGCTCGTTCGTGTCTGTCGTTGCGAATTGTTCTTCCAGGAGGCTGAAGTCCTGCTCCGGCATCAATTGAACCAACACTGCCCCGTCGTCGGCGATAACTTGATCAGGGGCCAGCCATTTGGGCGAGGTGACTAATTGGATCGGCTTCTCCAGCGGTTCCGACATCGGGATGTTGTAGACATAGGGTTCGATGTTCATTGGTTCGAGCATCTCTTCGGCCTGGACAACGAAATCGATGACTGGCACTTCGTCTTGATGCTCCTTGGGCCAGACGCTCTGATTGATGGCGAGATCCGCTGCTTTGGCTTTGTCCGCCAGTTCTTTCGGACTTCGGGGATACTGAGCCCATTCAGTGCTCATCAAGCACCAAACCAGCAGGATCGCGACAATCCCGATGCCGATCTTTTCGCCATGCTTGATGAAGAATTGCTTTAGATCAATCTTTTTTAGGCTACCACCGAGATTTTTCACGGCTGATTCCTCGCTATTGATTCGTCCCTAAGGGAATTCAATCTTCCTCGTCACCTACAAATACGACAGGGAGGCTCCCGCTGTCATTCATCCTCATCATCCCGGCCGCGGCTGAAGCCACGCCCGCCGCCTCGCCTGCCGGCACTGCCGCCGATCATTTTCTTGAAGTCCTCCAAGTTTTGCGGATTGCTGTGCAATTCTGCAGTTCTTGGGCTCGATTGCGGGACACCCGTCCCCTTGGGTTTGGGGAGTACGGCCGGTTCGCCTGCGACTAGGCCTACGCCAGCAGCCGCTGGTGCAGGCCGCGCATGCGGATCTTCATAGATCTGCATGCTTCCAGTAATGCTGACCGTGGCGAGATAGTCATTGGGCACTCCGCCGGTTCGCACTCCGGAAGGGCGATAGTTTCCGCGACTGGGCCCATAGTTGCCTTGCCGCGAGAATCCCTGCCCGCCCATTCCCCGTCCAAGGATCGCCGAATCGACTTGGTCAACACGCAGGATCTGCACCGGCCAAGGGGAATTCGACAACGCGGAGAGCAAATCCGGCAACCGGCGGTGATCCATCACGACTTTCATGTTAAATCCGCGTACTTTGTATTGAGTCGTCTCCTCGAGATATCGCCGTCCCTTAGAGAAATCGCCTAATTGGCTGGGGTTTTCGTCTTCGTCATCGTCCCTGCCGCCACCAAAGCCGCCGCCGCTACCCCCGGTTCCTCCCGCCCGTTCCTCACCGCGAAAGAGCCTTTCAAACCGAACTCTTGGTGAGGCCATTTCTAACGCCTTATGATTACCGGCCTGCCCGACTGCTTCGTCTTCTTCGTCGCCTCTAGTGAAACCTCCACGCCGGTTCGACACCGTGCCAGGCGATCCAGTCGTTGGCACCGTACTTGTGCCGGCGGGTGTGTCTGCCACGGTCGCCGTGCCGTCGAGAAGCGCGTTCAATGTTGGATTGTGCTGCAAGCCGAATAGAAATCGAAGCTCCTTAATATCGGTGATCACCGCGTCCGAGAGGTTTTCGGGATCATTGTTCACCTGGGCGATTGCCTCCAACAAACTGCGATACATCCAAACGTCCTCTTGAGCCGACCGAATCTGCTTGGTCGAGGGGGCATCAAATCCCCATTTCTTAATCGGCATCAGCGCTGGATCGAAACTGACGATCCCGACATCCTTGTACTTGTCGGTGACCGGGTTGTATTCGCCGTCCCGAAGCGGATTGATAAGGTGCCAAAGTTCTAGCCACTCATCGAGATAGAGTGCGGCGTAGTGTTCCCGTTGCGGCTTGTCCATTTCATCGTCGGGGCCCAATTGTGCCATATACTCGGCAAGAGCCGGAGGCCATGTCTTTAACAGATTCTGGTCGCGCGCCAATTCAACCCATGCCTTGTTGATCTGCACCTGCTGCTGATCGTTGACCTTTTTGACGCCATCGACCCACTTTTGATTGGGCAGTTCGCCCGATGGGATGCCGTCGAACGCCGACTTGATTTCCCGCTTTCGCCGCGTAATTTCTCTGGAGACGGCACCTTTCCCGACGTACCAGCCGACCACCGGAGCGATCAAGGCGATGGCGAGAAGGATCCAGAAGCGGTAGACAAGGATTTCTTTGATTTTGTCCATGATCGGTGCTCTCAACTATAAAACAGGCATCTCAACAAAATCGATCCAGGGTTTCACATCGGCGGCCGGAATCCTCTCGGAGCGCCGACCGATTTGCATTAGTTGGCCCGACTGTTTGTCTCAGCGGGATTCGACGTGGACGCCTGCTCCGGCAACTGGTTTTGCTCATCCCCGGACGCATTGGGGTCGGGAACAACCCCCTTGGCAGGATCCTCATCCGGCCGCGCTTTCTTTGGAATCGGCCGCCAGACGAACTGGATCGTGAATTCATTGACGGTCACGTGCCAGAAGTCCTCTTTCGCGTTGCGGGTTTTCCGATCCAGGATATCGTGCTGTAGATGAAGCGGAATGGTCCTCTTTTGTCCACGTCCCGCGTTGCTGTTGCTACTGTTTGCGAAGATCTCATCGTCATCGTCGCCGCGCTTGTTTCTGATTCCGAAACCGCCCCTCCCCACGCCGCGGCCGATGCTGCGTGAGCGCGACCTTGGACCTCTTGATCCGTTCTTGGGAACATCTTTCTTCTGGTCGTTCCTGAAATAGACCAGCGTCGGGTGCGTGATGCCGATCTTGCGCACGGGAACAGGTTCGGTTGAGTCCTCCTGCTGAACCATCCACTGCTTGAGATTCTCCAGGAACGTGTCGCGAATCCACCGGCGGCCGTTATACAGTCGGTTTTCCTTTTCGTTGTAAAAGTGGACGCAATCCAGCGTCACCAAAAAGCCGGAGCCGCTCGGTGCGCTCGCCCGGTCTTCCGCCCGCATGATGTCCTTCTCGGCGGGCCGCAAAACGGAATACCAATCACGCAGGCTGGGCAAGTAACGGACGTTTACGATCTCAACCTTGACGCGTTGCTTTTTCGTCGGATCGTCGGTGTGGACCGCATCCGGATCGTGCGGCAGACATTCATTGATCGCTTTGTAGAGTTCCGGCCAATAGATCCGGTCCTCATCAACCCCCACCAATGTATCGCCTGTGGTGCGGAGTTGCTGATTGGTCACTTTGACCGCGTCGTAGTCCGACTTGAACTTGGACGCTTTCTTCTTGACTTCGGCCGCTTTGCCTTCAGCATTTCCTACAGCCGGATCGGCTTTTGCGTCCTTCCAGATGCGGGTGCTGACGGAAGCCTTCACCACGTTAAATCCAAACGCTGAAATCGAAAGCCCGAGCAGCAGCAGTGCCGCCGCGGCCAAAACCCAGGGCTTCTTCTTGCGGATTAGGCGCTCGGTGATGATCTCCGGCGGCAGCAAAGACGTGTGAACGGGGGTCAGATCGAGCGATTGCAGCGCCAACCCGTATGGGACGGCGAAACTCATGATGTTATCTTGGAACAGCGGGGCGCGCAGCACCGCGTCGCCAGAGACCGAGTCGAAGGAGTGTACGCGGTCGACTTGGTATTGCAGGTTTTGCTGCAGGAACTTCTGCAACCCAGCCAGCTTAAAGCCGTTGCCCACACCGATGATTCTCTCGATCTTAGCTTCCTTGTTCACGCTGGAAAAGTAGCCAATGGACCGTTGGATTTCGGCGACATAGTCGTTGAACACCGGTCGCAACGCCTGAAACACCGAACGGGGATCGGGCGACTTGGTGGCGTTGCACTTGAGATGCTCCGCCTTGGCGAACGTCAGCTTCAGCTCTTTCGTCAATGCCCGGGTAAAGTGGTTGCCGCCGATTGGGACGTTTCGGAGCCAAATCTTTTGGCCGTTGGTCACCAGCAGCGTCGTATTGTCGGCCCCCATGTCGAGCACGATTGTGTAGTCGGCGTCCGGATCGACCGGATCATCCTTGCCGATGCCCAATTGATCGTAACAGAGGTAGTTGT
This sequence comes from Planctomycetales bacterium, assembly GCA_028285345.1. Classification (GTDB taxonomy): domain Bacteria; phylum Planctomycetota; class Planctomycetia; order Planctomycetales; family Planctomycetaceae; genus Symmachiella. The sequence continues at coordinate 689,326 of JANQPT010000044.1, forward strand.
ACAGCGCGAGGGGGGAGATCTGGATCGTTTCGACTTCGACGTTTTCTGCAAGGAACGGATCGAGTTGCTGCTGCACCTGGTCGCGTTTCATCGCAAACAGGCCGACCTCGGCGTCGAGCATGAACCCGCCTTCTTCGGTTCCGCTGCCGAGCGTCTGGTAGTCCCAAATCACGTCTTCCAGCGCAAACGGAATCTGTTGCCGGGCCTCATATTTGACGATTTCCGGCACCTTGCTCGCCTCGACAGGCGGCAACTGGATGAAGCGGGCCAATGCGGTTTGCCCGGGAACGCTAATACTGATCAGATCGCCTTCGATGTTGTTGCGCGACAGAAACAGGTCCAAAGCCTGTTTGACCAGCTCTTCCGGATTGGCGTCGGGCTGAGAAAGAATCTTCGGGTGTGGCACGAAATCAAATGCGGCCGCACTCAACTGTCCCGAGGTCTCGTCATACTCCAGACGAACCGCTTTGAGCCCCGCCTGACCAATGTCGATGCCCCACGCAGCGCGTGTTTCTGCCATCGATAAATCCTCCTTAGGTGTACCTTTAAATGATCAATCCGACCGTGACGACCGGAGATATCACCTGGACAAGAGTGTGTCGATTGAGAAGAAAAGCTGAATTTAGAGGGATGCCCGCAAGGAAGACGTTGTCCAATAGAAAGATATCGCAATCTTCGGAAAGAAAGTATGGAATGCAGGTCTAATTGCCTAACCGCAAGCTATCACAGCATTTCTATCGAAGTCAACCAAAATCGGCAAAGGAACCCAGTTTTAACAATCTTCACATCCCGCCCTCTAATCTACGGTCCGGAGAAATCTGCCGTCAATGCAAAGTCGCTCCCAATTGGCAATCCTCCCAACATTTCTACGCGTACTTCACCCGGGGTGTCGATTGTGATGGTTTAGCGGGTCATGCGAGGCAGCAAACCGAGATCGCAAAATTGTCAGTTGACTCGCCTATACTTCGAGGGTTGAGACTGCATCGGAATGCAATAAAGACGTCCTGTCGTTCCGGATAGTTCCCGTTTTTCTGAGAATCCCGCCCCGTGTGTGATAACGACGCTGTGGTGGCGGACTGTTTGCTATACTCCCTGCCCGCCGCCGATAAGACCGTTAATCGGGCGAGCGTTGGCGCCGCTCCAGTCGAGATCGAGCGGTTCGGGCTGCATCAGCCCGATTCTTATCCGATCCGAGAATCGCCCTGCGGTTCTTCGGAATTTTCGACCTCTCAAGTTATCATAGGGGTTGAATGGGATCTGCATGTCGCATTTCTGTGCGCGCCGCAGACTGTGAACTCAATCCACGGCGGAATTTGGAAATAGAAGGTGTTCCCCGGCAAATGGTCTTTGAAGATCTGATCATCCTGATACCGAGCCACAGTTTGGAGGACTTTCCCACTGATCTGCCGGAGGAATCCGCCGCAGGATTGCTGAACGCGTTTTGCGTGACCTGGCATCCGCGGCTCCTGGCTGATGCGGAAGTCATTCCCCGCTGGCACCGCGCCGATGACCCGCCTGAACTCGTCGAACGGCGTTTGGTGATACTCCCACAGTGCAGTCAAGACTGGATTCCGCACGGTTGGAGCGAGCAGTCGCAAGAGGCGGGCTGTGTGGTGCTGGAAAATCTGACTCAGCGGGATGAGATGCTCAGTGCCGCGCTTGCGCCGCTCACCGTTGAGGGCGAACCGGACCGGGAGATCAATTCCGACATCGTGGCCGATTTTTTGGCGCTGGGATTCTGTTACCTGCAGACGGAGTTGCTCTCCCGTCACATGCGGCACTACAGCAATCTGGACGAAGTCCACATACAACGTGAAGCGGTCGCGGCAGCGCAAGCCGCGATGGCGGGAGATGACGAGACCGCGCGCAGCCATTTGCGGTCCTGTTTCGAGGTCCTCGCCGACGCGCGGGACCGGTTTTATCCCGTCGATAGTTATTTGGTCGACGTGTGCCTGCTGATCCCCCGGTTGGCGGATGAACATCTCTCTGCCGTGCTGAAGACGCTCAATCCGGTGAATTTCTTAGCGACGGCCGAAGACTTGCAGCAGATTGCGGAGTCGGACGCGGCGATGGCCGCCGCCCTGCGCGAGGCTTGGGAGCGGGGAACGGTTGACATCTTGGGTGGCGAATACCAGGAATCCTGTACCCAACTCTTGCCGTTGGAGTCGGTGTTGTGGCAGTTTGAACGGGGATTGGAAACGTTTGAGAAACTCTTTCAGCGGCGCCCAAAAGTGTGGGGGCGTCATCGCTTCGGGCTTTCGCCGCAGATTCCGCAGATTCTGGACAAACAAGGTTACGATGCGGCGATGCACGTCGCCCTGGACGACGGAATCTATCCCGATGAGGAGCAGAGCAAGATCCGCTGGGAGGGGTGTGACGGGTCGGTGGTTGATGCGATCACGCGAATACCGCTAGCCGCTGATAGCGCGACGAGTTACCTGCGCTTTCCGGAACGGATGGCCGAATCGATGGACCAGGATCATGTCGCCACGGTTGTCTTGGCTCGCTGGCCGGAGATCGAATCTCCCTGGCTCGAAGACTTGCGGAGAATCCAAGCCTATGCCCCCGTGCTGGGACGTTTCGTGACGTTGAGCGATTACTTTCAACAGACCGACAGCCCGGGGCGGTTGTCGGCGTTTCGCTCTCACGAGTATCTCACGCCGTTCTTCATTCAAGCCGTTGCCCGGCAGGAGGCGGACCCGATTAGCCGCTACGCACGGCATCTGCGCCGCCGGCAAACGCTGCAGTCGGCCCGGTGGTTTGAGGCGGTCAATCAGGTGCTCCGCGGACAGAGCGTTCAGCAACCTCTGCTGGCCGACATGGAGTACTCGATTGAATCGACCGGTCCCGATGCCGTAGATACGGATCAGACAGAACTCGACAAGTCGCTGGACGAGTGCCTTAAGAGTTCGACTCGCCGGCTGGCGGACTTGATCACGCATTCCGGCCCGCCTCAGGATGGGTATTTGATCTGCAATTCGCTGGGGTTCGCGCGGACAGTCGCCGTCGAATTGCCCGAGTTGTCACATCCCCCTGCAGCAGGAGATCAAATCAAGCGGGTCCAGTGGGATGACCGCCGCCGAGCGGCGACGGTTGAAGTTCCCGGAATGGGTTTCGCCTGGGTGACTGCCGGTTCGCCGCGCGAAGAGATGAGGTCAAAATCGAAGGAGCAGGTGCCCCTGGCCGAGGAATTGCTGTTGCGGAACGAAATGTTCGAATTGACGCTCAACGAACAGACCGGGGGCATCGGACGCCTAAAGGGCCACGGCCGAAAGCCCAACCGGATTAGCCAGCAGATCACCTACCGCTATTCGCAGGATCGTACGTTACCTGCGGAGGACGAGCAGAGCTTTGGTGAAGCGACGCCGTATGCGGAGATGTGTTTGCGTTCGACGGAGGTCCTGTGCGATGGACCCTCCCTCGGCGAAATCCGCGCCACCGGAGAAATTGTCGATCAAGTCGACGGCCAAGTGCTGGCAGGGTTCGAGCAGACGCTGCGGATCTGGCGGGGCTCGCCCAAAATCGAGATCGATCTCACGCTGGATGTTCAGCGTCAGCCTGACGGCAATCCCTGGCTGAATTACTACACCATGCGGTTCGCCTGGAACAATGCCGGGGCTTCGTTGACGCGGAGTATGATGGGCGGCGCTCAGGATATTAAGGACGAACGTTTCGAGAACCTGCATTACTTTGAGATCGCCGACGACGAGGAACGGACGACGATTCTCAATCACGGCTTGCCGTTTCAGCGGACGACAGGGATGCGGATGATCGACTTCATTCTGGTCGCCGCGGGAGAGACACAGCGCAACTTCCGGTTCGATATTGTGCTCGATCACAGTTATCCGCTGCAGGCGGCGCTCGATGCGATGACGCCGGCGGCGGTCCTCCCCTGTCCGGCCGCCCCCTCAAACGGCGCAACGTCCGGCTGGTTCTTCAACATCGATGCCAAGAACGTGCAGGTGGTCGATATCTTGCCCTTGCGGGACGCGCCGGTCGATCCCGTCGATGATTGGGACCACCCCGAACCGCCGGCACCGGTCGAGGGGGACGGCTTGGCGGTACGGCTTGTGGAGACGGAAGGCCGCGCGTCGCAAGTCAGGCTCCGCAGCTTCAAGAATCCCCGCTATGCTCGCCAGCGCGACTTCCAAGGCCGCACGATCACCGATTTGACGATCGAAGGGGACGCGGTGTTCATTGATATGACGGCATACGAAATCGCCGACGTAGAACTTCGATTTTGAGTGATGTATTAACCCCGAAACCGACCAAACCTTACGCAGTACGTCACCACCCAAACCTCCAGCCTAATCCCTAAAGCCTCAAGCCTCAGCAATGATTATCACCATCGACGGTCCCGCAGGGGCGGGTAAGAGCACGGCGGCTCGGAATCTCGCAGCGCGATTGGGATTCGACTTTTTAGACACCGGGGCGATGTACCGCGCGGTCGCCTGGGCGGCCTTGGAGCGTGGAATCGATCTCGCCGATGAGTCCGCCGTGGCCAACGTCAGCCGTTCCGTCGCAATTACCTTTGAACGACAGCAAGTGTTCGTCGACGGCGTCGAGGTCACCGAGGCGATCCGCTCAAGCGAGGTCACCGCCGCGTCGCGGCCCGTGGCGGCGAACACCGCCGTGCGGGAAATCCTGTCGGAGTTGCAGCGCAAACTGGCCGTCGGCCGCAATGTGGTCACCGAGGGCCGCGATCAAGGGACCGCCGTGTTTCCCGACGCCGAGTTCAAATTCTTTCTGACGGCCAGCCAGCAGGCCCGCGCCGAGCGGCGACAACAGGACTTCGCCGCTCATGGTCAGCAGTTGCCGCTGGAGCAGATCCTCAAGGACCAAGCCGACCGCGACCACCGCGACGCCGCCCGCAGCGTGGGGCCGCTGAAACCGGCCGATGATGCGATTCATGTCGATACGTCGGCGTTGGATGCGGAGGGAGTGGTTGACCGCCTATCGCAAATTGTGAATAGCGCGTAACGTGGGTCTACGCATCCGTTAAAGTGAGCGGATGATGATTCACATTTGCCGCGACAATCTACCGCCATACACTTTGAAGCGCTGTTTGTGTTCGGGTTCGCTTCACGAGGTAGGGCAGGCCCCTGCCTGCCGGGATTCGGGATCGATGTTTTTTGGTATCGGCGGCAGGCGGGAGCCTGCCCTACGGGGTTTTTCACATGCACGAAGATCACGACGAGATCGAAGTTGATGTCGGCGGCGGGTCGCGAAAGGGGGCGGGTGTTTTTACGTGCCTCGTCCAAGCGATGCTTGCGATTGGCTGCGTCATGACGCTGATTGCGCTTAATTTGGAAGCGGTGCAGCGAACCAGACGTGCGGCCCGCCGTACGGAGTGCCGGAACAACCTGCGCCAAATCACGATTGCGCTACGCAACTATCATGACGACTATGGAGTTTTTCCTCCCGCTCGCACCGTCAACGCGGACGGCGAATCGCTGCACAATTGGCGGACATTGATTTTGCCCTATTTCTCGAACCTGCCGGCGTATCGAGAGCTCTATGAGACAATCGATCTGTCGAAAGCGTGGGACGATCCCGTAAACCAGAAGGCGTATGAGACCAGTCTTCGCGTTTATACTTGCCCGTCTACTCGTTACGAAGAGACGCCGCTGACGTTTACGACCTACTTGGCAGCCGTGACGCCAAACGGTGCGTTGCACGCGTCGGAGCCGCGGCCGCTCACCTCGATCAATTCGCCGCACTACGAGACCTTGCTGGTGGTCGAAGTTCCGAAAGAGCACGCCGTGCACTGGATGTCGCCGAGTGACGCGGATCAGCAGGTGATCGGCGGTGTGGGGGCCGAAAGCGAGTTTGCGCACACCGGCGGATCGTTCGCGGCTTGTGTCGACTGCAGTCTGCGATTTATCGAAGCGAAGGATCTGCCCGGGAAATGGCAGTCACTGCGCCCCGTTTCAGAAGATCAGGAGTAAGTACGGCGCCGAGTGTTGTCGAAAATATGCGTTCGGAATCCGCTCAGTTCGAGAAGCGGCAAATACAGACTGTTGAGAGCGCTTTTGCCATTGGTGAGAGTGAAGACGAATCACCGTTGTTAATTGCCCTGAGGTGCACAACATGTCAATTGATCCTGCCTGGCGCAAAGAATTCGACGCACGGCGAGAGGAAGTTGTCAATGCGTTGCGTGATGCGGTTGAAAGTTGTACGGAGGTCACTTGCCGTCCGCTGGATGGTGACTTCACATTCAGCTGGATGTTTGAAGAAGGAGACACAGGACTTCCGGATCAAACCGAAGGCAACATGGACTACGGCATCGCCTATATTCGATTTATGATCGATCAGGGATTATACGTTGCGTTCGGAGCAAGGATCAGTGACGGCGATGCTCTTGTGTGTCTCAAATCGTGGGAAGACGAAGAACCAAGCTGGCCTAAAGGATTTGAACGCGACGTTACCATATACTCGCGCCCGATGACGTCCCCACCTGGCGACAATTCCACTTTATAGGGCGTGCGGTACGCCATGGTCTCACGGCGTCGGGCGAGTGGCCATGCCGCACGCCATTCCTTGACCGCATGCTCACTCGTCACTTCGTGCCGCGAGAGCATGGCACCCGGCGGCAGGTCGGGCATGTAGAGACGCCGAACTCTCGATGTTGAGGTTGTCGCTCTTGCTTTGATTGACTACAACGAGCAAGCTCAGCATTAGAGACGCCCATTCTGCTGCCGTTTGATGCTCGCTCTGACGTGGGATGAAACTCATTCAGCGGATCCGTCGAAATCAACGACGCTTGCTTGCAGATTTGCCTGCCGCTCCAGCACACTTTGTTCTTTCTTGCGAGCGATCAACCATGCCCAGAAAGCGGATTAGGACAATCGTTGTTGCCGGAATCGCGGCGTTAGTCGCGTCGGCGCTGATCTGGCACTTGTATCGTAACAGTCTAGTCAAGCACCAATACGAGGTGATCGAGGCGTTTCGCCAAAAAGGCGCCCATCTTGATATGGGGCAAGTCAAGCATCAACTATTTGGTTGGACTGTATTTTCGTCAGATGTGCCGATTCGAATCGATGCCAGAGACTTGGAGATTACTGACGAAGATTGTCGCCAAATTTACAGCCTTGAGAATGGGCTGAGAGAGCTCAATCTATCGGGCACAGCTATAACTGACGACGGAGTTCAATCAATCTGCAGACTAGAAGGTTTGCGTGTTCTGCATTTGACAGGCACTGCGGTCACTGATGTCGCTGCGATGCATATTTCCGGCGAAGACGGTCTGTCAGAATTGGGCCTAGGTCACACCGCGATCTCCGACAAATCATTGGAGTACATCGGCGTGTTGCCGTCATTGACGCGTCTCTCGCTCGAGGGCGCGAAGATAACCGGTGCAGGACTATCCTCACTCGCGAAGATGCCGTCCTTGGAAGAGTTGTTTCTAGACGGTAGCTCAATTAACGATATTGGGATAGCTGCGATTTCGAGATCAACTAGCATCCGTCGGCTTGACCTGCGGAACACAAATGTTACCGACGAAGGTGTTTCCCACTTGAAAAAGATGCAGAGTCTGAGGCGTGTGGACGTTTCGTACACCGGCATTAGTGAGTCCGCCTTTGATGATTTGGCGGCCATTCCGGTTTTGATGACGCTGACTTGCTATGGAGATATGTTTGACGCCTCACAGATTGCCAAGCTTGAAGAGATGTTGCCGAATTGCATCGTGACGCATGATCTCAGCGGTGATTAATGAAAGGCTGTAAGTAGCACGATACAAGGGCCGGTTGTACCGGCCGTGTTTTCGGGTTGCATCCGACGAAGGAATGAACGACTTACGGACAAACTAACCCGCAATCGTCCGGCACAGCCGGACCTACCGATTTGACGGTCCGCACAGCGGGCTCTACTTTGTGGGGTTTTCGTACCACACGACGCCCAGATTCTCACGCTCCTCGCACGTGAGGACGTCCTCATCGCCGTCGCTGTCGATGTCGTAGAGTTGAATCAGATCAAACTTGATTCCGGACGGGCCGCTGATTTCGTGTTGGTGCCAGCGGCGCTCCCCTGCTCTGCCGGTTTGTTCCAGCCAGACAATGCCGCTGACGCCTTTTGAGTTCTCGCACGAGAAGACGATATCGGCGCGGCCGTCGCGGTTGATGTCGCCGATTGCGGTCGATTTGCTGCTGCCGGTGTTGAGCGGAAATGGGATGTTCGAAGCTTTCCACCCCGGTTTCCGGCCCGGCAAGCGGCGGTGTAGCAGAATGTCGCCGGAGGTGTCGGGGACGACGGCATCGCGGAGACCGTCGCCGTCAACGTCGGCGTAGTCGAGGAACATCACTTCGCGATTCTGACTGCCGACTGAGTGTTTTGTCCAAGGCTCTTGCAGCGGGCCGTTGACTTCAGGGTTTTCCAGCCAGATGCAACCTTGCTGGGGACCTCTCCGGTCGGAGGCGAGGATGTCGTTGTCGCCGTCGCCGTCGATGTCCGCCATTTTGAGCGACATGATCCAACCGACGTCGCAGATATTGTGCAGCCGCCATTGATCCAATTGACGCGGATCTTGGGGAGCTTGCAGCCAGCCGATCATCGCCTGCTTGCCTTTGGAGCCGACAATCAAATCAATGCCGTGCCGGCCGTCGACTTGGGCGGGGACGCAGAACATCCAGTGCGATTGTTTTTTCGTGGCCGGAATGGGTTGTGTGGTCCACGCGGATTCTTCGAGAAGCTGATTCTCGCTCTGCGGCGCCCAATGCACGAACATCGTCTGCGTCTGCCCTTCACAGGAACTGACAACGTCGGTGGCTCCGTCGGCGTCGAGATCGACGAACACGGCGTCCTCCGGACTGCGGACTTTGCCGACGGTGACAGCGGGCCATTTCTTGTGAGCTTGTTGATGGCCCGGATGCAGATAGACGCGGATGACGCCCCCCTCTTCCCAGCCGGTGGTGATGTCCTGCAAACCGTCGCCGTTGATATCGGCCAGCCGGACGCCGTCAGCGCCGCGGGAGGTGTCGTCGATTGTGTGCCGTCGCCAGGGAACTTCGTCAGCCAAAGCTTGAACTCGCCCCATCAGCAGGAGCAAGGCCGGCGCAAGGAGTGCTGCTATCGTGGTGCGGCGCATGTGATGGTTCCCTACAAGTCGTTTCAAAACCCACTGACGCGTCGCGCCGACAGTTGTATGCAAGTCTCTCAATCAGGCGCAACCGGGTTTTGAAACTGGTTCCTTAATTCCTATCAAGCAGATTCCACCACATCGTGTCCGTCGTCCGGCTCCGGAATCGAGGCGGCAATGACTGTCGTCAGTACCGCCGAAACGAGGAACAGGCCGCACACGAAATAGGTGTTCTTCTGGTAATCCCAGCCGCTCTGCTCTGAGACTTTGAGGAAGCCGACGAGTGTCGAGGTCCAGGTCAGCAGGATTAGCATCGCTTTTTTCGACGTGTGCTTTGCGTGATAATTGGCCGAGACTGCAAAGGCGGTGCCCACGGTGATCGCGAGGACGATCACCCACCATACCAGGAGATGTTCACCGAAGGTGAGACTGGGGTCCTCACGGAAAACGTTGAAGATCGCCAATTTTTTGCTGAGGACTACCGGTTTTTCGTCACGCAGCAGCCGGCCGATTGCCCGCATGAGGTCTAAGCCGAACGACCAGGTTGTCAGCGTGATCGCGATGTGCCAACCGAAGAAGTTTGAATAGAGCACCAGCCCGGTGAGCACCGCCAATTCAATAACCATGATAAACAGGACCGGGACCGTAAAGTGCAGGCGGTGGACGGTGAGGACGAGAATCATCGCCATAAACAGCGCCGGCAGAAGCGGCGCCTGTTTGGGAACCAGTTCCGGATAGCTCGTCGCCGGTTCAGCGAGTTCGTCTCGTGAGAAATAGGCCGCCAGCCCCAAGCCGCCGCCGAGTAGAAATCCGAAACTAAACTCCATCCCCTTCCACCAGCTAAAGCCGATCCAGAACGAATCTTCCGCGAGCTTGGATTCCAAACGACCTCCCAAGGCAATCAATTGGCCACCCAATCCGAACCCCAATCCGCCGAACAGGAGGCCCCACAGGGCGAACCGCAGCGGAACTTTGCTGTCACCGCTGACGGAGAGTGCAGAGAGAAGTGCCACCGCCCCCAACAGCAGTCCCGCCCAGATTTCGGCGCGCGGTTTCACCGGATCGGAGAAGTAGAAATTGGCGTGCCGCGGCGCATCGAGATATGCCCAGCCGACAAACGTCGCCGCGACCATGGCGAGCATGGCGAACATGATTTGGCGGTTAGTGAACTTGTCGCGGACGAAGGCGAGTCCCAGCACCGCGCCGCCGGCCAGACCCCAAACGGCCCCTTTGACCGCCATGCCGAGCGAACCCCACCAATAAGTCTCGTTGACCCGCGAGAGCCCGATCGTTTGCCCGTAAGTCTGATGCCCGCCGATTCCGATGCCCAATGCTCCTAAACAGATGATGAATCCGGTCGATGGGCCGCGATTGAGCAACAGGCAGAGTGTGAGAGCGACCATGGCACCCGGAATCAGTGCGCCGATCGGCCCGCCTCCGATCGTGCCCCGCAAGCCCCACCCCAATAGCATGGCGATGGCGGGGAAAAAGAAATACATGAGCGGTGAATGTCGAGAAATCATGGAATCCAGCTTTGAATGTTGTCTCCGGCGAGAAGCCGCGAATCGGATATATAGAAAGGCCGGTCGAGCGACAGCATCACGCCTCACCATAAAGAAAATTGGGGCCGATCGCAAATTAAGGCTGTAATTCGGGTTGCGCAAAACTCCGGCTGAGTGGGCCCTTGACCGCACCCGGATTTCGTCGCAGAATTCCGCTAGTGCCGTGTCAGGGCAAAGTTTTTTGGGTGCTAGTTGAGAAAGCCCGCACGTAATGCAGCGGGATATGCGCCCCGATTTCGAGGAATTATCGAAATTCGAAGTCTTGCCGCTGCACTAGGAGGCAACCACGGTCAAGGAACTCTAACAAGAAGGTGGTTGAACATGGCGACCAAAGTTGCGACGCAGAAGAAAAACGGCAAAGCGACGGAGTCGCTGCCGACAATCGGCGGCTATCTGATTCAGCGGCTGCAGGACTATGGCCTGAAGCATATCTTTGGGATTCCCGGCGACTTTGTGCTGCAGTTCTACAACATGCTGGAGGAGAGCCCGATTGAAGTCATCGGGGCGACGCGTGAGGACTGCGCCGGTTTTGCCGCGGACGGTTATGCGCGGGTCCACGGTTTGGGCGCGGTCTGTGTCACGTACTGCGTGGGAGGCTTGAGCACGTGCAACTCGATCGCCGGAGCGTTTGCGGAAAAATCGCCGGTAATCGTCATCAGCGGCGCGCCCGGCATGGAAGAGCGTGTTGCCGATCCGTTGCTGCATCATCGTGTCAAAGACTTCAACACACAGCACGAAGTCTTTGACAAGATCACGATTGCCTCGGCGTCGCTCGAAGATCCGTTGACCGCATTTCGCGAGATCGATCGCTGCTTGGCCGCGGCGGTCCACTATAAACGGCCGGTCTATCTCGAATTGCCGCGTGACCGCGTCCAGACGAAAGCTCTGTTTCCGCACGAGCCGCAGGAAGACAAACTCAAGAGCCACAAACATGCGCTGGCGGAATCACTGGCCGAAGCGGAGGCGATGATCAACGGCTGCAAGAAGCCGGTCATTATCGCCGGCGTGGAAATGCACCGCTTTGCTCTGCAGCAGGAAGTCATCAAGCTCGCGGAAAAGACAGAGATTCCGATGTGCGCCACGCTGTTGGGAAAGTCGGTGGTGAGCGAAAAGCATCCACTTTACTTGGGGATCTATGAAGGGGCGATGGGCCGCGACAGTGTCCGCAAATATGTGGAAGACAGCGACTGCGTGATTCTGTTGGGCACTTTCATGACCGATATCAATTTGGGCATCTTCACAGCCCACATCGATCCGGGCCAGTGCATTTATATCACTTCGGAGGGCCTGCGGATCCGGCATCACCACTATCGCGACGTGCAGCTCAAGGACTTTGTGAAAGGGCTCGTCAAAGCGGATTTGAAGCCGCCCCGCCGCGAAATCCCGGACAATGTCCGGCCAATGGAGAAGACGTTTGAATTGCAGCCGGATGAAAAGATTACACAGCGGCGACTGTTCGCCCGGATCAACGAGCTGTTGGACGAAAACATGGTTGTCGTGGCCGATATCGGCGACTCGCTGTTCGGCGCGTCGGATTTGACAATTTATCGCCGCAGCGAATTTCTCAGCCCGGCCTATTACACGTCAATGGGGTTTGCGATTCCCGCCGCTCTGGGCGTGCAGTGCGCGAATCGAAATCTACGGCCTCTCGTGATCGTCGGCGACGGGGCGTTTCAGATGACTTGTCTGGAGCTCTCGACGATCCTGCGGCATGAGTTCAATCCCATTGTGCTGGTGTTGAACAACAAGGGGTACGGCACGGAGCGATTCTTGCACGAAGGGCCGTTTAATGACATTCCCAATTGGGAATATCACCGCATGCCCGATTTGTTGGGCGGCGGTTGGGGGTTTGAAGTGCATACCGAAGGAGATTTGGACAAAGCACTTCACGCGGCAATGGCCAACAAGGATGCGTTCAGCTTGCTGAACATCCATCTGGAGCCGCTCGACGTGAGCCCCGCGCTGACGCGGTTGGCCGAACGGCTCTCGAAGCGGCTTTGAAGCTCGTAGGGTCCGCTTTGCGGACCGTCGCGATCAGTGCTGCCGAACGTAATTGATTGCCGTATTTTTGGTCCGCACAGCGGACCCTACGAACGGTTTCTGTGTTGTTTGTTCTACACACACGGCGGACATTACGGTCTTTGGAAGAACCGGGAGCGCAAAAAGAAACAGGGAGGGGAGCCGGTCTCATGTGAGGTGGCTCCTGTCCCTGTTCACCTTTGCAGCGGCATTCAACCTAAGACGACCGGGAAGCTGTTAGGAAAACCGTCCGTCCTGCCTGTGGTAGCCTTGCAAAGGGTCCGTCCCCCCCGGAGCCGTGATCACAGCGTTGGAATTAATCGCAACGATGTGTTTACGGCCCACGAGTAAGAGCGATAATAAGAGGAAATGCTGATCCGTTTGGGAACGGTTCGATGAATGTCTCGTTTTGTTATTTGGTGAATTGACTACACGCTGTTGATTGTTGACCGCATTGGCCGGCCGGGCAGGCTTGCTCAGTCTGTGTTAGATCGGCGTGGCCAGCCTGGATCAGACCGTCGCGCTCTTGCTGGTATTGCTTGATTGCGCTGACTTGTTCCGCCAGTTGATCCTCAGGACCGGGCGGATAGTATTGCAGGTCGTCGCGAGCATGGATGGCCGCGGGCACAACAGCCTCTTCGTCGACCGTTTGGCAGCCGACGAACGTCAGGCTCCCCGTCAATGCGACGGACAATATCATGATCTGTCGCGCAGCCGATTGCAAATTGATCATATCCGGCCTTCGAGTACTGGGTTCATTTGGTTCAGAACCGTTCCAAAATCCGCCGCCGCACTATTGTTGCGGTTGCGGAGGGGCGGCAGCATCTGCGGCACCCGGCTCGATCAAACCTTGGCGTTCCAGATCGTATTGCTTCAGGGCATTGATCTGGTTGGTCAGCTGATCTTCAGGTCCGTGCGGATAGTATTGCAGGTCGTCCCGAAGATAGTACGCCGAAGGCAGAGTTTGCCCGCCGACGGACGTCTGGCAACCGACGGCAGCGCAGCTCACAAGCGCGCAACCCATTAAGGCGATCACCGGACGAGCAGCTTGACGAAGAGCTTTCATAGCTTGTTTCCTAGAATTCGTTTCGAGGATTCTCAGAATTAATTGTCTTGCGAATCACAATTTCGGAACGTCGACCCACCCAGACTGGCGTAATGAATGGCCGGCTGAGCGGTTTGTTGGTGCGGCCAGTCGATGAGACAGCGGCCACCCCGGTCGGTACATTTTATTATCGGCCTGCCTCGCTCGAATCTTCGGTACTTTCGTTAAAATCGTTACTGTTTCTCACATTCTGAGATCAGACCTGACGAGTCGCCTGCGATCGGGCAATCTCGAATCGCAACCCGTACTCTCTGACATTCACTCTGTTAGGAATGAGTCGGAATCGCGCAATTCGGGCGCGGTTCGTCCGCTCAAATCCTTGCTCGATGCCGCGCTGCGAAGTTACAATGAATCCAAGAATTCCGATGGGTCAGCCAAATTGCGAACTTTGCAGGGGAAGACTGGGCGATGCGGCGGTACTTACAGATTTCCGGACTGATTGCCTGTTGGCTTGCGACGACGTCAGCCCTCTCCGCTGAGGACCAAGCGGTCGACTACAGCCGCGATGTGAAGCCGATTCTCCGCAAGAATTGTTATCGCTGCCACGGGCATGCGAAGCAGACGTCGGGTTTGCGGCTCGATTCAGGAGCATCCGCTCTGCGAGGCGGCGATTCCGGCGAAGCGGTCTTGCCGGGCAACAGCGCGGAGAGCCCGCTGTTTCTGTCAATTAGCGGGTCCGAGGACTACACGCAGATGCCGCCCGACGGCGAGGGTGAAAAACTCAAACCTGACGAAGTGGCGGTTATTAAACGTTGGATTGACGGCGGTGCCAAGTTCCCGGCGGACGAAGAGCCGGACGGCAAGATCAAATCGGATCACTGGGCATTTCAAAAGCCGGTCCGCCCTGCCCCACCCGGCGTCAAAAACAAAGATTGGGTTCGTAATCCGATCGATGCCTTCGTTCTCTCGAAACTCGAAACTCAGCAGTTGTCGCCGTCGCCCGAATCGGACCGCGTGACGCTGATACGTCGGCTCAGCTTCGATCTGCTCGGTTTGCCTCCCACGCCGGAAGAGGTCAACCAGTTTTTGGCCGACCGGAGCAGCGACGCCTACGAGAAACTGGTCGACCGCCTGCTCGCCTCGCCGCACTACGGCGAGCGCTGGGGCCGGCATTGGCTCGACGTTGCCCGCTATGCGGACTCCAACGGCTTTACGATTGACGGCTCGCGCAATATGTGGCGTTACCGCGATTGGGTGATCAATGCGCTGAACACCGACATGCCGTTCGATCGGTTCACGATCGAGCAGATTGCCGGCGACATGCTCCCCGGCGCGAATCGGGATCAGATGATCGCCACGGGGTTTCATCGCAACACGCTGATCAACGAAGAAGGGGGCACCGACCAGGAGCAGTTTCGCATCGACGCGGTCGCAGACCGTTTGCATACGACCGGTTCCGTTTGGCTGGGCCTGACACTGGAGTGCGCCCGCTGTCACAGCCACAAGTACGACCCGATCACACAGCGCGAATATTATGAGATGTTCGCCTTCTTCAACGCCGATGATGACTACGATTTGAATTTCCCGCCTCCCGACGATAAGGCGGAGGAATTCCAAAAGAAATTGGACAAGTTCAACGAAGAGATCGGAAAGCTCGACAAGCAAATCGCCGAAGCGTACGGCACGCCGGAGGAGACCAACGGTGGGCTGAAAAAGCTGATGAATACCCGCACGCGCAAGATGCGGTCGATGCCCAAGAGCCCCTCCGGCTGGGCGATGGTCATGAAACAGCGCGAAGATCCCCGCAAGACGCGTGTGCACAAGCGGGGCAATTTTCTCGAACAGGGCGACGAAGTCGCGGCCGCGGTGCCGGCGGTGTTGCATGAACTCCCACAGTCGGAAACGCGCAACCGGCTCGATTTCGCCCACTGGCTGGTCGACGAAAACAATCCGCTCTCTTCGCGCGTGACCGTTAACCGCATCTGGCAGCGGTATTTTGGTACGGGGCTGGTCCAGACGGAAAACGATTTCGGCACGCAGGGCGAGACGCCCTCGCATCCGGAATTGCTCGACTGGCTGGCGACCGAAATGATCGCCCGAGGTTGGAGTCTGAAGGCAATGCATAAACTCATCGTCACCTCCGCCACCTATCGCCAATCGTCGGACTACCGACCGGACGTGGCGCAGGTCGACCCTGCAAACCGCTTGATGGCACGGCAGTCGCGGCTACGGCTCGAAGCGGAAATCATCCGCGACACCGCACTGGCGGCGAGCGGTTTGTTATCGCGGACGATCGGGGGCAAAGGCGTCTATCCGCCGCAACCCGAAGGCGTGTATGCCTTCACTCAGAACGACAAAAAATGGAAGGTGAGCAGCGGGGACAATCGCTATCGCCGCGGAATGTACACGTATTTCTGGCGGTCGCAGCCTTATCCGGCGCTGATGACGTTTGATTTCCCCAATTCTAACATCACCTGCACGCGGCGGGTCCGTTCCAATACGCCGCTGCAGGCGCTGACGTTGGCCAACGACATTTCATTCTTGGAGACGGCTCGCGCCATGGCGCGGCGAATCACGACCGAGACTTCGCCCGACGATGAAGAGCGGGTCCGGTTCGGCTTTAAACTTTGTTTGGCCCGCGAACCGAGTTCTCTCGAAGCCCGCCGGTTGGACCTGCTGATACGGCAGCAGCGCGATGCATATGCCAGCGATGAAGACGCAGCCAAAACGCTGTGGGGAACCGACGTGGGTAAGAACGAAGACGTCGTCGAACTCGCCGCGTGGACGGCCTTTTCGCGGGTGTTGATGAACTTGGATGAATTTATTACGCGGGAATGACCCGATCCCGCGTGTGAACCCCCGGCTCCGCCGGGGGTTAATCGGCTATCAAAAACCACGAGCGAAACCATGCACGATCAATCACCCGAATTGCTGTTGCAAACGCGGCGACATTTCTTCGAACGATGCCGTTACGGGCTCGGTTCGCTCGCGCTCGGCTCGCTGTTGCTCGGCGACGGCGCGAAACCGGTCAATGCCGGCATCGCGACCAATCCCCTCGCGCCGCGTCCGCCGCACTTTGAGCCCAAAGCCAAGCGGGTGATCTTTATGTTCATGGCGGGCGGGCCGAGCCAATTGGAATTGTTCAACGAGCGGCCCAAACTGCGGGAAATGACGGGCCAAGTCATTCCCGAATCGTATGTCGAGAATAAGCGGTTCGCGTTCTTGAAAAAAGATGCCAAACTGCTCGGCTCGCCGCAGAAGTTCGCCCAGCACGGTGAATCGGGGCAGCATATCTCCGAGTGTCTGCCGTATCTCTCCACGATCGCCGACAAAATCGCCATCGTCAATTCGATGTCGACCGACGTGTTCAATCACGGGCCGGCCAAGTTCTTCGTCAATACCGGCACCCCCCGCTTCGGGCGTCCCAGCATCGGCGCGTGGGTCACCTACGGCATCGGCAGCGAATCGCAGGACCTGCCCGGATTTGTCGTGCTGCAATCCGGTCCCCGCGGACCGCGGGGCGGTGCACCGCTCTGGGGGTGTGGGTTTTTGCCAACAACCTATCAGGGCGTCCCTTTCCGTAGCGGCAAGGAACCGATTTTGAATCTGGCCACGCCGCACGGCATCAACATGGGCCGGCAGCGGGAATTTGTCGACGCGGTGCACGACCTCAACGAGATGCGGCGGGCGGTCACGTCCGATCCGGAAATCGCCACTCGCGTCTCAGCGTATGAGATGGCGTACCGCATGCAGAGCAGCGCGCCGGCGTTGATGGACATCTCCGGCGAGACCCGCGACACGTTGGAAGCGTACGGCATCGAAGGGGACAAGCCGTCGTTTGCCCGCAACTGCCTGCTCGCGCGTCGGTTGATCGAACGGGGTAGCCGTTTCGTACAGTTGTATCACACCGACTGGGACCATCACGGCGGGCCGGGGTTTGAAATCAATAAGGCGCTCAACGAACGCTGCCACGAAGTCGACCGTCCGTCTGCGGCGCTGGTTAAGGACCTCGAGCAGCGCGGTCTGCTCAAGGACACGCTGGTGATCTGGGGCGGCGAATTTGGCCGCACGCCGCAAGGCGAAGACCGCAACAAGCTGCTCGGCCGCGACCACCACATCGACGCCTATTCAATCTGGATGGCCGGCGGCGGCGTCAAAGGGGGCCAAACGGTCGGCGAAACCGACGAGTTGGGCTACTACGCCGTCGAAGACCGCGTCCACGTCCACGACTTCCAAGCCACGGTCCTGCACCTGATGGGCCTGGACCACCTCAAGCTCACCTACCGCTTCCAAGGCCGCGACTTCCGGCTGACGGACGTGCATGGGGAGGTGGTGGAGAAGCTGTTGGCGTAGCGTGTGCGGTGCACGGCCGACGAATGCAAAACGCGGAATTTGCAGATTATCTTAGCGCGGCAGAGCCGCAACCAAAACCAAAAAGGTTCTTGCCACGAATCGCACGAATTCACACGAATGCCCCCCCGTTTGCGTGAAGATTCGTGTGATTCGTGGCTAGGAAAATCTTCATCCTGGTTCCCAAACTCCAGTTTGGGAACCCAGTTTCTCGAAGCTCCGCTTCGCGTGTTACAATCGACGCCGGTTGAAAATGCTCGCAAGAAACGTGCAAGTTGCCGGTGAGCAACGCAGAATTTCTACTCTTTCTCCGCGATAATCTGCGTTTCGATTCCCTCTCTCGAACCACAGTCTGCCGCGGCGAAGGGGCCAATCATGCTGCCGGAATCGCAACCCAAATTAATCGAGCAGCTGAACAGCGGAATCGAAAAGCATCAACTGACACACCTTCGCGAAGAACTACTTGCCGCTGCAAAGCCGTGTATCGTGCTGTTCGAAGAATCCCCCAACCTGACCCTCGGCGAAATGGAGGAACGCCTGGATACCAACTTGAGTTTTCCCGATGCCTGGGAAAAATACCTGAGTGACAATCTGCCAATCGGAGGATCTCGTCTCGGAGGCCCACCGGACCTCCCCGATTGCATTGCTTGGCCTACGATTGAGGGTGGGAAACTGCCATTCATCGCCCAAGTGGAACTTGCGTCACTCCCTGACTATGAGGGAAAGCTTCTTCCCGACAGCGGTTGGTTGTATTTATTCGCCGGGGGCGACGGTTATCCCTTCGACAGTGTGGTGATTCACCACAACGGACCTCGTGAACAATTGAAGCGAGCAGAGGTCTTAGAGGTTGACGAGACATTGCTCGATTGGACGGATGACGGACCGTATTACGGTCTTGTACCGATTGAACGAGCGGAAATCAGCATCTCAATCGCCATCGATGATGAATTGCCACCATTCGGCGAGCTACCGGACGAAGTGAAATACCAGATTGAGGAGCTCACGTCATCGCTCGTACTCATTGATCACGACAGTGCCGCTGCCCAGCTCTGCGGGAACGGCAACTTTTACGACGTTACACCCTCAGACGTCGCGACAATCGGTGGTCCTGAGGGCGACTGGGAACTGTTGATGGAAATCCACTCCGTTGGGTCAATGCTGTGGGCCGACGCTGGTTTCCTGATGGTGTTCTTAAGAAGGAGTGACCTGATACGCCGAGATTTTTCCTCGCCCTACACCGTCATCTATTCGTCATAGGTCTCATCAGCAATTAACCGGCGTCGGTCATACTTTGGACGACGAATTCAAAACGCAGAATGTCGCAGAATTCTTGTTTCTTTCTCCGCGCAATCCGCGTTTCATTTCAATCGCCGTAGGGCCGGTTGTACCGGCCAATGTTTGGCACAGACTGATTAACAGCATCGGAACGAAGAAACGGTAACTCAACGCGCAATCGTCCGGCTCAGCCGGACCTACTGGACTGGGTCAAGGCCGTGTTGGCATTATCCGTGACGTGAGGGGATCGGATGTACGATGTCATGTTCACTGTCATTGTAATCATCATCTTGATCGACGGCATCTTGGCGCTAGGAGCGTTGCCGTTTAGGCTATGGCAGCAGTACAGACAACATCAGCAAAACGCCAAAAAGACGATCGCCGTGAAGATCGGTGGTTGCGTATTGGGAGGATTGGTGTTGCTTGGATGCGTGCAAATCATGTCGTGGATTGATTATTGGTGGTATCGTGACGATCGAACTGAGATCGATTCGACATTCATTGACTTCAATGTCGCGCTTTCTGAGGGCCGGACTGCTGACGCGTACGAGATGATGTCGCCTGAATATCGGAACAGACATTCTGTTAAACGTTTTCAGATTGATTTTAGCGAACACGGCACAAGTACTTTATATCCGTACCGTTGCCTACATATTTTCAGTGGCCGGGCAGAACTCGATCCTGATGATGCGTGGGATGAGCTGGCCAGCGGACCGATTTATCGATGGGTCAAAGTGGACGGCAAGTGGTATCTTACAGGCGAAGTTGAGTGGGCCAGCCACTAACGAATTCACTTTTGAATCGTGGATGTCAGGAAGGAATGGGCTAACCGATCGACGAGCAGCGCGACATGCCGGGCTATGACGGCCAACTTTGTCGGCAAGTCGCGATGTCATTCGGTCGCGGCTGGTTGTTCTGACGCAGTTGCCGCTCGGAAGGTGTACAGGTCTGCATTTCTGAGGAAAAACTCAATCCGCACGACCTTGCCGGCAAGCTCATTTATCGATCTTTCCTTCCAGCGAACTTGATGGGCAACGTGATCACCTTGAAGCGGCTCGCAGTCCCCGTAGTCGAATCCCGGCAGGACTTTGCGATTGACATCGGTCACGCGTACTTTGAATTCGCCCGCTACGGCATTCGCATTGACAACGAGTTCTCCTCCCGGCCAGAGTAATTGCCTGGTATTGAGCACTCCTCCATTCTTGGGACCCCGCATCGAAATGAAACCTTCCTTGCGGAGTTTGACAAGTCCAATACCTGGTACTCGTTGACGTGAATTGTGTGGACCGTCCCAACCGCAGTAGTACATCCACCATTCGTCGCCCACTTCAAACCATTCGTGGCCGCTAAAGACCATTCCGTCATCCCACGAGCCATCCGGCCCAAGTTCAATGAACTTCGGACGGCTCGGCAGCCGGTTAAAATTGATCGTGTCCCGGCTGAACGCGAGTTCGGTGTGGACATCGCTATTCCACTTAAACGCTTGCAGGAACCCCCAGTAGATTCCACCATAACGCTTCACTGCCATCCCATAAAACGCCCGAAAGTTGTTTCGCGTGTCGAGGTTGTCCGGCAGCATGATGTGTTGAGGTTGATTCGTCCACTTAGTCCAAAGTTCTTTACTTGTCATTCTGGCGATCCGCCTTGACGCCCCCGTATCCAAAATATCCCCCTTAAAAGCGCGGTAGAGATTTTTTGATCGACAATACATCACGTATTGGTCTGTGCGAGAATCGTAGACGATACCATTTATTGTATCGCTGCGAATTGGTGAGATTCGCAGGTTGCTCTCTCGATCCCAGTGAATTCCATCCTGCGATCCGATGAGGTGCATTCCGTCCGTTTCTCGATAGAGCATGACGTGTCGATAACCCTGCTTGTTCGCTTCGGGAATATCGGGAAAAAAGGGGGCTCCTCCACGCCGGCCGTTGATTCCGGTCCACACGATATTGTTCTCTTTGGAACCCTTCCATGAGTAAAGGTTGAGCCGCGGAAGCTGCCAGGAAATTCCGTCCTTTGATTCCGCATAAGCAATGGCGTACCGCCCGACCCGCTTCTCTCCTTCTGGAGGGTTTTGATAGGTCTGGTACCACATCTGAAACAAGCCGCTTTTCGCGTCCCGGTGAAGCGCAACGTAACCACCGTCGCCGGCGATCACGGGATTGCCTGCATATTTTTGGGGTTGATGAAATACGCATCGCATCGACTGGGTGTGATACTTGATGGCCCAGCGATTGTCGATGATATAGGTGTCGAACACAAACTGCGGAGCCGTACCAATTTCAACAGGCTCGACGGGAAGCACGTGCGACGCAACCGCAGGGATGGTCGAAGAGCAAACCGCTATCAATAAACAACAGACTTGTAGAGTCTTCACTTTTGATTCTCGTCGTCACCTGGAAATCTGAAATTTGGGCCCTGCATGCGGCGAAAACACCTTGCGAAAACAGCAAAATCATCGCAGGGCCCGTTTCACCGGCTGAGTCTTCGAAACTATCTTAAACAGGATACATTGGCAATCGTCCGGTAACGCCAAGCGCTCGTGGACAAATGCTTAAGGGTCGACGCCAGGCATGGGTCAATGAATGGCCGATCTGTGGGCAATCTGTTTGGCCATGCTTGAATCGCGATGGTCGCGCAACAGCATGTCTGACCTATGGCGAACAGCGATGCATCGACCGATCACACGGCCCTTTTTGAGGACGCAGCGGGGATTGTACAGGTCATTCCAGAGTGCGTCGCACGCGACCGCAAGCGGTCGGCTTGGTTTCTTCGAGGATTGTGTCGGCGACAAATCCTCACGAAAACGCGGCGGCGGATGATTCGTGTGAAATCGTGCGATTCGTGGCGAACACTTTGTTGGTTTTGATTGCGGCGACGCTGCGCTGGGTCAAATTGCATGATCCGCGTTTCATTTCAAGCACTTCGCTTGTGAGCGGTCACTGCAGGCAATGGTCCGGCACCAGCGGGACCGGCTAGGCTGAACGAGCCCGCTCATCGTTCGCGATTCCGCAGCGGAGTGCGGCCATCGAAGCGGCGGAAATACGTTACTCATTTACACCCAAGGCCTTGTCAATCTCCTCAATGAGCGCTTGTTCGTAGATTCGACCTAATTTCGACAGTAATTCATCGCGTGTGACGTCTTTGTCCAGGGGCCAGGCGATGTCCAGCTTAGCGGCGATGCGTTGGTATTTCTCCTGCCAATGCTGCATTGCCTTCTGCCGAGCTTCAGGATCGTTGGGTACGTCCCCGCTGTTGAACGACACGGTTCCGTCACGTTTGATGACAATGTAGGTCGGAAAACCTCTGCATCCGTAACGGTGAGCGGTTTCTCCCGCATCGCGGAACGGCCCTTCGTCCACAGCGGAGACCAAGGTGAATTCATGCTGCTCGGCCACCCGACGCACTTCGTCGATGTCAGGACCAGCGGTGTGAATTGCCAGAAAGCTGACGTCCTGATCACGATACTTCTTTTTCAGGCGATTCATGGTCGGGATCCCGGCAAGACAAGGCCTGCACCACTTTCCCCAGAAATCGATCACCAACACTTGTCCGCCGTAGTCCGACACTTTTCGCTCCCGCCCGTCCGTCCAGCCGGCAACTTTCCAATCCGGGGCGGGCGCGCCTGCCTTGACGGCCGGCTTTGGCGGAAGTGCAGTTTTTGTTCTCCCGCTGACGGAATCCAAAATCGCCACGCCGTCGGGAAACGGCAGGGCAAACATCTCGTCGGACATCTCGCGGTTAGCTTCGATCCTCTCGACCGTCCACTGCGTACTCGTTCCCACGACCATCGGCACTTGTTGCGATTTGCCTTTCATCCATTCAATCGGTGATTGAAACGGTTCCTTCCAATTCGGGTCTGTGATGTATTCCTCGATCGTCCCTTCAATCGGGTAATATCCCGCGCCGTCAATCTTCCGTACCGACGACACGGTGGCCGTTCGTATCAGTCCGCCCTGAGAGCGACGTTCGCCGAGCGCCAAGCCGCCGCGAACCTCGATCCGCCGAGGCAGGCAGCCATGCAGTGGATCAATCCATGTTTTGGCGATCCGCATCTGCTGCAATTCTTCTCCGCTGTCGCTCTTCAATCCCGTATTGACGAACCGAACGCTGCGCACAACGATCGTCGCAACATCGCCGAGCTTTTCTTCGCCAACCACAGTGATTTGATCGATCGGATCAGCAAAAAATGAATCGATGGGGTGGCGTTTTGCTGTGTTCTGATCGTCCATGTCGTCACAAAGCGGTGGGAACCAGAAAACACGCCGGTTTTCATAATCCTTGGAGCTGCTCACAATCGCAACCGTTTCACCTTTTCCCTGGTATCCTGCCCAGATGCGTAAAGGCGGCTTCGACGAAGGCAGGAAAGAATAGATCGTATAGTCCTTGTAGGTGCTGGCAAGTGATTCCGGCGTCACGTCGTTATCGGAGAACCTCCATAAGCTAGGATCAACGATGCCTCGCGGGCTGCGCGACTGGATCCGAACGCGGTCAGTCCAGAAGTCCTGATGATAGTGCTTGGGGACAGGTTGTTTGTCAGCAGCGTTGCGAAAATGCTGAGCATTTTTCAAATGAGCTGCCTTTTCCTCGTCGGAAAGACCAGGATCCGCTCCAGATTTCTCGTAATGATTCGCGAAGCTTAGGAGAGAATGCTCCGTGACTTTCTCAACGCGATGCTCGACCACGCGCAGTGTCTGGAACTTCGCCCGATTCCTCAGATAGCCCTCGATGAGCTCTCTGGCACGATTCGGATTCCCGTCCTTCTCCTCGCGGTTTGCAGCGATTTCGTCACTGTCGGCCGCTTTCGGAGCGGAGCGTACACTTTCATCTTCTGATGACGTTTCGTCTTGATCAACGACAGACACCGCATTTTTTGAGCAACCCCCGCTTGCGAGAATCGCCATTGCCAACGCTGCAGCCGATATCGGCCAAAACCCAACAGGTCGATTTGTCAACACGATAGAATTCCTTAGCTGAACGAACGCCGTCAGAGCCCGCTTGACTCATAGATTCCGTCACGCTCGAGTTTTGTTTGACAATCTGGAATTCTTTCAAGTCGTTAGTTCAGACTGTCCCGACAGTCGTGAACCAACGCCGCTCTTCGCCAAAGACGGTTTCGCAAGTCGATCGATGAATGCCTCAGTGCCGAACGAGCCGGCCGATCCATCGCTTCGGCTGATGAGAATCTACGGGACCGTTTTATCCGTCGACGCCACCGGCAATCGTCCGGCACGTTTGCTCACTCGTCGGCCCGTGAACATATCACTCAGCAGCGATCATACGATCAGCTTCTTGATGCAAACGATAGCTAGTGTTCCGGAATGACTTCCGCATCGTGCGCATCGTCCGCTGCGATTTCCTCGGTCTCGAACTCCAGCGTCGTGTGCTCGATCCCGAAGTCGCGCGCGAGCAGCTCTTTAATCTGGGACTTGATCGCCTCCATGTCGGAAAACTTCGCTTGGGCGATCACGACGTGGGCTTCGAGCGACCGATGTTGTTCGTCGAGTTCCCAGGCGTGGAGGTGGTGTAATTCCTGGACGCCGTCGATTGACTCGACGCGGGCGATGAGTTGGTCCAGGTCGAGGCCTTCCGGCGTCCCCTCCATCAGGACTTTGATCGCCGCCGGCAGCATGCGGTAGACCTGCCACAGTACGTACCCGGAGATCATCAGCGTGAGGGCGGCGTCGACCCAGACCCAGTTAAAGAAGATGACCGCCAGTCCGCCGATGAGTACGGCTAGCGAGCCGAGCGCGTCGACCAGATTGTGGATGAACGCGGCTCTGACGTTCAGCGAGCCTTGCCGCATGTCCCACAGCAGGAAAACCGTTCCCAAGTCCAACACGAGTGCCAGCAATGCCGCGGTCGCCATTAGCCAGCCGATGATGTGTTCCGGCTCGAACAGCCGCATGATGCCTTCGTAGGCCAGGAACAGGCTGACCACGGCGAGCAGCGTCAGATTGATCAGGGCGCCGATCATCTCCGCCCGGCGATAGCCGAACGTGTATCGCTGGTTCGCCCGGTTTCGCGAAACACGCCGCGCGATATAGGCGATCAGCAGTGCGTTCGCGTCATTGAAATTATGGGCCGCATCGGAGAGCAGCGAGACGCTGCCGGAGATGATGCCCGCGACGACCTGGCCGATTGTGAGCAGTTCATTCAGCAGGACCGCCCAGAACAATCGGACATCGCTGACGCTCTTGAGGTCGCCATGTTCATGAGCAGCGTGTGAATGATCCGACGCATGGTCCCCGCTCTGCTGCTCGCCATCGTGTTCGCGATCCGATTCGCTGGACATGCAGTGCCTATTTCTTCCGGAACAACCGCTGCAGTTGATTCTGCACTTCGCCTTCCAGCAGTTGCGTGCCGGCGGCGGTGCCGATCTGGCGGGCGAGGGCTTCGAACACGTTGCGGTCGACCTTCGGGCGGGTCAGCGTGCCGGTGATCGGGATTTGCACGACTTGCCCTTTCAGCGCTGAGAGGTAGCGGTCGTTCTTGAGCCAGGCGTCTTGGACGGGAACTTCTGCGATCAGTGCGATTGTTTCGTCCAGGCCGACCGAGCCGCGCGTGCGGATGACGACGTCGCGGACGCGAATCTCCAGGCTGTCGTGATGCACGCGGCCGTTCGCCATGCGAAAGTCGACCGTTTGCTCATTGATCTTCATCCAGGCTTCGTCGCGGTTGATGATACTGCTGCTCGATTTGCGGTTGATAATCGCTTTGACTTGTTCGGCGACGTCAAGGAACTGCTCCGCAAGCGGACCGGGACGCACGTTTGCGGAATGAATCGCCAACTCGCCGGAGAGCTGTGATGCCTGCCAATCTTCAATCGGCACCTTGGCGGAGTTCATCGCCACCGACAACCGTCCGTCAACGAGTGTCGCGTCCGCCAGCATGGGAGTCATGTACTTAAGCCAAGTGCCGCACATTTCTTGCGAGAGTTGGACGTTTTCCACCACGGGGCCGGCCGGCAATACGAATAGCATCGGCTCTTGCATCAACAGCACGCGCGGCGCCGCTGTGAGGCGTCCGCCGCTGACCGGTATATTGAGTTTCGCCACCCGCACCACGCCGCCGCCCAGATTGGCGGTCACTTCCGCCCGCCCGGCGTGCAGTCCGTAAATGTCGGCAGCATCCCAACCGAGTTGCAACTGCCCGGTCAGCTGATCCAGGAGTGAAAACGCGCCTGTGGTATCGCCAGACGCGGCTGCCAGCGGACCGCGGACGGAAAACTGATGTTTTCGCATCCCCGTTAAGTGGATCCCGTCGCCGATGACTGTTCGGTGTTCCGCCAACAGTCCTTCCCAGTCGCATTCAATCGACCCGGCCGCCTGCATCGCCATTTGGGTGGAGAGCTCGTTGATCCTCCCCTGCCCCAGCATTTTCCACTGATTGCCGTCGGCTTGCACGCCGTCAATTCGGACACTGTCAGCGGCTGGATCGTACGTCATGTCGGACGTCACGACGAGCCGCGGCTCGTGCCACAACGGAGGAGTCTCGCTGCGGCTGCTGATCAACGTGGCCCCGGGACCGGGTGGTGCTGCACCGGGCGCCCGGTCATACAGTACGAATTGATCGACGATAATTTGACCCTGCGCGCGGCTGGTTCCGCCGTTTTGCGTCAGCAACATCCGGCCCGTGACCGTGCCGCCGGCCAGCGGTTCGGACAGAGTGCTGAGATCGGCCATGGTCAGCATTCGTTCCAATTGGCCGTTGAATTCCACGTCGGCTGAAAGACGGGGCGAATCGGCGCCGAAATTACAGTCGACGTTCTTGGCCCGTACATTTACCGCTGTCGTTGCCAGCGACGTTGCCGAGGATGTCAATTGAGCGCGCTCCAAATCATAGTTCCCCTCCGCGATGATTCTCACACGCGGCTCGTTGAATCGAAACTCGCCGGATTGTAGGGAAAGCTGCTCGACGTCGACCCGCGTCTCGCGAAAGCCGATTTTCTCCGGCGAGAGATCGAGTTGCGCCGCGATCTTCGCATTGCCTTCGATCTGTGGTGAATCGGGCGGCAGCAACGATTTCCACTGCGCTGCCAGTCCCGACAATTCGCCGTCAAAATTGACCGTGAGCGGGATCGATTTCTTCTCGTCGTTCCACTGGGCGGGTCCGTTCAGACTCATGTCGAGTTGATAGCCGGTCGTCGTGACTTGTAGCGATGCTTCATCGATTTTTTTGAGTTGTCCGTCCTGCATGTCAGCAGACGTATGGCAGAGAAGATTGAGTCGCGGCTCATTCAAGGTGATGCCCTGAAGTCCGGCGACATGCAGCCCGTTGACATTCACCTGACCGTCGGCAGTGAAGCGATCACCTGTGCGGCTGACGTCGACGATGGCTCCCAATGTCCCGTGCAGTTCGATCGAACCTAAATCGACAAACCGTCCCGCTTCCGCGGCCAACCGGTCGAGGTCGCACTTGCAATGCACGGTTGCTTTTCCCGGACTGCCCACCAGCGATGCGGTGAGAAAGTCCGACTCGCATTTCACACGCACAGCGGCAGCACCTGAGGGGTTGGGAACCACCGAAAAATTGAGCCGAATCGGCTCGTCCCAGCTGACGACCTCTCCGGCGTGATCCGCCGTCAATTTCGATGCCGAAACGTCGCCGCTCCAACCGCGCCGCCCTTGCTGCTCGCGGCTGGTGAAATTCCAATTGATCGTGCCGGACGTGATCTTTGTTCCCTCGCGGATGTGCAGCGTTTCCGGCAGTACAGCCGCCAGCTTCGCCAGGTCCAGTCGGCCCTGCAATTGCAGGTCGTCGGCCGCAAGTTGGGTGAGTGTTGATGTGCCGATTTCAGCGAAATTCAATTCTTGAAGGTTCGTTCGCCCTGCCAAACGGACTTGCGCGAGGTCGGAGTCGACGTCGAATTTCTTCACGTCGACGACGGGGCCCGCAATGGTCGTCTCCACGGCGCAGCGCAGATAGTCCGCGCGTAATTGCTCAGTCGATTCCGACGCAACAGAGACGAGCTCCAGAGCTCCGGTTTGCAGGTCGCCCGCGAGTTTGTATTCCGCCGTCTCGCCGGCCGTATTCCAAGAGATGTCAAAATCGCTCGTTAAGTCCGCTGCGACGTGCTCCGTCAGCGAAATCCGGTCCAAGAGCGGCCGTAGCGATTGCAGAGGAAGTTGCGCTGTCTCCAACTGCAACTCGCCGATGCCTGCCGCCGGGGAATCCAACTCCGCCGGCGGAGTCCATAGCAACTGAGTCTCAAAGTTGCCGGATCCGGTGCGCGCGGCGGCGGCAATCTCGAACGGGACGCCCTGTTCGTTCGGTTTGTGCACCGATAGCCGCAAATCGTCAAACGTTGCGGACGAACCGTCCTGGTCCGACGATAGCTTGAGTGTCCCACTGGAGATGTCGAGTGCAACGCCGGGCCAGATCGTCGAGGTGGGATCGGCGAAGGGAGCTGCGACGTCTTCCAAATTGCTGCCGTCGGTGCGAAAACGTGCATCGATAACCGCACCGCTCAATTTGATCGGATGAACGCCGTCGGAATTGAGCAGCAATTGCAGCAGCGTTTCGCCGGTGGTGATGTCATCGACTTGCAGAAACTTGTTCTGCTGCAAGTCCTCAAAGGTGACATTGCGCAGCACGGCAGGCGACGTCCAACTCAGCGATGCGGAGCCAACGTGCATGCCTGCGGGATACTGCGGGAGGACCGCTGGCAGAATCCGCTGCTTCAAGGACGTTCCCGCAATGATTGCCGGCGCAAACCAGATCAATGCGGCCAACAATCCGGCAAAAATCAGCCATTTCCTGCGCCGGCGCGGTTTCTCGGTCGTCGTTTCCGCAGTTGCGGATTGTTCATCGGCCATCGTCGGGTCCCATTCCAGCAACAAAACAACCAAGCCGACGGCTGTGCCGTCGTGCGCCGCGATCAGCCCTGCTAACGAGCCGCGCCGGAGGTCGATCCGGACGCCTGTTGAACCGAGCCGCGAAATCCGGAGAGATCCACCATTTCACCCAACGAGTACTTCGTCGGGGCGGCCTCATACTTAGCCAGCGCTTCGGGCAATTGTTCGCGCAGAGCGGCGGCGCGCGTCGCGTCCGAGGGGTGTGTCGACAAGAATTCCGGTGTTTGCTCCCCCGTCTTGGCCGAAGCGAAACGTTCCCAAAACGTCGGCGCTTCGCTCGGGTCATATCCCGCCGCAGCCATCAGCTTGATTCCCATCGCGTCCGCTTCAGACTCGTGCGCGCGGCTGTAAGGAAGCAGTACTCCGTATTGGGCTCCGACTCCGTACGCGTTCATGAGCAGCTTCCTTTGTTCATCCTTTGTATCCTGCGTGACGGCATCGAGGAGAAACTCTCCGCCCTTCACCAGATAAGACTGGCTCATCCGTTCGCCGCCGTGCCGAGCTAAAGCGTGTGCGATTTCGTGCGACATCACAACCGCCAGACCCGCTTCGTTTTGACAGATTGGGAGAATCCCTTCGTAGACGGCCACTTTGCCGCCCGGTAGTGCAAAGGCGTTCATCTGTTCCGATTCGATCAGACGGAATTCCCACTGATAATCAGAACGTCCCGCCACTGCTGCGATGCGCTCGCCGACACGTTGTACTAATTCGCGGTTATGCTGATTCCGCGACGGCGTTTCGGCGGCCATCAGTTCTTCATAGGCGGAAACACCCATGGAAATTTCCCATTGCTCGGGCATCACGAGTTGCCTGCGGCCCGTTTCCGGCACGGTCCGGCAGCCTGACCAGATGCCGACGCAGGTCAGTACAATCACCAGACCCCACAGGCTGCTTTCTCGATAGATCCGTTTTGGCGGTACTGTGTTCACTTCGGGGCTTCCTTTCCTCTGTGATGGGACGACGCTTCAATCGTCGTGTCCCGAATCGCGTAGTTTGCGCGCGGACGCTTGGCAAATGAGATTATTGATCCGTCAAGATGTCGAGGATTTTCAGCACACCGTCGACCACTTTCTCTTCACGCGACGGCTGCTTGTTCGAGTTGTCGACACCCGACTTCTGTTCGGCCGAAGCGGGCTCGACGTGGTCGTCGTGTGCGTGGGGGAATTCCTCGTGGGGGCCGTGAAACACGCCCGACTCAGGAAACGGCTGCAGGATTGGCTGCTGTTCCGACTTTGACGCGAATTGTTCTCCCTGATGGTGCGGTTCCTCCGCGTGGTCGTGACGATGATCCAGGTCCATGTGATCCTGGTCCAGCGAATGGATATAGGGCTCCAACTTGTCATGCAGTTCTTCCGGCATCGCCGGATGCAGCGCGTCCATAATGTGGGCAGCGGCATATCCAGTATGGGTATCTTGGATGTATTCCCGGGCGTTGGCGGACAAGGCTACTGAGAAGAACGTCATCATGAGGCAGAAGATCAGTCCCTTCACACCGCCGAAAAGTGCGCCAAGGTGTTTGTCGTACTCCTCAAGCTTGAATTTGATGATGTATTCCTTGAGGGAACGGGCGATCAAATAGACGCCCAGCGCGACCGCCAGATATAACACCAGCAGTGCCAGCACAAAATTCATCGGCGCGCTGTCGCCGAACCACGGCGCCAGTTGAGGGGCGAGGGGAAACGCCACGACATACCCCAAGACCAATGAAGCAATCGGGGCCAATTGCAGTGCCATGCCTTTGAAGCGTCCATGCACGATCGCAAGAATTAAGACGACCAGTACCACTCCGTCGAAAATTGCCACTTGATGCCTCCACTGTTCTGTCAAATCAGTTTCAAGCCGGTCGTTCGCCTACTACTGTTTACTTGGTCCCAGTTCATCGACACCGGCGGCGATTGGGACTGCCATTGTGGACTCGGCGCCGCTGTGAAACGCCAACGTATCGCCGACCGCTAGAACTCCCAGCAAAAGCAGGATTCCATAAGCGGCGGAGGTCCCTCCCGTATTTCCGGCAGTCAGTTTCAGCGCCGTCCCGAAGGACTTTTTCATCCGCCACTTGCCGCCGTCACGTTCGATGGCGTAAATCTCATCCAGGAACAGGTGCGACAAAAATCCCACAAAGATCGCACCCGCTTTGTAGACTCGCAAATGAGGGTCGAATCCATCACAAATCAGAAACGCCGCCAATCCGGCGATGAGCGCGGCGGGCAAGCTGTGAAACATGCCGCGATGCACGGTGCATTTCCTCAGCAATGATCCCATGCCGAACCGGATGGTCAAGTAGACTGCCGCTCCGGCGAGCGCCGTCTCTTCGTACGCGAGACCCAGCATCTCAAAACGCTCCACCATCAGCATGGGCACGATGGCTGCCGAGAATGCCAAGACTTCACGAATCGGTACGCTGTTATTGCTATCCAAATCGGGCAGCATGCCCGCCAAGCCGCACAACCCGCCCGCAAGAACGCAGCTGGCGGCAGGCAGATCGAGCAGCGTCCCGCCTGCAATCGCATAACCAGCGCCGCACAGCGTGCTTACGGTGACATGTGTGCGGAAGTTGGCCATTTTTTAAGGGTCGAGACTGCTGGACGGCACAAGTTGCGAGACCGGCGCGCTCCATCGCCTCACCGGCCCCCAAAAATGGTGCACCCGTATATCCGTTCTTTCAAAACCGGTCAAGATGAGGCAGCGACGCCCGGCCGGCCCCCTGACCTGCGGAGCAGTTGCTGATATGATGGAAGCAGACGGCTTCCTCTGGGAGTCATTTGGTATTCACTAACCGCTGACCCGCATCGACCATACACCTTTGACGATCAATGCCTCAAAAAAGAACTCGGAAACTGGCAATTGCACTTCCGCTTCTGCTGTTTGTCGCGACGCAAGAAGGTTCGCTGTTTGGCGACGAGAAGCCCAGCCCAGCTGCCCCCTTGATGCGATTGATCAAGAGTCCGCGCGTTCCCCAAGCCCAATTGGCCCGGTTGATTGAGCTGATCTGCCAGCGCGGGAATTCGGACGACTTGACATATCTCTTCGAGCAGGCGGTCAAAAAGGACGTTTATCCGGCACAGTTGCGGCGTAAGACACTCAGTTGGTTGGCCGACGCGGCTCGTACGCGCAAGGTTCGTCCCGGGGGGCAGCTTGAGCAGTTGAAGGAGCTCATTCTGCCGGTTCAGGGATCCGGCGACCGGGAACTGCGCCTGGCGGCAATTCAACTTGCCGGAGTTTGCCGTGCGGCTTCGCTTTCAGAGACGATGCGTGACGTCGCGCTCGATCCAAAAACACCCATGACGCTTCGACAGGCGGCGCTTGAGGCGCTGACGTCGATTGATCCAAACATCGCACGCGGGACGATCGAGAAACTCATCTCAATTCAGTCGGATCGTATCGCACAGCAAATGGCGGTCGCGGCGCTGGCGCAGATCGATACCGTCGCTGCGGCAACCGCTGCTGTCGAGTTGCTGAGCGACTTCGATGAGACCGACGATCCGGCGGTCTTGCTGAACGCCTTTTTAAACCGCAAGAATGGGTCAAAGGAATTGGCCGGGAAATTGACCGGAAAGTCGCTCAAGACCGACACGGCAAAACTTGCGCTGCGGCACATGTATTCAATCGGCCGCAGCGATCCGGAACTGGCGTCCGCATTGAGCACCGCAGCAGGGCTCGAGGCCAATCCGAAGCCGCTTTCCGCCGCTGAAGTCAAAAAATTGGCGACGGAAGTCCTTCAGAAGGGAGATCCGGCGCGCGGCGAGTCGGTCTTTCGGCGGGCTGACGTCAGTTGCATGCGATGCCACGCGGTCAGCAAAGCGGGTGGGCAAGTCGGCCCCGATCTCAGCGCAGTCGGCGCCAGTTCGCCGGTCGACTATTTGATCAATTCCATCTTACAACCGAATCAGGCTGTCAAGGAGGCTTACCTCACGCATGTGATTTACACTCTGGCGGGTAAAGTGCATCAAGGGATTCTCGTCAACCGCGACACGCAACGCTTGATTCTCAAAGATGCCGCCGGCAACCAGATCACGATTCCCACCGCCGACATTGACGAGGAGACCGAGGGAACCTCGCTGATGCCGCAAGGCTTGACCAAGTTTCTAACCCGTGCCGAGTTGATCGATTTGGTTCGTTTCTTGTCGGAACTCGGCAAACCGGGACCGTTCGCGATTCGCAAGAAGCCGACGTTCCAGCGGTGGCGTGTCCTCCGCGAGTTGCCGGGTCAACCGGGAGCCGCGGATGTCGATTTCGACGTGATCCGCGAGGAGTTGCCGGCGCTGCCGCAGCAAGCCTGGGTTCCTCTGTATGCGAAAGTTGCGGGCGGTGTGCCGTTGGCGGAAGTCGCTCGCAGTACCAAATCACCGTTACTGCTGCTGCGGGCGGAGTTCGACGTGACTGCTGACGGCAAGGTTGGAATTGAGATAGACGCCCCGGTCGCCTGGGAAGCGGCCGTGGACGATGGTCGCCTACAGCGCGAGCGGCGGTTCGAAGTCGACGCAGCGAAGGGCCGGCATCGGCTGAATGTTCTGATCCGGCGATCAAATGGGCTTCGCGGCGACCTGCGAGCGGAGTTGTTTCCGGTCGAGGGTTCCGAGGCGGAGTTTCAGGTCGTTGATGGCCAGTAATCCGTTTCGCCCTTTCAGGGCTTTTTGGTGACCAATCAACATGCAGACCCAGGGCGGCGGCGCGTTCGCTTCGCTCACGCGGCCTTTCCCTGGGCTAACTTGTTTTGCCCCGTTGGGGCAACTGTTCCGGGGATGGGCGCCGGAGCGCAATTGCTAAACAGGTCATGCGACCGTCACGTCCGACCACTTCGTCTTGACACAATCTTGAAACTCTGTTGCAGTGCTCCTCCCGTGAAATACCAAATCGGCGTATCGTCAGGGATGCACGACCGATGAATGAGGCTGCTGATAATTCCACGCTTGCCAAGCTGAAGGCATGGACGCCGCCGGGCGATGTCGATGCGGTCGCCTACTCGCTCGTGATTCCGGCGTTCAATGAGGCCGACAACATCGAGCCGCTGTACGCGGAAATTGTTACGGTAATGCAGGAGTTTGACGAGGACTTTGAAATCCTCATCATCGACGACGGCAGTGACGACTACACCGGCTCGGTCATCCTTCGCCTCAGTAATGCCGATCCCGCAGTACGGCTGATTCAACTGATATCCAATTCCGGAAAAACCGCGGCACTCGACGCGGGGTTTCGCGCGGCACGCGGCAACTGGATTATCATGATGGACGCCGACCGGCAGAATGATCCGCATGAAATCCCTCGCTTGCTCGCGGAGGTCGATCGGGCGGATATGGTTTGTGGTCGCCGCCTTCGCCGGCGCGATACCGTCACCAAGCGACTGACCTCGATTCTTGCCAACTCGGTAAGGCGGGCGATTCTGGGCGACACGATTCGCGACGTGAACTGCGGTTTCAAGGTCTTCCGCCGGCGATGCCTGCAGCACGTGAATCTCTATCACGGCATGCACCGCTTTTTGCCGGTCCTGTTTGAGATGGAAGGCTACCGCGTGGTCGAGGTTGATGTTCGCGACCGGCCGCGCGTCGCCGGTCGCAGCAAGTACGGACTGTTCAATCGTCTCATCGGTCCTTTTCTCGACATGCTGGCAGTGCGATGGATGCAAACCGCCCGTCTGAACTACACGATCAAGCATCAAAGCGACTGACGCATCCGGCCTGGCTGGTGTCGTTGTTTCTGCTCTCCGCCGTCCTGCGGATCTCTGCGCCGAACGACCTGTTCGAAGGCGATCAGAACAAACAAGTCGGCTACATCATGGATGTATTGCGGCACGGCCATTGGTCGACGCAGTTTGAAGTGAACGGCTACATCGCCACCAAGCCGCCGCTCTACAACTGGATTGCCGCCGGATTCTGTCGGCTGGCAGGATCGACCGACCCGTGGGTGCTCAAGCTCCCCTCGATTCTTGCCGCCGCGGCGCTCCTCGTCTGCCTGTACCGGCTCACGCAACACTTCCTAGGCCAGACTGCGGCGTTCTTCGCCGCGCTAACCTTCATCGCTTGCCATCACTTCAGCAAGTTGATGTGGTTTGCCCGGACGGACATGTTGATGACCGCCACGCTGTATGCGGCAATCCTGGTCTTCGTTGCCGTCAAGCAGTCTTGGTGGAAATCGACGCTGGTCGGCCTCATTTTGGCCGCCTCGGCGCTGACCAAAGGTCCCGTCGGCCCGTGTCTGTTCGGTGTTTTCCTGTTGATGTGGTGCTGGACAGAGGGAATTCGCCCACAGCGGAAGACGCTGATGCAGGCGCTGCCCGGATTGCTTGTGTTTACGGTGATCGTTTCCACCTGGTTGATCGCGGTCAGCCGAATCCCCGATTTCCATGAGTCGGTGATTCAAAACGAATTGTCTCGGCGATTGCCCGGTTCGACGGTCAAGACCAAGCCGTTTTACTATTATGTGAGCCATCTGCTGACGCGCGTCGCCCCCTGGTCGGCGGTCGGGTTGTTGGGAGCGATTCTGGCGTTCCGCCATCGCCAACAATGGAAGCGGGTTCGACTGCTGGTCTGCTGGGCGGCTGCCTATTTTCTGTTTTTCAGCGCGATTCCTTCGAAACGGCACGATCTGTTGTTGCCGGTTTATCCCGTTGTCTTCATGTTGGCGGGGTACGCGCTTGAACATTCCGTGCGACTGTTCGGGCGCAAGGATGTCCGCACGTCATTCACTGCAGCGGGTGCTTTGCTGATTCTGGCCGGCGCTTACGTTTTGGCGGTCGCAGAAGGCTCATTCAGCGCCGGTATCGCGGTCGCGACGGCGGTCAGCGGCGCGGTCACAATCTGGCTGGCCCAGCGGCGACGGGCGTTTGCAGTTCATGCGGTCGCCGTGGGCTGTCTGTTTGCAAACGGTCTCTACTACCATTGGGCCAACATCGGTCCCCGCGTCGACTATCGTGAATTCGCATCCTTTATGCGTGAGGTCGATTCGCAAACCGGCGGCCAAGGGGTGCTCGTGTATCACGCGCATCCGCTGGTTTCGTACGAACTGGGGTTGCACGAAGAGTTTCCCGACCCGCGCGACCTGTTGAAACGGCGACCGCAGTGGCTGATCGCACCGGCGCCGGAAGTGCCGATCATCAAAAGCTGGACCCGCTGGGAACTCGAACCGGTCGCTGAATTCAGCTTCCACGGCCAGCGTGAAATCGACGCGACGCTGTTTCGCGTCGAACCTGCGCCGCTGCCGACGGCGTCACGGGTCGCGACGTCGGCGAACTAGAGCCCGAACGCTTCGACGTACCGATCGAAGATGACCGCCTCGTTCTTGTACGCGTATTGCTCGGCGTAGGACTCTCCTCGATCTGCGCCGACTGACGAATCCGACGTCATCCAGTCGTGATGGTGGCCCAATTCGTGCAAAAAAACATGCAACAACTGAAACGCACGTCGCGACGACGGCGAATACTCCACTAAATAATACGGCCCCTTTTCGTCGCTGTCTCGAGTGTATTGAATCCCCAGCCGCCGATACAGTGCCGCATGCTCTTGGACGTGTTCAACGTCTACACAATACACCAACTCGCACTCGCAGGCACAGATTGCGACTTGGCCCGGACGAAACCAGCCATCGGTATCCTCTTCTGCCTTCGCCAGAATGATCTCGTGCAATCCTTCCGAGATCTCATTCCAGTCTGGCAGGATGTCGATAAATTTCAAAATGTCGTTCTTGCGCAGATAATGGCGATGTCCGGCGCCCGGCTGTTCTCGGCGGATCAGCGGTGCGGTGCGGGTCGGTCGGCTGCGGTTTTTGCGCTGCGTGCGGCCGTCGATGACTTTTGGCGCCGATTTGCGCTGAGTGTATCGACGAGATCGATTTGCGGAATGTTGGCGACCCATGAAACACCTCCTTCAACGCATGCAGCATGCGATCGATTTCTCATGCCACCCGGCCGGTCAAATTGAGTTCCTCTCAGAGACACCGCCGTCATACGGCCGGTTCGGCGGAGTAGACCCGCTCGTACGCTTCCTCCGCCACTCCGCCCAATCGCTCGGCGAGGTTTTTATATGCCTCCCGCCGGTAGTCCCAGTGCCCCGCGCGGGCCACCTGTTCCAGCCAATCACAGAGATGAATCTGGCACAGAGCGTCGAAGTCGTCCGCTGATAATTCGATCGGCTCATCTGAGATCCGATCGGTGATGAGATAGGGTTCACGACCACTCGCCACAGCATCGTCGAACGTGCTGCGGTCCATCGCGCAATTCCAATACGCCAGCCGTTCCGCCCGCTCGCCGATCAGGTCCGCCACGTCACCCCGTCGCAAAAGCGGCAGTGTGAAACCCTGAAATCGCTCGGTGCCGTAGATCGAGTGATACATCCCCGCCCGGCAGACTTCGTCGGAACACCCCCACTCCTTGAGATCGTTGTGGACGCCGATTGCGTGGGCCAAATAGGTCTTCTCGGTATGCGAAACGGAATCGGCCCCGGCGGCGATAAAAAAATCGGTCAATTGCTTAAACGTGGCTGTCATGGCAATCTCCTCATTCGTCAGTCGACATGGGACAACTGATGATACCAAGCCGACGCTTTACCGTCGCAGTCAAAGGCATCGCATGAATTCAAAATGCGTCTTCAGCGAAGAATTTGCAGGACTACGTGACTGACGCTCAGTATCAAGAACGAAATCCCGCCGCCGATGAGAATGAACGACAAAAGTCGTTCACGGGAACTGTTAGGTGGCGCCTCCGACCCTTCAGTCGCGGCGCGACGAGATTTCCGGCGATCATAAGCCACCACAAAACAGGCGCATCCCCAACAGAGGAAATACAGGCTGTGAAACTGCTCGGGAAGCAGCAATGCAAGGAAGCCTAATGCAAACAAGACAAGTGTGAGGGTCGTCGATCGATTGCTCATTTTGCGAACTTTGCAGAGGAGTCGTCGGCTGATTCTGGAGCTAATGTAGCCGCGTCGCGAAGTGAAAACCACCGACCGGCAGTGATCTTTGCCTGCAATCGCTGCGACCCTTCACACGTTGCGTAGCCGAACTCGTGAGAGTTTGGGAATCTTCCTGCACTGAGTTGAGTTTTCAGAAGTCTCACGACTTCTGCTACGCCATCTTTATCGCTTGACCAACCTCCTAGCCTTCACAAGTTTGTGTTAGAATCGCGTCTGTCATGCGTTGCGAACCAATCCGCCATCCTTTGGAGCCCCGCAAATGCCACAACGACCACGTTTGCGTTTCGCGACGGTGCTGATCGTCGTGTTGGCTGCGGCAATCCCGATCACGGCGGCGTTTGTGGGACTTCCGGCATACCTGGGAGGCGACGGCGCGGTGGAACACACCAACACGTTGTTCTCCGTCCCGCCTGAGCGGGCGCGGCTGCGGGCGATTGGTCCCACTGACGACTTGGAAGCGGGCTTGCAGCGCGCGTTCGATCCAGCAGAGGACTTTCAGCCCGTCGCCGATCCGCAGCCGGGCTATTGGTTGGCCGAACATGGTGAGCCGGGCCAGACGTTTGAGCAATATGTCGCGTCCGAGCCGCACCGCCCCGATCAACAGCGGAATCGGCTTTACATTCTGCCGCTGGGTGAGTTCGACCCCAATCACAAGCCGTCACTTGCCGATTTACAGCTCTGCGCGGAGGCATTTTTTCAGATGGAGGTGCGAGTGCTACCGCCGGTCAAACTAGACGATCCGGCGCTCACCAACCGCATTAACCGGCACACCGGCAAGCGTCAATATCTGACCGGCGACTTGTTGGAAATGATGCGGCAGCAGCTTCCCGAAGACGCCTATTGCATGTTGGGCCTCACGCCGGAGGACTTGTATCCCAAAGAGGAGTGGAACTTTGTCTTTGGCATGGCTTCGCTACGGGACCGCGTCGGCGTATTCAGTTCCGCGCGCAAAGGAGGTTCGCTCACCGACAATCCGCCATCAGCGCAGCAGGAATCACTGACGATGCGCCGCAACTGCCGCACACTCCTCCACGAGACCGGCCACATGTTCGGCATGCAGCATTGCATTTATTTCTCGTGTTTGATGAACGGCTCCAATCACTTGGAAGAAGCGGACTCGCAACCGCTGCACCTCTGCCCGGTCTGTCTCCGCAAGCTGCACTGGAATCGCGGCGATCCCGGCTTCGTAACGCGGCGATACCGGCAGCTCGAGCAAGCCTACAAGACCTTGGGGCTCGACGACGAAGCGGCTTGGATTGCTCGCCGCGAAGCGCGAATTGCCGGCGGCAACAGTAGCGAATAGCAAATCCAGCGGACTCAGCAGTGCAAGTTCATTCCGGGTGGCTGTAACCCTTCAAGTTGGGCAGTTGACCGGCCAGTTTGTGGACCTCCGACTCCGTGCAGCGTGTGTTGTCCAGCCAAAGGTGTTCGAGCGCCGTCAGTTGTTTGATTGATTTCAACCCGTCATCGGTGATAGCGCAGCGGCTCAAACTCAACTCGCGAAGGTTTTGCAGGCCGACCAGTTGTTTCAACCGGCTGTCGTCGGTCTTCGTCCTGCTGAGATTAAGTTTCTCAAGTCGGGAAAGACCGTTGAGCGGCCCGAGATTGGAGTCACCGACGTCCGTCGCTTGCAGATTGAGCTCCTGAAGATTGGAGGACCCCGCTAAATGCTTCAACCCCTGGTCGCTGATGCGAGTGTACGAGAGGTTCAGCGTCTGCAGTTGTTTCAGCCTCCTCAGTTGTTGCATGCCGGAATCATCGAATTCCGTCCCCTCGAGATTCAGATGTTGCAACTGAGTGAGCTTGCCAAGTTGCGGCAAGTCGCTGCCTTTAACGGACAATCCCGAGAGATTGACCCGTCGCGCGCGCCGGAACTGTTCCCAATCACCGAATGCCGCCGGCATCCAGCCGGGGCGAACAATCTCCGATTCTACGCGGCCACCCAGCCGTTCAATTTCAGTGATCGCCGCCTGCTCCCCGGAATAGGGCCACCAGATGTTGACAACCCCGCAAACAATAAGCAGCACAATGATTGTGACCGCCCAGAGTCCGTACTTGGGCCGTTGCGATTTTGAGCCGGCAGGTTCAGTCATTTCTGGCGCTCCTGATGAATCGAGTCGCGATTATTGTGCGAACGACAGTTGCTCCAACTCGACCTGGCGCAACGTCGTTCGCGTCGAGCTTAATCAGCAAAAGCCTCCCAATGCTGTCACAAACGTCAATCGAGCAGTATTAGAATGTAAAGTTCGCACCGCGAATTCCACCCCGCTCACATTCTCGGGAGACAATAATGTCGAAACTTCATACCGCGCTTGGGTTTGAGTCGATAGAACAGCGGTTGGTCCTGGCCGCCAGTGCCTGGGGCGCGTCTCTGTTGCCCTACATCGAGCAAGACAACCTTTACCAAAACGACGACTCCGAGCTTTCGCAGAAAGTGCAGAAGGTCCACGGCGACGACCTAACGCAGAAAGTGCAAAAGGTGGACGAGGCTGAGCAAAAAGTGAATGAGTACCTGCAGAAGGTGCAAAAGGTGAATGAGGGAACGACCAGTCACATCAAAGACGGCATGAGCAACACGATGATGGTCGGTGAAATCCACCCCCGCGTGGGCTAGTCGGACGTCTGCTAATTGCTCGGAGGAGCAATCGACTCAGTAGGTCACTTCTCCGCCGCACTGTCTAATCCTCGACGAGCGCGCCTCTACCATTCTCGCCGGGCACCCAATGGCGAGTGTGCGTGCAGGTAAGCAATTTGGTACCCGATTGTCGGCGCGAGTCCGTGAAATACTGGGCGCTGCTCCGTCTCGAATGCCGATTTTGAGGATTCAACCCGCAGTAATAACGTTCCGGGTTCGATTGGGCCACGTTGGTCGCAAGAGTAGACGACTGACGTCTGAATTCACCCATTCAGTGCGATCGCGTTTCGTCTTCAAGCAATTCGAAGAATTCGTCCATGTCCTCAGCCAGCCAAAATGATTCGTCAAACGTTCGCAAATAGAGCATGCCGTAATTCTCTGGCGCCGGGTCCAAGTCTAGCAAGATTAGGTGGTTCATGGCGGTGTTTCCGATCGGAATAAGTTCCGGCGGCCTGCTGGGAACATAGTCGTCACAGAACCAGATGTCAGCTTGCTTTCCGAACAACGCGAAATCGTGCGGAGCATTAAATCCGTACATGGCATTGAGCCAACACTTTGGACATCCATCATCGGCCGGAATGAACACAAGTTCGTTAAAATAGCCGCCGTTGTATTCCAGCAGGTAATCGCGAAAATGTGGCGGCAGTGCGGCTCCGATTTCTTCTTCAAAGCTGGCGACCTCGATCTCGTTGGTGGGCGGAAACCGAGTCTCGCAATACTTCTCGTAGGCTTCGCCGATTGTCATGCTGCAGGCTTCCGACACCGGGATTGAGTTGTTGCGATGTTCACCAATGCGACATTAAGAAATCGATACGACCGCGTCAGAGCAATCATCGTGAACGTGCGGCACTGGCGAGTTCCTCCTCGACCGTTCATTTAATAAACTTCTGGTACACCGAGTCGATTTGGAATCCGTCGACGCCGGCGGCTCGAAGTTTTTTGATGTCCTGCTCGGCGAGCTTCATATCTTTGCCCTTTGGGTAGCGAAAGATGTTGATCCCGGGGATGATCAGCGCTCCCGCTTTCTGAAAATCTTTGATGCGATCCAGTGGCACTTTCTGCGGCAGTCCAAACCACATATGGCCCTTCAGCGGGCGCTTACTCTGCTTGGCATTCATCAACTCGTCCGCTTGTTCCACACTGAGCAGGCGGATCCGCGAGACCGCTCCCAAGCGTTTCTGGATCGTCGGATCGCCGTTGATCGTCACCGCTGATTTGTCCAAGCCGTGCGCGCGCGTCAAGCGGACGATCTCCGCCAGCGACGCATCGTCCGCCTGCTTGATGTCGAACATCACACCGAGCGAGAGCTGCTTGCACAGCCGCAGCGCCTCATCGAGTGTGAGAATCGACTGGTCGGTGCCGCGATACTTGAACTTCGCGATCTCGTCGGCCGTGAAATCCGCGATGCGGCCGTCAACACCGCAATCCTGTTTCAGGCTGCGGTCGTGAAACACGATCGGCACGCCGTCCTTCGACGTGCGAACGTCGAGTTCAACCAGATCAAACCGTGCCCCCGCCGCCGCTTTGATGGCCGCCGCCGAACACTCCGGCGCCTGCGCCGAGACGACTCCGCCGCGATGGGCGATTAGAACCGGGCGCCGGGTGCGGAGCATGTCGACGTCGGTGACGTTGATGAGCTTGGGTTTTGGAGGCGTATGGGCGTCGTCTGCGGCGGCTGCGATCAACGAGGTCAGCATTGCGAACGCAACGACGATTATACTTTGCGGAGTTCGGTGCATGTGAAAATATTTCGTTGAGCCTGCCCTGCTCACTTGGTCCTGTAGCGTCACTGTCACCCCACCACCGCATATCCCGCCCGCTGTTCACGCGACGTCCACTGCGCCGCTTCCGCGTCGCCGGTGATTTGTTCCGCTGCGGCGTCCCAATGGATCTTCCGCCCCAAACGGATCGCGATGTTCGCCAAATGACACGTCGTCAGTGCTCGGTGGTGGGTGTAGACGTCGGAGATTGGCAGGTCGCGGGTTTTGATGCACTCGAAAAAATTGCCCATGTGGCTGCCGGGGGTTTTGCCTTTGTAGATGTCGGTAATCAGACCGTCGGGCAGCGGTTTTTTGGCCAGCTCTTCGACCGGCGCGCCGGTAATGCGGCCGCGGTTGACGAAAAAGCGGCCGGATTCGCCCTCGAAAAGAATGCCGTCGTTTTTCGTCAGTTCCGGGGCGTGGCTCTTGATCACCATCTGGACGCCATTTGGGAATTGGCAGCTGACCTCGAACTTCGTGGCGGTATTGTACAGGTTGTCGGCTGTCGGGTGGCCCTTCTCGAACGGACAGGGATGCGTTGCCGTCCCTTCCACGGTCGTCGGCCCGTTGTTGTCCATGTCGATCGCCCATTGGGCAATGTCAACGTGATGCGCGCCCCAATCGGTCATCTTGCCGCCGGAGTACTCGTACCACCAGCGGAATTCGTAGTGGCCGCGGCGGGGAATGTAATCGACGAGCGGGGCCTGTCCGAGCCATTTCTCCCAGTTGAGCTCCGAGGGAACCGGCTCGGTCTTGAGCGGTCCGCTTTCCGGCGCGCCGCCGATGATCACCTGCACCCGTTTGACCTTGCCAATGCGTCCGTCGCGGGTCAGGGCGATCGCTTGCAGGAACCGCTGTCCCATTTCGCTCCGCTGCTGCGTGCCGACTTGAAATACTCGGCCGGTCTGCTTGAGGACCTTGATGATCTGCTTCCCTTCGTCGATCGTCAGCGTGAGCGGCTTTTCGCAGTAAATGTCCTTCCCCGCCTGCATCGCTTCGATGGCGATTTTTGAGTGCCAATGATCGGGCGTGACAATCGTCACGGCGTCGATGTCTTTGCGCTGGAGAATCTCTTGGTAGTCGCCGTAGATATCGATGGCGCGGTTGCTTCCATTCGTCCCCTGCTCTTTCTTGACCCGGTCATGCGCGCGGCCGGAGTGACGTGTGTCCACGTCGCAAACGGCGACAACATCGCCGTATTTCATCAGGTGCGAAGCCAATCCGCCGCCGTCGGCTCCCCAGCGGCTGCCGGTCCCAATACAACCGACCGTCGGCCGCTCACTTGGCGAATCGAAGTTAAAGGCCTGCGCCTGTTTGCCGGTGAACCAATAGGGCAGCGCGGCGGTTCCCAAAACGGCTGCGGAAGTGCTGAGAAAATCGCGGCGACTTAGGTGCGGTCGAGTCATCCCCTTGCTCCGTTGAATGTCGAGGCTTTCGAATGTGCCAGTTGAATCATTCTAGCGGAGGGAATCCAGGACCGCGACGAGTGCGGTACCATTTCGGGCGGACTCGCAGAATGCGTGCAGGATCGCAAGTCAGGAGAGGGCTTCAGCAAAGCATTACCCAACTCGACGTCCCATGCGAGGCGGTGTTATATCTCGAACGCGACCACGCCTTAACAAATATTGGGGCGCTCGTATCCATGCAGGCCATGCGTGGGAA
This sequence comes from Planctomycetales bacterium, assembly GCA_028285345.1. Classification (GTDB taxonomy): domain Bacteria; phylum Planctomycetota; class Planctomycetia; order Planctomycetales; family Planctomycetaceae; genus Symmachiella. The sequence goes on from JANQPT010000044.1 coordinate 733,470, forward strand.
GGAATTGCACCATGCGAAAAAAGATCACCATCACACTGCTGCTCCTCAGCCCTCTGGCGATCTTGGCGTTTGAATTCGCCTATCGCCCCAAAGTGGCTCCCGATCCGAATCTTGTGGGAACGTGGGAAATCCCGAACGGGACCGGCGCCGCTAACGTTCGGTTCACGCTCCACGAAGATGGGTCCGTCGAAGGGACAGTTGGAAATGCGACGATGCAAGACGCGTGCTTAAGAAGAAACCGCGGTTGGCTCGGCCGAAAGCTCGGCTGGGCAACAGACTATGTCATCGTTGGCAAACTGCAGGATTCCGTCACTGACAAAGTCCAATGCAGTGGCTTCGGCATCGTCGGTCGCTTCGACGACCAAGGAATCAGAGGGGAAATCAACTGCTTCGGATGTTCAGAAGCAGGCCGCAAACGGAATTACTTTGGTGCCGTCAACTTGACCTTTGCGCGCGTAGGCGAATCTAGAGACCGAATTGAGTGCGGGAGGTAATCGTGTACAGGAGATTACTCAGCGATGGATCCCTGTTCGTGATTTCGATGCGTTGGGTCGCCCGACTTGTATCAATTGTTTGGTCATTCTGGGCGACGTTCTGGACGTTGTTTGTGTTGGGCCACTTCATCGGTGAAGCATCGTTCTTTCCAATTGCGGCGTTTGTACTCATCGGAATCACGTTCGCTCTCATGGCGATCGGAGCAGCAATCATCGCCAGCGTGTGGAAATTGGAAGCACTCGGTGGCGCCCTGTTGCTAGTTCACGGTGTTTTAATGTTGGCTTTAACGGTTTGGCAATTCGATCCCCACTCAACCTGGGTGAGCGTCATTGCATTCTGGACGATGATACTCCCACCTCTGGTATCGGGGATTCTGTTTCTGACATGCCATCGAAAATCCAATAATCCAGGAGTGCCCCGAGTCTAGTGCATCGTCTAACCTGAATTGACGTGTAGAGGGATCGCCGATGAGCACGCCAACGAGCATGCGGCCCACGTCGGGGGGCCTGTCAATTCAGAGTGGTCCTGCCACTCGTTCCTCAGAGACATAGATTTTGGCGGTTGCCTCCACGGTTTCAGATGATCGGCAGATCCAATGGAGAGCATTGGCCACGGCGCACCCAATGCAGCGTCGCCGCAACCAAATGCATCATGAGAAATTAGCCATAGATTCACACAAATTCTAATGAATCTCAAGCCGACCGCATACGGTTGAGAGCGACGTGCTGCAATTGCGGGTGCGGCACGGTGTCATTCGATGCAAATCCAGACGCTATTCACCCCGATTTGGGCGGGTCGGTCTTGAGATGGAACTCGCGTTTATTGAGCGTATCGACTTCAATCTCCCAGTCGAGCGTTGAGCGACTATTGTATTGCGGCGGAACCATGTTGCGGAACTCGTCGACCATTTGGCCCTCCGTGGCTGGCCCGTCCGATTCGAGAAAGCCGTCGTAGCGGACTTTGCGCCCCGTCGGCTGCACAGAGCGGATGACGACGCGGTTATTACCGACGACCGGCCCTTCCTCAACGGGGAGCGAGAATTCGCCGTCGTCGATTTCCGCACCAGCTGCCGGTCCGTCGATTCCTTTGCCGGGAAAAAACGTGATGTTCCCGGTCTTGAGCGGCTCGCCGTCGAGCGTGACGGTTCCCTCGACGGCAGCGCGCGTCCAAGGATCGTCGTCGCCTCCGCAGCCGCAAAGGACAAAGCATACGGCGATCGCCAAACTGATTGCGCAGCGGCGCGTGTCAGAGCGTGGCATCGCAGCGGTCTCCTCTGCATTCCGGTTGCTAATTCCGCAGTGCTTAAGGCGCCCGCGGCAATCCGCAGGCGCTCCGGCGAGCGCGCTAAAACGCATTGTTCAATTCGCTGCCGGAAATGGTGCTCAGCCCGCGCCACTCGACGAGGCTGATATTATCGCTGGCAAATCGGACCGCGCCGTCCGCCATCAAGATATACACCCCTCCCGTGTGTAGGCTGCGGGATGCCGCCGTGTGGTCCAGCGCCGCCAGTCCCATCGTTTCCGACACGCCGTCGATGCAGGGCAGATTGTACTCCGGTGCGTTAAAGCACCATTTCTTTGTTGCAAACGGCGGGGGCGGAACAGAAGGTGAAAGCCGGTCGGGCAGGTTGCTGTTGGGGGGCAGTTCGGTCCAGATTTGGCTGCCGCCCGCCTTGTCGGACCAGATGAATCCGCGGTAGTCCTCGTGCGTGCCGGTCAAGTATTCGCCCATCAGCATGGTGTTGCTGGTCCCGTCGAGGAAATCGGCGATTCTGGCGCCGCGATTGACGCCGAAGGCGGACATGATGCGGGTGTCTTTCGTATCGATCGTCGAGACGTCAAGGCCCGAGAAAAACGCCATGTAATTGCTGAGAAAGTGCTCCGCATGAAAGTCGGGGTCGTTGTCGACGAGGCCGCAGGTTTTGGTCAACCCGCCTCGACTGTCGTCCGGGCAGCGGAGCATGGGAATCGGAGTGCTGGTCACTTCAACGTTGTTGCCAAACCACAATAATGGTGGTGAAAGGCTCGTGACGTCGAAGTCGATTTTGTCGTACAAGTTATTTTGCTCGATAAACGGGAGCAGAAATACGATGTACGTTGATCGCGGTGGTTTCCCGTAAGCAGTCCCGGAGACGGGGTCGTAAGTGTTGATGCTGCCCGGGGGAAATCGATTGGCCAGATCGTGATAATTGTGCAATGCGATGCCGAGTTGCTTCAAATTGTTGCGGCACCACGTTCGCCGCGCCGCGGCTCGCGATGATTGAACCGCGGGCAGCAACAGAGCGATTAGCAACGAGATAATCGCGATCACTACCAGCAATTCAATGAGTGTAAACGCTTTTCTTTTCATATCAGGCACCTTGTTACTGAGAGTAAATCTGATTAGGACACAGAGAGACGAACTCGCGACAGTGCTGGTCGAAAGCGGCGCATGCGTTGATTCAGACCGAACCAAACGGCGCAAAACGCGCCCCGGAAAAGCATGACGACTGGCCGATGGAAGCCGGCTTACTGCGATACCAAGGTGCAGAGTATCGTCACCTGATGACGGGACACGCCGCCGTCAAAATCAGGCAGTCATCCAAAGCCGCTGCGGAGTTGGTAGCGCTTACCACTCACGATCGGAATCCAGCGATATTAGAGCACTGTTTCGGGGAAAAGCATGCCGGAAGCTTAACCACCATGAGTTCCGAGGTCAAATTTAACGCCGCAAATAAATTGGGAGCAGTTCACTCTGGGCAAAGCTATTGCATCAAGATATACTAATTTGATGAAATTAGGCCCACTTGGCCGATAACAACGGGAGCGATCCATCCCGCCAATCTCGACGTCCGATTGTGACTTTGGGGAAAGCAATATGAGTTATTCAACCAACTGTGAAGGATTACGACGCCGTGACTGCCTCAAGCTCGGCCTGGGTGCGCTATTCGGCGGGACGTTTGTCGACGCGCTGCGGATGCGGGCGATGGCGAGCGATGACGTTGCTGCCGGCCGCAAGAAGGCGACCAATTGCATTCTGATTTGGATGGATGGCGGGCCGACGCACTTTGAGACCTTCGACCCCAAGCCGCACGCGCCGGCGGAAATCCGTGGTGAGTTCGATCCAATTGCGACGAGCGTACCCGGCGTGCAGTTTTCCGAACACATGACCAAGTTGGCGTCGACGTTGCACCGGTTTTCGATGATCCGCTCCATTCGCCACAACCAAGGCAACCACGGAGCGGGCAATCACTACATGATGACCGGAGCCCCGCCGCGAATTCCGGTCGGCTGCGGCGCGTTTGTCAGCTTTCATCCGAGCATGGGTTCTGTCGTCGCGCATGAACTTGGGCAGCCCACTGGATTGCCGCAGTACTTCTCGATGCCCCGCATGTCGCGCTCCGGCGGACCGAATTTCCTCGGCGCCAAATACGCGCCGTTCGTCGTCGCCGACGATCCGAACAAAGAGAAATTCCGCGTACGCGACGTCGCCCTGCCCGACGGTTTGGGGGGTGAACGATTTACGGGACGCACCGACATCCGTGCCAAAGTCGACAAGCTGAAGCGCATCGGCGAGAAAGCGGCCGGCGACCCGGTCGGGGGTTATGACGAATACTTCAGCCAAGGCTACGATTTGGTCACGTCGAAGGAAGCCCAACAGGCGTTCGACATCAGCCGCGAAAAAGACGAGACCCGCGAGAAGTATGTACGCAACGGATTTGGCCAGCGGTGTCTACTGGCACGACGTTTGGTCGAAGCTGGTGTCCCCTTTGTGACCGTTTACGATGGCGGCTGGGATCATCACGGCAGCATCTTCCCGACCTGTCGCAAACGTCTGCCCAAGTGGGACCAAACGGTGGCGACGCTCATTGAGGATCTGGAAGAACGCGGCATGCTGGAGACGACAATCGTCGTGGCTCTCGGCGAATTCGGACGAACGCCGAAGATCTCACAGCTCGCAGGTCGCAAAGCGCCGGGCCGCGACCACTGGTCGAACGCCATGTCCGTACTGATGGCGGGCGGCGGAACGCCCGGCAATACCGTCGTCGGCGCGACCGACCGCAAGGGCTACACGTCGATCGAGCGGGTTCTTTCGCCCGAGAATTTCGTGTCGACGGTCTACAGCAAGTTGGGCATCAATCCCGACAAGATCCTCTACACTCCGCAAGGCCGCCCATCGCACTTGGTGAGCGATCCGACGCCGATCAGCGAGTTGATCGCGTAGCGACTCACCAACTTGGCGCATCCAAGCCGGCCGATTGCGGACGCTAGCGGCCAGCTACGTGCGGGTTCAGCCACAAGGAGCATTGCGGCCACTTGTAGTATCAGATAATCGCGCGCAGAGCCGCGGAGTCGCAGAGAGACTAAAGCCATCTTCTACCGGGAAGAGTCGGTCAATTTGATGGGGCAAATGGACCGATTTAAGTCCTCCCGACATGCTGATATCTCATTGTCCCCCCTCTGTGTCTCCGTGTCTCTGCGCGAGACTTTTTTATCCGTCGTAGGTGGCCGCAATTGAGAATCGGGCTACCGCAGGCACAAGAGGGCGCAATTTGGCCGCTGACCAGTCTGGCAGCGTCGCTTGAATCGTTTGACGCGGCAATTGCGGCCTCCTACAGGCTTTGTCTGCCCCGATCGCTGCGCATCACGGCCACTCGGAGAACCAGATAATTGCGCGCAGAGACGCCGAGTCGCAGAGAGAACCAAGCCATCTTCGACCGAGAAAAGTTGGTCAATACGATGGGATCGATTGGGCTTACCAGATTTCTCATGAGATGCCGAACCCACGGTCAACTCGTTTAACTTTCCTCCTCTGCGTCTCCGCGTCTCTGCGCGAGATTTTTTCATTCATCGGGGGTAGGTCCCGATTACTGCGCATCGCGGCCACCCTTTGCGGCGGTCCGTTTCCACTGGCGCTGTCTCTCCGTTTATGATGGAATCGTTCTATTCCATCGTTTCAGCGGAGCACAGCCATGACTCACCCACCTGCGACTCAGAACCTCCATCGCCGCGATTTGCTCGGCTGCATGGGAGCGGCCGCTGCTGCGACCGCGTTTGCCGGACAGTCGGCTTTTGCGGCGAACCCCGCGGCTGAAGTCGGCGACCGCACGTCGTCGATCCGCATCACCGGGCTGAAGCCGAACATCTGCCGCGACCGCGTCTATGTCAAAATCGACACCAATCACGGCATCAGCGGCTGGGGCGAGATTAAGGGCGTCGTGCCCAGCGTCGCCGCGGCGCTCGCCACGTCGATGTTCGAATTGCTCGACGGCCAAAACCCGACGCGCATCGAGCATCTCTGGCAGTCTCTATATCGCGCTGAGCGGAACCAGCGCGGTGGCGCGTTTATGGTGCACTGCATCGCCGGCATCGACATGGCGCTGTGGGACATCACCGGCCAGTTGTGGGGCGTTCCGGTGTACCGCATGTTGGGCGGGCCGCTCCGCGAAAAGATTCGCGTCTATCCCTCAGAGAAGGCGATCAAAATCGGCAGTGGTCCACAACCGCAATCGGGCGATCCGGATGAAATCGAAGTGATGGTCCAAGCAGTCCGCCGGGCCCGCGAAGCAGTGGGCGAAGACGGCGCGGTGATGTTCGACGCCCACAGCGCCGTGCCGCCCGCCATGCTATTGCAATTCGCCGCTGCCATCGAGCCTTACGATATCCTATTCCTCGAGGAACCGGCGGTGCCGGGAAACATCGAGGTCTTCAAACGGCTCAAACAGCAGATTCGCATTCCGCTCGCGGCCGGAGAACGGGACCGCACGATCTGGGGCATCATGCCCTACCTCGCGGAGAAGGCACTCGACATCGTGCAGCCCGATTGCGGCTACACGGGCGGGATCAGCCAGATGAAAAAAATCGCCACGCTCGCCGAAGCCTACATGACCCCGCTCGCTCCGCACTGCACGCAGTCTTATCTGGGCATGACCGCCAGCTTCCACGTCGCCGCATCAGTCCCGCTGTTCTTGATCCACGAGTCGTACGACGACAAGCTGCTGGGCACGATTGTCAAACCGCACTGGAAGCGGACGAAAGACGGCCACGTGACATTGCCGGAGGGGACCGGCTTGTGTCTGGACGTCGACGAAGACGCGCTGGCCAAAGTCGCCGCTGATCCCAATTACAAATACCGCTGGCGCGGGCCAAAGTACAACGCGGACGGGTCGGTGACCGATTATTGACGATGGCTTTTTGCCACGCGGCGATTCCTGAAGCTCCTGCGCTTGACAATGATTACAATCGTAGTCATAATCTGGCTACAGTTGTAATCACAAGGAGCTCGCATGCCCCCGCTGAAAATCTCCGACGCCGAGTGGGACGTGATGCAGGTCGTCTGGACACTCAAAAAGGCGACCGCCGCCGAAGTGATCGACGAATTGGCGGAAGCCAAGGAGTGGAATCACCGCACGATCCGCACGTTGCTGGGCCGGCTGGTCGAAAAAGGAGCGCTCACTGCTCAAACGGCGGGGAACCGCAACGTCTACAAGGCCGCAATTAGCCGCGCGCAGTGCGTGAAGCTGGAGAGCAGTTCCTTTCTGGAAAAGATCTTCGGCGGCGATGTCAATTCGCTCCTCGCCCACTTCATCCGCGATCCGCAGGTCTCTGCGGAGGACCTCGCAGAATTGCAGAAGCTGCTAGACAAGCAGCGAAAAAAGAACTGACCGCAGTCACGCGATCTGATCAAGGAACTCGACATGTCCGATTCAGCGCAGCTCTTGGAATCGACGTTTCAATCCGTTCTGTGGCTCTCCTGGCAAGGAACACTGCTGACGCTCGTTGTCGCAGTCGGTCTGCTGCTCGCCGGACGGCGAATTTCCGCGCATTGGCGATACTTGGCGTGGGCACTCGTGGTGCTGCGGTTGTTATTGGTCTGGGGCGTCGCCTCACCGTTCAGCCTCTACAATCTCGCGATTGCCGATGCTCCAACGCGGTTGGCTCAAGGTGCTGACGCGACCGATGAGGTCGTCATGCCCACAGACGAAGTCGCGGCCGTTCCTCTCGATTTTGAGCCGGTGATTCAACCGCTCGACGACACGATAACGGATCCAGTGGTCGACACAGGTGAGACGCTCTCCGAGCCGCCAGCAGTCGTAATGACTGCGACGGACGGCGAAGTGTGGGAGCCGCTGCCGGCCGTCGGCGCTGCCGAACCAGTTCCGTCGGGTGAGGTTCAAGATTGGACGGCAGCAGTCTGGGTATTGTTGGGTGTGGTATGGGCAGTTGGGGCGTGTGTCGTCGCGGTTCGACTTATCCGGCTACAACGGCAGGTAGCGCAGATTCTCGCGCGCGGCGGCGATGCTCCCGCTGAGCTGAACCAACAGGTCGCCCATCTGGCCCAAAGCACCGGTCTGTGGCGCTCAGTTCGCGTCCGCGTGCTCACGGAAAACTTCGGACCGGCTGTCAGCGGGTTGTGGCGGCCGACGCTCTATCTCCCCAGTTGGATGCTCGATTCCCTGTCGCGCGAGGAACGGGAACTTGTCATCCGCCACGAACTGTCGCATCTCGAGCGTGGGGACATCGTGATGATGTGGGTCATGGCCGCCGTCCGCGTGGTGCACTGGTTCAATCCCTGCGTGCGGTGGGCGCTCGGCCGGCTGCAACAGGAGTGTGAACTCGCCTGCGACGAGCGGGTGCTGTCCGGTATCGATTCCAATGCGCGCAGCAGCTACGCGCGGCTGCTGCTCCGCGTCGTGGAGCAAGCCACCCAACCGCCGGCTGCACCGTCACTGCTGACGTTCTCCCGCAATGCGCGGCAGTTGAAGACGCGCCTTGAATCTGCCGGGGCGTACCACCGCCCAAAACTGCGAACTAATCTCGTTGCCGCTTGCGCCATCGGATTACTGGCCGTCGCGGGACTGACGAACGGTCTGGCGGAGGATCCTCAAGAGACTCGGAAGGCTGAAGTCGAATCGGCGGGGGACGCCGACGCTCAGAGTGAATCCGCTAAGACGTCAAGTAACAATGCGGAGGAACCAACCGTCGTTTTCAACGGCGTCTGCGTCGATGACGAGGGAAACGGCCTGCCTGGGATTCAATTACGGGCTTACGGCCGCGAGACGCCCGTCGCGAAAGTGGAAATCTTGGGCCGATTCCGCACCGACGAGAATGGCAAATTCCGAATCGAGTTGCCGCGCGAAGACTTGGTGCTCAAACCGGGCAGGTATTGTCGCGTTATCTTGACGGCAACTTCCCTCCGCTACAACTCGCGATATCAACCGCTGACGCTTGAGGAATCGAAAAAGCGGATTGAGATGCAGTTCACCAAGCGCGGCGAATCGCTACGGGGAAGGATTGTCGACGAGAGGGGCCAGCCACGACCAGGGGTCTCGGTCTATCTCCCGAATGTGATCGGCCGGCCGATTCCGGGATTCAACAGCAGCTTGACCAACGAGGAGGGTCAATTTGAAATCCCCGATTGCGACCTTCCTGTAAATCGAGAACCTGAGGATGTCATTGAACCCAAGCAGAAGACGACTTTCATAACGTACTCTTTGTTGACGATGCACCCAGATTATCCAACGACGGCGCACATGGTGAGTCCCGACGACAACGATTTTGAGCTTGTCTTGCGTGAAGGAGGAACCTTCAACGGCCGGGTCGTGGACGACGTCACCGGGAAACCGGTCGCCGGCTGCATCGTCTCCGCGCAGGGCGTCAAAGATAGCGGATGGGCTCGAACAGAAACGGATGCCGAGGGAAGATACAAACTGTCAATGCCGGTCGATCGCTACAACATTTGGGCGTCCCTGAAAGATCGCGTGCCGGTCGCTCTGGACAGCGTCGAAGCGATCAAAGGGGAAGTTCAAAACGTGCCCGACATCCGCATGGTTGAGGGCGGATTTATCGTAGGCCGAGTGGTGGACGCCAATACCGGCAAGCCGGTATCGCAGAACCGGCTGCGAAATCGGCCACTGCAAGTGGCCCACTATGGTCCTGCCCGTCCGCGCAGCGGTGCTGCAGTTCTCAGCGCGCCGATCGACCAAGACGGCAAGTTTCGTCTTCGGGTCGCGCCGGGTGAAAACTTTGTTTATTTGATGTCGACTGAACTGGAGATCCTCCGATCAAGCCGGAACGGCGACATCTCAATCAAAGACGGCGAGACGGTCGAGTTAGACTACTTCGTCAAACTCAAAGCGGCCTATTTGGCCAACGACTTTCACGGCAACGAATCGAAGGTCACCAGGCTGCTGCGAGAGTTGCACCAATTGCAGCTCAATTCCGAAACCGGTAGTTTGCCCTGGGCACGCAAACTGCGAGAACTGATTTTGCTGGGGCCCGAAGCGGTTCCGGAACTATGCGCGGCCCTGGACGCCACACCGGCCAACAATCGGCTGATGCTGCGGTCGATTCCCTTCATCCTGCGCGGCATCGGCGATAAACGGGCCATCCCGGCACTGATTCGTGCCATTCCTCGGTGTTACGGTAATGACGGCAGCGATATGGGTTACGCGTGCGACGATCCGGAATTGCTGAAATTCCTCCAGCAACACCACCACTGGCCGCGCAACCGGGATACTCGCGGGCTTTACCGCTATGGCCGGCCCATAAATGAGGTGTTTGGCGCGTTGGAGAATTGGAGCGGGCTGGTGAATGATAAGTATCAGCTTCAGTATGTCATTGATGATGAATGCACGCCGCGTCAACGCCAGCTGAGGCGGCAGTTGTTCCAAGACGCTGCGGTCCGCTGGGAGCGGTGGTGGAAACGGCATTGGCGCGAACACGTTTCACGAGCCAACTGGTCGGACGTGAGAGTCAACTTGCCCGAATTTAAACCCGAGGAGCCAGCCGTCTATCAATTGGACCGTACCAAACCCCTAAAACGTGTCACCGGTCGCGGCGGCAGCATCGCTCAGTCAGTTTACAACGTGAAATCCCACGGAACATTCTTCGATCTCGACACCGGTCGTCGAGCGGGATTACCCCAGCGATGGAGAGAACGGAGCCGCGACGAATTGTATCGGCTGCAGCCGGAAATCATTGCCTGGGCGAAGTCGGAAGGTTTTGATTTGATGGGAACGGAAATTCAGCATCAGGGCAAGAACCATTTTGTGCTGCAGGGTATTGATCTGGAAGCGTGGGAGATCCCTCAGTCCTTCTGGAAAAACGGAGAGGCAGTGGCGCCGCAGACAATGATCGACAAAGGACGTCCGGTGAAAGACTTGATTGCCCACTTCGATGATCAAACCGGCACGTTCGCTCACGATGAGACTGCAGTATTCTTTTATATCACCAACGAAGGTACTCCCGGAAAGCTGTATCTCGGGGTGCAGGTTCAAGACACGAACATCGTCCGCGGCGCCCCTTCGCCCAAGAATCGCGAACTCAACCCCATCGGTTTCCGGAAAGGCCGTCGGTTTGGACTCGCCGTACTCGCCAAAGACGAGTGACGCCTCGACCCTGCCGCCAGTTTCAACAGGACGCTACCTGTGCAGCATTCAAGTTTATCGGAACCTGCTCTTCGACTCGGCGCCCTTCGGTCACCGGCGTCGCCGGGACCAAAAAGGCCGAGACGTTCAACACGATCATTAGTGAAGCGAACGAGACCAGCCCCATGAATAGGGCGATCCCCAGGTGCATGCCGATCGTCGCCAGTACCACCGGCGTCCGCGTGCGGCGATTCCAGACCAGTGCGATGTAGGCGACCTCCAGGATCACCGTCGCCGCGCCAACGAACGTCGGCAGCCACGGCACGGATGCGAGCCAACTGAAATCGTATTGCGCCAATTCCGGCATCATCACCGCCCGCCAGATCGCCTCGCCGTTCCACCATTGGGCTCCCATCCCCTTCTCGACTCCCGACGCGAAGTACATCATCGCCAGGTGCAGTTGCAGAAACCGCACGCCGATACGGGCCGCAATCGAATTCACCGCCCCGCCCCGCCCCATGCGGGCGTCGATCGAGTAAGCGGCCCCCAGCGGCAACCACAGTGCGTAAAAGAGCGAGACGCGTGCGAACGAATCGACGCCGTATACGGTTGCCGGGCTGGTATTCGACAGAAACACCTGCATGATGAACGTCGTGATGCACGCAGCGCGTGTTCCCCAGCCCAGCAAGAGGCAGACCAATGCGGCGATATAGATTGAGAAGATCAGATAAAGTCCGCCGTTGGCTCCCAGTCCGATCGCGTCGAACAGGCCGGAAAACCAGTTCAGATGCGGATAGGCCCAGGACATCAGCGACGGATTCGCCGGATCGTAGGTCACCAGCCAGTCGATTAACCCGTCCCGTCCGTAGAGATCGCGGACGTTGGCTGCGAGCGTAAACGCCTGGACCAGCAACACTCCCGCCAAGCCGATGCGGAACACCGCCAGCGGTTTCGCCGAAGCGGGTTCCGCGAAGAAATTGTAGACGCCGTTTTTGATGGAGGACAGCTTTTCACGATTGATCATTTGGTCACCTGCACGATTTCCGGCATCGCAATCGCGTGCCCCTGTCCGTCATTTTTGAATGTGATTTGGTAAAGGTCGATCCACTCCGGTCGTTTGCCTTGGCGATATTCGTCCATCGTGGGAAAATCGACCTGCGGAACTTGCATCCCCTCTTGCGCCAGCTTGATGCCGTACGCTTGAACTTGCACCTTGATCGTCTTGGCCTGCGGATTGCGGCTGAACATCGTGTCGGCCATGGAACGCATGAAGTGAAACGCCGTTTCGTCATCGACACCGCGCAGTACGTTGGCGGTGCTTCCCAGACGCAGATTGGCTTCGTGCGACTTTCCGTAATTGAGATCGTCCTGCCAGGTCCGGCCCGTCTCGTCGGTCAAGGTAAATGTGACCCGCTCCTGATGGCGAACTCCCGGCGCGAAGAACGCGTAGGTATTGTCGGCGCCCGAGATGCCGGTATAGATTCGCAACAATTTCCCCGGAAACGTCGTCGCCGGCAACAGTTGAATTCGCGCCATGCCCAGCCCCACCAGTCCAATCTGGCAGATCGCCAGCACGATCAGTAGTTTTGATTTCAGCATTGGTTTGTCCCCTTCGGCGACGGCAGAAGCTTCGGGTAAAAAGAGGGCCGATGTCGCGTGAATCGAGTTCGCACGAACATCGGCCAGTGATCCAGCTTCAAGATGGCTGGTTAAACATCAGCGGTATTGGCCGCGCTCTGCTGCCTTGGCAATGTGACCCGCAGAGCACGGCCCGTTTCCCCCAACAGCCGATGCCCGGTGATCCTAGTAGCAGTACGCTCCCCCGTAACCGCCCCGGAAACCACCGTAGTAGCCGCCACCGTAACCGCCGCGGAATCCACCGTAGTAGCCACCCCCGTAGCCACCACGGAATCCACCGCGATACCCGCCACGGAATCCGCCGCGATAGCCACCGCGGAACCCGCCACCATATCCGCCCCGGAACCCGCCGCGATAACCACCTCGGAATCCGCCACGATACCCGCCGCGAAATCCACCGCGGTAGCCGCCACGGAATCCACCTCGTCCTCCGCCCGACGTCACTTGCAGCTCTTGATCCGCCGACACTTGATCGGCCACAAAGATGCCCCCGCCCACAACCAACGCCAGCACAGCCGCCTTCACTAAAATCTTCATTGTTGTTTCCTTCGTTTATTCGAAAATGAGTCCGGCGGTTGCGCCAGCTCATGTTGATTGATTGAATGCCCCTATGACAGTTTCACTGGCATGAAGGAATTGCATCTTACATGCCAAACGAAGAAAACAGCTTGAGAAAACGTCTCAACATGTTGTCAAATAAAGGCTTATGTATTGTGCCGTGTTGTGGGCAGGTTTCCGGGCAGTCACGAGAACTGACTCCAAACGACAACACCCAGTTGATCACAATGATTCAACTGGGTGTGTTCGGAGTTAAAGTCGGCTGCCGCTCAATCGGCAGCGGCGATTCGCAGACACGCGTCATTCGCCGGATCAATCAACGCGTTTGGTCCGTCATCCTCTCGCAGGAGAGCAGGCCCTTGTTGCCCAGATCGTCCCGCCATGTCCCGATCAGCCGGTCGCCGTCGTCGCGGATTTGGACGTCGGCGAGGGAGGTAATCCCCCGCGAGTCTTTCAGTTGAGCTTGGAATGAGCGGCTCTTGCGGAACGGAGTGATCGCACACTGCTCAATTGCCACCACGTGGCCGGTTTTGGTCACCAGCTGTCCGGCGGTGAATTCGCCACCGCCGGCAAACTGGAGAGTCGCCGATCCGATTTCACGTCCGTTGAGCGAATACTCACCCCGCCAGCGACCGGCGAGGACTTTTTGGTTGTGTCGCGGCTCATCCTTGCGGGGCGGAAAGGTGGACGTGATCAACTTCACATGTTCGCTGTGGACCAGTGATTCCGGAGTGACCATCACCCGTCGGAGCGGCAGTTTACCCCCGGCGAGATAGGTAATGAACAGCGGGTGGGAGATCCAATTCAAGTCGCCCAGTTTTTGCCGACTTCCGACTTCGATTCCTAACGCACGGTCGAACGCTTTGTAGACCAATTCGGAACAATAGATTTTTTGCTCGTCCCACTCGTACTGAATGTCGTAGGGACGGCCGAGCATTTTCTCCGCTTCGCGACGGACCTTGCTGATTTGCTCGCGGGTTAGGTTTCGCGGACGCACCTGCGTGAAACGGTGCAAGTGTCCCTGTTTAAACCAATCCTCGGCGGGAATGATCCGCACCGGACCAATCGCCTCAATCACATGCGGCTCACCGCCCTGCATGACCACCATGCCACAATGTGAATACTGCGAGTCGGTGACGTCGGCAATTACCGAGCCAAGCTTGGACGCGAAATGCTGCAGTAAAATATCCCCTTCCCGAAGATCCAACTCGGCAAGGTTCACCGGCTCCGGGCGAACCAATTTGCGTTTACCGCCGGCAGCGACAGGCGTTGCGGAGACCAGCACGAGAATGATAACGAGACTGAAACGACCGCATCTCATAAGAACGCTCCTGAGCTAGAGGATCGACATCCGTGACGGGCGGGTTGGTATCCCCATTTCCGAATCGTGTCAAGCAGATTCAAAGATTGGCGTGTTGCGGCAAAAGCGCCGCACTATCCCATTTGGCAACAGACAGGCAGGATTCTCGCGAATCTTGTTCCCCAGCGGTCCAAACTGCGTTATACTGGATAAAATGCAGGGATAGGGTAAATTTGACGCCGCCCAATCAACCACCAACGACGAACTTGCGGAGAGAATGGTGATGACGAACCACTTGCGACCCATAACAAATCTGACCCGAATTGCCACATTGATCGTGCCGCTTTTATTCCTCTGTTGTGCTCTCGTCGTGGGGAATCCTGTACGGTTGTCGGCTCAGGATCGTCAATTTCCTGCTCAGGATCGTCAGTTCGTGCTCCCTCAGGAGGAACCCGAGGTTGTGGAAGGGCCGGAAGCGGAAAAGAAGATGCGCGAAGAGTTAGAGAAACTGAAAGGCATGGAAATCACGCTACGCAAGGCACGAGCCCGGCAACTGATTAAGAAATATCATAAGACGGAAACGGCGAAGCTTGTTCAACGATTCCTGCGGGAGTTGGAATTGTACGATGAAGCGGCTGCCGAAGAGCGTGCCAAGGCCGAAGTCAGGGCCGCCCGCGTCCGCGAATATTGGCGGAAGAAGATTGACGACAGTTTGACCGGTCCGCTCTACCGTGATCTGCCAGTCGTCAGAATTACCAATGACGGAGACCAGGCAGCCCTGTATCAGTTGCGAGGCTACGGGATGCACTGGACGCGTCCGCGGTTTTTGGATCCCGGCGAAGTCGACGAGATCAACTATCCCGTCACCTACCGGCGGATCACGACCGAAGGAGTGGTGGTCTATTCTCTGGAAACCGGCCGCCAGTACGTCTTCCGTCAAAGCGAACCGGGCGCGATGCCGCAGCTCTACACTGTGACACCCGACGACAAGCAAGATTCGTCGCAGTGATCCGACCGGCCGCGCGCCAAGTTTCGATTCGATCAGAGCTTTGAAACTTGGACCTCGTCGCGATAACATGTACACATTGAAGCTCCCCCTTTGCTCTTGGGAAGGAGACACGTCGATGTTGTGCTCGCTTCGCGTCTGGGTGCTGTCACTTTGCGGACTAGTCGCCCTGCTCTATTGGACGTTCGTATCCTCGGCGGCCGAGACGTCCCTTGACCATGTCACTGTGACATACGACGGCGTCGACAAAAAATACGCACAGGCTGTGGCCCAAACCGTCGAAGCGGCACGCGACATTTGCCGTGATAAGTTCGGTTTCGACATGCCGCCCCGCATCGAGGTGTCGATCCGCAAGGATGTCAAACGCCGACCGCGACTGTTCAATGACGGCGTCGACCAGTTCCAACTCAGCGTGCGATCCGATCGCGATCTGCGTCGGCCGTCGCGAAGCGGAGTATTTCATCTCTACGGCCTCTGCCACGAGGTAGCGCACCTGGGAATGTATCGTCCGATTCCCAGACACAATTGGATGTCGACCGCCGCAGCCGAAGGTTGGGCGCATTATCTCGGATCGCGGCTGGTTGATGAGGTGTACGAGCGCGAAGGGGGCGACCTTTGGCCGGACCGCTACGATTATCGCGCCGATGGCACCGCCCGGTTGGAAAAACAACTCGCCGATGAGCGGGTCAGTCCCACACAGCAAGGCGCGCGACTCTGGCGGGAGTTGTCGGAGATCGTGGGCGAGGAGAATATTCCTCAGCTGTTTGAGGCCTGGGGAAAAGCAGAGATTGATCCGACGGATCCGGCTCGGGCATTGCTGGCTGCGCTGAAATCGATCAGTGACGACAAGAGGGTGCTCGATTGGTGGAATCGGGCAGAATCGCTGTTCCTCATCCGGCAGGAAAAAAGCGGCTTCGCGGCGCAGACCGCTAAAAAAGCCGATCTCACTGGATCGTCGATCGAGCTAGAGCACGACGATGGCAAATCGGCGGGCAAAAAAAGCGTCGCCGGCGGAGGACATGCGGTGCGATTCGAGAAACCGGCTGGGGATTGGTATTTGACCGCGATCAGCATCTACGGTTCCCGGTACGGCCGCCCGCGTGCGCCGCGTGAGGATTTCCACGTTTGGCTGTGTGATGCCGATTTCAAAGTAATTGCCGAATTCTCGATCCCCTATGCCAAGTTCCACCGGGGCGCCCCGAAGTGGGTCCAACTGAATGTGACGCCGACGAAGGTCCCGCGTGAGTTTGTCGTCTGCGCGGGCTTCAATCCATCGGCACGAAAAGGGGTCTTCGTACACTACGACGCTGAGAGCAGCGGAAAATCTTTCTCCGGACTCCCGGAGCGACGCCCGCGTCAATTTCAAACCGGCGACTGGATGATTCGCGCCGAGATCGATCAATTGAAGTCGGCCGACGCTCTCGGGACGGACAAGAAGTAAGTCTTGGCGGAAAAAGTCAGCCGCCTAGCGCGTGCCAATGCTCCTAGTTCGGCCGGGAGCCGGGGGCAAGGCCTTGGGTCGGCCACGGAGACACCTTGCCGAATCTCAAGACTTCAAATACACTCTCCGCCGATCTCAAAACCGATCTGACACTCCACGGAACGTCAAGGATGACCCCGTGTACAGCACGACAATCGTTGTCCCCTGCTCCAACGAGGCTGAGCGCTTCGATTTGCCTCGGTACCGGCGATTTGCCGCCAATCAGCATGCGCTGAGATTCTTGTTCGTCAACGACGGCAGCCAAGACGGGACGCCGGAAATCTTAGCACGATTGCAGCGGGACGATCCAAATCGGTTCGACCTACTGGATCTGGACATCAATTCCGGCAAGGCCGAGGCGGTCCGGCAAGGCCTGTTGGCGGCTCTCCAGACCGGCGCTGAACTCGTCGGGTATTGGGACGCGGATTTATCAACGCCGCTGGAGGCGATTCCCGTTTTTCGATTCGTCATGCAGAGGCGCCCGGAGATCGACGTTGTGATCGGGTCGAGGATTCCCTTGCTGGGCCGGTCAATCGAGCACCGTTTTGGCAGTGCATTTTGCCGTCGGCTATTAGCGAGGGCGGCCTCGTTTGTGCTCGGCATGGGTATTTTCGATTCGCAGTGCGGGGCGAAACTGTTTCGTGCTTCTGCTGAATTGCACGCGGTGCTGTCGCAACCGTTTCGTGCGCGGCAGATGTTTGACGTGGAGATCCTGGCCCGGCTGATCAACGTGCGTCGTGGAACGGAACTCCCGCCGCTGAGTAATGTCATCTACGAACAGCCGCTGGAGCAATGGGACGACGCAGCACGGGAGCGGATCAATCCGGCCGATCTATTTCGAGTCGCCGGCGAGTTGGCGGCGATTTACTGGCAATGTCTGCGTCCCGGGGCCGCAACTTTGCAGTTATCGCCGGCGATACTCAAAGACAGCGAGAATGCCGCGCGAAAACGGGCGGCGTGAGCGCTTTGGACGTCATTTAACTGCTGAGTGATGCAGTTGACTGCCGGCACCATTTCGACTCCAGGATGGCATGGCTGACGAGCCAGCCAACTGCGGCACCGATAAAGGCATCGCTCAGAAAGTGAGCGCATGTTTGAACTCGATGCATGCCGCACATAACCGCCATCGCGATGAAAAGATAGCGGCCCCGTGGAAAAAATCGGCAAAGGGCGACGGCGAATCCCACGGCGACCGCGGTATGCGCCGAGGGAAAACTCTGATCGTGCGACCCCACGCTGGTCAGCGGCAGCCACTGGTTGAATGTTTGCGCGACGTCTGTCACGTCGAGGTCAAAACTCTGCGGGCGCGTCCGGCTGATCAGCAGCTTGATCACGTCTGCCGCCAAGCCTGCTCCCAGCCCGGCGGCAATTGTCCAGGGCAGCACAATCCGCCGGGGCGGATCCACGAGAAAAATGGCCAGCGTGATTAACAATAACCCGTACGCATCGCCGAACGGTTCAGCATTGTCGAGGATATGTCGCACAAAGCCGGGATAATCTCGGCTGTAGCAGACTCTGGCCAAGGGAAGGTCAACGTAGAATGCCGCACAGGCGGCCAAAACGAGTGTTCCTGGAATCAGCAGCCAGCGAATCAAACCGGCCGAAAAACTGCTGTCTTCCTCGGCAGACCCGACGGCCGGCTTCGGCGCCGTTGAGGGAAGTGAGTTCGGAGGCGCTGCTTCGTTCTCAACGGATGTGCTCATTGCTCAACAGTTCCACTTTCTGCAGTCTCAAATCTTTTGGATGCGTCAGCCGAACGCTTCACATACGATGCGAGGCGCACCGCCGTATTGTGGCGTGCATATACACTCTCTCCGCGACACGAGCAACGCCAGTTTTGCGATATAGCAGCTTGATTTTGAGATGTGGTAATCGTCCTAGATCGTAACTCGCCCACCCTGCTCGACTTGGCACGGTGACTTCCAGTTACGGTCGAAGAAAGATGGCGCGCAAATGGTCCGCAAGTCGAACTAGAGTTTTGCGAAATTGAGGCAACCGTCTCTAACGCGAACGGATCGCAGAAACGTCCCTTCCAGCGTTAGGTTCGGCGTACAATTCGTGTCGTTTCAGAAACGAAATGCAGCGCGAAAACCTCTCTGGTGAGAAGCGGGGAGTCTTGTTAGAATTCGCCCCCTTTACGTGCGGGCCAAAAACTACAAGTGCAGACCGGATAACGGTTTACCGCGGATAGCCCAATGGGGCGCTTTGAAGAGTCCGCCGGTAAGTCGCCGCCGGTTGACGGACAGACTACATCTCGACTGACGCTCCCCCCGGTTCTAGGGAAGGACTCCTTCATCGATGCCACGGACCATCCCATCGCTGCTCGCCGCGATATTGATTCTCACCACGTTTCACATCTTTGCGGTTTCCTCGTTGGCCCAGCAGAGCCGAACCAATCCCACAAAACTCGCCGCCCAGCCGCCGCTCAAACGCCGCGCCGCTCCCCGCAGGCCACCAGCCGGTCGCGCTGCCGACGGCAGGATCAAGCAAGCCGCCGCTCGGGATGGTCAACAACGTCCGCGGAACAATGCGGTGATGCAAGAACAAAAGCTCCCGCAGGAATTCGAAGATCTCTTAGAAAAGTGGGAGCAGGTCACGAAGGGTCACCACAGATTGAAGGCTGATATCAACATCATTGTCTACAACAAGGTTTTCAAAACCGAAAAACGAGGAACCGGGGAACTTCGTTTCGAAGCTCCCGACAAAGGAAGTTTGGTCCAAAAGCCTGCCGATTTAAGGAAAGGCCGTCCTCCGCGAAAAGGGCGCGACGGAAAACCATACGCAGTGGGGGCACTTGGCGCCGAAAGATGGGTTTGCACGGGCAAAGAGATCATTCAAATTGACGACGAGGAGAAGATCTGTCGCGCGGTTCCGATCGCTCCTAATATGCGCGGGCAGCGAATCAACGAGGGGCCGATTCCATTCCTGTTTGGATTGAAAGCCGATGAAGCGAAGCGACGCTATAAGTTCTACAAGTACAAATTACGGCGGTCGCAGCCCAATTGGTTCGCGTTTACGGTCGTCCCTCGTCGGCAAGTCGACCTTCAGGAGTACAAGCGGGCGACGATCATTCTGGATACCGAGAAGTTTGTGCCGATTGCGATCAGGAAGGTTGATACGACAGGAAACCAGGAAACCGAATACCAATTCGTGAAAGTCGACGTGAACCCCAAACGTCGATTTTGGGACCGGGGACCATTTATCAAACCGAACCTGAAGGGCTACAAATGGGTCGGTCTCGGACAGGGCGAAGCGCCGCCGCCGAACGGCAAACTTCCGGAACGTCAACGCCAACAGCAGCCGGGACGCGTGCGGATCGGCGACGGGCAGCCGCCCGCCCGCAAGCCGGCGCGGAAGTAGCCGGCATCGGCACGGCGGTGCCGGCGAGGATCGCGGGGAATTTCCGCGATTGCACCCTTGCAAAAGGTCCGCAAAAACAATATCAAGATTCCTATCCGGCCGACTGCGAACGTCGCTGAGAGTGCGGCCGGTCAACAAACGGGGTGTGGCTCAGCCTGGCTAGAGCGCTGCGTTCGGGACGCAGAGGTCGCTGGTTCGAATCCAGTCACCCCGACTTTTAACACGTTATACAACAACTACTTGCGAGTCAATCGAATCCGTAACCTTAGCCGGTTACACCGTGTAACTCTGCTCGTAACCAATCGGTGCCCTTCAGTTCGGCCTTCACATGAACGTTGGTTCCGAACCGAGCGAACTGCCGCTGAATGCACGACACGACGGTCGGTACGTGTGACTCGCCGCAGATTATCTCGTCGTGAACCGTCAAAATCGGCTCATATGGGTGAGTGCGCATCAACTCACCACAAACGCCGTCGATCATGATTCGCGACTCCATGCGCTGGCACGCCTTCGCGAGTCGCTTGTGATCCTGTTGTTTCACGAGAACCATATACCCGGCAATCGACGGGAACGCGGCCAGCATCACCTGGAAAGCCGCGTTGTCGATCATGTCCCGCGCCGGCTGAAACATGGCCACGATGAGCGACTTTTTTACGTCCTTTCGGTCAAAATCGTGCGGGTCAGACGGAAACGAATAGCCTTTGTCCGTATGAATCGTCTGCGGTGCGACATAGCCCGACTTAAACCATTCCTGAATTTCCTCGTAGATTCGTCCCTTCTCGCAAAAGTCGATCCACTCGTGAACATCGTGATTTGCACCACATGTGGTTATCCACTGTTTGCCCAGCTTTGTCAGGTCCTCCGTGCCAATATCGTAGCCGTTCTTGACTGTTAAGCCCAGCATCAGCGGTTGGCACGCTGTGATGTCAATAGCAGCTGTTCGTTCGTTTCGACCATGAATCAGAAGGTGTTTTCGTAACTCCGATTTTAGGTTGGTGAAGTTTGAGTGGAAACGTTTTCCGAACCCGCAGCGTTTCGCATGCCAACCCTGATTCTCGATTTTTCGGAAACCTAGGCGGACTTGCGGAATCTCAAGACAACGTTCTGCGCGCGCCGTTTCGTTGAAACGGAATTGGGAAAAGTGGCCGACCAGCCAACGACCGATATCACCGAGACTCTCGAAGTCGATGTTGCGGTTCCGAAAACTCGGCCGCTTCGTCTTGGTTAACCTGTACTCTTTGAACCGACCATCACGATGTTCGTTCCGTAGGCGGATCGATTTCGAGAAGTTGTCGACCGAGTATCGCTCGTTGACTTCAATCATCCCGCTGGTGATGGCTGCCTGCTTGATCTTCGTGTATCTTGAGGCGTGGAACATTCGCTTCCACCGGCGCGACGAAAACGGGACGTAGAAGCCCTGCTGACGTGCTTCACTGCCGAAAGTCTCAACCAGCAGCGTGTCCGCCAGGATCGCCAACTCGTCGGCGAATTCACCAGTCGGCGTATAACTCTCGGGAATGAATAGCAATTCGGTCGGCATCGGCGATCAAGGATGGTTGAGTTGAGCACTCGTGAAGTTATAGCTTGAAAACGAGCTCAAGTCGGCTCAAACCGCTTAGCCAGAACCTACTCGATGGTAATTTGTGCCGAAAACCACTACGCACCGTCTTGCTGATTCGACTGCTCCTTTCGGAACAGATGGCCATTCGATTCCGAACGAAACTCTAGATCATTCGAGTCGATGACTCGTTCGAGATGCGCCGGCTTAGTCGCCTGGATTCCGCGTCGGCTCGCCATCACGCTCGGGTCAACGCAAGGTGTCTTGGCGCTTAGTTTGTGTCGGCACCGTAATCGCCTCGAAGAGAATGTCTCCTTCGATCCGCATGCGTGTCACCATATCGATGATGTCGTCGAGGCAATGTTGCGTGTTGACCGATAAGGTTTTCATCGTGTCGTTTCGCAGCAATCCCGGAATATTCAGAAGTTCGTAGAACACTTGACGATCGAAAATCGGCCAGATCGGCTTTCGCATGTTAACGGCTTGCTCCATAGCCCTCTTGAACCGCAGTTTTTCCGTGGTTCGGGACCTCCTTTTTCCCGCAAAGCTTGATCGTCTTCACGCCAACAGCTTGAGGACGCGGTCACGGTCATCGAGGTAGCTATGGCCCGGTCGAATCTCAATCTTGACGCTCTTCCAGCCGGGAACGCCGATGGCAGCATAGCGTCGGTGGCCGCTGAGAATGAAGCCGTCAGAGCAAACAACGATACGCTCAAGTAGCCGCTCCCGGCGGACGCTGTGGACGAAAGCACGAAACTCCGGGCTACTTACTACGGCCGGCGAATACACCGTGTCGTGCTCGGGACAGGGCCTTGTCGCAGATGTACACACTTCAACCAGGCATGCTTGTGAGCCCTGTGTACATTTTTCGAGCTGAGGAAGGATCTGCTCTTCGTCGATGAACTGCGCAATGGCGCTGCGGCCGTGAGCCGCTATCACTTGTTGTTGCGCGAAACGCTGCACTCGTTCACCGATCTGCTGCCAGACCTTCCTACCTGCACTCGTTTTCACCAGCGCGGGCGGAGCCCATTCCACTGCCTGCTTCAGGGCCGTTCCGATGGTCCGGGCGACGTCGTCGCGTCAGAGCGCGGAGTGTCTCCTGTAGCGCTTCGTCCGGGTTCGTTCGCGATGCAATCTTGCGCTTTATGCACTTCCATCGCTCCCAATAATTCGGACGACAGATCGACCACGTCGGCCGATCAAAAAGTTGGGTCCGCGACAGCGGCGACTGTCCGGACCCGTGGCCACCGATCGCAAGAGGAACGGTGACATGATCAGGTTAAGCTTTGTGGGCGCAATCCGCCAGAATGCAGTGCTGAGCGATGACGGGACTCTGGACACCGTCATCGAAGTAGGCAACCGAGTTTTTCGGTACGATTCGCAAAAAGTCGCACAGTACCGAGATGATGACGGAGCTCTCGATCTGGATCGATTCTGGGAGAACCATGCCGACGACATCGCAGACGAGATCGGTTGGGAGTTGGACGAGTGGTTTGACAAGTACTCGGACTGGGAGCGCGAGTATCGCGAATCGCATGACGACGAGGGGAGCAATTACGCGCACTTGCTGCGGGAAGGCGACATCCGCGCGGCAATGCAACGTTTACGCGAGTACGTAACAGAAAACTGGGAGAATCCCGAGTCGATCGATCTGGACCAGTTTTCGGAAAACTTCGATCTCGATCTGACCGAGATGCAAGCCGGTTCAATTTACGGACCCGATCAGAGCGATGGGTGCGTGTTGGAGTCATAC
>JANQPT010000048.1 GCA_028285345.1 Planctomycetales bacterium
GGGAACCCGCGGCGGAGCCGGGGGCTGAGAGAAGTCGCAACGATCATCAAACCCCGTCAGCCCCCGGCTCTGCCGGGGGTTCGCGCGGTTCCGCCGGCACGCGCCCCGCAACCAACCGGCAACCCGCATGCCGCGCGATATATCGTCGCGCCGATTCAATTTCCTCATCCGAAAACAAACAACGATGACAATACCCATCGGTCCAAATTCGGCCGCGATCGAGTTTTTGACGCATCCGCGTCTTTAATCGCCCCACCATCTTCCGGACCGGATCGTAGCCGTGACAGACAACCCAATGCAGGTGCCACGCATCAATGCTGATATCGGTGATCGCATAGCGAAACTCCCGACCGGCAGCGACAAGCGCCTCGAACAAATCGGCTCGGTCCTTCGCATTGAAGAATACCGGCTCTTTAATCATCAATTCTCGCGAACACTTCAACAACGCTGGATCGTGCGGAAGGATTTGTTTGTCTTTGACGTAACCACGCAAGTCGCCGGGCAACCATGTTCCATAGCTGGTCGTTGTGACCATGGTCGCGATGACGTCTTGTGCCATCGGGTGTTCCTCGCATGAGCGCTTGCTTTGAAGACCGGACCCCCGGCGGAGCCGGGGGCTGATGGGGTTAACATCAATCACGACTTCTCTCAGGATGGAACCCCCGGCTCCGCCGGGGGTTCCATCCGCCGCCGTCAATCACGGCAGCGAGAACGACACGTTTCCCCGCGCTTCCGCCGATAAAATCAATCCCGCTGTCCCGCCCCCTTGGTCGAGCTTTAGCAAGATCAAATTCTTCCCGTTCTTCAGTTGCACGGCAACTTTGTCGTCGCCCGCCTTAAGACCGCGCGGCTTGGCGAATTCGTGCACTTTCTCGCCATTGAGCCACACTTGAATCCCGTCGTTGGAGCCGATGTTCAAGTGCGCCGGCTGCGCTGCGGACGAAATGAGCACGACCGCAAAGTAATAAATCACGTTTTCGTGCCGCGTCTTGGCGCGCGATGTGAGCCGCGTGAGATCGATCGCCGGGGGACTCCCATCGTAGGACCGCGTCTTGGCGACCTGCCAGCCGACGCTCTTGCCGCTGAGTCCGGTGAACTTGGCCTTGGGGTCGATGGCGCCGGGCGTCTTTTCCGGAGCATAAACCTTGGTGCGATCTGCCGGCGAATCGTTGGCGAAGGGTCCGACGGCGCGAAATTGTTTCGCGTAGACCTCCGCCTCGCGGAGGCTCATCAAATAGGCCAACAAATCGGCCGCGTCTTGTGCGGTGACATTCTTCAGCACCAACTCCGGCATAAGCGACGTCTTCTGTTCGATATCATTTTCGATATCTTCCTGCTTGATTTGCAATCGGTTGCCATCGACCGTCTTGAGGACGACTGCGTCGTCAGTTCGTGCTTGGATAAATCCGGCAAACACCTTGCCCCGCGACGTCTCAATTAGGTGCGGCACGTACTCCGGCGCGATGCCGGCGCTGGGGTTCATGATTGTTTCCAGCAGCGCCCGCCGCTCGTACTTGCGGCCGATGAGGCTCAACTCGGGGCCGATGTCGGCGCCTTGATCGCGCACGCGGTGGCACTTGCTGCAGGAGGCGGCGCCGCTTCGCAAAAAGACGCTACGTCCCCGCTCGGCATCACCGTCAAGCTTGAGAATCTGCTCCGGCGTAAACGATTGGCCCAGCGTCTTGGGCCGTTCCGCCTCGGGAATGAATTTCTCATACAACAGCCGCACGTTGACATCGGGATGCTCGACGGCCGCGTCAAGTACCCGCCGTGTAAGTTGCGGCGCCAGCGTTTTTGATTCCACCAGCGGCAACAGCGCGATTGCGCCGCTTGCCGAACGCATCAACAGATCGACCGTTTGTGGCTTCAGGTCGGCCGGCGCGGCAGGGTCGGTTAGGGATTTGGCGAGAGGAACGCAAATCTGCAGTGCGACCATCGTTCGCAGCGCCGCTTGTTGAACCTCGCGGTCCGGCGACTTGAGTTCTCGCGCCAACTCAGTTCCCGCTTCATCGAGCATCAAACGGGCGGCGACGTCGATTGCCTTGAGCTTGCGCGGTTTGTCATCTGATCGCAACCGCTCAATGATGTCGTCCAAGAAGCTCTCCAACCCGGCGGCGGCAATCACGTCAAGCGCATCGTTTTCTAGCTTGGGGTCCGCCAGCGCGGCCCGCAGTCCTTCGGTGACCTCAGTGGAGTCCTTGATCGTGCTCCACGGCCCCGCCAACTTCTGGGCCAGCGAGATCAACGCTTGCCGTTTAATTTCCGTCGTGGCGGCTTTTGACATTAGCACCGCAGCGACGCTGCGCCCCGCATCCGGGGTCGAGACCGCACCGAGCGCCGACAACAACGCCGCTCGTGCTTCAGGGCCGATGTCGGACTCCGACAGCTTCGCGGCGAGAAATTGCTGTGCATCGTCCGGCCGCAAAATACGGACGAGATTGACGAGCCGCGGATCGAATTTCACATCCGCGCCATTCGCCACGCGCTGGAAGATTTCTCGCTCACGCCCTTTCGCCGCGATGTGCAGCGCTTCGAGCAAGTAGCGGTCTTGCCCTTGATAACGGTCGAACAGCGAGATCAACGTCTCAGTCGCGTTCGACGATTTCAATGACGGAATCGCTAACAGAACTTCGCGAATGACTTCCGGCGCTTGGTCGCCGGCCATGTCGAGGATCTGTTTCTCATAGGCGGTGCCGTGCCGCCGGAGAATCCGCACCGCCAGCGCACGAAATGCGGGATCCTTGGACGACAATTCCTTGAGGACGTAATCGCGGCCAGTCCCGCCGATGCGGTCCAATAGCCACAGCGCCCGCGCCATCAACCGGCGGTCATTGCCCTGTACCAGTGCGGCGAGTTTGGGAATCGCCGTTTCGCCGCTGGCCAGCAATCGTTGTCGGGCGAGGAATGTCGTCGCATGATTCGGGCTGGCGAGAGCGATGATCGCGTCGTCATCGTTGTCGTACGGCCCCGGCTTTTCGCGGCGGGTTAACGTCTTGCCTTTGGGTGCAATGCGGTAAATGCGGCCGCGGTCCGGATCGTTGTAAGCATGGCCCCCTACACCACCGTCGTACCAATCGGAGACGAATAGGGCGCCGTCAGGCGCTACACAGACGTCGTCGGGGCGAAAGTAACCATCGGGGCTGGTGATGATGTTCTCGGCAGCGACACCGTAGCCAATGCCCGATTTCTTTTGCGGCGAATAGCTTCGCACTTCGCGCGGCCCGGCGTCGCAGTGAAAGATCTTGCCGTCATACTGTGGCCCGAAAGCGGTCCCTTCGTAGAAGGTCATCCCGCAGGGCGAGCCGAAGCCGGTGATCATGGCGTACGGCACAAACCCCGGTTTGTCCGCCCGCCAGTGGTGAATGGGATCGAAACTGCCATCAGGATTGCGAATGTTCTCCGGGCGGCCGAACCAGCCGTAATTGCCTCCTTCCAGAATCCAGCAGATGCGGGTGCTCTTGAGACCGTCGTTGTCGTTGTCGCTGCACCAGACGTTGCCGAAGGAATCGACCGCCAACTCGAATGGATTGCGAAAGTTGACGGCAAAGTCCTCGAGCTTTGTCCCGTCTTGTTCGCAACGTATCATGGCGCCCCACTGAAACTTGATGTGCTTGCCGTCCAGTCCGGTGACGTCGAAACCAGTATCCCCCTGCGTCATATACAACTTGTGATCCGGCCCGAACACCAGACTGTGCACGCCGTGATCGTGGTTTTCGCCGCCGAAGCCGGTCAGAAACAACTTGCGAGGTCCATCCGCTTTCAGATCACCATCTTTGTCCTCGTAGACGTAAATGTTCGGCGATTCCGGAACGTAAACCTTATCCCCAGCGACGCAGACTCCCATTGCGGCGTTCAAGTCGCTGGTGAAAACGGTCATCTTGTCCGCCCGCCCGTCGCCGTCGGTGTCTTCCAGAACCTTGATCTTGTCAATCGGCGGAATCTTCCGCGCCCGCCGATAGTAAACGCCCTCCGTGACCCACACCCGCCCCTGCGTGTCGACGTCGATGGTAATCGGATTGGAGATCATCGGCTCGGCTGCAAACAACGTCGCTTCGAAGCCGTCGGCAAGCGTAAACGACTTGACGGTCTCCTCGGCGGGTTGCTGGGCGCTTGCCATCGGAGACAACAATCCGATGACAATCACAGACAAGAGCATCTGTCGGAACACCAATCGGATACGCAAAACGGCGTGGGAATTCATGCAGTCGACCCTTGATGATAACAATGAACATCTTCGCAGCGGGATGCTTCGTTTTTTGCCACAGAGGTCACAGAGAACACAGAGAAAAGAGGCTTTAGGTTTGAGGCTGGAGGCGTTAGGTAAACGCGGCCCAGACAATTCTTCACTCAAACGCCCTTAGTAGACGGTTCAGACCTCCGTGTCCTCTGTGGCTAAATCCTTCAGATTCGGCGATTCAAACTTCTAGATTTCGATTCTCAACAATGACTCCCCGATTTGCAACCGGCGGATTTGTGACACGCTCGTGCGATTCGTTCCGGCGCCCCAATCGATTACAATAGATTCGGACAGGGCTTCTTGTTATTCACCGAACTTCGAGAAAACAAACGATGACGAATACAATTTCGCGGCGTACGTTGCTGGGCTCTTCGCTGTTTGCCGCCGGGATGCACCTCGCCGGGGCGACAGGATCGCGAAGGGCGGTCGCGGCGGATCAGCGTCCGGACAATGAGCCGTTTGGTTATTGCTTAAATACCGGCACGATCCGCGGACAGAACCTGACGCTCGTCGAGGAGATCGAAGTCGCTGCCAAAGCGGGCTACGACGGAATCGAGCCGTGGTCGCGGAAGATCGACGCCTACGTCAAACAGGGCGGCTCGCTAGCCGATCTCCGCAAACGGATCTCCGATCTGGGGCTGACCGTCGACAGCGCGATCGCGTTTTCACCCTGGATCGTCGACGACGACGTCAAACGGGCCCAAGGTTTCGAAGAAGCCAAACGCAATATGGACGCGCTGGCCCAAATCGGCGGCACGCGGATCGCCGCTCCCCCTGCCGGGGCGACGAATCAGGCGAACTTGAACCTATTCAAGGCGGCGGAACGGTATCGCGCGCTGCTGGAATTGGGCGAGACGATGGGCGTAACGCCGCAAGTGGAGGTGTGGGGTTTTTCCAAAGCACTCTCGCGGCTGGGCGAGACGGTGTTCGTGGCGGTGGAAAGCAGCCATCCACACGCCTGCATTCTGCCGGACGTGTATCACATTTACAAAGGGGGTTCGGAATTCACGGGGCTGAAGATGGTGGCGGGCGAATCGATTCACGTGTTCCACGCCAACGACTACCCCGCCGACCCGCCTCGCGAGACGATCAGCGATAAACACCGCGTCTACCCCGGCGACGGCATCGCCCCGCTGTCCGACATCTATCGCACCATCCACGCCACCGGCTTCCGTGGCGTACTGTCGCTGGAACTGTTCAACCCCGAGTATTGGAAACAGGACGCGCTGACGGTCGCCAAAACCGGTTTGGAGAAAATGCGTGCGTCGGTGCAGCGGGCATTTGGGTGAACCTAACACGAGGGATCAGTGAAATGATGTCAGTACCATTGACTCGATGCGGTATCGTACTCGCGATCGTTTTCGGCGCGATTCCTCTCACTGCCGCCGAACCGACATGGACCGGCGACGGCAAGCTGCGGGTTCTTGTCGAGGTGAAGCCGCAAGAGAACACACGTCCCGGCGACGAACGGCCAGTTGAAGTCGAAATTGACTTCGACAAACTGTTGCGCGAGACGCATCCGCAGCGGCGGCCGAACATTGCCGGGCTGCAGGTCATTCGGCACGATGCGGTGACGGGTGAGCCGGTCAAGCAGGGCAAGTTTGCTTTTGCGAAGGGCGAATTTGATATTCCCTGGCGGTGGTACGACGCGGCGATTCCGTATGCCTTTCCGGAAGTCGAGCGGGCGGTCAGTTATAGTGACGGCAAGTTGGAGTACACCGAGCGGCCGCGGTTTGGCTATTTTTACGACTGCATCGGCGATTGGCGGCGGGGGCGGTTGGTGTTTCCGCATCGGGGATCCGGCGCGGGGCGGTACGCGGTCTACTTCGATTTGTTGCCGGTCGGGGCTGAGCCGGCGGAGATTCCACCGAAGGGGTTTATCGGAGACGGACTGCCGCGGTGCCTTCCGGGAGGACGGTCGACAACCGGGTTAATTCACTCGCGGGTGGAGATTGTCAATTTCGATGGCGACGGGCTATTCGATTTGCTCGTCGGCTGCGGACGGGGCGGGATGGTGTTCTATCCCAACCAGGGAACGGCGGGAGAGCCAAGCTTTCCGTACTCGAAGTTCGTGTTCACCAGCGACGGCAAGCCGTTCGACGTCGGTTGGTGCGCCGCTCCTAAATCGGTCGATTGGGACGGCGACGGGCATTGGGATCTGCTGGCGGGGGCGGAGTGGAATCGCGTGCTGCTGTATCGCAATCGCGGCAGCAGCAATTCGCCGTCGCTAGAGTATGCCGGACCGGTTCAGACCGATGACGGCGAGTTGCTTGAATTGCCGGTGACACCCGTCGCGGAGGAGCCGGACGTCTTCAAACGGGACTATTATCCGGTTTTAGAAACCGTCGACTGGGACGGCGACGGCGACATCGATCTGTTGGCCGGCGGCTACATTACGGGGCGAATCTACCTGTATGAAAACGTCGCCGGTCCCGGAGCGGAGATGCGGTTGAAGTTTTCCGGCCCGCTGCACGCCGACGGCGCGCCGCTGGACGTCCGCTGGTGTGCGGCGCCGACCGTCGCCGACTTCGATGCCGACGGCGACCTCGATCTGATCAGCGGCTGTATGCCGGTCACCGAACGGGCCGGCGATGCCGCGTCGAGCCGCGACTTTCTGCACTATTTCCGCAACGACGGCACCCGCGCCGAGCCGCGATTGCATAAGATTGACTTTCCACGCGAGGGCGATTTCCCCAAGACTGCCCTCGGCACACCCCGCGCGGTCGATTTCAACAACGACGGCCTGCTCGATCTGATCGCCAGCGCGTACGCAAAGGTTTTTCTGTTTGAGAACATCGGCACGAAGACCGCACCGAAGTTTGCCGCACACAGTAAGCATCTGCCCGGCCGCTGGGGCACGGCGTCGTTGCCGGGCGTGCAATACTTGGATTGGGACGGCGACGGTTTGCTCGACGGGGCCAACGGGCCGCGGATTTATTCCAACAAAGGCGCCGGCAGTCCGGGTCTGTTCGGTTCGCCGAAATCACTGCTCCAGCCGGGCCAGGAGATTTCGCACCTTTCCGGCATCGGCGACGACTGGCGGTTTCAGCGGTTGTTCGATCTCGACTCCGACGGCCTAATCGACCTGATGGACGCCGACCACGGGGGCCACATCTGGTGGCATCGCAACGGCGGCGCGCAGGGCAAACCGGAGTTTAACACCAAGGGAATTCGGTTAAATTTGACCAACGGCGAGCCGGTTCGTGTCGGCTTCAATCGGACCGGATTCGATAAACTCCAAGGCGCGCGGGCGACCTACACCGTCGGCGACTTTGACGGCGATCAGCGGCAAGACTTGGTTGTCGCCGATACGTTCGGCATCGTTCGTTATTTTCGGCAAGCCGACGCCGCAGACGAGAACTCGGCGCCGACGTTTGAGCCGGCAACCGAGTTGGGCAAATTGCGTATCCGAGCGGTCCCCTTTGCCGCCGACTGGAATAGCGACGGCCGGCTGGACGTCGTCGCCGGTTCCAGCGCTGATGACGTGATGTTGTTCATGAATACTGGCGAGAAGTCCGGGTCGCCGTTCGCTGCCGCTCAACCGCTCCCGCTGCCCGGCGCGCCATATGGTGCCGGCGCCCCGCTGACAATCACCGACTATAACAACGACGGCGACCCCGATATCTTATTGCAGACGGCTTATGGTTATACGTGTTGGTATGAGCGGTCGTTTATTGATGGCGGTTACGCGCAGGGAAAAGTGCTGATACTGAACCAGCAATCGAAATGAGTCAGGAAGTAGGGTCCGCTGTGCGGACCGAGATGTTTCATCGACACCCAATTCAATGTGACGGAGAGTCTGGGTCCCGAGGGTTTGGTCCGCACAGCGGACCCTACGAATTGGGGCTCGTACACGTGTTACCGGCATGCAGCGCAGACAATTCCTCACACGCACGATTCCAGTTGTCGGCGGACTCGCCTGTTTGCTGAATCGTGCGCGTGCCGACGAGCCGTTTGACGGGCTGCATCGCGAGGCGGTCGTCGTTGATGCCTATTCCGCTTGCGTGAATCTCGCCGACTTGCGGAAGGGCGGGATCGATGTCGTAATTCAAGCGGTCGCCTCCGAGGAACTGTTGGTGCGGGTTCCGCCCGATACGGGCGATGGACCGCCGCCCCCCGGTATGGATGTTTGGGAAAACGTGTTCACGGGCCAGGACCAAGTCAAGCGGGTCGGCATGTCAATCGATGAGCAGTTGCGCGACATCGAAAAACAGCAGGACAAAATCGCACTGGCCCTTACCGTCGAAGAGGCGCGGCGGATCGTCGCGGGCGGAAAGATCGCGCTGTTTCTGATGTTGATGAGCGGCTGGATCAATAACGACCTCGACGTGCTGCGGATGTTTCATCGCCGCGGCGTGCGGGTGATGGCGCTTTGCCATCTGGCGTCGTTCGACTGGGCCGATTCCAGTGTCGAACTGAAGGACCCGCCCGGTCTAACCGATTTCGGCCGTGACGTCGTCCGCGAATGCAACAAGCTGGGCGTACTGGTCGACCTGTCGCACGCCTCGGATGAGACATTCTGGCACGCCGTCGAAACGTCGAAGAAGCCGGTTGTCGCCACGCATTCCAACTGCCGTGCGCTTTCGAAAAGCCGCCGCGATCTAAGTGACGACATGTTGGTCGCGATTGCCCGCACCGGCGGCGTGGCAAGCATTCTGGCCTCGACGGCACGCACCGGACCGGAGCGGACCGCGGCGCGACTGAAGCGGGACCGCGCGCTGGTGAAGAATTATCCCGACCCCTTCAAGCTGGCCGCTGCGAAACGCGAAGACGCGATTGTCTGGGGCACGAAGCTGAACCTCAAACACATCGACCATGCCGTCAAGACCGCCGGCATCGACCACGTCGCGATCGCCTCACACTGCACCAGCGTGCCGCAATGGCGGGAATACACCGAAGCCCTGATCAATCACGGCTACACCCGCGCAGAGACGCAAAAAATCCTCGGCGGCAACATGCTCCGCCTGCTGGAGCGGGCGATCGGCAAGGTATGACCCGTCACCGCCGTTCAATGCGGACCGCGCTCTCCTGCATCATCTGATCGAACTTCTGCCACCCCATCTTGCAACCTTTGGTCTTTCCCTTGGGAAACCAGACGACCGAGCCGTTGGAGATGGCGAGCGTTCCCAAAACCGATCCGTCGCTTCTGATCGTGAACGTCACATCTTCCCGCCGCAGCGGCCGCGGCGGCATATCGACCGTGACATCGTGTTTCGCCATGATTTGGCTCCTTCCATTTCTTGTTGCTCAAGGATTCACCAATCCTCGTCGGTTTCTTCGAATTCCTCGACTTCAAACAGTGAAACAAGCGATTCATGATGCTCGCGTATGTAATGTGCGAGCGATTTGATGACTGATTCTTGGTGTTGTAGCAGATACGCCAGCGTCAGTTCGCCGCCACCGCCGATTGGGTCGCGGGCCTCAGGCATCGGGATCGCCTCCCTACGCTCGCCTGGAGTGCTCCTGATGACTTCCTCAGGAACTTTCGAAAATGCTCTGCGAATCGTTTTCGCCGCCGCGGAAGCACCAATGGTCTCGTACGATCCAGGGATTGAAGTCAAATCCTCGTGCTCGCTGGTGAGCAGGTAATGCATGCCGGCCTCGCCGATGCAAAAATCTGCCTCAAGGACGTCACCGATCACACGTACTGGAGAGCCGACATCGTAATCAGGGAGGTAAAGATCAAATCGTTCCCCGATGCCATAGAAAACTTCTTCATCACTCTTAGCAAGGAGTTCGGTCAGCTCGTTTGGAACACCAGAGGACATCGCCACGAATTCCCCTACTCACACCAACTCCGCAATCGGCTCCCCTTCGGCCAAGATCTCAATCGGCCGGCCGGCGCGGTCGTGGAAGATGTGCGAAGTGTCGATGCCGAACCGCTCATAAATTGTGGCCAGCAGGCAATTGCTGTTCATCGCCCGCAGCACCGGATGCTCCGCCCGGCGGTTCGTGGCGCCGATCACCTGTCCCATGTTCAGCCCGCCGCCGGCGAGCAGCACGCTCATTGCCTTCGGCCAATGGTCGCGCCCCGGCCGTCCCGACGCGTCTTGATAGGCGATTTTCGGTGTGCGGCCAAATTCCCCGCAGAAGACAAACAGCACGTGCTGGTCTAAGCCACGCTCGTACAGGTCTTCGATGAGTGCGGGAACCGCCTGATCGAACTGCGGCAACTTCTCGCGATAGGAATTGAAAATGTGCGAGTTCACCGAATGATCGTCCCAGTTACTCGTGCGGCCGGTCTCCTTCTTCAGCCGATAGCCGGCCTGGCACTGCACAAACCGCACGCCCGCCTCGACCAGCCGCCGACAGGTGAGCAGGCTGTTGCCCCAATGCGTGTTACCGTAGCGGGCGCGGGTGCGGGGGCTTTCCTGCGAGATGTCGAACGCATCCCGCGTGCGGCTGCTCATTAAAATGTCCAGCGCGAGTTGATTGAAGGAATCGAGCGCCTCCATCGTGCCCGACGTGTCGATCTGATTCCGCATGCGGTCGAAGGAACTGATCAGCTCCCGCCGCCGCGCGATCGTTTTGCTGACGCGCTCGTCGACATTCAAACTGTTGGTCGAATTTCCAGTGTTGTAAATCGGGACCGGATCGTAACGGTTATTGCCGCTGCGGGAGACCAGATTCGGCTGCGGCATGTAGGGAGCAAACGCCGGCCCCAAATAGGCCGGCCCACCGCCGTAGAACGGCGTGTTCCCCACAAACAGCGGAATGTCCTGTTGTGTCTCGATGAGCTGGTGAGCGACGACCGATCCAATTTGCGGAAACTCCGCCGACGCGGGATTCGCGGCGGTCGATTCATAACCGGTGAGAAACCGGTTCGTGCCGCCGGAATGTTGGGGGCGGTTATGGTACAGGCTGCGGACGATGCTGATCTTGTCGCCCAATTGCGCGAGATTGGGCAGCAGTTCGGTGATCTCCATGCCGGGCACGTTGGTGTGGATCGGCGAAAACGGACCGCGATATTCGGCCGGCGCCCCGGGCTTGAGGTCGAACAGGTCCAACTGGCTCGGTCCGCCGTTGGCCCAGAACAGGATCACTGAAAAATCGTTGTCCCGCGCAGGAGCCTGATTCTCGGCCGCCAGCACCTGTGCCAAATCAGGATCGCGTCCGGCGGCCAGCGCGCCGAGGCTGAGCCCGCCAATCTTGAGCCACGTCCGGCGATCGACCGGTCCGGAACACTTCGAGTTGCGACTTCGGCTTGGCATGGCGGTCCGCAGCGGTTAAACCCAACGACGCGTATGGGACGATCCTGTTCCAGATCGACGCTTTCCTATTATAGGACGTGCTGCCGGGAGTTACACCTCAGTTTCCACGTAACGACCTGAGCCGCAGGTGAGCAAGAGAGGATTGCTGCAAAATGACCCGCCAATTCGGAGAGGCCGTTGCGCCGTCGACGGCATCGGTGATTCATGAGGCGGACGGCTACCTCAGTTTTCCCGCCATCGCGGCGGCGGGGGAGCGACTCCTTGTGATTTTTCGCCAAGCGACCGGCAATCCGCTCGATTTCACGAGCCGCATTCTCATCTGCCACTCCGACGACGCGGGACACAGCTGGAGCGAACCGGATGTCTGGGTCGATGAGCCGGACGCCGACAGCCGCAATTGCGGCGGCGGGACATTGCCCGGCGGATTGGCACACTTTGTCTACGACTTACATGGCGGCGGCGGGGCCTGGCGGCGGACCTACTATCGTACCTCGACCGATGGAACGCACTGGTCGGAACCAATACGGCTGGCAGCCGACATCCCGAACGAGGGAGCGGAGCAGATCACCAGTATCGGCAATCGCGGGTTGTTGTGGGATGAGCACGGCACGCTCTACTTTCCGCACTTCCTGCACTTTGGGCGCAGCGTATTGGTCCACGCGGACGGCTCGCAGACGCAAATCGCCTCAGTCCCCCGCACCGAACCGGCGATCGCTTGGAACCGGCAGGGAGAACTGGTCGCCTTCAGCAAAGGCGGAGCGGTCGATATCTCCTCCGACCGGGGCGCAACTTGGCGTGCAGCGACACAGCTCGACACGCTCAGCCAACCCGATCTAATCCAACTGGGCGACCGGCGTCTGTTGTTCTGCTATAGCGGAGAGAACCGCCGCAGCGAGTTCCTGTTGCTGTCGAAAGACGGGCATGATTGGCAGGATGCCGTGCCGCTAAAGATTTTCGCCGGCGTCAATGACGGCGCTCTCGACAGCCGTGGCAAGGCACAATGTCTGCAGTGGGGCGATGAAATCCTGACGGTGGTTTACGAATCGTACGCCTCGCAGGGCACCGGCCGTGTCTACCTGATCCGCACCCCGCTGGCGGCTTTCGAAAACGGATAGATTGCTGTCAGTTTCAATCGTTTGAAGCTTGCTTCGCCGATCAGAACCAATAAGCGTGGCGTCAGGCGGGAGCCTGACCTACGGTTCGTCGGTGGCTGTCTCTGAGAGAATCTCGCCGACTCGAATTTGAAATCCCGGTAGGCGGTTTCCCCCGCTGAGAGTCTCCTCAGCCTTAACGACAACAGTTTTGCCATCCGCTTCGTAGACAGTGACACAGTGATTGGCCGGATCGACATCCCAAACGGTTTTTCCGCCCGCAGCGAGCCACCGCTCGGCTTTCTCGATGACGGCCGACTTGCGGTCTTGTGGTGAACGGACTTCAACGATCAGGTCCGGCGGACCCGGCCAGAATGCGTCTTCCGGTTCCGACTGTGGGAGATTTCCCGCTTCGATAAAAGCGATGTCGGGGGCGAGCACCGTATCGGGATTTCGCTCAATCAAGAACCCGGTCTCGGCGCCGAAACAGCGGCCCAAGCGGTGTTGTTTGACGTGCTGTCCGATCAACAGTGAGAGGCGAAACACCAACTCCCCATGCCTCCACCCGGCAGGCGACATCATTTGCAGTTCTCCCGCGACAAGCTCGTAGCGCTCCGATTCGCGCGGCATGTTCCATAATTCGTCGGCCGTGACAGGTTTTGTCGTGCTCATGTCGACTGCCCTGCTAAGGACTGGCGATTTCCAAAATATCGAATTGGCTTTCGAGATTCGGATTTTGGATTTAAAAACTCCGTGCCTCTGTGTCTCCGTGGTTTCTTCATCACACTGGCACCAGGCAACCGTCTGACGTACGAATCAATTAAATCCGCCCCGGTTCGCGGACGCCGTTGCCTTTCATCTTTTTCGCCGAATCGCCCAATTCCTTGCGGGCCGCGTTCGCCAATTTCTTCAGCCGCTTGACCACGTCGGGATGTTTCTCTTTAACGTCGGTCGTTTCGCCGATGTCGTTTTCTAAATCATAGAGTGCCAATCCGGTTTCCTCCTGCGTGTACCCGTTTGGTCGGCCGTCTTTGCCGGGCGTTCCGGTCAAGCTGCGGTAGCGGTGCGGGAAGTGCAGTTTCCACTTGCCGCTGCGGATTGCCTGTAAATGTTCGATCCAATAGTAATAGTAGACTTCGTGCGGCGTCTTGGCCCCCGGCTTTCCGGACATTAGCGACCAAATGTCCTTGCCGTCGATCGGGTGATTGGGCAGCTTGGTGCCGGTGATCCCGGCGATGGTGGGCAGGATGTCGATCGTGGCAGCCATTTCCCGGCACTCGCGGCCGGCGGGGATCTGGCCGGGCCAGCGCATGATGCACGGCTCGCGGACGCCCCCTTCCCAAGTGGTCCCCTTCCCTTCACGCAAAGGTCCCGCTGAGCCGGCGTGATTGCCGTAGGAGAGCCACGGCCCGTTGTCCGACGTGTAGATCACCAGAGTCTTGTCGTCTAAGCCGTTCTCTTTCAGCGCTCCGAGGATTTCGCCGACCGACCAGTCGATCTCTGAGATGACGTCGCCGTAAAGTCCCTGCTCCGATTTGTCCTTGAACTTCTCCGAGACAAACAACGGTACGTGCGGCATCGCGTGTGGAACGTACAAGAAAAACGGGCGATCCTTGTTGTTGTTAATAAACTTGACCGCCCGCTCGGTGTACGACGTGGTGAGCTTGGTTTGGTCGGGATTGTACTCGATGATCTTCGTCCCCTCGATCAGCGGCAGTGCGGGAAACCGGTCGCCAGCGGTCGGATGATAGGGCCACATGTCATTCGAATACGGCAGCCCGTAGTAGTCGTCAAACCCGTGATTGGTGGGCAGAAACTTCTCGTGATGGCCCAAATGCCATTTGCCGTAGATCGCGGTCGCGTACCCGCGTTGCTTGAGCAATTCGGGGATCAGCAACTCGTCGGCATGAATCCCAAAATTCGTCTTCGGCCCCGGCGCGCCGCGAATGCCGATGCGATTGGGATAACAGCCGGTCAATAGCGCCGCCCGCGATGCGCCGCACACTGCTTGGGCCACGTAAAAACTCATAAACCGCATCCCTTCGGAGGCCATGCGGTCCAAATTGGGCGTTTCGAATCCTTGTGCGCCAAAACAACCGACGTCGGCATATCCCTGGTCGTCGGCAAAGATGATCACCACGTTCGGCGGCCGCTCGGATGTTTCCGCCGCAATTGCGGGGTGCGTCGTGACTGCGAACAACGCGAAGGTCAAAAAGAAAATGCAATATCGGCGAAGCATGGAGGATCTCTCAATCGTGAATATCGAGGCGCGGGCGATGTCGTTCTCTCTATTATGGTGCTTCACCGAGCGCTTGCAAAGCATGGTTATGGCAACACACGCCCGAAAATCGAGTGCTATGTCAATCCTATGGATTTGTGTGCCATGCTAGTTCTTTGTCAGACCAAAGAATTGGGGTAGCAGAAGTCGTGAGACTTCTGAAAACGCAATCGGTCGAGGCACGTTCCCGAACTCTCACGAGTTCGGCTACGTCAAAATTGACATTTTTTAAAAAACTAAGCGCTGACGGAAAGTTCATCGGCGAGCGGGGGATCGTCTCTGCGAAAGCGCCGTAATGCACCGACTGCCAAGCCGTGCCGGGGGCTGAATAAGAACGCCAAAGTGAATAGTCCGCAGGCGACGCAGACCATGGCACCCGCCGTAGCGGCATTCAGCCAGAATGCGACGTGCACTCCGACAATGGCGGAGATGACTCCCGCGACCACAGTCAACAACAGCATCTTCGGCAAACGATCGGTCAGGAGATAGGCGGTCGCCGGGGGGGCAATCATCATCGCCACCACCAAGATCGCACCGACGGCTTGAAATGAGCTGACCACGGCCAGCGAAAGCAGTCCCATCAGTCCGTAACGGACCAACCTCGGCTTCAGCCCCAATACCGCCGCCAGTTGCGGGTCAAACGCAGAGACCAACAGTTCTTTGTAAAACAGCGCGATGACCGACGCGACCACCGCGGTCACCAGCGTCAACTGCACCGCCGATCGCGGAATCGCAACGCCGAAAATCTTCGTGGTGTCGAACATCGCAAATTCCAAGTCGCCGAACAGGACGCAGTCCGCGTCGATATGTTGATGGCTGGCCATCGTATTGAGCAGGATCACTCCCAGCGCAAACAGCGACGTAAACACGATTCCGATTGCCGCATCCTGTTTGATTCGGCTGCTGCGATGGATGAATTCGATCAGCAGTGCCGTAACGATTCCCGTCAGCCCCGCGCCGATCAGCATCGCCATTCCGCTGAACTGACCGGTGAGCAGAAACGCGACGACGATTCCCAACAGTACGGTGTGGCTGATCGCATCGCCGATCAGGGCCAATCCCTGCACAATCAAAAAGCAGCCCAGCAACCCGCAACAAATGGCGACCAAACTGCAGGTCGCCATCGTCCAAAATGTTCCCGCCGCAATTTCAGGCGAGGACCACGGCCCTAATACGTGGGTTTGAAAATCAAACGGCGGAATGAGTGGCGGCATGTTCATGCGATTACGTTCCGCCTTCCAGTTCGCGGATCATTTCGGCGCCCAAGACACGTTCGATGTCGTCGGTGTCAGGGTCGAACAACTGTCCGGCCAACTCGCCTTCCCGTTCCAGGAACGCCTTCCACAACCGTTCGTTGCGCCGCAGCGCGTCGGCATATTCCACACCGCCCGGCGTCAGGCGGAATCCAGTTCCGGCAACTTCGATCAATTCATCGTGCCGTAACATATTGATTGCTGCCGTTGCTTCGGTCTGTGAGACCTGCAACGTGGCGGCAAGGTCCGCAGCCGTCAGTTCGGTGCCGCTGCGACTTTCGGCAAGCGCCTTGATGATCCGGTCGGCGAGTGACTGTCGCCGTTGTACTCTGCGGCCGTACAGTCGCGTGAACAACCCATAGCGCGGGCTGAACAAGAATGCCAGCACAAAGAACAACAACAGGACCGCCACGATAAACGGCCCGGTCGGCAAGCTGCTTTTCAGAAAACTGAGATTGGCGCCGGCAACACCCGAGACTGCCCCGAAAACCATCGACAGCACGATCATCACTTTCAGCCGGTCCGTCAGCAGGTGCGCGGTCGCCGCCGGAATGATCAGCATTGCTGAGAGCAACACAATGCCGACCGCCTGAATTGAGATTACGATCGCGATCGCCACCAGCAGCATCAGCAGATAGTGAATCGCCCGCGTGGGGATTCCGCTGGCAGTTGCGAATTCCAGGTCGAAGCATGTCGCCGCCAGTTCCTTATACGTCAGCAGAACGACGATGAACACGAGACCCGCCAAAGCGGCCATGATGGCGAGTTCCTGCGCAGAGATCGCGCTTGCCTGTCCGAAGAGAAACCGATTCAGGCCGCTCTGATTGCCAAGTGGAAGTCGCTGCAAGCGGGTGAGCATGACGACACCCAGCCCGTAAAACCCGGACAGTACCAATCCCATCGCGGCATCCGCTTTGAGTCGCGTGCGGCCGTGGATCAACGAAATCACGCCTGCCGCCAGCAACGCAGAGAGCACCGCCCCGGTAAAGATCCAGCCGAT
Source organism: Planctomycetales bacterium (assembly GCA_028285345.1). Classification (GTDB taxonomy): domain Bacteria; phylum Planctomycetota; class Planctomycetia; order Planctomycetales; family Planctomycetaceae; genus Symmachiella. The sequence continues at coordinate 17,071 of JANQPT010000048.1, forward strand.
GTGCTTGGTCTGCGTAACCAGAAACCCGGCGCAAACGCCCGGCAACACCGCGTGGCCCAAACTATCACCCAGCAACGACATTCGCCGCAATACAACGAAACAGCCCAGCATCCCACAGGTCAGCCCCAACAAAATCGTTCCCGCCACGGCAGTGCGGACGGCGGGGTCGGACATCGTCCAAAAGCGGCGCATCTGCTCGCCGAAGCCGGTGGACTCGGCGATGTCGGAGATCGAAAGAAAAACGGGCAGACCGGCGTTCATGTCTCACCGTTTGCGTGTTCGGGCAGCACTGCCAGCTTTCCGCCATAGGTCGTTCGCAAATTCTCGACCGTAAACACGTCGCCGACCGGGCCATACGCGACGACATGACGATTCAGCAACAACACGTCATCGAAGTAGTCGGCGACCGACTGCAGATCGTGATGAATGACTAGAATCGTCCGCCCGGTATCACGCTGAGTGCGTAGCAGTTCAATGATGGCCGCTTCAGTTGCGGCGTCGACACCGGCGAACGGTTCATCCATCAAGTACAAGTCCGCCTCTTGCGCTAACGCCCGGGCCAAGAACACGCGCTGTTGTTGGCCGCCCGACAAATTGGAGATCTGCCGATGGGCGTACGAAGACATGTGCACTTGGTCCAAACTGCGCCGACAGATTTCGCGCTGCTTCCGTCCGGGACGGCGGAACAAGCCTAATGTCCCATACGTCCCCATCATTACGACGTCGTGGACGGTGACGGGAAAATCCCAGTCGACCGATTCGCGCTGCGGCACGTAACCGATGGCGCCTGGCTGTTTCTTCAGTGGCTTCCCGTTGATCAGAATCGTGCCTGACTGCAGCGGCAGCAATCCCATGATCGCCTTGATCAGCGTCGTTTTGCCGGCGCCGTTGGGACCGACGACCCCCACAATACGCCCAGCAAAAACATCCAGATCGACGTTCCACAGCACCGCCTTGCGATCGTAGCTGACGGTCAAACTGCGAACCGACAGCGGCAACGGCCGATCGGCGCCAAGACTGGAGTCAGGCAGATTCGGTCGACCCTCGTCAGCGGAGCCTTGTTCGCCCTGCGGGATCATTGAAGTATCAGTGGCACTTTTGATGGGGAGCATGGATTCGAGAGCCGCGGAAGTTCCGTCAACATGTCGCATCGGTCTTCGGATTGCGAGACGAACTATTCGTTCGCCGGATCGCCATTCAGGCCGCCGACAATGTGGTCAGTATTCGTCTTAATCATTTCCACATAGGTCTCCGCGCCGGATCCGGGACCACCCAAGGCATCCGAGAAGAGTTCAGGACCCAAGCTCGCACCGCTGTCATCCGCGACTCGCTGAATGGCCGCCCGAGGCACGCTGGTTTCAGGAAAAATCGACTTCAGTTGTTGCTTCTTGATGAGATCAACCGCATCAGTGATCGCCTTCAGGCCCGCTTCGGACTCCGTGCTGATCCCTTGAATCCCAGCCACGCTCAGTCCGTAAGCTCGACCGTAGTAATTGAAGGCGTCGTGGCTGGTAATCAGCCACCGCTGTCCGGCGGGAATCTCGGCGACTCGAGTGCGGCACTCCTCGTGCAGTTCGTCGAGTTCTTTCATATAGGCATCGGTGCGCGTGCGGTACGCATCCGCGTGATCTTTGTCCTGTTCGATCAGCGCGTCGGCCATCGTTTGGACACAGCGGCGCCACAACGTCACATCATGCCACACATGAGGGTCGTGCAGTCCCCCTTCCCATCCGAGCAGCTGCTCCTCGGGAATGTCGCTCGCGACAGCGACCGTCTTGTGGCCGCTTGACTGCATCTTCTCGAAAATCTCGTGCAGATTACCTTCGAGATGCAAACCATGGTAAAAGACGACGTCCGCGGCCTGAATGCGGATACGGTCTTGTGGAGTGGGCTGATACAGGTGGGGATCAACGCCCGGCCCCATCAAGTAGTCGACCTCGGCATCTTCACCGACAATCTGACCGGCCGCGTCGGCGATCATCTGGGTCGTCGCCAGAATCTTGAGTTTTCCCGGCTGAGAGGAGTCCGCGTTCTTGGCGGAGGAGCCCATACAACCGGCGATCAGTCCCGCCACCAAGAGAATTGCTACTGTTTTTTGCATAGATCGAAGCTTTACCTTTGCGGGGGGAGAAGAGAACGAGACCGCTGAGAGACAGCGCAGCACGACGGACCGATAGCCCGACCTGTTCCAATCGGGAGCGCGCGCCAAGTCGGCTCTCTCTTCGATGGCAACCGGGCGGCTTTAGACGTACAATCGCAATCGACATTAGAGGTCACGTGCGAAACGATAGTTCGCGTGACTCACCCCAATCACGCCTCGTATCTTGGCAATTCGCCCGCCGAAAGTCAATCGAGCCACCAACTTTTTTTGATTGATCAAAATTTCCAAACCGCTGAGTATGCCCAGCCTTACAGTCGAAAACTACCTGAAAACCATCCTGCAGATCTGCGTGCAGACCGGCTCGGAATGGGCATCAACCGGACAAATCGCCTCCGGCTTGAGTGTCTCACCGGGGACCGTGACCAGTATGCTCAAAACGCTCTCCGACAGCAGCTTGGCAAAGTACAAGCCCTACTCCGGCGTGCGGCTCACCAAGCAGGGGCGGATGCTGGCGGTACGCATGTTGCGGCGGCACCGGTTGCTGGAGCTGTTCCTGGTAAAAACGCTCGACCTGACGTGGGATCAGGTCCACGACGAAGCGGAGCGGATGGAGCATGCCGTCAGCGACGAACTGATCGACCGTATCGATCAGTACCTGGGACATCCGGAGGTGGATCCGCATGGAGACCCGATTCCCTCAGCCGATGGCACCTTGAGCGGGGAGAACGCCGGAATTCCGCTCGCGGAAACCGAAGGGGGCGAAACCGTGCGAATCGTCCGCGTGCGCAATCAAGCGCCTGAGTTTTTGCGGTACTTGTCTGAGCATGGTGTCGCGTTGGGCGAAGTCGGGACCGTGCAGGAAAACAGCGACGCGGGCGGCATCGTTTCCGTACAGATGCCGGAAAAACTGGTGACGCTGGGACAGGCGGCGGCGGAGATGTTGTATGTGGAACGCGTGACAGCTGATTGACCGGCCTGTCGCGTAGGCGTCCCCTCCCCTACCCCGAATCAGCCTGGGCGAATCCGATCACGCACGCACTTCAAGCTCTTCCCAACGCCGATAGCTCTCGCTCAATTGCTCTTCAAGCTCTTTCAACTGCGCGGTTGCCCGTGCAATCTCTTCACCCGACTGCTTGAAAAACGCCGGGTCCGCCATCGCTGCTTGCAAGTCGGCGATTTGCTGCTCCAACTCATGCAACTGCTCGGGGAGTTCGTCAAGTTCGCGGCGTTCCTTGTAACTCAGTTTTTGAGGTCCGTCCGCGCCTGACTTATTCGGTTTTTGTTTCTTTGCCGGTCGATTCTCCGTCGAGCTTTGCGGCCGTGTAGCTTGCGATTGCAACACATAATCGTCATATCCGCCGGCGTATTCTTTGATTTGCCCCTGGCCTTCGAACACCAGTGTGGCCGTCACGACATTGTTGAGAAACGCCCGGTCGTGGCTGACGATCAGGAGCGTGCCGCGATAGTCGGCGACCAACTCTTCCAGCAATTCCAATGTCTCGGTGTCCAAGTCATTGGTCGGTTCGTCGAGCACAATCATGTTGGAGGGCCGCTTGAACAATTTGGCCAACATCAGCCGGTTGCGTTCGCCGCCCGAGAGGTAGCGCGCGGGGCGGCGGGCACGCTCGGGCGTGAATAGAAAATCCTGAAGGTAACCGTAGATGTGCCGTTGTTTTCCGTTGATCACCAGCTGTTCTTGTCCTTCGCCCACGTTTTCCGCAACCGTCTTGTCTTCGTCGATCCGCTCCCGCAATTGGTCAAAGTAGGCGATCTGCAGATTCGTGCCGTGCCGGATCGTGCCGCTATCGGGCTGCAAGTCGCCTAATAGCAATTTCAGCAGCGTTGTCTTTCCCGCGCCGTTTCGGCCGATGATCCCGATGCGATCGCCGCGAGTGATCAACGTGGAAAGGTCCTTCACGACCGGATCTGCGTCGTAAGCGAAGGTCACATGCTGCGCATCAAGCACCAACTGCCCGGAGCGCTCCCCCTCGTCGACCTCCATCTTGACGTTGCCGATTTGCCGCCGGCGCTGCCGGCGTTCTTCCCGCATTTTTTTCAGTGCCCGGACCCGGCCCTCGTTGCGCGTCCGGCGGGCTTTGATGCCTTGCCGGATCCAAACCTCCTCCTCCGCCAACTTGCGATCAAAGGCGGCGTTTTGTTTCTCCTCGGCGTCGAGTGCCGCCTGTCGGCGCTGCAAAAAGGTCTGATAGTCGCAGGTCCAGTCAAACAGGCGTCCGCGGTCGATCTCGACAATCCGCGTGGCCACTTCCTGCAAGAATACGCGATCGTGAGTCACCACAATGAGCGTCCCCGCGTACGACTTTAGGAATCCCTCCAGCCAAGTGATCGAATCGATATCAAGATGGTTCGTCGGTTCATCGAGCAACAAGATGTCCGGCTCGCCGACGAGTGCTTGCGCCAGCAGGACGCGGCGTTTCATGCCCGACGACAACTCTGCGAAAAGCCCGTCGCCCTCCAGCTTCATCCGGGTCATAACCGTCTCAACGGTGCGCTCCCGCTGCCATTGGTCCTCATCGGCGGGAGCCGCCTCATCGTCCGCCAAGCCGTCGGCAATGACATCCGCCACGCATCGATGCTCACCCTGCGGGACTTCTTGGACAAGCCGGGCGACGCTGAGTCCGTTGCCGCGCACGATGTCCCCGTCATCGGGGTCCAGTTCTCCGGCCAGTATCGACAGCAGCGTCGATTTGCCGGTTCCGTTGCGTCCCAACAGGCCGATCCGTTCACCCCGGTCAATTTCCAAAGCGATTTCGTCCAGCAGCAACGGCCCGTCCCAGGCAAACGAGACTCGGCTCAGACTCAAGAGTGACATGCGGTTTCGTCAAGTTTGCAAGGCGATCAGTGGAGTTTTCGCGGCTGTGCGATTCACCGCCTGTGTACCACTCCGCCGGTCGGCCTGCAATCCTCAAGCGCCGAGAAATGCCTCGCCGGCTACTCAAAAGTCAGCAAAAACCGCAACGCCGGCGGATCTGTGATCTCGCGGGGAGGGTCGCGCCACAACCGCACCTCCATCGCCGCAGGCAGCGACGTGATGCGAAACTCAGCCAATTCCGACTGCGGCGGGCTGATCTCGTTACAGCCTTTGTCGCGTCCACAATCGTAACCATGCCGGAAAAACTGCTCGATCGCGATGAGCTGAGGACGTCCTAGCGGATGGACGACGTTCGACGACGCCTGGGGCAAGATGGCCGCGTAGTTCAAGTTCATGTCGGACGCGTTGAGCGCCCAAAGCCGAATCGACAATGCGTCAGTCGAGATCGGTATTTGCCTGGTTTCACTCACTTCTTCGAGATATCGAGTGACGTCATAGTGCACCTCAGCCCGGGCGAGGTTCGGATGCCATGTCAACGTCAGCGGACGACAACGCCCATCAAACAGACTGGTGTCCGGCCCGTCTTGACGAGTGCCCGTGACCGCTTCATGACTTTGCCCGTCGAAATCGTCCACCGCAATGACATCTGCGGCAATCAGCAGGTAGGGGTTCAGAACGAAAAATGACTCCGCGGCAATGCCCCTGTTTGACGACGAATCGCCGTCGCCATCTGCTTGTTTGACGGACGACTTCCAGGGAACTCGATTCCGAAGTCGGCTGAACAGAGCGCGGGAGGGCTCATAGTTCTTCCCGATCAGTAGCGGATGTCGCCAGACCTCCTGCATCCGCAACCGCATGATTTCCTCGACGGTGAGACCGTCGAATTCGCGCGGCGCCAGAATCGGAACGGCATAGCTCCCTTCGAATACAGCCTCGTCGCCGATGAGCAAATGGTTCGGATTGACCTCCGCCAGTACGGGCTGAATGGGATATTCGATCAGCCAGCAAATCAGACCTGAGACGACCGCAAACGACAGGAGCTGTCGAAAACTAGTCCGCCGTCGGCCGGGCGTGGTCTCCTGGAACTCGGACATGACAAATTGCCTGCATCAAGGGGCCGTTCAAGGACGTGAGCATCGACTACAATCATAGCTTATGGCTCCCTACTTCCGACGGCTGTACGGAGTTCTCCAGCCGACAAAGTCGCACAATCGTTTTCACCACTACACTCAATTCTGTCGGCACTGGCGGCGATCCGTTGGGAGTGCATGGATTGACCGATCACCGTTGCCGCACCTACATTGCGCTCGTTTGGTGGGCTGATCAGTCTTCGTAGAGCAAGCGTCTTGTTATGTCCGTGCTGGGTCTCGATATCGGCGGTGCAAATCTTAAAGCGGCGAACGCGCAGGGAGATGCCGCGGTCCGCAGTTTTGAGATCTGGAAGTCGCCGCACGAACTCGAATCGGAACTCCGTCAGATCGCCGGACAGTTTTCTCCCACGTCAAGCTGGGCAGTCACGATGACCGCCGAATTGGCGGACTGCTTTCCGTCCAAAGCGGCGGGTGTCGAGTTTGTTATCGAAGCGGTCCAAAACGCCGCAGAAGGGAAGCCGACACGCTTCTGGAGAACGGACGGAGGCTGGGTGTCTCCGGCCGGCGCGGTTCAAGAACCGCTGAAAGTCGCCGCTGCCAACTGGCATCTGCAAGCAGAATGGGCGGCCCGACACTTCGGCATCGCGCGCGGGCTGCTGATCGACGTCGGCTCCACAACAACCGACATCATTCCTCTGCGAGATCAGCACGTACATTCGACAGGATTGACCGATGTGGAACGTCTCTTGTCGTCAGAGCTTCTCTACAACGGTTTTCGCCGTACGCCGATATGCGCCATCGTGTCGGAGCTGCCCTTCCAAGACCGCATGTGCCCGGTCGCAGCAGAGTGGTTTGCCACCACGCTTGACGTCTATCTTTTGCTGGGCGACATCGAGCCCGATGCCGACGACTTGGGCACAGCAGACGGCCGGCCGGCCACGATCGAGTTTGCTCACGGACGATTGGCACGCACGCTCTGTTGTGATCGCACGGAAGTGACGATTGAGGAAGCCCGTTCTGCAGCGCGATTTGTGGCGGATCGGCACGAACAGGTTCTCGCCGAGGCGATACAGCGAGTCTGTCCGGTTCCGGCCGAAGATCTCCGGGCAGTGGTACTTTCCGGTTCAGGCGCCGTCCTCGCACAGCGGGCACTGAAGCGAGTTTCCAGCTCACAAGACGGCGAGATTATCTCGCTTGCCAAACACGTCTCTCCACCGGCAGCCGAGGCGGCAGCCGCCTATGCTGCGGCCTGCTTAGCCGAATAACAACCGCCGCGCCGTTGATGAATACGGTCGTAAATGTCGGCCAACGAACCGGTCCGACCGCTTCGAACGTCATATCCCAACCAAGTCACACGTCCATCTCAACCAGAACGGCGGTCCAGCAGGCCGCAGGGGCGGTCGATGCTAACGAAGGTCCCTTGCCGCCCATGTTGCCGAAGAGACTGCTCGCGATGCCGCAGTCCCGCACCGGAAGTTTGACATGTCTGGAAGTCTCGCTGTTCTACTCTCTCTTGCGTTGACCGGCGCCGACGCTGAGGGTGCCACCTTAGATCCGTTCAAAGCGGCCGAGACAATCCGTCTGTTCACCTTTGACCAAGAACAGGACCGCACGCTGGACAAACTCCCGCAGCCGGCCGATTGGAGCCGACGACGGGGTCCGCTGTTTCCCGAATATGTGGAAGCATTCATTGATCCGATCGAAGGCCGCACCGACCAAGGAACCAGCCGGGCCTTGCGATTCAAGTTAAACGGGGGGCAGGCGACCTACTATTCGCCCGCCATTCGCATCACTCCCGACCACGCTTACGGATTGGAAGCGTCGATTCGCACATCGGGCTTGGTCCACGACGCGGCTTTGGTGTCGCTGTCATTTTTGAATTACCGCCGCGAGCGGATAGCGCGTCATCTGAGCCGTCCCGTCATGGGAACACATTCCGACTATCAACGCGTCCGGATCGGTCCCTTTAATCCCGACCCGCAGTTCAAATTCGTGGTCATCGGTTGCCACCTGATGACCGGCGCAAAAATGGACATCCAGGGCGACGCTTGGTTCGACGACTTGCGTCTCGCCAGTCTGCCGTTGGTGCAGGTCACCACGCAGAGCCGGCGGCACTATTTTATCGAAGGTGATCCGGTCAAGATTGAAGCCAAAGTCTTCGGACGTGAGGCAGGACGGCACCATCAGCTCGTTTTGGAGTTGGAGACGGCCGAATCCGACCGGTCCGACCGCGGCGAAGTGATTGAATGGACACGCAAAGAGAAGATCGCCGACGATGCGGAATTGGACGGATCGGACGCGACTTACGTCTGGGACCTGAGCGAGCTCAATCAACAGGACGGGTTCCAGTTGAAAAAGGGCTTCTACCGGGTCCGGGCGACGTTTAAACGGGACGACGTATCGATCCTGCAGAAGGAAACGACGTTCGCGGTAATGGAACGCGCCAAACCGGGCAGCCGGGGAAAATTCGGCTGGTCTCTCACCGAGGGTGCCGGCGAAATGAATGTGCCCGACCTCGCTGAGGTCGCCGCGCAGGGAGGAGTGAACTGGATCAAATATCCGCTGTGGTCCGACGGCGGCATGGGAAACGTCAAGTCTTCTGCGGAGATGTCGCAGTTGATGGAGCGGCTCAGCCGTAAGGACATTAAAATAGTCGGTCTGCTCAACCATCCTCCGCAGAGTTTGATGGATAAGTTCGCCCAGAATCTGACCGGTTCCGGGCTTAGCAAGGTGTTTACGATGCCAACCGACTTCTGGTATCCGTCACTGGAGCCGGTCATCGCCAACTACTCCTTCCGCATTCGCCATTGGCAGTTGGGAGATGAAACCGACAAGAGTTTCATCGGCATGAAAAGTCTGCCGCAGATCGTCGGTTCGATCAAACGCGAGTTCGACCGCGTGGGCCGCAACGTGCAGATCGGCGTACACTGGGATTGGCAACAGCCGCTGCCCGCTCAAGACGACTTGCCAAGCAGCTTTCTGTCGCTCGACACCGATCCGACGCCTGATGACGCCCAGTTGCAGCACTACTTGGAGCAGACCAAGGAGACAGGAATCCCCCGTTGGGTGCTCATCAAACCGCTGCCAGCCAAGCTGCCGTTGCACCAACGCGCCGCCGACCTTGTGCGGCGAATGATGGTCGCCCGATTGGGCGAGGCGGACGCCGTCTTCGCGTTTAATCCGTTCGACCCGGAATTCGGGCTGCTGCACCCCGACGGCTCTCCAACGGAGCTGTTTCTTCCCTGGCGGACCACCGCTTTGGCTCTGCAGGAAACGACGTTCCTGGGCAAATTCAGCATGCCGAACAACAGTCAAAACGTGGTGTTCGCCAAGCCGGGCGAGGTGTTGATGGTCGTTTGGAACGATGTACCGACCACCGAACAGATGTATTTGGGTGAGGACATCGTGATTTCCGACCTGTTCGGCCGCACGCGCCGGGCCGAGACCGTAGAAATGACACGCACGGCCGACCGCAAGTCGGGCAAGACCTGGAAACAGCAAGTTTTGCAGGTCGGCCCCGTCCCCATCATTGTCCGGGGTTGCTCCGAACCGATCGCCCGCTGGCGACTGGCGGTCGACTTCCAGCGAAAGCGTCTTCCCAGCAAGTTCGGAGAACACCAGGAGACCGTGCTGGGGCTAAACACGTTCCGTCAGGGTGTGACGATCAAATCCAACCTGGAATTCAGCGACAAATGGAACGTCGAGCAACAACGCTCGCCGCACACGCTGGGTCCTGGTGAAAAGTATGAGCTGCCGGTCTCGCTGTCATTCCCCAGCGGTGCCGGAATCGGCGGATTGCGTTCGACGATCGACTTTGAAATTTCCGCCGATCGTGAATATCGTTTCACCGTCTATCGGCCGTATACGCTGGGGCTGGGCAAGATCAAACTCGACGTCAATTCGCATATTGAACGCAAACATGGCCGCGCGATCTTGGTGGTGGAACAAATTATCACCAACAACACCGACAACCCATTGGAGATCCTGAACTTCAACTGCAATCTCCTGATCCCCGGCCGGCGTCGGCAAAAACGCGCCGTTGTCAAACTGGGCCGGGGCGAGGACCGCAAGTTCTACTGGATTCCCAATGCCGAATCGCTGATCGGAAAAAGGATCAGCCTGCGTGTTGTGCAAGTCGACGGGAAGCGGTTTCTGAACAAGAGCTGGACGGTCGTCGACCGTCCCCCCGCGAAGACTCCTTAGGACGTGGTCGACCGCGCGGAAGCGACCGGCGAAGCGTGAGCGAGGTTGTCAGCGGGTCCGCCGCTGCGTTATTCTTCGTATGCCGTCGAATTGTCTCGCCGGCATTCGACCACCGCTTCTCAGGAACATTCGCTATGCATTTGAGACGACGACGGCGGCCCACTGTGCGCAATTTTTGGTGGCCGGCGCTGGCAGTTTTCTTGATCCCGGTTTTCTGCCTCGCCGCCGCGGCGATTGCCGACGACGCGGATCCGAAAGGGAAGGACAAGGTGGCCGACAAGTCAAAAAAAAAGGACCCGCAACCGGCCGATCAAGACCCGCCCGACGATCCGCCGTCCCCCTTTCCCAGGCATTTTCGCGTGCAGAGCCTCGACGGAGGCAACGGATGGCTGAACACATCCGGTGAAATCAGCATTCAAGATCTGCGCGGGAAAGTCGTGATTTTGGACTTCTGGACATACTGCTGCATTAACTGCATGCATATCCTACCCGAACTAAAGGCCCTGGAAAAAAAGTATCCCAATCAACTGGTGGTTATCGGTGTCCACTCCGCGAAATTTGAGAATGAGAAAGAGACCGAGAACATCCGCCAAGCCATCATGCGGTACGAGATCGAACACCCGGTGATCAATGACTCGGATTTCACACTTTGGCGAAAGTTCTTCTCCAACGCTTGGCCCACGATCGGACTGATCGATCCCGAAGGATATTACATCGGGAAGATCTCAGGGGAATTCCAGCACGAACGTCTCGACCAGGCGGTCCTTACCCCGCTGATTGAGTATCACCGCAAGAAAGGAACGCTGGATGAAACTCCCGTCAAGTTCCAATTGGAGCGGGAGAAAGCCAAACGGACCCCGCTGCGGTATCCCGGTAAGGTTCTTGCTGATCAATCGAGCGGGCGGCTTTTCATTTCCGACAGCAATCACAATCGGATCGTGATCGCCGCACTCGACGGCAAGTTGATCGACATCATCGGCACAGGCGCCATGGGGGCGGCTGACGGTGGATACGACACGGCCACATTTGACCACCCGCAAGGAATGGCGCTCAACGGAGACACGTTGTACGTGGCCGATACGGAGAATCACTTGATCCGCAAAGTCGACCTCAAGAAGAAAACGGTCTCGACTCTGGCGGGAACCGGCGAGCAGGCGAGATTCCGTTCCGCGGGCGGCCCGATCAAAGATGCCGCACTCAATAGTCCTTGGGCACTCTCCTTCATCGACGGCAAGCTGTATATCGCAATGGCGGGGCCGCACCAAATGTGGGTGCTGGACGAACAAGCGGGTACGGTGAAGACATACGCCGGTTCGGGATTCGAAGACGTCACCGATGGTCCCTTGTTGGAAGCAAAAATGGCGCAGCCATCGGGCATCGCAACCGACGGCGAGTATTTGTACGTCGTGGACAGCGAGGCATCGGCCGTTCGCAAAATTGATTTGAACCCCGACGGCGAAGTCACCACGCTGGTCGGCGAGGCGGGAGGCGGCCTGTTCCGCTTCGGCGATGTCGACGGGATCGGCGCCGAGGTCAAACTGCAGCACCCGCTGGGGATCGCCTATCAGGACGGAAAGTTGTATGTGGCCGACAGCTACAACCATCGCATCAAACAGATCGACATTCAGATGGCCGAATGCAAGACGTTTTTGGGGACGGGCAAAGCGGGCGACGCCGCCGATCCGCCGCAGTTTTCTGAGCCCGCCGGACTGTCGATCGCCGGTACAAAGTTGTTCATCGCCGATACCAACAATCACAAGATCCGCGTCGCCAACCTGAGTAGCGGGGAGGTCACCGATTTGACCATTGCGGGATTGTCGGCGCCTAAGGTCACCAAACCAAAGCCCAAAGCAGCAACACCCAAAAACGTGATCAAGCTCGATCCGCTCTCGGTGCACGCTGAGGGAAGCCTTCCTTTTGAAGTGGCACTTGATCTTCCCGAGGGATACAAGCTCAATCCGCTGGCAGAGGTCACGTACCGAATTAGCGCGGAGGCGGAGCAGACGTTGATCGCCAAAGAGAACTTGCAGGCCCGCAAAGAAGCAGCGGCCACGGGACGTGCGGCCAAATTTGAGATTCCGCTCCTTAAGAACTCCGGCGAAGCGAAACTGCTAATCACGGTCACATATCAATTTTGTCGCGACGGCGCCGGTGGGCTGTGTCGGATTCGAACCGAACACTGGTCGTTGCCGCTGAGTCTGAAGCCCAATGCGGAGAACCGTGCGGTCAAATTAAAGGTCGAACCGCGCGGCAAGTCGTGATTTGCAATGCCCGATGCTGACGAAAACTCGATCCGCCTGGATCAGTTCCTGAAACTGTCCAACATGGCCGAGACCGGCGGTCAAGCGAAACTGTTGATCCAAGCCGGCGAAGTCGTCGTCAATGGAGCGGTCGAAACCCGCAGGCGCCGCAAGCTGGTTCCGGGCGACACCGTCGAAGTGGCGGGGGAGCAATTCGTGATCGAAGCGGATGACGAGGCTTGAGCGTGACACGCGAACTGCCAATGGAAGTCTTCGCGGCGATGCGCAAAAAATGAGCCCCCGGATCGCGCATCCGGGGGCGATGGTGAATCGTTTGTTTGGGGTTCGTCGGAAGGTCAGTCGCCGCCGGCCCGTGCGGCTCTGGTTGAGCCTCCGACTATTGGGGCGTCACGTTGGTCGCCCGCGGCCCTTTGGGGCCGTCGCCGATTTCGTACGTCACCGGTTGTCCCTCAGTGAGCGCTTCGAAAGTCGTTCCCTCGACGGCAGACAGATGAAAAAAGATATCTTTGCCTCCCGAATCGATAAATCCAAACCCCCGGTCCGACACCAGCTTCTTGATTGTTCCCTCCGGCATTCTCTCCACTCCTCTTAACGAAAACTCAACGAGGCCGCGTCCTATCGAATTGATCTATGATGCGTCCCGAAATGACGACGCGGCGGACAAGCGAGGAGCACCGATCGAGAGTCATCATACGCAACAGACCGTGGGGGAACACGGTTCAAGATGCTGCTGCGTGACGGAAACGAACTCATCTCGTGAACGATTGAAGCCCGAAAACTCATCTCCACTCCTCTAACATGGTTCCCAGTATAGCCGGACCGCGCTTCGCGGGCATCGAAAATTCGTAATTTTTGACGAAAATTTGATTTCCATTAATTTGCGATTTTTTTTCGCGACGCTCGAATGTCACCCGCCTGTTGCAGCCGCGCGACAAATTACCGTGGCATCTCGATCACTGGTTTGTATGCGAGGACCGTTGCACGATAAAATAGAACCAACCTTGATGAGGCGTTGCAGGAAGGCAGGCGATCGAGACTGATGCGATCGTGATGCAGCCGGCACGTGTTTTTTTGCGGGAGGCCGAATATGGCGTGGTTGCCGAGACAGAAAGTCATCGTTCCCATCGATTTTTCCGACACGTCCATGGACGCGATCCCCGTCGCGGTCGAGTTGGCGTCTTCCACGGCCGATGTGCACGTGTTGCACGTTCTCGTTCCGCTGGAAGGCCTCTCGCCCGGCGTGGTCTGGGGCGAGGTGACAGACCAATCACGGGAGACCGCCGTGCGGGACTCGTTTGCCAAACAAGCCGCGAAATTGAACCTGCCTGAGACGAGATTTGACGTGAGGTTCGGCGATCCCGGAACCGAGATCACCAACTACGCCAAGCAGGTCGGCGCGGATTTGATCGTGATCCCTTCGCACGGTTACGGAGGCCTGCAGCGATTCGTACTCGGTTCTGTTGCGGAACGTGTGATTCGGCACGCCGAATGTGAAGTCTTGGTGCTCCGGCGCAGCGACGCAGAGTAGAACCTGATCCGTGGAGAAGTGAAGCCGATGTCCGATGTTCCCGTTCCTGTCGGTCTAACCAGCCGTGACGACAAGCTGATGATTGAATGGAACGACGGTGTGACGCTCGAATACGAGTCGGCCGTTCTCCGCGCGAGGTGCCCCTGCGCGACATGTCGTCACAAGCAGGAGGAACCAAAAACCGATCTCCGCATCCTCGCCATCGATGAAGCCGTGCCGATCAAGATTACAGGCATGCGGCCGCTGGGCAATTACGCCTACGGAATCGCCTTCAGCGACGGCCACGCAACTGGAATCTATTCGCTGGAATTGTTGCGTGATCTGGGAAGGGTTGTCTCAAGCTGAAGTGTCGGCGTCGTCGACTACTTTTCGGTCTGTTTTTCTTTCTCTTTCTTCAGAGGCCGCTTCCAGATCCGCCGGAAGTGGACTTCGGCGCCTTCGCTCTGCAGCGCGATATAGCCTTTGGCGGGCATGCAGCTTTTGACTTCGCCCAGATTCTGGCCGTTCATCATCAGCGAAATCGTGCCGTCACGGCAGGTAATCTTGCATGTGTTCCACTCATTCGCTGGCTTGGCGGGCATACGTCCGGGCAGTTCGGCCGGTTCGCACTTGGCACCCTGCATCGCAAAAACGCGGCCCGCATGCGGCTGGTGCAACTGGACTTGAATCGAGGTGGGCCAGATCTGGTCCTTGCCATCGATGAACACCAGAATGCCGCTGTTGCCATTTTCAGCCTTGGGATAACGCCACTCCAGGCCGATCTCACAGTTTTCAAACTTTTCCTTGGAGCGCAAATAGCCGAACGGCTTGCCGGTGCACTTGAGAATCTTGAACTCCTTTCCTCCCTCCATCTCCGTAATCAATTCCCAATTCTGCTCGCGCTTGATGTTTTCGTCGGCGGTAAAGTACTTCCACTCGTCGAAAAACTTCTCCGACTTCAGGAGATAGACTTTTCCGTCCTTCTCCTTCTCTTCCTTTTTGGGCTTCGGAGCTGGTTTTTCCGCTTCTTGAGCCGCAAGCCGCGGTGCACTGAAAGCAATCACACCCACTAACATCAAGACATATCTGACGCCCCTCGCCCCAAATGACCTGAGGAAATTCAGGCGAAACGGAGGCTCCTGAATGCGGCGCGCCGGCGCCGTGTGCCGATCGAGGTGCGACGTCATAAAGAGATGGAACGGGAATATGAGGAAATGCAGGACGAAACACGAACCTCAATTTTATGACGCACCTGTCCCCCAATCAATCGCCGAACCATTGTTCGCGGTCCTAATCCGAAAAATTCAGGAGGCGAAATTACGTCCAAAATCCGCCGGCAACGAAGACCGCGGATCGTGCCAGGGCGTTTGCAACCGACCGTCGAATGGTCTGAGGATGCACGCGTTGTAGCGCACTCGAACGACGATCGCGGGTCATCTGCTCTTGATCGCGTAATGCGCAGCGTAGATCACGGATGAAGGACCTCACTGAGTCTGGTCCAAATCCATCGGGAATCACCAGACGCAGAATGCGCCGCGACGCGCCGCCGGCGTCCACCAGCGTCTCCACCGGTAAATACCACCCGCGCTCTCGCAGCCTTACGGCCAGATCGAGAGTACAGGCACAGGGGGCGTCCGCCACGCGAAAACAGATCGCCGGCAGGCAGGGGGATTGATTCATCACCTCTAGCCGACCGGTCGCCTGCAGACTCCGTTCGATGGTGTTGGCGACATCGCGGATTTCCGCGAGCAACCGGACGTATCCGCTTCGTCCAAAACGTTGAAAGTTGTAAAACTGGGCGACCAATCCGCACAGGACGCTCGCATCAGGCACAGACCCAGCGACATCAGCCTCACGACACAAGACCCAGTGGAGATTCGGGGCCGTCATTCCATAACCACTGCCGGAGACTTGCATCGACTGCACCCCCGGCAATCGAAAGTCCCACACAAGTTCCGGATGAGCAAACGCCGCCACAAATCCGCCCGTCGTGGCGTCGACATGGATCGGCACGTTCCAGCCACGCCGTTGATTGATCCCGTCAATCACATCGTGCAGTTCACAGATCGGATCAAAATTCCCAGTCGGCAGGTTGCCAAGCACGCCGACGACTCCGATTGTGTTTTCATCGATGTGCCGCCGCACCTGTTGTGGATTCAAACAGTGCCGCGCCGTATCCGCAGGAATTGGGAGCAGTTCGACACCGAAGGTCCCGGCGAACGATTGCCACAGTTTCGCGGACGGCGCGCCGACCGCAAGATTCGGACGTACTCCGGAACGATCGACGTTCTCCCGCCCTTCGCGCCATCTCCTTAGCAACTGATGGCCGACCAGCTGCACCGCTTCAGACGGGCTAGTCGTACATGTTCCCTCAACTGCATCGGCATGGAACATCTGAGTGAAACTTCCGACGCACGATTGCAATAGCGTCTCGATGACGTCCGAACTGCTTGAGCGCGAGACCTCTCGAATCAACCGCTCCATCTCCGGTTCAGTCCAGGAGTGCCCCACTGAGGACAAATCTCGGACGCCGTCATAGGTCAAGCACAGCGACTGGCTGATCTCGTCATAGACTGCCGCCGCTGTCGTTGGTTTGGCTGCTAACCCGGTCGCCAGCGGACGCTCCTCTGCGGGTTCATCGTTGTGGACAAACCCTCCCGCCGATAGCGAGTGCTGCGAATGAATTCTGCGAGTCGGCATGGCAGTTCTCCTGTGCATCGAACGATCTCGGTGGCCGCGCAATAACGCGCGGACTTCTCGTCCAGAGAAGAATTGGGGCTCCGTCGGCCGCTGGGAGCCGCCGCGATCAGCAAAGGCTGGTTGCGTTTGAATCGATTACGCCGATTGCTCTGACCGCGAAGTTTGAGCCTTGTGTGGCGTCATGTTGCCGTAAATAAACATTATCACACGGCCGGCGCACAGGCGTTGACAAAACGCCACAAAGCGGCGGTGCGGGGGTGGGAACGCGACGCGTGCACGGGTTGTAAGGGAACGCTGATTAGCGACCGGAAATCCAACCGCGTGGCCTGCCGGTCGCCCGTTACGAATTCAACTCCCAGCGGCGCCGCACGCCTTTCCCCTTTCCGGGGGACTCGCCAATCGGCGACGAGGGGCACGCCTGCAAACATTCAATCACTTCCGGCACCGAATCGGTCAACACGAACTGGCCGACGTCGGCTTCGTCGATCGTCCCGGCGGGAATCATGTCCTCGCGTAGAAATCGAAACAAACGGTCCCAATAATCGGTCCCCACGAAGATGACGGGGAAGTCGTGAATCTTGGCCGTTTGAATGAGCGTGGCCGCCTCGAACGCTTCGTCCATCGTGCCGAACCCGCCGGGCAAAATGATGAACGCCTGCGAGTATTTCACCAGCATCACCTTGCGGACGAAAAAGTAACGAAACGTGATCGTACGGTCCAAATAGGGGTTCGGCTGCTGCTCCTCAGGCAGCATGATGTTGCAACCGATGCTCAGCCCGCCCGCCTCCTGCGCGCCCCGGTTCGCCGCTTCCATAATTCCCGGCCCGCCGCCGGTAATCATGCCGAAACCCGACTCGCTAACTGCCCGGCCGACGCTCCGCGCCAGTTCGTAATACGCGTGCCCTTCACCAAAACGGGCCGATCCGAAGACCGTCACGCAAGGCCCGACACGGTGCAGGGCGCGAAACCCCCGCACAAACTCGCGCACAATGCGCAGCACGCGCCAAAACTCGGCGATCGGTGACCGGGGCCCGGCCAACAATTCGCGTTCTTCACGGACGTCCTTGGGAACGGATTCAACGTCCGTGTTTTGTGGATGTGGTTGGTCCATAGGTAATGCCTCTCTCGTCATGCGTCATCCGACTAAGTACCCAAAAGTAGGGTCCGCTGTGCGGACCGAGATTGGGATGTGACCGCCGTTTGGGCGGTCCGCACAGCGGACCCTACGGCGTGCAATTCACCCCTCTGTCCGCGCGCGGGGTCGGCTGGTATAATTCGGACTCGACAAACCATTGTCGTGATCACATTTTCAAGTTCGCAGCTCGATATTTTTACAGCATGACCGCATCAGTTGAAATCGACGGCACTCTCTTGCAGCTTTGCCGGCCGGACGAATCGGACGGGAATTGGATCGGGCAGGAGGAGATTTTAAAGCAATTGCTGGCCTGTTGGCTGGTCGTGGACGACGCCGATCTGGCGCTCACGCCGCGGTTGGTGGGGACGCCCGGCATCGGCAAGACCACGCTGGGCATGTCCGGTGCACGGGCCCGCGGCCAGGAGTTGTATATCTACCAATGCACGGCGGACACGCGTCCCGAAGACCTGCTCGTCACGCCGGTGCTGGCCGAGAGCGGCAAGATCGCCTATCACGCTTCGCCCCTGGTGACCGCGATGATCCAGGGAGGCATCTGTGTGCTCGACGAGGGAAATCGCATGAATGAAAAGTCGTGGGCCAGCCTCGCGCCGCTGCTGGACCACCGCCGCTACGTCGAATCGATTGTGGCGGGGATCACGATTCAGGCCCACAAGGACTTTCGCTGCGCCGTGACGATGAACGACGACGAATCGACGTTCGAGATCCCCGATTACATTCTCAGCCGGCTGCAGCCGACGCTGGGGCTCTCCTTTCCCAATCGTGAAGACGAGATGGCGATTCTAAAGTACCATCTTCCCTTCGCCGAGGAGGACATTCTAAATCTGACGGTCGAGTTCTTGCAGCAGGCGCACGAGCTAAAGCTCGATTTCTCCACGCGCGACGGCATCAACGTGCTGCGGTACGCCGTCAAACGCCTGCGTCAGGATCCCGATCACCCGGTGAGCAAAGACGCCGCCTGGCGTGAGGCGTTGGAGCGGTGCCTGGGCGAGGATGCGCTCGACCTACAATCCCTGGCGGACCGCAAATCGCAAACCCTGGGGGGAACGAACGTGCCGATGGGTCTGGGCGATTTTTTCTTCAACCCCGGCGACCCGCTGCACCCCGATTTCCCGGATGATGAACTGGACGACGACGACGACGACGAGATCTAACTCCATCGCGATGAGTCGACTCGTTTCCACGTGAACTGGCGACGGGACATTCGGTTTATTTGTCGAGCGAGAAGCCTACATCTGCAGCTCTGGAAGTTTCATCGGGCTCGATTCGGCCGCCGTCATCCTGCAGATCATAGCTAATGCTGTAAATCAGGATCCGAGCCGCCTCATTCCGAAACCGGAGCGGCTGGCCGTCGAAGGGATCGATCAGCTCGACGGGATTCTCAGCGTCGGTCCCCAGCAACTCCGGCTCGATCTCCGCGAGCGACCGGGGCAATCGGCCATGCTTGAGGCGGTATCGCTGCGCCGCAATGACGGCGATCGCACACTTCCGGCGTGCTTCGGCGCCTGCCGCGCCAAGGAATGAGTTTTCACCAGCAGGCTGGTAAAAGTAAGCTGGGAACAGGGTGTACCGCTCAAATCGACTCTCTAAGAATTCGGCTTTTCGCTTCTCAGCCGCATCGAGACGCAGCATGGCACCAGGCCACTCGTATGAGAGCGCTTCGAAAATAATATCGAATAGTTCCAACAACTCCTGTTTGTTTGCGGGCCGCAACGGACCAATCGGAAGCTGATTGAGTGCTGTTAGCAACACGGCTCGTTCGCCGATGTAGGCCTGCCGTAGTTCCGCCCGAAACCCTGCCGCAGAGACCGTCCTCTGCAGAGACTCCAAATCGGCGTCACTCCAATTGCAATGTGGCAAGAGTTGCCTCAGCCCGTCACAACCAATCAAATAAAGCGCACGCCGCGTAAATTGTGAACTTAATGTCGGCTCTCCGCGTAGCGCATCGGACAACGCAAAAATCGCCACCAGATCGCGCAAAGACCTTGAAACGTTTCCGACGTGAGCGCTTACGTGCGCATCGAGCCACAGCAGTTTAGCAACATTGCGCGAATGAACCGTAGAAGATATTCGGTAACTAATCCCAGCCATAAAATCGACAGGAAAGCGAACCTGTCCGCCCGTCTCAGCCGCCCCACGGATAGATTGCAATTCACTCTCCAACTCGGTCAGCAAAGCACGCCACGCCTCCAAGTCGTCCCACGCTTCGCCAGGTGGAGGAAGCTCTGCCTCAGGATCTCCGATGAATGGCAACGATTTCCCCTGGTAGTAGAGGTCCGCGGCCTCTACGGCGTCGATGGCCTCGACCCACAACTCGGTGCTGTCGGCGACGCCTGCGGGCACGCGATAGTAGTCGTTCAACTCGCTGCCGCTTGTCGGAAACCCGGCGGCCCGCAGAGCGGCGAGCTTCGCGTCAATTTTCGCCACATGGGCACGCCACGCGTACGCTAGCGAAAGCACAATCGACAGCACCAACAGGCAGATGAGCTTCTTCCAAGTCCAAAAGCCCGATTTCGTCTCCAGGTCCATCGTTTTCTCCGTTTGATGCGCCTAACGGGAAATCGAATCCGTCACCAATCGCTGCAGGAAGTCCAGTCGATGACGCGGGAAGCTTATGCTCCACGATTTGGGTGGCCGCGATTGCGAATGCAATCGGGGTGCCGTAGGCACAGGAGGCCCCAATTTCACCGTCGCAGACGTTGCGGTTTCGCAATCTTGGGCTGCGGTGAAATTGCGGCCTCGTGCAGGCTGCGCCTGCCCCGATTGCTGCGCAATCGCGGCCACCCAGAGAAACGGTTCTCTATGTTTTCATCGCCTCAGGCAAAAACCGACCTGTACTCCTATTCTTTCAACTTGTCCGGTTGGGGAGACTTGTCGACGAATTCCAACGACTTTTCGATCAGAATCTCGCCGGTCATCTCGCCCAGCGACGTGCGCGAGACATAGTCGTAACGGGGGAAGCTGTTGAAATCGACTTTGGTCAGAATGTAGCCGAAGGCGTCGTTCGTCAGGCCGAACAGCAGGTTGTGTTCGCCGTGCATTTTGCGTTTGAGGTAAAACCCGATGTTCGGAAGCGCTTCGCCCGGGATCGTCAATATCTGCGCGTTGCCGATGTTGACGACGTTAATTCGTGTCGTGATGCTTTGATCGTCGTTGTGCGGATACTTCAGCGGCGAGCCCAAAATGATCGCCCACATCAACGGCGATTCGACCGGAAATGTGACGTCAATCGAGTCGCAGTGGAGTTGGGGATCTTTCTGCAGCGGCGCTTTCTTGATGATCCGCAGCGACTCGTCCGCCATCAGATGACCGATGCGAATGCACTCCTCCCAGGTCCGCGAATCGTGCCAATGAGCGGTGAGCGGATTGGTGGGACGGTCCAATTCGCGGTTGTCGGCGGTGATCATGCCGCCCTGCGCACCGTTCATAAACATCGCCATCCCGCCGACTTCTTTCTCAATCTTGTCGCACAGCGGACCAACGAGATCGGGGCTGAGTACGCCCTCGCTATTGCCCAAAACCTCCGGGTGCACTGCGTAATTGACCAGCGTGGCGATCGTTTTGCCCTGCGGCGTGACCGCTTGAATCACGCTCATCCGCCGGTCGTAGAGATTGGGCGCGTAATAGTTGTAAGCGATCTTGCCTTTGGCCTCGCCGGTGTTGATCTTCAACCAAGCGGGCTGCAACTTGTCGAGGGCATCGTTGATCGCGGCCGCGGTTTTATTACAGACGTCGTCCATATATTTCAGATCGCCCGTGTGCCCTCCACGGCGATTGGGAAACGCGTAGCAATCCGGCGCACTGTGCGTGTGTGTGGAGCCGATCAGAATGTTCTCCGCCGGAATACGCGGGACCTGCTTGTGCACTCGTTCGCACAGCACCGACGGAAAGCCGAGCAGGTCCAAGCTGACGATGGCGACGGTCGTTTCGCCTTTACGCAACACCATGGCCCGTGCCGTGAGTTCGCCCCGTTTCCCATTTGCCGGCTTCGGGATGCCGACTCCGCCCGAAATGGGCAGTAAAGGATCGGGCGTGATCACCTGCATCGCGGCGCCGACTTCAAGTTGTGCGTGCGCGGCGGTATTCCAAAACAACGCCGCCGAAAACAGGCAGACTGTCACTAACAGACGAAACATGGGTTTCTCCGAGAAGCTGTGGATGAATCGTGGACAATTTGAAGGAGAGAGCCGAAATGAATAGTCACGGTCCATCTTAAACAATGGCACCCGTCAAATCTAGAAAATCGAACCGCTAACTTTTGCCATCCCGGTTGCGTGGAGAGTTCATTCGCCTCAGAACGACGCGGCAATGCTTGCATACAAGGTGTTGTCATCATAAACCCCCTCACCTAGAATAGACCGCTCAGCAGACCTCCCTCCGTCGGTGAATCTTCCGGCGGAACTCCCTTTCAAAAACTGATTTGCCATGTTCGAAAATATCACCAAGGGCCTCACCTCCGCACTCGATTCGTTGCGGGGCCAGAGCAAGTTGACGGAAAAAAATATCGCCGACAGCCTCACTGAGGTACGGCAGGTGCTGCTCGAAGCAGACGTCAACTACGAAGTCGCCAAGGCGTTCACCGACCAGGTCAGCGAAGCGGCGATCGGCCGCGAAGTGCTCAAAACGATCAATCCCGCGCAGCAGTTTATCGGGGTTGTTTACGAAGAGTTGATCAATCTGATGGGGCCGGTCGATCATTCACTGCACTTGGGCGCAAAGAATGAAGTGACGGTCTTGATGCTGTGCGGACTACAGGGTAGCGGCAAGACGACCACTTGCGGCAAATTGGCCCGCAATCTGCTCAACAACGGCCGCCGTCCGATGCTTGTCGCCGCCGACTTGCAACGGCCCGCGGCGATCGAACAACTCAAGACGTTGGGCGAACAAGTCGGCGTCCCGGTCCACTCTGAAGATCCGCAGGGGAATAACGCGGTCAGCGTCTGCCGCAACGGCCTCAAAGCGGCCAAGGCGGCGGGCAATGTCGATACGCTGATCCTCGATACCGCCGGCCGACTGCACATTGACGATGAGTTGATGAAAGAACTTGAGCAGATCGACAACCGGCTGCACCCCAAGCAGGTGTTGTTTGTCTGCGACGCGATGACCGGCCAGGACGCCGTCAATTCGGCCAAGGCGTTCAACGAAGCGTTGGAACTCGACGGCGTCATTTTGACCAAGCTCGACGGCGATGCTCGCGGCGGCGCCGCACTCAGCGTCAAACACGTCACCGGCGTGCCGATTAAGTATGTCGGGGTCGGCGAGCAATTGGACAAACTGGATGAGTTCCATCCCGACCGCATGGCGGAACGGATTCTCGGTCAGGGCGACGTCCGCACCCTGGTCGAAAAGGCACAAGAAGCATTCGACCAGGAGCAGATGGAAGAGGCGGAACGCAAGATGCGTGAAGGGAAGTTCACGCTCGATACGTTCCTCTCCACGATGAAACAGATGAAAAAGCTCGGCTCGATGCGGGAGGTCATGAAGATGATTCCCGGCATGGGAGGCGCTCTGGATGCGATCGGCGACATGAACCCCGACGAGGACATGAAGCAGGTCGAGGGGATGATTCAGTCGATGACGCCCCAGGAGCGGGAGAATCCCGACCTCATCGACATCAGCCGCCGCCGCCGGATCGCCAAGGGCTCGGGGGTCGATCCGTCAGATGTGAATCGGCTGCTCAAGGACTTCAACGGCATGTCCGGCATGATGTCTAAAATGGCCGGCATGTCTGTCCGCGAACGGATGCGGGCGGTCAAAGAGATGGGCGAGGGCGGATTATTGAATCCCGGGGCACAGATGCGCAAGGAGAAGCAGCGCAGCAAACGTGGCCCTCAAGACAAGGCTAAGATTCAAGCACTCAAGAAGAAGCAGCGAAAGAACGCCAAACAACAGCGTAAGAAGAATCGCAAACGCAGGTGACAATTTCGCGAACTGGCCCGATTTTGTTGGGAAACTGTCGAAAACCGGTCCAAAAAGTGTAGAAAACGCTCTGCACGAGAGCCAATTCAGCGAAAATCCGCGTTCTAAGTCGTTCCAGGGTTGCTGTTTTGGGCAGAATTCGTTGAAATCGCCGTTTCCCCCAACGTGGGGATGGTGCGTCGTCCCAGCGATCAACTCGCCGCAGCGGACTCCCAATTTCGGATTCCACCCCGCTCGGCGTCCTCAGCGAATAGCATCTATAAAACAGTTTTAAGGAGTAGTGCGTGGCGGTACGTATTCGAATGAAGCGATTGGGAAGACGGCATCGGCCGTTTTACCGAATCTGTGTGATGGACCAGCGGAAACAGCGAGACGGCAAGACGATCGAAGATATCGGCACGTACGATCCGATGGTGCTCGACAAGTCGCAGCGGGTGTCGCTGAATCTGGAACGCGTCGACTATTGGATCTCAGTCGGAGCCCAACCTTCGGACAAAGTTAAAACACTGATCAAGAAGGTCCGGCAAAACAAATTTGGTTCGGTCAAAGCTCCGCCCCCGATGACGCCGCCCAAGGAACCGCCTCCACCGGAACCGGAAGCCGCAGCGGAACCGGAAACGACGGCTGAAGACGCGGCTGAATCCTCCGAAGCAGCAGCAGAACCGGTCGCGGAAACCGCCGAAGCCACGGCCGAAGAAGCCACAGAGTAATTGAAGCAACTGACCAGGACCAGAAACCTTGTACAGAAAGTCGAACCGAACGGGATGTCCGGTGATAGCGGTTCATTGAGATGCGGTTCGATCTTCTGACATTGTTTCCCGGCTTGTTTGACGGCTATTTTGAGCAAGGTCTGTTAAAAAAAGCCATCGATGCCGGCCTGGTGGAAATCCATCGCTGGAACATCCGGGACTGGGCCACCGGGGTTCACAAGTCAGTCGACGACACACCCTACGGCGGGGGCCCCGGCATGCTCATCGCCTGCCCGCCGGTGTTCGACTGTGTGGAAGCGGTCCAACAGTCCGCCGACGAGCCGGGGCGGCTGGTCATGCTGACTCCGCAAGGTCGGCGGTTAGACCAGAAAACGGTCGAGGAATTATCAACATACAATCGGCTGCTGTTGTTGTGCGGCCGTTATGAAGGGTTTGACGAGAGAATACGAGAAGGACTCGAGCCGCTGGAGATCTCCGCCGGCGACTTTATCTGCAACGGCGGAGAAGTCCCTGCAATGTTGATCATCGACGCGGTGATTCGTTTGATTCCAAATGTGTTGGGAGATGAAACGAGCAGCAAATACGATTCTTTCGCGGAATCGGGGATGTTGGAATATCCCCAATATACGCGTCCGCGTGAGTTTCGCGGCATGACAGTGCCCGACGTCCTGTTGAGCGGAAACCATCAGGAAATCGCCCGTTGGCGCGAACAACAGAGTCTCAAACGAACACAAGAGCGTCGCAGCGATTTACTCGAGTAGCGTCCGCTGAGCGGAATGTTGCGACGTTCGAGGACAACCGGAATACGATGGTCCGCACAGCGGACCCGACGGGGTGACGCACCAACCCCATCACGAAAAGGATCGAATCATGGATCAGTTACTCAAAGCGGTTGAAGAATCCAGCATCCGGGAAACCCCGCTGGAGTTTGAAATCGGCGACACCGTCGACGTACATACGCGGATCCTCGAAGGGGATAAAGAGCGGATTCAGGTTTTTAACGGCGTCGTCATCGCCCGCCGCGGCGGGGGAACGCGTGAGACGTTTACCGTGCGGCGTATTGTCGCCGGCGAGGGCGTCGAACGGACGTTTCCGGTCAATTCGCCGAAAATCGCCAAACTGGAAGTGCTCAGGCACGGCCGCATTCGCCGGGCGAAGCTGTTCTATCTGCGTGACCGCGTCGGCAAAGCAACGCGATTGGCGGAACGGCGTCCGAAAAAGAGCGACAAGTGATCCGCGTCGGTTTGTGATGAGTGCTCGGACCAAGTCGATTTGCTCGAAAACCGATGAACGGGATTCGCGGTCCGCGAGGAGGCAGTCATGCGCGGCTGGCTGGCCAGAACGTTCGGAAATCGGGGCGAGCGTCTCGCCGCCAAGCATCTCCGCCGACAGGGGTACACGATCATCGCCCGCCAGTACACCAATCGCTTCGGAGAGATTGACCTCATCGCCCGCGACGGTGAAATCACCGTCTTCGTCGAGGTGAAGACCCGCAAGAGCGATGCCGCCGGACACCCGGCCGAGGCCGTAACCGCTCACAAACAGCGACAGCTCACGCGCGTGGCACTCGGTTATCTCAAACAACAGCGGTTGCTCGAATCGCCGGCTCGATTCGACGTCGTCGCCATCTTGTGGCCGGATGATGGTTCCACGCCGTCGCTGACCCACTACCGAAACGCATTCGCCCCGGTCGGCGACGGTCAGATGTTTGCTTGACCGACGCGCGCTCCGCGTGCAATTGAAAAACAACGCCCCGGCCGATAGAACGAGCCCTATATCCTTAGGCAGATCACTACGGAAACTTTCATGAAAATCGGACTCGTCGGCTATCAAGGCAGTGGCAAAAGCAGCATTTTTGAACTGCTGACCGGCACACAGCCCGATATCTCTAAGGCACATACCGGACAGGTCGGCACCGCGGTTGTACCAGACCAACGCTTTGACGACTTGGTGGCGCTGTACAACCCCAAGAAGATCACCCCAGCCAAGATCGAACTCTTTGACACTCCCGGCCTGAGCCGCGATCAGGGAGAAGGCAACGCGCAGCGGATGTCGGTGCTGCGTGAAGCGAACGTGTTGGTGCAGGTCGTCGGTGTCTATGCCGGAGGCGATCCGGAAGCTGATGCCCGCTCGTTTGAAGATGACTTGGTGCTGGCGGATCTGCAGGTCGTCAGCAATCGCGTCGCGAAGCTGCGCGAAAATATCAAAAAGCCGCGTCCCGATCGCGAAGAACTGCAGGCCGAATTGCAGCTGTTGGAGCCGATTGAATCCGCGCTGAACGACGGACAGTCGCTCCGCGATCAGGAATTCTCCGACGACCAGGAAAAGTTCACCAAATCGTTTTCCCTACTGACGCGCAAGCCCAGACTGCTGCTGCTCAATACGGCCGAAGCCGAATTCGATGCTCAGAAACTGGCCGCCGTGGAGGCGCTGGGCCACAAGGTGATTGCCGCTCCCGCCGGACTGGAATTGGACGTCGCCCAATTGGACGAAGCCGATCGGGCCGAATTCGCCGCGGAATTGGGACTGGGCGAACCGTGCCGCGACCAACTATTGCGGGCGATCTTCGAAATCACCGACCAAATCACATTTTTCACCGCCGACGAAAAAGAAGTTCGCGCATGGCTGCTGAAGAGGGGCGAGACCGCCGTTGATGCCGCCGGCACGATCCATACCGATCTGGCGCGCGGATTCATCCGGGCCGAAGTTATGGCCGTCGCCGATTTGCTGCGGCTCGGCTCAGAACGCGAAGTAAAAGCCGCTGGTCTGCACCAACTGGTCGGCAAGGAATATGTGGTGCAAGACGGCGATGAGATCGTCGTCCGGTTTAGTGTTTAGTGCCGTGTCAAACCCAATAATTTGGGTAGCAGAAGTCGTGAGACTTCTGAACACTCGTTTGGTGCAGGCAAGTTTCAGAACTCTCATAAGTTCGGCGACCCGAAAATTGAAACCTGGTGCGTTAGCGGACGATCAAACGATTCCTACAGCCAGTTCCAGTACATGACCGCGACCCTGCCACGCTACGACCGCAAACAGAGCTATATCTGGAACTACGAGCACGCCCCGCCGACCGTCGAGATCGACATTCCCTCCCTCCCCGGCGCGTGGACGTTTTGCGGGCGCGAAGTCCCCTCTCCGCTGGGAATCCCCGCCGGTCCACTGCTTAACGGCGACTGGCTGTTGTACTACGCCAGTCTCGGTTTTGATGTGCTGACCTATAAAACCGTTCGCAGCCGCGCCCGCGAATGTTATCCGTTGCCGAACCTGGAACCTGTGCGAGTCGAAGGGATGATGCGCGGCGGCGAGTCCGCAATTCCAGCGACGGTATCGATGCAGAGTAGTTGGGCGGTTTCCTTCGGAATGCCGTCCAAAGATCCCGACATCTGGCGGGCCGACGTTGAACGCACGCGAAACCGGCTTGCCTCGGAGAAGATTCTGACGGTCTCGGTCGTTGGCAGCGTTCAGCCTGGCTGGTCGATCGACGATCTGGCTGCAGACTACGCTCTGTGTGCACAATGGGCCAAAGAGAGCGGCGCCGACTGCGTGGAGACGAACTTTTCCTGTCCCAACGTGAGCACTTGCGACGGCCAACTGTATCTTCAGGCGGATGCCAGCCGAACGATCGCACAAGCCGTTCGCCAATCGATCGGCGACTTGCCTTACGTCATCAAGATCGGTCACTTCACCAGCGACGATGGTATCGCTGCCCTGGTCGACGCCGTGCATGACCAAGCCGACGGCTTAGCGATGACCAACAGCGTCGCTGCTACCGTGGCCGACGGCAACAATCAGCTGCTCTTCGACGGACAGCCGCGCGGGATTTGCGGCGCTTCGATTCTGGAGGCTTCCCTTGCCCAGGTCGAACGCTTTTCACGGCACATTGCGGACCGCAACGCGGCACTGGAAATCGTTGGTGTCGGCGGCGCAGGCTCGGCCGATGACGTCAAGCGATATCTCTCGGCGGGAGCGGCGAACGTGCAGCTCGCGACGGCCGCCATGATCGATCCACTGATCGCCGTCAAAATCCGGCAAGCCTGGACATAACAACAGCCTGCAGTTCGATCGGCGAACAACAGGCTGTCGTGATTTTCAACCAGCAGATCGAATGACCGGCCGGAGCGTCTTAGCGATTTGTGCGGAAGTACTTCCCGTGGCTTCGCCGGGTAACCGGGTGCCCCGTCGAGTTCAGCGTCGATCCCGCAGCCTGGCGGCGCAGTAAAGCGCGCGTCTCGACTTGCTCTTGTTGAATCGCGCGGGTTTGCTGCTGCAAATTGTTAATCGACTGTTCGTTGTATTGCATGCCGCGACGGAATTCTTGCTGCGGCCTGACCAAATTGTAGTAGTTGGACGCCACAGAACCGCCGTTTCGCAGCAGATTCAGATACGGGCTCACAGCGGGCTGCCGATACGGATTGCTGACGCCGCGCGGACGATAGCCCGCTTGTTGGGCGCTTGCGTCGTTCGCCCACGCCAGACTCACGGCAGCTGCCATCGCCATCACAAATGTCCGGGACATGATCGATACTCTCTTCTCTGGAATTGGATTGGAGTCTCTTCTCAACGTCGTACGCCGGTCAACTGGTCATTATACCGCCGGCTCTCGCCATGCCAAGGAAATTCGAGAAAACTCAGCACTGGTCAACTTATACTTCATACTTCGACCGGCGGTCTAACGGTTCTGCGTTTGTCGACACTAGAATCCGCCACCACCTCGACCGAAGTTCCGTCCCTGCTGAATGGTGCGGACCGTCGAGTTGCCCAGCAAGGTGAAACCGAACAGACGTTCAAACGGAGCCAGTGTTTTCGCCAGCCAGATGTCCGTCGCGAAGGCCGGATCGGCGGCGACGTAAATCCGGTCGCCCGGCAGGATTTGGTAATTCGTTCGCGTTGAGCCGCCGCGGACAATCGCGTCCCAGTCGACCGGCAGAATCTGTTCTGCATCTAATTCGGCGGGTGCCGGACGGGCAATCCAAATCTTCTTTTTGCTGCCGATCAGCGGAAGTCCGCCCGTATTGACCATCGCGTCCAACACCGTTTCGTTGCCGGTGATCGGCCAACTGGTCAGTTGGTCACCCTGTCCGCCGCCGTCGTTGACGATGTAGTAAACCTTGCTGTTGTATGCCAGAACGTCGATATTGACTTCGGGATCGAGGATGTACTGCGACAAGTAGTCTTCCAACATCACTTTTGCCTGCTCCAAGGTGAAGCCGGCAACGTGCACGCTCCCGTAAACGCCCAAGTGGACTGTTCCATCAGGACGTACGAGGTGCGAACCATCGATCACTTGCTTTCCGCCTAAGGCTTCCAACGTCACCGACACGCTGCCGCCGGCGTCGGGCCCTTGATAGGCTCTGAGCGTTTTGGCCAATTGTTGTTCCACAGCGACCTTCGCTTCGTCGAGCGTCAATCCGGCCAATTCGACTTTTCCGTACTTGGGTCCCAAGTCCACAGCGCCGTCGTTCTCGATGATGTACGAACGGGCGATTTGTTTGAATGACGCTTCGACCTCGCTGTCCTCCGGGCTGACCGGGATCGTGTCGGAGGCCAAGATGTTCAGCGTGTCCCCCGGCTGCAGTTTGTCGTCGCGGCGGCGGATGTTGTTCACGGTCTGAATCAACAGTTCATCCGGCGGCTCGATGACATACTTCGGCATCGTCGTCTTTTCCAACTCGCGCGGCACATTGGTATAGATCGGCGAAGGCATCTGCACGTCCATACGCCGTGTCGCCGCACAACCGGTGACGAAGAGGGAACTGACCGACAGTAAGGCCAACAGGCAGGCTCGCTGAGAGCGGCATGAATGTCGCATGGCGGGGTCAATGCTCACAAATGGTGGGTCGAAGTTTATCGCGGACGAAAGTTTACTCAACGGGTTCGGGTCAGTCGTTGAAGGCTTTCGTTCCGATGAGCCGATCGGTCATCGCCAATCGGACCTGTGAATTCGTTCTGTCACAATCCGTACATCGGCCTCGGCTGCACGACCCTTTGAACGATTCGTGACGATTGTGCCAGATTTTCCCCTTCTACCGCGCTTAACATCTACAACGCATGCGGCGCGAGGCGTCGTATGCCCCGGCCCCAAACGGACTTGCAAACCGCCGATGCATAACACATTGCTGCAAAAAGAGTTGTGGCAGTTTTTTGGTCCGGTTAGGCAAACTTTGACGCCTGTGCCGGTTACACCGGGACAACTGTAGCGATCAGACCAGTTCTTCGGGCCAGAGCCGGAATCAGTTGTAGCAGTTCTCCCGAAAACGCCGACTCAGGATTTCACGACGCCATCGGTCGGCACCGCGGGCTGAACTGACCGACCGACTCGTTGAAGCCGCATACCGGACCCAACGAGACATTACGAGTGGCAATAACTATGGATGCCGAAGAAAGCAGGCACGACATGCTGACAGCCATCAAATCCCACCGTGAAATACTTCTCGGCCTATCATTGCTCTATCTGTCCGGCTGCTCCAATTCCCAGACATACAACACCGTTTCCAGCGACTTTCAACGGCGTGATGTGGCTGCCGCGATCAACCGGCAACGGTCGGCTCGCAAGTCCGGGGCGCAACTCGTGGCTCAAAGTACAAAACCACAGCCGCAGCAAATCCAGAGAGAGGCGTCGAAGAGTTCAACAGATCCCGCCACGCCCGGAGCGATCCGGCTGGTGGAGCACACCGTGACGAAATCCTCCCCCGTGCGCCGTACCAGTGCCTCGCAGCCCCAGCACGTGGCGCCGCCGGTCAGCGCGCTGCAACTTGCTCGACTCGAAAAAAACCGCTCGCCCATCGGCACCAGACCGGAAACACCCGCACTGATCTTCACGACCTTGCCTCCCAAAGCGGAAGGCGATGTCGCTGAACTATTGGCCCAAGTCCGCTCCGGCAACGCTGCCACCTGCCGGGAGGCGATCTACCAGTTGGGACGTCGCGGTCCGGCCGCTGCGGCGGCTGCACCGACGTTGACAGTGATGCTTCGCGACCGGGACCACATGATTCGGGTCCACGCGGCGCTGGCACTCTGGCGAATCACCGAACGTCCCGAGTTCTCCGTTCCCACGCTCGCCGATGCGATCAATTTCAGCACCGGTGGAGCGAAGTCCTTCTCAGCAGTCGCATTGGCCGAAATGGGACCGGCGGCGAAACAAGCAATTCCAGCGCTGAAAATCGCCACCCGCAAGAACAGCGGCAAGATCCGCGTCCAAGCGGCTGAAGCGCTCTGGAGCGTGTCGAAAGGGAATCAAGACGCCTTGCAGACGTTGGCGATTGCACTGCGTGATTCCGATCCGGAAGTCCGCTGGGCGGCCGCCTACAGTCTCGGTGAACTCGCGCCGAACAACCGAATGGTCATCGAAGCCCTGGCAAGACGCCTGCGTGACGTCAATGACGGCGTTCGCGTCGCTGCCGCGTTCGCTTTGGGCGAAATCGGCCCCTCGGCAAAACAAGCCGAAACGGTGCTCACCGCCGCCGCGCAAGACCCCAATCACGACGTCCGCCAAGCGGCCGCCGTGGCGTTGAAGCGGGTGCGGCGTTAGTCGGTTAACCGACCCCCGGCGGAGCCGGGGGGCAGACGGGGGTTGGGCGAATCGAGTTGGTTTAGAACGAAAACCGTCCCTTGATGGGGTGCTCCAGCGATTCGTAATCGTCGAACCGCATGCGGATTGCGTCTTCGTGCGTCTGGTTTTCGAAGACGATCTCTTCGTCTTCCGCCAATGATTCGTCCATCAGCGTGTGAATGTGGTACAGGCTGCCGAACGGGGGCATCGCGCCCCGCTCACAGTCGGGAAAGACCCGCTCGATTTCTTCTTCACTGGCCATTTCAACGTCTTGCTCGCCGAGCCGGCGTCGAATGCGATCCATGTCGACGTAATGCGTGGCGGGGAGCACGACGAGGATGTAGTCATTCCCGCTCCGCAACAGCACCGACTTGGCGACTTCCTTGCCGGGCACATGCAGCACCTGCGCCATGCGGTTGGCGGTGTACGTCGGACGGTGATGCAGCGCTTCGAAGGGAACGTGCCGGCTGGTCAACAGCTCATCGATCTTCATGGGATTCACTCCTTAACGGGGGGATGAGTGACCGCAACGTCTAGAATTGACGTGTTCTGAACGTGTGCTGAGGTCCGCTGCAGCCGACGAGGCACATCGTGCACGTCGGAGAAGAGCGGAAGCGAAGAAGTGAATCCCGGGTGCGATCGTCGATTATACCCGCCTGCCGCCGGTCCTTCCAGCATTTTTTGCAAAGGGCACGCGACGATTCACCCAGTCATTCAATGACCGGCGACCGGGATTTCAACCTGAGGAGTTTGGATCGTCCCGTACCAGCGCCGATGAGTATTCCCTTCGTCGCGACCTCGATCGACGACGATCGTCGCCTGCAGGAAATAGGGACCGACGTCCCCCTGCCGAAAACTCCACTGTTGCCTTGATCCCAGTCCCAGGTGCGCAGCTGAGCCGATCCATATCGCGTTTCTATCGCCGAGATTCAAACTGATGGTACCATTGAAGGGAACTCGCATCACTCCGAGTTCTCGGTCTCCCCCACGGAAGCGCATCCACGATCCCGATGTCGGAACAGGATTGCCATTTCGGTCAGTTACGGAAATCGTGATTTGATCGCGATTCAGGGGAATTTCCAAGTCTGGCACTCTGGAATAGAGATTGCGGAGCTCCAAGTAGGGTTCCAAGATCCGCGTCCCCTTGTACCGGCGATCGCTCTTGATCCGCAGGCGTGCACTTATAAAGTTGACCGGCTCCGACCACCGATTTTCATCGGTTAGTCCATTGTTGCCAACGAAACCGGAAGGGTTCCATTTGACAAATCGAGCGTACTCAGCCGGCAAACCATTGGTGCCGCCGTTATGGACCCCCGCTTGCCATCCCTCGATCCAGCCGCGAATCTCATCTCCTCCTTTTTCCTTGAGATTTGTCGGCGGAAGATTGGCGGGATCAGAATTCTCCGCCCAATCAAATCCCTTCCGATAATTGAGCAGATACGCGGCCTCACGGTGTTTGGCGACATCCGACGGCGCCCGCTTCGGAATCAGCGACACCTCCGAACTCCGCTCAATGAAAAACGCCGGATCGTCCATCGCGGCGACCAATGACCCCATCAAAACGACCGACACGCAAACTGTTGACGAACGCGTATTCATAAGGGTCTCTCATTTGATTGAAGAGCGGCGAACAACTCTCAAAATTGGACGCGAATCCTACGCAAAATCCTGATCCGCAGCGAGAGGAATCGCAGATCGACGCCGGCCCAAGATATAGAATTGAACGTATTTCATAACCTCAGCAATGGCCAAGACTTGTTGACGATGAATCCCGGACCTACGATTCGGGTGAGGCCCCCCTACTCCAATCCAACTCAATTGGAATCCCCCATGTCAGACCCCACCGACGAATCCCGCCCTACCAATCGCCTCGCCAACGAAACCAGCCCCTATCTGCTGCAGCATGCACGGAATCCCGTCGACTGGTTTCCGTGGAGTGAGGAGGCGATCCAGCAGGCGCGCGATGCTGACCTGCCGATCTTTCTTTCCGTCGGCTACAGCGCCTGTCACTGGTGCCATGTGATGGAGCACGAGAGTTTCGAGAACGAATCGATCGCCGCCGTGATGAACGAACGGTTCGTCAACATCAAAGTCGATCGCGAGGAACGGCCCGATATTGATCAAATCTACATGAACGCCGTGCAACTGATGACCGGCCGCGGCGGCTGGCCGATGTCGGTGTTTTTGACGCCCGAGCTAAAGCCGTTCTACGGCGGCACCTATTTTCCGCCCGAATCGCGGATGGGTATGCTCGGATTTCGCGAACTCTTGCTCCGCGTGAGCGAGATCTGGCAGGAGCGCCGCGGGGAACTCCTGGAGAGTGCCGACAAACTGACAGCGGCGCTCGCCGACATGGCGGGTCCGGCGGCGACTGACACGATACTCACTGAATCGTTGCTGGATGGTGCCTTGCAGGCGTCGTTGCGAAGCAGTGACCGCACGTACGGAGGCTTCGGAGCGGCGCCGAAATTTCCACATCCGATGGATCTCCGCGTACTCCTCCGCTGCTGGCGGAGGTTTCAAAACGCGGATGCCTTGGACGTTATAAAGCTTGCTTTGGACAAGATGGCGGCGGGTGGAATCTACGACCAACTTGGCGGGGGCTTCCATCGCTATTCGACCGACCATCGCTGGTTGGTGCCGCACTTCGAGAAGATGCTCTACGACAACGCTCTGCTCACCAGCGCTTATGTCGAGGCCTATCAGGCAACCGGCGATGAACAATATGCCCGCGTCGTGCGGGAATCATTGGACTACGTGATCCGCGAAATGACGCAGCCCGATATCGGAGGATTCTACAGCACGCAGGATGCCGACAGCGAAGGGGTCGAGGGGAAGTTCTTCGTCTGGTCGGAAGCGGAAATCGTCGAGCTGCTCGGCGATGAGAGTGCACGGTTGTTTAACTACTGTTACGACGTCACCGCCGGCGGCAATTGGGAGGGGCACAACATCCTCAACCGCCCCAAGCCGCACGACCAGGCCGCGGCGGCTCTGGAAGTCGATCCGCATGAATTGGAGGAAACGTTGGCGGCGTGCCGCCGCACGCTATTCGAAGCCCGCTCGAAACGGATCGCCCCGCAACGGGATGATAAAGTCCTCGTCGCCTGGAACGGCATGATGATCGCCGCTATGGCGCAAGCAGGTCAGGTGCTGCAGGAGGAGCAGTATCTCGCCACCGCTGCCGGCGCTGCGGACTTCGTGCTCGAGGCGATGCGCGACGGCAACGGGCGATTGCTGCACAGTTACAAAGATGGCCGCGCGCGGTTTAACGCGTATCTCGACGACTACGCCTGCCTGATCGACGGCTTGGCGGAGCTGTTCCAAGCGACCTCACAGCCCCGCTATCTGGACGCCGCCTGCGAGTTGGCGGAAACGATGATCGCGCAGTTTCACGACAGCGACGCGGGCGGGTTCTTCTACACCAGTCACGACCACGAGCAACTGATCACGCGGCAAAAGGACGTCCAGGACTCTGCCACGCCGTCGGGCAACAGCATGGCGGCCACGGCGCTGTTGAAATTGGGCCGACTCTGCAGCCGCCGCGATTGGGAGGAGATCGCCGTCGGCACTCTGGAAACGCTGGCCGGCATGATGGAGAAACACCCGTCGGCCGCCGGCCAGGCACTGATTGCGCTCGATTTTCTCATCGGCCCAACTCATGAAATCGTGCTGATTGACGGTGCGAATCAAACCGAGGGCAATGAACTGCTGCGCGAGTTCCACGCACATTTCCTACCCAATCGTGTTTTGATCCGCTCTGCAGACAACGCGCCACCGCAACTGCAACCTTTGCTGGAGGGCAAAACGGCGATTGACGGTGCGGCGACGGTTTACGTGTGCGAACAAGGGGCGTGTCAGGCGCCGGTAACTGGGAGTGAGGCGTTGACCGCTGAGCTTGAGAATCTCAGGTGAGTTTGCAGTCAACATAGCTGATGAGCCAGAATCCCGCGTCGGTACTCAACTCACAAAAGCTTAGTAAATCTTCCCACAGATGGAGGCTGCAATACGTAGGTGTCGCGGAGCCCTCTTGACGGGGGCGGGAAGCTGCGGCTCGATTCCCTCTTGCTTCGGGGAGAAGACCATGATTGCGCGCTTGTGGTTCTTGGGATTGCTCTGTTTAGCTCTGGGGTGCGGTACAGAATCATCGGAGTTGGACACCACTGTTGATGCGCCGACGCCTGATGGCGCTCAAGTCGCTCAGAATCAGGCCGTTCCCGCCGATCCGGTTGCGACGACACTGCGGTTCGGCGCCAAGGCGGGCGGACAGGTGATCCCTGTCGTCGCCGTCAAAGCGGTCAAGTTCAGTCCCTCCGGCGAGATATTGGCAGTCGGCAGCGGTGACGGCTTCGTGCAACTGTGGGACATGAAGAAACAAGAGCTATTGCGCGAGTTTGCAGCTCACGACAATTGGACGTTCGATCTCGACTTCAGTCCTGATGGAGATGTCTTGGCGACCGGCGGCGGGGACAATCTGATCAAATTGTGGGACGTCACGACCGGCAGGCAGCGGACGCAAACCGCACAGCAGTCCGACGACATCCACGGCGTCGCCTTTACTCCCAACGGAGAACAACTCGTATCCGGATCGGATGATACTGAGGTTATGCTGTGGACACTCGCGACGGACGAGAGAGCTAAACGCTCAGGTCATGAACGGCAGATCACCGCTGTTGCCGTTCACCCGAACGGCAAACAGTTTGCCAGCGCCAGCCGTGACGGCACAATTCGGCTATGGACGTTACCCGAAGGCACCCCGCAGCAG
This sequence comes from Planctomycetales bacterium, assembly GCA_028285345.1. Classification (GTDB taxonomy): domain Bacteria; phylum Planctomycetota; class Planctomycetia; order Planctomycetales; family Planctomycetaceae; genus Symmachiella. The sequence continues at coordinate 53,860 of JANQPT010000048.1, forward strand.
ACGTTCAGGGGACATGAGGCGGATGTGATTGCAATCAGATATAGCCCTGACGGGAAGACGCTCGCATCGGCCGGTTATGACAAAACGGTTCGAATTTGGGATCTGGAAAACCCGCCCGATCACCGCCTGTTCAAGGGCCACAAGGACTGGGTGTTCGCACTTGCATACTCGCCCGACGGGAAGTTCCTCTTCACGGGCGCCGGGGACAAGTACGGGTACTTGTGGGATCTCGAGCAGGACAACTACATACAAGCCATTCTGTTCAATTCGGATGTTGCCGCCGCGGATTTTGCTCCAGACGGAAAACATCTCGCTGTCGGTTTGGCATCGGGTGGAGTTAAGATTTATCAATTCGACAACCGCAAACTGCGCGAAGAGCAGACGATCGATCCTCGCAAGGCACCAGTCAAAGCCAAAGATGTGCTTAAAGGCGAATTATCGTCCGCGAAATACCTTAAGCTCCACAACGTGGCCATGCGACCCGGAACGCCAGAGTGGTCAGAGGCTGTGGCATCTTTGGCAGCTGTGGGGGATGGATTTACGCTGCAAATCCTCGACAAGATTGATCAGAGGTCACTGACCGCTGCAGAGTCGGAACTGTATCAACGCTCCCGACAAAAAATCAAAGACCGCCTATCCGCCCAACTTGCAGTGGCCGACGTTCGCACGATTCGCATACGCTTAGAACGGGCGGCACTGGCCGATCTAAATTGTGATCCGTTGGAAGGTCTGTTGGTTCCCTGGACGTTGAAACAGATCCGCCAGGAGTCAGGGCAGGCTGCCGTACGGAAAGAACTGCACCAGATTCAGCAACACTACGTTCCCGATGGTCCGATTTCGACCATCTACGGATTCATGCAGGATCGCGTTCGGGACTATGCCACACGGATTCTCAAACCGCGACCCGAGTCCGACGAGGCCACGCGGTAGCCGGCCCTCTCATTCTTCCCGCACCGGTTGGGCCAGCAGCCGTTTTGATTCGTCGATCACAAAATCCGCGTCCATAAACGGCTCGTAGCTGATGTCCTGCCAGCGGATTAAGCCGTCGGGGTCGATCAGGAAGGTCCCGTGCAGCGTCAAATTCTCAAAATCGTCGTAACAGCGGTACTGCTTGAAGACTTCCAGTTTCGGATCGGCCAGCAGCGTGAACGGGAAATCGCCTCCCTTGTAATTCTCCAGCGATTTCTTCAACAACGGCTGCTCGTCGCTGCTGATGGCCACGACGGTTAAGCCCGCCTTTTCGAATTTCTCGGCTTGCTCCGCAAACTCCTGCAGTTGTTCGGCGCAGTGCAGGCAGCCGTAGCCCAGATAGAAGACCAGCACCAACGGCTTGCCCTTTAATTCAGCGAGTGAGACCGGCTTGTTGTTCGTATCGGGCAGCGTCCATTCGTCGGCGGGTGAAGGTTGCCAACGCAGTGGGCCCAGTGATTCAAGTGCCGGCAAATCGCCGTGTTCTGCCGGCATCGGTTTTTCGATCCGCCAGTCCTCCGGATATCCGAACTCTGCGGCAATCGGCTTTAGACGCTCAAAGCAGGGTTTGTCGATGTCGATCCCGCTGGAGATTTCCCGCAAGGCATCGAACTCCTCGCGAGCGGCGCTCTGATCACCCGTTTCCCAGAGCACATAGATCAGATCAGCCAGCGGCTGCACCTCTTGTGGATGTTCCTCGACGTGCGCGCGGGCAGCTTTCACGGCCGCCCCACTGCGTCCGTACGACAGCAAATCGCGGGCACGATACATGGGGTCGAGGGAGTAGATGTCGGACGCGGGACCGGTCAGCCAATATCCGAGAAAGCCCCCGCCCGCAACGACCACGAGTAGATACAGGATGCGATGGACCCTCCGCTCAAACATGAATGCCGCTGCGACAAGCAGCAACGCGGCAATCGCGATTCCGGCGAGGACGCCAACCGACAGCGTCGACCAGACCCGATGCTTTTCGGCAACAGAGAGATGCCCGTCCACTTTGCCGATCGCTTCGCCCAACGTGTCGATCCGCGCCAGCACGTTGGGAATCTCCGCGGAGTCTTTCATTCCGTTGAGATGGTTCTCCTGTTCGCTCAACAGATCGGCCAATCGTTGGCGCTCCTCACCGGCTTCGTTGATATTTCCGTTCCGGGCGGAGGCGATCGCCAGCAACTTGTGAGCCTCGACTTGGCTCTCAAACGACCCCGGTTCAAGGAACCCCGGCGACTGGCAGTAGCGGATCAACTCGTCCCAAAGTTCGAATTGCGCCAAGATCTCGGTGAGACGGAGATGGCCATACCGCGAGCTGGTTTCGGGTTTGAGATCGTTATATGTCGGATGTCGCGGCAATTCGATCAAATCTTCGGATCGCGCGATTGCGGCGTCGACACTTCCGATCTGTGCCAAACTGCGCGCCAGCCATTCGGCGTTGTGGCAATAGACGTGCATAATGTCGGGATGCACACGGTCTTTGATCGAGTAACGGTGATCGAGACGTAGAGCCGCCTCCATATACCAGGCCGCCTCCTGATTGCGATGAATCAGGGAATAGAGGTGTCCCGCCATGTGCCACATGTGAGCAATTCCCGGCGCCGAGTGGGCCACCTTCGCCGCCGAATCGAGCGCCTTGTCCGGCTCTTCCGTATCCCACAAGTGGATGACGTAGTGGTGGGCCGGGTGTAGCGGCTTTCTCGCAAGCACCTCTTTGAGCAATTGGTCTGCCGGTTCTCGATCCCGTATCGGAACCTTGTCATTTTGAGCGAGATAATAGGGAAAGATTCCCAAGAACGCTTTCGCCTCCAACTCCTCAGGATAGCGCTGAAAGACCCGGCGCAGCCGCCTCAGATTCTTGAGACTTCGAATGTAAAGCTGTTCGCGTTCCGACGCCTGATCCATGCGCTTCCGTGCTTCCAGAGAGAACTCCTGGTAGCGTTTGGTGTTCATCACATTCGCCATCGCCATGCCCCAGTACGCCATCGCGCAGCCGGGATCATGCTTCGCAGCCTGCCGAAACGAACGCTCCGCTTCGAAAAACCAGAACCCATGCAGCTGTCCCACTCCCTGATTGAAAAACTGCTGCGTCAACGGATTGTCCGTCGTGATGGGGAAATCAATGTCCCCCATGCCCTCCATCAAATAGGCTGCTTGTCGCGGTCCGCGGTTGAAAACCGCCCCATGCAAAGAGTGCCCGGGTTGAATGCCCTCCTCCGCGTCCGTCTCTGTAGAGAGGGGTGGGACGATTTGTTCGTCGGCCAACACCGCCGGAGTGGCCAACAGGAGGATGAATAAAAGTGCAAAATTGCGGCTGCTCATATTTTGTCGGTGAAGATGTATCAATCGAAAAAAGAACGTGATGCCGAATTGCGGCAAGTCGCGAGAGAAATCGCGGTTGAGAGTCCGTGTGCAATCAATAATTTTCCATCAGGGCCTGCTTCAACGATATTGTGCACTTGCGAGAGCTGCGAGTTTCGTTTCGCAACGGTTTTTGTTTCCACCAAAATCAACTCACTGTCTACGTCGATCCGAGCTCCCCTGATCAAGACCGCTTGACGGCGAAAGGCCGCTCATCAAACATTCTTGGGAAGTTCGAGATTGCGAGCGTACCACCGCATGTCAAGCCGGCGGGTCGGCGCGTCGCTGTTGAGTAGCTTCAGACGGATGCGATACTGGCCGCCTTCCGACGGCTCCCAGCGATGCGACCAGAAAGCCCAATCCTTCCCCGAAGTCAGCGGCCCCGAGGCCGTGACCGGGACGTAGTCTTCACCCGGCTTCATTGATATTGCTAATTCACCGCTCGCAACGGAGGCGCCCCATGTCAGGCCGACAACGCGATAGGCAGAGCGGCCGTCCAGACGCCAGCGCTCGACCCGAATCGGTGCCGCCGTGCGATCAATGCTCGCGGGCGAGTAGTCGGCCGCATATTCTGGAATCCCCTCCTGGTGGGTCCGCTTGGCAAATTCCTGCATTTGCGCCGTTGCCGGTTCGTTGTCTGTGACCCATTTGATTTCGTTGAGCCACTTGATGCAGGTGCAACCGTACCAGCCGGGAACGACCAACCGCACTGGTGCACCATGATCGGCCGATAGCGGCTCACCATTCATTTCGACCGCCAAAAACGCCTCCGCATGCTTGAGCTGTTCTGGGGAAAATACCCAGCTCGCGCCGGGAGTCGAATGCGTCGATGGGAGCCGCTTTCCGTCGAATCCCGATATCAGCAACCGCGTCGCGTAGGGCTCCGGCTCCGTCAGTTCCAGGATCTTCGCAATCGGAACACCGGTCCACTCCGCGGAACTGATTAACCCGAAATGCAGTGGGAAAGCGTTCCCTGCGCATTCCATGAGAACTTGGCCCATCGGTTCCGCCATTTCGCGGATCTTGGCGAGACCGAGCTCGACCGGTTCCGCCACTGCGCCATGAATCTTGACTGACCAATTCTCGTCGCTCGCCAACCCGTCAGGAGCAAACGAACGAATGAAGAAATCTTCATTGGAAACTTGAAGTGACTCAAGCTGCGACAAGTCGACCGCCAATCGGCCATCCAGACTTTGGCCGTCCCGCACCCCGGTTGGAAAACTTCCCTCACCCAGAAACGGCACCGACTCCAGGTATTCCCCGCCTGCAAATGGGTCGGCTAAGTCGGTACCGGACAATTTACCCCCCGCCCCCAGACCCAATGGTTCGTCGGAGGAACAGCCGAAGAGCAACATGCACGCCGCTCCGGCAGAACCGTGCAGAAAACGGCGGCGAGATAGCAATCGTGAAGACATGGCAATCGTGCTCGGCTAAATGCTCAGGCTCTGCGGCAACTGCGCCCATCATGCGGACCTTGATCAGCCCGCCGAGCGTCGCGCCGACAGCATCTCTACGTCAATTTTAGTCGAAATGTGAACCAAAATTTAGGCCAAGTCCGCACTGTACAAGGCCCGGAGCACAATCTCTGATTAAGCGAGCGCACAATCGAATCCAGTCATCCAAGACCGTACCAACTTCATGCACGCTATACAGGACCGGGCCGCAACTGAGTGGCAGCTGACACGCTTAATCTGTCTGTATTTACGCAATGGCAACTGCGATTATTCACCCGAATCGTCCGGCTCACTCACAGTATCCGGTTCAGTCACAGTCTCTGGTTCATGCCAGTTGTGGAGCAGCCAGCGTACGATCAGATTCAGTTCCTGGTCCGAGAGGTTGTCGAACGCGCGCATCGCGTTGTTATCGCCATAGAAGTGTTCGGCGCCGGGGTTGCGCAGAAAGTCGCGCAGCCACGCTTCGGACGCGTATCCCGTCAACAGGGGCGCAGAACCGATGTCTCCCAATTCCTCATCTTCACCGATCGGACGAATCGCGTGACAGTCGACGCACGCCGATGTCAGATTGTCGTTGCCGTTCTCGAAGAATTCACGGCCGGCGGCCGCTAATTCACTGTTGACCGCTCCGTTGTCCGCGCGATCCCCTTGGGCAACGAGAAACTCCACGACTGCGTTGATTTCTTCACTGGTCATGCTCTCGGCGTTTTCTTCGACCCAGCTCGCCATCTCGCCTTCGGTAAAACGCGTTTCGACCGGTTCACCGTTGTAACTCGCGCCAACGGTCGCTCCAAAATACTTCGGTCCCGCCGGTTCGGTCACCATGCCGCGAATCCACTCCCGCCTGCCGAACTGGCCCAGGTCCGATGCCGTTGCCGGAATTTTGAGCGGCTCACCAGTTCCGTCATGCCCGTCAAACTGATGGCACGTCGCGCACTTCTGGGCGAAGAGCTCAGCCCCGTACGTCTTGGGATCGTTGCGCAAAAGATTGACTGCGCCGGCGGTATCCACCCCGCCGCGATCCACGATCAACTCGCGAATCCGCTCAGATTTGGAGTGCGCGTCCAATACAGCAGCCGCAACTTTTTCATCGGCGCGATCTTCTTTCAACGCGACTCCGGTCAGAACTGCGGCGCCGATCAACAACGTCGTCATGTAGATCACATTAAATCGGTGCCCCAGCTTCCACCGACCAATAAACGGCATCAGGAACATGAATCCCATTACGGCGGCCGGAATATAGATCGCACCGAAAACCTCAACGTCGCCGCTGAAGTACTTCAAAAACTGAAACAGAAACAGGAAATACCATTCGGGCCGGGCGGCGCGATAGTTCTCGGTCGGGTCCGCCGGCGCGCCGAGATCCGCGCCAAAAACATCACCCAATCGTCCTTCCTCGGCCAATTGACCCAATTCCGACGAGTGCTGCGGGGCGTTCCAGAAAATCAACACGAGCACCACAAGCAACACGCCCAGACAGGCGACCGCATCTTTGAAGACTTGATCCGGCCAAAATGTGGTGTCCGCAGCCTTCGGGGGCGTCTTCACGGTGATGCCGTGCCGGCGGAAGACGTAGATGTGCAGCGCCAAAAAACCGATCAGCAGCGCCGGCAAGACGCCCGCGTGCAGCGCAAAAAAGCGTGTGAGCGTGTGGTTTCCGTAACTGGGTCCGCCGACGACAAGCCGCTGAATATCTGGTCCGATCACCGGCACCATCGATGAGAGACTCGTCGCGACCTTGGTGGCCCAATAGCCCTTTTGGTCCCAGGGAAGCAGATAGCCGGTCAGCGAAAGGCCGAGCACCAACTGCATCAAAATCAGGCCCAGCCAGAAGTTGACCTCTCGCGGCGCCTTATAGGCACCGTCGATGATGATCTGCATGAAGTGCAAGGCGAGCAGCACGATCATCGCCTGTGCCGTGAAGTGATGCACTCCGCGCAGCAACCAGCCGAATTGCATTTCGTACTGAATGTAGTACACGCTCTCCCAGGCGGTCTGCGAACTGGGGCTGTAAGCCATCCACAGAAAAACTCCGGTGATCATCTGCACGACGAATGTGAACGTCAGCGTGCTGCCCCAAACGTAGCGCCAGCGTGCTCCGCCGGGGATGCGCTCATACAGAGCGTCATTGAGGATCTCGCGGTAACCAGTGCGATCGTCCAGCCAGTTTAAGAGCGCTTTCATGTGACGGGAATCTGCTCTGCTTTACCAGGGAGAAAGTTTTGAAATTTGATCCACACTTCGTTGTCGTTCCTGATCTTGACTTCCAGCCGGTCTAAGCCGCGGGCCGCCGGGCTATCCGGATTCGCAATGTCTCCGGTGGGATGAAACGAGCTGTTATGACAGGGACACTGATAGAGTTTGCGATCGCTGTCGAATGAGACGGGACACGTCGCGTGCGGGCAATCCGCATTGAACGCGAGAATGTCCTGTTCGCCGCTGCGTAAGAGGTAGACCGTGCCGACCGGTTGCTGCAGAAACATGTTCCACGCGTCGACTCGATCATCGATGACCTTATATCGATGCGGTTCCTCACTGACCGGCAGCTCTTCTAACTCTGTGACTTTGATGAATCCCTCAAACTCCGGTGCCACTTCCTCTTCGCCCTGCTTTCGCCGCGACCGGAGCGGATCCAAGAAAAATGCCAATCCGGTTGCGAACGGAAACACGACGAGAACGCCGCCGATCACCACTGAGAGAAACTTCGTCAAGAAACTGCGCCGGGGCGGGACGGGGGCCGTTTCCTGAGTTTCCGTCGGATTTGAATCTGCAGTCATAATCTAATCCCCCACTGTTGAGCGTTCGATGATGCGGGCAGCGATCTCCAATCAATCGCTCCACTGATAACTACCGTTTGCACGAACCGGGATGTTTGAAAACCAACCAGGAGTCGTATCCGTCCATCTCTCCCATCCTGGTCAAAAAGGCACGTCACGCAGTGGAATTCGAGTTGTCGATCGCGAAATCTGATACTTGCTGCTGTTGAATCGGTGATTTCTCGGGGAGGAGGATGGTTCCCGGTGGGTGGGGTCTCGATGGTTGGTGGGAGGGATGAACTGGGTGTGCTTCAGTTATCTTATGATGACGCGCAGGACTAGCGGTTCGCAAGTCAAACCGACAAAATCGATGCGTTTCACTAGACAAGCGTTCATCGAACAAAGGAATTGCGCCGGTTTGACCTGACGGCCATCGTGATGGCGCTCCGCGCGCAAAAAAACGGCACCTTCGCCAACAAGTGCCGGCGAAGATGCCAATCGAGGAGAAGTTCCAAGGACCAGTCTCGAGCCCTCCGTATTGTCCGTCGACTCACTCAGCTGAGAACGGCTGCACAACAGGTCGACCGAAGGCTCGGCCCTGTTGTTTCGGTTTAGTCTTCGGGAAGTTCCAATGAGGCGGCGTACTTCGCCGGAGAACGCATGAACGCGTCGTACGTCACCGCTGAAGAGAAGAGGTACAGACGCCCGCGGAACCAAGCTGCGAATTCCAGCGTGCCTTCCACTTCAGTCGAGCCAAGAGAGTATTTCACCACGTCGATGCCTCCCTTGGCGGGGGCATACTCTGCCGGCGCCCGCTCAAACTCCGCTTTCGCTTCGGCGGAACTCAGCTGGTACACCTTGTTTTCGTACGTCACCTCAAAATTTGAACTCGCGTCGACCAAGTCCCGGTGGTTTTTCAGGGTCACGGGGCAAAAGCCTTTGAGCCCTTTCCGCTCCGGCCGAGAGAGCAACAGCAACCGGCGTTTCTCACGCCGCAACGATTCGGTGTCCGTTTTCGCGTTGAGCATCTCCATGTTGATGTAAGTGTTGCGCTGAGGAACTTGGTGCAACTTGGGCAGATTCGGTTCTTCGTCGTCGAGCGTATTACCGCTAAACGGCGAGGACTCGCCCTGGTCCGCCAATTGAGTCTCAGGCGTTCTTATGATCGGTTCCTGAAATTCGGGCTGTTTCGTCGGACGAAAACCCTCGTCCTCGGCCAGTTCTGACTCCTCGGGCAGTTCGATGTCTGCAAAGTCAGGCAACGGTTCTTTATCAGGCAAAGTCGCTGCTTCATCAACCGCGGTCGAATCGGTCGCCTCATCGGCGTCCGCCAAGGTCGGCAGTTCGTCGTCGAATTGGAGGTCGGCATCTGCGAATCGATTGGGCCGTTCCACCGGTTGTTCGGACGAAATGTTTGGCACACCAGGAAATGGACGAGGTTGCGAAGTCGCTGCCGGCGGCGGCGCTGGATTGAAACTCAATTCCATTCTGTGATTCGATGCACTCGCTCCATCGCGATTTCCCGGCGGCGTATTGGCGATGACTCTCGCCGGTGCCCGGTATTGCGGGGCGCGATATTGTGGGGCGCGGTATTGCCGGCTCGGTTGCTGCGACGGCTGCTGCTGCTGCGCAAAGCGCTGAGGAACGTGGTAGTTGCCCGCTCCAGGTTGTTGGCTCTGCATCTCCGGTTCGGATTTCTTCTTCTTAAAGGGATTGATGCGGCTCAAGAAACCGCGAAATCCGCGTTTTTTCCGAGGCTTGCGCCGGCTGGCAGCATCCGCATAGGACTGCGGCATCGGCGGCGAATAGGATTGCGGCCGTGCACCGTACTGCGCCGGCATCTGAGAGGATTGTTGGGGTTGGGTTTGCTGGTACTGCGGGTGTGACGCAGAATCGTATCCCTGCCCCGATGCGCTCGGCTGGTAAGACTGTTGTTGCGCCGCATGATTCATTTGCGCGTTGTTCATTTGATAGGGCTGCTGAGATTGCTGTGGCTGCTGGATGCCCTGTTGCGCCGAAAGCTGGTCCATCGTCAGCGGCGGCATCTCGCGGCCTTCGGCGCGATAGCGTTCCTCGAGCATTTGTTGAATGGTGCTCTTTCCTCCGGCGGAGCGATTCGCCGGATAGCTCTGACGGTACTGCCCCGGTTGCCCGGCCTGATATTGCGGCCGTGCGGTTTGTTGCGATTTCGATTTGTTCCGCGAGAAAATCCGACGCAGCAAGCTTGGCTTCTTCTTGGGCTTCGCGCTGGATTGATAGCCGTTACGGTAATTGGTTTGCGCATTGAGTTGGCCCGCATCCAGGACAACGCCCGTCAGCCCCATCAATAGAGTCATCCCCACGGAGAGTTTCATTCGTGATTTCATCTCCAACCAGCTCCTCGATTTTGCTGAAGTCTCGGACAACGTCCGCTTCTGTGAGTCGCAATTGCTCCGCCCGGAAACTCCGAAGGTCGGCGGCCACTTCAGTAAAACGATCTTTCCGACTCACGAGAATTCTCTTAAAACCATGGGAGAGCCGGTCCGCACTATTCGGTCAGCCTAGACCATGGTCCATAAATCCACTGCATTGGTATCGACGATGGCGAGCGCCGATTTTGACGGCTATACTGATCGCACCGACGAAAACCGCGTGAATAAACCGCACTGCCCGCACACTCGATTTAACCAGAAAATTCCTCCCATCTTACCGCGTCGACATCGGGCTCTGATGTCATCTTCGCTCGAAAAAGGCGATTCCCATGTCAAGCTATGATTTGAAATCGATTTCCGAAGAGCCGGTGAAACTCCCCGAGAAGAAGACTAAAAAAAAGACGCGCGGGTTCTTCGAACGTTGGTTTGTCCGCTTCGTCTTTTTAGCACTGCTCATCTCGCTAGGAATCAACGCCTATTTCTACCAGCGCTATCGAGATTACTTTTCCAGCGGCAGCGGACCGATTGAACGATATTACTCCGGCCCAAAGGACGCCGTCGACAAGATCGCGATCGTCAAGGTCAGCGGCACGATTATGCCGCCCAACACCCGGCGGATTCTGGCCCGCATCAAACAGGCCAAGAACGACGACGCGGTGAAAGCGGTATTGCTCTCAATTAACAGCCCCGGCGGTTTGGTCTCCGACAGCCATGAGATTTATCACCGGCTGGTCGAATTGAGAAAGACGAAGCCGGTCATCGTCCACATGAAGAGCATGGCCGCTTCCGGGGGCCTGTACGTGGCAATGGGAGCTGGCGAGGCCGGCAAAGTGATCGCCGAACCGACCACCTGGACCGGTTCGATCGGCGTGATTATTCCCCGGATGGAGATGGTCGGGTTGGCGGACAAAGTCGGCGTGCAGTCAGTACCCCTCAAAACCGGTCCGTTTAAAGATGCGCTCAGCCCGTTTCGGCACCTCGGCGAGGAAGAGCATGCGGTTTGGGACGACATCATCCAACAGTCGTTCGACCGTTTTTTGAATGTGATTGCCGATAACCGCGCCGAACTCAATTATGTCGAAGTCAAAAAACTGGCGACCGGCCAAGTCTATACGGCCAAAGATGCGCTGCAAAACAAACTGATCGACAAGATCGGGTACGAAGAGGACGCCCTGGAAGAAGCGATGATTATCGCCGATCTGGATAAGGACAACATTCGTGTCGTGACGTATGAATCTCCTGCGACGTTGATCTCGCTGTTACTTGGCACAGCCCGTGCCGCCGATCCGGACGAACAGTGGCAACTCGCCTTAGAATCGTCCGTCCCGCGTCCGATGTATTGCTGCTCTTGGCTGGCGGGAATCTCCAGTGGACGTTTTCAATCCGACGGCCGATGAGGGACTTTGAGAACGTTGCCCGGCTGCTTATAATACAGGCGGAGAGTCAATCTGTTCCGATTGACGTGGAGCGTCTCAGATGAAAAGCCCGTTCCCCGGAGTTGATCCCTACCTGGAGGCACAAGGTTTCTGGCCTGACTTTCACGCCAGATTCATCACGTATCTGAGCGATGAAATCGCAGGACACCTTCCCACAGCGTATCATGCCAGTATCGGCGAACGCGTCAGTTTGGTCTCGCATCAGGAACATCGGCTGCAGACCAAAACCGTAATCCCCGATGTCGCGATCACGGGCGGCGGCCCATCCGACTATGCGGCGTCGTCAACCGCCACACTGTCGGAAGTGCAGCCCACAACGATTCCGCACATTATCGACGCTCAAGAAGAACTTCGTGAAACTTACGTGGAGATCGTCCGCCGTGACGACCAGTCGCTGGTGACAGTCATCGAACTGCTCTCGCCTTCAAACAAAACTGAGCCGGGCTTGAGTCAATATGTGCAAAAGCAAAACTTGCTGTTGCACGAAAAGGTGCACCTGCTGGAGTTGGACCTGCTCTTAGGTGGCGAGCGGCGCAGGTTTCAGAAACCGCTGCCGCCGGGACATTTCTACGCCATGCTTTCTCGCGTCGAAAACCGCCCCAATTGCGACGTTTACGCCTGGAATCTCGCGTCGCGAATCCCGGCGGTCCCCGTCCCGCTTCTCGCACCCGATCCGGACATATTGGTCAACCTGGCGGCGGTATTCGAGACGACCTACGGGCGGGGGCGTTATGCCGACATCGTTCGCTACGACGACAAGCCGGAGTTAGCGGTTGGAGCAGAAACTCTCGACTGGATTGCGGACACGGCTCGTTCGCAGCCGAAACCAAAGTAGCTGCCCGTCGTTTCAGCAGCAAGATGCTACCTGCGCCGATTTGTCAAAAACTCGGCGTTGAGATCTCGGATGGTATTGAGCACCTTTTGATTGGCGCGGGCCTGCATCGAAATACTGGGCATTTGAGCGAGCGCGCCGATCTTCTCCGCAAAGGTACCGCTGTCGTCATTCGCGGTCGACTTAATGCCGGCGGCCACGTTTTGCGCAACGTGATCCAAACGCTCAAGTGCGCGGTTGAGTCCCGTTAGTGCGTTGTGTGACGCCGACGCGACGGACTGCACCGAAGCCATTGCCAATTCTCCCCTATGATCGAAACGCGCCGAATTGCAGCAGGCTCAAGACGCCCTCCTGTTGCAAGCTGCTGATTGACAACGCCTGCAGCGTCGCTTGCTGCATCAACTGATTTCCCGTCAACAGCGCTGTTTCCCGCGCGACGTCCGCATCCTGAACCGATGAGAGCGCCGATGATGTGTTGGTAATCTGCGCGTTGAGCAAGCGGCCCGCCGGCTCCAACGCATTCTTCTGAAACGATCCGACCCGTGCTTGGGCCAACGTCGCCTGTTCGATCGCATCGTCGATGACCCGCACGGCGGTTACGGAATTGCCGCCGATGAGATCGGCCGAATTGCCGCTGAGAATGTCGCTCACCATGCCGGACGGACCGCCCAGCCGCGCCGCATTGAGCACCGGCATGCCGACGCGAAGCGTGTTCGCAACGTTCGTGCCGACCGCGAATTGTAGCCCCTCTCCGGAGACTTGAAACGACGTCAGCGTTCCGCTGGCGGACGGGTCGACCGTGATTTCCAGTTGTGTGTTGCTGGTGCTGACGTTGAACGACGTCCCGTCGGCTGTCACCGATTCGCCGTTGATTGTCGCGACGGCGTCGCTGCCCGCAGCACTGTTTCCGCCGTCGGTGGTGAATGTGCCCTCGCTGACGGTAATGTTGATCTCCGCCGCGGAACCGTAGTCGGCCGTCGAGAGGTCGACCTCGCCGTTGCCAACATCTTCCACGGCGTCGACGCCCGTCAGATAGGCCACGGAGTTAAACGCGGCGGCAACATCGGCATCGGACGCGCCGTTGGCAAGCGTGATGACGGCCGATCCATCGGGACCTTCAATCGTCAGCGTCGTGTCGGAGCTAATCGTTCCCGAGAACGTATCGGTCGCCTGCGTGGCTTGTGAGGTGACTTCAACGTTGACCGTCACATCATCAGCGGTTGACTTTGAGAGGACCTCGACAGACGTGAATTCCGTATTGTCAACGCCCTCAGTCCGAAAACTGGCGGATCCATCCAACAACCGCTGCCCGCCAAACTCGACTTGGGCCAGCGAATTGATGCCGCGGATAATGACGTCCACTTCAACCTGATTTGCGGCGACTTCCGCAGAGGTCAATCCGCCGCCGGCGGACTGCAAGATCAGCGACCGCGCCTCCTGCAGTTGATCAACGATTTGGCCGATACTGCTGTCTGCCGTGCTAACCACCGCGCTGGCGCGAGTGACGTTCTCCGATGCCGCTTCGGCAGCGGTCAATTCCCGCTGCAACAGCGATGATGCGATCAACCCCGCCGGGTCGTCTTTGGCCGAATTGATCCGCTTAAACGTGCTCAGACGCTGCGTGTTCGTGGCGATCGCCGAGTTCAACTCCTGCAGACGGTTGAGCGCGCGAATCTGCGACGAGGATAGTGAGCCGGCACCGTTGGAGATGGATAGCATGGCGGGTGTGACTCAACTTATCCGGTTTGCCAGTGGTGAACAAACTTCTCAAGCAGGCGTGGTGATCGCGTTGTTTCGGCTCGCCCTCGAATCGACAATTCCCCTTACGAACGACGCCTACGACTTCGATCCGCAACCGGAAAGGCCAAGTGTGCCCCAACGTTTATTCGTACCACCAGCGACGGACTTAGGCCGATTGACCCAAGTCGCCGCAGTAAGCTTAGCTCTTGCGCAGCGTCGGTCAAAGAATTACGCGATGCGGGCCGACAATTAGCAGGGACGCGCCGGCTCAAAGCGCACCGATTATGTCGATCGTCGCAATCGCGACGATCATCGGGATCGGGGCCAATACATCTGGTAAGCAACACCCGCTCCGATGAGCGGCAGGAAGATATAGAGCAGCACGGAATAGAAGTCGAAATATCCGCCGGCGCCGATTACGAATCCATCCAACAGATAGGCCATTACGAAACACCAACAGACGATAATAATGCTGACCTGTTTTCCGAATTGCGCCTGCTCTTCGGGAGACCGGGTTGGTTTTTCCTTCTTCGGCTTGGAGACCTTGCGACTACTCTTTTTGGCAACGGGTATCTCCTCCGCTCCCTCCGCACGGACTCCCGGGGCATAATACTTGGAGATGGCTTGGTTGATCGCTAGCGGCGTCGCCAAGACATCCCGAACCGGCATTTCAAATCGCAGGCGGAGATCGTCTTCGACTTCGGCGGTGATCGGATTGACACAGGCGACCAGCAACACGTCGTCGTCTTCATCGATAAACAGCGGCAAAATGGAATTCTGCTTGACCATCGAGCGGGGCACGCGGTCCATCACGCTGTCCACGGGGGTCAACTCATCGAGATTCACATAAGGCCGCCCCAAAGACGCAGCCAACGCACGCGCTGCAGCCTCCGCTTTGACCGCCTTGAGTTGCACCAGCGCGTCGCGCATGTCGATGCCCAATCCGCGGCACATGCCTGCGGCTTCCTCGACCTGCGCGGGTGTGATGTCTCCTTGCTGGAGCAAGATTTGTTCGATCGGCGGCCGTTCGCCGAGAACTTCGTCCGCTTCAAATTCGCGGCCGAACTGTGTGTCGTAGTCGCGTTTTCGGTCGGCGTCGGTCAGGCAGAGCATCGCCTTGGCCAACTCGTTCAATAGCGCTTGCGACTCGTCCATGTACTGGCCCGATGCATACTTGCGGACGTGCGCATTGAGCTTGCGATAGTTAGCTTGGATCCTCTCCGGATCGTCCTCGAATTGGACTAATCTCAACAATTGATAATGGTCGGGCGGCCGCTGGTCTTCCGGAATCCCCAACCAATCCTTGTAAACGTCGAGTGCCACTGCAGCTCACTCCCCAAGCAAGATTCCGTGCGACACGATTAAACGGGAACGTGCGGGTCGTCGTCGAATCCATCACCTGCTCAACCGTCGTGACACCACACCTCGAATGCACAATTCGGGCTGAGAGCAACAAACGATATCGAACCGTGCCAGCTATTCAACTTGATATTCACGTGCCAATGATTCGAACGCCTGTAGCCCCGCGTCGTCCAATCCGGAAGCGCGGACGATCTCCGTCGAGGCCTCTTTGTTTCCCGTCAAATCGCGAGCAGTCGCATTGATTCGGCCGCTGGAGTCGTAACTGTACGTCACTTCCACCGGAGATCCCGCCGGCAGATTCGGCGGCAGGTCCGTAATGCGAAAGTCGCCGATTTGGGAGCAGGCGTCCACGTCCTTGGCCTCGCCCTCGAGCAAATACACATGCACGGTTTGCTGATTGGCGGAATTGGTGGAAAACCGCTCAGTGCGCGAGAACGGAATCGTCGTGTTGCGGGGGATCATGATGTGGTTCATTTTTTGCGTCCGCTGATCCGGGTCGGTGACCTTGATGCCCAGCGAATGAGAGTTGACATCGTCCGAAACCACCGATCGTAGACGGCTAATGACCGCCTTCGCCATGCGACCTTCGCCGCCTGTTTCTTTGGCCTCAAGTATGGCTGCGTGAATCGCAGCCCCCTGGGCAACCGCAACTTCCGCGTTTAACTCTCGGGACGGTGTCTTCTTACAGACAGACGTCAGCATCTCCTCGACCGACGGCATGTGTGTCGACCCGCCCACTAAAATCAACTCGTCGAGTGTCGCGGGATCGACATCGGCTTGCTGCAACACCAATTCCGTGGTATCGCGAGTCCGCTGCAAGAGATCGGCCGTCATGCGTTCGAAATCCCCGCGCGTCAGCGCCACGGCGAGGCTCTTGCCCTTGTAGTAGACATTCACCGGCACCTGCGCTTTGGAGCTAAGCGCCAACTTTGCCGCTTCGCATTCCTGCGACATCTGCAGCGCCGTCTCCGGATCCTCACGCGGGTCCATCCCAAACTTGTGTTTGAATTGCTCAGAAACGTGATCCACGATCCGGGCACTCCAGTCCAGACCGCCCAGGTACACATCGCCGTCCGTCGCCAACACTCGGAAGTGCGTCGGCGTATACCGGACGACCGTCACGTCAAACGTGCCGCCGCCCAGGTCGTACACCAGAATCGTCTTTTCGTTCTCTCCTAACTCCAGGCGTCCCAGTTCGCCCTTCATCCACGCGTACGCCAGCGTCGCCGCCGTCGGTTCGTTGATAATGTCGATGACATTCAACCCGGCGATTTTGCCGGCATCTTGGGTCGCCTTGCGGCGGACATCGTTAAAGTAGTAGGGAACCGTGATCACCGCGTTGGCGATGTTGCCGATCTGCGGTTCCGCATCCTGCTTCAGCTTCTTGATAATCAGCGCCGACAGAAACTCCGGTGTCAGCTTTTTGTTTTCATAGACTTTGAAGAAATTCTTATTGCCCATCTGGCGTTTGACCGCCTCAATGATATTGGCCGGATCGGCAACAGAAATCCGCTCAAATGAAGGGCCCACCAAGATGTGACCTTGATCTCCCAGCAAAATCACCGACGGCGTGATCGTCTTCTCATCCGCATTCTTCAACGAAACGGGATTGCCGTTGTTGTCAATCTGCGCCATCGCGGAGTAGGTCGTTCCCAAATCAATTCCGACAGTTTGGCCTTCAAGTAGCTTCATAATTGTGCCTTGTGTGCGATCCTATGTTGCGGGAGGATATCGGATTCCAATTGCGGGTGACGACGTGAATTCTCTATTCTTAGAGGTGTACTGTCCCTGCGGAATCCGCTGACATGCGAACCGACTCTCGATTCCGCTTCTGCAGGAAAAATGCATTTTGACAGCGATTCGTAAGAGAATCAAGCGCGGCCCGCCGACAAGCGCTTTGATGCGCCCATGAGCCATTTCCCGTCGAGTGATCGTTGTTCACGCATTCTGGAGACTTTGGTCTGGAAGACCCAGGCCCGTGGTTTTCCACGTCGGACATCTATTTTGGCCGCACCTGATGTTTGATAACGTGTTTTTGAAGTGGATTTCACAAATTCGCCCCCAGACCCGCGCTGTCACGACACGTAAGACCGAGACCAACGATGTCTTCGTTTGAGTATGATTTGGCTCTCCGTGCCGGAAGAGTCCTCTGCCCGCAGTCCAGTCGGGACGCCGCCGGCTTCGTGCTCGTGCAGGGCGATCGAATCGCAGATGTTGACGGCGCGCACGCAGATCGTGCCAGCAAGATACTCGAGTTTCCTGACGCCGTCGTGGTCCCCGGATTAGTCGATTTGCACGCTCATCCCGCCGTCGGTGGGTCGAAGTACGGAATCGTCCCGGATCAGGAATTGCTCCCCCGGGGAGTGACTACCGCCCTTTCGCAAGGAGACGCCGGCGCCGATCAACTCGATGACTATCGCCGGCACACAATTCGCGAATCACGCACCCGCGTCCGACTGGCGATCAATCTCTCCGCCCCGGGCGAATCGATGCCGGACGGTTGCTTCGAAAATGCTGACTGGGCCGACGTCGGGCGATGTGTCACCGCAATCGAATCGGCCGGCGACGACGTCTGGGGCATCGCGGTCAATGTGAGTGAAATCGCTTGCGGCGCAACCGATCCGCAGTTGATCCTCAGCCGTGGGATAGAAGCGGCTGACAGGACCGACCGCCCCCTGTTATTTGGAATGCGGAACCCGGCGGACTGGCCGATGGAAGACCAATTGGCTCGACTGCGGCCCGGAGACGTCGTCACCTACTGTTTCCGGGAAGAACCGTTCGGCATTGTGCAAAACGGCAAGATCCCGGATTGCGTCCGCCGCGCCCGGCAGCGCGGCGTGTTGTTTGATGTCGGTCATGGCATGGCCTCTTTCGATTTCGCGGTTGCGGAGGCGGCACTGGCAGAGGATTTTCCTCCCGATACTATTTCATCCGACCAATATGCCCGGCACATCGGTTCGCAACCGCCGCATGACTTGTTGCGGACGGCCTCAAAGCTCATTGCTGCAGGTATGTCGGAAGCGGACGCGCTCGCCGCCGTTACTGCCCGTCCGGCCGAAATCCTCGGACTGCAAAATGAAATCGGCTCACTGACGCCGGGCGCCTGCGCGGACCTCACAGTGATACGCTGCAATGTCGACGCCGCACCGCTGGTCGACACACGCGGTGATTCCCGGCCGGGCGGCTGTTGGGAGGCAATTCTCACTGTGCGCGGGGGGACGATTGTTGAACCGAAGCCGCCAAAGTTGAACTAACGATTCACTCCGCTTCCTGTGACTCGCTGACGATCGAATCGGCCCCCTGTTCTCCTTTAGCTTCAGGAAGTCCTTGATCGTCGTCGTCGGCTGCGGGCTCGGTCTTTTCGGGCTCCTTCGCCTGATACAGTTGCGGCGGTTTGCCCTCTATGGGAGCCGAGTAGGCGGAGTGCGAACCGACCGGCAGCGTAAAGACTTGATAGCCGCCGTTCAGTTTCCGGCGATACGTTAGCGGATGCGTTATCTTGAAAAAGTGTGACTCCCCCGGCGGGAGCGTATACGGTCCGCCCCAACCGCTATATGGGCCTTTCGTCTCATACACGAGCGGCTCCTCGTAATTGTTGGTGACCCGAACGCCAGGAGCGCCGAATGTCGCCAGAATCTGCGGCGCGGCCCAGGTGATGTCGTCCGCTCGGAGCTTGCTATACCCAAGATCGAAGTCCTCGATGTCAACGCTGGAGGCGGTCCCCCCGCTGGTCAATTCTTCCCATCCGGCGAGTAACACTTCTCGAATACGGTCCAAGTCCACAGTGCCATCTTGAGGCTCATAGCCCGGCGCAAAGCGGGCCTGCAATGAGAGTATCGGCTCCCCTTGCCACTGCAGTGCCATCGCCCGCGTCAACGACGTCGGCTTTTGCAGAGTCGGGGTCACCTCTTGGCTGGCGGAGAATTCCAATTCTGCGTACGGGGTCCACTCTTCCGCTGCGGCACTCGGCTTGATGGCCAGTGAAATCAATAGCCGAGGGAGTTGTAGCTGCATCGTCGACTGCGGTTCGCCGTCGCCGACTGGTGCACCAGAATCGACGTTGGCGATCTGCAGCGGCTCAGTCATGATCAACTCCGACCAGATCTGCACGTCGGATCCGTACTGTTTCAAGTCGGGAATAACTTCTGCCAGGAATTGCGGGTCGGCCAGCGGTTTGAAATTCTCAACGGGCGTGTCGAGGATGTGAATCCGCGCCGCATCGTTATCGACCAGCATCTCGGTCAGCGGCCCCAACAGGTTCGGTGCGAGCCCGAACTGAAAGTCCTCCGAGTTCTGGACAGCGGCGGCGGCCGGCCCGACGGCGGCCAGCCGCTCCGGCCGCGCCGGCGCGTTGCGGGGGTCGATGGCGGCGACGGTGGCGCCCAGCACGATCGAGACCCCCTTCTCGTCGGTGCTGACTGCCTGCGGCCAGACACGGACCCGCGGCTTGTAGACCGGCAGCGGCCACAGGCCCGTGACCAGTTTTCCCGCCGGAGAGAGGTCGATCTTCTTCTCCAACTCGGCGATCATCGGTGGAATCGCCGCAAGAATCTCTCGCTCAATGCGATTGCGACTGCCGTACAGCCCGCTGCGCAAACTACCGGCGATCCGGCCCTCGTCCATGCCTAAGCCACTGGCGGAAACCCCGGCGGGACCCGACACATACCAATTGTCATCAGGAATCCGAAAGTAAGTTCCCGCCAACCTCAGTTTCAGTTGCCGGTTCTGGATGTAAGGCGTCACGTCGAAGCTGATCCAAACCGGCCGCCGGTGCCCGAGTGTAATCGTCATCGGCCCCGCAGACGCGTACCGCCCGCCGCCGAAGGGCCCGGGAGATCCAGTGATTGAAGCGCCGCTAATCGAGATGCGGACGTTTTGCAAACCAACCTGAACATTCACCCGGTCTTTGCGATAGGCCTTAACCCGGGCGCGCACGAGCTCGCCGGAATAGCTGATCCCATACAGCGTAATGCTGAAGTAGACCCCCTCCACCGATCGCCCCTGTCCAATGTTGCCGATGCGCCCCCGTGTCACGTCAGGCGGAGTCACTTGCGGGATCGTTTCGGCCATCGATTTGAGCAGATTGTTGCCCAGCCGCACGCTGATCGCATTGGGAATCTCGCGCGCCGGCACGAATGGCTCCGCATCGCGGGCCTGTTGTTGATCGGCCGCACGGTCGCGGGGCTTTGCGGCCAGCGGAGCCGTCGATTTCACCGGCGCCGTCGGATCAAGCAGCCAGCGATACAGACGCTCATCACGGTACGCCCGCGACCAAGCGTCGTGCTCGACCCCCGGATATTCCGTATACATCGGCTTCGCGCCGGCGTCTTTCAAAGCGGTCACCATCTTACGAGATTCTTCGACGTCGACCACCGGATCCGCGACCCCGTGAAAGACCCACGTCGGAATCTGCTTAATCTTCTCGGCAACCACCGGATCGCCGCCGCCGGAGATCGGCACAATCGCGGACCAAAAATCGGGCTGTGCAGCGGCCATCAGCCACGCCCCGTAGCCGCCCATCGACCAGCCGGTCACGATCCGTTGCCGGGGATCGACGCGGTACTCTTTCTCCACCGCCTCCAGAATCTTGAGCGCCCGTGCCCCGTCGGGGGAATCGGGAGACCACGCCGTCAGAATCCGACCTTTCGTCTCTTCCGCCTGTGGAAAGACTGCAATGAACGGAAACGTCTCCTCCCGCTCCTTAATCGCCGGACCCAATCCTTGCTCCACTTGGATCTTCCCGTCGTTGCCGCGCTGAGCGGCGCTGTGCAGGAACAAGATTACCGGCCACTGTTTGCTGTCATCGTAGTTTTTGGGCACAAACACGGTGTATTTATGATCGCCGTCGTCGTCGCTGAAGACCCGGTCGACAAAGCCGGTCTCAGCCGCCACAGTTTCGGTAGCTGCCGCGCCAAGAATGGAAAAAACCGCACAAAAACCAAACGTGATGTACCTTCTGAAGCTGAGCATTGGTCCCGTCTCCCTCATCCGTGGAATGCCGTGAAGAGCCGTCTACAGCAGGCAGGCAGTCCCCTCTCCCCCCGGCTCCCTCATTGTTGCCGCACGTGGCGATGAATCAAGTCGGCCATACCGGTTTTCGCCGAACCGATGATCGATTGTTCAAATCTAGACATGGCAACTCGCTCATCGTTGACCTATCCTGTCTCCGTTGGACTGCCAAGAACGGATTAAGAACGAGCGCTAAAATGGACTTGAATACCCCCGGCGTCGCCCCGAAAACCGTCTCCCAACTGACGCGGGAGATCAAAAGTTTGCTCGAGAGCGAATTTCCCTTCGTCTGGGTGTCGGGGGAAATCTCCAACTTCACTCGGGCCGCGTCGGGGCATTGTTACCTCACGCTCAAAGATGATGCGGCACAATTGCGCGCGATCGTTTGGAAGGGAACCGCCGGACGGCTCAAATTTGAGCTCGAGGACGGACTTGAGGTCAACGCCGCCGGACGGGTCGAGGTCTATGAGGCCCGCGGGGCCTACCAGCTCATCATCGAACAATGCGAACCGGTGGGGCTGGGAGCGCTGGAACTTGCATTTCGGCAATTGCACGACAAGTTGGCGGCCGAAGGTCTCTTTGCTGCGGAACACAAACGGCCGCTTCCGCCGTTTCCCCGCCGCATCGCATTGGTCACCAGCCCCACCAGCGCGGCCGTCCGCGATATGCTGCAAGTTCTGACGCGACGCTGGCAGGCGGTCGACATTCTCATCTTGCCGGTCCGCGTCCAGGGCGAAGGTGCTGCGGAAGAGATTGCAGCGGCAATTCGTGCTCTCCCAACGATCCCAGATGTCGACGTCGTAATCGCGGGTCGCGGAGGCGGAAGTCTAGAAGACTTGTGGGCCTTCAATGAAGAGATCGTGGCACGGGCGATCTATGACTGCCCCGTTCCCATCGTCAGCGCCGTTGGACATGAAATCGATGTGACAATCGCCGATCTAGTGGCGGACCGCCGCGCGCTGACGCCCAGCGAGGCGGGAGAACTGGTCGTTCCCGATGGCGCAGAGATCCGTGCGGCGGTCGGCCAGTTCCGCCAACGGCTCATCAGCGGACTGAGGCAAACGGCCGCGTCCGCGCGGAGCCAACTGGAGTCGCTTGCCGCACGACCGGTCTTCGCGCGTCCGGCCGAACGGATTCACGCATGGCAGCAACAATTGGACGAACTCGATGCGCGCCACCGACGGGCCATTCAACGGGTCACCGAATCCGCCCGGCAAGCACTCACGACCGTCTCGGCTTCGCTCGACGCACTCAGTCCTCTGGGAGTCTTAGCGCGGGGCTACAGCCTGACGAGCATTGCCGGGCACACGGAGTTTCTCAAATCGATCGCTGACGTCTCGGCGGGAGATACGATGCAAACCCTCCTGCCAGATGGGAGGATCATCAGCAAAATCGAAACGGCCAATCCCGGCGAACCGCAATCGTTCTTGGGGCAGAACGGAGAGTCCGGCGGATGATGAATCGCGGAGACAGGCCCCGCTCGCAGGATTACTCTGCGTCCGGCACGCGCTTCCAGTCGAAATCGGTGTCTTCATCGTGCGCGACGAGAAAGCGGTCTTCGGTCAACTCTAAGATTTCCTCTTCGGCACAGTCGCCGTAGAGCTTCGTCACCAAGCTGATCTTTTTGGCGGGCTTGCCGCCCACCGTCTCGAGGATCAAGATACCGTCCTGAATCTTCCACTCGATATCGAACACCAACTCTTTGGCGAAGAGAACTGCCCCCATCCCCTCGGGCTGCATGATCATCGTCGCGGTTCCGTCCTCGCGAAGCGTCAACGTCCGCTTGCCGTGGTAATAGTCTTCCCACGTTCCGAGAGCGCGCTTTCGCAGTGAGGCATCATCATTGACGGCAGATTGATCCGACCCGTCCGCAGTTCCAAGCGGGGGCAACGACTTCAAATTTGTTCGGGTCGGTTTCTCGTCGGCGGCGCTTTGCTGCTTGCCATTGAACGCCGTCCAAGCCCAAATGATGACGGCAGTCCCGCAGGCAAACATACCAAAATGATGAACCGCCGGACGTCGGGATCGTCGGATGAAATTCAACATTGATTCAACGACTACTTTCCAATTGGGCCAGAAACATACGCCGCCACCAGAACGTTATCTCCATTTGTCGGCCGGCCGAGGCGACGAACTTTATCCAGCCGCCAAAGTTTGTGCAATCGCAACTTGTTTTGAGAACACAAGATCCGTCCACTCTGCAACAAAACGCTACACCGATGATCCTCCGTGAATACCAAATCCGTCCTCCACGATTCAGGCTGTTCCAGTCATCCCTACTGGACGAATAGTACTGCCGATGCTAATCATGAGTGCTTCGCTTTAAGGCGAAGCCTCTTAACAAATATCACGCAAGAATCGCTCAACACAAACAGAATCCATAACATATTTCACAGCAATAACTTAACACCAGAGACAAACACAACGAGAGTGGAGCCGGAGTTGGAAACTGAAGACCAAGCGAAAATGAGCGAGATTCGCACGAGCCGAGTTGGGCCGGTGCTGAGGCACCTGTTGGCTGCACTCGTGACATTTACGGTCTTGCCCTACTGCTGGGCTCGGTCGATCGTGTTCTGGATGTCCTCCGGCGGCCCCGAAAACTTCTTTTTCTATCTGCTGGTCGGATCGTTCGCGCTGCTGATTCCCGTGACCTACGGACTCGGACGACGGTTCCAGAGGCCCAAAACCAAGTACTGGGTCATGGCTGGCGTCGTCGCCGGTTGGCTCGGAGTCAACACGGCGTTGATTCTGCTCAATGTCTCGACAGACTTGCCCTACTGGCAGTTGATCCCTGGCTTTCTCCCCGCCACGCTGTTCGCGATTTGGGTCGCCTGGATCGGATACTTTCCCTGGTCTTGGCGTGCGCGTCTGTCGGTCTTGGCTGTCACAGCGCTACTGATGATTCCGTTCTTCGCCATCTATCGCGTTGCCGGCCTGACGGGCAATGGGAAAGTCATCTTCGCGTTTCGTTCGACGGCGCCGCCGAAGTTTGAACCGCTTGACGTTTCGGAATCCTCCAGCCAAGTTCGCAGCGCGTCGGTCGAACTGCACGTACAGCCGGGAGATTTCCCGCAGTTTCTCGGGCCCAATCGAGACGGCGTCGTTGAAGATGTCGCGCTCGATCCCGATTGGGATGCGCGGCCGCCGAAATTGTTGTGGCGGCATCGAGTTGGATTGGGGTGGAGTGGCTTCGCGATCGTGGGAGACTTTGCGCTCACTCAAGAACAGCGCAACGAATTCGAGTGCGTGGTCTGCTACGACTGGTCCAGCGGCGCCGAAGTCTGGGTGCACCAGGACGACACCAACTACGACGCGCAACTCGGCGGTCCGGGACCGCGAGCCACGCCAACCATCCGCGATAACCACGTCTACACCTGGGGAGCGACCGGACTGTTGAATTGTCTGGATGGATCGACCGGGAAGCCGATCTGGTCGAAGAACGTCCTGGAAGAATCCGGAACCCAAAACCTCACCTACGGAATCAGCACTTCACCGTTGGTGACAGAGTCGTTGGTGTACATCGGCTCGACGGGCAGCAACGGCCCGTCGCTGGTCGCCTATGATCGAGAGACCGGCGAGCAAGCCTGCGGGGGCGGCGACTCGAGAATCAGTTACAGCTCACCAATTCTGACACAAATCGCCGGCATTCCGCAAATCCTTAACTTCGCCCGTGACGGCTTGTTCAGCCATGCCCCGTCCACTGGAGAGGTACTGTGGCAGCATGCTTGGAGCAACAACTCCGGCGTCAACGCTTCGCAACCGCTGCAATTGCACGGCAAGGCGAATCAGATCTTTCTCAGCACCGGGTACGGCAAAGGGAGCACGCTGATCGACGTCAGCTTGGCTAGCGACGGCCAATGGCAAGTCGAGACATCGTGGACCAGCCGGCAGATGAAGACCAAGTTCACCACGGCAACGATCCACGGGGATTATGTCTACGGCCTGGACAACGGAATCTTTCAGTGCGTCTCTTTGGAAACCGGCGCCTCGGTTTGGAAACGCGGCCGCTACGGCCATGGGCAAATCTTGAAAGTGGGCGATTATATTCTCGTTCAAGCGGAACAGGGCGATGTGATTCTCGTTCAGCCCGATCCGGACAAGTTGATCGAACTCGGCAGAATTCCGGCGCTGTCGAGTAAGACGTGGAACACGCTGGCCTATGCACACGGAAAGCTGCTGGTCCGCAACGACCGCGAAGCCGCCTGTTATGAACTGCCGATCGCTGCAGAATGAACCCCAAGCAATCAGCGACGATCGCCAAGCCGACCTCGATTCCCGCCATTGAGTTGCGCGGGGTGCGGGTTCATAACCTCCAGAACATCGATGTCGACATTCCACTGAAGCAACTTGTGGTGATTACGGGAGTCAGTGGATCGGGCAAAAGCAGCCTTGCCTTCGACACGCTCTACGCCGAGGGCCAGCGGCGCTACATCGAGAGCTTCTCAGCCTACGCGCGGCAATTTCTGGATCGATTGGAGAAACCGGACGCCGACCGCATCGATCATATCCCGCCGGCGATCGCCATTCGTCAATCCAGCCGCAGCCGCAGCGCCCGATCGACGGTAGCGACCGCAACGGAGATCTACGACTTCTTGCGTCTGCTGTACGCACGAATTGGGGAAGTCCACTGTCCGAGCTGTCACCAGCCAATCCACAGCCATTCCGTCCCGGACGTGGTCCACGCCGCCGACAGCCTGGCTCCTGGCACGCGATTTCAAGTTTGCTTTCCAGCAATGGCCTCAGACGGCGATCCGCTCGACAAACTCTTCGGCAGTCTCCTGCAAGAAGGATTTACGCGGGCCATCGTTGCCGGGCAAACGGTTGACTTGAACTCGCCGCCGCCCGATGTCGAGTACTCTCACGAAGAGTTCCTGATTGTTGTCGACCGGTTGACGGCCGGTAGCGCCGCCGGCGGGCGGCTGGCCGACAGCGTAGAAACGGCATTTGAGCGGGGTCAAGGAGACTGTCTCTTGCTCGTCGCAACGGACGATGAACCGCCGGATGCCCTCGTTGTCGACGGCCGGACATGGTCGCGGCAGGTTTACTCGCGGCATTTGATTTGTAGAAGCTGCGGACTGGAGCTTCGGCCACCCGAATCGGCCCTCTTCAGCTTCAACACTCCGCTCGGTGCCTGCGCAACCTGCCAGGGATTTGGCTCCGTATCCGCCATCTCCTGGAGCAAGTTGGTTCCCGATCCTCAACTGACGTTGAGAGACGGAGCAATTGCTCCGTGGACCACTCCCGCCTACGAACACGAGTTGCATGAGTTGTTGGAACTGGCGGACGACTATGCGATTCCGGTCGATGTTCCATTTGCCGATCTCACGGAGCAACACAAACAACTGATCTACGACGGCGTTCCAGAACGAAACTTCGGCGGGTTGGTCGGCTTCTTTGATTGGCTGCAGCGGCACAGCTATAAAATGCCGGTTGCCGTGTTCCTCAATCGCTGGCGGAGCTACGACGTCTGCCCAGACTGTCGCGGCGCCCGTCTGCAACCGGCGGCGCTGGCGGTCCGCGTTGCTGGAAAAAATATCGCTGAGTTCTGCGGCCAAACTGTCGATGAAGCGTCCCGCTTGATCGACGTCGTGAGCGAAGCCGCCACAACTGATCCATCAGATGCCGCAGTCGCTCAAACGATTGTCGCTCAATTGCGTGCTCGGCTGCGTTACCTGAGCGACGTCGGATTGTCGTATCTCTGCCTCGATCGCGTGATGCGTACGCTCTCCGGCGGGGAAGCGCAACGGGTGGCGCTCACCGCCGCGCTCGGTTCGAGTCTTGTGAATACGCTCTACGTGCTCGACGAGCCGACGGCGGGATTACATCCGCGTGACAATGAACGCCTGATCGACTGTATTGACCGGCTCAGACAGGCAGGCAACACGTTGGTGGTGGTGGAACACGACGAAACGTTCATGCGGCGGGCCGAGCAACTGATCGACATCGGCCCGAGCGCGGGACGCGACGGCGGGAAGCTGATCTACCAAGGGCCGCCGGACGACATATCTCAGGCGTCCGGTTCGATCACGGGAGAATTCCTCTCCGGCATCCGCGTCGTCTCAACCCCCGCCGAACGCCGCCCATGCAACCAGGGCAGCCTGCGCCTCACAGGAGCGCGGCTCCACAATTTGAAAAATGTTGACGTCGAATTTCCCCTCGGCGTCTTATGTGTCGTCGCCGGTGTCAGCGGCAGCGGCAAAAGCACGCTTGTTCAACAAACGCTCTACCCGGCGCTGTGCCGCGCATTGAGACAACCCTCTGAGACCGACCCAACCGATCAATTCACTGAGATCAGCGGATACGAATCGCTCGACGAAGTGATCCAGGTTGATCAATCGCCACTGGGTCGTTCATCGCGCAGCAATCCGGTCACGTACCTCAAAGCGTTCGACGAAATCAGAAAGTCCTTCGCCGCCACCGCAGAAGCAAAGGTGCGGAACTTCACCGCTTCCCACTTCAGTTTCAATTCTCCGCAGGGTGGCCGATGTGAGAAATGTAAGGGAAGCGGCTCGATCGAGATCGATATGCAGTTTCTTCCCGACGTCACAATGATCTGCCCCGACTGCCGGGGATCGCGGTTTCGCAAGGAGATTCTGGGCGTCAAATACCGCGGCCACTCGATTGCCGACGTGCTGTCGCTCACAGCGGGTGAAGCGTTCGCCTTTTTTCGCGGCAAACGCAAACTGCAGGCGCGCCTGAGATTCTTGCGAGACGTGGGCCTGGACTATCTGCCGCTGGGCCAGCCGGCCAACACGCTTTCCGGCGGCGAAGCGCAGCGGCTCAAGCTGGCCGCCCGTCTGGCGCTCGGAACCGGTTCCCGGACGTTGTTTTTGCTGGATGAACCGACAACCGGCCTGCACGCGGCCGATATCGTCAAGTTGCTCGATTGTTTTCAGATGCTGCTCGATGCCGGACATTCGCTGATCGTTGTCGAACACAACCTCGACGTGATCCGCGCCGCCGACCATCTGATCGACCTCGGCCCGGAGGCGGGTTCAGGAGGCGGCCAAGTCGTGGCCACCGGCACGCCTGAGGAGGTAGCCGCCACCGAGTCATCATTGACAGGCCGCTATCTGCGTGGATGATGGTCGAAAAGAGTGCGCGCCGGTTGCAAGTTGCTCTGATTGGTTGAGACCGAAGCGGAGCAACATCCCATCATCCAGTTCAGTTACTCCAGACACAGGATTCCGACGGTGAAGCAATGACTCGATCTTTTCGACGCTCGCAGAATCTTAGAACCCAAACGGTGCAGATCCTGAGATTTGCGATCCTGCTCTGCCTCATCTCGGTCGGCTGCCGGGACGCACTTCAACGAGGTGCCCAGGAAAAACACCCCTCGGAAGAGATCGGCTTCGGGAGCGTCGAGGACTCTGTTTATCATAATGAATTCTTCGGCCTGAGTATCGACGTACCCGAAGAATGGAACATTCAGAACCAGGAAACACTCAAACAACTCACGAAACAAAGCAGTGAAATAGTCGCCGGCGACGACAAAAACCTCAAAGCAGTGATCGATGCCGCAGAATTGCAGACCGTACAACTGCTGGCGGCTTTCAAATATCCCGTTGGAAAACCGGTCCCATTCAACCCCAACATCCTGTGCATAGCGGAGCGTGTCTCAACACTGCCCGGAATTGAAAGAGGAAATGACTATCATTTTCATACAAAGCGGTTGTTGGAATCCAGCGATGTCATTGTCTCCTTTCCTGAGGAAAACAGCACTGTACAATTGGGCGGAATGGACTTTGACGTGATGACGATACACATCAACGTCGCCGGCACGACCGTCCGGCAAAAGCAGTTTGCGGCCATCATCAAGGGCTACGCACTCGTGATTAACGTTTCGTACTCTACGGACGACGAAGAATCCGAAGTGGAGGCGGTTTTGGATACGGTAAGGTTTGAGTAGCAAGCCTTTAGCGGATTCACAACTTGGGACGTACGTCGCGGCACTTCGTCGGCGCGCATTCGTCCTCAACGTTCGATCATCACCGTCGCCAGATCGTGCATTTCCTGGTCGTCGGCCAAGACGACGACCTTTTGAGCGACGCGTTCACCTTCAGTTCCCCAGTTTTCATAGATCGTCGCATACACTTTCGTTCGCGCTGACGTACGATTGCGGTTGCCGGAATAGAATTTGGCCCGGATCACGTACTTGCCGTGGATCGCTTTGGGCAGCCGAAACATCTCCGGTCCGTAACCCTGTGTGACGTCGTCGGTCAGTTTTCCGCCGATCTTCGTCTCAGCGTTTTCGTAGTAGCACTCCTCACCGTTGGGATCGATTACGTGCAGGTCGATGTCGGTCGCGTCCGTGTTCCACATTATGCTCACCAGCAGATCGACCGGCTCATTCGCGCGATACTTTTCGCCGAGCGTCTTGAGCCGGGCGTCGGCGAACTCGGTGAGACTCGTCTCAAGCTCCCCTGCCGCAATCCGACGCAGCAATGAGACGTACTCCAACCCCACCACTTCGTCAAACGCGCCGAAACGAGAGTCCCACTTCCCCGCCAAGGCAATTTCGTAATACGCAATCGCCAGGTCGATTTTGTCGATGCTTGCCAGACAACGGGCGATGGCGTGGTAAGTTTGCGGTTCGTCCGGACGGTTTGTCGCGACGCGTCGAATCAGACCGTATGCCTCACCGCCCAGCCCCCACTGCATCGCGGTAAACCCCAAATCACGCTCCAAGGCGGAGTCGCCCGGATTTCGCTCCACGAGCGAACTCAACACCCGAATGCCGTCCGCCGGTCCCCACTCCTCCCTGCGGCGCGCCGCTTCTCGCACGATTGCGTCATAGTCGAGTTCCTGTTCAGACAGAACTTTCTGGAACTCAGGCGGCACACCTTCTCTCGTCCGCTGCCGGCAGACCAGCGGCGGCGAAGTAACCACAAAGTTCTCCGCAGGGAGTCCCTCCAACGCGAGCCGTAGCGCTGTCGAGACGCGCAGTTCCACATTGGGAAGTTTTTCCAACTTCTCGAGCCATGCGAGGAACGCCGAGCGGGGATCTCCCGTTTGGTTGCCCAGTGATTTCAGCGTGGCGGCAACAATCCCCGCCGCCCCGTTTTGCTTTACAACGAGTGAGTCTTCCTGCGGTTTGATGTTATACCGCTCGTAATCCTCCTCGCTCTCCAACATCAACAACGAACAGGTCTGACCGGGCACGCGGAAGTGCCGGGCATACGCGGCGGAGAATTCTTCTGTGGCATTGGTAAACGATTCTAACTGCGCAACGGCGATTCGCCCGTAAGCCCGCGACGCGAGTTCCGAATCCAAGACTCGATCAATCTTCACCCGCAGCTTTTGAGTTTCGCCACTCCGGCTGAGACTGAAGATGATCTCCGGATGATCTCCGGCAGGGCGGCCGCGGCCCGCCAACAATAGCTCCTGGCCGGGAAATAACGTCGTGGGACGACCTGCAATGAGCAGATCGCCGCCGCCGGCAACTTCCACGCTGTCGACCTGCCAAGCCTGTCTGCGATGCGCAACAGCCGCCTCGCTAATCTGGTCATCGCCAACCACTGTAACCAGGCCGCCGCCGCTCTCCCGCGCGAGATGAGACAGCACGCGGTCGTCCGTCCCGCTCAGCCCAGTCGTATAGGCGAATAACGACCCCGTCCCGGCTGACTTCAGCCGCCCAGAGAGTGCGTACAGATCGCTCTCGCCCCATGTCGCGGCCCCGTCGCTCAACAGAAACAGGTCGCCCGCCTCTTGCCAGTCCGCCTCTTCCACCGCGACCAGCGCGCCGCCCAGATTCGTCGCTCCTTCCAGCGAAAGCGTATCGGCGAATTTCAACAGGGCGTCAACGTTTTCTGCATCGTTCGCGACATAGCCCTCCTGCCACCAGAACGCCTCGACGTTGAAAAACAGCACCGCAAACTCCCGCATCGAATCCCGGTTCTGCTCCAGAATCGAGCGCAGTAGTTTCAACCAAATGTTGAAGCGGTCCGGGTTGCTGCTCAGCGAGGTGTCCACCAAAAAAACAGCCCGCTGCGATCCGCTCGAATTCTCCACAGCCGGCACGTCAGGCCGCACGCGCGTGGCGAAATACTCCTCACCACCGACATCCTTCCCCGCCAACATCAGCGTGCCGGGATTGTCGATGCGAACCGTGATCTCGCGGACGGTGGGATCATCAAACCGATAGCGTTTGCCGCTATCTGCTGTGACCGCCTCCGCGTCGGGAGTGACAGTCACGCTGCTGCCGGGAATCGAGGCCAGGCTGAGATCGGTCACCGAAGTTGGAACTTCCGGAAGTTCCAGCCGATAGAAGAGCGCATCGCCGGCGGAGACCAGCGGGACGTCGTAACCGATGACGATGCGGTGTAACTTCTGCGGCGCCAGCGGAAAGACCGACGCGGAAAACACACCCGCCCCGGACCATTCGACCAGCGCCGGATCGACGCTGCGGCGGACGGTGTCGCGGTACGAGTAGGACGCCCGTTCACGCGGCACAATCCGCGCCACCTGCGGATCGGTCCACCGCTCTTCCCGCACTGCCAGGATCTGTTCCGGTGCGGTTGTCGACGTCTGTAAATCCTCGACGTTGAAAAACGCGAGTTGCGGCACGCGCTGGTTTTCCAACTCATAACCGGTCTGGCCGAACGCAAAGAAATCGAGCGACGCGCCGCTGGGCAGCCGGATCTGAAAGCTCCCCTCCAATTGGCGGTCTTTGTCGTTGTAGTAGAAACAATCAAGCAGCACTCGCGCCCGAAACCCGTCAATCCGCACATCCGCCTGCAACCCCTTGAGCGGCAATTCGTCGTCGTCGCCCACTTTTAGCCGGGAGGTGTTCGGGAGGATCTGCGAGCGCTTCCAAGTGCCCGTGGTTGGCACAGACGACTTCGGCTGTCCAGGAGTTATGCCGAAACCGGATTGGCGAAATGGAATGTCGAGGTCGGGCTGAAATCGTTCGAGGTTAGGGGGAATAGTCGCACCAAACCCACCCCCACCAAACCCTCTGCCCCCAACCAACACGCCAGCCTCGGCCCCTAGTTGGCCTTGAAGCTCCAGTGAGGCGGCCACCGCTCCGACCACGGAGGGTTCGCCAACTTGTTCCCATGTCTCTGTTTCAATCGCGCCCTGAAGCGAGTCCATATCAGGGCTCGACTCGCTCTTGGCAGCTGCCGGCGAATCCGCCTTCTGTCCCGCTTGGTCGTCGGCGCCGCAGCCGAGCGACAATAAGGCCAAAATCAACAATCCGGGAATGACGTTCCGCATAGCGCTCTCCTAGGAAACAACGAGGTCAGCCGGTTGCCAAAGGCGTCTTCTGTTAGATACAAGGATCCTCTCATTAGATGCAGCGTCAACGTCCAGAATTCCCGCAATTTTGCAGAAATCGCCCCGGCGCGAATTGTAAGCTGCAGCCGTGGCACAAACCACGTCAGTTGATCGTGATCACCCCACTGCAAATCGTCGACGGCAAATTCGGCTTCAACTCCGCTGGTCCGCGTTGTTAGAGTATCGTTGCTGATTTCGGATAGTTCCGGCGGCATTATCCCCACCCGAACGAAGGGCAGTCACTCAGATCGACCTGTGCCTGGACTTTGTCGCATCGTGCATGTCAATCGACTCTGATTGCCATTGCGGTTCCTAAGAGGAGCGACATCATGCGCCTGATTTACCGTCTTTGGCCCCTGACCGCGTTCATTGTGCTTTTGCTTTTGACGGGCCCAGCGCAGTCGGCAGATGATCCGCCTCGGCGCGAGGCGCAGCAAGCTGTGTTGCGGTTCGTCGAAGCCGCTCCCGAGCACTACCTGGAGTGGCCTCGCCATTTTCGCAAGTTTATTGACTCGCAGCCGCAGCGCAAGGTCGATCTGCTGATTGCCGCATTGCAATTCGAAGAAACGGCTCGTGAGGCGTGCGAACTGCTAGCAGAGATGGGAGAAGACGCCGAAGCGGCCGTGCCTGCGCTGGTCAAGCACTTGAGGAATCCGTATCCGTCGAGCGCTGGAACGTATATCGCACTTGGCAGAATTGGTCGGCGTCCGGATATCGCTGTCCCTGCTCTGACAGAGGGAGTCCGTCATGGAGACGACTCAACGTCACTGGCACTGGGTCTCTTTGGCCCAGGGGCAGTTGAGGCGGAACAGGTGCTGGTCAAAACCGTTGCCACGAAGCCATGGCATCCCGCCCGCTGGGCACTGTGGCGGATTGCACCAGAGCGTCATCCCGACCCGATGCCGGAATATCTTGCCATGCTTCAGGCTGATCCCAACTCCCGGATCAGAACCGCGAAGTCACTGCGATGGATCAAACCTGAATTGAAGTGGTTACCGAAGATGATCCCGTCCTTGGCCGATCAGGATGAAGACGTCCGTGAACCGATGATCGCCGCGATCGCGCAGTTCGGACCGCAGGCTATTTCGGAAATCGCAAAACATTTCGGGCACGAGAATCCACACATCAGACTCGGTGCGATCCGTGCGGTGGGAATGATGGGCGACCAAGCGGAGGCGGCAGTGCCCGCCTTGTCGGCCCAATTGGATAATGACTCCGCATCGATTCGGTCGGCGGCTGCCGGAGCGTTGGAAGAGATCATTTGCGATCGAGGCCATGATCGTGCGGTCGATGCCTTAATTCGTGTGGCGCGGGAGGATAAAAGTGAAGATGTTCGCACGAACGCGTTCATTACACTCAGCCCGCGGAGAGCAGATTTGGAGACAGTGCTCCCCGCATTGCTTGGCGGGATCTCCGATCCATCAGAAGCCATTCAGTATCGCGCCTGCGAAAGTTTGGCCGCCTACGAAGACCTGGCTGCGCCGGCGATTCCGGCGCTAATCCGCCGACTCAAGCATCCCAAGCAGCCCATCGATGCACGTTACGGACCGATTTCCGTATTGGCGGCGGTCGGACAACCTGCGGAACAACCGCTGCTGGAGCTGCTCACTGACGAAAAACCACATGTTCGCTATTCAGCAGCCTATGCTTTGGCGGAGATTCAATCAGAACCATCGGACGAGGCCATTCGCATTCTTGCCCAGCAGCTCGACGATGAGACTAACGGCTACTTCGCTCAACATCTGTTAGGAGACCTGGGCCCCAAATCCGCCGCGGCTGTTCCAGTCTTAGTGCAATTGCTTCAAACGAATTACTCCGATCTCAATCAAGGCTTTAGCACACCCGCCTCGAATTCCCTTTCCGTGCTGTCGACAATCGGCAGTGAGGCCAAAGACGCGATTCCAATATTGCGGCGCGTGCTCATTGACAAAGACCTCGACGTGTACAGTCGCAAAGTCGCGGCACGGGCGCTCGGAAACATCGGCCCTGACGCGAAAGAGGCCGTGCCGGCACTTATCAAGGCGCTGCGAGACATCCAGATCGACCAAGATCATGGATTGAAGTTTAGCTTGAACGGAGTAACCGCTGGCGATAAGACCGTCTGGTTGCGCGGCGAAGCGGCGCTGGCGCTGGGAAAAATCGGGGACAAGCGCGCTGTGCACGACTTGATTAAGGCGCTCGACGACTACGGCAGCTTCACCAGATCACTCAACGCAGAGACGATCTACATCATGCGCATGTTCTACGATGTGCGTGTGGAAGCAGCCCACGCGCTGGCGTTGATTGACTCGAAGGTTGTGCAGGCCGCACTTCCTACATTGGAAAGGGCGTTTGACGAGGAATTGCGGCGGAATGAAGACACTTTGATGGCGACCGCCAGGGCGTATCTTGCTTTCGCAGTCGCGCGGCATCTTCCAAAACGGCGCGATCAAGCGCTACAGGTGATCGTAACGATGCTGGAATCAAGGGAACTTCAATTCCGTGCACTTGCGGCAGACGTACTCGGTCAGATCGGGCCGCCGGCGCGGGCGGCGATTCCGCAACTCCAGCGGGCCGCCTTCGACTATCAACCATATGTCCGTAAACGGGCCCAGGCGGCATTGGACCTGATCCAGTGATCGAATCAGTCCATGACGACTAGAGTCGCTCCAATTTTCACCACTTCCGCGCCACATTCTCGCGGCGTCGGCGTTTCATCTGTAACTGCGTGACCAACACACCACGCCACTCACTGAAACGCTCCAGCCATAAAGAATGTGAAACATGAGCAACGCGAATACTCCGAATCGATCGCTGGCCGTTGAAAACCTGGAAGACCGCCG
The DNA here is from genome assembly GCA_028285345.1 of Planctomycetales bacterium. Lineage (GTDB taxonomy): Bacteria > Planctomycetota > Planctomycetia > Planctomycetales > Planctomycetaceae > Symmachiella. The sequence continues at coordinate 89,277 of JANQPT010000048.1, forward strand.
GTTGATGGCCGCTTCGATCGACCTTCTCGGATCGACCGTCGAAATCAATGGAACCGACGGAAACGACATCGCCTATGTCCGTTACGTCGGAAGTCAACTCGAAGCCGTCGTGATTCCGCACGCCGACTACAGCCAGCGGATGACGAGCACGTTTAACGTCGCGGATGTCCACAAAGTTCTGATGCGCGGCTTCAGCGGCAACGACAGCCTCTACAACTACACGAACATCGATTCAGAGATCTATGGCGGTCGGGGCGACGATTACCTCCGCGGCGGAAATGGCAACGACACAATCATGGGGCTTCAGGATGAAGATGTCATCTTCGGCTACGGCGGAAACGATTTACTGCATGGCGATAACGACTACGTTCGCCATTGGGGAGAGGACGACCGCATCTATGGGGGCGACGGAGATGACACTATCTACGGCGAAGGTGGAGACGACCTGCTCCGCGGGGGTAACGGCAACGATCGCATCAACGGCGATTTCGGCGACGACGCGATCTACGGTGAGGCGGGAAATGACCGCCTGATTGGAGCTGACGATGACGATGCCCTCTATGGGGGTCTCGGCAGGGACACGCTCTCAGGAAACGCCGGTGACGACTACCTCGACGGCGGGGACGACGGCATCGTTGATCAACTCTGGGGTGGGAGCGGCCGGGATATGTTCGTCAGCAACGGCGGGTTTCAGAGCAGATGGGGCTTCTACTCGTGGCACTCCGACAGCATTAACGACTACTCCGCCATGGACGACACGATCATCGGACCGGCCTTGATGGTGCAGACGCCGACTTTCACGTTGAATTGGTAGTCTCACACGCGGCGACTGGTCGACGAACCGGTGTCAAAGATGCACCGTAGGCGGCGTGAATCAATACTGTTCACGCCGCCCACGACCAAACCGGCATGTTACCCCCGTTCTGCTCACAGAACTCATGCCGGAAGGACTTTGATTCTCTGGGCAAGTCGCGACTTTGCCTTGGGGAGCGTGACCTGAAGTACGCCGTCTTTGAGAGTGGCTTCAATCGCATCCTGCTCGATTTCCTCCGCGACCTTGAAGCTTCGCTGATATCGCCCGGTGTGGTATTCCACATACGCCGGCTCGACTCCCTCGAAGTCAAATCCGCACCGCTTCGCGTCGAGCGTCAGTACGTGGTCTTCCAGCGTAACGTCCACATCGTCCTCGGAGACTCCGGGCATATCTGCCCTGAGAAACAATGCTTCATCGGTCTCGGTAATGTCAACAGAGGGATTGATGATCCGCTCTTCCGCTTCGGGAGTCGTAGAACACTTTCCCGATCCACATTTTTGATTTTGTGCCATGGTGGTTGCCTTCCTTTCTCAATATTGTCCGGCGGGATGAACCGGAGGGTTCATCCCGGTTGCGTTTCAATCAATTCAGGATGCCCGTTTTACGGAAATCTTTTTCGGCTTGTGTTCCTCGGGCTTGTGCAAGACGACCGTCAATACTCCGCGGTCATACTCCGCCTCGGTCTTGGTCGAATCGACTTCGAACGGCAGTTGTAGCGTTCGCGAAAACGAACCGCTGTTGCGTTCGCGGCGGTGATATTTCTCGCCTTCCTGCAGGTCGTCCTCAGGACGTTTGCCGGTGAGGGTGACGACATCGCCGTTGATGGTGATGTCGAGATCGTCCACGTCGACCCCCGGCAACTCCGCCGTAATCACCAAGCGGTCTTCACGCGAAAGGACATTCATCGCGGGAAAGCTGCTACCGCCGGTGCGTACCGCGTCGGATAGGCCGGAGAAAATCCGATTCATTTCAAGCGGCAAGCGGTTCAACTCACCCCAAGGATCCCAATTTCTGCTTCGACGAAAAGTTGTGCTCAACATGTTCTCTCCTTCTGAAAAATAACGCTGATCTGAAATCTCTCCCCAAAGCGTGCCCCAATCTGTGTCGCTCTGGGGTTCTTTGGTTGCTGGCGAAGTACGGCATTTCATAATGCAATCAGCGTGCCGAAATCGTGTACATGGCGTGATGTCGCGGACCGGCGAATCACTCTCAGATGCAAGATGTCTTCCACATGCTGCTGTAGATTGCTGATTTGATTGCACTTACGCGAACGGCGGCGTTCGCCGGCTGCTGAATTCACGGCGACAAATCTCGCGGGAAACCGCTCCCGTATTCAGTGACTTGCGGACGGACAAACTGCCAAATAGGCAGCCACATGACCAAACAACACAGGGTGCCAATTTGACACCCATTTCATAGCTGCCAATTTGACACCAAGTAGATTCTGCGGTTCCAGTCGTAATTGTTGGGTAATCTATGACAAACATATCTCATTGAGATAGAACGATTTATGAATGTTGCCGCCATTAGTATGAGCCGGTCTACGTCCGCCTCCGAATCTACAGAAACAGTCGCTTCTCCAGCGCTCAGCCGTTGATCGCAGTGGATCGCGACGCTGAACCGATCGATTTCGATCGAGCGGCGTACCAGGAGAATCGCTCACATTTCTGCACTTTCGGGTCAGCAAGGGCAATCGCGTGGCAGGATTTGCCGGCTCTCAACATTCTGACGAACGTCGACGACGACGTCTCGCCGTCGAACAGGACGGTCTCCCGCGTCGCAAGTCGAAAAACAACTCTTCACGGGTTGACGGCGCGGCTGAAGAAATCGATCTCGTCCACCTGACCATTGGCGAACTGATTCCAAAGGCGACGTGGTTCCACCTCTTGATCACGCTGATCCTCGGGCTAGCAGCGTTCGGCGGGCAGTATGGTGTCGCTCAAATCGCCGACAACAAAATCGTCGATCCCGAAACTCTGCACACGAAGTTCGCAGAAGCGCAGCGCGTTTTGGGAGGTCTCTGCCTGTTGCTCGCCGCGCAGGCCGCCTATGTCATCCGGCTTGTGCGTGGCCGCTGTCGAAGCGATTTCAGCGGCAGCTATCGGCTCTGGAACTGGATCATCGCCGGGCTTGGGCTGTTGAGTCTCTGCCAGTTTCTACCATTTCATCTCTGGATCGGTGAATGGGTATACGTGATGCTGGATCGCCCACAGTTGATATCCGTGGCGATGGCATGGCAGATTCCCGCACTATTGGCTGGTTCGGTCATCCTGCTACGACTGCGGCGCGAAATGCGAGATAGCGGTTTGACCAGCTGGTTTTTGCATCTCAGTATGGCGTGCTATGTCATTGCGCTCTCCAGCGGCATCACGCTGGTTGGGGGATGGATCGATTCTCTGGAGTTGCCCGCTTCGTCCGCCCAGCTTGCACTATGGGCCGCCCTAAGCGGGCATCTGATGCTGTTCGCCACGATGACGTTGCATGCCGCCTATGTCGTGCACGTAAACCCCGAGCCGCCGGTCTCAGAAATCAAACACTTACGTGTGACCGTTCCCGTCCTCCACAAGCTCCATTTTCCACGTCTCCGTCTCCCGAGGGTTCGCCTGTCACTGCCGCGTCTCAAGCTGTTTGCCAGGTCTTCTAAGAAGCCTGTTGCGGATACAGCCTCCAGTCCCAAAGATTCCGCGCCACAACAGGCCGATGAAACGGAATCGACGCCTGCGCCGAAAAAGCGACGGACGGCCCGCAAGTCCCAGGCTAGAATTGAACCGGCCCATACCGATCCTCCGATGCCGGCACCAAAAATCGAAGCCTCAAGACCCGCGGCGAAGCCGAAACGAATGGCTGAACGTCCGATCGAAGAGCAACTCGACGACGTTTCACCCGAGGAGTTGAAGGGGCTCTCGAAAAAGCAGCGCCGCCAATTGCGCAAACAGCGCCGGGAAGCGCAGCGCTCCACTGGGCGGTCTTGATCCAGTCATGTCATGTCGTCAATTCTTGGATTTTGCGTGAGCGGCGGCCAAACTTGTGAGCCAATCGCGTTTTCTCCACGTTACGAGATAGGCAGAATCGCATTTTTTTGTAGACTGGAGCAGTCGCAGAATCCCCCCCCACAGAGACAGAGAACAGGATCGCTATGTCCTACGACAACTACGATGATGGTTTCGAAGATCGCCCGCAACCCCGCACCGGAATGAGCACCGCAGTCAAGGTGTTGATCGGCCTCCTGGTGGCAGGCGGCTTGTTTATCGTGGTTTGCTGCGGCGTGGGGATCTATTTCTTTAGTCGGGCGAGCGTTACGACACCCGAGGGAGTCAGAGAACTGACCAACGAGATCATCCAGATCGACGTTCCAGATCAGTTTCCCCCGCAGTTTGGTGTGCGGCTCAATTTCTTTGGCATGGGGGGCATGAAAGCCGTCATTTATGCAGATGATCCAAATGATCCGAGCGGATCTCAATTAGTGATCTTGGAGTTGAGCGTCCCCGATTCCGGTGACGACCAGCTGACAAAGGAGGAACTTGGCCGACAATTGGAACAGCAAGGACAGGCAGAGCAGTTTCAACCGAAAGACTTGCAAGATGCGACGATTGAAACCCGCATGCTGAAAGTCCAAGGCAAGGAGGTCGAGTTCGAATTCATCAAGGGCAAGAGTCCAGATACGGGGACTGTCATGCATCAAGTCACCGGCTCGTTTCCCAATGATAACGGGATCGTCGTGCTGGCCGTCCAGGTTCCCGAGGACGAATACGACGAAGAAGTGATTCTGAAAATGATCGAATCGATCCGCTAGCCACCATGCGGCGGCGCAAGTAATGGTCGCCCTGAGCGAGAATCTCGCCCCCATTCGAATTGGCCCCGACTCGACGCAGATGCGCGAGTGACGGGGCCTTTTCTTTTGATGCAAGGCACGTCTCGGCTTACGTGCGCGGCCGCACCGGGTCCTGGTCCGCCAGTCATCTCACAATCTGGCTGGCGACCCGCCCATCTCATTCGGCGCCCCCGTTGCGGCCACGCTCGGACCAAGACGCGCCGCAATCTTTTCCAAAACTGCCCGGATTTCAAAACTCGCCGCAGAATTGCTCAACTTACGTCCAGAATAATCCGAAAAATCAGAATACTGCGAACAATCGTTACAACCGTCAAAGGTTCACACACAGCGAGCCACACGGAAGAAACGTCAATCGTTCGCAACTTTCGGATACAAAAACCGGAAGTTCCGGCCATTTGAGAGCAGAGCCTCTCCTGGGGGAATGGTTAACACAGGACGACGTCGGATCGGCCGACACCGGTGATTTTTGGTTTAGCAAGCGGAATCCTGTCTGGTGAAACATTTCCAATTGCGTGTTCACGCGGCAAGCCCTTCGGAGCAATCCATGAATACGAGACGAGCAAGCGTCCTCTGGAGAATCGTGTTGATCACGACGCTCATTTGGTCCCCAACTTACGGTGCGGACGAACCCGGCAGCGTCCGCCAAGCGGCCTATGAATCCGGCCAACCGGTCTACGTGGCTCCACAAGGTTGGGGCACGCAGGCACCCGGCTCTTACCATGTCGGCGGCTCGGGCGGCGGAACGCCCAGTGCACCGTTCGGCATGCAGATTCGCTATCGGTCTCAAATCGGCGACAGCTTCTATGGCGACGGGTCGCAACAATTCGGCGCGATGCTGCCGTGGCATATCGACCCGGGAACCAGCCTGTTGTTCGTCGAGGGGCGGGGCATTGTCTCCAACCACGAGGAATACGGCTACAACGCCGGCGGCGGTTTGCGTTTCTATAGTGAGCCGACCAATCGGACGTACAGCATCAGCGGCTGGTACGACAACGACGATACGCAGCGGCGTCGCTACCAGCGATACGGCATTAGCTTCGCGTCGCTGACCGACCACGGTATCGACGTCCGGGCCAATGGCTACTGGCTGGATGACAGAAATTCACAATTCATTTCGCGTACGACCGGCATCCCGCTATTCAGCGGCTTCGATATTGCTCAAGCGACGGATACCCGGATCGAGGTGCCTTACGATGGGGCCGACTTCGAGGTTGGAATTCCGGCTCCCTTCGCGGGCGACTACGGTTTCAAGGTTTACGCCGGCGGATACTTCTACGACACGGATGACCGCCAAGAGGCTTATGGTCCCAAAGTTCGTGTGCAAGGGCGCGTTTCACAGAACTTGTCGGCCCAAATTCAAGTCACCGACGACGAGGTCTTCGGCACCCAAGTCTTTGGGGCGATCACGATCAACTTTCCCGGTGGTGGCGTCCGGCCGATCTTCACCCGCACACCGACGGCAATGCTGATGGCCGCCGAGGAGGAACGGCTGTACCGAGTCCCGGTTAACGATGAAGTCACGCGCGTTTCATCGGTCGCCATCAATCCGGCTGACCTGGAACCGTTTATGGTTTATCACGTGGACAACACGGCCCCAGCCGGCGGCGACGGTTCATTTGAAATGCCGTTTAACGTGTTGCCCGGCTCTGCCCCGTCGGACGTGGACATAATCTTCGTCCGCCGCGGCGACGAGACGGACACCGGCTACACCGGCGGATTCGGACTTCGGGACGACCAGCGATTGCTCGGCGAAGGAACGGTCCACTTTTACACGTCGGTTGAAGGCACGTTTGAACTACCCGGCTTTACACCCGGTGTGAACCCGCTGTTGGGCGGCACGGTCAGCATGATCGGTGACCGGACCGAAGTGGCCGGCTTCCGCATCGGTGCGATCACGGGCGGCAATGCGATCGACGTGACGGGTGAAGACTTCATCATTCGCTCGATCGACATCGACGGCAGCACACCCGATGGAATGGGTGGCACGATGCCGGTCACCCAACATGGCATCCGGTTGGCCAATGCGACCGGCGTGGGCCTGATTAGCGATGTCGACATCACGGTGACAGAAGTGGACGGCATCAATGTCCTGAACTCGGATCTGGACACTTTGGACCTGACGATCGAGGATACTACGATCAGCCTGACCGGTCGGCACGGAATTCACCTCACCAATGACACCGGAATTGACGTGCTCGACGATCCGGGTTCAACGCTGATCACCTTAATTGATAATGTGGACGTGACAGCCGCCGGCCAGCTCGAGCCCGGCAACGGTCTTGACGTCGATTCGAGCTACTTTAACTCAACGCTCGACCTTACCATTACGGACAGTACCTTCGACGACAACTTCGGCGACGGTGCCAACTTCTACCGGGTGGATGACACATTCTTGACGGTCGACATTTTTCGATCGTCGTTCGATAGCAACATGGTTTCTCCCTTTGATGCAACCTTGGGCGGTAGTGGTATCAACATCACCGGCCGGCACGGTGCTCAGACACAATTCTTCAACATCGTCGACAGTACGATGAATGACAACAGCGTCCTCGGATTGGAAATTCGCGGGGAAGCGGATGCCGTCTTCGACATCGATTTGACGGACAACTCCCTCAGCCGCAACGGCTCGGGCGGTATCCTCATGACGTCGTTTGAACGAATCGTCCTCACGGGCGTTTGGACGAGGAACGAGATCAATGACAATGTCGGCGATGGCGTCAATCTGGGTGCCGGTTTGATTGACTTGGTGATGACCGATAACGATATTCTCAGAAACGCGGGTGACGGGTTTGACCTCACCGTTTCGCCTGGCGATACGGTTGTCTATCTGCTGGATTTGAACGGCAACCACATCAACGGAAACCTTTTCCATGGATTTGACTCCAGCAATAGCGGCGGAACCACGCTGGTGCTGGATGTCGACGCCAGTGCTGACCGGTTCAGCCAATTCAATAGCAACGGCTTAGACGGCATGGAGTTCAGTGCTGAAGGTCAAACCGATTTTGTTCCAGGAACAATTGACTCCTTGTTTGTGACGATCAACGACACGGAAATCAACTTCAACGGGCAGCGCGGTATTGACAGCCTGACCAAGGAAGACGGCGACTCGGAATTCTACGTCATCGACTCGCAAGTTTCCGGAAACCAGTGGGAAGGCATCTACGTTGTGAATACGTCGTCTGCGGTTCAAAACCAAACCGACGACAGTTCGCAGTTGTTGGATGATACGGGCCGCATCGACGAGACGCCGAATACGGTCTTCTATCTCGAAGGCAATGAAATTGACGCCAACGGATCGATCTTGTCCGGCACCGTCGGAACCTTGGGCGGTATCGTGTTCCAGGTCGGCACCTCCGGCGGACTTGAAGAACCGATGGACGGCAACATCGCCTTCCAAGATCCCGGCGGATTCGCCAGCGACGGCCGCGGCGGCCTGGTTGCAGGAATCGTCGACAACAATCTTTCCGGCAACTATGGCGACGACGTCGTGATCCGCACGTTTGTCTCCACGGTTGATCCGGCCACGGGTACGGACTGGGATGATACAACATTTGATCCCACCGGATACGAGTCGGACCCGCTGTCCAGAATCGACCTCGCCTTCCGAGGCAACATAGCCGACTCAATCAATGTGACAGATTCGGCTCCAACGCTCAGCAATCCCACCAATGTTGAAGCTGGAGCGTACTACTTCAACGACGACCCGGTGTTCAAGTCTCGTGACGACCAGCAAACCGATCCCGGACCGTTTGCGGACCAAGCGGCCGCAGTTCGCCGTCGCAACGCGACACGCCAAGCCTTCCGGGGCGGTTTGCCTCCGGCGACTCCCGGCGGATTGTCCGACACATTCTTGTATCCCGGCCTCGGCTTGACGACACTGAGACTGGAAAGCAACTTCGACGTCTCGGGCATCAATATTCAAGATGTGGGTTTCTTCCCGCCGCCACCCGCAACTGGATTCCCGTTCATCGTACCGCCGTTCCAGTTTGGCGAACTCCAGTTCGAGTGGGATGACTCACTGGCACCGGGCAGCCTGTTCCCGTAAGACGTACCCAATTCGGGTAGCCTGCCAACTCATCGTGTAAGTTCAGGACAATCGAACCACCGGGAAGACCGCCTGACGGTCTTCCCGGTTTTTTCGTGTTTCGGACACTCGCCGTCGAGATACTGCTTGTTCTCCGCGCAGGGACTTGCGTACAGTGGGGCGAATCGGATTGGAATCGCCCGGGATTACGAACATGCCGAAAATGAAATTGAAGAAGAAATCCACCGCCAAGAAAAAGGCGGGCGCCCGAAAATCTCCCGTTAAGGTTCAGCGCAAGAAGAAACCCGCGGCTAAGAAAAAGGTCGTGAAACGGAAAGCGGCGGCGAAGAAAAAGAAAACGGCCGCCGTGAGGAAGAAAGCGACGAAAAAGACGCGCAAGGCTGCAATCGGAAAACGCAAACGCAAGAAATCAGTCTCGCTGGGACGACCGAAACTCACCGGCGAAGCGTTGCTAGACCAAGTGTTCAAAGAAGACTACCACGCCCGGCAAATATTCACGTTCCTTCGCGTGACAACGCTCAAAGAATTAGAGCACTATTCGCCCGAAGAAATCATCGACCGGCTCTCGGCGCCGTTGGTCCAGACGGTGCAGCAGATCCGCAAACGTCTCGCGGACAACAATCGCTATTTGGCCGACGACTTGGACTACGCGCTCAGACGCAAGGTTGAACGCACCCGCAAGTAAGAATTGCCGCCGAGGTCAACGGGCCGCCCTACGCCTGTCGGCTGAATAAGGACGTCACCGCAAGCGTCGCCATTGCCATCGCGGCGGTTTCAATCCTCAAGAGATGCGGACCCAGCGTGATTCGCTGCGCGGAGGCCTCCGCTTGTGAAAGTTCGTCACGTGTGAAACCCGCCTCCGGACCGATGCAGAGTGTCACCCGCTCGGCGCCGGAAATTGTCTCCGTCCGCCAAGGCTCTCCGCCGTGATCGGCGATGAACATCCGGGACTCGGGCGGTTCCTGCTCAAGAAACTCCTCCCAACTCACCGGCGAAGCGACTTCCATCAGATGCGAACGTCGGCTCTGTTTGCAGGCGGCGATCACCACGGAACGCATCTTATCCAGCTTCGTTTCACGCGGATCAACGACACTATGTGCCGTTCGCAGCGGCACCAAACGGCTGACGCCCAACTCGGTCGCCTTTTCGACGAGCGAGCGAAACCGCTCACCTTTCGGCGGTGCGGTCGCTAATATCACCACCGCCGGAAGCGGTTTCTGTACGGTCCGTTGTGAGAGAATCGCCAAATGCACTTGCCTCTTGCCGGCTTTTTCGATGCGCGCCGTCGCTTCGATTCCTTTCCCATCAAACAATTCCACCTGGTCGCCCGGTCTGAGTCGCAAGACGTGCAACAAGTGGTGTGCTTCGGAACCGTCCAAGACTGCCTCGGCGGCATCGAGTGATTGCGGTTGATAGAAGCGGGGGACGTTCATGCAGCTAATCTGTCGGCGACGGCGGCGGAAGCATCTGCTCCAAATCGGAGGGCTTCGGAAGTCGAATTTCAAGCACGGAGAGTGCCAGCACTTTGCCTTGACTGTCGATCCTCAAGGAACGGCTCGCGCCGCCGCCTAAAACTCCCGGCAGGACAAAGTTGTAGGCCATGATTCCCGGCATCGCAAACCGCCGCACCTCGTGCACTGGAAGTTGGCTCAGATGATCGGAGACTCGCGCCTCTGTCAATTCGCGATCCAAATACTCATAGCCCGCCTGCGTGTAGGCGATCACGCCCACGTTGGCGGCATCTCCTTTGTCGCCGCTACGGGCGTGTGCGATCTCACGTAAGGCGATTGTGTCGGTCATGCCGGCCAGTCTCCTGCGGTGTGCAGCTCGACGTGCGGTTGAACTCGATTCTTGGAAATGAGCGACGGCCAGTATGCCATCACGGGATACGGCTTTGAGCGAGGTCCCGTATATCCCGTCACGCCAGGCGGACCGGCGGTGACCAACGGGGCAAACTCCCTCAGAAACCGTTGCAGCTTCTCTCGCGCGGGATCGTGGGCCGTCACGCGCAACACGGCTTCCCACGGCTGTTCCGCTGGCGGCCATCCTCCCGGAACACTGTCGCCGCTGCCCAACGCTTCGATGTTTGTGCGCTGAAGGACAACGCCCGCCCGCGCCAGCCGGTCTAAGATGATCTGACCGCAGGCGCGCGCTTTGTCCGCCGCGTTTGGGCCGCATATGACCAGCTGGCCGGCCGCCATAAATCCGTCGTGATAGGCGATCGACACTTTGTATGTCTCCGGCGCCGGACCACCTCGCGCCCCGCTCACCGCGACCTGATCCTCTCCGACTTGCCGAAGGGTTACGCCTCGAAAATCGGCGTCCACATCCGGAGTCAAGTAGTGGGCCGGATCGCCGATCTCATACACCAACTGCTCAGCGACGGAGTCGACCGTCACCACCCCGCCCGTCAGAGGGGGCTTTGTGATCATCACTTCACCACTGTCATGAATCTCGGCGATCGGGTAGCCGACGTCCGCCAAGGAAAACTTCGTCGACAATTCATCCCAGACTGAAAACATTCCACCGGTGGCTTGAGCGCCGCATTCGATCAGATGTCCGGCCACCGTCGCTGCAGCCAGCAGATTCCAGTTTTGCCAATCCCAGCCAAACTCATACACCGCCGGCCCAACACACAGTGACGCATCGGCCACGCGCCCTGTGATCACAATCCGTGCCCCCTGGGAAAGCGCTGCGCAGATTCCGGCCGCGCCGAGATAGGCATTGGCGCTCGCGATCTCTCCGCGAACTTCTTGAATTGCTGCACTGGTCTCGAGATTGGTGAACGCTTCGCCCGATGCAAGATGTTCGTCAAATCCCGGCAGCAGGTCGTCGCCCGAAACGGCTGCGATCGGCAGGTCGGCCAGTCCGGCTTTGCGAAGCGACTCGGCGACCGCGGCGGCGCAGCGGGCTGGGTTCATCCCACCCGCATTGGTCACGACTCTTAGTCCGGGCTGGTCGCTCAGGCAGGACACCAAGTCACGCACGACATGCGGGAAATCGCTCACAAATCCGGCAGCGGGGTCACGCGTTTTTTGATGCGCGAGAATGGAAAGCGTCAGTTCCGCCAAGTACTCCAACGTCAGATAATCGAGGCGCCCCGACTCGCAGAGAGCGCGGGGGACGTCCAAGTTGTCGCCCCAAAATCCGGCAGCGTTGCCGATGCGAATACTGCTCATACCGACCTTCGAGACATCAGATCCTGTGACGTGTTTCTCCACCCTCTGACGCCTCTCGCGGAATCTCCTCCTCGCTGTTCACTTCCACGCGTCGCGGGAACCAAATCCAATTCTAATGCTTTTTCAAGGCTTAGTGGTAGAGTGCAGTCTCAGAGGCACGGCAGGGCAAACTGAACACCAGAGGGACTGCACCGCACGCATAGCGCAGGCGGCAATCAGATCCTGGGAGACGACAAACCACTAGAAACCTTTCCCGCGTTTCCGCGTGGATTTGCCCCGAGAAGAATTTTTGCGTTTCCGATTGAAACTGATCTCCGAGACATCCGCGCCGATTGCAGTGCCGCTGTCCCAAGTCTGTCCTTCTGCATTGGGGTGGAGCGCGAAATTCTCCGGCTTGAGCGTTCGAAGTTGCTGCAACGGCTCGGCAAAGAGTACGCCGCCTTGCGACGTCAACGGAGTCACTTCCCGATCGCGACCCCACACATCCCACCAGCCGGAATTGAACGACTTTCGGCTCCCGTCGGAACCTTCGCTTCCAACCAAGTAACGGCTGATTTGCTCTGAGAAGCCGTTCGTCTCTCCGATCCATTGCAGCCGCGCACTCTCCAGCAGTCGCAAGTCAGCCTCCATCAATGTGGGGCCTCCGGGCTCTGCGGCACCCCGCATCGGTACGCCGAACACACAACGATCAGCAAAAACTCGAAGCTTCGAGTTGCCCGGCGCATCTGGCATCGTTGAACCGACATCAAAGAACGAGTCCCCCGCGGACAACGTGCACTGACTGAGGACGAGATTGCTGGTGGACTTGGCTCCCCTTCTGCTCAGGTCACACCTGATGAGATCCTGACGACTCGCCAGGACCGAGTTATCCACGTAGAACTTATGCCGACCAAGTTGAGCGTCGACCACAGTCCCATCGGAAGCCAGAAACGAATCGCGAATCATTACCGCGACGGACCCGCTCGAGAGTGCTCGTTTTTGAGGCTCGGCGGAATCTGTGCGGCAGAGGATCAATCCGTGTGGTTGTTGTTTTCTGCGAAGCAACGATCGAATCAGACATTGCTGGATCAACAGATCACCTTGTCGAACGTCGACAAACCAATTTGGGACTTGCCGGCCGTCAGTGTTGGGGACTTCAAAGTTTCCATACCAAAGTTCCAACCGCCCCGAATTGACGGTAAACATCGCTCCGGAATCACCTCGACCACGCTTCCCCTTTGCCACGTTGGGTTCGATTCGCAGAGGAGTCCCCTTGGATTGCTTAAACTCGATCCGCACAACCGTGTCGTCGATCGTGACGGGTGTCATTCTTCTCAACCCGGATCCCGTGGCCTCAATGACGACTTTTTGCGGCAGTTTTGTCGATTTCAGATATTGCCCCAGATCAACCTTATTGAGGTCAACGCTAAGTTTCCGTGCGCGGCGGAACGAATCATTCGCCCACTTGGGAGCCGTCGGCGACTTCGGAACGTTCAGTTTTCGGTCGACCGAATCATGGTCGCCCAACGACAGCGGTGCGAGAGCACTTCCGGGCCGCCGACCGACCGAAGCTGTTGCCTGCGACTGTGGAGCCGTTCCGCGCTCGTAGGGCCCAAGGGACGAATGCAATGCGGCGGGCGACGCCGAGGCCGGCCACGGCGCAGCGTGAAATTGGCTTTTCAATCCCGGCTGGCGCCACAGCGTTTTCCAACTGTCGTAATCCGGCGCCACAATCAGCGTCTGATTCGCGTTAAGGTTTGTGACCAGTGCCCGCCAGCCATGATAGGCCGTTTCGACCGACTGCCACTTGACGCCCTCGATCTGCTCATCTGCGATTTGACTCTCGCGAAGCGTCAGCAACGAAGATGATCCCGATCCGGAATTGGTGGCCAATAACGATCCAGCGGCTACGATCGAGATCGGGTGGGATGTTTGTTCCGAGACGCCCGGCGCCACATCAATCGCCGTCTGCTCCGCGACAAATGTACTGCCGACAAGCCGCAACGTGAGATCAACCGCGTTGACTCCAACGGCCGGAACCTCGAGCCGCACGACCGGTGCTTGTCCCGAGGAACACAAACTCTCGCGGAACACGGCATCTGCATTCGCGGTGTTCAAGGAGAGGGCCTGAATGTTTCGTCCGATTACGACTGTTCGGTCGAGAAGGATCTGCGATGGGTCGTCGGGATTCTGTTGCGTTCGCGCCGCCGTCTGGTCGACTTGAAATCCAACCAGCGGGCGCGCCGAATCGCCGAACACCGACAGAGAGCAATCAATGACCGTTAAGTTCCCTTGGAGAATCTGAAAGATCGGCAACGGCTCGGCGGAACGGTCGGTAAGTGGAATCACGACGAAGTCGAGCCCCCGCAGTTCCAATGCCCCGCCGTTGCGCTCATAGAAGTTTTGCAGTCCGGACTTCTCACGAACAATGATCAGCGGCCGCTTGTTGGCATCGGCGCCCTGCAACACAACCGGGCCTTGTTGGTCGAACGAGGTCGCAGGGAATTCAAACGGTCCAGCGCCGTGAATTGTCACCGTCCCACCGGCGTGCGACAGTGCTTTCACGGCCTGCTGTAAACTGGAGAAATTCTCCGGACCTGTTCCGGGAGCGCCGACACTGACCTCCGAAGCAGTCACTGCTGCAGATTCTCGCTCGGCGGCCCAGTCCGGTAAGAATCGCGAATAGACCTTCACCCCGGCTTGCGGGGTGACTGGCGATTGCGTCGTGCGCGGAGCCGCTCCGGACTTGTTACCGTCAGGTATTTTTTTCGCCGCCGCATCATTTGCGTCGGACTTCCCCGCGTCTTTTCCGTCAGCCGGCTGTTTCGAGTCGTCGCGATTCGCCTTCGTTTTTGTCGATTCGGGGCTTCGCGACTCAAACGGGTTAACGTCGCTGGGATCAACCTTATAGCCCAGGCCTTCTAGTTCGCGCGACTCCGGTCGATTGAAGAATTGAATCGCCCCGTAGACCAGCAGTGTCAACGCGACAATGCCGATCGCCGCCATGCCCGCCAGCCGAACCGGAAACGCAAACCCCGTGCCGGAGTCCGTCTCCTGCTCCGGGCGAGGGTCACGTGATGGCATCGCCTTCGCCTGGGGCAGTGGAGCCGGCCGCTTTGTGGCTTTGGATTCCGCGGGTGTCGACTCCAACTCTGAGAGGATTTGACCGGTCACCTGGCTGCGCCGCCATTGCGACCGATCCAACTCCTCAAGAAGCTCCGTCGGAGAAGCGTAACGCTCTTGAGGATTCTTGGCCATCATCCGATTCAGAATCGCCACCAACCCTTCCGGAACGCGCGGATTGATATCGCGCGGGTTGGGAAGGTCCCCCTCGGCATGCAGCCGCAAACGATGCGTCAGCCCCCCCTCGGGATAAGGAGGCTCACCGGTGAGCATGTGATACCAGGTACAACCCAGCGAGTAGATGTCGCTCCGCGCATCCGCCTTGCGGCTGCTGCGGGCCTGCTCGGGCGGCATGTAATCGATCGTGCCGACCGTCGTACCGTCGCGCGTAATACCGGCGCTCGATTCTTCGTCCAGCGAACGGGCCAACCCCAAGTCCGCCACCTTGACCGTGCCGTCGCGTTTGATCAGCAAATTGGAGGGCTTGATATCGCGGTGAATGATGCCCCGCTCATGGGCATGTTCCAGTGCCCGCGCCACTTGTTTCACAATGTCGACCGAGCGGTTGACAGGAATCACTTCGCGGCGCTGGACCAAATCGTGCACGTCGATGCCTTCGACATACTCCATCGCAATGAAGGTGTAGCCGTCGACCTGTCCCGATTCATAGACCGCGACGATGTTGTCATGCTTGAGCGCAGCGGCCGCTTGGGCTTCGGCGCGAAACCGTCGCACCATGGTTGGGTGCTCAGACCGTTCACGAGGCAGAACCTTCAGCGCCACGCGACGGTTCAGGTCCCGGTCGAGCGCGAGATAGACAGTGCCCATTCCCCCTTTGCCGATCCGCCGCTCGATGCGGTATTTCCCGATCGATTCGGGATCCCGCACGTCGTCAGCCGCGGCCGAGGAACCGCTGCCGCTCAGCCCCAAATTCGATTGAGAATCCGCCGTCATCGAAGCTCTTTCGCCTCTACCAATCCAGCTCACTGACGAATGCGGATTGGAGTGGAGCGACGCACTCCCGCACTCAACTCATCATGACCAATTATATCGCTGCAGTGAACCCCGCGTCAAAACCAGTCTCGCCTCAATCAGCCAGTACTGATAGTTGACGGCCCCCACCGGCGGGGACGACGTTCCGCCTGCTGAAACTTGCCGCCTAATCCCAACTCACCCGGAGCACCTGCCCCGATTCAAATCCACACACTGCGCCGTATCCCAACGGATCGCAAGCCGCCGCCACGAGGGTCTCGGAAGGCTGTGCCATCCACAACACGCGCCCATCGAAATCGAGCCAATACAATTGTTGCTCCACGGAAGACGCCAGCATGCGGTAGGGACCGAAACTCGAGCTCACGTGCGAAACCGTCTCACCCAATTGATAAGATCCGTCGCTGCGCCCGGCGGCATTATACCTTTGGATTCCATGCGAAAAACAGGCCAACAGAATCGCCGACCCGTTACCGGTCACCGCCATGCCGCCCACTTCCGACCACAGGTTCTCGCGCCAGATCTCATTTCCGCGAAAATCAAACTTGCACAGCATCCCGTACCCCGCGACACCCAATATCGCCGGCTCGCGAACGAGAAAATCCAAATGCACCAACGGCTGATTGGTTTCAAAAGTCCGGATCGGCTTCCGCGGCGAATCAAAAATCAGATTTGAGCCGTCGGCCAGGCTGACCACCGCATATTGAGAATGCGCGTCGAGGGCGACGTTCAGCGCCTTTTCGGAAAGAACGACCTTCTTGTCGAATTTCAGGTTTTGGTCAAACCAATAGAGTTTGTTCTTACCGACCAGCGCCACGCCTCCACCGCCGGTATCGCCCCAGGCAATCGCTCGGATTGGAGAAGGCCCGCGCGAAAGTCCGCTGATGCGGCCCTTGCGGTTGAGCAGATAGAGCCCGCCCGCCGCATCGGCGGCTAACACTTCTCCGGACTCGCGAGCCAATCTCAGTCCGACGAGGGGAGCCTCCGTACTGAACGTCCACTTCAGTCGAGGCGTCGCGCCCTCCCCTGCTGAAATCCAATCCGGAGCTGCTGAACTCATCGTCGGGCCATTTGTCGGCGAAGCACTTTCAAAGCGGCCTGTAAATCGCTGTCCCCGTCGACATTCAGATCGGTCGGCGAACGATAGTACGTCCGCTGCTTATTCGGTTTGGGAACCTCGATATGCGGTGACACGCCTACCTTAGCGTAATTCCGGCCGCCGGGCGAGTAGAATTTTGCAATCGTCAGCCGTAATCCCGCATGCCGGCTGGTCGACATGACTTCTTGCACCGACCACTTTCCATAGGTCTTACGACCTACGAGCGTTCCGCGACGGTGATCGCGAATCGCGCCCGCGACGATCTCGCTGGCACTGGCACTGTCTCCATCGACGAGGACGACCAGCGGCATCCGCCACGTTCCCGGTGCATGGGCTCGGAAGATCTGCTTAACTTCTCCCTGCCGGCCCCGCGTCGAAACCATGACCCCGTTTTCGATAAACCGATCCAGAACCGAAGCAGCCTGATCCAGCAGCCCGCCCGGATTCCCGCGCAGGTCCCAAATCAGAGCCCGCATGCCTTGAGCTTGTAATCGTCGTAGCGCGCTATCCAGTTCGGACGTCGAGTTGCGTTGAAAACCAGTCATCTGGATGTAACCGATCCCCTCGGCCGGATCGACCATCTTCACAATGGGGAGACTCTTGATTGTCACTGCCCGCCGGACAAACGTCCCCTCGCGAATCCCACTGCCGGGACGCCCTTGGATCTCCAGATTCACCGAGCTTCCGGAGAGTCCCTGCAACCGCTCTGCGCCTTCGTCGGTCGTCATATTCCGGCAATCCGCTCCGTCAATCGAAACGATGTGCTCACCAGGCATCAGGCCGCCCCTGTCGGCGGGACTGCCCGGCAACACATTGACCAACAACATGCCCTGCCCCAGTTCCGCTTTCATTTCGATTCCGAGGCCGACGAATTCTCCGTCGATGTTGCCGAACAAGTCTTTCAACCGTCCCGGCGTCAAATAGGCGCTATAGTCGTCCAGCGAGTTACAACTGCCGAAGACGTACTCCATGATGATCGGCGCCGGTCGCAAACCGAGACGCGACTGCGAAAGTCGGCAGATTTCCAGAATCACAGCCCGCGCTTCGGCGTGATGGCGAATTTGTTTGTTCCAATAACGCTCGCGGAGAAACCGCCTCAGCGCGTCGATCCGGGTCCGGTCCGCATCGGGCTCAGACCAATCGGTGTTGGGAAAATTGGATTCCAAGAACTTGCGGTTGGCCAGCGCCAGCCACAGACTCTCCGTTCCGTGTGCGACAATCGATGTGGGGCTGATTTCCTCGACGTACCGCCGGCGGATGATCTGGACAAGCTCATCGTAAACTTGGAGCGCTTCGGCCTGCTGCAGCCGCAACATCGACTCCCGAAACGTCTTGTCCGAATATCGCCGTGCAATCTTGAACTGGAACTTGCTCCGACGCAGTCCCAATTGCAACGGACGGCTGTCGGGCCAGCTCTTCACCGCGTCTTCGTAGTATTCGATCGCGTCGATCCATTGCCGCGACGACTCCAACTTGCGGCCGGCGGAGACTGCTTGCTGCAATTCGCGGCCAATGCGTCGATCCTGCTTCGCCTCAGTATCGGCAGCCACCGGGGAGGCAGTGCCGGCCCAAGCCAGTACTGCTAGCAGGAGAATGAGTTCAATCTTTCGGCGCAGGCGCATAAAGCCTCCCCATCACCTCAGCCCAGCGAAACACGGCTTCGCCGCAAGTTGAGTGTGTGATCTATTTTATTGACTTGTTTTCGTGAAAGAAACCACGGGGAGCACGGGTCGGACGGACCACAGGAAAATCTGTCAGTACGCCGCAGTCCGATTACAAAGGCGATGGCCTGCTGATGTCGCGGCCATCGAGCCACGATCACCTCCAACGACGATCGTCATCCGCAATCGATCCGGCAGTGAGTGACGGCTCCCTTGTCGCAGAGAAAACTTTGATATGTTGCAACGTCATGTTTCAAAAAAACAACATTTCGTGTTACTCGTTGAATATAAACCACGAATCAGGACCGGTCAAAAAAAAGCGCCGCGCTCGTCTCGCGACAACCGTCAGAAGCCGCACCAGCGAACCGCCAAGAATCGAAGATGCCGGTCATTCGGAGTAGGGAATTCTCCGCATGCGCCGTCACGCCATACTATCTGCACAATGCGTGCCAATTACCGCTGGCAAACGAAGTTCCCTCTTACGTACAGACCGTGCAACGAGCGTCACACGCCGATCTGTTCACCGCAATCTGCGGGCGCTATCCGCGGCATTGGGCCGCCAATGCGCGAATCTTGCGGGGAAACAGCGGCAGCGCGATTTCGGGGTCCTCAATCTCCGGATGCCACGCTTTCTCCCATTCCAGAGAAAACCAGCCCTCATAACCGGACTGCAGCAACAACTGCATCGCGTCGGACGCGGGAAACTCCCCGCCGCCGAACAGCACGTAGTCAGCGTGGCGGTGTCCGCTCATCAGCGCATGCGCCGCCGAAGCGGCGTCGGCGCTCTCTGCGCTCAGCTCTTCCGCGGAGGCGGGGCGCGTCACCGAATCCTTCCAGTGCGTATGGCGAATCCAGGGCTTGAGGCGCGAAAACGTCTCCGATAACGATTCTCCATAAAACCGCCAGGGATGATGCGTGTCCCATAACACGCCCGCGTGCAGGTGCTGTTGGAGACGCACGGCGATTTTTCCGACTCGCAGGTGGTCCAGGCCACCATGGAGCAGGTCACCAGCGATCACGCGGGCGTGTTA
>JANQPT010000053.1 GCA_028285345.1 Planctomycetales bacterium
CGGTGGACCACCAAGAAAGGAAGACTGTTGGGAGGCAAGCCGTTCGACAAAACCAAATTGCACAATCTGTTGACCAACGTGGTCTACGTCGGCCAGGTCCGATACCGGGGGACACTCTACGACGGGGAGCAGACGGCGATTGTCGCTGCGGAGACGTTTGGCAACGTACAGGAGTTGCTCAAACAGCAGCGCCGCGCTAAGCCGACGGCAAAGCGCGACAGCGGAGCGCTGCTGAAGAGCTTATTATATTGTGCGGCCTGCAACTGCCGCATGTCGCCGGCGCACACGCTGCGAAGCGGCAATCGCCGCTACCGCTACTACGTCTGCAGCCGCGCACAAAAGCATGGTTACGCAGTCTGTCCCAGCAAATCGGTCTCGGCCGGAGAAATCGAGCGGTTGGTCGTCCAGCAAGTTTGCGAGTCTTGGCCCCAGATCGGCGCTGTGTGGGCAACACTCACGAACAACGATCGTCGAAACTGTCTGCAGCAGACGATCGAGCGGATTGCTTACGATCGCGCGGCCGGGACGCTCAGCGTTACGTTCGATTCGGATGGTGTCGAAAGACTGGTCCAAGAACAGGAATCTGATGAGGAAACACGATGAAACGCCAATTGACAGTGAACTTGGATGTGGAGTTGGGGAGGCATCGGAAACGCTCGAAGCGTCACCCCCAGTGTGATCCTTCCTCTGACAAGCCGGGGCGCATTCCACGGGTGGCCAAGCTGATGGCGCTGGCGATTCGTTTGGAGCGGCTGCTGCGAGACGGCGTGATCGACGATCAGGCGGAGTTGGCGAGGTTGGGGCACGTCAGTCGGGCTCGCGTGACACAGATCATGAACCTGCTCAATCTGGCCGCCGACCTTCAGCAAGAATTGTTGTTTCTGCCGCCGGTCGAGAGGGGCCGCGATCCGGTGACTGAACGGGATTTGCGGTTGATTGTGTCGGAGCCCGACTGGCGGAAGCAGTGGCGATTGTGGGCGCGTGTCATTCGAAATGGGTACGAGACACACCAATCTGCTCACAATCCTGAGAGAATCGCACGGCAATGGCCTGTGGCGAGAACTCGCGCTGAATAGTCCAGAACGTCGTGGTAAACAGCACGGCTGATTAATTTGACCAGACGGCCAAGTCGGGTTGAGGCGGAAGACCAGAGCATCAAGCAGGAATCCTTGGAAAATTCTTTCGTGTTTGCCGAACGGCACTTGAACTACTTTGTCCGTCAATACGTCCGCTATTACAATGATCAACGAGCGCATCGGACATGTGGCCATCTTCCTCCATTATGTGCCGATCCACCGCTCAAGAACCATACGATCGTACTCGAAGACATCGTCCGGAGCGAACGGCTGTGCGGGCTGATTCAGGGGTACGAACGGTCCGCGTGAGGTTCTTGGTTGCTCCTGCTCTGGGCACTTACCGTATTCGCGCGACTGCAGTCTGAAAACCTCCCGCTTTGGAATCACCTTTGGCGCTCGCGTCCATGATTCCCGCCGACAGCTCTACCAAGTGATTTTCAAGCGAACCTTGTTTCGTCGTTCAACTTCCGATACTCACTGTTTTTGGACCGCACGGCAGGGATCACTTGAAGTTCAACAGCCGCGCACTGTTTCCGATGACGTATATTTCACCGACGTTCTGCAAAACCGCGCCTGCCAGCGGCGAAATCACACCGGACGCGGCCAGCAGCAACATGCCCAGCGTAATCGCCGCTCCCACGACCACGTTCTCGTGAATCGTCCGCCGTGTTTGACGTGAGAGCCGAATCGCGACAGGCAAGCGAGACAGGTCATTCTGTGCCAGCACGACATCCGCGCTTTTGAGCGCGATGTCCGAACCGATTCCGCCCATCGCAATGCCGACATCGCCGGCGGCCAGCGCCAACGCGTCGTTGATACCATCGCCGACAACCATGACTTTGTTGCCCGCTGCCTTTTCCTCATCGACGGTTGCCAACTTTTGCTCCGGCAAGACTTCCGCAATGACTTGGTCCAATTGCAGAGATTTGCCGATTGACTCCGCTGCTTGTGCCCGGTCACCCGTCAGCAGGATTTGGCGGTCGATTCCCAGCCCGCGCATGTCATTGACGGATTGCATCGCTTCCGGCCGTGGTTCATCGGCCAGCAAGAAGTACCCTAAAATTGCCCCCGGAGCGTTGGGTTTCACATCCGATCGCGCCAGCCAGACTAATGCGCCGTTATGCTGCGGTTCCGCCGGCAAATCCATCCCGTTATCGCGGAGCCACGTTCCGCGGCCGAGCAGCGACTTCGTCGTTCCGTTGATGTATTGCACACCGTTTCCCGAAAACTCTTCGATTTGACCGACGTCTCCATTGGACTCAATGCGATGTCTTTTCGCCGATTCGACGATGGCGCGACAGACCGGATGTCGCGAACCGCGAGCGCAGACCAGTGCGGAGCGGAGGATCTCGTCATCGCTTGTCCCGTTCATGGGTTGGATATCGACGACCTGTAATTCGCCCACAGTAACCGTGCCGGTTTTATCGAGGATCAGTGTATCGACGTCAGCCAGCGATTCTAGAAATTTGCCGTTTTTGATGAGGATTCCCAGCCGCGACGCGGCAGCGAGGGCGGCGACCATTGCGGTCGGTCCGGCAAGGACAAACGGGATCGGACAGCCGACAATCAGCACGGTAATAGCGCGGGTCAAATCACGCGTCGCAAACAACACGACCGCTGCGATGACTAGCACGATCAACACCGTGTAGCCGGCATAATGTTCGATCAATCGTAGGACCGGCGTTTTCGACTTTTCTGCTTCGTGCAACAATTCTACGACGCGGCCGATCGCCGTTTCCGATCCGACGTTGGTGACTTCGACATGAAGTGTTCCGGTCAGGTTCACCGACCCGGCAAAGACTTGGCTCTCAACAGCGACATCCTCCGGTGTCGATTCCCCGGTGATTGAAGATTGGTCGACCGTTGAGAGGCCGCTGGTGACTCGGCCGTCGGCGGCAATCACATCGCCGGGACGCACGATCATCACATCGCCGCTGCGAAGTTCCGCGGCGTCAATGTGCCGCTCTCCGTCGGCGTTGCAAATTGAGGCGGTTTGCCCTTGAAGCTTTCGCAATCCTTCCACAGCCGCCTGCGCCCCCATCACGCTGCGCTCTTCCAGAAAGTGGCCGATGTGCATGATGAGCAGGATCAGCGTTGCCGTAACAAAGTCCCCCATCGCCATCGCAGCCAGGCTGGCGAGAGCGATCAGTTGTTGACTCTGCGCTTTCGGTTTTCGGCTAAACACGCCCCTCGCCGCCTGGACGAACACCGGCACGCCGACGACCAGAGCTGCCAGCGCTTCGAACAGCACCCCCAAGATCTGTTGCTCCGATGCGCCATAGAATCGCACCAAAACACCGATCAACAGCAGACCGCCAGCCAACATTCCGGAACCGAGCTGGATCGATATCTGCAGTTGCTCGCGGCGCGACAAAACGCTTTCCAACGAGCGATGTAGTCGCGCGGCGGTTGGTTCCGCGATTTCGTTCATCGGGCAGTCTCCTCCGAGTCGGAGATGATCATCCGCCACGGCTGGCCGTGCGGCACGACCTTTTGACGCACGCCCCGACGTTGCAGCTCGGTCAAGGCTTCGAGGCGCATTCGTTGTCTCACGAGTTCGGGGGTGTTGCGATACTCCTCGAGCATTTCTTGAATCACCGACACTTCCGAATTCGCCTGTGCCAGCATCCGTTCCCGTTCGGCTCCGGCTTCTTCGACGATGCGTTTGCTCTCCGCCTTTGCGGCCAACAGTGTCTCGTCGGCGTCGCCTTGCGCCTGGTCGCGGTCGCGTTGTTTTTCATTAAGAGCGTTCTGCACGTCGGCAAATTCCTTCCGTACGTGTCGCGGGGGATGGATTTCCTGGAATTCAATCGCTGTGATTGTGACACCGATATCGAGCCGTCGAAGCCGTTCATTTGTGGCTTGTAGCACCATTTGCTCGAGACTGATCTGTCCTCCGCCTTCGCGCGACCGGTGTCGCCGCCAGCCGTCGTCGATATTCCACGATGCGATGGTTTGCGTCAGGGAGGCCAATACCATGTCCTTGAGGATCGCATCGGCGTTCTCGATGCCGAGACGGAACAATATGGGGTCGCTGATCCGATATTTCACGACCACTTTGGCTTGGAGAATGTATTGGTCGCCGGTCAGGCAGTAGCCCTCCTGGAGCGGATCGATGCGGTCGCTTCCGGCGGAATCCGACAGCGGCTGCCAGAGATCTTCAATCACGATCTGCCCTTCCTGTTTCACGGGCACTCTGACAACTTGATCGATGGGATCGGGAAGCGCAGGCAGGAGGCCGGGCTGTTTAATCTGCTGGCCGGGACCTGCCCCATGCAGCCGTCCCATGCGCAGCAGCAAACCGACTTCGCCCGGATGAATCGAGGTCAAGCCCGAACATGCGAAGAGCACAACCATGCCGACTGCAATCCAGCGGAACGAGTTTAGCCCCGATTTGAGGCCGCGGAAAACCGCCGTTTGTTGTGAACGACTCTTCATTTCCGTGTCACTCCTCCGGAGACTTCTTCGGGCGGTCCTTTTGGGGGAGCGCTCTGTCCGGACGGTTCTTCCTGTGCGTCAGAAAAGAGCGGAAAGAAGCTATGGTCGGTCGACATATAGATTGTGGCACCCGGTCCGAGCATTCTCTTGTTCTCTTCCAGCGCGCGATAGAACTCATAAAACTCGCGGCCCTGATCGAGCCCAAACGCTTCTCGATAGATGGCCGAGACCTGTTTGAGCGCTTCGCCGCGGATGCGCGCCGCCCGTTCGACGCCCGTTCGCAGCTCTTCTTCCTTTTTCGTCAATGCGTCGCTGCGAATCCCATCAGCAACTTTGCGCCCCTCGGCACGGATTTTTTGGGCGACTGCCTGCCGATTCGCTCGCATCTTCGCGAGTACGGAGGACATGTTTTCTTCCGGGAACGCAATCCGCTTCACGCCGACCTGCTCAACGTGGATTCCAAAGTCCTTCTCGGCGCGGCTTTGCACCGACTGTAAGATCGCTTCTTCAATCTCCGCAGTCTTGATCGTTTGCAGATCGGTCGAAACGAGATTGGACAAATCATAGATTCCCATTTCGCGGTTCTTGGCGTTCGTGATCATTAAGCCCAGCTTGTCTTCGGCATTGTTTGGTGAACCGAGCGACTCGTGAAACCGCAGCGGATCGATGACCTTCCACACAATGTAGGTGTGCAATACGACGCTGCGTTGGTCCTTGGTAATCGTTTCGGTGTACGGCGTGTTGAACACCTTCAGCCGCGTGTCGATTGCATGTGCTTGTTCGACCGGCCACGGCCATTTCAATGACGGACCGGGCCGGTCAATTACCCGCATCGGCTTGCCAAACCGTGTCACAACTGTCGCCTCACCTTCATTGGTCTGCACATACATCGCGTAGCCCACCAGAACGCCCACGACTGCGACAGCGATTACAATTCTGGCGATATAGCCGACAAGCGAAGCCGTCCGCGATCCGGCCGATGATTCATGTTCTTCATTCATTTGGTTTTTCTCCTCGGAGCAGCACACTGCCGCCGTCACGCACATCGCGCAGGTCGAGCATGAGTTGGTCGGAACCGTCATTGAGCGCAGGGTCGACCAAAACGATTCGCTTGTCTTTCAGCAAGTCCCGTAGCGTGTCAAAGAAAAGCCGGGTTTTAAACGCTTCACCCTCCTGGCGGTACACTTGGCGCGAAGCGGAGTACGTTTCCGTTTCCGCGGCAGCCCGGCCGAAGCGACGCGATGCTTCCATGTGAGATTGATTGACGGTCGCGGCGCTTTGACGGCGCACGTCCTGATGTTGCGCTTGCACCTCCCCTTCCGCTTCTATCTCCGCGCGGTCGGCGTCGATGGTCGCACTAATCGTGTCCAGATAGGCGGGGGCCGCCCCGACCGGCGGATGCAAATTGACCAGCGATACGTCAATTACGTCCAAACCAAGCCGATTCGCGGCCGAATAGTCTCGGAGCGATTGCGTGAGTTGAATGACAAATTGCCGGCGGTTCACGGACAGCACTTCGTCCAGCGTCGCCGAGCGCGTCTGCTCCATCAACACGCGGTACGCATACGCTTCCAATGCGGATTCCGCGTTCTGAGTGTGATAAACGTAGTCGAAAAACAGCTCGGGATCCTCTTGAATCTTGAAATAGATGATCGCATTGACCGCGACCATTTCCGCTCCGTCCGCCAGAACCAGCGCGAATTCCTCGTCGTGCGGTTTGGTCCACAGCAGCCCCTTCATCTGCTCCATCCGGCCGCTCACCCTGGCGTCCTGAAAACCGATTTGCATGGTGGAAATCGTCTTCACCGGGAATTGGCGGATACGTCCCATCGGCCACGGCAACGACCAGTGCAAGCCGGGTCCCAACGGTTTTTCGACGCGGCGCCCGAAGTGTTCGCGAACGCCGAATTGGTGCGTCTCAACCACCGCCAGGCTGGTTAACCCCCAGAGTAGCAAGGCCAGAATCGCCACGATCGGAGCGACCGCCTTCCGGACAAACAGAATCGCCCACGAAGACCGCAGGCTCAGACCAAACCGGGCTTCGATCGTATCGAGGAGACTGGCAACAGGATTTGCCCGCACCAACACCGCTTCTCGAAGGAACAGTTGAATCGGCGATTGGAACGGTCGATCCAGCGGTGAGAGATATGAATGAAAGATAATTCGCAAAATTTGCTCAGCTGAGACGGCGATCGACCAAATGAGAATAATTCGGGCCGTCCACAGTGGCGCGGCCGGAGCGACATATCCCAGCAGAATCGCGATGCCGGCAACAAGCGCGGCCCATTGCGATTCGCGAAACACCTGCGCTAATGCCGCCGCTTCCGGGAGTTCGCTTTCGTCGCCTGGTTCCTCGTGCTCGCCCCCCACCGACGGCGCGTCAACCGCTAGCGATGAAAACGATTTGGCCAGGACCAGCCAAAGACAGCTCACGGCAAGGCAAATCATCGACAACACCGTCGCCTGAATCGACTGGGTCGTGGCAGAAACCACCAGCGATTGGCTCCACAGCTGAAATCCTGCAAAGAACGCCGCGATCCCAACCGGGACGGCCAGAAACACGAAATGCATGCTACGCGACTCTGCTAATTGCTGTCTCGCTGAGTCCGCAGCAGATTCGTTTTCGGGCTCGTCGCGAACTGCCACTTGAGGATATTCATCCGCCTCTGTGTTAAGCAATAGTCTCTGTTTTGCCCGGACTTTGATCGCATCCATGCTGCCCCAGGTGGCCGTCGCCGCCAACGCGGACTGAACGGCGAGCGCGACAAAGACTGCGGACGCCGACTGCACACCGTAGACTGCGGCAGCCACCGCAGCGGCGCAGCTCAGCGCCAGCGCGGACGCCAAAATCGATCGGTGACTGTGCATTGCAGAACGGCGCTCGCGCGATTGCGAAACGTCGGAGGATGATGTTTGGCGTCGCTCGCTCATTACGTTTCTTCTCCCAACAGTGAGCGTCGACAGCGCTTTGACACATCGCGCAGTTTCATTCGCAATTTGGGATCGACAGCACGGCCGTCTTGCAGGGCGGTGCGCGCATCCTCGATCATGCGACGATACTCTCTCGTTGCTTCTCGCGCCTCATCAGTCACGGTTCGCCCCCGCAATGCCATTGAGATTGGAAGCTTGTCGACCAAGTTCCCCAGTTTCTTGAATTCTCGCTCCGCAATTTCTGGAGCGGGGCCAGCAAACAAGATGGCGTCTGTGCGAACGATGCTCATGTCCTCGAAAATGTCCTCCGGTGCGGGGTAGTAGACGTAGATGAGCATAACCAGCAAGGCCAACAGGCCGGTAACCGCTATGAGGGCTAAGAGATGTTTGGGAAACGGTCGATTCCAGATCGCCGAGTTTGGAGACGATTCGCTCTCATCTTGGACATCGTCGAAGAATCGGATTCTTCCCATCACAAGCACGCTCCCGCAGACCGCCAGGAATATCACGATCCATGCCGAGACCAAGAACGCCTGCGGGATGTCGAACAAAGATCGTTTCACAAGGCTATCCCACTTGGAAAAACCAACTCCCAGGCTCGCGGCAGGACGCGTCAGCCCGTCCAGTGCCTCAGTATGGGAATCCGTGCCGCGCGGGTGATCCAACAGCGCATTCGCCCCATAGCCGATGCCCAAGGTGACTGCAAAAACGATCATCCCCAGCGACAGCAATCGCCGCAGGCCGTGAAGGCGATACAGCCACACAACACCAGCGCTGTTGATGCCGACGCCAAACACGTGCAGCACGACTGCCGCACCAAGTGAGAACTGCACGGAAGATATGGCATAGACCTGCACAATGCCGTGAAAGGGGTCGACGTATGCGGTGGGTGTTGCCAGCAACATCACCAAAGGCGCTGTAGGATTTCGATAGGGCATGTGATGGAGGAACCAGCCGGCCGGAATCAGTGCTGCGATTACGCCATAAATCAGCATGCACACGGCGACGTCGAAACATGTCCCCTGCACTGCCGCTCGAGAGGTCGCCATGCCGAGATTGGCCATTCGACGCAATCCAAAGCTCGCCGTGGGCCATTCGCTGCGATCGATTTCGCGTTTCGAATCCGCCCACTGGCCGGTGATCCACCCTACGCCAATCGACACGACCAACGTCGTCAATACGATCAAAGCGAAGACTTGCAACGGCAGAACGGTCCAGCCGTACACCAGTGTGATCGGATTGAGCATGGGTGCTGACAGCCCGAAGGTCAGAATCTTCGCCGTCGGCAGCCCTGCACGTCGCAACTCCCGGACAATGGGTAGCACTCCCAGCGCACACACAGGCGTCAATGATGCCAATAGCGAAACGCGGAGCAATCCTGCAATGCCATCGCCTGAAAACAATCGGCGAATCTTCTCGGGTCCCACAACTGCCCGCAGCACGCCCGCAATAAACAGCCCGACTAATAGCGTCGGTGCTGCCACAACAAATCCTTGCAAAACTTTGAAGCAGACCGCATAGAGAAAGCTTCCGATGTCCAACATTTCTTGTTCCTCATCCCCATCTGATTCGGCATCAACGACGCGCCCCCACCCGTCGCTTGGCAGACATTGAGAGGAAGTGAGAAACCGGTCGGACAATGTGCACGGGAAAAACCTGCTAACCGCTTAAAAACCATAGATCATGGGCAGTCTAATCAAATTGATTATTGCCAGTTCTGAAAATGAGTGTCAATCCATATCAAGTTTTTTTTGCAAAGTTATTGCATTTGCAGACAACTGTTAATCAGCGGACAGGCGCTGCATGCAGATTACGTCGAACTGAAGTTCGACAGAGTCTCAGTGATCGTCGATTCGAAGAGAGCCCTCGGTCGGCGAGGCGTCTGCTCCTTCTGTTGGTGGTTGGCGATTACCACCGACCACACTTACAGGCGTGTGATGGTTTTCTGATCGAATTCTGACGTGTCGGGATACGGGAGAGCTTCGCAGTTTCCCCCTCCCATACGACCGGGCAAGCGGGTCCATATCATCTTGGTTCTGCTGAGTTAGGTGTACTTATTGAGCAGGGAAACAAGGCCCAGAGACTGACAGAACTTGCCAGGAAACGCAGAGTTGAGAGCAGGGCCAGGGCGCCACACGTTCTGATGACTCCCTCCAGTTTGTGTGGTCAATATGGTGACCAACGCCGCGTTTCCGAAGTTCCGCGTACCGCACATTGCCCCGTTTGCAACGGTTTCACATCCAGCTGCGCAGCCTATGCTGGAACCAGTATTCCAAGTCCCGCAGCGCGCTATTCGTCTGGCAGAAGCCGAAGAAACCGCGCCAATCACGCAAGTCGCTGGCGCGCCGTCCGATTTCCTCTGCCAGAGAGCCTCCGCAAATCCGACGCGTCAGGTCCCGGATACGGTCTTAAACCGTTCACCCGAGGCGAGAGCGATAAGTCGATTCGGCTGCCGTTAAGCGGTCCACTGGACGTCAAGGGAATTCGTATCGGCATCGCACGACTTCCGCGATCTCGATGTGGCTTGTCGAAGAGTTTTAGAAATTCGAGAGTTCGCACGGGCGGTCAATTCTTGAGCCTAGGAGGGGAATGCCGTGAGTACGACGGAAAAACGCCGAAGAGATCGGTACGTCATCCTCACTGTGATTCTACTTCTCGTCGGCATCTACGTTTGTGGGTATTTCATGCGCAGGGGATACGGATTTCTTGTGGCCACGATCGACAGGCACTGCAACTGTTATGAGTACGGAATTCGTGGATTTGAACACGATGAGATGCGAGTCGCGTTCAAGCCGTTGGGGTGGGTTGAAGCGCGAATTCGCGGTCATCATGTTGGCATCGAAAGCCCTAGTGAGACTGATACGTACGTGGCGATCTGGCCTTCCGAAAAACAAATCCAAACTGTACCACTACCCTTCAGAACTTGTGGGCGAACGATCGTCGCCGGATAATCAGGATGAGGCGATCGATTCTTGCGCGTAGGGTCCCACGATGAACGCGAACACGCCGAAACTTCAGTAGCAACTGGTACACCTCAGCCGTTATGTTTCTTCTGCTGATCGGCTTGTACGTCGGCGGCTGTTTTGCGCTTGGATAGATCGAGATGGCTTTCGAAGGGGAAGGCGGTTACATGCGCATAGTCCCGACACTAGCCGTCCGCGATTTCTACATGCCGATGATTAAGCTCGAATCTAAGCTTCGCGGCGTGACTGTTGTTGACTCTTGGGCCGACGTCGATGTTTGGCACCGCGTCGATCACCAATGAGGTTCTCGTTGCTTCGCTCCGAAACCATTGCTACG
>JANQPT010000012.1 GCA_028285345.1 Planctomycetales bacterium
TTAATATGCAGCGAGCCGCCAATTGCCAAACTTGATATGAGCATACCCGATACACGAGCCAGCCTGATTCTGCGTTTGTCCGACACGGCCGATGTCGAACCACCGACCCGCGGACAGCAAGCGCTGGTCCGAGGCTGAGCCTGACTCTTGAAGAGGTTCGCCACTGCATCAAATGCAACAGCAGACTGATTTTGGCGCTAATCGGTAGGTGCTGCCTCCCGAGGTGGCCTGATGATTGCCGCCACGACAAGGCCCACCAGGAACCACCCAACGACCACATCGACGACAAACATCGCGGTGTAGAAACCGTCAAAGTGCATCCAGTTGTAGTACGCGACGTGGCCCATCAGCGCCAGAAACACACCAAACCCGGTCACAAAACCAACCCGCTGAGGATAGCTTCGGCAGGTCCCACTCACAGCGCAGCTCAGCGTTGAAGCTACGATTGCGGCGCCCAGAAAATCAATCAAAAAGCCCAGCCCAAGCACGGAACCTGACATCGGTTCGAGCCCACCTTTGTGAAAGTAGATTGCGAAAATCGGTCCCGCCTGGTGCCTCTTTACGAATTCGGACTCAGGGTCCATCATGTCTTCATCATCGTTGCCAGACGGAACGATGTATACGCCTGACTCGATGTCTTGTTCGACAAGCGCATCACGGATAGTGTCTTCGTCAGGCAAAGCTGCGACAGTTGGACCATGTATGGGAATCAACATCCATGTCAGCATTTGCCATACAAAGTAGACAGCCGCACCTGGCAGTGCTGCGATGATGATTCGTTTCATTAGTGGCCTTTCTCCCAATCTTGGTTAGTCGAACTCGTCGTTTTGCTCGGCGTGCACCAGTGTTCGTTTCCTTCTCTGATTCTGCTGTTTTATGACCTCGATGCAACCTAAAGCAATCCGATGGCGCCCACTGTAAACCAGTCGACGTCAACGAACATGGCGGTGGCTATTAGCGGACGGCCCAATCTTGTGTGCCAAGATATGTGACCAAACCGGTGTGCCAGGCGAAGCCTGGTTGGTTTTGCTAGTTGGAAGGTACTGGTCATGGTAATTGCTCGTTCGCCATGTAGTCGATCGGGCGGCTGTCGGGGTGACGAGGCCATGAGTTGTCGAGATTGGCGTCCCAATGTGGGTCGCCGATAGAACCGTCAAGCCCGCACCCAGGGCCATAGCAGCACCATATTCGGCGCTGGCCACAAGTTCGTCAGCAACCAACCCTTTGCCACTGAAACTCTTATATGACCTTCCCGTCAGCATGACAGCCGTCAGAGAACCGAAAAACGTGGTGGTCGTAGCCCATGCAAGGGCTCGGCGGTAGTTCGTCGTGCCGCAACCGAAGAGAGTCGCCACCCCCTTGAAATTGTCGTTCGCACCGTTGGCATAGGCGAGGCAGACAACGGCGATGGAGATGATTATCAGTGTCATACGGCGCTGGCATCCAAGTGCTCAGAGTCTCGAGGGCGATGTGTGAGTTTGCCGGCACTTCGAAGGAACGCTCACGTCGTGTCAGAAAAACACCGACAATTCTGTCGAGATGGAACCGCGATAACACATTTGCTTCGCAGTCCATCCACGGTCCCATCCTATTGACCGTTTGATTTCAGTCCGGCGTCCAGTTTTTCGATTGCTTTGTCAAACAACTGGACGAACCTTTGCCGGTGATCCGCCTGTTGAAAGGCTCCTTGAGTCTTGAAGAACTCTTGTTGGACCAGAAGCTGAACTCTCAGTTTTTCGGCGGACTCCAGCGAACTGATGGGCTGATCACCGACGATCACTTTCACGGCAGCCGTATGTGCCACGACCGGCTGCTTGCGGCCCAGACGGCGTTCGATTGCTGTTTTGGGCTGACCGATTCCCTTCGCCGCCAGCCAACAACTGTTTTTGACGGTTATCGTTTTCGAGAGCGTCAATCGATTGATACCATTCTTTTGAGTCCGCGTGAAATTGATGCCTAGCGGCTTTCCCATGCTGATTACCTGTAGTTTTGACAGGCGCCGAGGACTGGCGAGTTCTGCAAGGATCGTCAGCTTGCCACCGTGTTTTGGAAGCCGAATCGTGCCGCCGGGTCCCACACCATTGACAGCCATCCGAATCACAGGCCCGCTCGTCACAAACGTTTCGCTGCGCCCGATCGCCTGCTTCCAAGCAGAAAAGCTTGATTCTTCGCCGACACGAACATACGTGCGAACTTCACCTAGGAATGGTTGCCACGGATCGCGGAATCCGTAATTTGGCAAGTCCGTGCCGGCGACTGGCGGGACGATGAAACCACAGTTCAACAACAGATACCAAACATCCGTATTGAAGAGATGTGTGTTGGCGATTTCAAAGAAATCGACTTGACCTAAGATCGTATCGAGAATTGCCGTCGATGCGGATGAGAGGGCCCCACCGTGAGCAGGCCCGCCGATGCCACCGAGTTCGTGAGTCCGCCGCAAAACATCGAGGAGCGGAGGATAGTGAAACGGAGAGCTCGAACTTCCGAGCCCACCGATCGAGATTGGTGGGATTACCTCGTCGATTCCGAGTAGATTGATGTGACCTTGCTTGTTGCAGCGAAATTCTTCGCCCGAGCGGATCAGCCTCTCGCCGTCAACAGCTTCCCCCTGTTTTCCAAAGGCATATTGTTCTGCCCAGATGCCGTCAATGTTTCCGCCTTTCAACACCAAGAAATGTGCGTGGGCCAGTCCGTCGGCATCGAGCATGGTCAGCCAGTCAGAATCGTGTTTACGGTGAGTTCGCGCGTAGTGCAGGTGTTCGTCAGCTGCACGCCAGCCCTCTTCACCTAAGTTAACCCAGCGATTTAGCCCAACGTTCGCTGCAGCCGATCCTTCATTGACGTGAAAGGCGATAGTCTGAGGCACGTATTCGAACCCCTTCACAACGGTAACGCGGCCTTTGACGGCGTCTTGCGGTAACGGGATCAGAATCTCACCAGTTCCTCTGGCGTACGTCGCTATGAAATGCTCCTTTCGCCGATGATGGATGGAAACGAATCGTAATCCGTGTTTTCCCAACGTCGCGGGAACATACACGTCATCATCTACGGACAGCGAGAATCGGGCAGCTATTTCCACTTTGGACTTCGCATCTGTTATCCGCAAGCGAAGGTGCGGGCCCGCCGCAATGCGTTTTCCGGCCGCCGTCACCCGGTAGGTCGGGGCTGAATGCCCTTCGTGGCCATTCGCCATATGACAATTCGAAACGCCGCAAAACACAAAGGCGGAAATGACAGCCGAACGGAAACTCCACACCACAGCTCCATCCCTCCAGGAACAGGTTGAAATCGATCAGCATTAGTTGGTCCCATTTAGACTAACAGCAACGAATTGCAAACGCGACCAAATCTATCTCGCGTATTGAGCCCTCGGTGCATCTCGCAATCCAGACCAAGTCCACCAGTTCCTCCAGAGTGAGGTGCCGCCCAACTGAGTATCTCCGCCGAACCCTCGAGCGAGGACCTTGATAATCCCAAACCGCGCTACCCTCGAGCTTTTTGACGATTCCACCAAAGCGGAGACATTTCAAGTCGTCGTCCGAGCCCCTCCGCGCAGCCATCGCCGCCTGGTATGATCTTGGGCATGGAGATTCGTACACAATCCGGCGAATTACGCAACGTGGACGACGCAGCGTTTGAAAAGCTTGCAGCACGTATGCACGGCGACTTGATCGGACCGAAAGATCTGGGCTACGATGAAGCACGCACCGTCTTCAATGGGATGATTCAACGTCGGCCTGCGAGCGTGATCCGTTGTTCCGGCGTGGCCGACGTCATCCAGGCTGTCCGTTTTGCGCGTGACAATGAGATTCTCGTCTCGGTTCGCAGCGGTGGCCACAACGTCGCAGGCAGCTCTGTGGCGGAGGCCGGCCTGATGATCGACCTACGCCAACTTCGCGAGGTACATGTTAACCCCCGGAAACGACTAGCGCATGTGGGTGGGGGCGCGCTGCTCCGTGATCTCGATTGGGAGACGCAGGCATTTGGCTTGGCCGTGCCCGCTGGTGTGGTTTCCGATACGGGTGTAGCCGGGCTGACACTCGGTGGTGGCTACGGCTGGCTGCGGGCTAAATACGGGTTGAGCATCGACAATCTAGTCGCCGCCGACGTTGTCACTGCAGACGGCGACTACCTTCACGCGAACGACACCGAAAATTCCGATCTATTCTGGGCTCTGCGGGGAGGCGGCGGTAATTTTGGCATCGTGACGCGATTCACGTTCCGGGCGCATCCTGTCGGCCCAAAAGTGGTGTTTTGTGCTCCCTCTTACCCGATTTCGCGAGCCCGTTCTGTCGCATCGGCATGGCGTGAATTCATGGAGGAAGCACCTGAAGAATTCACGAGCGTGATCTTTCTGCAGCAACTCAATCCGGATTCCGGAACTGCTTCAAGTATCGATGTGATTTGCATCGTTGGCGTCTATGCTGGCGACGTGAATGAAGGCGAACGCGTAATTGCTCCGCTCCGGCAACTTCGTCCGCTTCTCGCCGATGAAAGTGGGTCGAAGGACTTTGTCGATGTTCAGCGTCACCTCGATTCTCCCGTTCCTACTGGTTCGATGCGGGCATATTTCAAGTCCCTCTATACCGCCGAATTTCCCGACAGTCTCGTCGAGACCATTCTCGACGCATTCGCCGTCCGTCCCGCGGCCACTTCGGCGGTCGTCATCCAAGCATTGCGCGGCGCAAACCAGCGAGTCTCGGCTGACGCCACAGCATTCGGCGACCGCAGCGCGAACTACATGATCGAGCTCAATTCGTCCTGGCCGAATGATCGCGAAACCGATCGCAATGTGGCATGGACGCGTGATCTGTTCCGTCAGCTGGAACCTCATGGAAACGGCGGTGTTTACCTCAATCATGCGGGGGATCACCAAGAAACGGTCGCCCACGCCGCCGCGACTTTGGGCGACAACTATGAGCGCCTTCGGGTAATCAAGAAGAAATACGATGCGAGCAACTTCTTCAGTCTAAACCACAATATCCCGCCGGCCGAATAGCCCAGTTGGCTGACTCGACATTCTGAAGTTTTGTGTCCGAGTTCTCGACAATGAGGGCAGCAGATTCCGGTTCTCCTGTCGGGTAAAAAACTCCGCGGAATGCGATCTGCTGTTCCTGCCGACGTTTGCGGTTTGTTCGCCCGACCGATTTCGGTCGCTTGATTTCGCTTCGGATTTGCCCGCTGCTCGTCGGATCATCCCGATTCAGCGCCAGAGGTGCGATAAGTGGGCATGAGACGACCGCACACTAACCTCGCCGCCTGCCAATGAACTCCAGAAGCTGCACCGGCGTGTTCGGTTCGATGCCCGCATCGACGCTATTCGAGTTGCATCCAGGCATGCGGGACTCTTACGACTTCGCGTCGGTTACCCCGGAGACAACTTCGCAGTCAGGCAGCGCCTCGCGAAGCTTGTCGGCTCCCTCATTGGTCACATGCGTATTGGTCACTTCTATACGCGTCAACTTATTCAGACCGAGGATGTTCTCGATCCCTTCATCACTGACGGGAGTGCGTCCCAGGTGCAGAAACTCAAGGTTTATCAACGGTTTGAGCTTCGGCAAGCCGCCGTCGGTGATCTGCGTGCTGTCGAGGTTCAGCCAGACCAATTGCTTCATTGCAGTGACATGATTCAACCCGGCGTCGGTCACATTGGTCGTGTACAGGTTGAGATTGGTCAGGGTGGCGATCTCCCTGAGGTGGGCCAGACCACTGTCGTCAACGCTAGTCATGCTCACGTCCAGGTTTGCGAGTTTAGCCGCCTTCTTGAGGTGGCGCATCCCCTCGCCGGTGACTTGGGTATTGCTGATTCGCAACCGACGCAACCGCGGCAGAGCGGCGAGGTGTCGCAGCCCGGCGTTGGTGATCGGTGTGCCAGAAAGGTAGATCTGCTCGAGGCTCGGGATCGATTTGAGCTTCTCAAGACCCTCGTCGCTCACGCTGGTCGCGTCGAGCTTCAAGACTTTGAGCTTATCGAGCCCGACTATGCTGTCGATCGCGGCGTCGGTCACCTCTTCGCCGGATAGTTGCAAGTCCTTAAGAGACCCCATCGCCACGAGCAGCTTCGCAGTCGCGTCGGTGGCTTTGCCGTCGCGGATCTGAACGACGATCACGTTGCCTTCGCTGTCGAGCCTGACCACAGCGTCCAATTCCTTCAGGACGTCGATTGGCTGGAGGGGCTTTTCTTCTGCCGGTGCGGCGGTCGTCTCGCTACTTGTTGATTCAGCATCCTCCGAGGGCGCGGTTTGTTGCGTGCAGGCAGCCAATGTGCAGGTCACCGCCAACAGCGCGACGTGGTAAACAACACGTGTCATGGAAGTCTCCAGAATCTGGTGTGTGGTCGTTGCGACGGCGTCCGATGAGCGGAGTATAGCAACGCCATTCTGCCCGCGACACTAGCCACCTGCGACCGGTGTCAAGGAGTGCCGTTCTCGCATCTCGTGGGCCAACAATTTGAGTCAACGACTTGCTAAATCCTACGCACAATACAACAAACCGTCGTGAGTCACTAGAACACTTGTAGCAATCAGAGAATGAGCCGAATACGCGTTAACCAACGCCGCACCTGCATTCCAGAGAGTTCGAGAGTTTGGAACAGGGTCCAATCCAAAAACCCACTTTGCGGAACGGACCCCAATCCGAACGTTTCGAACCAGAGAGTTTTTCGGGGAGCAGCCGGGCGTCGCAAAGCCTTTGACGCCGTGAGGATATACGACAAAACGCCGTAGCTCTCGCCACGGCGTTTTGCGTTAACCAAATTGGAGCGAAAGTTCGCTCGCGAAATATTAGCTCCCCGACTTGGACTCGAACCAAGAACCTAGCGGTTAACAGCCGCTCGCTCTACCGATTGAGCTATCGGGGATCGTGAGGCGACGCTCGGTAACGGCGCCCGGTGATAATTGTTCCTACTGGTAATGAATCTTGGCCTGCGATTCAAGATTGGGAGATCGACTTCTTACAGAATTCTCGCTCTTTTTGAAGGTCGGTTGTAGCAAATTGGCCGGTCCTCGCCCCGGCACTTACTCCGCATCCGGTGATCCGTCCCGCTGCTTCTCCAAGATCACGCAGTTTCCGCGATCATTATACTCGATCGAATTCATAAACGCCTGCATCAACATAATGCCCCGACCGCTGGGCCGCTCTAGGTTTTCGTCGGCGGTGGGATCGGGAACGTCCGCAACGGAAAACCCGGGGCCTTCGTCTTCGATCTCGACGCGCAATCGATCCGAATTGACCCACCCCTCGATTCGCACCTGCTTTGACAAGTCCGACCCGTTGCCGTGCTTAATCGCGTTCACCAACGCTTCTTCCAAAGCCAATCGAACTCCAAAGATGTCCCGCTCCGAGAATCCCCGATCCTGCAGCTTCTGGATGATGGTTTCCTGAACCTTCAAACCGGCTGATGTTTCACTGGGAATCTCGAATAAAAACTCTTCGACGCCTGACATGTCGTTGGTGGGGGACATGGCCTGGGAACTGCCCATTACAAAATAATCAAAAACCCTTTGAGGCGTTTGACTGCCACAGGTTTTTTGTTGCTTAAGTAACTGGAGGGGGGTTTTGAAAGTGGTTTTCGGAATCGAGGACACCGGCAAATTGGCGACAGTGTACCATCTTGCGCGAGAGGAGGTCAAACTCAGACACGCTCCGGGCGGGACGGGTCGCCCGTCGCGGCGGGTTCACCTCTTACAGTCCTGCAAGCGCGTCGTCCTGGGTTTGACGAATGTCGAACAACTTATTGAGTCGCGTGATCTCAAACACTTCCAGGATTTCAGGACGAATTGCGCACAGCCGCAATTGACCGCGGGCCGCCTTGACTTTCTTGTCCAGCGTGATGAGTTTGCCCAGTGCGGCGCTGGAAAGATACTCCACGTGGGTGAAATCCAAAACGATGCGCGTTCGGCCGTCTTCGTCGACGAGACTGAATAGCTGATCACCGATCACCTGGATGTTCGCTTCATCCAGTATCTTTTTGTCGGTGAAACTCGCAACCGTCACTTCGCCGATTTCTTCGACGACGATTCTTCGCTGTCCGGCTGACATCTGCATCGTTCCTCATGAAGATCAGTGAAAACTTGGGAGGCCGTATTGGTCAGAAATACGGCAGAATCGTCAACTCAGGTTCCGCCCGGACTGAGAACGTCCCTGTCGTCAGGCCGAATCGCCGAAGAAGGTTTTCCTTTTCTTGCGACGACTTCCGGACCGGATAAGTCGTGACTCACGATTTTCCCGCCAAATAGGTCCCTCGATCATCCCGGTTCTGCATTCAACTGTCAAGCGAATTTGGTCAACAGCGTCCCTTCCACAGTGGTTTTTTCCGCGCACCTGAAGGGATATTTCGACAATATGGAACAGACCGATCTCCGCGCCGCTAGCTCCAGATCGCGGCCTCCTCTCCGTCGAGCCGCAACGTCAGACATTTCGCGCTTCCACCCGCCTTGATGAACTCGCCGAGTTCCGTGTGATGCACGTGATAGCCGCGCTGATTCAGTTCCCGCTCCAATTCCGGGCAACCGGTATTCAGCACGATGTGTCGGCCGATCACAACGGCGTTGCAGGCGAATCGGGCGGCTTCCGCTTCGGTCACCGCAATCAAATTCGGAATATGCTCACGCAGCGCGGTCTGTGCATAACCATCGAAGGCCGGCGGATAATAGATTGCTTCCTCCGGCGAAAGTGGGCAAAAACAGGTGTCGAGATGATAGTAGTGTTCATCAACCAATTGCAGCGGAATCACACGGCAGCCGATCTGCGCCGCCAGCCACTGCATGCCTGCCGCGTCACTCCGGATCAAATAGCCCGCAAAAAGCGTTTGGCCGCAAAACAGCGCATCCCCCGCCCCCTCAAAGGCCCACTCGCCGGACATCGTTACGGTCTCAAACCCCTCGTCCCGAAACCAGCGCTCGTCGAGCGGTGTCTCACCTTGGCGTGCCTCATGCCGGAATCGTGAAAGATAGACCCGATTGTGAAATACCAGTCCCGCATTGGCCGTGAACACCAGATCGGGCAGACCAGCTTCGGCCGGCATCAGCCGAATATCCGCGCCCAATTGATCAAGCAGTTCCCGCAGCGCGTGCCACTGGTCTTTAGCGAGTGTCGAGTCGCTGTTGCGACTGCGGCTCATCCAGGGATTGATCTCGTACTCGATCCCATAATAATCAGGCGGACACATCAATATGGTCGGTTGTTCAAAAGTCGTCACGATCGCGATTCGGTCCCGGTTGTAGAACGAGAGTCTATTGGGTGTTGGTTATGAGGTCGAATGTTCGATCTTCAGACCGGGCACAGCGCGCCGGATTCCGGAAATCCCCGCAGGCGTGACCTGCGTTCCCCACAGATACAGCCGGCGCAGTCGACTCAATCCGTGAAGATGCACCAAGCCCGCATCGGTGATTTGCGTGTCCTCGAGATCCAACTGCTTCAAGTTGGTCAGTCCCGCCAAGTGCCGCAGCCCCTCGTCAGTAATTGTCGCAGGCAAATACAACTGCTCCAGCTGCTTCAGGACGCTCAAGTGAACCACGCCGGCGTCGGTGATGTCAACGTCGCTGCTGAGCACAAGCATTCTGAGATTCAGCAGTTGGGCGACATGCACCAATCCGGCATCACTGATCCGTGTGCCGTTGAGATGTAGCTTCTGCAGCCCGGCCAGCGAACTCAAGTGCCGCAGGCCGTCATCCGTTACCGCGGTGTGCGAGAGAAACAGTTCTTGCATACTCTGCAAGCTACCGATCACCTTCAACGCTGTGTCGGATATACGGGTCTCATTCAGGTAAAGTTGCCGGAGCCCGGATAGACCGGCCAGATGCGCAACACCGATGTCGCTGATCTGCGGAGGAAGCGTCAGGGTTTCCAGCGCGTGAAAATGGCTGATGTTCAACAGGGCGTCGTCGGTGATCTTCGTAACAAAGAGATTGAGGACGACCACTTCCCCCCGCGCGTCCCGCTCGACATCTCCTCCGTACTCCTCCAGCAAGTCTGTGGAGGGGGGAGCAGGGCTCGAATCCGAATCTGACATGCCAAATCCCTTGATAAACCGGCTGAAACGGCCGCCATCGGCCGCACCGGACATCACAACCAGTCAGCAGCATCATCAATTCCGCCGCTTTGATCAACCGGAATTCCAGTCGCAACCTCCGAAACGCAGAACTCGACTGATCTTCCTGCCAGCGTCGGACTGTCGTCCGCCCAACTCCCGGCGACCAAACAAACTTCAAATCGATCATCTAAAAATTAGAGGAACTTCTTGACGCCACCCCCGTTCCATGATTACCATCATCTAAAGAATTAAACGATTGCCGGGCCGTCCGCGCCCATGTAGCGGCGGCGGGATCCGCCGGACACTCAGAGGACCATCAATGCCCCGACAGGAATCAGAGTTCCCCACCGAGCTGGAACTCGAAATCCTCAAAGTGCTCTGGGAGGAGTCGCCGCTCCCGGTCCGCGACGTGCGGGATCGGCTCGAAACGGAGGCAGGCCGCACGCTGGCGCACAGCACTGTGATCACGATGCTGAACATCATGCACCGTAAGGGCTATCTGCGGCGCCGTAAACAGGGCAAATCATTCTTGTTTCGACCGAAAGTTGACAGACAGCAGGTCGCCGGACTGATGATGGGAGACATGGTCCAGCGGCTCTTCGACGGCTCTGCCTCCGCCATGATGCTCAATTTGCTCGAATCGGCCGAGATCGATGCCGACGAACTTTCTGAGATACATCAGCTCATCGCTCAAATCACTAGGGAGCAGAACTCATGACCTGGATTTCGCTGCTTGATCCGGAAATCTGCGGACGTGTTTGTCTGACGCTATTACATTCGCTGTGGCAGGCCGCGGCACTTTGGGGACTCGCCTGGTGCTGTGGCCGGTTTTTACGGCGCCGTGCGGTCGAGCGGCAATATGCGTTTCATGTTGCCGCGCTGCTCGGCGTGATGATCGCACTGCCGATCACCTATTCGCTGACGACGTTCCCCGAACAACAGTCGATTCTCCCGTCCGACGTCGTTGCGACCGCGAATGCGTCGGCCCGACCAGGACCCTCCACAGATGCAGCGGCAGTCGCTCCTGCTCCGCTTCCGGCTTCCTTGCCGGTTTCGAATGTGGACGCCGTCATCGACATCCAAGACACGACTCTTCCCACAACGGCGATACAATCCGCTGCGATGCCTGAGAACGATGACACCGCGCAAGCATGGCTCACATGGACGCCCTGGATCGTCTTGGCCTACGGCGTCTGCGTCGCTCTGTTCTTGTTCCGGCTAGCCGCCGCTGTCATCGGGACGGGACGTTTGGCGAAGCAGGCGATGCCGATCACCGAGGGACCGATCTACAGCGCGCTGTGCGCGCAGGCTGAACGGTGGTCGCTCAAAATTGTCCCCGCACTCGTCCACACCGAGCGCATCGTTGTCCCCACCGTGATCGGCCTGTTGAAACCGACGATTCTCTTGCCAACCTCGGCGATCAGCGGAATGTCGGTGGCCGAATTGGAGTTAATTCTCGCACACGAGTTGGCTCACGTGCGGCGGTTCGACATGTGGATCAATTTGCTGCAGCGGCTCGCCGAGGCGGCCCTCTTCTTCAATCCGTTCTTGTGGTGTCTCAGCCGTAGAGTCAGTAGGCTGCGCGAGTATTGCTGCGACGACATGACCTGCGATCTCGACACTGACACCACAGTCGAACCACGGCTGAGATACGTAGCGGCGCTGCTGCGCGTTGTCGAGCTGACGCGTAGCGGAGCGGCCGACACGGCCGACC
This sequence comes from Planctomycetales bacterium, assembly GCA_028285345.1. Classification (GTDB taxonomy): domain Bacteria; phylum Planctomycetota; class Planctomycetia; order Planctomycetales; family Planctomycetaceae; genus Symmachiella. The sequence continues at coordinate 11,751 of JANQPT010000012.1, forward strand.
TCGCCGCATTGGCGGCCACAGGCCGTTCGCCATCAGAACTACGTCGCCGAGTGGCCCGTCTATTCGGCCGTCCTGTCGCCGAACCGTGGCGGTTCACTCCGGGCGGAGTCCTGACACTGGTCTTGAGTGCGGTCCTCCTCACTGTCGGCGTTCCTGCCGTCAATTCACAGGCGGAAGCGCCCCAAGACCAAACCGAAGAGGCCACGAGCGACGACCAATTTCAGTTTCGACTGACGGTCGTCGGGCCGGACAAGAAACCGGTGCCGCACGCGAAACTTGACGTGCGTTCCGAATTGAAATTCCTTGTGGAAAACATCCAGCAGGGCCGCTTCACGCGAAACCACAATTATGGCACGCTGGCAACCTGCGACGAGAACGGCGTGTTCGCGATTTCCCAGACAAAACGACCGAAGCGGTTTAGCGTCTCCATCAAACATCCCGGATATGGCCCCTATTGGGCCGAATGGGACTCAAGCAGTCATCCGCAAGCGATCCCCATGCAATTCACCGCAGAGCTTGACGCCGGCTGGTCAGTGGGCGGAGTCGTCGTCGATGACGCTGGCCGACCGATCAAGGGAGTCGAGGTTCACCCGAGTGTTGACTTCAAGAAACGCCCAGGGGACGCGCGACAATTGGGAATGGGCAAACGGATCAAAACCGACAAGCAAGGCCGGTGGCGGTTCGATATGGTTCCCGCCTCCAAGAATGACATTCATCTCTCCTTCAGCCATCACGAGTTTCAAGCACTCAGAAAGAGATATCCACGAAACGGTTTTGAAGTCAAACTCGATGCTAATCCGACAGCTCGTTTCGAACTTCAGCCCGGATTGGTCATCCGCGGCACCGTCACCGATGAATCCGGTCAGCCGATTCAGGGCGCGCTCGTCAGAACCAAGTTTCGCAACGACCTGCGGGAGGCCGAAACCAACGAACGGGGCGTGTTTCGCCTGACTGGATGCGAGCCCGTCATGGCACGTATCGTCGTCTCCGCCAAAGGCAAAGCGCTCGACCTCAAGGAAGTCCGCGTTGGCCCCGATATGGAGCCGGTCAATTTTACGCTCAAACCCGGCGGCAAAATCCGTGTGCGCGTCGTCGACGAAAACGGAAAGGGCATCCCCAAGGCTCGAATTTTCTTCCAGCGCTGGCGGGGGCACATTGATTATTTTGAGTTCAATCACGTCAAGCGAGACACCGACGAAAACGGCGTCTGGGAATGGGACGAGGCACCGCTCGACGAAATCCAGGCCGACATCTGCCGTCCCGGTGGCATGCAATTGCCTTACCAGTCGCTGGTCGCACGCGATGAGGAATACGTCTTCACTCCGCCGCAAGCCCTAGTCGTCTCCGGAAGTGTGGTTGACGCCAAAACAAAGCAGCCAATCAAGAAGTTTCGCGTCACACAAGGGTTTGGAGGACCGAACCTGGGTCCGGGTACACAATGGAGCAATCGAAGTCGCTATGAAGCAACCGGCGGTGCTTATCAGACACAGTTTGATCGAATGTACGATGCGCATTTCGTGCGTATCGAGGCAGACGGTTACAAAGTCGCCGTCTCGCGCAAGATCAACGCCGATGAAGGTCAGGTGAAGATCAACTTTGAACTGAAACCGGCAAAAGACATCGTGGCGACGATTGTCGCCCGTAACGGCAAACCCGCCGCCGAAGCAAAAATTGCACTGGGAGTCGCCGGGTCGCAGATTAGCATCAACAATGGCGACATCAATGACGGCTCGACCTATGCCACCAAGTTGCGAGCGGACGAGAAAGGCCGCTTCAGCTTCCCCAACCGGAGTGAACCGTTTCAACTCGTGATCACCCACCCGGCGGGCTTCGCCCATTTGAAGTCCATCGACGGCCCCATCCCCCGCCGCATCGAGCTCACACCTTGGGCGCGCGTCGAAGGCACATTCCGGGTCGGCAAAGATATCGCTCCCAACGTTGTGCTCAGCGGGGGAGTTGAAGGAATTCACTCCTACGGCAATGACGTCCCCAATATCTTCACACATTACGAGACCACTACGGGCAAAGACGGCAAATATGCCTTCGAACGCATGTTTCCGGGAAAAGGCCGCATCGGACGCCGCATATTGCTGATGGTCGACGATGGAGCGACCGAGGTGACCTCCTCCTCACGAGTCGCGGCGGACTTCTTTTCCGGCAATACAACGCGGCTCGATTTGGGTGGAACCGGATCGCCGGTTGTCGGCAGACTAAAACCGCCTCGCCGCCATCGCGGCAAAGTGCTCTGGAATTTCGCCCTCGTCACCGTAGAAGCCGACCTCACACCGCCCCCGATGCCCGATCCGCCGCCCGACATCGCCAACGACGCGCAAAAACGGCAGCTGTGGTGGGAAGAATGGAAGAATTCCGACGCCGGACAAGCCTGGAGTGCCGCGTACCAGAGTTATGAACAACGCCGATCCGAGTTCCCCTACATCACCGCCAGCATTGCCCGCGACGGTACATTCCGCATCGACGACGTTCCCGAAGGTGACTACGTTCTCAGCGTTCTATTCACACAGCCGAAATATGACGTTGGCATGATTCGCGCCTTACGCTTCACCGTCCCAGCTGACGACAAAGCGCCGACTTCAGAGCCGATAGACCTTGGAAGAATCACCCTCGAATAAAAGTCGCCAACACAACGGCTGGCACCATTCACGGGTGGCACCGATCGCAAAGCGCATCGGTATGCCGCAGGCACAAGAGGCCCCAATTTCACCGTTCCCCGTCTGCCGCAACTGCAAGATGAGTTGACACTGAAATTGCAGCCTCGTGCAGGCTCCGCCTGCCCCGATTGCTTCGCATTCGGGCCCACCCGGGATATCGGCGCTGCACTCAACTTTTAACACGGTTTTCCTCGGCTCCCGCAGCGCGTTACAATGGCTGATCACTCACAGCCGTGTTACTCCCCGTCTGGAATTATGCCCCATGCGCCTCTCAATTTTGCTCCGTCGATCAGCCTGCTGCTTCTGCTTGTTAATCCTTCCCTGCTTCGCAGCCGCCGCCGACCAGCGGCCAAACATTATTCTCTGCATGGGCGACGACCACGGCTGGGACGAAACCGGATACAACGGCCACCCACACTTGCAGACACCGGTCCTCGACGAAATGGCGGCAGCGGGAGTGCGTCTGGATCATTTTTACTCCGCACATCCCTCTTGCTCGCCGACTCGGGGCAGCGTTCTCACCGGCCGCCATCCCAATCGCTACGGCACCTTCGCGCCCAACTGGTCAATCCGCCCTGAGGAAATCAGCATCGCCCAGATTCTCAACGATGCCGGTTACGCCTGCGGCCATTTCGGCAAATGGCACCTCGGCCCCGTCAAAGCCGGCTCGCCCACCAATCCCGGTGCGCTGGGGTTCGACCAGTGGCTCTCACACGATAACTTCTTCGAATTAAATCCCTACCTCTCCCGCAACGGCGGACCGCCCGAGCAATTCCAAGGCGAAAGCTCCGAACTCATCATCGCCGAGACCCTCAAGTTCATTCAACGCGCGAAAGCCAACGGCAAGCCCTTCTTCGCGGTCGTCTGGTTCGGTTCTCCGCACGAGCCTTATAGCGGCTTGGAAAAGGATCTCGCGCTCTACGACGACCTGCCGGTTGAGTATCAAAACGAGTTCGTCTCGCTCACGTCAAACGAAACCGGCCAGCGCACACGGCGCCGGCTCGACAAAGTGCTCCGCGAGCGCTATGCCGAAATCACCGCCATGGATCGCGCGCTGGGACAATTGCGGAAATCTCTCGACAAACAAGGGTTGCGGCAAAACACGCTGGTATGGTATTGCGGCGACAACGGCACCCCCAGCGGCGGCATTGTCACCTCGCCCTTCCGCGGCCAGAAATCCACAATGTACGAAGGCGGAATTCGTGTTCCCGGCATCATCGAATGGCCGCAGGGTATTACCAAACCGATGATCTCAAAGGTCAACACCGTCACCAGCGACATGCTGCCGACAATCTGCGAGATTGTGGGCCTGCCGGTTCCCGACCGGCCGTTGGACGGAATCAGCCTCAAGCCGCTCATCGAAGGCAAAATGCAGCAACGGGCCACACCCATCTGCTTTTGGAGCTACCAGCGCAGCCAACTCAAGCCCGCGCAACTCAAACCGTATATCGATCCCTCACTGCAACAGGGAACGACCCCGTTGGTAAAAATGGTTGACGGACTGTATACGCGCAATTTCCGCAATTTCCATCATCCCCCGATCACTGCACGTGACTACGCAGGACCGCGCGTCATACTCGACAACCAGTACAAACTCGTTGTCGACGGGCAGGGTCGCGGAAAGTCCGGAACCGAGTTGTTCGATCTCAAAAACGATCCCGCCGAGAAGAATAACCTCGTCAAAGCAAAACCGGTCATCGCCGAAGACGTCGCCCGTCAACTGCGAACGTGGCAGACCTCGGTGCTGAGCAGTCTTTCCGGAGCCGATTACAAAGAACCACTCGACCGCTGAATCGCACCTATCCGTCTCAACGGCAAAGTGATCATCTGCGGAGCCGCTTCATGAGTACGACGTGGAAACTGGCCATCGCAGTCACCGTGACGCTCACACTGGCCGCCTGCGCGCCTGTAGCGGAGTCCGCTGAAGACATCACATCGAAGAAGACGTTTCGCATCACAACGGCCGATCGAAAAACAATCCGTCAAATCCCCACGACGCAAGTAGAAATCCGTCTCGACGAATGGCCCGATCAGACGTTCCTATTGTGGACCCCGGAGTACGTCGCTCCTTTGGGTGGCAACTGGGAACCTGACTTTACGCAGCAGAAATTCTCAAAGACACCCCGTGGTGGACTCCGCTGGAAGTATCCAGGTGCTAAAGCGGCTAGCATCATTGCCGAAATCATTCCGCGCGCCGACTCCCTGCTTCTGGAAGTCCGCGTGAAGAACAAATCAGACGAAGACCTCAAGAATGTGGCCGTCCAAAATTGCTTCCATCTCTCCGCGGCGGCCAACTTTGCCTGTGACGACTTTAGCCGCATCCATCTCCGCACCGGCGGAACCTGGAAGTCGTTGAAGCAATTATCGCCCACCGTTGACATGCCCATGTTCTATCGCGAGCAGTTCCTCGAAAAAGGGCGCGTCGATTCCTGGGGCGGCCGTTTCCGCAAGTACAACCAGAAGGCGCGGGTCGACCACCCGCTCATGATCTGCACGTCACGCGACGGCAAACAGGCGGTGGCCACAGCCTCGCAAGATTATCAATGTGTCTTTCACAATCAATTGCCCTATCTCAGGTGTATTCACAGCCAGCAGGCGCCCCGTGCCCTGCTCCGCCCCGGTCATGAAGCGGTGTTTCGACAAGTGATTTACTTCGTCGATGGCTCAGTCGCCGAGTGCGAGGCGGCCTACAACAAGGACGTCAAAGACGGCCGATTTCAACCCGCCGCAGATTGACACGCAAGCTGTGCGAAATCCCGCATGCAACAACTTGCCGATTCCGCGGCGACTTGCTAGCATTTGCACCAGTTGTCCTCGATCAAACGTCTGTGTGTGGTCATATTCGAATTTATTTCGTCAAAACTGACCCCAAGGGGCGCTTTTCAAGGTCGATCGAGACACGGAGAGATGGCTGAGTGGTCGAAAGCGCTGGTTTGCTAAACCAGTGAGCGGGGAAACTCGCTCCACGGGTTCGAATCCCGTTCTCTCCGCTTTCTTTTCACCTGGACGATCAGTTCTCAGGTCCCCGCGCTCAAATCGCCTTGCTCGCGCAATTCGAAGCGTCGCGTTTGCCGCGTGATGTTGCCCCGTCGATCAACCACCTTCACCGTGATCGTACCACTCGCGTGTGCTCTCGGGAGTCGAATCGTGTACACACCCTCCACCGGCAGCTGATCGTGGAATAGCTCTCCATCAGACCAGTCAGCTCTCACGCTGATCGATTCAATCCCGTAGATATCCGCCGCGCCGAAGACAATTTGGCGAATCGGTTCCGTAACCCGTCGGCGAGGTGTTTCGATGTGCAATGTCGGCGGCTGACTGTCGTGATCGCTTTTACGGTCCTGCACGCCGGTGTCGATCCACTTGATGAACGTCTCGATCTGTTCCTTGCTGAGCGACGTTCCGTCGTTCGGCATGTGCTGGGGATCGTCCACAGGTAACCTGAGCCGGCGAATGATCTCGCTCGTGCGGCTGTGAAACGGGACCGCCGGCTGTGTGTGGTGCAGTCTGCGTTTGTAGTAACTCGACAGATGCTCGTGCAGATTCATCGCGTCAGGATTGCTGCCGTCGTGACAAGCGTTGCAGTGCTCCTCCAGAATCGGCTGAATGTCCTTCTGGTAGTCGTACGTCTCCGGCGCTGCTCGCGTCAGATCAACCGGAGGATGCGTCCCCGCGTACGTCTCGGCCATCACCAGCGTGCTCGGCTGATGATGGGCGTGGCAGCCTTTGCAGTTGTCGTGAACTTCGCCCGGCCGCCCCATGTGCCAGGTAAATGCGGTACCGAGCGCCGCTTTGTCCTTATCGAGCCACTGGAATGTAAACGCTTGATTTGCCGGCATTTTGATGCGGAAACTCGTGTCGGGATTGCCAGCGGCGTCAAGGACAGGAGAACCGTCGGATTGAAACCGACGGACCGGGACATCGCCCAAAATCTTAAGCCGCTCAGGGGCGTGCTTCGACCTGTACGAGTTTGTCGCCGTCGCGCTGTCGCGGTCCAGCTCTTGCAGCAGAATCCGCAGGTACTCAATTTCGGAATTGTCATACGCGTCGGCATCGCCGCCCGCTGCAGCGGATGGAGTCCAACTGCCTACGGCTTTTGACTCGCGCGTGTAGAGCGAATCGGAGCCGATGATGAAATACGGCGTCCCTGTCGGCAATTCCTCATGCTGTTCCTGCGGCAGCCACGGCCGGGCGGCTGGATGGTCGATGCCCATTTTCTGCCGATAGGTCGCCACTGCCTGCGGCTGCAGGTAATAGTGGTCGTCGCTCCGCGCCACAATCACAAAGTCGCCGAGCTTTTCGACCGGCTTAACGATCATACCCTGCGGCCACACTCCCGTTCCCGGAATATAGGCGATGATTCCCCAGTGGCAGGGTGTGTCCGCCGGTGAAAAAGCGTTTGTGGGGCTTGGACCGCTCCATGTTGCCAACAAGCCCCCTGGCGCCTGTGCCGGATGTGTCCACTTGCCAACCCAATCGCCGTTCCATTCCGCACCGCCGCGCCCGGCGCTCACGTCCTTCATTGTCGAGTCGGGAGTGAGATTCTCCATCCCAACCGGCTGAAACGGACGCTGCCAGACCGATGCCTTCAGCCGCGGATTGACTCGCTCGTTCGGGGAGCCGAACCCTTGGCTGTGGTCGAATTGCATCAGCACGCCGAAGCCGTGGTTTTTTCCGTTGTAGTAGTCGGCAACCACCAGCTTGCGATTCGGCAGCTCGCAATTGAAGTGCAGAATCTGCCCGATCCCGGTCGGTGACTCGTACGCGGAAATCAACGGGCCCCAATCGGTCCCGTCGGGGTTGTAGACCCATGTGCCCCACTGTCCGCCGCGCAGACCGAAGATTTCCGCTTGATCGACCGCCACGCGACCGTCGGCCAACATTCGCGGATGCAGCGCCGCTCCCAAATGGAGAAACCCCACTTTTTCCTCATTCGCACCGTCAGCATCGATTGCCCAAACTTGCGGAACGTGTGCCTGGGCGTACGGCACCGGCGATGTCGCCTTGGTGAACATCAACCGTTCGTCGCCGTATTCGTCAATAAATGGACAGGGACCGGTGTTGAGATGACTAATCGCACCCCCCGGTTGCTGTGTAATCCGCCGCGCCCGGCGGCTGGCCAGATCGATCACAAACAGGTCAGCTTGCCCGGCAATCCGCGCGCCTTTCTTCGTGATCGCGACATCGCGGGCAACTGCGTAGTAGACTCGCTTTGCATCGTAAGAGACAAACGGGTCCATCGCGGCGGCGGCGGGACCAGAATCGACCAAAACCTCTTCTGTGCCGTCCGGATTGATCAGCACCAAAACCGTACCCGGCTCCACCGAGTACGGTTTCGTCGCCTCCGGGATGCCGCCGAGTTCATTAAACTTTCGTCGGTGATCTTTAGAACCGTCGCCGACGTTGCGCGGCATGCGCATGGCGACGACCGGAAAATCCACACTCCCGGTTGGTGGATATGGTGGATTCGGAGTTGGCGGTGTGCCCGGCTGTGCTCTGTCTAACAATTCGACCGCTTGCTTCGACTTCTCTTCAATCTCTTTGAGTAACCGTCGCGCATCGTCAATCTCGTCGGCAAAAGCATTGCCCGCCGCAAGTATAACAATTCCGAGCGCCGCCAAAATTTGTTTCATGATGCCCCGATGTCTATAAACGCGTGGCCATCGTCGATTGAAATACGATGTGTTACGGCATGAGCGAAGTGAACGCTGTAATCTACGAGTGCATCTGCCGGATGTAACAGCGGCCTCACCCCTATTAGGCGCGGTTGCGCCTCGCACTGTCTACAGCAACTCTCACAATCGCCAGCATTGGAGCACTTGTTGGTTTGGGGGTTAGAGAATGCGACGTCTCAATCGTTTTTTGCGTTCAATCATCGAGAAATGACGGCTGCCGGTTTGAAAAGTGTCGTCAATTCGGTAGTGTGGCCACTCTGACGGCTCAGGAAATGGCAAACATCTGTGAATGATCCGACGTGAAAGCGAGCTGAGATGAGTCAGATTACACTGGTGGATTGTGCCCCGCAGACCGGCGATTTTGAGCAGGATCTCATCAGCGGCCTTTCGGAAACGCCGAAGACGCTTCCCTGCAAATACTTTTACGACCGCCGCGGCTCGGAGCTATTCGAGCAGATCTGCGAACTGGACGAGTATTATCCTACCCGCAGTGAAATCAGTATTTTGCGGCAACATGGGTCGGAGATTGCCGCGACGATCGGTTCCGGTTGCGCACTGATCGAATTCGGCAGCGGTAGCGGCCTCAAAACGGAAGTCCTACTCAGCAAGCTTTCTGACCCTGCTGCCTACGTTCCCGTCGATATTTCCCGCGAGCACCTCAAACTCGCGGCGACTGATCTGTCCAGAAAATTCCCCGACTTGGATGTCGTCCCGGTCTGTGCCGACTTCACCGACGAGTTTCACATCCCTCCGGAGAGGCTCAACGGGTCGCCGCGAACGGTCTATTTCTCCGGATCCACGATCGGAAACTTTGAACACTCCGACGCAATCGAGCTGTTGCAGCGTATCGCCCAATTGTGCGAGTCCGGCGGCGGACTGTTGATCGGCGTCGACTTGCAAAAAGACCGGGCGGTTCTTGAAGCAGCCTACGACGACTCGGAAGGGGTGACACGCGATTTCAATCACAATCTCCTCCGCCGAGCCAACGCAGAACTCGGCGCAGACTTTGACCTCAGCCAGTTTGACCACCTTGCCCGCTACGACGAACAGCATGACCGCATCGAAATGCATCTCGTCAGTCGCAGCGACCAACAAGTGACGGTCGCCGACCAAACATTCGAGTTCACCGAAGGTGAAACGATTCACACGGAGAATTCGCACAAGTTCACGCTGCAAGGCTTCGCGGAGGTCGCCGCACAAGCAGGATTTCACGTTCGGTCGGTCTGGACCGACCCGAATGAATACTTCAGCGTGCAATATCTCGTCGTCGACGACTGACGATCCGGCGACGTTGCAGCGCGCGTGACTCAGATGCCCTCCAGCGACACGCCGACCCGCGCCGCCTGATCCAAGGTCTGCTGCCACGTCGCATCGGGAACTTCAATTCCCTGCTTGCGGCGATCCTCCTGACGGCGCAGCTCCACCTCACCCGGCATCAGAATCTCCTCGGTTCCAGGCGATTTGCGGCTACTCTTGATGTAGTTCACATACTGTTCCACGACGGCGCCATACTGCTCGCCCGTAGTCAGTTTCTCGACATCAATGAGGTACAACCACACACCGTTCGTCCCCGGAGGCACGTCGGTGCGGGCAATGCCGGCCCCGGAAAGAATGCCGCACACCACATCCAACATGACACTCAGTCCGTAACCCTTAAATCCGAGCGGACCGCCCAGCGGCAAGATGGCCCCCGGCTCCACCCCCTGCTCCGCGTTGCCATACAGATCGGCCGGATTCGTCGTCGGATTGCCGTCGTGATCGATCACCCAGCCTTGGGGAATCTGCTCCCCCTTCTGCAGCGCAACCCGCACTTTGCCTTCCGCTGTGGCGGAGGTCGTCATATCCAGCACGATCGCCTCGTCCTCCCAGGGTACGGCCATCGAGATCGGATTGGTACCCAGTTTGCGGTCCAATCCACCCCAAGGAACCACTCCGCCCGGCCCGGGCGCATTAACCGCCATCATCGCAAACAGACCCTGCCGCGCTGCTTGGTACGTATACGACCCCAACCGGCCCACATGATTGCATTCGCGGCACAGCACCGTGAACGTCCCGCACTCACGCACGCGGGGAATCGCGATTTCCAATGCCCGCGCTGCGACGACTTGTCCGAAGTTGCCGCCGCCATCCAGCACGGCGATCGACGGCGCGTTGACCACCACCTTGACGTCGGCTCCAGGGCGAATGTAACCCTGCTCAATATAGTCCACATACTGTTTCAGCCGCAGAATGCCGTGGCTGTCGTGACCGACCAAATTGGCTCCAGCCAGCTCGCGGGCAACAATCCGCGCCTCGTCTTCGCTTGCACCGGCACCCTGGAGAATGCGGACGGAAATCTCTTCTAGTTGCGGAACATCAAATGTCGGCATGGAGCCAGTCTTTCATCTCGATTGAATGGTCGAAGAAACGTCTCTCAAAACTCAATGATCAGTAGGTGTCGATCACGGATTCAACCCGTGCGGGTCGTAGCGACGATATTAGTTATGAGAGCGGTGCGCGCCCACCATCACCCAGAATTCACCAGACCAATTCCCCCAAATCCCGCGGCGGTCATGGAATATCGCGTCGAATTGTCGACCTACACCGGTCCCTTGGACCTGTTGCTGTACTTGGTGCGGCGGCATGAGGTGGAAATTACGGACTTGCCGATCGCCCACATCACCGCCCAGTTCGTCGACTTCTTGGAAGTTCTGGAACTGATCGACTTCGAACTTGTGGGAGAATTTGTGGTGATGGCCAGCACGCTCGTCGAGATCAAGAGCCGTGCCGTTCTGCCCAGCCCCGAAGAAGAAGTCCCCGAAGTCGACGTCACGGAGGATCCCCGCAGCGAACTGGTGCGGCAACTGCTCGAATACAAAAAGTTCAAAGATGCCGCCCATCTGTTGGAAGATCACGCCGCTCAGTGGCAATTGCGGTATCCGCGACTCAGCCAGGACCGCCCTCCGGCTCACAAGCAGGGCGCCGCCGACTACATCAAGGACGTCGAGTTGTGGGACTTGGTGAGCGCCTTTTCGCGGATCGTCCGCCGTATCGATCCCGAAGAAGAGAAGAGCATCGTCTACGACGACACGCCGATCTCGGTCTACATCGACCGCATCGACAAAAAGGTTCGCCAAGACGGACGAAAAGCCTTCAGCAGCTTTTTCGAGGGGACCAACTCACGCAGCAAGATCGTGGGCATCTTTCTGGCCATCCTGGAACTGCTACGCAACTATCACTTCCGCGCCGAACAAGACGAACGCTCGGGAGAGATCTGGGTCATGCCGCCGCACAAGCCCGACAGCCCGCCCGCGACCGCCGACACTGCCGAAGGGCATGAAACGCCTGCGGAATGAGAATGCGTTTCATCTTCTCCCGCCGATTGCTACGCGCGTCTTGGAGAAACCGTGTCAATTTGTGGATTCTCTGCTGAAATCCCCGCAAGCTCGCTTGTGTGCACTGCATTTCCGCATAGCATTTGTGCAATTGTGGTGAGTCACAGGGACTCACAGTGCCGCACACTCAGAGACGAGGAACCGCTGCGATGCAAGGTAATCAGCAAATCATCGACGCGCTCAACGACGGTCTGACGATCGAATTGACCGCCATTAATCAATATTTCTGCCAGGCCAAGATGTGCAAGAACTGGGGCTTCCACAAACTGGCCGCCAAACATTACGAAGAGTCGATGGGCGAAATGAAGCATGCCGAAATGCTCATCGACCGCATCTTGTTTCTCGAAGGCGTCCCCGAAATCGCCCGCTACGACGTGATCCGCGTCGGCACGAACATCAAAGAGCAATTCGAAAACGATCTGAAACTCGAAACCAGCGGCGTCAATGCCTACAACGCAGCGGTCGATCTCTGCATCCAACTCAAAGACGGCGGCTCGCGGGACTTGGTGGAGAAGATTCTCGTCGAATCGGAAGAACACGTCGACTGGCTGGAGACGCAGCTGGAAATCATCGACAAAATCGGATTGGAGAATTACCTGCTGTCGCAGCTCGGCGAAGAAGAGGAAGGCTAAGTAGCGCCGGTTTGACCGGCCGTTAGCAGTTGATGAGTACGTAGGGCAGGCTCCCGCCTGCCGCCGATGCGTTAGCGCGTCAAATAGGTTCGCGGCAGGCGGGAGCCTGCCCTACGGCGTCCTCACTTATCCAGTCCTTTCCAACGCGCCGTCCCGATCGCATAATACTTGTGCTTAAACGGCGGCTTGGTGCGGCTGGCGTACCACATCCGCCAGCCGCCGTCGGGCAACTGCATCACACAGCCGCTGGTCGTGTAGTGCGATTCCCACGGCCGCTCAGGATCAGGACCGAACACCGGGTTGTGCGGATTCTTGTGCCAGGTCAGCCCGTCTTTGCTGGCGGCAAAGCCGATCGCCGTTTTACCGTCATGCTCCGACCAATAACTGCCGTACCACATCAGGAACACATCGTCCGAATAGACCACGGTCGGGTAGAACAATCGACCGCGCTCCCACTCCTGGCCGATCCGCATCACCGGCTTCTCCGTGACCTCCCACTTAACGCCGTCGGAACTGCGGGCATGCCGGAACTTCCACGGCTCTGACGAAACGTCCGTGTACCACATGCGATAGCCGTCCGTCATCTTCAGAATTGTCGGCGCATACACCCCGCTCAGTTGCGGCTTGCCCGGCGGCGACCATTGCAGGCCATCGTCGCTGCGTGATTCGTACAACGAGTGTACGCCCTTCTTGCTCGCGAAGTGCGTGCTGCTGAACCACATCCGCAACTTTCCGTCCTCGCGCAGCACCGAGCCGTCTGGATTTCGCAGCAGCGTCGGCGTCAGAATCGAGTGCTTGCCGTCGCCGAACTCGTACACAGGGTTGGCCGCATGCTTGGTGAAAGTACGACCGTCGCGTGAGGTCGCCAGTCCCAGCCGAAACACGCGCTTTGCGACTTTGCCGCGCGAGCCGCAATACCACATCCAATACTCATCATCCAGGTGGGCGACACACGGCGCAAAAATGTGCATGTCGTCGAATTGCTCGGCTTCGCCCAGCTCGATCACTGGACCGTCCGTATCGCGCTCCCACTGCTGTGGTTGCAGCCACCGCGCAATCTTCTCGGGCGGAGCGGCATCCCCGGCCGCGAGCGGACCGTTCAAGCAGAGGAATACGACGAAAGCAATCACCAATGGGCACGTCAGTGGAAGCCAACGCTGCAGAAGAGATGCAGACATGCGCGACTCCGGAATCGGGAGAGAGATGTATTCGGAACATTCTACCCAGCTTGCCGGAAATTCCTAGAAAAATCCGCCGCGAACCCCGCGCAGTCATCAGTTTTTCGCCGGCTCGGGAAACTTCGGAGCACTGTGAAAACGGATCGTATCTGCGCCGAGAATCCGCAAATAGAATTGCCCCGGTCCGTCAGTCTTTGCAATTCTTGCCAAAATCGTATTCCAACCCGACTTCAGGTGAATTGAGAGCTTGTCTTGATCGGGCCGCGCGCCGCGCTGAGCGGAGTGCGTGTGTACCAATTCATCATTGAGCCAAAACTGGTACCGGTCACTCGATCCAATCGACAGCACAACATCCTGCTCACTCGGCGAATGAACATATGTTAATGCGTACGCTGACAGATGGCTCTTGTCTCCGTAGATCGATGCCAAATCCAACAATCCGCCTCCCGTGACCAAAGCAGACCGCCAGGGAATCGGTTGTCCGTCCGCGTTATGAACCGGCTGCTGTGGATCCGGATTCTGCTCAGGCGGTTGCACCACATCCAGCACCTCCGGATACGGCCCGGCAACCCACCAGTGCAGGTTTCTCGTCCGCAACGACTCTTGGGCCGAACGGCTCTTGAGAAATGCCACCAAGTCGATGAACTCCTGATAGTTCAACAGCGAAATCACATTATCCGGCATCAGGCTTTTTTTGTCCGGCTCGATGAGATCAATTTCGCTCTTGGCGATACGTGTCTCCTTGCCCTGCGAATCCCGCAGCACGACCTCTTGGTCGTTGTCGAGCACTTTCAGCCCCACGAACACGCGGCCCTTCTTCGTTTCCACAAGGAACGTCTGATATCCCTCCTTGATTTCCTTGGACGGGTCGATCATCGATTCCAATATCTTGGCAATCGAATGCGTCTCCCAGACCTTGGTCAAATCAGGACCGATATCGCCGCCGATCCCCTCCAGTTTGTGACAGCTGACACAGCGAATTTTGTTCTGATCCAGAAATAACCCCAGCCCCATCTGCGGCCGTCCCACGGTCTTCACCATCTCTTCGGCGCGTTTGATTTCTTTGGGATCCATCGACAGCGCCAGTCCGCCCGAAAGCACCCGTTTGAGAACCGCGGCCACCTGCGGGTCCTTGTCGGCGTGCTTGCGCAGCGCTTCGGTGACCACCGGCAACAAACTGACTGGCAGCCGGCGGTCGGCGTAGAGCGTACCGGCAAACTTCGCCCGCTCCGGCGTGCTTCCCAAAACCCGGATCGCCGCCGCCTGATAATTCACATCTTTTGTGGTAGCAATCGTCTCACTCGATACGGTGAGTGCGTGTCGAAAATCGACCTCGGTCAGCGCCTCGAGCGCGTCGGCCCGCAGCGGGCCGTCCTTCTCGGTCAGCTCAACCAGCAGCGCGGTCGTTTCCTCAGCCCGCAGCGCGCCGAATGTCTTTAAGATCTCTCGCTTTTCTTCCAGCGCGATTTTGTCCGACTTCAGATTGGCCGCCAATGCGTCAATCGCCACAATGAGACCCAACTCGCGGATGTTCTGCATCGCGCTGGAGCGGACGTCTGCAGATGGAGAGTTGAGCAGTTTGAGGATCATTGCCTGCAGCCGTTCCGGAGCAACTCCCCCGACCAGCGAAACGGCACTCAGCCCCGCCAATGTTTCTTGGACCGTGGCGTCAGGGTTCCCTTCCAACCAACGGGCCACCGGATCGCCGGTGATGGGCGGATTCAATTGATAATTGCGGTAGGACGCAAACAGCCGAATCCGTTGATCGGCGGTCAGTTTCTCGGCGTGCTGGATCGCAGTTGCCAATTCCTCAGCCGCTTCGCGCGTCCGCAGCGCCTCGAAAACGCGGACCGCCTTTTCGCGAGCTTTCGGGTCGTCCGATGCGATCCATGCGGTGAACAGGGAGATCCCGGCATGGCCGGTGTGCTCCAGCGCACGTATCAGGCCGTCGCGGTAGTAGACGTCGCCGCTTTGTTCGTGATACAGCGCGTTGCCGATCAGCGGAGCGACGCGCTGCCCGTAAATCTTCGCCAGCGCGAGTGCGCTTTGGCGTTTGACGGCGAGATCTTCGTCGGTGCGGAATTGCCGCTCCAAACCGCGCGAAACGGCAACCGACGGCAACAGATATCCGTATTTGGGCTGTTGCCCCTGAGGAGCATACCGCATCCGGTTTCCCAGCCCGTCCGCGGCCAGGCGGCGCAAATTGGGGTTCTTATCCCGCAGGGTTTTGACGAGTGTGGCTTCCACGTCCGCGTTCCAAAACCGCTGAATAGCGCCCAGTGCATGAATCTTCGCGTGAGCAGGCGCCTTTTCGTCCGCCAAGATCTTCAAGAATGTCGCCCGATGTTTCTCGCCGCGGCGGACAAGCTCCTCGACGGCGCGCTGCCGCGTCTCGAAATCGTCGCTGTTGATGACGTCAACCAACTCGGCGTAGCTGTTGTCTTTGAGCTTGGCCCAGCGGTCGGCCGGTTGCAGCGGGATGGCGGGCAGTTCCTTGGTGCCGCTCCAACTGAGCCGATAGAGCCGGCCGTGCACTCCGTCGCCCCACAGTTTCCCCGCCCCGCCGGAATCGGTCCGCCAATCGAGAATGTAGATCGCCCCGTCGGGACCCATCGCCGCTTGGCAGGGACGGAAGTAATCGTCGTCTGATTGCATCAGCGTGAATTCCTGCGTGATGCGAAACGTCGCGCCGTGCGGTTCGACGAAGTACCCCCGCACAAGTTTGCGATACACGTCGG
This sequence comes from Planctomycetales bacterium, assembly GCA_028285345.1. Taxonomy (GTDB): domain Bacteria; phylum Planctomycetota; class Planctomycetia; order Planctomycetales; family Planctomycetaceae; genus Symmachiella. The sequence continues at coordinate 28,017 of JANQPT010000012.1, forward strand.
GGTAGATGAAGACCCCTCGGAATTCCTTCGGAAAGGCGGTGCCCGTGTAGTGCAACAGCCCCGCCGGCGCGCCGCGGCCAGTTTTGATCATCGAGGGCAACTTGCCGGGCAACTCGCCGTAGACGGCGCCGCGTTGAAAATCGGTGCGGCAACAGACGACGTCCGGAAACAACCGCCAACCGTAGTCAGCCCCTTCCACGACGTGCATGATCCGCACGCCCATAAACTTCGAGCCGTCCTCTTGGTCGTTGTCGACGTGAAACATATTGAAGTTTTCATCGAACACGACATCGCGATACGGGTTGCGGAAGCCGCGGGCAAATTCAGTCAGCCGCCGTCCGTCAGGAGTCGAGCGAACGACGACGCCGGACCGCATCACGTCGACACGCGTCCCGTCACTCCCCTCGCCCCGATTGTCGTTGTCGCCGGACGTGACATACATCAGCCCGTCGTGTCCGAAGGTCACGCCCGAAATCTGGTGATGGTGAAACCCGCAGAAGCCGCGGAGGATTTCCTCCTCGATATCGAACGGGCCGCCTGCTTTTGATTGTTTGCGGCGAATGACGTGGCCGACTGACGGTAAATACGTCCAGCCATCATGAAAGGAGACCGACGATGACAGCTCCAAGTCATTCATCACGACCTTTGCGGAATCAAACTTGCCGTCGCCGGTCGAATCGTGGAGCGATTTCAAGACGTCGGGAACATCTTTTGTCATCCGCAATATGCTGAGCTTCGTGCCGTCTTTCAACGTGACATCGTAGTAAGTCCGCTCCGCCGACTGCCCTTTCACCCATTCCAGTACGTGCAACGTGCCGTCGGGTGAAAACCGCATGCCGACCGGATCAACGATCGACGGCTCGGTGGCCACGATCTCCACTTTGACGCCCGCGGGGGTGCGGTAACCCGCCAAGTCCGGGTTCTGCGCCCCTTGATCGACCATCTCGACCCATTGCGGCGCCGGCAAGGGCTGTGCCTGGACCTTGCGAAAGTCGAATTCCGCCTCGTCAGCGGCGGCGGAATTCAGGCCCAGTGCTGTCAGGGCGATTGCGAAACAAAATTTCAAATACCGGCGTGATCGGTCGCGCATGCTGCCTCCTCGTTGCGAATTTCTACTCCATTCAGGTTATATCCTGCATGGAGTTCACGCAATGTGGAGGGCGCGAAAGAGCAAATGACGTCTGCGTGCGTGCAGTCCGCCGTCGATGCTACTCATCAGCAGGCGGCACAAGCGGGCGGCCGTCGGCGCCTGTCGGAATTCCGATTTTGGCTTGCGGTGCGGGGATTAGCTTGCCCGGCGCGGGCGGCACCGTGCTGTTCTCCTCGACGGTCCCGTTTTTCTTTTCGACAGTCGTATTTGTCGAATCGGTCACGGCTCCCGGCGCCATCAAGATCGGAGACGTCGTGGTGGTCCCGTCAAAGACCATGCCTTCGAACGGTATCTGATTGCCGTTGGCATCCTGAATAAACGTCCCCGCCGGGAGTGTCGTCGTTGCACAGGGACAGTTATTGCCAAACTGTGTTGCTCCCACCGTCGTCTGCGGTGAGACAACCGTTCCCTGCGGGGTGTAGGCAATCACGTTGTTTTGAGAACCTACGCTCGATACGGAAGTGCCGTGCTGGGTGACTGTCTGGCCGGCAGATGTATAGCCCCCGGTCGTAACCGTGTCGTAGTTCGTCGCATAGTTGTAGCCGGTCGACCCGTAGCCGCAGCAATAGTTGTAGCACGAGTCATAGCAGCAACAGCATCCCACGGCGGACCAAAACAGGCTGCTCAGGAGTCCCAATTGAAGCAATCGTCGCATCTGTCCGCAGTTCCTCTTGTGCTCAATCCATTTCAATTCGTCATCGCCCACGAACTCACGAATGCGCGCGGCGAATCTACCTGAATTGTTTCATCGGCAAAATCGTCAAAGTTTAGCCAGCCGAATTCGTTGGTTTCTTATGCGGCGCAGGATGTTTGTAGGACCACCGACCATCGGCACGTTTTGAGAACACTTTTTAATAGAGACCCGTCGAAAACTCGCCGCAGCAAGTTGATGGTCAAGTGCCATCGAAGGGGCTACGATGTCGTGCGAACATTCGGAGTCGCAGAGAGAACACCAGTAAGAACCATGGCAGCACAACCTCAGATCGTTTTAGGCAGCCGCAATCGCAAAAAGAGCGAGGAGATCAAGGACTTGCTCGAGCCGCACGGCATCGATGTGGTCTCAATTGCTGACGTCGCAGACATCGCCGAGGTCGTCGAAGACGGAACGACTTTCGCCGAGAACGCCGCGAAAAAAGCCACCGAGCCTGCTCTGAAACTGGGCCGCTGGGTGCTTGCGGAGGATAGCGGGCTGATGGTCGATGCGCTCGACGGGCGCCCCGGAATTTATTCCGCTCGCTACAGCGGCGAAAACGCCGACGATGAAAGCAATAATGACAAGCTGTTGGACGAACTGTCCGGAGTCCCGGCCGAGAGACGAACCGCCGGTTACGTCTGCAGCGTCGCGCTGGCCGATCCGGAAGGCGTCATCCGGCTGACGTCCGAAGCACGGTGTCGCGGACGAATCACCGACGAACGAAGGGGAACGAACGGATTTGGATACGACCCCCTCTTCCTGATTCCCGAATATCACCGGACGTTCGGAGAACTGAGCAGTGCCGCGAAACGACAACTCAGTCACCGATCTCGCGCATTTCGCCAGCTCACCCCCCAATTGGTCGCGCTGCTGACCGGCGAATTCTCAGCGTAGTCTTTATCCGCCGTTCTTATCTAATGCAGCGCTGCGCACTGATCCGTCCAACTGGATTTCGAATCTCGGAAATCGGACAGTCATCTCGTTGAAATCGCTTACCATTTCCGAGAAATTCGCGCTCCGATCTCGAAACTCCTCTTGTAAATCTCCTGTTAAGACGGACAATAAATGAGTGCAACGGACACGCCTCAGTCGTGTACTAAATCAACTAAAATCCGCACAAAAACTCCTTCCTCAAAGCTCTTTCTCCCACAGAGAGACCCCGCCTAAGCCACTTACAGTTCAGAAGGCTCCCCTTATCTGAACCCAAGTGTACGTAAGTACCCTTCACCATACCGGTCCGCGAATGGAACCGGCACACACGCCGAGCGTCAACCAGGAGTCGACGAGCAACATGTCTACGACACAACAGAAAGTCGGCCGGCGTGAGTTGCACTACAGCAATCTGGAAGACGTAATCGTTGACGCCGAGAATCTTGCGGCAGGCCCTGTCCTGACAAGTGGAGATTGGACATTTGGGCAGATTTTGGAGCATTTGGCGGTCACGTTTGATTATTCGATAGACGGATTTCCATTTCGGGGGCCGTGGTTTCTCAGAAAAATCGTCGCACCGTTCTTGAAGAATCGGTTTCTGACCAAGCCAATGCCATCTGGCTTCAAGCTCCCCAAGAACGCAGGGGCGCTAAAACCGGGCGAAGTCAGCGTGGAAGAGGGCTTGGCCCATTTGAAGCGCGCCATTGGCAGATTCGAAACAGAGACCCCTAACGCCGATCACCCTGTGTTTGGAAAGATGGCCCAGCAAGAATGGGTCTCACTCGGCCTGCGGCACTGTGAACTCCACCTGAGTTTCGTCTCTCCGGCGGAGTCCCAGGACTGAATCTAAGGATTATGGCCGAAAGGTTGAGCCACACGAGTTGTCAGGAGAGGGTGGGATTGAAGTTAGACGAATTATTAGATGAATTCCGCGACCTGGACGCCCAGGAGAGCCTGGAGACGCTGATCGAATTCTCGCGGGACTTACCTGATCTCTCGACGGAGCGAGCCAAACAGCGAGAAGACAGTCGGCGGCTGGTCAAAGAATGCCAGACTCCGGTTTACTTATGGGTGGATCTAGAAAACGGACAACTACAATTAGAAGCATACGTCACAGAGCGATCGCCAACGGTGCGTGGGTTCGTCGCCCTCTTGGTGGTTGGCCTTCAAGGGGCCACGACCGAGCAGGTGTCGGCTCTGCCGGAGGACATCCTGAGCCGACTGGGACTTGAGGAGACGCTCGGCATGACACGCCGTCGCGGGTTTTCCGGGCTGTTGCGCCGAATCAAGCGTGAAACCGCCGAGCAGCTTGAGGAACAACGACACGGCTCAACGCGTCCCTCGGCCCGTTGAACTGAACCGTCTGCGGCCGGCTTTTAGCGAAAAAACAGCCAAAACTTCGAAATTCCTTCTTGACGTCTAGCCGACTTCAGGGTCTTTTAGGAGCAATTTGTCTCACGGATGGATTTTCAGGGGAAATATTTGAGCCGCCTGTGATCGAGGCGGGCAACGATACAATTAAGTCACCTTGTCGAGTGCCGGAGGGAGAGCTGATCAATGCCTCAGATTGACACCAACATTTCGCGGCTGCTGCCGACAGCAGAGTTGCCGCATTACACTTACATTCCGGGGACCGAAACGCCGCATCCGATCCGGGATCCGCGCGGCCATAGCCACGGTAAAAAAGGCCCCCCGCCTCCCCCGCTCAAAGCAGATGGCTGGGCCGAGAGCCGAAACTACTTATTGGCCATCGACCTGTTCAACATCGGCTACTATTGGGAAGCTCACGAAGAGTGGGAGCGGCTCTGGCGGGCGACCGGCCCGGACACACTTGTTGGACGGTTCCTGAAGGGGTTGATCAAATTGTCCGCCGCTGGCGTGAAGGTTCGCGAAAGCAGCTTGCACGGCGTGCGGCGCCATGCGGCATCCGCCGGCGAGGTTTTCGCCGACGTGGCTGCTGAAGTGGGCGAGGACCGTTTCTGCGGGCTGGAGTTCACGATGATGCAATATGCGGCCGACCGGGCCGCCCAACTCGTCTACCGTTCTGATTTGCCGGTCGGAGCCCCGCTACGGGTCTTTCCGTACCTGTTGGAGCCGCAACCGTTCCCATTTTCATGATGAACTAGCCCGCCAGATTTGAGTTTGAAACGGCCGACCGTCACACAGACGACCGGCCGTTTTCTTTTGGAATCGGCAGCACAGCCACCGGCAGCGTCAAGATCCGCCTCCGTCGGGCGAATGACACGCAGTTGTCCGAAATCTCTTGATTGGCGGAGTTGGAAATGAACTGGTCCCAAGTCTTGCAGCCGGAAGTTCTCGTATTCTTGGTTCCGATATCAGCCATCTTCGTTGGCGGTATCCTGGGTGTCACCAAACTGCTAATCAAGCATCGCGAGCGAATTGCCTTGATCGAACGGGGAATTGACCCCGACGCCCCTCATGGAGAATCCGGATCGGGACAAGATCCAGCCAGTTTTGCTGCAAGCAATTGAAGTTGGCCCACTAAAATAGACAATTGGCAGGGATTTAAGTATCAATTGCAGCAGAAGCCGGCGTATGCGCAGCTTACGATATTCTCCACAATCTCGTCTCAAGGAACTCGGACACCCGCTATGACCCGACTTACACAGCGTCAACTGTTGCCGCTCATTGTCTGTTTGATTCTGTCGACTGTCGCCGGAGCAGGACCTGCTTTGGCTCAGGAGAAAGGCAACGTCGACGTCGCCCATATTCCCGATATCGCGGTCGCTGCGGTGGTCATTCATCCGAAAAAGCTGCTTGCGGAGCCGAGTTTGGAGTTGATGCCGGTTGAGGTCATTCAAGCAGGCGGGGAACAGGCTTTCGGAATCAATCCACTGGAAATTGAGCAGGGGATCGGCTTTATCGGGCCGGTTTTTCCGGGAGCGGCTCCGGAGTGGGGTTTCGTGCTGCATTTCTCGAAGCCCCAGGAACTGGGCGGAGTCATCCTGGATATGATGCAACCGGCCGACCACAAGGGCACTGAATTCCTATCATCGCCCAATCGAATGGAGCCCAGCGTCTGTTTGGTCAATAAAACGACGTTGCTGCTGGCGCCCGAAGCCACGCTGAGGACGATGATCGACATCAAACAGGGCAAAGGTCCGCTACGGACGTTGTTGTCGTCCGCCAAAGTCGACGCCGACGTGACGGCCATCGTCGCGATCGAGCCGATCCGCCAGTTGCTCAATCAAGTCGTCGCGATGGCCCCGCCGCTGCCGCCGCAAGCTGAGCCGCTGCTGACCATCCCCGAACATCTGGATTCCTTGCGGATTGACTTGAATCTGCTCTCGGGCCGTCCCAGCAGCGTGACGCTCTCCGGGAAGGACGCGGCGTCAGCCGAGCAACTGGAGACGATCCTTGTGAGTGCAATGACGTTTGCCAAACAGATGTTTTTGGCGGAAACCGAACGCGGTATCGGTCCAGACGCCGACCTTGTGCAGCAGGCGCAGCTCAAGTACGCCAAGCGGCTCGCCGATGCGATCGAAGCCAAGCTGAAACCGACCCGCAAGGGCAATGACGTCAGAATCACCATCGACGCCACGCCGAGCATGGCTACGACCTCAGTCTTGGTCGGCCTATTGCTCCCCGCCGTTCAACAGGCCCGCGAGGCGGCCCGCCGCACGCACACTCGCAACAATCTGAAGCAAATCGGCCTCGCAATGCATAATTACCACGACGTGTATAGGAGCTTTCCCGCCCAGGCAAACTACGACAAAAAGAAACCGCTGCTCAGTTGGCGCGTCCATGTGCTTCCGTATATCGACCAAGGCGCCCTCTACGATCAGTTCAACCTCGAAGAACCATGGGACAGCCCGCACAACAAAAAGTTGATCGACCAAATGCCGCCCATTTACCAAAACCCCAATCTGGCGAACAAGGATTTCAAAACCAACTACCTTGCCGTTTCCGGTAAGAATACGGTATTCCCCGGAGAAGATGCGACAGGAATCAAAGACATCATCGATGGGACCTCAAACACAATCATGGTGGTCGAGGCGGACGAACCGGTGATTTGGACCAAGCCGGACGATTGGGACTACAAAGAGAAGAAGCCGGCCCAGGGATTGGGAACTTTCCGCCGCGGCGGCTTCTTTAGCCTGTTTTCCGACGGCAGCGTCAGGTTCATCAGTGTGAACGTCGATCCGGATATCCTGCGGGCCTGGTTTACTCCTGCCGGCGGTGAAATTGTGAACTAGCGGTTTGTCAGGTTTCTTATTGGGGTTGTGTGCCACTGGCTTTGCCAGTGCAAGTCTCACTGACGCTGATACTAATGAAGCACTGGCGGAGCCAGTCGCACCCCTATTTTTTAGTTTGACAAAGCACTAGCGTTTCTAAGATTCCATGATCGAACCGCGGAAGATCGGCAACTGACTCGCATTCCGTTGCCAGTTGGCTTCGCACCCGCCAAATCACCCTCACTACGGTTTAGAAAGACGGCCGCAATACGACATGATTCAAACTCTCAAATCGCGACGATTCGCGCTGATCTTATTTCCACTTCTGCTCGTGACCGCTGCGGCAACTTCGGCTCGCGCAGCTGAGAAAGGGAAAATCAATCTCGACCACATCCCGGAGGAGGCGTTTGCGGCGGCGGTATTTCAGCCGCAAAAACTGCTCTCCCGGCCGGACTTTGAACTGATGCCGGTTGAAATCGTGGAGGCGGCCGGCAAACAGGCGCTCGGATTCAATCCGCTGGAAATTGAGACGGCGATCGGATTTATTTCCTTCACCGGACGAGGTGCGCCGGATGAAGTCGGCGTTGTACTGCACTTTACCAAGCCCCAGAAAATCGGCGGCGAACTCACAGCACGAATGAAACCGGTCGAGTATAATGGCGTCAAATACCTAGCGAGCGATGTCAACCACGAAGTGGGATACTGCTTGTTCAATGAGAAGACGATCCTCATCGCACCGGTGGCGACTTTGGAGTCGATGATTGACAATAAATTCAGTAACAGCCCGCTGCGCACCTTGATAGCGTCCACTGGTATCGCCTCTGATGCGACGGCGTTTGTGGCAATGGAGCCGATCCGCCCGCTGCTGAACCAAGCGGTCGGCATGGCGCCCCCCTTGCCGGGACCGATGCAGTCGTTGTTGGCGATCCCCGATCAGGTCGACTCTGTGCGGATCGACGTCAATCTCGATGTGAGGCGTGCCAGCTCAATCACGCTCACCAGCAAAGACGCCGCCACGGCCGAAGAAGTGGAGAGGACGCTCACCGACGCCCTCGCATTCCTCAAACAAGTATTGCTCCAGCAGGCGGCCGCTGAATTGCGGAATGGCGACAACCAAGTGCAGCAGGCGTTGCTGCGCTACTTCACCCGGTTGGGGGACGTCGTCGAAAAGGAATTAGAGCCGGTTCGCAAGGGGAACGACGTCGCGATTGCGGTGAAAGTCAAACCGAGCTACGCCGCTGCTCCGGCGATGATGGCCATGTTGCTGCCGGCCATCGTGAAAGTTCGGATGGCCGCACACCGCATGCAGTTTCGTGATCAACCGGCTGCAGCTGTCGCTGTAGCGGCCCCTCGCGATCAAGTCCGTCAACAACTGAGACAAATCGCAATCGGGATGCATAATCATCACGATGTATACTCAGAGTTTCCCGCGCACGCGAATTACAAAAAGAACAAGCCACTCCTCAGTTGGAGAGTCCACCTGTTGCCGTTTTTGGGTCAAAAAGCACTCTATGACAAATTTCATCTCGAAGAGCCGTGGGACAGCCCCCACAATAAGCAGTTGATTAAGCAGATGCCGGACGTCTATAAGAACGGCGCCATCGACCATAGCAAGTTCAAGACGAACTACCTCGTCGCGTTCGGAAAGGGAACGATATTTCGTGGCGAAGATCCTTTGATCATCCAGGACATTACCGACGGCACTTCGAATACAATTATGGTTGTCGAAGCCGACGAAGACCAAGCGGTGATCTGGACCAAGCCCGCAGACTTGAAGTATGACGAAAAGAGGCCGCGGCGAGGGTTGGGCACGCTTCGCAAGAACGGATTTAATGTCCTGTTCGCCGACGGCAGCGTCCGGCTGATTGACAACAAAATCGACTTGGACAAGCTGCGTGCGTTATTTACTTCAGCCGGTGCCGAAGTGGTGAACTTTTGAGCGGATTCTGAGCTTGCAGCTTTGATCCGGGACTCTGCTTCCTGCGTTGATCATCTTGCGAACCGACTCGCAGCGTTCAATTTCCGTCCCCGGGCGTTCGTCGTGGTGGGCGAATGTTGGCGGGTTCGTTAAGATTTTGCATTCTGCAGCGAACAGGCTCTTATTAAGAGTCCGTCCGTTTGAAGCTCACGTACCGGAATCCATCAAGGAGCCCCCCATGAAATCTCGAATTTATTCTGTGACGACGATCGTCGCGCTGTTGGCCTTATCCGGGACAACATACGCTCAAGAGGCCGTCCAGCTCCGTTACAAAGCGAAAGAGGGCGACAAGACAATCTATAAGAGCGTGGTCTCCCTCGATCAAACACAGACAATTATGGGGAACGAACTGAAGAACAAGAATCGGCAGGTCGACTACACGACTTACACGGTCAAGAAAGTCGCCAAGGACGGCACAATCGCGTTTGAAACGAAAAATGAACGTCTGAAGGTCGATGCCAGTTTCGGGATGGCCGGGAACTATAAATTCGATTCGCAGTCCGACGAACGCGACAGCGCCAGCCTGCTCGGCGCTGCACTGACGCCGTTGTATGAACGGCTGAGCGGAGCCGTGCTGACGTTGGATGTTTCACCCCTCGGCAAAGTCAAGAAGTTGAAGGGATATGAGGAACTCGTCAAAGACGTCCTAAAAGGCAATGCGATTGCTCAGCAGTTCGCCGGTGGTGGCACGGATGCGGCCGCCCTCTCCGGGTTCCAGGACTCGTTTGCGATCCTAAAGTCCGGAGCGGTCAAACCGGGCGATTCCTGGGAGGAACCTTACAAACTGAAGCTGCCCAAAATGGGAGAGTTCGAAGGGAAACGGATCTATACGTATGAGGCGGCTGACAAGGTGGGATCGACGCCGACGATCAAGTTGTCCGTGACACTTGAACTGAGCGGCGAACTCGACATCGACGCGGGTGACGCGAAAGTTTCGGGAATGTTCGAGTTGGACGATTCGTCCGGCACGATTCAATTCGACCCGGCGGCCGGGCGGCTGGTCTCATTAGAGGTCGAGCAATCGTTCTCCGGTGATCTCATGGTCGAAGCAGGTGGCAATACCATCCCGATCGAGTTTGAGCAAACCATCAAACACTCCCGCAAGCTGGTGGATAAGATCCCCGAATGACCTGATTTGTCGCGACAGGCCGCCCCTGCGATGGTGGGGGCGAGTCGGTCGATCTTAGACGGTCAACTGCCCGCGGAGCGTCGTAAACGCGCGGCCGGACAGCTCAACGCGGTCAGCATTCAGCCTCAACCGCAATACGCCGCCGCGGGATGAGGCTTGGTAAGCCAAAAGGTCGCTCTTGCCGAGCTTCGTGCTCCAATGGGGAGCCAAGCAACAGTGAGCGGACCCGCAGACGGGGTCTTCATTCACGCCGCAATTGGGGGCGAAGAAACGGGATAGAAAATCGAAATCCCCCGACGCACTCGCCGCCGTCACAATCACGCCGCGGACCGGGATTTCCGCCAGCAGGCGGAAGTCGGGAGTGATCGACTTGAGAACTTCCTCCGACTCGACTTCCGCCAACAAGTCCATCCGGTTGCGGCCGACATAAACCGGAGTCACTCCCAGTGCTTCAGCCAGCTGCGCCGGCGTTTCCGCTGCGGCTTCCGGTTCCGACGGAAAATCGAGTCGGATCCATCCATCGTCATAGTCGGCGGTCAGCAGGCCGCTGTTGGTGGCAAAGCGGGCCGTTGTGCCGAAGTCGAGATACTTCTCACTCCATAAGACGTGTGCCGCCGCCAGCGTTGCGTGACCGCACAGGTCGACTTCAACAGTCGGCGTAAACCAACGCAGCCGAAACACCTCGTCCTGACGCCACAAAAACGCGGTTTCAGAGAGGTTCATTTCGGCGGCAACCGACTGCATCCAAGCGTCCTCACGCGGCTCGGGCGCGACACAAATTGCAGCCTGATTCCCGGCAAACGGCCGCTCGGCGAACGCGTCGACGATGATAATTTCCTGTGTCATGCTTGCCTGGCTTTCTCAGTTGCTGTCACTCGGCATTGTTCATCTCGTGCGGTGTCTGTTCAATATCAGGTTGCCCTGCCCACTTTGCCGGTTCACGAATCGGAATGATCCACAGCAGTGTCATCGCCCGGCCGACAAACGAAACTGCGAACAGCGCAAAGTAAGGATTCAATTCCGTCCCGAACCACGGAACGGTCCACTTAAAACCGGCAAGCCGCTCGAACATAATCCCGCCCAAAATCCCGCTCAGCCCGGCGATCAGCCCGGCAACGTGCCGAAACAGAGCGATGTTCGCGGCGTTGTCGCTGGGCGGGGAGAGTTTGAGCATCAAGTTCGGTGCCGCAATATTCACCGCACCCCAGCCGCCCCACATCACGTACGCTCCAAAGACCCACCACCAGGCATTGAGGTTCGCCAAATAGAAAAACGGCATCGCCAGTGCCGTGGCGAACACGCCGGCGCTGAGTACTTTCTTATTGCCGAACCGGTCGGAGATGATCCCCGTCCGCCAGGAGATGGGAATCTGCACCAATTTCATAACGCTGGACAGCAGATAATAGGTCCCCAGCGAAATCGACAGCGGGCCGTACAGGAACTTGAAGACGACGACTTGGGTCAGACCACTCCAAAAGGCAAGCCACCAACTGTAACAACAGAGCAAACAGAACTGCGGGTCGGAGAGCGCTCGTCTGATTCCGCGCAGAGTGACGCTTTCGCCGAAAACCGGACGGCCTTGATACGACAGATTACCCGATACTTTTTGGATTGGAATCGACGGCAAGCGGAGCATCGGAAAAATTGAAGCGATGAGCAGACCAAACCCCAGCAACATCGTGACCATCAGCGCCAGCAGCGCCTGGTCGTCCGAATAGGTTTGCCGCCAATAACCGCGCGCATAACCCGCCACGACTGGAACGACCAACAGAACCACCAGTGACGCGATTTGTCGCACTGCAAAGAATCGGCCCCAGCGTTGCTGGGGAACCAGGTCGGACAGCCATGAAAAATAGGCAACAAACGCAACCGCCTGTGCCGACTGTGCAACTGCCAAAAATGCGATCATCACCCAAACCGGGTCAACTCCGCTTGGCCGCAGTTGAGGAATCGCCAACAATGGAATTCCCAGCAGTGCCGCTCGCGAGATCAGCGAACAGATCAGCCACGTTCGTTTCCTGTCCCCAAGCGCGTCGATTAAGAATCGGCCCGCCAACGCGGTGATGCCGACGGTTTCCGGCGTCGCCAACAACACCGCGAGCACAAAAGAGCTTGCGCCCAACTCCGAGGCGAAATAGCTCAGAAATCCGCCCGACGTCAGCGCATTCCCGGCGGTCCACAGCATCGAGTTGAGCAACACGGCGCGGGTCGTCTGCTGGAGGTCGTCTGCCGGATTCAAGTGCGGCTCCGTTCACAGTCTCACAGTCATTCGGCGGCATTCTCCCGGCCGCATGATAGCAACTCGTTGCGGTCGATGCAGGCTCACGAGGATAAGGGTGGCTGGGGTCGACGCGATAGCGTCGCCCCCAGGTTATCGAGGTGAACCCTATTTTTCGAACGATCGATCTTGGACGAGGGTGCCGTCAATATCCTGGGGGCTTCGGCGGACGCCTCAGACCCCAGGCACGCATTCACCGGACAGGTTGCCCGCGATGGAAGACCGCTTCAACACTGCCGGGGAATGTCACACCCTCAAACGGCGACCAGCCGCACTTGGTTTTCAGATCCTCGCGGCGGATCGTCGTCGGGCGGGAAAGATTGAGCACTGTCAGCGAGGCCGTAAAACCCGGCTCGATTCGCCCGAATTTGAAAGGCGCCACGTAGGGATTGACGAATCGACCAGGGTTCTCGGCACAGAATGCGGCGACTTGTTGCACGGCAAATTCCTGTTCCAAGATCAGCCACGTTGCGAACGCCCCGTAGGTGTCCAGGTGCGGCTGGCCGGAGATTCCCTGCGCTTTTTCTTCGAGCGTGTGTGGGGCGTGGTCTGTCGCGAGATAGTCGAGCGTTCCCTCGCGCAGCGCGGCAAGCATTTGCTTGCGGTCGCCAAGGCTCCGTAGCGGCGGATTCATCTGCATCAGGCCGCGGTTTTCCTCAGTAATGCCGGACGTATCGAAATAGAGGTGATGCGGCGTGACTTCGCAGGTCACGTCCAGTCCCTTCTGCCGAGCGGCGCGGATCAGCGGCAGGCCTTCGCCGACCGAATAGTGGCACAGTTTGCCTTTGAGGCTGTATTTTTCAATCATCTGCAGCGCAAATCGGGTCGCGGAGATTTCACACTCCGCCGGCCGCCGCAATTCGTGCGTCGATGCCGCGCGGTGCCGCTCGAGCAGTTCGGGGTCCTCGCAGTGAAAGCTGACGCACTGACCGCGGTAATGCGACAGCGTTTCGTCCAACTCGGCCAACGTAGTAAAGAACAGGTCCCCCACGCTCGGCCCCATATAGGCTTTGTAGGGTACGGGAAAGGAAAGTGGCCGCGTGCCGGGGCCGATTCCCGCATAGAGCGTCACCTGAATCGGCACTTCGCGCGATTCCAGATGCCGTTGTTTCGCGCGGTATGAGTCGTCGTCGATGGGAGCCGCGGGATTGTTCGGCATGTCGGCCACCTGCACGACCCCGCCGTGAACCGCCGCCGCCGCCGCGGTGCGGAAATCCTCCTTATACGTTTCCTTCTCACTCACATCGTCGCGAGCATGAATGTGAATATCGCCCATGCCGGGAAAGATCACGCAATCGTCGCCAAATTCGACGTCCGGCGTGCCGAGGTTCTCGCCGACGTCGGTGATCGTTTCGCCGTCGATGCGGATTTGCCCGGTCCACTCGCGGTCCGAGTTGGCAAAATGGCCGGCGATGATGGTTGATGTCATTGGGGTGCGCCCGCTTCTTAATTCAAGTGGAGCCGTCAGTCTCGATCTCGATTTAGGTCCGTACCGACGTTACTTACTGTCCAGGTTAGTCATGGAATATTGCGATGCTAGATACCAATTCAACGACGATCGAGATTCCACAGAGGATCAATACGAAACTGACAACCCTGGAGACCAGTCCGCGATGAGATCGGGAATCGAGGACAAAAAATCCCACGGCGGCGACCGCGTGGACAAGAGCACCGTATAATCCAAGACTGTCTCCAGGCGCCGACTTGACTACATTGAGGAATACGGCGATTGCGAGGCAGGCAAGCCCTATCACAAGATAAACGCGGCTCTGAGAATGCGAATCGCTCATTTTGCCCTCAGTTCGGCACGAGCAATTATGGACCGTCACGCAAGAGCAGGTGTCAGATATTTGTCGACTTCATTGGAAATGATCACCCCATAATTGACCGCGCCCAGCCAGCCCGACATGATGATGCCGACCGAGCCGGCGTGGTACAGCCCTTCAATCTGCTCCGGAAGCTCCTTGCTGACTTTCAGGCCCTCGAATTTCGTCCCGAACGATGCCCCCTGCAGGTGCCGCGTGTAGTGTTTGAACGTGCAAGGAGTGGACGCTTCAATGTGATCGACTTTTTCACGGATGCCGGGCACATACTGCTCCAAACAATCGAGCGTCGTTTCGCACAAGTCCTCTTTTGAGGCTTGGTAATCTTCCGGGGAAAGGTCGGCCCAGTCGCGGTAGTTGGCATTGGTGGAGGAGACGATCAGGTGCCGGTCGCTGCCGGGACGGGTCTCGGGATAGTAGAACGAAAACGTGCGGCTGCTGACGTTGCGGCTGAGCATCGCGTCGACGTCGAACCCGGTATGTTCGGAGTGAAACAGCAAATCGCCGCACGGTTCAAACCCGACGCCCGGTTTGAGCGCAATATAAACCTGGCAACTACTGTTATTCAGCCGAACGCCTTGGGTCTCCTCGACAAACGAGCGGTCGAAATGCTCCTCGCCGACGAGATTCAGAATGGTCGACTTGATATTCGCGTTGGAGACCAGCGCGCTGCAGCCGATGCGTCGTCCGTTGACGACAACACCCGTCACCTTGCGTTCGGGGGAGACTTCGATCTTCTCCACCAGGCATCGGATCCGCAAATCGACGCCGTTCTCCAGCATCTCGGCTTTCATTTGATTGACCAAATGGTCGGTGCCGCCCTGAAACGTAAACACCCCTTTGCTCATGAAATTTGAGAAGACGATGCCGTAGGTCAGCGCGGGATCTTCCAGGGTCGAGCCGTTGGCATAGGTAATCGGCTCCATCAACAGCCGGACGACGTCGTCCCGTCCCGGAAAAAATTCGTCGAACAACTGCCGCGTCGTCTTGGACTGATCGTCGAAGAAGTTCATCTTGCGGGCGGTGTCGAAGAACCGTTTGACCGTCTCCGGCGCAATGTCGAACTTTTCGATGAGCAGCTTGGTGAAGTCTTCGCGATTGAAGGTGGTCGTCAGTGAGAACTGCGGGTTCTCAAAGCGAATCCCCTTGAGTTGCACGATCGAGTCGGCAATTTCCTGCGTCCAATATTTGCGGCAGCTCTTGACCATGCCGACCGGAAAGCCGTGCAGCGAAATGTCAAAAATATGCCCGCCGCGGCGTTTGAACCACGTCGCCATGCCGCCCAGCTGATAGTGGTGTTCCAGCAGCAGTACCGAGTGGCCGGCGCGGGCGAGGATGTTGGCGGAGGTCAATCCCGCCAATCCGCTGCCGATGACAATGACATCGTAGTGATCGCGGGCATCTTGCAAAAAGTCGCGGGGCATTCGTGAAGTTGTTCTCTCTATCCCAAAGAGGAGCCGCGGCAGCGGTTTGATCACTTGCTGGAGAGCGTCCTGACCAGCAGCGGAGGCCCTGCGCATCAAGTCTACAGCACGAAGCCGGGGAAGCTGCCGAAATCCGAAGCCTAAGCTTAGCGGGTGAAGCCAGTGGGGTTCAACTCTCGTCCAACGAATTCGATAACGTTTAGCGTATTGATTCCTGCGATGTTGATCAATTGCCCGTTTGAGCACGAAGGCAGCCAATTGGTTGCGTCAAAACCCTCACCGCGGGAACCGATTGCAGCCTGATCGAGCCGGGGCTACGATAAACTCATCGCCCCTAGAAATGACCGGTCTGACTTGATCGTTTCTGTGCCGCGTCCATTTGTAACCGAGGAGTTCTCTATGCGAAGCGTGTCTCGAGTCGCCTGTGGCTTGCTATTGTTGATCCTCGCATCCGGCGTGACGGCCGACGACCAGCAAAAAACTCCGGCAGAGTCACCCGCGGCGGCCACAACGTTGCCCAGCGAGAAGCCCCTTACGGTTGAACAGCTTGCAGCTTCGGCTCGCGACGCCGTCGTTGAGGTCACTGTGACGGGGCGGCAGGGTGTTCGGGTGGCTCTGGGAACGGGATTTGTGGTGAAGCCCGACGGCCTGATCGCCACGAATATGCACGTGATTGCCGAAGCGCGGCCTATCACCGTCAAAACGGCGGACGGCAAGAAATTTCCCGTCAAGACGATTGTGGCGACTGACCGAAAACTCGATCTGGCACTGCTCCAGGTGCAGGGCGAAGACCTTCCCAGCTTGCCGCTAGGCGATTCTGAGCAGGTCAAAAACGGCCAACCGGTCGTGGCGATGGGCAACCCCTACGGGCTCTCGCACAGTGTCGTGAGCGGCGTCATCTCCGGCACGCGCGAGATCGACGGTCGGGAAATGCTGCAGTTGGCGATTCCGATTGAGACCGGCAACAGCGGCGGTCCGCTGCTCGACATGCACGGACGAGTGCTCGGGCTGCTCACGATGAAATCCCAAGTCACCGCAAATCTGGGATTCGCAATGCCGGTCAATGCATTGAAGACGCTGATCGAAAAGCCCAATCCGATTCCCATCGAACGCTGGCTGACGATCGGCGCAATCGATCCGCGTGAATGGACTCCCCATCTCGGCAGCAATTGGCGGCAACGCTCAGGTCGCATCTCGGTCAAAGGCACCGGCAGCGGATTTGGGGGGCGGTCCTACTGTCTCAGTTCCACAGAGATTCCGGAGTTCCCCTACGAAGTCGCAGTCACCGTTCGGCTCAACGACGAATCGGGCGCGGCGGGACTTGTTTTTCTATCCGGCGAGAACGATCGACATTATGGATTCTATCCCAGCGGCGGTCGCCTGCGGCTCACGCGGTTCGACGGTCCCGGAGTTTTTTCCTGGAAGATTCTGGAGACCAAATTCTCACCACATTATAAGCCCGGCGACTGGAATACGCTCAAGGTACGGATCGAAGAAGACCGCATCTTGTGTTTCGTCAACGATCAATTGGTCATCGAGTCGGAGGACCGGCGATTGAAGTCCGGCCCGGCCGGCCTGGCCAAGTTTCGTCAGACGGAAGCGGAGTTCAAGAATTTTCAGATCGCCCGAGAGATTCCCGCGACGACGGTCGACCCTGAGGTCGCTTCGAGAATCGTCGCGGTGATCGACGATATCAACACATCGGGACCGCCGGAGATGCCGTTGGTCAAAGCGCTGCTGCCCGAGGGCCACGCGAGCTTAAAGGTGCTGCGCGAACGCGCCAAACGGTTGGAACGCGAAGCAGAGCAACTTCGCAAGCTGGCGTGGGAAGTCCACCAGCATGCGACCGTTGCCGAGTTGGTCAAAGTGCTGACGGGCAATGAAAAGGAAATCGACCTGCTGCAAGCGGCACTGCTCGTGGCAAAGCTGGACAACGATGAGCTCGATCCGGACTTATATCAAAAGGAAGTTGAGCGGATGGCCCGTGAAATTCGCGAAGCGTTTCCCGCGGACGCGACGGAAGCGCAAAAGTTGGAGGTGCTCAACAAAAAGGTATTCGGCGACTTCGGTTTTCACGGAAGCCGCACCAATTATTACAACAAGTCAAATAGCTATCTCAACGAGGTCATCGATGACCGGGAAGGTCTGCCGATTTCGCTGTCGGTCTTATATACCGAACTCGCCCGGCGAGTGGGCCTCCATGTTGTCGGAGTCGGTATGCCCGGACACTTTATAGTGCGGCACGAGCCTCAAGACGGCGAACCGCAACTGGTGGATCCCTACGATCGCGGCAAGCTGCTCAGCCGTGAGGACGCGGCGGGGATCTTGAGAACCATACGCCGGCTGCCACTAACTGATGAACATCTGAGGACCGCAACCAAACGGGAAATTATTGTCAGGATGCTGTCGAATTTGATGGAGCTGGCTCGAAAGGAGGAGGATGCGGAAGCAATGCTGCGGTATGTTAACGCGATCGTCGAAGTTGACACCAAAGCGGCCGGCACGCGTTGGATTCGCGCCGTCCTCCGTTTTCAAACCGACCGCCGGCAAGGCGCCTCGTCCGACGTGGATTGGCTGTTGGAGCATCAGCCCGACGGCGTGAATTTGAATCGCGTTGAGGAGATGCGGCGAATTCTGGACCAGCCACGTTAGAACCAGTTTCAAAACCCGGTTGCGCCTGTTTGAAATACTTGCATATAAGTGTCGGCGCGACGCGTCAGAGGGTTTTGAAACGACCTGTAGTGATTCTCGGCAACCGGCAACTGACTGACCCTGAGGGTCTGAATGACCGCAATCAACACGCCCTCCAGCCGCTGCCGATTCGGAATCGGCCGGCGCGACATCACGCCGCCGGTTGGAATCTATCATCGATTCTGGGGTGCAGCGGATCACGATCGAGCAGAAGGCGTGCATCGGCCACTGCTGGCTACGGTGCTTCTGACTGCCCCCTTAGAGGAAGCGGCGACTGACGCAACCGATGTGCTGATCGCTCTCGATCACTGCATCCTCCGCCCACCCGAGATGCAGGAATTATCGGCCGCCGTCTGCGAGTTGATCGGGATACCGGCGTCCAGAGTAACCTTCACGTTTTCTCATACCCACTCCGGCGGCAATCTCTGCCGCGATCGCACTGAAATGCCGGGCGGCGACCTGATCGTGCCGTATCTGGAGAGTCTGCCCGCTCAAATCGCCGCTGCTTACCACGAAGCGGCGGGCGGCATGCAACCTGTGACGTTGACGTACGCCGCCACAGAATCCGCAATGGGGCAGCATCGTGACTTTTGGGACGAACAGCAGCGCCGGTATGTCTGCGGCCTGAATCCACAGGGACAAAACGACCGGACTGTGTTGGCCGTCCGCGCGACGACAGACAGCGGCGAAACGCTCGCCACGATCGTTAACTACGGCTGTCATCCGACGACGTTGGCTTGGGAGAACCGGCTGATCAGTCCGGACTATGTCGGCGCACTGCGGGACACAGTCGAATCACAGACGCATGCGCCCTGTCTGTTCTTGCTTTCTCCGTGCGGTGACATCGGCCCCAGAAATGGTTTTGTTGGCGACCAGCAAATCGCCGATCAGAATGGTCGTCAGGTAGGATACGCGGTGTTGGCGGCGCTGGAGGGGATGCCGCCGTCAGGCCACGACCATCACTACGGCGGTCCCGTATTGTCGGGGGCGACTTTGGGGGTCTGGGAGTACCGGCCGTTCTCACCCAGTCGGGATGAAGCCGCCGCCCGCTACCGGTCTCGTCGCTGGTCGGTGCCGCTGGACTATCTCGACGAACTTCCGACCGTCGAACAGATAAACTCGAATCTCACAGAATTGCTCGAGCAGGAGTCGCTCGCCGCAGATGCAGGTGAGGCGGAACGTGCCCACGAATTCCGAGTCCTGGCGGAACGGCAACGGCGATTGCTCGAACGAATCGAACCGCTTCCGGCTGAATCACGATACCCGTTTGCGGTTGAGGTCGCGCAGCGCGGCGATGCGTTTTGGATCACCGTGGAGGGAGAACCCTATAACTTGCTCGCGCAGCAACTCCGCGGCCGGTTTCCCGATCATCCGCTCGTGATCTCGGTCTTGTGCGACGGCGCACGCGCCGGCTATCTGCCCCGGCGCGAAGATTACGGTTTGCCGCTCTATCAAGCGGAGATCGCGGTGTTAGCGGCGGGTGGACTGGAAACGGTTATCGAAGAGATCAGCCGGCAGATTGCCGCGTGGATTGACGACAGAGTTGACAGTCCGTAGGCCCAGCTGTGACGAGTCGTATAGGACAGTCATCTCCGCGTGCGGCCGGTAGAACCGGCCCTACCGTTTCTTCATTTGAGTCCGCTTAAATAAGTCGTCAAGTCCGCCACATCGCGCGCCGTCATCTCCTGCAGTAACAGTTCCGGCATTAACGATTTTTGCTGGCGTACGAGAAGCTCAACGTCACCGGCATCAATGCGGATGAGCTTGTTTTGCGAGTCCTTCAGGACCACTTCGCGATCGTCGCGTTTCACCAGCAGCCCCGTATGGACTTTGCCTCGCTTGCTTTCGACGAGATATCCCGCGTACTTGTCCTCGACCGTCTTGGACGGATTGATGATCGCGTCCAGGATCTGCTCACGGTTGAACTTCTTGCCGATTTGCGTCAGGTCGGGACCGAGTTGAGTCCCTTTTCCTTGAATCTGATGACAATTCTTGCATTGGACACCCGCAGTGTTGAGAAAGATTTGCCGGCCCCGTTCGGCGTCGCCCGGCATGGCTAGAATCTTCTCCGGCTGAAAGACGCTTCCCAACCGGCGGGGGCGTTTTTCCTCAGGCAGAAAACGATCGAACAAGGCGCGCACTTCAGGCGGGGTCTTCGCAATGCCGCGCGATAGAATGTCGTCGCGCAAAGTTTTGGACAGTGAGTTCTGTTCAATAAGCCAGGCCAGTCGCGACGCAGATTCGGTACCGGAAAGCAGCTTCTCAATCAGCTTTGCATTGTCAGCAAAGGTCGCGCCCGGCTTGAGAATCTGCGCGTAGTCTCCCGCTGCAGATGTGGATGCATCGGACAGGCTCGCGATCCAATCATGAATCAACTTCAGCCCCTCGGCGTCATGCACGTTCGAACCGAGCCGGGGCATGCGTCCCAACCCATCTTTGGCCATGCGATAGAACAGAATCGAGCGATGTGGATCTCCTGCGGACAGCACGCGGGCCTGCGGAATCTGAAACGTGCCCTGGCCGGGCCGGACGCCGGCAATGCCCAACTCCTCCAGCGGCAACGTCGCCAGCAATTGAAACTCGGCGTTTCCTCCGCCCCACTTGCGATGGCAGTGGGAACAGTTCGTGTGCAAATAGCTCCGTGCGCGCTCGCTCACGCTGCGAGATTCGTCCCGTGAGTCGGCCAGGCTCGGCAATTGCTCGGGCGGCTTGGGCAATGGCTTGGTAAAGAGACCGATGTGTTCCAGCGTCCGCAGTTGATTGGCTGTGACGTCGCCGTAGTCGTGGTTTTTGTTCATCTGCAACGTCGTCGCACCAAGCACGTACTTGGCGGACATGTTGTGGCAGACGGTACATTCAGCTCGGCTGGGAAAATGCCAGGTTTGCTGCCGCCGACCGCCGGGAGCATCGGGGTCGGTGATCGTGAGCAGTTGATCGCGCCCATGTTTTTCTTCCAATAGCTCCGCATCATCTTGAGCGTCGTTCCAGATGTAGGTATAGCCCTGCCAGTATTGGTCGCCGACACTTTCACCGCCGGTCAGCCGCTCGTGATGCAAAATGCGGGTTTCGAGCCGCCGCCGTGACGCGGGATTTCCCGGCTCCAGATCGATTGAGATCGTTTCGGCAAGGACAGTTCCGTTGGGAAACTTCCAGCCGGCCGGAGCGCCGGGCGCCGGTTGCGGATAGGTAATCGCTTCAAATTCAATTTTGGCATCACCCGGCACAGCAAGCAGCCGCTCTTTGGTCGCACCGTCGGACCACATCGGGGCATTGATCGAATAGGGGATCACCCCCGGCGCAGGCTTGTGCCGGGCGACATCGGAAAACAAGCCGGTCTGACTCAATTTGCGAGGAAACCGTGACGAGTCACCAGCGGAAGCATTCGGCTGCAGTCGATGGATCGCTCCCCCCATGTGGTCGACGAGCAACAATTCGCCCTGGTCGTTTTCGGCGAATCCAACCAACCGCAGGCTGGAATCGACCAACTCGCGGTTTTCGGTGACTGACTTGCCGTCATACCGCAACGCCCAAATCTTGCCGCTGTCGTAATCGCCGTAGATGTAGCAGTCCTGCAGCTCTTTTAACTGGTTGCCGTGATAGACATAGCCGCCCGTCACGGATCGCCCCTCTGTGTGATTGTATTCAATGATCGGTTTGATGATCGGCGAGGGACCTCGTGGCCGCTCCGGCCGAAACGGATAACTCCCTTCAGTAACGCTCCAGCCGTAGTTGCCGCCCGGTTCGAGAATCAGCACCATTTCCCAAAGGTCCTGCCCGACGTTTCCGCCCCACAAGCGGCCCGTTTTTCGGTCGAAACTCATCTTCCACAGTTGTCGGAGGCCGTAGGCCCAAACTTCCGGCCGCGCATTCGCGACACCCACAAACGGATTGTCGGCCGGAATTGCATAAGGTTTGCCTCCCGATTCGCGGTCCACGTCGATCCGCAGCACCGAGCCGGGCAGATCGCTGATATCCTGCCCGGTCTGCAACTGGTCAGCGATCCCGCTGGCGTCGCCGGTGACAATGTACAGATAGCCGTCGGGCCCAAACTTGAGACATCCGCCGTTGTGACCGCCGGACGGCCATGTTAGCAGCAGCTTTTCGGTCGCCGGATCGGCTACGGGCGGAGTTTTGCCGTTGGCTTGGAATCGCGATAGGTGCGTCCCGGTCGGCAGTTCCTTTGTCGGATCGGTCACATAGGTCACATAAAAGTATCCGTTCTGCGCGAAGTTCGGGTGCAGCGCCAACCCGTAGATCACCTTGCCGAGATCAAAGAACAAGTCCGCTTGCTTCACATCAGGATCGTTGGGGAAGGAGTAAATCTTCCCATAGCGTTCGACGACAAACAAACGGTTCGTCCCCGTCAACGACGTCATCGCCAGCGGCTCGTTGAACTTCAAATGCGGGAACGCGACGGTCGTCTTGTACGGCGCGGGCGGATCCGGCGTGCCGACGATTTTGGACGTCGTCCAGGGGACCCGTTTGGCAATCCCGACCGGCGGTTTGGCGGGAGTGTCTTTCTCCGCTGTGCAAATCAGGGCGGCGGGGCCAAGCAGAATCACGCAGCAGACGAGGAGCCTCTTGTGGTGCATTGCCATGAATATTGCTCTCGAAGGAAGATCGGCGTGCAGGACGTGAGAATTTGATTCTAACGTACCCACAATCCGCGAACCAAGTTTTCCGCGAAAATTTGGTCCGCGGCGATCACATTCTCTTCGAGAGCCGGGCCGCAATACCGCCGCTTACGCTCGCAGAGCTACATGGAGATGCCGTACTTTTTCATTTTGTTGTAGAGCGTGACGCGGCTAATACCGAGGTCTTTCGCCGTTCGCGTACGGCTGTTGCTGTTGCGGAGCAACGCGTGTTCGATGATTTCCCGTTCGGTAAACGCAACCTGCCGCTGCAGGGACTCTGCCGATTGCGGCTCACCGGTTGCGGGGATCGTCGACGGATTCATTTCGACAGGTTCATTGCTCGGTCCCACGATGCCGGCGGTGATGTGCGTCGGAAGATGGTCGTGCCGTAGTTGGCCGTCGCGGCAATAAATGACGGCGCGTTGAATCACATGTTCCAGTTCGCGCACGTTGCCCGGCCAGGGGTAGCTGAGCAGAGTGTTGTACAGCCGGTCGTCGATGTCGCTGATTTCCACGCCGTGTTTGTCCGCGAATTTCTCGATGAACCGCACGGCAAGCGGAATGATATCCGCCCTGCGGTTGCGGAGCGGCAGGATGTTGAACTTGAGCATGTTGAGCCGATAGTACAGATCCGGGCGAAATCGTCCCTGTTCCACGAGCGGTTCCAGTTCGAGGTTACTAGCGACAATAATCCGCGCTTGCGATTTCAAGGTTTGATTCGACCCGACCGGTTCGAACTCGCCCGACTCGATGACGCGCAACAGTTTGACTTGCTGCTCCGGTCCGAGCACGTCGATTTCATCGAGCAAGATTGTGCCGCGACCGGCGGCGACGAACTTGCCCTCCTTGTCGGCGTGGGCACTGGTAAACGAGCCCTTGAGGTGGCCGAACAACTCGCTCTCAATCAAGTCGTTGGGCAGCGCTCCACAGGCCACAGTGACGAACGGCTCATCGCGGCGCGGCGAGGCATCGTGAATCAACTTCGACAGATAGGTTTTTCCCGAGCCGGTCTCGCCGATCAGCATCACGGTGACGTCGTGCTCCGCCGCAATTTGCAGTTCGTCCAACATCCGCCGCATGGCGGGCGTGCCGGTCTGAAAATGACGTGATAACCCGTGCTCGTCCGTCTCCGCACCGTTCTCTTCAGCCATGTGAATCGGACCTCCGCCGATGTCACGGTTGGCCAGAATCATCTCGGCGATTTCGTCGGCATTGAGCGGTTCGCAGACTTGCTGCAAGCCGTTACAGACGATCAGCCGACCAATCGGCTCAGGCAGTTGCTCGTTGGTGAGAACGATGATCCGCGTTTGCGGAAAGTGCTCGTTGATTTGTTCGAGACAACGGGCTTGCTGATGTCCGCCCTCTTCGACGGACCGCAAGTCGGCCAGCAATCCCCAGAATTCCGACTGGCGAAGTTCCGCCAATGTCGAGACCGAATCGTCGGTGATCGTGACTGAGAACAGGTCGCGTAGCGTGTCGCTCAATGTTGAAGTGAGTTGAGCATCGGAGCTCATCAGCAGCATGCGTGGCGGGGAAGCGATCATAGGAAACTTCCGTCACAAGAAGTCAAAGAAGTGCATTGTCAGTTATGTACGATGAGTGAGGGGATGGGAACATCTTTCTATACAAATCGGATGCCAAAGCGCAAAGAAAATGAAACCTTGCAGCATAACTGGCAGCGCGGCAACAGATTACGAAATCACTCTCTTCGTTAATCAGCGCAGACGATGTTGCGATTCGGCCCAAACGGCATGTTGCATGTTGCATTATGGCAACATCTTAAGATGTCGTCGCGCTAATGGTTGACTCAATATAGCAACCAAATCGGTCTTCAATCGACAAACAGTTTCAGCCAAGTCAACCGGAGTGCGCCGCGTCACTTAAGTGTGACCGCGACAACTGTGAGTCAATCCAGCCCTCATCGACGAACCTACGCAGCAACCACCGCAGTGACTTTTCCAACTCGTCGACGGACGCTGCATCGGGATGAGCGTCCGCGCCGGAAACGGAAACCACTCCGGTGACACTCATACGAACGGAGAGCGCATCCTTCTCGGCCATCGAGTTGAGCCGTTCGAGAATTCGTTTGCTCCACACGACGCCGAATTGGTCACGGAACTCGATCCACACCTGATCCAACGGCACGCGAACGGTAAACGGCCGCTTGGCCGCAATGCATGCCCCACACAACACCGCGGACATCAGCAGTGATGCGAACGAGCGACTCAGATCGGCACGCGGAAGCCAAGAAATTCTGAAATCTGCGGCGGGCAGTGCGAGGAGCAACAGCGACATCGCCGCGCCAATCGCCGGCAGGGTAAAGCGAGTTCCGAAATAGTTGCCCAGTCCCATCACGACGACGAATGCGAACCCTAACAGCATGGGGGTTTCCAGCGCGAAAGGACCGCCGTGCGACAACTCTCGCGCTGCCGCGGCGATCGGCCAACTGAAGACCAACAAAAAGGGCAGAATCACAAACCAGTTCCAAACGCGTACCGTCGGGCGCCGCGCGCCCAGAACGGCAAGCGCGGGGCAGAGCATTAGCAACGCCGTCGCATATGAAGCGGCGTTCAGCCATCCCGCTGATTCGCCTGCCGAGATGGACGCTGCAACGCTAACGATAAACCACGCGCTGATGCCGACCTGCGCCCATCGCCCGGCGGAAGTCAACGTCGTGTGTCGCAACGCGCGCTGAGCCCGCCAAATTATAACGGCGCTCACACAGACCGCCGCCGTTGCCAAGTAAGCGAGTAACGAATTCACCAACTACAACTCACCTTCGCCGGCTGTCTCTTGTTCAAGCCGGCTCACGCCACTGGCCGTCATCACCCGTCGAAACAGAATTTCGTTCGTGACGGCGTCCGTCACAAGATCGAGATATTGGACCACCCCAAACGGCACCCGCGGCGACAACCAAAGCTCACGGCGATAGATGGCCGCGCGTTCTGTGCCCGACAACAAGTATGAGATTTGCGATACGGCCTTACGGCACGCAATCGCATCGTCAGACAGGGCTGTCTTCAGATATCTCGTCGAGCCGAAATAGTATTGCCGCTGTCTCGGCATGCCATTCAAAAAAACTTCCGCGATTTTGGCCTCGCGAGGCGTGGGCGGTTCTCGCCAGACCAAGCATTCTGTCGCATCCAGCCCCTCTGCAATTGCCTTCTCGGATAGGAGGACTTCGAAACGGTCAACAGCATCCGGAACGCTGCCGTAGCCGGTTTCCGTCTGCACTTCAACGCGGCGGACCATTTCGCCGTTCAATTCTTCCTGCGCCTGACTGGTCAGTCGCAAGCGGGCGGTTTTGCCCAATTCATCAACGCCGCGAAATTCCGTAAATGGGAGTCGTCCGTCGACCGTCTCTTGAACAGGCAGCGACGGAATCCAACAATTCAGCGGCCGATCGGGCAACGACGGCGGCGTGCGGTAGTCCGCCCAGCCCCAACGTTGCATGAGATTCATCATCCACGGCGGCCGCCAGGGATTTGACCTCGGCGAACTGGCAGAGTAGACAGAGACAGCCAACAACAGGCAGGCAGCGGCGCGAAACGCCTTTCGATGGCCCCACTCGTCGATCACGGCAATCATGCTCAGCAGCCAAAATGGGATCAGCCAAAAGACCCACCGCAGCCCGCTGGTATTTCCGCCGTAATTGTTGGTTGTTAATGCGATAAACAGCAGCATCCACACGGTCAGCCCCAGTCCGAGCAGCGAGAACGGCCGCAATGGAAAATCGGGCCAACGGCGGCTGCCGATCCAGCCGGCAATCGTTAATAGAAATACAGGCGAGAGCGACAGTATTCCGTGATGCCCGATCAAACAATTGAGCAGATAGGTGACGCGAGGCTCGCCTCCGGCGTCGATGCCCTGCGGGTTCATCCAGTAACTGGGGACGCCGTTGTGAACGTACTGATAGACTTCTGTCCCAAAGTACGCATAAAACGGCACCAATCCGCCCGTCGCGAGGTACGTGGTGTAAAAGAACCCGGCGATCGGGAGCAGCGCCGCCGGAATAAACCACATGCACGTCTGCCGCAGCGATTGCCGCGCCAACATTACGAACAGAGCAATCCCGAACACGAACGCCGGTAATTCGTTCGTCACCGTGAACGCCGCGAACAACCCCGAGAGGGCAAAATAGATCCCGTTTCGTTTGCCGTCGGCGATGATGCGGATTGCCGGAAAAATCGTAAAGACCACACTCCAAGCAGCAACAGTGTGGTTGTTGAGTGTGATCAGAAACGTCGACAGAAAAGTGGCGGACGCGGCAACCGCGACCACGAAGACCGCGCTCAAGCCGGTTCGCGCATAGCGATTGGCCATGACCGCGATTAGGCACAGGGCAATCATCCAGGGCAGCCAATTGACGATCAGCAGCACACAATACGCCACCTCATGCGGCTTGGCATCCAGATTCCAACCAGTGATCTGTTTGACCGACAAATAGACGCCCGCCACAAGCGTCGGCAGCAAAGTCGGTTTGGAGGAATAGAAGTGGCCGTCCTTCCAGCGGACAATATCAATCGTCTCCCAACCCGGCCGCTGGACAATTTCGTCGATCGAGTAGGTCCCCCGTTCCACCAGCGACCAGACTGTACACCAACGTGACCGGTCGTTGGCGCTGAAGAACGGCGAGTGGGGCGGCCGCCGGTCGGGCCAATGACGCGGACTGTAGCGCTGCGTGGTATTGAGCACATCCGCCAACGACGCAGCAGCCGCAATGACGATCAAGATCGCGCAAATGAACCGCTGCAGTCGCGGCGAACTGTTCTCATCCGACGGTGTATTCTCAAGCGACATAACCAAGCGCTAACGATCAGCGTGATCCACGAACAAGAACGATTGGCACGCCCCTCAGCCCCCCCTGTTGGAGAACCGTTTTGACGATGCCGTCAAATAAGTTCCTTCAGATAAAAATGATGCGGTCCCAACTTGCCGCCGTAGTTGCCGGCGGTCACGAGTGCCACGTCGTCGACTCCGCAGGCCGCGTGCAAACCGGCCCGCATCGCGTTCTGGACGTCGTCAGCGGCAAGACCGTCGATGACGATTTCGTAAACGGCCTCAACCTCCGGCGGGATGGCCAATTCGGTGACGCCCCGCAGCGTGGGACAGTAGGCATCGTTGGTACTGGCGTTAAGCTTCTTGTAACGCGAGCCGACCTTGCTGCCGCTGCGGACGATTCCGCCGGGAAACGGCAGAATCACGTTGTCGACTTCACGAATGGCGCTCACCGCGGCCTCCGCAGCGGCCAAGGCTGCGGTCGGCGTGCGGCCGGCGATCAGTAGATTGCCGCCCGCCACACCTTTGAGGATCCCGAAACGGTCCTCGCACAGGAATTCTCCATCCATGACGGGAATCCGCCAAAAGCGGCGTTTTCCCAGTTTTTTCGACTGTTGATACGTATCGCCGAAGTAGCGCAACTGTCCGCCGATCGAGACCTGTTTGTCTGAGGCGTCTGCAGGGAGACCGCAAAAGCAGGCCGTTGTGGGACAGGTCAAGACGCACTGCCCCACGCGTCCCACAACCGCTTTGGCCAGTGCCTCAGCGCTGAACGCGAACACTAACACGCTCACTCCGGGACGTCCGTCCGGAGTTTCCGACTCGCTGAGCCGGCGTTCGATCGCGGCTTCCGCGTCGCAGGCGATCACGCTTGTGGCGTATCCGGTCATCACCGTTCCGGCGACTTCCGCCCACCGCGAATTCGCAGCGGTGACGATCACGCGCGTTGCCATCGTTGGAAACGCTTCAGCAAATGTATCAATGATCCGCACGCCGTTGAGTGACAGGTCGGCGCTTTGATCGGTCGTCGTTTGGTTCAAGGGAATGTCTCAATCTATTGCGGGCGGGGGGTGCTGTGTGCACCGGTGTGAATCAAGGTTTGGCGTCGACAACCGAGAGTGTCACGTTCGAATCCGCGCTGCCGAGTGTGATGGGAAGTTTATGCCGGCGGTGGAGCGTAATCTTGCCCGTCACATCATGCAGTTGGTGTCCGCCGTGATCGTCGACGTATTTGAGTGCCGGACCAATCCGGCTGTAGTAAAGATGGCAGTTGATGAACTCGACGCCGCCGGGGAACTTCACCAACTCGGGTCGCCGCAGATGAAACAAGACTCCCACGCGCGGGCCGCCAAACTCGCCGTGACGCGCGACCCAGCAACTTCGCCAGCTGCAATTCACAAAGCGGACTTTCACGCTCCGTGCCGACTTGTCGAAAATCTTCGCACCCTCCTTGCCGTTGTTCTCGGCCGTGCAGTTGATGAACTCCACTAGCCCTTGCGGGCCGTCGTCGCGTGCGGCGCCGACCGCCATGCCGGACCAGCCGGTCATTTCGGCGTCGACGAACTCGTCGGCATTCATTCCCGGCGTTCCCATTCGCGAAATGCAATTCTCAAACCGAATCGAGACCGGCTCCGACTCCTTTGTCAGCGGTTTGAGGTAGACCAGAATCGCGTGCCCGGAATTGTGCTGCATCACGCAATTGCGAATAACGCAATTCACGAGCCGTTCGTCAGGACTGTCCGGCTCGAGGTCGATCCCCGCTTCGGGAGCCGTCCCGTCGGTCCCGGAAAAGCGGCAGTTCTCGATCAGTAAATTCTGGGCGCTGATGACGCTGATCCCCTGCCGATGGTTGTCGTGACAGATGCAATCGCGAATCACGACGTCCTCGCACCAGCGGTTTTTGCCGCTGGAGCCGACGTAGATGCCATCCCCTCCCGAGCTTTCGATGGTCAAGCCGGCCACGTCAACCTTGTGGCAGCCCATGAACCGCAAACCCATCCGCCACTCGGCTTTTTCGTAGGCATCGCTCTGGTAATCCTTCTTCCGCATCCGCAAAGTCGCTCCATAGCCGCGGATCTTGATGTTCGACTGATCGGCCGCACGAAAAAGTGAGTCTCCGCGCCCTTTGAATTCACCCGCCTTCGCCAACACCAACACTCCGGGCTGAAACTCCAGTTCAAGATTGCTGCGCAATTGAATCGGACGGACGATCCAAGGGCGTCCCATATAGGGGACGATCACTTTGCGCGCACCCGAGTCAATGGCGGCCTGCAGATGCTCTGTTGCGTCCTGCGCGTCGAAGCCCCACTCGGAGGCGACCACGACGTCTCGCTGCTTGGCGCCATCGGCCGCGTCCGAAGACGACTTTTCGGCTCCGCCGGCCGAGACCGTAAACGCGATGGCGGGCAGCAACAGCGCCAACAAGGTGAACACTACTTTTCGGTGTCGCATCAAAATTCGCTCCTCAGGTCTGTGATTTCACTATCTTAGCCGCAACAGACCCGTTGCGGTAGCATGGCTCAACAGTGTATCGTGCTGCGTCGGCATCTCCGCGAGACAGTAAAAATGCACGTTTGTTTGTTTGACATCGACGGAACGCTCATTCATACGGGTGGCGCCGGGTTGCTGGCGTTGCGGCGTGCGATGCTGACGGTGTTCGACGACGATGCCGGATCCACTGAACTTGTGACGACCGGCCGCACCGATCGGGCGATTGTCGAGGATCTCTTCCGCCAACATGGCATCGAGCCGACCGAGGAGACGTGGCACGCGTATTCGGCGGCCTATTTGCAGCATCTGCCGGTCGCTTTGGCGGAATGCCGCGGGCGCGTGATCGAGGGAATTCCGGAGTTGTTGTCGTTGTTATCCGCGCGCGGCGACGTCGTCTTAGGGCTGCTCACCGGAAATTCCAATGAGGGTGCGCGGCATAAGCTGGCGCATTATGAACTGGCCGAGCATTTTGAATTTGGAGGATTCGGCGGCGAGCATACGAATCGAGACGACGTGGCCCGCGCTGTGTGGTCTCAAATCCAGGAACGGTTTTGCGATGCCGTTGCTGCCGATCGCATCTCGATCATCGGCGACACGCCGCTCGATATCCGCTGCGCTCGGGCAATTGGAGCTCAAGCCGTAGCTGTGGCCACCGGCACCCACTCCGTGGAAGAACTCCGCGGCCATTCCCCGGACTTACTCGTAGAGGACTTTTCCGATCCGGATGTGCTACTGCGATTCCTACAGCTGAAGTAGGGAAAATCTTTACGCGCCAAAAACGTATGCACGGAATTCAAGTTGAACCGATCCTGTGCCGATTTCATGCGCGCGAGTTGGACCTTATCTTGAATGAGGATGCATCAAAAAAGCGAAAAAACAGCCAAATCCCGTCAAGAAGACTTGAACATTCTCGGCCGATTTACGTATTTGATGCAGCCAGCAGTGCGCGCCCACCTCGATTTCGAAGTGAGATTTTGAACCGCCCGGGGTTTTTTATCGTTACATTTCTGAACGAATTCCGGTTGTTGGTTCGGTTTTGCCGAACCCCGGAATGACAGCGGCGTCCATTTTGCTATTGTGCCGCACCGTTTTCGTCTCAACGCGATGCGTCCTGCGATCTGCTGTGATTCCGATCACGGCAAACAAATTCACTGGTACTCGCTCACCCACACCCAACACGCTCATGGTCGAATACATCCGCAAGATCGCTGCCTCGGTCAACAAGGCCACCACAAACCGTACTCCGATGGTTAAAGTTCTCGCGGAGGAATTGGATCGGCTGGATCCCCGTGATTTCCTGCCTGAGGCCCAGTACGACTTCGTAATCCTACGCATGAACATACGGGGTTACAACGAGGACCATCTGCACCAGTCCGGACTGCCGAGCATGGATCACTTGCTCGACGTGCTGGACCACTTTGCGGGAGCGGGCAGCAGCGCTCGTATTCGCGAATTCGACTTCGTTGCATCCGACGATTTGCGGCGGATCATCGAGCGTGATTATCGGGAACTCTCGCTGATCTTGTTTCCCGCTGGCGCTTGGAAGAGCACGGTTGTGCTCGCCGGCAGCATTTTGGAGGCGATCTTGGTGGACCAGCTCACCGCTTCATCCGAAGTGAAGGCGCTAGTGAAGGCCTGTGAAAAATCGCCCAAAACGAAGCGGATCGACAAGGGTCAATGGAGTATGTATCAACTAATCAATGTCGCCACTGAGATCGGAGTCATTCCCAAAGATCGCGCAAGCGCAATCGATGTCACCCTTCGGGAATACCGCAACGTGATTCACTCCGACGTCGAGTTGAAAAAGAAGTACTTCTGTACGGAAGCGGAAGCGAGTCTCGCCAAGGGTGCTCTCGACGCTGTCTGCAATTACCTCGACGCGCATGCTCTGCACCATCAGCCGCTGCACGTCGACTCGGATGAGTAATCCGCGCAAATTGTGATGATCTCCGTTGTCACTGTGCGCGCTAGTGCGACTGGCTGGACAATCGCGCCGTGATGCTGCAGAATCGCCCGCTAAAGTGCGAACCCTCTTTCCACATAGCGCAGGACTGGACGAACGGATATGGCGATCTATCTGGGCATCGATGTAGGCACCAGCGGGACCAAGACTCTTGCGATGCGCGAGGACGGCAAGATCGTCTCTTCAGCAACAGTGGAGTATCCGCTCTCCAGTCCTAAGCCGGGCTGGTCTGAGCAAGATCCCGCCCATTGGTGGCGCGCCACCGTCAGCAGTGTCCGGCAAGTGCTGAAGTCGGCGAAGATTAAACCCGGTGCTGTCGCGGGGATCGGTCTTAGCGGACAGATGCACGGCAGTGTGTTTCTGGATCGCAACTGCGACGTCATCCGCCCCGCGATCTTGTGGAATGACCAGCGGACGGCAGCGCAATGTGCGGAGATCGAGGCCAAAGCGGGGGGACGAAAGAAGCTGATTCGATTGGTCGCCAACCCGGCACTGACCGGATTCACCGCCCCCAAAATCCTCTGGCTGCGGGACCACGAGAAGCGAAATTATGCGAAGACGACCCAAGTCCTGCTCCCCAAGGACTACATCCGTTTCCGGCTGACCGGCGAATTTGCCACCGAAGTCAGTGACGCCTCCGGCACGCTGCTGCTCGACGTCAAGCGGCGGCGCTGGAGCCGGTCGCTGTTGGAGAAGCTCGATATTTCACGCGACCTGCTGCCGAAAGTTTACGAATCCGAGGAAGTCAGCGGCCAACTCGTGGATATCGCCGCGGGGCAATTGGGGCTTGCACCCGGCGTGCCGGTTGTCGGGGGCGGGGGTGACCAGGCCGCCGGCGCAATCGGCAACGGCATCGTTCGGCGGGGCGTGATCTCCGCCACGATGGGAACCAGCGGTGTGGTCTTCGCACATAGCGACGACGTGCAGATTGATCCTGCCGGCCGTGTGCATACGTTCTGCCACGCCGTGCGCGGCAAGTGGCATGTGATGGGCGTCGTGCTTTCCGCCGGCGGCAGCCTGCAATGGTATCGCAATCAACTCTGTGAAACAGAAGTCAAGGCGGCCAAACGAAAGAAGATTGATCCCTACGAGTTGCTCACCGCGCAAGCGGCCGAAGCACCGCCCGCTTGCGAAGGGCTCTACTTCTTGCCCTATCTGACCGGTGAACGGACACCACACGCCGACCCGAACGCCCGCGGCGCATGGATCGGCCTCAGTCTGCGTCACGGCAAACCGCATTTGGTCCGCTCCGTGATGGAAGGCGCCACCTACGCCATGCGAGATTGTCTGGAAATCATTGCGGGCATGAAAATCCCGATCCGCGAAATCCGTCTCTCCGGCGGCGGAGCCCGCAGCAAGTTCTGGCGGCAGCTACAGGCCGACATTTACGGACGAAAGGTCGTGACCATCAATGCCGAAGAAGGTCCCGCCTACGGTGTCGCCTTGCTCGCCGCGGCCGGCACCGGCGCGTACAAGAACGTCGTCGAAGCCTGCGCCGCCACCATTGACGTCACCAGCAGCACCGCGCCGGGACGAAAAACCAAAGCGGCCTACAACCGGGCCTATCCGATGTACGGCAAGCTGTATCAATCGCTGAAAGAGGATTACCAGTCGATCGCGGAATTGGTCGACGAATAGACGCCGTCATTAGTCTGGTACCCAAACTCCAGTTTGGGAACGAGTAGCAAACACCCAAGCGTCCCCTCACCTCAATGCACCCACGTCTTGGGGAACCCGTCAAACGGAGATCCCTCCTCCGGTTTCCACAGCGCCACCTTGTCAATCCGTTTTGCGAGGGCGATGTCCAGCGGCGTGATTCCACTGACACGGTGCGATTGCAGTTTGACGATCACTTGCGCGTAGCCAAGCGCCAAATCGGGATGATGCCAGGCGGCGTCCGCGAGATAAGCGATCGTATTGGCCAGCATTAACGTGTGGGGCCAGCCGGGTGTTTTGTACAACCGGCGAATCCAACCGTCGCGATACTCCCATTCCGGCAACGATTTTAGCGCTTCGTCGATCTCTTCATCGGTCATCTGCACATAGTCCGCCATTGGATTTGCCTCCGTAATGGATATCCCAAATTCGTTCGATGGAATGTTCTTGGAGCGCGCCGTCGACCGGCACAAAATGTGATTCAACGAACAGCGCCGCCGTTAGCGGCTATGACTTGTCCCGTAATGTAGTCCGCATCGGCGGAGACCAGAAACCGGGCCAATTTGGCAATGTCCTCCGGCGTGCCCCACCGCTCCAGTGGTGTCTCCCTTTTTACGCGTTCTTGCCAGACTTCGCTCGCGGATTCGCCCCAGGCCGTTTTGATCCAACCGGGGGCGATGCAATTGACGCGAACTTGCGGAGCCAAGCTGACCGCCAAGGAGCGGGTGAAGCCCATTACCGCATTTTTTGCGGCGGCAAACAATTCTCCGCTATCGCCCTCCATTCCGCGGTCGGCTTGATCCCAGCCGATATTCAACAGGACCCCGCCTCCGGCATCGCACATCCGCCGTCCGACCTCTTTGCCGATCAAGATTGCCGAACTGACGTCGAGATCAAGCAGCCTTCTGAGTTTTTCCGCGTAATCCAGCCCAGCGCCCGCACCGGTGAGTAAGTCCGCGCCGGCGTTGTTCACCCACACGTCCACTCCATCCCAGCAATTCCAAGCGCCTTCGATGAACTCGGCCATCGACGCCGGGTCAGCCAAATCGGCCGCGAGGACCACGGCGTCACCACCGCTACTGACGATTTCCTCACGCACCTCGTTCGCCGCATCGATCGACGCACGGCAATGGACGACGACACGCGCCCTGCCGCGGGCCAATTCCAGCGCCACCGCACGGCCGATCCCGCTCGAAGAACCGGTGACAACCGCGCGTATTTTACTAAGGTCCGCAAACCGCTCCCGATCTGCCATCACTCGCGCCATTCTGTCCAAAAATCCTCGCAAACTCCTGAGATTCGCCCTCACTTTAACTTCCGGTGATCGCTGCTGTCCATTCGACGTTTAGGGAGATTGCGTTCAGACGGCGGAACAGGACCATGTGCCTTGATTCAGCGGCGGCGATTCGCGTAAATAGAACTGAAGGCAAGCGCCGATCCGTCCGCAATCAATCCGCCTCGCATTCCGGGAGTTTCCCATGAGTGAATTTACAGAAGACGCTTCCAGCCGCCGCCGGTTTCTCCAGAAGGCCGCCGCAATTGCCGCCGCGACGCCGTTCGCGATTCCCGCGGTCACCCGCAGCGAAACCGCCGCTGCTCCGCGCAACCCCAATGAACGTCTTAAAGCCGGTGCGGTCGGTGCCTATGCGCGGGCCAAGGCCAATATCGACGGTATCTCGAAGGCGGGTGTCGATATCGTAGCAATGGCGGACATCGACGCGAAACGTTTGGAGGAAACGTCAAAACAGTACCCCAATGCCAAAACCTACGACGATTTTCGCCGCATCTTCGACCACGACGATCTCGATATCCTGATTGTCGGAACACCCGACCACACCCATGCGATTCCCGCTGCCGAGGGTTTGCGGCGCGGCATGGCGGTCTACTGCGAAAAGCCGCTGACTCATTCGGTGCATGAATGCCGCGTGCTCCGCGATCTGGCGGCCAAGCACAACAACGTGACGCAAATGGGATCGCAAATCCACTCCGGCACGAACTACCGCCGCGTTGTGGAGACGATCAAAGCGGGCACGATCGGTGACGTAAAACGCGTGCACGTCTGGCTGGGCGTCGAACAACAGCGCACGATCGTCGGCAAGCGGGTGGCACAAGCGACGCCCCCGGATTGGGTGAACTACGACCTCTGGCTGGGACCAGCGCCGAAGCGGCCGTTTCACGAGACGCACTTTCACTTCAATTGGCGGTTCTGGTGGGACTTTGGCGGCGGCTGGCTGGCCGACTTCGGCTGCCATTACATGGACCTGCCGTTTTGGGCGCTCGATCTGCGATATCCCACCTCCGTGGTTGCGCGGGGCGAGAAAGCTCACGAGGGAGACAACATGATCCCGCACAACATGCAGGTCGATTACAAATTCCCGGAACGCGACGGCCGCCCGCCGGTGCATATGACCTGGTACCACGGCTTCTGGAAGCCACCCGGAGCCGAGAAATTCGGCAAGAAATCGGCGGTGCTGTTTGAGGGCGAGAAGGGCCGTTTGCTGGCGGACTACGGCAGCCGGCAACTGATTCTGCAAAACTGGAAGGAAATCGAACCGGTGCGGCCGTCGATTCCCGATTCCATCGGCCACCACAAGGAATTCGTCGAAGCGGTCAAAACCGGCGCGCCGACGACCTGCAACTTTGACTATTCCGGCGCGCTCGCCGAGTCGGTGCTGTTGGGTAACGTCTCCTATCGCGCCGGCGGCAAGGAATTGGAATGGGACGCCGAGAACCTTCGGGCGCCGAATTGCCCCGAAGCGGACCAATTCATCAAACGCGAATACCGCAATGGTTGGACGCTGTAAATCAGCTGTGAATCAATCGTGCCCTCCGTTGTGAACCCCCGGCGGAGCCGGGGGCTGGGAGGCGGGTGATTATACCGCTTCCTCCGCGCGGCGTTCTTCGAGCATCTTGAGCACCGTCTCGACCGCCGTGTCGACCGCGACCTTCTCCGGCTCCGCGGCGGTTCGCCATTTGATTTCGACTTCGCCCGCCTGTAAGCTCTTGCCGCCGACCACTAACCGGAGCGGGATGCCGATTAGGTCGGCGTCCTTGAACTTGAATCCCGGTCGCGCCGGGCGGTCATCCAACAAGCAGTCGACGCCCGCGTCGGTCAGCTGATCGTAGAATTTCTCCGCCGCCTGCAGGACCGCTTCGTCCTTGACGTTCAGCGGAATCACCAGCACTGAAAAGGGCGCGATCGCCAGTGGCCAGATGAGGCCGTTTTCGTCGTGCGAGGTCTCCGCCAATGAGGCGACGATTCGGTTCACGCCGATACCGTAGCAGCCCATGATGATTGGATGCCGCTGCTCCTTCTCGTCGAGGAAATTCGCGCCCAAGGCCTCCGAATACTTCGTGCCCAATTTGAAGACGTGGCCGATTTCGATGCCGTGCACTAACTCCAAATCTTCACGGCAGCGGGGACAGGGATCTCCGCCGTCAGCCATTCGCAAATCGAATGTGGGCGGCAGATCGTAATCGCGGCCGACATTCACCCCTGTGTGGTGCGCGTCCGCCTGATTGGCTCCCGTGACCGCGTTGACGATCAGCGGCACGTCATGATCGGCAATCACTTCGCACTTGATGCCCACCGGTCCGGCAAACCCGGTCGGCGCTGCAGTCACCTGCTGGATCGTGCCATCGTCAGCCAACTCGACGCGCTCTGCTCCGAGTGCGCGGCGGATCTTGGCCTCGTTGGCATCGTGGTCGCCGCGAACGAGAACCGCCACAGTTCGCTCATCGACGGTGTAAATCAGCGTCTTAATCATCTGCTGCGGATTGCAGCCCAGCAGCTTGCTGACCTGCTCAATACTGGACGCCTCGGGCGTGGCGACCGTCTGTAATTCGTCCGCATCCTCGGAAAGCACGACCTCCGGTGGCTGCCGGCCCGTATCGGCGCGCTCCAGATTGGCGGCATACCCGCAACCGGCGCAGCGGACAATCCGGTCTTCGCCGTTTTCCGCGGGCACCATGAACTCGTGAGACGCGTCGCCGCCGATCGGGCCGCTCTCCGCCTCCACCGGCAGATATTCCAGCCCGCACCGCGAAAAGATGCGGCAGTAGGCGTCGTACATCCGCTGATACACTTCGTCCAATTGATCCAACGACGTGCTAAAACTGTAGGCATCCTTCATCAGAAACTCGCTCGTGCGGAGCACGCCGAACCGCGGCCGTTCCTCGTTGCGGAATTTCGTCTGAATCTGATACAGCGTCAGCGGTAACTGCCGGTAGGAACTAACGTGCTTCGCAACGAGATCGGTGACAATCTCCTCATGAGTGGGTCCGAGCGCCAGATGCACCTTGCGGTCGTTGCGGCTGATTTCGAAGTTGATCAGCACGTTCCCAAACGCTTCGCGGCGGCCGGTTTTTTCCCACAGATCGATCGGCGAAAGCGCCGGCATGAACAATTCAGCGGCACCGGCACGGTCCATTTCTTCGCGGACAATCGCCTCCGCCTTGCGCACCGCACGCCACCCCAACGGCAGATAGGTATACGCCCCCGCCATCAATTGCCGCACCAATCCCGCCCGAAGCATCAGCTGATGGCTGGGAATCTCGGCGTCGGCGGGGACTTCCTTCATTGTGGGAATCAACGTCTGTGACCAGCGCACGTTTTGTATTCCTTGCTAAACCGTTGGCGTCATTGATTTCAAGCGGCGGCATTCTAACAGAAGCCATGAAGCGCCAAAAGGTTCGGTTGCGTCGAGTTTCTCATGCGGCTTGGTCCGCAAAACTTTGTATAGGGGTGGCTGGGGTCGGACGTCAGTCCGCCCCCAGGATCAAAAACTGGGGGCTCGCTTCGCTCGACCCCAGCCACCCATCGTCAATTCTGAGTCTTCCGACAAAGCCTTGCGAGCGAGCGAGTTTCACGCCCCTCAAACCAAACCTCGTTTTTTGCGCAAAAACCACTCGACAGACATCACACCCACGAAGGCAACCAGCAGGATCCAATGGTCCCACAGCGAGACGACGTGGTTCTGTGTCATTTGTCGGTTGAGCCCACGCCCCATCAGCTCTTCGAGGAATCCGCGAAATTCGTCCGGACGGAGCGAGCGGCCCTGGGTCATCGAGGAGATCTCCTGCATCAACGAGGGATCGGCGGCGGGATTATACAATTCCAGGTCCTGCTCAAAGATCACAAACCGCGCGCGGGCGCTGAAGCCGATCGGCTTTCCCTGCTGAAGCGCGCTGACTTCGACGCGATACTCGCCCGGCTGAGCGGTTTGCGTGAATGTTCCGGAGTTGAACTCGCCGTCGCGCTGCGGCGGGATCTGAAACTTCTCCTGCTGCGGGCCGATCACTTGGACCTTAAATTCGACATCTTCCAGCGGCCTGCCTTTTTCATCGCGGGCACCGAATGTAAACGGGACCGGCTGCCCCGGACGGTACCGGCGACTTTCAAGTTTGACCCAGACAGAATCGTCTCCCTGTGATTCTTTGTGCGCCAACCACAGAATCACCTGCCGCCAAAACTGCTGCTGCTGCGCGTCGAACCCCGCCAGATACCAGAGGTACGTGGTGTCAGCGGCGAAGGCCATCGTACGGCCACGGTCGTACTCTTGGGCGATCAACAGCGGCTGCTTGCTTTCCGTCTCCGCCAGCACGCGGGCCAGTCCTTGAATCTTCGGCGTCAGTTTCGTGGCGCCCTCTAATTTAGGCAGTTTCTGCCACATCTCCAGATTCTTGGCCGGCGCATCGAGCCGCATCACGAATGAGGCGTTCCCTTCCGCAGTGGGCAGCATCTGCAACTGTTCTTCGATTTGCAGACTGGAATCGACTTCGTCATCGTTGAGGATTTCCGTGGCGTACATCACCACCGGCAGCAGATCATTCAACGGTGTCGTCGCGTAGCCGCCGGCGCCAAAACTGTGAAAGCCGCCCGTCATCAGCAGACCCGACCCCTGTTCTACGGCCTGGCGCAGCCGCCGCAGATTTTGCTCGCCAAACACCCGCGCCGGCACGTCGCCGATGATGTAGACGTCGTATTTGCCGGGCTCAAACCACTCTTCGTCGATCGTCGTCGGATTCTCCCGGCCCCGGTAGTAAACGAGCTTCGCGTCCACTTCGATATCGGGTGAAAGGCCGATCGCTTTCACCTTGCCGAATTCCGGACGCCAAACGTCAAAGTACGCCACGTTCAGCCCACCCTTGAGGACGGTGATAAACGTATCCAGAACGTTGTTCGACGTCACGAGCTCACCATCGACCGGATCGACGCGCAGTGAGACCTTGTACTCGCCCGGCTGCTGCGGCGTGAAGGGCAGCTCCACCGGAATCACGTCCTCGGAACGAGTGGTGCGAATCTTCAGCGCGGGACCTTGTTGCCGCATGTTGTCTTTGCCGCCGCGAATCGACAGGTCCTCGACGAAGAGCCGGACGGTCAGATCGCGATTGGCGACGCCGAGTGCGCGCACGTTTCCGCCGACGACCACTTCATTTTTTACAAAGACGGTCGGATTGACTTGCAGGTCCTCGAGAATCTGGTCCAGCGTCGACTCGGAAAGCCCCGACGTGCCCACGACCACTGTGTGAATCGGTGCGTTCTGTACGGCGCGAAACTGCCGGACCGCCGCACGCGGATCGACTGCATACGGCGGTAGCGCGCGCTGGGCCCCGTCGCTAAATAGAATCACGCCGGTGACCACGTCGCTGCGCAGCTCGCGGCCCAAGTAGTCCACCGCGTGCCCAATCGCCGTCATTTGGCCATCGGGCTGTTGCGGCAGTTGATCCACCTGTTCGATTTCGTCGCTGAATTGATAGTAGACAATCTCGACTTCTTCGGATATCTCCTCCAACAGGTCGCGGCACTCCGACAAAGTACTCAGCACCATTTGGTATCGTGTCAGACCTGCCGGTCCGTCCTCTTGGGATTGGCTCCGCGAGTAATCGCCCACGATCACCAATTGTCCCGCCCGTTCATCGGTCTCGGAGACGACGAGCGACGGCCGAAACATGGCCCAGATCAACAGCACGACCGCAGCCAGACGCAATCCGAGCAGACTCCGCTGCAATAGCCGAGGCAGATGACGAATTCGCCGCGGATAGGACCTGACGACCGTCACCACCAAGCCCGCAGCGACCAACAGCACGATCGGCCAGGGCCAAATCGGGTCAAAACGCAGCTGCAAATTGTCCGGAATCAGGTCGGGCATGGCCGAAGGTCTATTGATTGTCGAATCAGTTTAGTCGGCGGAGCCTCGTGCGGAACGGAGTGATCGATCTCCGCGATTCGCAGCCGCACATTAGGCCGCCGCTGTTTTGGAGAACTCCTGTTCCGCCTCCGCGACTTTTTCGGAATCCGTATCGTAAAAGTAGTTGGCGATAAAATGCTCACCCAGAAACACCGCAATCATCAACGCCACCAACCACGGAAAAATCTCGCGTCCCACGCGGCCGGCGCGAACTTGTCGTGTCAATCCGTCGATATCGCGGGCCGCTTCATACCGGCCCTCGCCCAGCATCAGGTTCAGATCATCGGTCGTCAACCGCGCTAAATCACTTTCGCTGGCGGGGGCGTTGATGCTCAGTCCCGCTTGGAACGGCACATCCGCATCTCGCGGCAGGATCCGGTATTGCCCCAGCAGCGTGGCGTCCTCAATCAGGACTTCCTCAGCCCCGACCGGGACTTCAACAGAGGGCTGTGTACGATCCGGTTTGCGAATCAGCAATTGTTTGATCTCGGTCTCTTGCGGCAGCTTGACGGTGGGGACTTGACCGGCGATGTAATTGTAACGCTCGTCCGTGTTGGCGGAGACATATTGCACCATTTGATCCGCCAGGATCAAGGGGACCGCGCCGGAGATCACCAGGTTGTTCCATTCCTGACCCCGGCTACGGCTGCGGTCAAAGGGCGTTGTCAGCATCAACACCCTGCCCTGTCCCACCGGCCGCTCAATCAGTGCGGGAGTCTGACCCGCGTCGGTAAACGGCAGAATCACGTTCGCATTCTCCGCCGGTTCGGTTCGCCAAGCCCGCGTGATCGCCACCGCCGACAATTCGCCGGTATCCCAGGCGACGAACTCCTTGAGCAACGGATGAGTCAGATTGCGCAGATCGAATCCCCGCGACTCGTCAAACGGCCGGTGCGCCAGCAAATCGGCCGGGAGAATCGCCGGGGCATTGGTTCGTTCCAGGTACGCAGCGTGGTCAATCGACGGACCCAAGACCAATACGACGCCTCCCCCACCCTCCAAATACCGCCGCAAGGCCCGCCAGTCGCTGAACGTAGGTTTGGAAACATCGAGCCAGCAGACAACGTCGAAACGGCTCAGGTCCTCAGTTTCAAAACGATCGGATTTGATCACCGTGCAACGGTACGGCGAGTCGCCCTGCTCTTCCAAAATGTCCGGAGAGAGCGAGTTCTTGAAGATCATCGCCTTGCGGGAATAGACATCCGAGACGATCAATACCTGTTTGGGAGGACGGACCTCGACGGTAAAGTAACCCACGTCGTCAAAGGGGAGCGAGTCTGAAGTGACCAGTTTCATTTCGCCTTGGACCACCGGTCCCGTCAAACCGGGCAGCGCGAAACTGACCCGCGAAGCGGTCGCGTCGAACTCGCCTTCGCTGCTCCCCTGCTTGATCAACTCGCCGTCGGGGCTCTCGACGAATATTTCCACGGTCTTACGCCCCGCGTCGGCTCCCACGGCCGTTACAGCG
Source organism: Planctomycetales bacterium (assembly GCA_028285345.1). Lineage (GTDB taxonomy): Bacteria > Planctomycetota > Planctomycetia > Planctomycetales > Planctomycetaceae > Symmachiella. Next base: position 70,490 of record JANQPT010000012.1, read on the forward strand.
GCGTCGATACTCACGACCCCGCCCTGCGAAACGGTCTGGCTGGAAAGCTTCAAATCGGTGATGCTGGTATTTGCCGGATCTTCGATGCCGACGTCAATCAAATAGACGCCCATCGACGGCAGGCGTTCTAGCTCGTTTTGTAGCATTCGGGCAGCCTGCGGCTGCCAGGCGTGTGCCGCGAGGTCCGTGAAGATATACAGCTCTCGCACAAACGGGTCCTCCACGGCTTCCTCGGATTCACCCCCCCCCGACCCCTGCAACCGGGCCATATCATTGATTTGCAGATCGATAACCGCACGAATGCGATCGTTCATCAGGACCGAGACCGCCGACGTCGTCATGCCGGTGATCTGTTCCTGGGCAATCGATCGGTCGGGGCTGAAGTGGACCGGATCGTTGCGCTTTGTGTCGCAGATTGCGATTTCGCTTTGACGGGGCAGGTTGCTGAGGTGGGCCGAGGCGATATCCGTCGCGCGCTGCAGCCGGGTCTTGTTCTCGTAGCGAAAATCCATGCTCAAGCTTGTGTCGAACAAAAACACCGCCGCGACGGGCAGCTTTTCCGCGCGTTGGATGGTCGGCTGGGTGATCGCCGCCGCGATCCGCCGCTGAAACGGCCAGGCGACTAACAGCAGCAATAAAAACACTGCCCCCGCGACCACCCCCCCACGCAGATACGACACCCGCTGCGCCAATTCGTAGGTCGGCAGCCCCTTCTTTTTCCAGAAATGCATGACCGCGAAGTAAACGCCCACCGCCGCGGCCAAGATCAGCAGCGCGGTCGCAATCTCGAACGTCGAGGGCGTGTAGTCGGTCGCCGGCACGGTTGGCCGCGCCAGCCCGATGACGATCAACGCAATCACCGCGATTCGCAGCAGCAACAGCAACAGGTGCCGCAGACGCATCCGCCGCCGATTGGCCCGCTTTTTGCGCTGAATCAATTGCAGCGCCGGGAACAACAGCTTCTTCGGCTTGGCCCGCAGCAAAAAATGCAACAGCACGGGAATGCCGACGAGTGCCAGAAAGTACAACAGTTGTGGATTCTGCGGTGACATATTCGATAATCTGCAGCCGGCCGAAACGCTTTCCTCTCAGCCCCGGTACTTGCGTCTATCATAACAACATACGCGGCCCCGACGATACCAGCACCACTTGAGAATTGATACGCAGCAGACTGTCGCGCTTCAACCGCAATTACACGCCGCGCAGCGAAAACCGCCGATGCCTGTGTGGCACCGGCGGTGATGGGTACATGATTGAGTGATCTTGGCTTAGGCAGCTGACTTCCGCTTTCGCCGCCAGCCGTAGCCGACGAGCGCCACTCCGCCGATGCCCAGCAACACAAACGTCGACGGCTCCGGCACCGCCGTACTGGGGTGCAAGTGAATCTGGAATGTGCCGCCCTGCGGGCTTTGAATGCTGCTGATGTCAATCACCCAGTCTTCCGGGTCGATTGTCATGTTCGGATCGCCGAGAAACAGAAAGTTGCTGTCCGGAATGGGTGGATCGAAGAACAGCCAGACCTGCGGGTCACCGGCCGCCCCAATCACACTACTGGGGGCCGGACTGATGTCGTTGATTTCCTCGAAGACCGGTCCGCCCTCAAGGTGAACGTGAAAGTCAGTCCAATCAACCCCCGAGAGATTAAGGTGACCTCCACTAAAGGCGAGTTCCGTACCATCGGCAGGGTCAACATCGACCTGGAGCCAGACCGGCAGGTTGTTATTCCAGATCACGTCGAAGTCAAGCTCGCCAGGGAGATTGATCGCGTCAATCACCGTGTTGCCATTGTCATTGATCACGGATATCGATGCTGCCTGGGCAGCCGTAGAATGCACCAACAGCGCTGCGGAAACCGTCAAGAAAGAATACAGTCGTTGTCGCATCAGAAAGTGACTCCTTCAAGGAGATGCATGAATTCAATTCCAAGCTGCGAGTTCCTAACCGCGCAGCCACGAGAGCCAAGCTTCACGCAACCTGAGGAGGCCGGAACGGGCCGCTGCGAGCGTACAGCGAATGCGGACGGGATCGCTGCCGACTGAGGAATTGCACCAACTCAGCCAGCGTTTGATCCGTGGCAGTCAGATAGGCGTTGGCCCCGCTGTTAACCGAATGATCGATGGTGACGGTCCCGAAATTGCCGGTGTGATTCCCGCCTGCCAGAGAGTTCTCTTGCTCCAGTTGCGGAAATCGGAGTCGTTGTGAGGCGTCTTGCCACGCTTGATCAGCTGCGACGCTCTGCTGTTGACTCAGGTCTGCAGTGTCGCTCGAAACTGCAAATTCGTCCGCCCAAGTCGCGTCACTGGGCAACAGGTAAGCAGCCTCGGCGCTGCGCATTGTCGCTAAAACCGCGAATGCTGTGGCAATCAACGCCAAGTTGTATCGCTGCGCGGACATGATCGAACTCTGAGTTTTCAGGGATATCCACCGCGTATCGCTCACAGTCTGCTGTTTTGAGACCGGAAAATCAAGCAAAATCGGTACAAATTCCCTAAACCTCAAAAAAGACCAACGCATCAACAAAATTCTATGCGTCAGGATTCGCTCCCGCATCCCGCCCCGGCGAGCAAAGCTGATGAGGGTCGACGAGTCCCCGATACAGGTGGGGCCGACGGTCGGCGAGCCGGTCAATCTCGTGCAAACCAGGCACACGAACGTAATGTTTGTTGCGGGCACGCGCGAGGTCGATATCGGCGTAGAGAATTTCTTCCTCCGTGCTGGCCGCGTCGGCAATCGTGGCGCCGGTGGTGTCCGCAATGCGGCTATGGCCAATAAAGGGAAAACCGTTCTCAACGCCCACCCGATTGACCGCCAGATAGTAGACGCCGTTCTCCAAGGCGCGGGTGTTGATCGCGCTGGCAGCGGTACATTGCGAGCCAGGCGGCCAATTCGTTGGCAGCACGATCAAATCGGCCCCTTGCAGCGCCAGGCAGCGCGCCGCCTCCGGAAACGATGCGTCGTAACAGATATTCATCCCGACGCGTAAATCGCCCGCCTCATGCACCGCAAATGGGCGATCGCCGTAGTCGGTGAAGCGGTCGATGCCCAAGTACGGCAAATGGATCTTGCGATAACTGCCAATCACTCCGTCCGAACCGACCAGCACGGCCGCGTTGAACAATCGATCGCCGTCTGACTCCAGCATGCCGAACACGGCATAGCCCCCGGTTGCCGCACAGGCTTGCGCCATGGTCCCCGTCGCCGGTCCGGGAATCGCCTCAGCAAACGGCAGTGCCTGATCGCGGCTGTCGAAGCAATATCCAGTCAGCGCACACTCGGGAAAAACGGTGAGCACGGCGCCGTCGGCGGTGGTCTGTTCAAGTCTGGAGACCATCTTTGCCAGGTTTTCCGCCGGTTGCCCCAACGTCACGTCCATCTGCACAGCAGCGATTTTCATGTTTGCAGCCTCCTTCTCAGTCGTATTGAGATCAGCCTTGTGCTGTATCAAGAACAATGCAGTAAGACAAGCAGACGGTTCAGTTGATTCTGAGACGGACCGGAATTCCTTCAATCCGCAATCCCGGCATCGTCGATACAATCTTACCGGGAGTCCCCTGCGCGTCTCGTCGGTTTCAAGATGCGCGCTTCCCGGATGTCGCCTCCATTACCCGCCAGTCAATAGGTTCGCCGGCCATGAAACAGCAAAGTCGATGCTTGTCGCGCATCGTCAGGTGCCTGCTGGCTGCCGTCTGCCTTTCGCTGCAACCGCTGCAAGAACCAATGCCAGCAGCCGCGCAGGAACCGCCCATTGCGGACCCGTCGAACACCAACGAAGATGGCGAGGGCTTCGTCCATCTTGTCGCGGACCAACTGCTGTTGACGGACCTGGAACCGCCCGGCGAATGGCCCGGAACGGCGCCCGCGCAGCCATCCGGCGGGACGTTCACACTCTCGGAATTAGAGGATTTGGCGCTGGCCACCAATCCCACCCTGCAACAGGCGGCCGCGGAAGTCATGCGGCTGGAGGGAATCTGGCAGCAGGTCGGCCTGAAACCGAACCCGATCTTCGGCTACCAAGCGGCGGAAATCGGCAACGAGGGCTCCGCCGGCCAGCAGGGGCTGTTCCTCGGCCAGGAATTCGTCCGCGGCGACAAGCTGGAACTCAATCGCGCCGCTGCCGGTAACGCCGTCGCGCAAGCCCGCTGGAACCGCGAAACGCAACAACAGCGCGTGCTGAACACCGTCAGGCGTCGGTTTTATGAGACGCTCGGTGCGACAAAGACGTTTGAACTGGCAAAAGAATTACAGGGGCTGGCGGAGGAGTCGGCACGCATCTCCCGCGAATTGGAACAAGCCGGCGAGGGAACGCAGCTCCAAGTGCTGCAAGCCGAAATCGAGGCCCGCAACAATCAATTGCTGCTGAACAACGCACGCATCCGCCGTCGCGCCGCGCTTCAGCGATTGGCGGTTGCCGTCGGAAACCCCGAACTGCAGCCGCAAGATCTGGTCGGCAGCTTGGACCAGACGCCGCCGGGATTGGAATTCGACGATGTCTGGAATTGGCTCATCGAACGCAGCCCGGAATTGCAGGCGGCGTACTATGCCGTGCACCGTGCCCGCTGGGCCATCCGCCGCGCTGAAGCGGAGCCGATCCCCAACGTCGAAGGCCAACTCGGCATCGCCCAGGATTACGCGACCAACGATTTTGTGGTTAACCTGCAAATCGGCATCCCGATCCCCTATCACAACCGCAACCAGGGTAACATTACCGCCGCCCAGGCGGAGCACATTCGCGCCTGCCGTGAAATCGAACGCCTGCGGCTGGACCTCCGCGATCGCCTGGTGGCCGCGTTTCAGAACTATCAAGTCAGCAAGACTCAAGCGGATGCGTATCGCGAGGAAATCCTGCCGCTGGCCAAGAAGAACCTGGAATTGGTTCGCCGCGGCTATGAGCAATCCCAGCTTGATTACCTGCAGTTGCTGACGGCACAGCGAACCTACTTTCGCCGCAGCCTGGAAGCGGTCAATGCCCGCACGGCTCTCTGGCTCAGCGTTGTGCGGATTCAGGGGCTGGTGATCGCCGAAGGCCTGGCCGCTCCCAGCGAAGTGCAGGGCGACGTCCAGCCGCCGGACATCAACAGCGACTATCCCCTGGGACTGTTTCCAATGCTGTTGCCGTAAACCTCCGGCGGATGATTCTCGCCGGCCGGTCTCAATTCAACATGGCGAGGAATTCGTCTTCGCTCAGCACCGTGATGCCGAGTTCGTTCGCCTTGTCCAGTTTACTGCCCGCTTTCTCGCCCGCGACAACATAGTCGGTCTTCTTCGAGACGCTGCCGGCCGCTTTCCCGCCCTGGCTGCGGATCAACTCCTTAATCTCATCGCGGGAAAACCGGGTCAGCGTGCCGGTGACGACCACGGTCTTTCCGGAAAGCACTTGGTCGCCTGAATCGCCGGAAGTTTCTTCCACAGGCTCGCCGAAGTTCAATTGAAACTCGCGCAGTTCGTTGACAATGCTTTGCCCATATTCGGAAGCAAAGAACTGATGCACCGACGCCGCGATCACCGGTCCGATTTCATCGACGTCCGCCAATTGTTCTTCCGTCTGCTGAGCAATGTTGTCGAGCGTCCCGAAACGTTTGCACAAGACCTGTGCGTTGCTGGAGCCGATGTGCCGGATATTCAGCCCCGTCAGCAGCCGCCAGAGCTGTTGCGACTTCGATTTCTCAATCGCCGCCAACAGATTGTCGACCGACCGCTCACCCATACGTTCCAGCGCCAACAACTCGTCCCGCTTCTGCGGCAGACGATAGATGTCGGCCAGACTTGTGAGTAATCCCGCAGCGAGTAGTTGTTCGATCAGCTTGATGCCCAATCCCTCAATATCCATCGCGGCGCGTGAGGCGAAGAATCTCAAACTCTCGCGAAGCTGCGCCGGACAGTCCGGATTGGGGCAGCGAATGTAGACCCCCCCCTCATCCTGAACGGCGACTGTATTACATTCAGGGCACCGCTCCGGAAACTCGAATTCTCGCTCGCTGCCGTCACGGCGGTTTTCCTCAACGCGGACCACGTGCGGAATAATCTTGCCCGCCTTCTCGACGACGACCCAATCGCCGATTCGTACGCCGAGGCGGTTCAGCTCGTCTCGGTTGTGCAGCGAAGCCCGGGAGACGGTGGTGAGGTCGATTTCCACCGGTTTGAGGTGCGCCACCGGCGTCAGGGCGCCGGTCTTACCGACCTGAATGCCGATCTGTTCAATTTGAGTGACCGCTTCATACTTCTCCCATTTGTAAGCCAAGATCCAGCGTGGGCTCTTGCTGGTGTTTCCGAATTGCTGTTGCAGTGCGCGGTCGTTGACCTTGACCACGATTCCGTCCACCTCAAAATCCAGCTCGTGCAAATCCTCGATCAGCGTGTCACAATAGGTGAGCACGGCATCGAGCGACTCGCAAAGTTTCACGCGGGGTGTCGTGGGGATGCCCCGGTCGCGGATCGACTCGAGAAACTCCATTTGCGTGGCGAACTCGGCTCCCTCCATGTAGCCGGAACCGTGCGCGAAGAACCGCAGCTTGCGCTGCACGGCAATATTGGGGTCGAGCAATTTCAGCGCGCCGGCGGCGGCGTTGCGCGGATTAACGAAGACGTGCTCCCCCGCTTTCTCCTGCTCCGCTTTGAGGTGCGCAAAATCGGGGTTACTGATGTAGACCTCGCCGCGTACTTCCAGCACCGCGGGGGGATTGTCGCCCAACAATTGCAGCGGCACGCCGCGCAGAATTCGGGCATTGTGCGTAATGTCATCCCCCTGCTGACCGTCACCGCGGGTGAGTCCCTGCACCAGGACCCCGTTCTCGTACATCAACGAGATCGCCACGCCGTCGATCTTATACTCGGCGATGTAGGCCAAATCGTCGTTACTGTCCAACAGTTTCTTGAGCCGCGCATCGAATTCCTTCACCGACTCGATGTCGTAGACGTTGTCAATCGACAGCATCGGCTGCCGGTGCGGAACGGTCTGAAAGCCCTCGATCGGTTCGCCGCCCACCTTGCGCGTGGGACTGTCGGGCGAGTCGTATTGCGGGTACTCCCGTTCAAGATCCGCCAGTTCTTGGAGCAGGCGGTCGAAATCCAGATCGGAAATCTCCGGCTGAGCAAGGACATGATAAAGGTAATTGTGCCGCCTTGCCTTCTCTCGAAGTTGCTCGATTCGCTGCTGGATCTTCTTGGACATGGTGGAAAGCGCTAATTCTTAGGGGAAACTGTGGACCGAATGCCCAGCGTCGTGGAAGTCTTGCCGCAACCCACAGAATTCTAGAGCAAGATTCGCCCCCGATCATGTGTCGCCGACTGGGAATCAAAAAAATCTCGATTTTTCCGGAAACATTTTTGGCGGTACTACGCCCAGAGAGGTAACAAGAGAATTCACGCTACGGTGACATCGGAATAAGACCCGACGAAATCAAACTCCCGGACGCCAATCGTCACACGCCATAAACGCGTCGCCGGTCGACCCGCCACCGTGCCGTGCAATTCCAACTGCGGAGCACCCGCAACTACGTATTTTCGACTCGCTTTGCACAGCGTGGTAAAAACCGCCCATTCGTTGGGCGGTTTTTACATGCGCCCCGCGTCACCCGCTCACAGGTCTTGTCGGAAATCATCAGCCGCCGGGCGGTAACCTGCAGGAAACACTTTCAACGGCCATCCCTACAGCCTACAGCCTCACGCCTAATCAGCGCGGCCACTCTCCGCTTGGCATGTCGCGGAGAACCAACTTCGCAGGATCGACGACAACGTGTTTGACCTTTCGCCGATTGTAGGTGTAGGTGATGTGCACCAACCCGTCGGCGGTCTGAATCACGGCCGGGTACGAGAATTCTCGCGGTTGGTCCTCCAGCACCAGTGCCGCCTTCCAGTTCTTTCCATCCTCCGAAACGGCGACGTTGAGGAATTGGCGATTCCGCTCGCCCCGTCCGCGGAGCGAATGATTGTAGACCAACAACTGCCGCCCGTCCGCCAAAGTGACCGCGTCGGTTCCGGAGTTGGGATTCGGCAGACTGGTCGCCGTCATTTCGCTCCACGTCTTGCCGCCGTCATCCGACCAGCTCTGCGTGACCCGTTTCTCGCGGCTACGGCAGAGAATCTGCATCCGCCCGTCCGGATAGGTCAAAATGCTGGGTTGGATCGCGTTGAACGTCTTGCCGTCGTTAATCGGCCCGATCCGCTCCCAAGTCTTGCCGAAGTCGCTCGTCTTCTCAAAGTGTACCCGCCAACCGTCATATTCGGTGCTCGAACCGCACAGGATATCGCCGCTGGCCAATTGAATCGGCTTGTTCTTGACGGGGCCGTCGATTCCCTCCGGCAATCGCCGCGGCAAATCCCAAGTTCTACCGCCGTCGTCGGACGTCGTCAGCATGCCCCACCACTCGCGCGGATTCGGCCCCACCTTGTAGAATAGCATCAACGGTCCGCCTTTGGGCTGAAAGAGAACCGGGTTCCAACAAGGATAGCGCTTCGATTTGTGTTGCACTCCGTTGGCGACCTCGATTGGCCGCGTCCACTTGCCGTTCACCTTGCGGGAGACCCAAATACCCACGTCGGGATTGTTTTCGTGGGTCCCGCCAAACCAAGCGGCGACCAAATCCCCGTCGGACTCCACAATCGTGGAAGCATGACACTGCGGAAATGGAGCATTATCATAAATGAACTCCTCGCTGATAATTCCCGGTTGTTGATCCTCAGCTTGTGTTGCTGGGACCAACAACGACAGCACGATCAATACTGCGAGGGTTCGAATTCTAAACGTTGACATCAAGTCCCTTTCGGAATTTTAAGGATGTTATTAACACAAGTTTCATAGCGGCGTCACTCGAATGACTGCTAATCAGCCAGTATACTGAATCCCTTGCCTTTCGCGACCATCGTCATTGATTGTCTAAGGACTCTCCCATGCAATATTTGCCCCGTCTGTTCTGGTTAATCCTCTGCGTCGCCGCTGTTTCCTTTGGATCGGCAACGAGCGCGTCGGCAGCTGACTGGCCGACCTACATGCGCGATAACTCGCGGGTCGGGTCGACTGACGAGTCCGTCGAGTTGCCGCTGACGCCGAGTTGGACGATCTCTGCCGACGCCGCACTGCAAATGGCGTGGTCGGGACCGGACCGGCGGACGATTGAAATGAAGGAGTTGCGGCACCGGATTACTTTTGATGATGCATTCCACGTGGCGGTCGTGGGAGACCGGATGTACTACGGATCGTCGGTGGATGATCAACTCCACTGCGTCGACATTCAAAGCGGCCGCGAATTGTGGAACTTCTTCAGCGGCGGTCCGATCCGATTGGCGCCGACTGTTGTCGACGGCCGCATTTACTTCGGCTCCGACGACGGACACGCGTATTGCTTAAACGCCGCTGACGGCAAATTGATCTGGAAACTCAGAGCCGGCCCCGACGACGATTGGTTGCTGGCCCGCCAGGAAATGATCTCCCGCTGGCCGATTCGCACCGGCATTCTGGTCGACGGCGGAGCGGCCTACTTCGGAGCGGGAATTTTTCCGCACGAAAACATTTACCTCTACGCCGTCAACGCCGGCGACGGTTCGCTGATCTGGAAACGGGACAACATCAGCGAAGAAGATGCGGGCCGCAACGACCTCTCTCCCCAAGGCTACTTGCTGGCCAACAAAGATCTGTTGTTCGTTCCGTCTGGGCGGTCGCTCCCAGCGGCAATCGATCGAAAAACCGGACGGATCGTCCACAAGCGCGTGCATGGCTGGCGGGGCAGCGCGGGCGGAGTCGTGGGCGGCTCACGGGCCCTGCTCTCGGATGGACAAATCTTCTGCTGGGGCGATCATCACATTCTGCCGATCACGCAGGACAAGGGCGACGTCGGCTACGGCTGGTTCACCGGCTATCAACTCGCCGTTGCGGGCGATCATGCCTACGTGCTCAGCAGCACCGACGTCATCAAACTCGATCGCGAGACCTACGCGAAAGCGAGCCGCCAGCGGCACAAGTTGGAGCTTGGCCGGCGGCCGATCATGAGGAAGATCTATACGTCGGAAGGCAAGAAGTTGGAAAAGGCCCAGCAAGAAATGAAAGCGCTGGAGGCCAAGATCAAGGAAGTCGATCAAACCGGCGTCGTCTGGAAGACACCGTTCGTCGGTGAGTCCGCGATTCTCGTCGCGGGCGACTTGGTGTTCACCGGCGGTAAAGATGTTGTCGCCGCCTATTCCAATGAGAACGGCAAGAAAGTCTGGAAGTCGAAGGTTGAAGGGGACGCGCGGGGCCTTGCCGTTGCGAACGGGCACTTGTTCGTGAGTACGACCATCGGCAAGATTTACGCCTTCGGGTCCAAACAGACGAACGGAAAGCCGTCTAATGAAGTGGCGAAAGACCTCAAAGAAAACCCGTTTCCCGAAGATGACCTAACCCAGTTCTATCGCGACTCGGCGGCCGACATTTTGAAGCAAACGGGCATTTCACGCGGTTTCTGCTTGGTCCTGGGTAGCGAACAAGGACGACTGGCCTACGAGTTGGCGCGGCAGAGCGAGCTGACGATCTATTGCTTAGAACCGGACTCGGCAAAGGTCGCCGCTTCGCGCAAAGCGCTGGATACCGCCGGCCTTTATGGCAGCCGCGTGACCGTTCACGAAGCTGATTTTTCGCCTGTGCCTTATTCGAGCTACTTTGCCAACCTGATTGTTTCCGACACTCAGTTGCTGACGGGCAAGATTCCGGGCGACCCGCAGGAGATTGCCCGGCATCTGAAGCCGCTGGGCGGTATCGCCTACTTCGCGGGCGGCAAACAGGATTCTTCTGCCGACGTGAAGCAACGTCATGAATGGTTGCAGGGAATGAAATTAGCCGACCAATCCCAGATCACGACCGATGGCTCTTGGGTCATGCTCACTCGCGGCAAGTTGCCTGGCGCGGGAAATTGGTCGCACCAATACGGCGATCCGGGCAATACGGCCAGCAGCGACGACCGGCTGCTCAAAGGGGGCCTCGGCGTGCTCTGGTACGGCGATCCCGGCCCCGGCAAGATGGTCAACCGGCACTCTGGTGCGGTCGGCCCGCTGTCGGTTGACGGACGGCTTTTCGTCCAAGGCGAAAACAGCGTGATGGCCTACGACGCGTACAACGGCCTGTTTCTCTGGGAGCGTGCCGAACCGAACGCGGTCCGCACGGGCGTGTTCAAAAATGAGAATCCCGGCAACCTCGTCGCCGGCGGCGATAGTCTGTTCGTCATGGTCCGCGGTGATTGCCACAAACTGGATGTCCAGACCGGCGAAATCGAGGCCACCTATAAAGTCCCTGAAGAAGTGGGCGGCAAGGATTACGAATGGGGCTACCTCGCCTATCAAGACGGCCTGCTGATCGGCACGGCGACGATTCGCGAAGCCGTCGCCCGCCGAAAACAACGCCGCGGCAAAGTAACGATCGACAACACCACCGGTCTGTTTGCCATCAACACCAGTACGGGCGAGACCGCTTGGACCTATCAAGGCAAACACATCGCCCACCACACGATCGCCCTCGGCCCCGAGCGGGTATTCTTCATCGATAGCTCCATCTCCAGCGACCAGCGAGCCGAGTTGCTCCGCGAAGACAAATCGGAACTCAAAAAGCTGACCGGTGAAGAGGCTAAAAAAGCGGAAGAGCGGATGAAGCGGCTCGACGCGCGATTGGCGGTCGCGCTCGATTCCCGCACCGGAGAAAAGATCTGGGAGACACCGGTCGATGTGACCGACTGTAGCGAAATCGGCACCGGCGGCGGCAAGCTGACCTTGATGGTGCATAACAATGTGCTCGTACTCTGCGGAGCAAACGCCAACGGACACTACTGGAAACAGTTTCTATCGGGCGAATTCAAACGCCGCCGCCTCGTCGCCCTCTCCGGCGAAGACGGCCACAAACTGTGGTCCAAGGACGCCAACTACCGGCACCGCCCGATTATCATCGAAGATCAAATCGTCGCCGAGCCGTGGGGCTTCGACCTGTATACCGGCGCCCAGCGGATGCGGAAACATCCCATCACCGGCGAAGAGGTCCCCTGGAGCATGGTCCGCACGGGCCATCACTGCGGAATGATCACCGCCACGCCCGATATGATGTTCTTCCGCTCGGGGTTCACCGGGTTCTACGATCTCAACGCCGACAACGGCACGCGGCACTTTGCCGGACACCGTACCGGCTGTTGGATCAATATGATTCCCGCCAACGGTCTGCTGATGGTGCCCGAAGCGAGCGCCGGTTGCGTCTGCTTGTTCTCGATCGCATCGACGATCGTCATGGAACCCCGCGAGCCGCGCCGTGATTGGACGATCTATAGCTCCGTCGGCAAATCAACCCCGGTGAAGCATCTCTCGCTCAATTTCGGCGCACCCGGCGACCGCCGCGACGCACGCGGGACCGTCTGGCTCGCCTATCCACGTCCCAAGGCGTACAAGGAAACCGGCTTGGTGCTCCCGCTGCAATTAAAGACGGACTTCGAGGGCGAAGGCAAGTACGCGGGTATTAACAGCCAGTCCGAGGAATTGACCGGCGCCGAGTCTCCCTGGGTCTATTCGTATTGGGCGCAGGGGCTGAAGCGCTTAACGATTCCGCTGCAGGAAGCGGGATCGCCGGCGGCAAACTACACGCTAACGCTGCACGTCATGCCTCCCAAAACAGGACAGAATTCTAGCTCGTTGAACGTCAAAGTTCAGGGACACACCCTACTGGCGAAAGTCATCGGCAGCGGTGCGCAAGTACCAATCGTTGATGAAATCCCGAACATCTCCGTCACCGACGAGTTGGTCGTGGAATTCGAAGCTGGGGAGGGCGAAACATTGCCGCGACTCAGCGGAATCCAAATTCGCCGCGATTAATGCCGCCCGCAACCCCCGGCTCCGCCGGGGGTTTACGTTGGCGTTCGCTGCCCCGATCGGTTTAGAATAACCGGGGGAGCGATCATGACGAATTCAAGCACAACCGCCGCCGATTCCATTTGGCAGACCATCCGCGAGGAGATTTCGCGAGAAGCCGCCCGCGAGCCGATCCTGGCCAGCTTCCTGCACGCCACGATCCTCAAACACAACTCACTAGAGGACGCGCTCAGCTTCCACCTCGCGGCAAAACTCGCCGACGCCAGCTTGTCCTCAATGCTGATTCGCGAAGTCATCGAAGAGGCGTTTACCAGCGACGCGACCATCCAAGCCGCAATTCGCAACGACATCACCGCTGTCCGCGACCGCGACCCCGCGTCGGAGAATTTCTACGTCGCGGTGTTGTACTTCAAGGGATTCCATGCGCTGCAATCGTACCGCGTGGGGCATTGGCTGTGGCATCACGGACGGCAGGCACTGGCGCTGCACCTGCAGAGCCGCATCTCGGAGGTGTTCGGCGTCGACATCCACCCGGCAGCGCGAATCGGCAGTGGGATCATGATCGACCACGGGACCGCCGTCGTCATCGGCGAAACGGCGGTCGTCGAGGACAATGTCTCGATGCTGCACGAAGTCACGCTCGGCGGCACAGGCAAGGAGACCGGCGACCGGCATCCGAAAGTCCGTCACGGTGTGCTGATCGGCGCCGGGGCCAAGATTCTGGGCAACGTCGAGATTGGCGTCGGCGCGAAGGTCGCCTCTTGCAGCGTCGTCCTCGAGGACGTCCCCCCGCACTGCACCGTCGCCGGCATCCCCGCCGAAATCGTCGGCCGCCCCGATACGGCCGAACCGGCACTCGATATGGATCACATGCTGAAGCATCATCATGTGGATGGGAGCGGGATTTGACCTGGTCGCAGATGTCATCGGCCAACCAACCGTGCAGCGATCGGGGGCTGCCACTACAACAAGCCTTGCCGACTGACGCTCCAGCGGCTGTGAATTCCGAAGCGAGTTGATGGTCTGAGTCGCCGCTGAAGTCTGTCCGACTGCGGTCAGTTTGAAATATCGCGAACTGACGTCGGAGTGATTGACCGCAGACGAGAATAGGAAGTGCGGAACTGCCACCGGTGTCCCTTGCCTCCGTGACTTCCTCGGCTGGGTCGACGGAAACAGGTCGTCAAGTGTGCATTCCGATCATTCCCCCAATCTATGTCATTTCGCAGATTCGAAGCGCTGAGTTGTTTCGCGAGGTATTTCGAAGAGCCCCCTGCGTCTTCCGTATCGCAGCATGCCGAGCGAGATCACTCCGATGACTAAGAGAACCCCCGAAGACGGTTCAGGGATCGGCGCGGGTGCCGGGGCGAATGCAAGAGCCTGCACGTTCGTGAAGCCCCCGCCGAACGGCCCGACGCTGGTCGCCTCTCCCGTCAAGGGATTGATCGCAACGAGTTCATCGGCATCCCCGGCATTTGCACCGTAAAGTGTGTTTGTATTGGGGTCAAAAGTTAGTCCAATCACGGTCTCGAACGCGCCGCCCAGCGATCCAACGGTGGTTACTGCACCGGTGGATGTGTCGATCGTCACGAGTTCGTCGCGAGGAGTGTCCACTCCATAGAGAGTGCTCGTATTGGGGTCGAAAGCCAGTGAATTGATGCCGATGAACGATGCATCGAACGGCCCAACTTCCGTGGCCGCCCCCGTTGAAGTATCGATCGTGACGAGCACATCAAGAACACCTTCTGCTCCATAAAGCGTATTCGTGTTGGAGTCGAAAGCGAGAGCTCTCATGAAGTTGAACATCCCGCCGAACGACCCGACTGTTGTTGCCGCCCCCGTCGACGTGTTGATTGTCACGAGGATGTCATTGTTTTCCCCGTAGAGCGTATTCGTGTTTGGGTCGAAGGCAAGTCCCGACAAGCCCCCTAAGCTCGGCCCGACACTAGTGGCGCTCCCTGTCAGAGGATCCACCGTGGCAAGTTGATCGATTTCAACGTCCGAACCGTAGAGAATCCCGGCTTGTGCCGGCGTTGCACACACACACAGCGCCAACAATACCAGCAGAAATCGAACCATTTCAGTTTCCTCCCTCGGAGCAGAGTCTGCGCGGAATATCAATAAAAAAGGCCCACGAGCCACAAGGACTCGCAGGCCTGTCATGAGCAGGTGCACCTACTGGTGCCGGTTTCCCGAAGCAAACGGGAGATCAATTCCTCAGCAGTCGCGCTGAAGAAACGTAAGCTCTATCGTGGAGCAGACAACTGCAAATTACGTGATTGCGATTGGATTGTCAATCGAAGACCATATGCTCAAACACCGCCATGCGCATGGGAGCGGGATTCAATACGCTCAGATTCGCTCACCGCACTTCCCCTTCATCTCCGTTTCCGACTCCTGCCCACGATCGGTTCGCGCATGATCGCCGGCATTTTGTGAACGGCCGATTCGGCAAGATCGTCTTTGATGTAGGGCGTTGGGTCAAATGGGAATCGTTTCGTCGCAAAGTCATCACGTTTGAATCGCCGTTCAATCGCCCGCAACATTTGTAACGTTTCACGCTGATCGATGTAGGCGCATTCACTAAGCGTGCGATATTCTTGGTAAGAGTAAGGGTCGCCGAGCCAGTACAGGTGCAGAGCGGTGCCCGCATCACAATGCACATGCATGACGACCTTGAGCAGCGCGGAAAGTCCTCCATCCCAATTCCAGTCACATGTGAAACAGTGCAATTCAAGAGGGTCCGTCGCCTCTTTGAGGAACTTGTCTCGCAATTTGTCCCATCTCCGAGACTCTCGCTCAAATTCTGTTTCGTCTTCGTCATCTGAATTGTCAAAGCGATCTACCCATGTATCGCGTCCGATGTCGGCGAAGAATTGGCGTCGTTTGCGGGGAAGTTTGTCGCAGAGATTGTACGAGATCCTCTCAACTGCATATTGCTGCTTCTCACGTTTGAGAAATTCGCAAGAAGCGAGTTCCGCTTTGGTTTTCTTGCGAGCTTTTTTGGCCATGAGTCACCTTTCGTTGCATATGTGTCAGCCCTGTAACGCCACGCTAGGCTGTTTCAGCCGGTTGTCGGGTCCGCTTTGATGTGCGTCCCGCGACGATCGGTTCGCGCATGATCGCCGGCATTTTGTGAACGGCCGATTCGGCCAGATCGTCTCTGATCCAGGGTGTGGGGTCGAAGGGGAAACGTTTGGTAGCAAAGTCGTCGCGTTTGAATCGCCGCTCGATTGTCCACAGAATCTGCAATACTTCGCGCTCATTGTCGTATGAGCAATCACCAAGCGTGCGATATTCTTGGTACCAGTAAGGGTTGCTGAGCCAGTAAAGCCGAAGAGCGGTGCCCGCATCACAATACACATGCTTGGCGACCCTGAGCATCTGGGAAGATCCTCCATCCCAATTCCAGTAACATGCGAAGCAGTGCAATTCAAGAGGATCGGTCGTCTCTTTGAGGAACTTGTCTCGCAATTTGTCCCATCTCCGGCTCTCCCGCTCAAATTTGACTTCGCCTTCGTCATCTGAACCGTCCCAGCGATCGACCCACGTATCGTTTCCGACGTCGGTGATGAATTGGCGTCGTTTCTGGGAAAGTCTGTCGCAAAGATTGTACGACATCCTCGCAACGGTTTGTTGCCGCTCTGAACGATCAAGAAATTCAGGGGATTCGAGCTCCGCCTTGGTTTTCTTGCGGACCGCTTTCGCTTTCTTGCGTTTGGCCATGAGTCGCCTTTGGCTTCTTGTATGTCAGCGCTATCTGCACAAGTGAAACCGTAACACGTCGTACTTTGCGTGTCACGGTCATTGGTTGCCATTACCGTACCCAACAACAGTCTGAACGCGGGAGGCGTCAGACTCCGAGTCGACGACTGTCAGGTTGATGAAGTCCGTTCGGGAGCGAACGGTGCATCCCGGACTGGCGTGAACGTGGCCGAAACAGTGGAAGCCAAGGCGGCTACACGGGAAGTGGCTGATCGAGAGCGCGATATCATCGCGGGGCGGGAGCCCGTGACTGTGCGAACAGCCATTCAATCAGTTTCGGGTCGCGGTAAGCGAGATCCCAACAATAGTGATCGACGCCTGGGTACTCCGTGTACTTCGGCTCGCCGCCGGCATTTCTGAGCGCTTTGACGACCTTTCGTGAAACGTCGACCGAAATCACCGTGTCCGCATCGCCGTGAAATATCCACAGAGGGAACTTCGCGAACATTCGACCTTGTTCCGCAATCGATCGATCCATGAGCCAATCTCCAGCGCAGACCGGTACTGCGGCAGCAAACCGCCGGGGCCGTTCGTGCATCGACATCCATGTACAAGCGCCGCCGAACGAAAGGCCCGTGACATACTCGCGGCTCTTGTCGATCGAAAACTCCTTCTCCAGGCTGTCGAGAATTTCGTGAACGGTCCGAATTCGAAGTTGCATGACTTCCTTTGCCGCTTTCAGGCTCTTGCTGCTTTTCGATTCCTTGCCCGGAATTTGCGGCGCAACAATGAAGCATGGATTCTTTGCCTGCATTTCCGGCCGGATCCATTCTCGAACGCAGGCGCTTTGAAGTTGGCGCCGGTTGTCACTGCCGGCTCCACTGCCACCATGATGAAAGAGTACAACCGGATACTTCTTCCGCGCGTCGTATTCTTGGGGAACAAATAGGCGATACAGCATCGTGTCCCCCTCTGAACTCTCGAATTTCCGCGCTTCGAACTTCTCGGTAACGGATGCCGCGGCAATAATCGACTTCGCCTGGGCGGGGGTCAGTGGAGCGCCTGTGACGACCGCTATATGGCCCCCAACGCTGAATTTCCCGTCAATCTTTTTGTCGGTGAGTTTTCCCTCGAACTGGACTTCATAGTCGTCTTTTTCGCCGTAGGAGAATCTGAAACTCACTGCGTTTCCGCTTACGGTGAGATTCCGCAATCTCGCCGTCCAGCCTTGTTGGACGTCCCTGATTGTGCCAGTGCGATCGGACTTCACGTTGACAATGTGGCGCCCGTTCGACTTTTGGCCACCCTTTCCCCAGATTGACGTCAGTTCCCAGGCGCCAACAACGGGGTTCGTCTTTTCGTCGGCAGGCTCAGAAAATGCGGCTTGTGGAACAATCATCCACAGCGTGACGGCAACGCAGCCAAACCTGAATCCAAATCTTGCGTGCATTCTCTTTACTCTCGTCGTTACGATTGCCGATCCCAAGCACTCCGAATCGACCGGGAATCAAACCGCCACCAGACGAGTCCGAATTCCTAGAAGTTGATAGTGAGCCAAACTACAGTAGGACGATGACGGGCGTCAAACTCCAAGTTGATCACCGTCGCGTTGATAAACTCCGTGCCGGGGCGAACGGCGCGTCCCGGACTGGTGTGAACGTGGCCGAAGCAGTGGAATTGGGGGGCGGATACGGTCCAATGTGGACCGCAGCGAACTGCACCTCAAACGCCGCCCGCTGCGCGACTCGTCGAGAATGCTATACGGCGGCGTGTGCGTCATCGACACATCCACACCGTTCGGGATGTGTGCCCACTTTTCTCAGGCTCGTTAACTTGCTACACTACCGTTGGTTACGTGCTTCAAGCCCCCAAATTACTCGTTCCACAAACAGCCGTGCGGCTCGATGCGGCTTATGATTGGGGAGCGGTTTCAGCTTTCGGAAATTGGACGGACTGACGAGTTAACCCAGAACGCCGAGAGCGAAAACTCTCGGCGTTCTCGTCGTTTGCCAGGCATCGTCTTAAACTGAAGGAGACCCGAGTCCGCCGGAATCAGGCCGACCCCGACGCGACCCGGACTCAAAACTCGAAGTCGACGAACTGAAATCCGACGCTGGTTGTCACATAATACATAGAGAGGCCGCCGACAACGCCGAGCAAATCCGGCGGTGCGGACGAGAGGCGGGCGCAAGTCCGCTTCCTGCCCAATGATTCCTGTTGAACTCAGACGATGAGGCCGACCGCCCATGTCCCGCATACAGCTTTATGACACCACCCTCCGCGACGGTAGCCAGGGGGAAGGGGTCAACTTCTCACTCCAAGACAAGCTGCTGATCACCCAAAAACTGGACGACTTGGGTTTCGACTTCATCGAAGGCGGCTATCCGCTCTCCAACCCCAAAGACTTCGAATATTTTCAGCAGGCGGCCAACTTGTCGCTCAAACACGCGCGGGTCTGCGCCTTCGGGATGACACGCCGGCGCGGTGTCACCGCCGCTGAGGACGTAGGAATGCGGGCGTTGGTCGATTCCCAGGCGCCGGTGGTGACCATCGTCGGCAAGTCCTGGGACCTGCATGTCGAGGAAGTCCTCCGCGTCGATGAGCAGGAGAATTTGGACATGATTCGCGATTCGGTGGCGTATATCGTCTCAGAGGGCCGCGAAGTCGTGTACGACGCCGAGCACTTCTTTGACGGTTACTTCCAAAACCCACAGTTCGCACTGGCGACAATCCGCGCCGCCCAGGAAGCGGGGGCGAGCATTGCCGTGTTGTGCGACACCAACGGCGGCAGTTTGCCGGAACGGATCGCCGACACAGTCGAGGTCGCGTGTCGTGAGTTGGAGATCCCGATTGGGATCCATTGCCACAACGACGGCGATTTGGCAACGGCGAATTCGCTCGCCGCAGTCGCCGCCGGCGCCGTGCAAGTGCAGGGGACGATCAACGGCTTGGGGGAACGTTGCGGCAACGCCGATCTGATCGCCGTCGCCGCGAACCTGGCGCTGAAGCAGCATTATGAGTTGCTCAGCGAGCACGGTGTGGGCCACCTGACGGAGTTGTCGCGGTATGTCTACGAACTCGCCAATATGAACTTCCGCAACAACCAGCCCTTTGTGGGGACCAGTGCATTCGCGCACAAAGGGGGCATGCACGTGCATGCCGTCAATCGCGTCGCGCACAGTTACGAGCACATCGATCCGAAAGTCGTGGGCAACGCCCGCCGCGTGCTGGTCAGCGAACTGTCGGGCCGCTCCAACATCGTCGCCAAGGCAACCAAGTACAAGTTGGAACACGATTCGGCGTTGATGTCCCGAATTCTGGACCGCGTGCAGGATCTGGAGAACGAAGGTTATCAGTTCGAGGCGGCCGAGGCGTCATTCGACCTGTTGATTAAGAAAGTCGCGGGTACCTATAAGCCGGCGTTTGAACGGATTCATTATCGCGTCAATGTCGAAACCGAACAGCGTCACGAACCGGTCACCGAAGCGACGATCAAACTTCGCGTCAACGGCGACGTGCGTCACGAGGTCGCCGAGGGGGACGGTCCGGTCAATGCACTCGACTCGGCGCTGCGAAAAGCGCTGAACGGCGCCTATCCCGGTTTGGCGGAAATGCATCTGGTGGACTATAAAGTCCGCGTGATCAACTCCACCGAAGGAACAGCCGCCCGCGTACGCGTCGTGATCGAGAGCCGCGACACCGAGGAGATGTGGAGCACCATCGGCGTCAGCGAAAACATCATCGAAGCCAGCTGGTTGGCGCTGGTGGACAGTATCGAATACAAATTGCTCAAAGACGCCGGTGGTTTCGAAGTCGAAGCGATGAGCGCCGCCGCAAACGGCGAATAAAAAAGCCCCCAGCCGACGGCACCGCCGTTGTGATGACCCGTAGGTCAGGCTCCCGCCTGACGCGGATTACATTGGACGAACCGAACGTCTCGGCGGCAGGCGGGAGCCTGCCCTACCAATTGGAATTACCATGATCTCACCACTGCTAAACGAAGTCGTCGCCGAAGGGTCGCCGGAACCGATGTTATTTACGACCGACCAGTACCATCGATTATCTGAAACCGGCGTGCTGATAGAAGGGTCGCCGGTCGAGTTGATCGAAGGGGTGATTGTGCTCAAAGATCGGCGCGATGGAAAGGATGACACGATGATCTATGGGCCACGGCATGGTTATTCGTTGGCGAAATTGTTTGCCAGATTGGATGACCATCTAGAATCAGTCAATTTTCACGTTCGCAATCAGAATCCAGTGACCCTGACCGACAAGTCGGAACCCGAACCAGATCTCGCAGTCGTCAGGGGCGCGATGGAAGATTACGCAGAAAGACATCCTGCGCCGAATGAAATCGTGGCGCTGATCGAAGTAGCCGACAGTTCCCTGCGCTTCGACCGCAGTACAAAACAACGCATCTACGCAACCGCGAACATTCCCATCTATTGGATTGTCAATCTACCTGACCGGCAGGTCGAAGTTTTCGAGCAACCCGACGCGACGCGCGGCGAATATCTCTCAAAATCGCAGATTGACGAGTCCGGAGAAATTCAATTGTCGCTTCCCGGCGAAACATCGATTGTCCGCTCCGTTGCCGATTTCCTTCCACCGGTCAATTCATAGCGTTTCGTAGGTCAGGCTCCCGCCTGACGTGAACGACATAGAACGAACAAAACGTCTCGGCGGCAGGCGGGAGCCTGCCCTACTAAAATAGATTTTCAACAGACATGACCACCGAACTGCCCAAGCAGTATGAACCGCAGGCCGCTCAACAGCGCTGGTACTCCCAGTGGGAACAGGATGGCCGTTTCGATGCGGATCCGAACCCGGACAAACAGCCGCACACGATTATGATCCCGTTGCCCAACGTCACGGGGGCGCTGCATATGGGACATGCGCTGAATGGGACGCTGCAGGATTTGATCACCCGCTGGCGGCGGATGCAGGGGTACGAAGCGCTCTGGCAGCCGGGGACCGACCACGCGGGGATCGCCACGCAGTCGGTCGTCGAGCGGCGAATGCTCGAAGAAGAGGGGTTAACGCGGCACGATATCGGCCGGGAGGCGCTCGTTGAGCGGATTTGGAAATGGAAAGACGAATACGAAGCGCGGATCCTCAATCAATTGCGGCAAATGGGGGCGAGTTGCGATTGGCGGCGGACACGGTTTACGCTCGATGAAGTTTGTTCCGCGGCAGTTCGCAAAACATTCTTTAAACTCTTCAGCGAGGGGCTGATCTTTCGCGGCAAACGGCTGGTCAATTGGGACACCTTCTTACAAACCGCCGTCGCCAACGACGAAGTCTTTCACGAGACGGTTCCCGGCCACTTCTGGACGTTCACCTACCCGGTCGCCGGCAGCGATGAAAAAATCGCCTTCTCCACCACGCGTCCCGAAACGATGCTGGGCGACTCCGCGGTCGCCGTCCATCCCGACGATGAGCGCTACAAACATCTGATCGGTACGAACGTCGTCATTCCGCTGACCGGCCGCGAGATCCCAATCATCGCCGACGGCCAACTGGTTGATAAGGAGTTGGGCACAGGCGCGGTTAAAGTTACGCCCGCGCACGACCACAACGACTACGCCTGTGGGCAGCGGCACGGTTTGGAGTTAATCAACATCCTCAACGCCGACGGCACGATCAACGAGGCGGGGGGACCGTACGCGGGGATGGACCGCTACGATGCCCGTAAAAAATGTATCGCGGATATGGAACAGTTGGGGCATCTGGTCGAGATCGAAGACCGCGAAATCGAAATCGCCCACAGCGACCGCTCCAAGACGCCGATTGAGCCGTATCTCTCCGACCAATGGTTCGTCGCGATGCAGGATCTCGCACAAGCGGCGATCGATGCTGTCGAAGATGGGCGGGTCCGTTTCTTCCCCGCGCGCTACTCAAAGACCTACCTCGACTGGCTGGGCGAAAAACGGGACTGGTGTATCAGCCGGCAACTCTGGTGGGGACACCAGATTCCGATTTGGTATTGCGACAGTTGTACCGAAGCGGAGTTGCAGGCCGCCTTCGCCGACCGCGACGACGTCGCATTTCGCCGCGACGCCGAAGACACAATCTGGCTGATCTGCAGCGAGACCGACTTGGCCGAAGACGCGCTCGGCGGCGATCACAAACTGACCCGCGATCCCGACGTCCTGGACACCTGGTTCAGTTCCGCGCTGTGGCCGCACGAAACGCTCGGCTGGCCGGAGAAAACCGAGAGCCTGGACTACTTCTACCCCGGCAGCGTTCTGATCACCAGCCGCGATATCATTACGCTCTGGGTTGCGCGAATGGTCATCATGGGCCTGTACAACATGGGCGACATCCCCTTTGCGCACGTCCACATTCATCCCAAGATTCTGGACGGATTCGGCCAGACGATGTCCAAGTCCAAGGGGAACGGCGTCAACCCGATGGACTTGATCGACAAGTACGGCACCGACGCGCTGCGGTTTACGATCGCCTCCTTTGCCGGAGAAAGCCAGGACGTCAAATTGCCGGTCGGCTATGAATGCCCACATTGCGGGAACGTCATTCCACAGACGCTCAAGCATCAAAAAGCAATTCCCGCCGGCGGCGACAAGCCGCGCGTCAAGTGCGACAAGTGTAAGCAGGAATCGCAGTTTTCCAGCGCCTGGTTCGATCCCGACCCGGGCGAACCGGTCGCCCGCATCGTCAGTGAACGGTTTGAATACGGACGCAACTTCTGTAACAAGCTCTGGAATGCGGCGCGGTTCGCCATCATGAATCTCGAAGGCTACACCCCCGGCGAGATTTCCGAGAGTGAGTTGCGTCTCGAAGACCGTTGGATCCTCAGCCGTTTGTCCAGAACAACGCGGGCGGTCAATGAGCTGCTGAGCGAGTACAAATTCGACGCCGCCACGCGCACGCTGCGGGACTTCGTCTGGAATGAGTTCTGCGATTGGTACGTCGAAATGGTCAAACCGCGGCTACGGGACGAAGCCGCTCAAGCGTCCTCACAGCGGATTCTCGTCGGTGTCTTGGACGGCATCGTCCGGCTGTTATCGCCCTTCACGCCGTTCGTCACCGAGGAACTCTGGTCGCGTTTGAACGAGATTGCGCCCGAGCGAGGCTTGTTCGAACCGCAGACCGCCGCCGACAGTTGCATGATCGCGCCATACCCCGATTTCCCCGCCGACTGGCAAAACGAGGGTCTGGAATCGGAATTCGCACGGTTGCAGGAAACCATCGTCGCCGTCCGCAATCTGCGGGCGGTCTATCGAATCGCCAACGCGGTGGAACTCAAGCTGCATATTCGCTGCAGCGCCGAAGTCGCCGCGGAGCTAAATGACGTCGCGTCGCAGTTCGAAAACCTGGCGAAGGCCGAGTTGGTCGCAGCTGGGCCCGACGTCGATTCGCCGCCCGCATCGGCCAGTTTCTCGCTCACTGATGCGGACGGTTTTGTTCCGCTGGAGGGGATCGTCGATCTTGACGCGGAACTCAAGCGGCAGCAGGCGGAAGCGGAGAAGATTCGCGGACACATCGCCGGCCACGAAAAGAAACTGTCGAATCAAAACTTCGTCGACCGCGCCCCGCCGCACGTCGTCGAAGATGTCCGCGAGACGCTGGCCGGGCTCAAGAAGCAATTGGAGAGCGTCGATGAGATCATCGGCCAATTGAGCGGCTGAGTTCGAGTAGAGCGGTGGCCCTTGATTTTGCGTTGGTCCCCGAATGAGTATAATAGTCGGCGGCAACTGAAATATTCTTGTTTTATCGCGTCCGGAGACAGCTGTGCTCGTCCACATGGAGTTAGCCCGCATCATTATCAATGAAATCAACGATCACCAGATCGTTTACCTGCGGGAAGTCGACGGTGAGCGGCAGTTTCCGATCGTCATCGGTCTGTTTGAGGCTTCCAGTATCGACCGCCGCGTCAAGAACGAAGCCCCGCCGCGTCCGCTGACGCACGAGTTGCTCAAAAATACGATCGAAGAGTTGGGCGGCGAACTGCAGGACGTGGTGATCAACAATTTGCTGGATCACACCTACTATGGGCTGCTCCGGATTCAACAAGACGGCGAACTGGTCGAAGTCGATTGCCGTCCCTCCGACGCGATCGCGCTGGCAGTTCAATTCTCGCCGCATCTGCCGATCTACGTCGACGAAGAAGTGCTCGCGGAAGCGGCGAATTAGGCTTCAGGGGTGAGGCTGTCGGCTTGAGAGTTGGCAGGCACAGTGACGCCTAAAGTCCGCACTCGTTCCCAAGCTCCAGCTTGGGAACGCATCTTCGCGAAGCTCCGCTTCGCTCCCCTATCGCTCGGCTCACAATTAATCACTGACCTGGATTTTCATCCGCGAAGCAGAGCTTCGAGAAATTGGGTTCCCAAACTGGAGTTTGAGAACCAGGCTCTCGATTATTTTCTGCGAATCAGGTTCGGATAATTCTCCGGACCGGGCAGGTCTTTTACGATCTCCGCAAATCGTTGCCGGGCTGCGCGGACTTCCGGGTCGGAGGACTTGGTGACGTTTTTGTAACCCCGGCCGTTACGGCTGTCGCCGCAGTCATAGAACTGGCCGTTCCCCTCCAGCAACCACCGCTTGTCGCGCAACATTTGTTGGTCGGACAAATAGCTGAAGATCCACGGCCGGTGCTCTCCCGGTTCGCCCCGCAACGTCTTGCCGAGACTTTGGCCGTCGATCACACGGTCACTCGGCAACGGCGCGCCGGCCCAGTCAGCGATCGTCGGCAGCACGTCCGTCAGATCGACCAGTTCATCGCTCACGACTCCGGCGGGAATCGCGCCCGGCTGGCTGACAATCAACGGTACGCGGGCGCCCATCTCGGTCACCTTCCCCTTGCCGGCCCCTTTGGTGCCGTTGTCTCCCGTGAAGAGCACAAACGTGTTTTCCCGCAGTCCAAGCATATCCAACTCTTTGACGATGCGGCCGACGAGATGGTCCATATATTCGACGTTGTACTTGAGTCCCCGTGGGGTTTTCTTGCCGGGATGTTTCAAATCAGGCGTCGGATCCCAGGGATTGTGTGTCAAACACATCGGAAAATAGACGCAAAACGGCCGGTCTTTGTGCTTGCGAATAAAATCGATCACAAAGTCTGTGTAAATATCGGGGCCATACTCCTCCGGTGTGGTGGGGCGGTATTTTCCGTCCAGCATCACGCCGGGATGCCAGAACCGATCCGGCTTGCCGGGCCGTTCAAAGCCCCCGCTATGCTTCGTGCCGTCCGCCAAATCATGCAGCCAGAGCCACATGCAGTGCTCGTCGAACCCGCAGTCGCGGATGCGGTTTTCGGGGGTACCGGGCAACTGCCATTTTCCGGCGATGCCGGTTGCGTATCCGGCCGACTTCAAGATGTCGCCGAAGGTAATCTCGTGTTCGCCGATATCTTCCGCGGGCGAACCTTTTTTAGGCGAATTGACGCGGCCGTAGAAGTTGAACCATCCCGTGCGAAATGCATAACGCCCGGTCATGATCATGATTCGCGTCGGCGAGCAGAGCGGAGTCGAATAGCACGTACGGAATCGCATTCCATCCGCTGCAAGCTGATCCAACTCCGGCGTATGGTGCCGACGGTTGCCGTAACATCCCAATTCGGCCGCTCCCAGATCATCGGCCATGATAATCACAAAATTCGGCCGTTCAGCCGCAGCCAAAACACTGCCGGCGGCGAGCAGGAAGAAACTCAGGCACGTGACGATCACAAACTTGAACATGGACTACCGTCTTTCGGCTTTGGCTCAATTCGGTTGCTGCGAGCAATTCAGTACACGATATCGCCGACGACAATTCAAGGACGACTCTCCGAAGCCTAAGTGGGGCATACCAGAGCCCGAAAGTTTATTTTTTGAGAGGTGCTCGGTAAATTGATCGGTGAAAGGAGGCCCCATTCGTGCCAGAACCGTCTCATCCGGACGCCAAGACCAGTTCACAGTCGACCCGCGTCGTCGTCGACGCCGTTAATTACCGGCAGATCTTTTCATGGCTGCGGCTGTTCGATCTATTCTGGATCTCAGTCGACATGCAGAAACTCCTGCTGGCCGCCACGGCCGTGTTAATTTTCGCCGGCGGGATTTGGTGTATCGACCTGCTGCCCTTTGCGCCCGCGTTGGATGCGCTGGCTGATTCTGCGGAGGCACCGCTGCGGAACGGAGTATCGTCATGGACGCAGATCCCGCCGGCGGAGCTCATTCCCAACCAAGCGACAACGTCCTGGCAATTGTGCTTCACGCCCGCTGAACCGGTCATTCGGCCGTTGCAGGTTCTGTTTCAGAGCGAGTCGACCTGGCCCCAGCTGGCGCGGGCATGGACTCAATTGCTGTGGGCGCTGGCCGTGTGGTCTCTCTTTGGCGGAGCCATTACGAGGATCGCTGCGGTACAGATCGGAGCCGACAGTAAAGTCAATCTGCTCAACGCCATTCAATTCTCAGGCCGCAGGTTCTTGTCTTACTTCTCCGCACCGCTGATTCCTCTGGCGGGTATCGGCGTACTCTGGGGGTTGTGCTTGCTGGGAGGACTGATTGGACGAATTCCGGCTGCCGGCCCGTGGATTATCGGCCTCGTTTGGGGAGTGATCCTGCTGTGCGGCTTGCTCATGGCGCTGATGCTCATCGGAGTCGTCGCCGGATGGCCCCTGATGATGACCACGATCAGCGTTGAGGGCAGCGATTCGCTCGACGGGCTAAGCCGCTCGTTCGGCTTCGTCTTCACCAAGCCCTGGCAATACTTGTTTCTATTAGGTGCCGCCGCACTGTTAGGCGCTGTGTACTCCGGAGTGATCGTCGTGCTGGCTTATTTGAGCTCGTATTTGGCGGACTGGGGGATCGGCTGGGGTATGGGGACGTCCGATCCACACGACAATCCACTCACACGGTTTTGGATTTCTGTTTTGGCCACGTTCGTACTCGCGTACATCCACAGTTACTTCTGGAGCGCGACGACGATGATCTACTTCGTGTTGCGGCGCAGCGTAGACGGCAATGACTTCGGCGACGTCTTCTTAGAAGGGCAGCCGCACGACGATTTGCTGATCTTGGAGCAGGAAACGGCGGCTAGCTGATCAGTTCCCCGTAGAGCGCCTTGTAGTACCGCATCACTTTGAGCGGATCCGACGTCGCGGGACTTTCCGAGAGGCAATAACCTCTGTAGTTCTGCTGTTGGAGCAACGAGAACAGTTCCCGGTAAGGGTACCGCTCGTCGAACAGATCGTGAATGTGCACGGTTCCGCCCAGTTTGTGCTTCAACAGGTCGAAGTTGTGCTTGATCGACCCGTCGATCGTCTCCCCGGCGTTCGCATTCCAACAGACGACCACTTGCGGGTCGTCGGCCGCGTCCATGATCTTTCGCATTACGGCGGGATCCTTAGTCCCCCTTCCGTGCACTTCGACGCGGATCTCCTGGCCGTAACCGGCCGCGAATTTGCCGCACACCTTCAACGCGGCGCCGATGCGGTCGATCGTTTCTTGCTGCTCCTCCCCTTTCACAAACCCATTGGGCCGCACCTTAACGCCCGTGCCGCCGATGTCGGAGGAGAGCTTGACGAATTTCTTGGTCAGCTCGATATTCTGCAGCACCACGCCATGATCGGCACTGTGATACTCGCAGGCGGACCCGGGGCCGACGAACTCCACCGGCGAATCATCAAACTTCTTCTTCACTTCCGCCCGCTCTGCCGCAGATAGGGTGACTTCCACACCGTGCTTGTGGGTCGAACGCAACTCGACACCGGCAAATCCGGTCGCTGCGCAATTCTTGATCACCGTATCAAGATCCCAATCCTTGCCCCACAGATAGGTCACCATGCCCAGTTTCATTGTGATTGCCTCGCAAGTGTTGTCGAACGAGATTTGGCTATTTATTTCTCACCACGGAGGCACGGAGGTCACTTCTCGTTCCCAAGCTCCTGCTCTCCTCGTTCCCAAACTCCAGTTTGGGAACGCATTTTCGCGAAGCTCTGCTTCGCTGCCCTTCCGCACGGATTACAAGATTTTGATCGTCGTCTCGCATCTCACTCGAAGCGGAGCTTCTAGAAATCGGGTTCCCAAACTGGAGTTTGGGAACCCGTAAGGAATTCGTATTTCAAAATCTCCGTGCCTCCGTGGTGAACTCACTCCATTCAACAAATCTTCAGCATTCCTCACCGAAAACCGTATCGCGAACGCTTTCAAAACTGTCCTTGATGCTGCCGCTGGTGATGCTGTTGTACAGCGGCCGCGACAAAGCCGGCGAACAGCGGATGGGCGGCGATCGGCTTCGATTTGAATTCAGGGTGAAACTGCACCGCGACAAACCAGGGATGTGCGGGAATCTCGACGATCTCCACCAACTTGCCGTCCGGGCTGGTGCCGGTCGGCAACATGCCGGCGGCGATGAACTGGTCGCGGTACTCGGGATTAAACTCATACCGATGCCGGTGCCGCTCGTCGATCTCGGTTTTGCCGTACGCCTCCGCCGAGTGAGAATCGCTCTCCAGCACACACGGCTGTGCACCTAACCGCATCGTGGCACCTTTGTGCGTCACGCTCCGCTGTTCATCCAACAGGCAGATCACCGGATGCTCGGTTTCATCGGCGAATTCAGAGCTGTGGGCGCCCTCCAGTCCTAAAGCATTGCGCGCGAATTCGATCACAGCGCACTGCATGCCCAGACAAATGCCGAAGTAGGGAATCTCGCACTCGCGGGCGAACCGCACCGCTTCAACTTTGCCCTCGATTCCCCGTTCGCCGAATCCGCCGGGACAGAGGATGCCGTCCACCCCCCGCAGCAATAACTCGGGACCGTCCGCTTCCAATTCCTCAGCACTCACCCGCTTGACCAACACCCGCGTCTCATTGGCGACGCCCGCATGTTCCAACGATTCGTAAATCGACTTGTACGCGTCGCGGTGCTCGATGTATTTGCCGACGACGGCAATCGTCACTTCGTGCTGCGGATTGCGCAGACGGTGAATCAGATCACGCCACTGGCCGATATCAATCGGCTGCGAGGGGAGCTGCAATTTCTGGATGATCAACTGGTCGAGTTTGCTCTCCACCAATCCCAATGGCACCTCGTAGATCGAGAAGTCCTTGTCCCGTTCCTCGATCACCGCATTCTTTTCGACATTACAAAACAGGGCGATCTTCTCGCAGTTTTCGCGGCCCAACTCGCGTTCGGTGCGGACGATCAAAATGTCCGGCTGAATACCAATCTGACGCAACTGCCCCACGCTGTGCTGCGTCGGTTTCGTCTTCGCTTCCTGCGCCGCTTTCAAATACGGCACCAGCGTCAGGTGGATGAATAGGCAGTTTTCCTTGCCGATATCGAGCGGTATCTGCCGGATCGCCTCCAAAAAGGGCAAACCTTCGATATCGCCCACTGTGCCGCCCAGTTCGGTGATCACCACGTCGACGTCGGAACCGCCCAGATTGAGCACCGCTTCCTTGATTTCGTCGGTGATATGCGGCACGACTTGGACCGTGTTGCCCAGATAATCGCCGCGGCGCTCCTTCTCGATCACGCTGGAATAAATCTGCCCGGTCGTATAGTTCGACTTGCGCGACAACGGGCTGTTGGTGAACCGTTCATAGTGCCCCAAATCGAGATCGGTCTCCGAGCCGTCATCAAGCACGTAGACCTCGCCGTGCTGAAAGGGGCTCATTGTGCCCGGATCAACGTTGATATAGGGATCGAGTTTCTGCATGCGGACGTTTAGCCCGCGCTGTTCCAGCAACAAGCCGATCGAGGCGGAGGTCAGCCCTTTCCCCAAAGAACTCACCACACCGCCGGTCACAAAAATGTGTTTGGTCATCCTGAACCCTTCGCAACTCCCCAAAGCGGACGGTCAGGCAGCCGCCTGACGAAAACAAAATCTTCCCAGATCCAATCTTCACGCTTGGATCACCAAACTGTCAACTCCCCGTCGGCCAAAGGCTGAAATCCGCCGAGAATTCGTACGCCAACCACAGCAAAATCTGCGCAAACATTACTGGGGTGGCCGCGATTGAGAATCAATCGGGGTGCCGCAGGCACACGAGGCCGCAATTTCAGCGGTCCGTGTGCCTGAAGTAACCGCAAAATGAGTTGAACGCAGGAATTGCAGCCTCTTGCGGGCTTTGCCCGCCCCGATTGCTGGCGCAATCGCGGCCACCCGTTTTATGTTGGCGTGAAGCCAATCAAGCAGCGTCGCTGCAGCGGGCGACGAAGCGGGCGTAGTCGTCCGGCGTGTCAATCCCGGCGGCGGGATGAGCGACTTCGCCGACCTGGATCACCGCTCCCGCCTCCAACGCCCGCAATTGCTCCAGCCGTTCGAGCTTCTCCAGCGGCGAGGGCGGCAGCTCGGTCAGCCGCAACAGAAATTCGCGGCGATAGGCATACAGCCCCAGATGCAGCTGCCACGGCGAGTTTTCGCTGAGTAATTCCTCCGGTTGACCGTCGCGATAGTACGGAATCGGGCAGCGGCTGAAATAGAGTGCGGCGCCGTCTGAACGGCGAACGACCTTCGTACAAGAGGGATCCCCCCACTGCTCGACCGTCGTAATCGGTGTGCAGAGGGTCGCCATTTCGGCGCTGGGATTCTCAGCCAGCAGTTGCACCATCTCGTCAAGATGACCGGGATTCACATCCGGCTCGTCACCCTGAATGTTGACGACAATCTCCGCCCCGCCGGGGTGACGGCGGACGACTTCGGCAATCCGGTCGGTCCCGCTGGGATGGTCATCGCGGGTCATTTCGCACTCGCCGCCGAACCCGCGGACCACAGCCGCGATTTCCTCGCTATCGGTCGCGACAATGACCCGATCAAGCTGTCGCGCCTGGCAAGCGGCCTCCCACGTGTATTGCAGCAGCGGCTTACCCGTCTCCGCCAACAACAATTTCTGCGGCAACCGCGACGAAGCCAACCTTGCGGGAATCACACCGATAGCACGCATAATCCACCAACTTCCAACCCACGACTCCGCCGCGGATCCACCTCATTAAGGATGCAACCCTTGAATGCCGGATGAAACGGTGCGGCGTCATATCAAAAGTCTCATTTCAAATCGAGAGGAGTTTCCGCTTGCGGGAGAGAGCGGGTGCACGACGCACTTTGCGATGCGGGAATTCCTCCGTAGGGTCCGCTGTGCGGACCATTTGCACGGTACGAAAACGATACAGTTGACGGCCCACGATCCGTGCAAAACAAATAACAATTCTGTGAAATTGTCATTTTGAGATGCAAATCTCTTGCCCTGGTCCGCACAGCGGACCCTACACGAATTGAAACGCTAAACCGTGTCGTGCACCGGGGGAGACCATCCGCCGCTACCTATAGCGCGGCTGGTTGCGCCTGGCGGTGTGTGCAAATTTTCGATCTACCCAGCCACAGATCCGACATTCTCGATCCAGAGTTTGTAAACTGCTGTGATTGAATTCGTTGTTCCACCGTTGGAGTTTGTTCGTGATGCGCATCGTTCAATTTGAATCCCCCCAGGCGGGACGCCGGGTCGGTGTCGTCCAAGACGACACCGTGTACGACGTCACCAGTGTCGAGCCTGAAATGCAGCGGACCGTCGACTTGTTCGATGCGTCACAAGCGGTTTCGCGATCGCTAAGTGAGCTTGCGCAACACTTAGCGGAGTCCCCGACGGCTGATCAGCTCTCTTATGATGAACTATGGGCGGCAGAACCCGGCGGCGCGCAGCCGTTTCTCCGTCCACCGCTCGACGCACCAGATCCGCACCGCTTGCTGATTAGCGGCACCGGACTGACGCACACCGGCGGCGGCGCCTCACGAGACAAAATGCATACCGCGGGTAACGACGATGCGCCCAAAACGGATTCCATGAAGATGTTCGACTGGGGCATGGAGGGAGGAAAGCCGGCGCCCGGCGAGCGAGGCGTTGCGCCGGAGTGGTTTTATAAGGGCAACGGCCACAACCTGCGCGGCCACCGGCAATCCCTGCAATTGCCGGCATTTGCTCTGGACGGCGGAGAGGAACCGGAATTGGTTGGCTGCTACCTCATCGACCCCGACGGCAGGCCGCGGCGATTGGGATTCGCGCTCGCCAATGAGTGGTCGGATCACGCCACCGAAAAGTTGAATTACCTCTATCTCGCTCCCAGCAAATTACGGCAATGCGCCGTCGGACCGGAATTGACCACCGATCACGATTTCGCCGAGATCCACCTCCGCTGCACCGTCGCCCGCAACGGCGAGGTGATCTACGACAGTGGCGAACTGCTCAGCGGCGAAGAGCACATGTGCCATTCGTTGGCGAACTGCGAAGACCATCACTTCAAGTACCCGCAACATCGCGTGCCGGGTGACGTGCATCTGCATTTCTTTGGGACGAGTAAATTGTCGCACAGCACGAGGGATTGGAAGTACCAGGCGGGCGATGTTGTGCGGATTGACGCGCCCGGGTTTTCGTCGTCATTAGAAAACACGATCGAAGCTGGGCCCGATGAGGACGAACGCGTAACGGAGGTGCTGCCGGCATGACGTTGTCACCGGAACAGTCACAGGGATCCTCGTGACACCTCATCCGGCGTCGAATGCTGCCGCATGAACATGCCGCCGGTGAGGCTGCTGACTGAATTGAAACCGCGCTGCATCAGGATGCGGGCCGCGATGTGTGCCCGTTGGCCGATGTGGCACACGGTCACCGTCGGCCGAGCGGCGTCGAGTTCGCCGGCGCGGTTCCGCAAATCGTGCAAGGGGATATGCGTCGCTCCCGGCAGCCGCATCCGCGCGACTTCCTCGGGTGAACGGACGTCGACGATTTGTGATTCCGACAAGTCGGCGTCAGTTTCGGTGATCGTCGTGAAGCCGTCGAGGTCGTTGCAGGCGGTGAATGCGGCCATGTGGATCGGATCCTTTGCTGCGCCGAATGGCGGCGCGTACGCCAGATCCAAACCCGCCAGATCGCGGACCGTCGCCTGAAAATGGAGCGCCGTCGCGACGACGTCGACGCGTTTGTCGATACCCGCCCGGCCGACGACCTGTGCGCCGAGCACTCGTTCCGTGTCGGGTTCGTAGGTCAGTTTGACGATGATCGTCTCCGCCCCGGGATAGTAGCCCGCGTGGTGTTTGGGAGCCACGATCACCGAACGGTTGGTGACTTCCATGCGGTCCGCAAACTTCTTGCTCAATCCCGTCAGCCCCGCCGTGACGCCGAACACCCGCACGATTGCCGTCCCCATCGGCGGGATCATCGGGTCGGACTTGCCCGACGCGGCATGCGTGCCCGCGATCCGCCCGGCGCGATTGGCGGGACCGGCGAGTGGAATCCGCATCGGCTGGTCGAGCACGCCGTGCTGATACTCGACCGCGTCGCCGGCGGCATAGATGTCGGGATGCGAAGTTTGCAGCACATCATTGACGGCAATCCCGCCGGTAGGGCCCAATTCCAATCCGGCAGACTTGGCCAATTCAATGTTGGGCCGCACGCCGATACCCAGGATTACCATGTCGGTCTCGATCGATGCGCCGCTATTGAGCGTCACAACCGTTGCGCGGCCGCTGTCGGCTGTCAAACCGGCGATTCCGTCGCCCAAATGGAGATGTACGCCATGCGCCAGCAATTCCTCTGCGACGACGTGCGCCATTTCGGGATCGAGCGGCGGCAGGACTTGCGGCTGCAACTCGACGAGATCCGTCCCAATGCCGAGGTGGTGCAACTGCTCGATCATCTCCAAGCCGATGAACCCGGCGCCCACGACAACCGCACTGCGAACATCCTCGCGTTGACTGTACGATTTGATGCGGTCGGTATCGCTCAGATTGCGGAGCACGAACACGTTCTCAGAATCGACCCCGTCAATCGGCGGCACAATCGGCGCAGCGCCGGGCGTGAGAATCAGCCGGTCCCACTTCTGCACCGTCTCCGTCTGTGAATCCAGGGCTTTGACGGTGACCGTTTTCCCATCAGGGTCTATGGCTGTTACTTCGTGCCGCGTGTGGACCTCGATGTTGAAGCGGTCGCGGAAAAGTTGCGGCTTGGCGACGAGCAGCTTGTCCCGCTCCTCAATCTCGCCGCCAATGTAATACGGCAGCCCGCAGTTAGCGAACGAGATATGTTCGTCGCGCTCGTAAATGATAATCCGCGCCGATTCGTTGCACCGCCGCGCCCGAGCCGCCGCACTGGCGCCGCCGGCGACGCCGCCGATGACGACGATGGTTGTTGAGGGGACTTCCGACATCACTGACCTCCTCGAGATTTAAAAGTTCTCAAATGTAGAACGAATACCCTGAAGGGGTATTTCATCGTAGCCCAGGGTCAGCGGCGGAGCCGCGCCACCCTGGGATCGAAAGCCCAGATTAAACTGAACCCTGTAGGGGTTCCACAATTCGAATACTGTCGAACACCCAGCGTACGGCGTGTGTGCAACCCCGTCAGGGTTGAGTGTTGTTTTCGCCCGGCAGCCCAGGGTGCGCTCACTCCGTTCGCGACCCTGGGCTAGCTTGTCAGACGCCTTCGGCGTATTCGTCCCTGCTCAAGGACGTCGTCTCGACAACTCGGATGATCACGCCGATTCAATGCTGCGTGGCACCCCCATTCCTCCATCGATTGACCTTCGCGGAGGTGATTCTAATCAGAAGCTGCAACTGCGGTCGGTCGGTCAACCTGCCAGACCTGATGCCCCGACTGCAAGTGTGAACTGCCAACTTGGCAGTTACAAAATTGGACCAACAAACGCGGTTTTCCGCAACATCAAACCACAAAAAACGTTACAGCATTCGCCCTGATTGGCACGACGCTTGCTTTGGGTTGCGGCAATGCGGATTCTGCGCTCGTCGATCACCGGATCGACAGTTTTGGAGATTGAAATCGCCGCGAGACGCTGCTTTCACGCGTCCCGGCATCAAAAAATCGATCGGTAAGTCCCCTAGGACATAATCACAGCCATCGGAAATAGGCCTGAAGTGAGGAGAAACTGTGGCAAAGTTGATGACCTTTGATGAAGACGCTCGCGGGAACCTGTTGGCGGGCGTCGGCAAGTTGGCAAGAGCAGTCGGTAGTACCCTCGGCCCCCGCGGTCGCAACGCCGTCCTCGACAAAGGCTGGGGCAGTCCCAAGGTCACAAAGGACGGTGTGACGGTGGCTGAAGACGTCGAACTGGAAGACCCGTTTGAAAACATGGGCGTTCAGTTGGTCAAAGAGGCCGCCTCAAAAACCAGCGACGTCGCCGGCGACGGCACGACGACCGCAACAATTCTCTCCGAGGCGATCTTTAAGGAAGGCCTGAAGTTCATCGCCGCCGGTGCCGATCCCATGTCGCTGAGCCGAGGCATCCACAAGGCGGTCGACGCAGTGGTGGAAGCGCTCAAAAAGCTCTCGAAGCCGGTGGAAGGCAAGGACAAGAAGTCGATCGAACGCGTGGCGACGATCGCAGGCAACAACACCACTGAAATCGGCCAGATTCTGGCCAACGCACTGATGAAAGTCGGTGCCGACGGCGTGATCACCGTCGAAGAGGGCCGCCACGTTTCTACTGAAGTGGAGTTGGTCGAGGGAATGCAATTCGAGCGGGGCTACCTCTCGCCGCATTTCGTCACTGACCAAGACGAACAAGAGTGCGTGCTCGAGAACTGCAAGATTTTGATCTACGAAGAGAAGATCAGCTCTGCGAAAGACCTCGTTCCGGTGCTCGAAGCGGTCTCGAAAGCGAACGTTCCGCTGCTGATCATCGCCGAGGACATCGAAGGCGAAGCACTGGCGACATTGGTGGTCAACAAACTTCGCGGAATCTTGAACATCGCTGCGGTGAAAGCACCCGGTTACGGCGACCGCCGCAAAGCTCAGTTAGAAGACATTGCCGTGCTGACCGGCGGAAAGGCAATCTTTAAAGATCTCGGTGTCAAGCTGGAAAATGTCCAGCTCAGCGATCTGGGAAGCGCCAAAAAGATTCGCATCGACGCTGAAAATACGACGATCGTTAAGGGCGCAGGCAAGAAGGATGCTATTGAGGGCCGCGCAGAACAGATTCGCCGCGAGATCGGCGAGACGGACAGCGAGTACGACCGCGAAAAACTGCAGGAGCGGTTGGCCAAACTGGCCGGTGGAGTGGCTCAAATCAACGTGGGAGCCGCGACAGAAACGGCCATGAAGGAACGTAAGGACCTCATCGACGACGCACTCGCAGCAACGCGAGCCGCGATAGAAGAAGGTGTGGTGCCCGGCGGCGGGGTGGCCCTCGTCCGCTGTGCCAAAGCGATCGAGGACCTGAAGTTGAAGGGCGACCAAGCCCACGGAGCCGACATCGTCAAAAACGTGCTGGATATTCCGGTTCGCAGAATCGCGGAGAATGCCGGTGTGGAAGGCGCCGTCGTTGCGAACAATGTTCGCAAGCTCAAGGCAAAGTCGGAAGGTTACGACGCACTCAAAGATCGCTATGGCGACATGTTTGAGTTCGGCATCGTTGATCCGACCAAAGTGACAAGAATCGCACTGCAAAACGCGGCCAGCGTGGCGTGTCTGCTGCTGACGACCGAAGCGGTCGTCGTCGACGAACCGGCCGAAGAGGAGGACGACCACCACCACGACCATGACCACGGCATGGGTGGAATGGGAGGCATGGGAGGGATGGGAGGCATGGGCGGCGGAATGCCCGGCATGGGAGGAATGGGCGGCATGGGTGGAATGCCCGGCATGATGTAAGCCGTCGAATCAATTGATTTCATGGCTGCTGCCGGGGTCACGCAATCGAGCCACCCCGGCGGCGGATCGCGGATAAACGACTTGGCAACAACGAGAACCTAAGCGAACGGATTTTGGAGCAAGTACAAGATGCAGTTGAAACCTTTGGACGATCGGGTCGTCGTGCGGATTACGGAAGCGGAAACCACAACAGCCGGCGGCATCGTGCTGCCCGACGCGGCCCAAGAAAAGCCACAACGCGGTGAAGTGATTGCCGTGGGCCCCGGCCGACTGCTCGAATCGGGTGAACGGGCCGAACTGAGCGTGGCGGTCGGCGATCAAGTGCTGTTCGGAAAGTACGGCGGAACCGACATCGAAGTCGACGGCGAAGAAGTCATGGTCCTCCGCGAAAGCGACGTGCTGGCGAAGATCGTCAGCTAATTCCGGCGGATTCTTCCGAAAGCACACATTTCCACACACCCCACGAGGAGTGAGACAGCGTGGCAAAACAATTACTTTTTGATGAACGTGCGCAGCTGAAGCTGCAGCGTGGCGTGAAGACGCTGGCGGACACCGTCGCGGTCACCATGGGGCCGACCGGCCGCAATGTGGTGATCGACAAGAGCTTCGGCAATCCCGTCGTCACCAAAGACGGCGTGACCGTCAGCAAAGAGATCGAACTGAGCGACCCGTTTGAACATATGGGCGCCAAACTGGTCAATGAAGTGGCGACCAAGACCAGCGACATTGCCGGCGACGGTACCACCACGGCGACCGTGATTGCCCGCGCCGTCTTCGAGGCGGGGCTGCGGGGCATTACCTTGGGCGCCAACCCGATGATTGTCCGTCGCGGAATTGAGTTGGCAACCGAAGCGGTCTTAGAGTACTTCGCCGAAGCATCAAAAGCGGTTTCCAGCAAAGAAGAAATCGCCCAAGTCGGCGCGATTTCGGCCAACAACGACCGGCCGGTGGGTGATCTGATCGCCGATGCGATGGAACAGGTCGGACGCGACGGCGTGATTACGGTCGAAGAAGGAAAAGGGAACGAGACCACGCTCAACTTGGCCGAGGGGATGCAGTTCGACAAGGGATACATTTCACCCTACTTCGTCAACGACCCCGAAACGATGAAAGTGGTCATGGAAGACTGCTACATCCTGCTGTTTGAAAAGAAGATTTCCAACTTGCGGGATCTCGTCCCGCTGCTGGAGAAGATTTCACAGTCGTCCAAGCCGCTATTGATCATCGCCGAAGACGTCGACGGCGAGGCGTTGACCGCCTTGGTGGTCAATCGCCTGCGGGGCGTCTTGAACGTGGCCGCTGTCAAAGCCCCCGGTTTCGGCGACCGCCGCAAAGCAATGTTGGCTGACATGGCGGTCCTCACCGGCGGAACGCTGATTTCCGAAGACCTCGGCATTTCCTTGGAGTCGGTGGAACTGCAGCAACTCGGCCGCTGCAAAAAGATCGAAATCGACAAGGACTCGACGACGCTGATCGAAGGGGGCGGGGATACTGACGCGATTCAAACTCGCGTGCAACAGATTCGCACCCAGATCGAGAACACCGACAGTGAGTACGATCGCGAGAAGTTCCAAGAACGTCTTGCCAAGATGACCGGCGGCGTGGCAATTATTTCCGTGGGAGCTGCCACTGAAGCCGAAATGAAGCAAACCAAAGCTCGCATGGAAGACGCGTTGCACGCCACGCGGGCAGCGGTCGAAGAGGGGATTCTTCCCGGCGGCGGCGTCGCCTACCTGCGGGCAATCGAAGCGGCAAAGAGCGTCAAAGCCAAAGGGGACGAGAAAATCGGCGTCGAGATCGTGGCCAAGGCGCTGCAAGCGCCGATTCGCCAGATCGCTGAGAATTGCGGTCAGGACGGCTCGGTCATCGCGGACGAAGTCCTCAACAAGGGCAAGAACATCGGCTACGACGCACAGGCGGGCGAGTACGTCGACATGTACAAGGCGGGTATTATCGATCCCACAAAGGTCGTCCGCAGCGCGGTGCAGAATGCCACCTCAATCGCCGGCTTGATGCTGACGACCGAAGTCTTGGTCACACGCACCGACGATCTCGAGGGCGGCGAGAAAGCAACCGTCGAGGGAAGCATTCGCTAGTCGAAAGCCTTCTCGCTACAACCCATATTATCGGACGGGCCACCTTCGGGGTGGCCCGTTTCGCGAAATGAACTATATTCGGCATATTCAGCAGCGGATCCGGGCGGCAGAGAATACAACTCCTCCTCGAATCCCTGTCACTCAAGCGGATATGCAGTCGACGACCGATAACTGTTCATGCAGGTTGTGTGTTAAAGCCGGTCGATCACGGGCGCGACACGCGGCCGATTCTTAAAATGCAGTGAAAACCATGGCGGCGATGGCGACAAAACGCGACTACTATGAGATCCTCGGCGTGGCGAAGGATGCAGGCGCCGATGAAATCAAGAAAGCCTATCGCAAGCAAGCGCTGACGAACCATCCCGACCGCAACCCGGGTGACGAAGAGGCGGTTGAGCGGTTTAAGGAAGCGGCTGAAGCGTTTGAAGTGTTGGGTGATCAGGAGAAGCGCGCACGGTATGACCGCTACGGACACGCCGGCGTGCAAGGCCTCGGCGGCGGCGGGGCCGGGTTCACGGACATCAACGACATCTTCGATTCGTTCGGCGACTTGCTCGGCGGCATCTTCGGCGGATCGCGCGGCGGAACGCGCAATCGAAATCGGGCGACCCGCGGCCGAAGCCTGCAGTCGGAGGTTACGATTTCGCTGCTGGAAGCGGCCCGCGGCTGCACGCGTGACTTGGAAGTTCGCCGCCAGGAAAACTGCGACACCTGCAGCGGCTCAGGCGCGAAACCGGGATCAATCGCGCAGCCCTGCGACTATTGCGGCGGCCGCGGCCAAGTTGTGCAGTCGCAAGGGTTCTTTCGCATTCAGACCAATTGCCCGGCGTGCAACGGCGACGGGGTCGTCGTCCGCGATAAGTGCGGCTCCTGCGGCGGAACCGGCCGAGACGCCCGTAAGGTGCAATTGGAAGTGAAGATCCCGCCGGGAGTCGACAGCGACATGCAGCTTTGCCTGCGGGGCGAAGGCGAACCGGGAACGATGGGTGGACCACGGGGCGATCTGTACGTTGACATCACGGTCAAAGAGCACCGGCTCTTCCGCCGCGAAGGAAATCACCTCAGGTGCCACGTTCCCATGACGTACTCTCAGGCCGCATTGGGCGCCAAGATCGAAGTCCCCATTCTTAGTGGAAAACATGAGTTGGATGTTCCCCCAGGCACTCAGCCCGGTGAGGTATTTCGTCTCCGCGGGAAGGGGATGCCCGATCCACATGGACGCGGCAGCGGTGACCTGTTTGTGGAGATCCAAGTCGACGTGCCCAAAAAACTCACCGAGCGTCAAGAAGAGCTGATTCGCGAGTTGGCGGAGTTGGAGGACGTTCACGTCAGCCCGCATCGCAAGTCGTTCTTCGAAACGCTGAAGGATTACTTTACCGGCGACGATGAGGAGGAGGGTTGAGGCTGGAGGCTTGAGGGTTGAGGTTTGGCCCCATGAAAGTCATTCCTGTGGCCGGACGCGGATTGATCGATGGCGCGTTTTCCGTGGTCAGGTCAGCAATCGTTAATTGAACGGCCGACCTTCGACAAACCTGTTTGGCAACGTCCAAGTAACCAACCAAATAGATAAGACGTGCCTGACCCACGACAACTGACGGTCAAGAGTCTTTCCTCCAGCCTACAGCCTCAAGTCTCAAGCCTAACACAAGGGATATTGGTCTCGTGGCAGACAAAGGTAATAAGAAACAGCAGAAGCACGAACCTGAGTCGGGCGTCGATGTTGCGGAGCAACTCGCATCAGACGGCGCGCAGGCCGGTGCGGCAACCGATCCGCAGACGGCGCAGACATTGGAAGAACAACTGGCGGCGGCGGTCGCTGAGCGAGACGCCAATCTGGATCGCTGGCAACGTGCGGAAGCGGAGTGCGAAAATGTCCGCAAACGGATGCGGCGCGAGTTGGACGATGTGCGCAGGTACGAGGCGCTGGGAATCGCCCGTGATATCTTGCCCGTACTCGATAACCTGGGCCGGGCGATCGAAGCGGCCAGCCAAACGCATAATCTCGACCAATTGGTGGAGGGCGTGCAACTTGTGGCGCGGCAGATTCAGGATGTGTTGGCCAAACACCAAGTGGTGGCGATTGACGCCAAGGAGCAGCCCTTCGACTCCGAACGTCACGAAGCCGTCCAACAGATTCCCTCCGCCGACCATCCGCCCATGACGGTGGTCGAGGAATTGGAGCGAGGATTTACGTTACACGATCGATTGGTCAGGCCGAGTAAAGTGATCGTCTCCAAGGCGCCCGAAGAGTGAACAGTGTAGAATGGCTTTGTTAGGCATTAGGTTTTAGGCATTAGGCTTAAGCGGTCGCCGATGTTGCCTTTACCTACAGCCTCAAGCCTAACACCCAAAGCCTAATAAAAAAGGAAACGGCATGCCGACGTACGATTACGTTTGCAAAAACTGTGATCACGAGTGGGAAGTGTTTCACTCGATGAAGCAAAAACCGATTCGCAAATGCCCCGAGTGCGGCAAGCTGAAAGCGGAACGGCAAATTGGCGCCGGCGGCGGCATTCTGTTCAAAGGAGCCGGCTTCTACGAAACGGACTATCGCAGCGCTTCCTATAAGAAGGCGGCCGACGCGGATAAGCCGAAATCGGAGACCAAGTCCGATTCCAAATCGGAGTCCAAATCATCCGATTCGAAGCCGACGTCGACATCGAGCGAATAGCTGCCTCACTGGGCCGCTCTGATTTCGCCCATCAGGTATAAGTCCGGATGATGCCCGTAGTGTTCGCCGTCGACGACCGCGTGCTGCGCTTCCCCGCCAATGAGATGCAGACGATCACTGCGGAGTACGGTCATCGGCAGATTGTTGTTCAGCGGCATTGGGCTGGCCGTGCCAAATGACTGCGTTTTGGTGTCGTAGACAAATATGTCGCTGCACATCGGATTGTCCTCATAGTGACGCGTCGGTTTGCCGTAGACGGGACGCAGCATTCCATCCGGATTCATGATTTGGCTGTATTGATAGCCCCCGACCAATAGGATGTAGCGCTCGTCGTACACAATCGCGCCGGACGGAAAGTTCCCCGAAGCGACCGGAAGATCGGCCAATCGGGTCCAAGTCTTCTTGGCGATATTGAACCGCCAATTGTCGACGACCGTCAAATAGGTTTTGGCCTCGTTGTCGCTGCCGGTCGCGCCGCCCAGAACGTAAAGGTCGCCACCGACAGCTGCCATCGCATGCACCCAACGCGGCACTCCCGGGCAGGCCGGCAAATCTTGCCAGCCGGCTTCAAGATTGTTCGTATCGATCGCCCACAACTGCGCGCCGAGCCGGGCATGTTTTCCAGCACGATTTCCATTGGTGTAAAACATCGTCGCGTCATAATCGGCGCCGCCGCAGAGGTAGATTTTTGAGCCGACGGCGCACATCCCGCCGGCAGTCACAGCCGTCGGCAGCGGCGGGAGTTGCGTCCATTTCCACGTTCTAGATGTCCGCGAAAGGGCATAGCCGTCGCGGTAGCAGTACGGCTGGGAATAGCTGAACCCACCCCAACAGAATAGTTT
This sequence comes from Planctomycetales bacterium, assembly GCA_028285345.1. GTDB lineage: Bacteria > Planctomycetota > Planctomycetia > Planctomycetales > Planctomycetaceae > Symmachiella. The sequence continues at coordinate 113,208 of JANQPT010000012.1, forward strand.
GTCGCCGACCGCAATAGCCTGCATCCCCTGGCGGGCGTCGCCGGGGAAGTCGGGCAGTTCGAGCCATCCACGCTCGGGACGTGCCAGTTCCAAGGCCCACGTCTTCTTCAGAAACCCGCGGGGATAACTGTTTGGTTTTCCCGGCACGCCGGTTTCCCCTGAGCAAAACCCGCCAACCGAAATCAGGTGGCCATCGATAATGTCCCCCTGGCTGTCTTGAAAGCCTTGCGGCAAATTGGGGCCCCGTTTCCAAGTGATTTCCAGCAGTCGCGGCAGCGGCGCTGGCTCCGCGTCGCTCACCGCAGGCACAGCTAGAATCACCCCCATGACGACCAGCCGCAAACAGCCGCCGAGAACTGAGTACCTAGTGTGGGGAGAAAACGTCATGGCTCGACACCTCGCGAATCATCTCAACAATGATGCATTACGTACCGACCATCATGACCGGTCTCGCCGTCCGAACACAAGTTCGGGAAACAGCGTGATTCCGCAAATCGGTATGCAAAACTGCCAACACCTGCCGTGCATCGACCGTACTTATTGCAATTGATTTGCGAAAGTCGTGCACAACGGCACCATTGGGCAGCGAGTGTGTGCGAATTCCGCACGACTTGACTTGATTTAGAATTCTGCCAAGATGTGTTGCCTGAGCCGCGCTTTGCAGCAATTCGGCGTATCCTTCTTGCTGGAAACCAGTTGCGACAAAACCAGGCGGAAGACTTGAGGCTGGAGGCTTGAGGGCTAGCCATGGTAGGTCCTTCCTAAAACCTAACGCCTCCTGCCTAATGCCTAACCAAACTCTGGGAGGTGAGATGTCGTTGGTGTTGACGGGCGTCCGCAAGAGCTACATCGAGCCGGACGGCACGAAACTGCCGATTTTGGATGTCGAGCACTTCGCCCTGAACAAGGGCGAGCAAGTGGTGCTGGTAGGAGAGAGCGGCGGAGGCAAAACCACGCTGCTCAATGTCATCTCGGGCATCACCAGCGCCGATGCTGGCAAAGTTGAGGTGGACGGCTACGATCTCACCGCGATGATGGAGGCGAAGCGGGACCGGTTTCGCGCGGAGCGGATTGGCTTTGTGTTTCAGACCTTCAATCTGCTCGATGCGTTTTCGGCACTGGAAAATGTGCTGCTCGGCATGAGCTTCGCGGGCAACAGCGGGGGCAAGTCCCGCGCCAAGGAATTGCTCGAGCGCGTCGGCTTGGGACACCGCCTCGGGCACCGCCCCGGCATGCTGTCGGTGGGCGAACAGCAACGCGTGGCGGTGGCGCGGTCGCTCGCGAATCAACCTTCGTTGCTGTTGGCGGACGAGCCGACCGCAAACGTCGACGTCAAGAACCAAGAGACAATCCTCAAACTGATTCGCGAGGCTTGCCGCGAGAACGACGTCTCGTTGCTGCTGGTGACCCACTCGCAAGACGTCGCCGGCCAATTTGAGCGGGTCGAGCAGTTGGGAGAGTTCAATAAGCCGGGAGGCGCCAAATGAACCTGATCACGATCGCCTGGAAGAGCATTCGCCAACGGGCTTTGGCCTCAATGCTGACCGCACTGAGCGTCGCGCTGGGAGTGGCCTTGATGGTCACGGTGCTCGTGATGTACGGCGTGATCGACCAGTCGTTCAACCAGACGGCGAGCGGATACGATCTCATTGTCGGCGCCAAAGGCAGCCCTTTGCAATTGGTATTGAACACAGTTTTCCATTTCGGCAAGCCGGTCGAGAACATTCCCTACCTGTACTACAAAGAAATCAAAGAGAACCCGCGTATCGCGCACGCGATTCCTCTGGCGATGGGGGACACCACTCAGGAAGGCGGGTTCCGCATCGTCGGAACGATCCCGGAATTCTTCGGCGTCGAATACATGCCGGGTAAGAAGTACGGTTTCTATCGTCGCGATGGGGCGCAACAGGACAAATTCATTTCCCGGCCGTTTGAGGCGGTGATTGGATCGAGCGTGGCCCGCGCCAACAACTGGGACATCGGCAGCACGTTTAAGCCCGTGCACGGAGTCGACGACGGTTCGGGTGACGCCCACGTACACGATGAGGAATTCACCATTGTCGGCGTGCTCGCGCCGACGGGGACTCCCAACGATAAAGCGGTGTTCGTCCACTTGGACGGATTCTTCATGATCGAAGGCCACGAAAAGCCGGCCGATGAGGCGGCCGCCAAAGCCAAGGCGCTGGCAATAGCCCGAGGTGAAGACCCGGACGCCGTGGTTGAGCCGAAGACGCCGGACGAAGAACAGCACTCCACGGATGCCCACGGCGGCCATGACCATGGTCATCACCACGGCCCGCTGCCCGATGAGCAGAAGGAAGTGACAGCAATCCTCATACGCTGCAAGTCGGAGATCGTCACGCCGCAATTGCAGGCCGTGATCAACGACCGCCCGGAAGCTCAGGCGGTCAGCCCCGTCGGGCAGATTCGTAATCTGTTCTCACTCTTCATCGACAACGTCCGACTGCTGCTGCTGGTATTGATCACGCTGATCATCGTTGTCTCGGGCGTGGGAGTGTTCGTCAGCATTTACAATTCGATGTCGGACCGCCGGCGCGAGATCGCCATCATGCGGGCGCTGGGGGCGCGGCGGGGGAGCGTGTTTTCGATCATCCTCTCCGAGTCGATACTGCTGTGCGTAGGCGGAGGACTGGCGGGCGTGTTGTTGGGCCATTTGCTGATCCTCGCCGCAGCGCCGTATATCGAACTGCAGAGCGGGTTGATCATCAATCCGTGGTCGTTTGAACCGGTGGAACTGGTTTTGATACCTGGACTGGTCGTACTGGCATCGTTGATCGGCATGGTGCCGGGGATGACCGCTTATCGTACCGATGTCGCAAAATCGCTGGCCAACTGAGTCACAGACGAATTGCGTCGATGCGACTCAAATACGCCGATTGGGAAAGAAATCTCGAATAATCCAGAGCGGTGACTGAGGCCCTGATTTCTCCACGAAGGGCTAGTCCCGGCATCGTTTCATGGTATGATAATTACGGAATACTTGTAGGATTTCTGATACGTCCGTGCGCAGAGGGCATGGCTGCCTACGAAACCGTCGGGCGTTTTTTGTATCTTTTGTCCCAAGCATCAATTACGGTAAGACGGCACAACACAGGGTGGCGACCATGTCAACAATTGAAGCCTCGCAAGATTCCCTCACCGGCCGGCAGGCGGAGAATGCCGATACTATTCCTGAACCCCAATACGAATCACCGCAAGAGCCCGAGCGGAACGAATTCGATTATCGTCCCGTGACCCCGCTTGCACCGGTCAGTCTGTTTTTTGGCATTTGCGCCGCGGCCGGATTTTTGGTATGGCACGCGCTGGCAATCGGCGCTGTCGGCACCATCTTAGGGATCATCGCCATCTGGAAGATTCGCGCGAGCAAAGGCGAGCTAGGCGGCACGATGTTAGCTCGGCTCGGATTGGCGCTGTCAGCGCTTTGTCTGGTCGGAGGGTCGGCCTATCAAACAACCGCCTATATCATGGAACTTCCTGAAGGACACCAGCGGGTCAGTTTCAGTTGGTTCGCCCGTCAAAAACCAACAGTCGAAGAGGGCGCGTTGAAACTGCATCCCGAGATCGAAGCGTTGGACGGACAGCCGATCTACATCAAGGGCTACATGTATCCTGGCCGAAAAACGACCGGCATCACGGATTTTGTGTTGGTGAAGGATTCGGGCGATTGTTGCTTCGGCGGCCAGCCCAAATTGGAAGATATGATCTTGGTGAATCTGCAGAACGACCAAAAAGTTGACCTGCGCGCTCAAACCACACCGATCGGGATTGGCGGCGTGCTGCGGCTGGATGACCGCGTCCGCATCTCCGACGGCTTAAAACCGGTCTACACGCTGGAAGGATTCCATATCCGATGAACGACATCCGCCGCGGAGCGCTAGCGATCTGGATGATTACCGCCTTAATCGGTCCGGCTCTGCTCTCCGGCTGCGGCAGCAGTTACAGCGACGAGCCGCTGCTGACCATCGATTCACCCGAGATGCAGCAGCGTCAGTCACAAGCCAACGGGGACTCAGAAACCGACCCGGCGGCTGAATCGCCCGAGCCGTCGAACGACGTTTCCGATTCGAGCGACGCGGGTCCGGGCAAACTAGACGGCGACGTCACCGCAGGTGAGTCTCCCGCAGCGCCGGCAACGACAGACGATGCAAGACCGACAGACGACACACGCGAACAATCCGGCGATGATCCACCGGCGGACGTGCAGCCGGAGACGTTTCCCGGAGATCCACGCCCGCCCGGCACGTCGAAGCCGCGCGAAGTGAAATTGCTCGTTCCGGACAAAAAGTTTCGTGCAGAGGGCCCCGACGGAGCATTGCGGGTCTCGTACGATGATCTGGACCTGCTGAAAGTGCTCAACATGGATCCCGTCTCGCTCGACGCGGACAAGAAGATGCCGAAATGGCTCAAGGACCTGGACGGAAAACGAATCCGCCTGCGAGGGTTCATGTTCCCTCCGTTTATGAACACGGGGATTTCTGTATTCGTCCTGGCCCGTGATACGCAGATCTGTTGTTTCGGCCGTAATCCCAAACCGTACGATGTGATTCGGGTCGTGATGCGCGAAGGGGTCACCACCGACTACATCGAACTGAGACCATTTGACGTGGTCGGCAAATTCCACATCGAAATGCTCTCCTACGACGACGAAAAAGTGGACGGCGTGTACTACATCGACGACGCCGTCATCATTCAGCGCTGAAGACTGCCAGTGTTATCAACGTTGTGCATGGGCGATGAAAACCATTGACCGCAAATTACCGCTTGAATTCACGCTCTCGCTGCTTTGCGGCGGGTTGCTGCTATGCGGTTGCGGCACTGATCAAGCGGATAAAGAACTGCTGACTTACGAGTCGCCGGAAACGCAGTCAGTGCGAGAGCAGCCGCAAAAGGAACCTGTCTCGACGCGTCCAGATATAACAACGACCGCGCCTGAGCAAAATGTCGCCGCGAACACAACCATTGCAGCGACGGAACAGTTAACCGCTGAGCGTAGGAATACTGCGAGAGACGCAAATTATTCGGTCCGCGACGTCGATCTTCCGAAGCAGTCGCAACGCGAGGTGAAACTGCTAGTTCCAGAAAACAGCTTCCATCTCGAGGGAACGGGGACAAACCGCGCACTGCGCGTCTCGTATGAGGACTTGGATCTACTCAAAGTGCTGAATATGGAGCCGGTCACACTCGACGCCGTGGAGCAATTGCCGCAGTGGCTGAAGGATTTGGACGGGAAACGCATCCGGCTGCGAGGTTACATGCGGCCGCCATTCTCCGCGACGGACATCTCGGTGTTTGCCTTTGTCCGCGACCCGAAGGATTGCTGCTTCGGCTCGAACCCGAAACCGTACGACATTGCCAGAGTCGTCCTGCGCGAAGGCGTGACGACGGATTACATTGTCTTGCGCCCATTTGACGTGGTAGGACGATTTCACATCGAACTGCTTTCCTACGATAACAAAAAGGTCGACGGACTCTATTCCATCGACGACGCCGTGATCATCCAACGATAAACCAAGCGGCCGGCAAATAGGCGGCCTACGAGGAGTGAACTCAATGCGAAACAACCGTTACCACAAGTTTTGGACGGCGCTGGCCGCTGTAATGTTGGTCATGACGGCGGCGACCGAGTCTCGCAGCTGTCCGTTTTGCAGCGCTCCTTCGCTGACGTTCAGCGAACAGTTAGCGTCCGCCGACGCCGCCGTTTTGGTGCAATGGGTCTCCGGTAAAAAAGGAGATCAGGACAAACCCGGCAAGACGATCTACGAAGTCACCCAGGTGCTCCGCAACAACAAGGCGAAGACGTTGGAAGAGGGCCAGCGGATCGAAATGGCCCGTCTGCGTCCTGGAAAAGAGGGCGATCTGTTCTTGATCTTCGGCACGCAGGGGAACGAATTGGAGTGGGGCAGCCCGATCGAAGTCACCGAAACTAGCTTCAACTACATTGCTCAAGCTCCGTCGCCGGAAACAAACAACCAGAAGCGGTTGGAGTACTTCATGAAGTTTCTGGAATTCCCCGACGAGATGATCTCCAACGACGCCTACGCGGAGTTTGCCAATGCACCGTATAAGGACATTACACCGCTGGCCGATAAGCTCCCCCGCAAGAAACTCGCTAAGTGGATCACCAACGAAGAGACCCCGGCAACACGGCTGGGACTGTACGGACTGCTGCTGGGTCTGTGCGGCAAAGAATCCGACGCCAAACTGATGCGGGACAAAATCACCGAGGAGACCGAGCTCTACCGTCTCGGAATCGACGGGATTATCGGCGGCTATCTGTTGCTGACCGGCGAAGAGGGTTTGAAAGTCATCGAACAATCGAAATTCGTCTCGTCGGCCGACAAAAAAGTGCCGTTCAGCGAGGTTTACGCCGCGACCATGGCCTTGAGGTTTTTTTGGAAGTACGGCGACGGACGGATCAGCAAAGACCGTCTGCGGCAGTCCATGCGGCTGCTGCTGACCCGTTCGGAAATGACCGATTTGGTGATCGCCGACTTAGCGCGGTGGAAAGACTGGTCGGTGCTCGACCAGCTCATGGAGATGTACGACGACGAGGCGTATCAAGTCCCCTCGATCAAGCGGGCGATCGTGCGTTACCTCTTAACGTGCGCCCAGGACTACCCGAAGCCGGAGAAACCGAAGGCTGACCAGGTTGCAAGCAAGGATCAGGCCCAGTCCGCTCCCGGCAAAGAGGAAAAGGTAACGGGTAAAGATATCCCCGACACTCGACAAGAGGCACCAGCGAAAGACGGAGCGGACGTTGATGAATCGAAGCTTCCTCAACACGTCAAAGATGCCAGAGCGGCGCTCGATGTCCTCCGCAAAAAGGACCCCAAGACGGTCAAAGAAGCGGAGCGGTTCTTCATGATTATGAAACCGTAAACCATTGTGCCCCTCGGCGATGCCGGGGGGCGAGGAAATGGCCATGTACGCAGGATTCCCAATCCCCCGGTTTCGCCGGGGGATCATCGTTTGCGGGCTGATGACAGCCGGGCTGTACGCGTTGATGACGGCTGTCCCGGTGAGCGGCTGCCCGTTCTGTCCGCGGACCGAAACGCTTTCAGACCAGATTTTTCGTATCGACGCCTCGGTGATCGTGCGCCGCGTCGGCGGCACCGAAGGCAAAGACGGCAAGCCGGGGACGACGACGGTGCGGGTGGAACGCGTGTTGCACATCTCCACGGAATTGGCAAAACGTCACGCCGGTAATGGCGAGTCTTCAACGACGCCGAAGATTCCGCTGCCCGTCGAAGGCGCGGAAATCGTGATCGACCGCTATTACGCTCCACAAGAGGACACACTCTATTTGCTTCGCGGAGCGGACCCCGAGAGCTTCCGCTGGGGCGACAACCTCATCGAAGTGTCGCCCGCATTGATCGACTACGTGCTTGCGGCGCCCTCCGTCGATGCGCCGTCTCTTAAGCGGGGCGGCTATTATTTGCAATATCTCGAGGCAGATGATCCGCAAATCGCCCAAGACGCGTATGCGGAGTTCGCCATGATGCCGTATGCGGATGTGGCACAGTTTCGCGACCGTTTGCCGCGCGAAAAACTGCGGCGTTGGATTTTCGACAAGCAGATCCCCGGCACGCGGCTCGGACTGTATGGGCTGATGCTCGGCCTCTGCGGCGACAAATCAGACGCGAAGTTGCTGGAGAAGAAGATTCTCAAGCGCGAGTCCGACATCCGGCTCGGTGTGGACGGCGTCATGGGAGGATACTTGCTGCTCACCGGCGAAAAGGGAATGGATCTGATCGAGCGCGAAATCCTCAGAAAAAAGGATATCCCAGATGGTGAACTTCTGGCCGCGATGCAGGCAATCCGATTTCTGTGGACCTACGGTGACGGGCGAGTGAGTCGGGAACGGCTGAAATCGTCGATGCGGCTGATGATCGATCGTCCCCAGGTGATGGACTCGGCAATTCGAGACCTCGCCCGCTGGCGTGACTGGACGCAGATGGACCGCATCGTTGCTCTCTACGGGGCGCCGGAGTACGACGACTTGCAGGTACGGTTGGGTATCGTCAAGTTCCTGATTGCCGCGGTGCGGGACAAACCGCCGAAGGGAGAAACCGCTCAGCCGGAGGTCAAGGAAGCGGCGCTTAAACATATCGAGGCCCTGCGGGAAAAAGATCCCAAGAACGTCCAGCGGGCCGAGCGCTTTTTCGACCTGAACTACTGATCGCCAATCCGCGCGCAACCTTGCCAGTCAGGGTGAGGGGATGATTCTGCAGCCACCCACACTCGATGCGGATCGCTTCTACGGAGACCCGCCGCTCGGGGAGACACAAGCGGGGCCTAATTATCAGTGGATTCGGACAGCCGGCAAAAGGCATTCGTCGTGTTGGGCATGCACCGCTCGGCCACATCGCTGGTCGCGCGGGGATTGGACCACGAAATCAGTCTGGGCGAAACTCTGATCGCGCCGTCCGCGTCAAATCCCCGCGGACATTACGAAGATGTGCGGTTCGTGAAGATGAATGACCGACTGCTTGCCGCCGCGGGCGGAAGCTGGCATTGCCCTCCTGCGAGATCCGCATTGATGTCAGTCGCCGAGCGATTCAACGAACCAATTCGCGCGCTGGTCGGGCGGGCGAGTGCGGGCAAGCAATTCTGGGGGTTCAAGGATCCCCGCACGACGCTGACGGTCGAATTGTACTTGCCGCACCTGAGCCAACCCCACTTTATCTGTTGCTTTCGCGACCCTGAAGAGGTGGCCCGTTCATTGCGGAGCCGTAATGGTTTTTCGCTGGAGAGGGGCCGGCGTCTGGCCGGAGTCTATAACCAGCGGCTCTTGGAGTTTCTTCACCGTTTTACGGGGGTAACCGCGTCGGCAAACGGTTTCGCTGAGAATTATTATGCGGCCCGTCGATCATGATGAGCAGGGGGACTCAGAACAGGAGGCGCCGACTTCAGCAGTTCGCGAAACTCCTTGCCGGTGAGATCCAAAAACGGGTACTCCAGGTCAATCTCACGTCGTAAATTCCGTTGAAGATTGAAATTCAAATAGGGGTCATTGACCAGTCGGTGTCCCCACTTATTCAGCATGTAGTGCCGCTCAAACGTCTCCGGTGTGCGGCCGCGTGAGCGAGACTCGTCATGGACGAGCACGGCGTACGGCGTGTAGACCTGCGAATAACCGGCCTGGCCCAGCCGCAGACAAAAATCGACGTCCCCATAGCCGTTCGGCAAATACACCTGGTCCAACCCGCCTATGGCGCGGTACTTCGATGCTGCGATCATCAGACAAGCGCCGGTCACGCACGACACTTCGTGCACCGTACGCGTCATGTTGTGATAGGCTGTGGTCCGCTCGGGTAGAAACTTGAATGAATGGTTGGCGATCCTGCGGTCCTGCAATTCCAGCCCGGCGTGCTGAATCGTTCCGTCGGGATACAACAGCTTACAACCAACTGCGCCGACCTCCGGAAACTGCGCGAAGCTGAGCATCTCCTCGATCCACTGCGGCGTCCGCACGACTGTGTCGTTATTCAGCAGAACAAGGTACTCACCGTGCGCAAGTTCGGCGCCGCGGTTATTCAGCGCGGCGAAGTTGAACGGCCCGGGTTGCGACTCGACGCGAACCCGCTCCGGGTGCACCGCTGCGAATTGATGCATGACCTGCTGCGCTTCAGGATCCGTGGTGCCGTTGTCGAGCAGAATCACTTCAAAGTGCGGATAAGTGCTCCTGGAAAAGATCGATTCCAGACAATCGCGGAGGAGGCGCGGCTGGTCTTTGGTCGGAATCAGAATTGAGACGAGGGGCAGCGGATCCGGCGTATCGAAGCGGACGCGGTAGTGAAAATGCTCCGGCTCCCACTCGACGCTGGCCGGCCGGCCGCGACGACGGCAGGCTTCGCTGACCGCTTTGATCCCGGCGGACGCGGCATACGGCTTCGATTCAGCCGACTTGGCCGTACTGGTCTCGAGTGCCCGCCACTGATAGAGACAAAACGGAACGTGCACGATCGGTTCTTCCGTCGCTTCGACCGCCCGCAGCATCAGATCGTGGTCCTGCGCTCCCTCGAAGCCGACACGAAACCCACCTATGCGGCGGACAAGAGCAGTGCGATAGAGCGTCAAGTGTGTGGTGTAGTTACATGCAAGATGCAGGAACGGTGACCAGTCCGGTTTGCAGTAGACCAAATGTGTCGCTTTGCCGTCCGGCTCGATCACACGCTCGTCGGAGTACAGGATTTCCGGCCGATCGTGCAAGTTGATGTAACGGACCATTTCGGCCAGAGCATTGGGCATCAGCCGGTCGTCATGATCCAACAGCGCGAGATACTCTCCAGTCGCCATCTCGATACAGCGATTGGACGTCGCACTAATATGCCGGTTTTGCTCATTCGCCGCGAATCGAATGCGCCCGGGATGCTGTTCGGCGAAGCTGCGGATCACTTGCTCCAGCTTGGGATTCCCTGAAGCATCGTCGACGATGCAAAGTTCCCAGTTGTCGTAGCATTGTAGCGCGACTGTCGCCAGAGTTTCTTCCAAGATGGCAGGCTCCACACGATAGACCGGCAGGATGACGCTGATCTTGGGCCGATAATCAAACTGCTCAATCTGCCGGGCCAAACCTCGAAAATAGGCCCGCGATTCGTCGAGCGAACTCGAGAAAAACCACTTGGGATCACTGCCGCCACACAAAATAGCCAGCGCCCGCGCGTACTTGTGGAATAGCCATTCCGTCCATTGCAGCAGACACTTTTGGACCGCGACGGCTAAAAACAACGACTTTCGGACCGGGCGTCCGACTGTGTGGAATAACAAGGTGCGCAGCATATCGGCAGGATTCGAATCCAGGCAGAGAAGACAGGCAATCGGCGAGCGTTCGAAACATCGTGACTGACGTCGGCGAGAATGTTAGCGATTCTTCTGAGATGACTCTAGATGAATCCTGCCCATCGGCACGGAGGTACAACGCCCGATCGACGAGGTCCCATTGCCATGGACGGCGATTGCTGGTTCCAATCAGCTCCCGTCGCACGTCGAGGAGCCACGTATATTAGGGAATCAAACTAGACGACAAGGGCAACAATAGTGCAATTTCGTGGGCGATGTAATTGCGCAAAGCGCCCGGATCCCCTGACAGTCACGATGCCATCACCCGTCAACTCAAAACACCCGTATTACGAGTTAACAGAGATATAAAGAGATACTGATTCAGTTCGGTGATGCGCTCTTTAGTTTCAATTTAGCGCAATGTGCCAATGTAATTCAGCTCAGGGCCTGCCCATTGCGAGGTTTCAATTGTTTCAAGGAGGAAACGGCCGTGAGGATATCCCACTGGGTGGTGATCATTGCAGTCCTGCAATGTACCGCTGACGCATCACCGCTAAAGGCGTCGGAACCCGAATTCATCAAATTTGCCGACGCCGCCGGGCCGAAGGATGCGTTTTCGGTCCACAACGATACTTATGGCTTGAAGGAAACCTCGGGACTTGACGTCACGCAGGTCGGGTTTCACTCGAACTGGCACAGCGGAAATTGCTGCGGAGGATCGGCGTGTGGTTACGGCTGTCAATGCAGCGGTTGCGGTCAGCATGGATGCGGTTGCGGTCAGCAAGGATGCGGGTGCGGCGGATCGTCCTGTTGTGGGTGCCGCAAATTATTCCAAAGCGACCACTGCTTCGATGGATTTATCGAACCAGTGACAAATCCGGTGCGGTTTATCGATCCACGCTCCATGACGCGGCTACGCGGTCTGTTCATCAATCAACTGATTCCAGAGGATTCGATTCTGGGCGGCGGCGACTTGCAGCTTTACGCGGCCCAACTGTCAGTAGCGTTGAATGAACGCCTATCCGTCATCGCCCAAAAGGACGGCTATATTACGCTGCAGTCGGACGCACTGGGAGACTCCAGTGGCTGGGGCGACCTGGCGTGCGGGTTCAAATACGTGCTGGTCCGCGATCCCGAAGAACAATTCCTGCTCAGTTCTGGTTTGATCTACGAATGGAATCAGGGCAGCAGTGACGTCTTTCAGGGCAATGGCGACGGTCTGTGGACGTTTTTCCTGACGATGGGGCAAGAGTTTGATACCGCTCACTTCGTCGCCACGATCGGCTGGAACATCCCCAACAACCCCAATCTCGAGAGCACGTCGTTTTATTACAGCCTGCACTTGGACAATGAGATCGCCGAAGATTTCTACGCCCTGTTGGAAATGAACGGGATTCAATACACCCGTAGCGGCGGCCTTCTGCCGGGGGTAACGACCGAGGGCGGCGATTTGATTAACCTTGGCGCAGGTGACGTCGCCGGCAATCACTTCCTCTCTTTGGCCGTTGGTGCGGTCTACAAACTCAGCGAATCAGTCCACCTCGGCGGAGCATGGGAGTTTCCGCTGACTCAGCGCAAGGACTTGTTCGAGAGCCGAACGACGGCAACGTTGAGCTTTATCTATTGATCGTCGGCATCAAGCTGCCGAGAAGTTTACAGACCGCCCGTGACGAACGACGATTCGTCGCGGGCGTTTTCTTTGGCGGGTGCCATGTGACGATACTGTGCCCCACGGTTTTTGCGTGCCGTAGCGATTGTATCGCGAACAGCCAGAGGTCAACTGGCAAATTTCGGCGGAAAACTCTTCCAGGCTTACGCGAGCAAACCTTGCATCACGCCAATCCTGCAATTGGGAGTCGGTTTTCGGCGGAACGTCGATGATCGCGAAATTGATGTGGTATGTTTGGCTTGTCGATCGATTGAAGTTCCCACGGATGTCGACGGATGACGCTGAGTCGCATCGCCCGCTCGGGGTGGTTGATGCGGATCATCAGCGACCCGCCGACTGCAACAGTCTCGAAATTGCCTGCCAGGCAAGCCAAAAGGAGGCCAAGATGCAAGATCCACCCTGCTATCAAAACTGAGAAGTCAGCCAGGGCTTCTCACGCTGAAAGCGTTGACCATTGTAGTTCCACGGACAAAAACAGCCGCCGATCATTGCCCGGATCGGCGGCTGTTGTCGTGTCTATTGGACGGGAACGCCCAACTCCTCGAACAAGAAGCCAAGTTCATACGTCAGATCCTCGATCCGCGTACTCACCGGACGGCCGCGGGAATGGCCCGCTTTGGTGTCGTAGTGCAACAGGACCGGATTGGCTTCGTGGCTGAAGGCCTGCATTAGCGCTGCCATCTTGCGGGCATGGCAGGGATCAACCCGCGTATCGGCGTCTCCGGTAATCAACAGCAGCGCCGGATACTTCGTGCCCCGTTTGACGTTGTGGTAGGGCGAATACGCTTTGAGCACTTTGAACTGCTCGGGATCCTCCGCCGAACCGTATTCCGGCACCCAAAACTTAGCTACCAAAAACCGATGATATCGGACCATGTCCAACAGCGGGTACGAACAGACGACGGCGCGAAACAGCTCGGGACGTTGCGTCATCGCCGCTCCCACCAACAACCCCCCGTTGCTGCCGCCGGCGATTGCCAATTTGTTGGAATTGGTATACCCATGATCCATCAGCCACTGCGCAGCGGCGTAAAAGTCATCGAAAACATTTTGCTTGCGGTCCAGCATGCCGGCCTCGTGCCATTTCTCGCCGAATTCCCCCCCGCCGCGCAGATTGGCAACCGCGAAAACGCCTCCCTGCTCGATCCACGCCACCGCTCTCGGCGAGAACGACGGGGTTAAACTGATGTTGAACCCGCCGTAGCCATAGAGCAGCGTCGGATTCTTGCCGTCCAGCTTCATCCCCCGTTGATGGATCACAAACATCGGCACCTTCGTGCCGTCTTTGGACTGGTAGAAGACCTGCTTGAGCTCGAACTTTGCGCTATCCACCGGAATATTCAGCCGCGCCCAAACTGATTGATCGCCCGTGGCGACCGTGTCGCGATAAATCGTCGACGGGATATGGAACGAACTGAATGAAAAGAACGCGTCCGGATTCTTCCATTCGCCGATGACTTCACTCACCGTGCCCAGTGCCGGGAATTTGACGTCGCGCACATGAGTGCCGTCGGGGTCATAAACGCGAAGCTGAGATTTCACGTTGTCGAGATAATTGACGAACAACTTGCCGCCACAGAGCGAGAAATCTTCGAGCACGGCGTCGCTGTGCGGGATGATTTCTTTCCAGCGATCGCGCTCCGGGTGCTGTAAGTCGATTTCCAATATGCGTCCGTTCGAGGCCTTCCAATTGGTGCGAACAAACAGGCGGTTCTCGATCGCCGCTCCGAAGAAGCGGGCATTGATGTCGTCGACAATGGGCCGGACAGGGCCGTCAGCGATGATGTCCTTGAAGAACAAATCGGACTTCGGCGCCGCCGATCCGTACAGCACATGGATGATCAAATACTGCCCCCCTTCGGAGATCCCGGCGAAGAGGATTTTTCCGGCATCGTAACCGTCGCCGAAAACTTTCGTGTCGTCAGTGATGCTTCCGCCGACGCGGTGGCGGAAAATCCGCGGACCGTCGTCGTCGTGCTTTGTGTAGTAGCAGTCCTTCTTATTCGGCGTGAGCGACGCGCCGAAATAGCGCGCTCGGGGCAACACGTCGTTGAGGTTTTTGCGGGCATCGACATCAAAGAATTTGATCTCGATTTCATCTTCCCCTCCCGTGCGGACCGCGTAGAGCATCAGTTTGCCGTCTTCGGATATCGCCGTGATGCTCACGGTCTTGCTGCCGTCGTCGCTCAGGTCAGCCGGATCGATGAGTACCTCGTCCGGCCCCTTAGCGCCTTGACGGAGGCAGATCACGGAAAGGTCCTGGTCTGCCGCGCGTTTCATAAAGAAATAACGTTCACCGCGCACCTGCGGCAGTCCCACCGCGTCGACCTTCATCAATTCGCCCAATCGCCGGGCGATCTTCTCGCGGCCCTTCAGGTGGCCCAATACTTGATCGGTGTATTCGTTTTGTTGTTTGATCCAGGCGCGCGTTTCCGGGCTGTTTTGGTCCTCCAGCCAGCGGTAGGGATCAACAATTTCTTCACCATGCAGCACATCGGTGACAGGAACGGCTTTGGTTTGAGGAGGGGGAATTTGCTTATCGGCCGCCCGGGTCACGGCGGCAGCTCCCCAAACATGCATGATTGCAACGAATCCCATTGAGAACATCTTCAGTGCCGTGTTTATCATTATTATCCGTCCTGAGCTTAGAGTGCGTTGCATGTTACGAACGATCAGTTGATGGAAATCCTGTCAGGCTCGATTATGATTGACTCCTGCCGTCGCAGGAGCGGCGGAGTCGGCAGGCGACTCGTGATCCAACCACCCTGAGTTGACAGGCCCCAGAAGTGGGCCGCACGCTCGTTGGCGTGCTCATTGGAGATTTCTCAACCCGTCAATTCAGATTAGTTGATGCACTAGGAGAATTTATCGCCAGGCTGCAGGCCATGGCAAGAGAGAGGGCTGGATTCTGCCTTGAAGATCAAGCTGCTGCTGGTGATTCCGACGCTCGATCGATCGGGGGCCGAAAAACAACTGTCGCTGTTGGCCTCGCGTTTGCCCGCCGACCAATTCGACGTGCGCGTCGTCGCCCTGACACGTGGCGGTCCCTACGCAGATGAATTGGCGGAGCATCAGATCCCGGTCGACGTCTTGGGCAAGCGCTTTAAGTTTGATCCCACGACGCTGTTGCGTCTGCGGCGAATCATCCAGGAGTGGCGGCCCGAGATTGTGCATACCTGGCTGTTTGCGGCAAACAGCTACGGACGGCTCGTATTGGGAAAACGCCCCGCCTGCAAAGTCATCGTTTCCGAACGGTGCGTCGACTCGTGGAAATCGGGGTGGCAGCTATGGCTGGACCGGAAGCTGATTTCTCGTACAAATTTGCTGGTCGGCAACTCTCATAGCGTCACGGATTTCTATGGTCATGTGGGAGTCCCCGGACGAATGTTGCGGGTGGTGCATAACGGCATCGACTTGCCCGCAGCGCCTCCCGCAACACGGGATGAGCTTCGCAAAGAATTGCAACTGCCTACCGATGCGCGCGTTGTGGGCTACGTGGGCCGACTCGCCCCGCAAAAACGCGTCAAAGACCTCGTGTGGTGCATGGAGTTGCTTAGCAATTTGCAGCCGCAGATTCATTTGCTGCTGATCGGCGACGGCCCGGACAGGGATATGCTGGAACGCCTCGTTCGCAAAACAGAGAACAGCGACCGGGTCCGCTTTATGGGGCATCAGGCAGATCCCAGACGCCTCATGCCCGTGATCGAAGTCTTTTGGCTGGGGAGCGAATTTGAAGGCCTGTCCAATAGCCTGATGGAAGCGATGGCGGCCGGATTGCCGGTCGTCGCCACAGACATTCCTGCAAATCGCGAATTGGTTGTGCCGGGAACGACGGGTGAACTGGTTCCCGTCGGCGACAATGTCGCCCGCGCCAAGGAAACCGACGTTTTGCTGAAGGACGCGGATCAACGTGCCGCGTTTGGTCAGGCCGGCCAGGCGCGGATCCGCGATCATTTTTCCATTGAGGCAATGGTCGAAGGTTACGCTGCGCTGTATCGTGAAGTATTGGCGGAGTGACACGGCAGGTCGGCAAAGTTGTCGTTTCAACGCGCGGCGGTCGAATTCATTCGAGGGTTAATATGTGCGGGATTACCGGAGCCGCTTGGACTGAGCGCGAACAGCCGCTGGAGCAATCCGTCCTGGAGCGGATGACAAGCGTCTTGGCGCATCGAGGCCCGGATGACTTCGGCTTGTATCACTCGGCGCAACAGGCAAACCAGTCCGAGCCGGCCGCGGGTGCGGCTCTCGGACATCGGCGGCTGTCGATCATCGACCTCGCCGGCGGGCGTCAACCCCTTTGCAACGAAGACGGGACGATCTGGGTCGCATTCAACGGCGAGATCTACAATTACCGCGAGCTGCAATCGGAACTGGAGCAAAGCGGGCATCGCTTCAGCACGTCCTGCGATACCGAAACGATCGTGCATTTGTACGAAGAACTGGGACCCGACTGCGTGTCGCGTCTGCGCGGCATGTTTGCTTTCGCCGTCTGGGACGATCGGCAAAAGCAATTGTTTCTCGCCCGCGACCGGCTGGGACAAAAGCCGCTCGTCTACCGGCAAGAATCCGAGCGGCTGTTATTTGCCAGCGAACTAAAGAGCTTGCTACAGGTCCCCGGGCTGCCCCGTGAAGTGGATCCGACGGCACTCAACGAGTATTTGACGTTTCAATATGTCCCCGCCCCGCGCTGTTTGCTCAAAGGTTTTCAAAAACTTCCGCCGGCGCACACGGCGGTCTACCGCGACGGGACGCTAACTCTGAAGCGGTATTGGCAACCGGGATATGATGATTTCGATCAGGACGCCGCGCGAATCGATTTTGGAAGCGCGCAAGATCCCGCTGCTCAGCAAACACGCGATCAATTGCGCGAAACACTCACCGAAGCGGTGCGGCTCAGAATGCGCAGCGACGTCCCGTTGGGTGCGTTTCTGTCGGGGGGAGTCGATTCCACGATTGTTGTCGGGCTGATGCAGCAGCTCACCGAGCAGCCCGTTAAAACGTTCTCGATCGGGTTTCCGGTTGCGGCGTTTGATGAACGTTCCTTTGCGCGGGAAGCCGCACGGCATTTGGGGACAGACCATCACGAGGCTGTGGTCACGCCGGATGCGTTGGGAATTCTGCCCCGGCTGATTTGGCAGTACGACGAACCGTTTGCCGACAGCTCCGCGATTCCCACGATGTACCTCTCGGAGATCACGCGCCGCGAGGTCACCGTCGCGCTGACCGGCGACGGGGGCGACGAATTGTTCGCCGGCTATGATCGTTACCAAGCGGTGCAAATCGCCGCCTGGTTCGACAGGCTTCCCGCACCGATTCGGAAGCTGGCCACGCTGAAGCTGTGGCAGCATTTGCCGGCGTCGGTCCGCCAGAAATCGCGCCGACGACGATTAAAGCGGCTGCTCTCGGCGCTGGGTGAGCCTCCCGAACGGCGTTACTTGAAGTGGATCAGCATTTTTGATGACGATCGCCGCACAGCGTTACTCTCCCCTGATCTTGCCGCAGAGTTGGGCAATGCGGATCCCGCCCTGCCCTTGTTATCTGCGTATGAGGCCTGCCGGGATCGCGATTTTGTGACGCGTACGACCTGTGCAGACGTGTTGACGTATCTCCCGGGCGACATCCTCACGAAGGTCGATATTGCGAGCATGTCCTACGGATTGGAATGCCGCAGCCCGTTTTTGGATCACCACGTGGCGGAATTCGCGGCCCGCTTGCCGCTATCAGCGAAGTTGCGCGGACGACGCGGCAAGCTGATCTTGCTGGAGACCTTCGGCGATTTGCTGCCGCCGTCGATCCAGCGCCGCCGAAAAATGGGATTTGGCGTGCCGTTGGATCACTGGTTTCGAAACGAACTCAAGCCGATGCTGCAAGAGACGCTGCTGGATCCAGTCTCGTTGAACCGCGGCTATTTTAAGCGGGGAGCGATCGAATCGCTGATTGAGGAACACTTGCAGAGCAAGTGGGATCACAGCTACCGCTTGTGGTCACTACTTTGTTTGGAGTTGTGGCAGCGGATGTTTGTGGACGGGCAGAGTGTTCCGGATGCCGTCCCTAACGCGAGCGGCGTTTGATCTAGGAGAGTAGTTGTCGCTGTCTGCGTGATGCTTGAATTCTACTAATAGTTCCGCTGAATGAAGAGAAAATGTAGGTCAGGCACGCTCTCGCGCGTTCGCCAACAGTATGCGTTACAAAGCAGTGTCGTCGCAGGTGCGCCGTTCAACGAACCATGCCTGACGCGCTGCGGAGCGCCCTTTCCTTGGCCGCGTCAGGCATGGCGCGGCCAAAGGTTGGCGTTTGCAAAATGTGATCGGAGACAATCAGTTCATCTGCTTTGTCAATCAGCGTGCGTGACCTACCGTTAACTTGACCTTAGTTCAAATTCGCTGCAGACGGCTATCGTTTTACGAAGTCTGCAGATTACATGTTGACAACAACGGACCGTTTGTCTACAAATGTAGATGAACGATTTGTTGTTTTTCCAGGAGCCGCCGCATGCCTGCCAGTCGTCCTGATCCACTCTCCGCCGCCGAGTGGAAGGTAATGAAAATCGTGTGGGAGAAAAAAAGCTGCGCCGCTCGCGATGTCTGCGAGGCCGCCGGCGCATCGGAGGGCTGGGCGGCGAGCACCGTCAAGACACTGCTCCGCCGGCTCGTCGAAAAGGGCTATTTGAAAACCACGCAGGTCGGCAATAGCTTTCTCTACCGGCCGGCGCGGCCGGCGCTGAAATCGTTGTTCTCCGCCGCCGATTCGCTGCTGGAGCACGCCGTCGAAGGCACGGTGGCCCCGCTGCTGGCCTACATGGCCGAGAAGAGCAATCTGAGCGTCGAAGAAGTGGCGGAGTTGCGCGAACTGCTCGATGAACTGGCCCCCCCGCAGGAGGACGAGACATGATCACGACCAGCGCTTTGAATGACTTCTCGCAATCTTGGGCTGCCGGCATGTTCGAGAGCCTGATCGATACGATGATCTTGGTCGCAGTGTTGGGGCTGCTCTGGGGGCTGCTGCATAAACGCCTTTCCGCGCAATTCGGCTATTGCCTGTTTATGCTGGTGCTGATCAAGGCAGTGGTTCCGGCCGAGTTTGCGGGACCGGCCTGGCTGACGCGGCTGTCACCGCGGCATCAACTGCAGCAGTTGATTCAGAGTGAATCGGCTGACGCGCCGGAACAACCGGCGCCGTTAGCGGTGACCGCCATCGGAGCCGATCCTGAAGCGACGATTGCGGCGACAGCGTCCTTAAACGACGTGACGCCACCCCCTCCCGCTGCGCTAGAATTGAACGACACAGCAGCTGACACAAGTCCTTCGACAGTGATCGTGCCGGCTGCAACTCTCCTCCCGGAACGATTGTCGTGGCAATCCTGGTTGTTGGTTCTTTGGCTGGCCAGTGTGGCGATCTTGCTGTTGCGATTTGCTTGGGAACAGCTGCGATTTCGCCTGCAGATGAGATCCATGAATGAGATATCAGCCGGCGACCTGCCTTTCGATCTGGCCGACTTGCAATCGCGAATGGGAGTTCGCCGCACGATCCGCTGCTTTTGGACCGATGACATCGCATCACCGGCACTGTGCGGCATCATCAGGCCCTGCCTGTTGCTCCCCTCGGATTTTGCGAATTCGTACACGGCCGGGCAACGATCCTGGATTGTACTGCACGAGCTGGCGCATGTCCGCCGCCGCGACCTGTGGGCCGCATTGTTTCAACGTCTAGTGCAAATCCTGCACTTCTTCAATCCGGCGATTTGGATCGTCAATGTGGTCGTCAACCGGCTGCGCGAGTTCGCGTGCGACGATGCGGCATTGGCCGCTGCCGGAGCACCGCGACGGGAGTGCGGCGATGCCTTCTTGCGAGCGGTCGAGAAGGCCAATCGTCAATCGGTCGCGTTCGAACCGGCACTGGGCATGTTTCGGGCCGGCCGGACGTATCGGCAGCGATTGCTGCGCATTATGGACTCCAAACGCAGCCTGCAACACAGGCTGAGCATGCTGTCAATTGTGATGCTGCTGGCGTTAGCGGCTGTGGTTTTGCCGGGTGTGCGGGCTGACGACACTCAAGTCGGCTCCGCCATACCCGCCGATGATACAACAGCGCGGAGCAATCCAGCTGTCGAGCAGCAGGCGGATAAGCACTGGATCGCGGAACTCCCCTTCGGGGGGACGGTAGAACTGATCGCCGTCGCAGAGCATCCGTCAGGAGACGGCCCCTGGTGGCGCGCCGACGGTTCAATGCTAAAGGCCGCCCCTTACGACGACATTGGCAGTAGGATGAATGCTCGCGCAAATAAGATCGCGCGAGACTTTGTATTTCAATTTGAGGACATGCCGGAGGATATCTTACGTTCCGTGGAGATTACCTGGATCGGATCCGGAAGTATTTTAGGTGTAAATACTCCCTTTGATCAGCAGGGAGAGCCACTGCCGAATCTGCGCGTCAAGACCGTCGGTTTTGACCCGAAGATGAAACACGCCAGCATTCGCATCAGCGTGCCTAGCGGCGACTGGATGCCGTTAGCCAACTTTAACGGACAAAGTACCACCGGAATGAGCCGTCGACTGGACGGAAAGAGGGTCGGAGTGACGTTTTTGCCCGCACGGCGAATCGGCAATCAGATCAGTTTGGAGTTTGCCCACAATATCGCAAAACACGAAGTGCGCGTCGTGGCCGTCGACAAGGACGGCAAAACACGCCATCTTCCTTCGAGCTCCCGCGGCGCCGGAGCGTCAGGCTTTTCCCAAAAAAGAGTGGAATTTGTCGATCTTCGCATGAAGGATATCAACAGGTTTCAACTAGAAGTCCGGCGGTTGCATTACGTTCAGTTTAGCAACATTGCCACACAGCCGGAGCAACAGACAGATGTGCAGATCGAAAGCGATTTCGCCGGCTGGGGTTCAGTTAGCGGACAGTTTCTT
Organism: Planctomycetales bacterium; assembly: GCA_028285345.1. Taxonomy (GTDB): domain Bacteria; phylum Planctomycetota; class Planctomycetia; order Planctomycetales; family Planctomycetaceae; genus Symmachiella. The sequence goes on from JANQPT010000012.1 coordinate 134,589, forward strand.
TACGGCGGAGAACCACCGCAACCGAAAGTGCTGGTCAAGAAAGGAGACACGAACGTCCGCGACGACGCCGTCTCAGCCGCGCAGACGATTTACAGCGAGGAATTGCTCATCGACCCCGACACCAAGGGGATTGCCAACGTCTTCGTCTACTTGCGGAAACGCCCGACTGAGGTCCACCCCGCCTTGGAGGGCAAAGAACTGCCGCCAATCATGTTCGACTCCGTCGGCCGGCAATTTACGCCGCACGCCTTAATCGCTCGTGCCGGACAGAGAATCCAGGCGGTCAATGCCGATCCGATCTACACCAACGTGCATGTCTATCCAGCCAGGAACCCTGGATATAACGTGGCCGTCCAGCGGCAGGATCGACAGGGAGTGCCGTTGACCTTCAAGTACCCCGAACGGCAACCGTTCGCGGTCAAGAGTGATATTCATACCTGGATGAAATCGTATTGGCTGATTCTCGACCATCCCTACGCCGCACTGACCGATAAGGAGGGCCGATTTACAATCAAAAACCTCCCCGCCGGCCGCCACCAACTGACCGTGTGGCATGAGAAGTACGGTTTTCTAGACAGGCAGCTTTCCGTCGAGGTTAAGAACGGCAAAACGACAAAATTGGCGCCTCGCAGAATCGGACCTCAGGTGGCCGATGTTCATGACCACAAGCCGTTTATCGCAGTCGGCAACGTCACCGATTCCGACGGCCGACCGGTTGCCGGCGTAGTGATCCGCGCCGCTACAGGGATCGGAACATTGAAAGGAGGCGCAATGACGAAGACCGACGATGAGGGTAACTATAAGCTCCAATTCGGTCCGGGATTTCGAGCGAAAAACCCAAAACTCGTGCAAGCAGCAGTCCTGTATGCCAGTAAATCGGGCATGTTTGAAACGAATCTATCGCGTCAAGGTAGTCTCATCTGTGCTCTGGAGAAGCCTGACGGAGTCGTTGGCTGGGGCAAGTCAGAAGAAGATCTCTTTCTGCCGGGTATGCCCAAGACTGTCGATTTCACCATGGCACCGGCAGCGAAGCTTCAAGGGGTCCTCTTAAACGCTGACGGTCAGCCGGTTCCCCAAGGACAGAAAATCACGCTGGTCGGCAAGGAACTCCCCCCTGCAAGCAACGTTCTCGCGTCCACAACAACCGACGAGAGAGGACAATTCGAGTTCACCAACGTGCCCACGACCTTTAATTGGTACTTCTCCGCTCCGGGGCCGATGAAGTTCGCGCGAAAATCGACGCCGTTTCGCCTCGCAGATGCGCGTGGATACCACGCACGCGTCACATTCGGGGCGGAGGACCAACTCGAAATCAAAGACCTGAAGTAGCCAACAGACTGCCTCTCGCCCGGCTGATTCTAGAGCTTGATGTAGATGTTGTTCTTCTGCAACACCCGGACGAACAGCCACGTCAACCACATGAACACGGCGAAGCCGAGCCACATATACCAGTCCGGAACGTCGCGGGGCATGAAGGCTTTCACGGCGCGGCCCGTCAGGCCGTGCAGTGCATACGCGAACAACGCGTTCGTGCCAAAGGTGGTGAACAATCCCAGCTTTAGTCCCCAGATGTCGCACAGGATGTAAAAGATCGCGTAGACGAAAATTGACATCCCGCCGGCAATGACCGTGTAGGAGAGCGTGCCTTGCCGTTGGCTGACCATCCAGTAGTTCCAGTCGCGCAACATCACCGACCGTTTGCCGATGCCCGGCTTGGTGTGCGGAGGATAGACAAAAGGCGGCTCGGCGACGACCGCCTCCCAACCCTGTTCCTCAAATCGCGATTTTAGGGCGTCGATCCGCTGCTGCGACGGAATGATCGGATCAAGCGCCAGTTTGGGGTCGCGGAAGATCCTGACGTTCGCCGCGCTGGAATCGGGCGTCTCCTGTTTGATCTTTTCGATCTTGGCCGCGGCCGCTTGCTCGTCTTTGACTAACGCCTCTTTCTCAGCGGCCAACTTGGCACGGTCTTGCTCATCCTCGACCTTGGCGACTTTCGGAGTGCCTTGAAGCTTCGCCGTGATGGCTTGAATCTGTTGTTTGAGTTCGTGCTGCTTGAGGATGAACGGTTCGCTGCCGTCGCGATACGCGTCGAGCCCCTGTTTGTGCTCGTCGATTTCTGCGCGAAGTTCTTCCCGCTTTTTGATTGACGCGTCACGCTCCTGGATCAGCTTTTCGCGTTCGTCCGAATCAGTGACCTGCTCCACCGCTAGCGACATGCCGTCAAGCTGCTCGCGCAACTCATGGATCTTCTTGTCAATTTCCCCGACTTGCTTGTTGAGCGGCGCGATCTCCGCGTTGATTTTTGCGGCGATCACTCCCTGCATTTTCTTGTCTCGCTCCCGCTCAGCGATATCGCTTTCGGTCACGTCATACAGCCGGGTGCCGCAGGTCATCAGCCAGCCGATGCCCGTGATCAGAATCGACCAAGCAAACAATTTGACGAGATTCGGCCGGCCTTCCGCACCGGCGACCGCGTCGCAGACGAGTGTCCCCAGAAGTGCGGGAATCGCCCAGGTGAGAACGCCGATCGGCCCGCCGTCGATCACGTTGGGGCTGGTGCTGCACCATTCGAAATTGAACCAGTGCGAGAGCACGATATGCAGCCCCGCGGAAAAGAACAAGTAGGCGATCCGCACTCCGGCGGAGGAGCGAATCACCGGTGTGATCCAAATCGCGGTGAGCGCAATATGCATCAACGTCTGAAACCATTCGCGTTTCAAGGGAGAATACAACGCTTCCCAACCGACGTGCCTCAGTTCTTCCCACGACGCCGCCGCACGGCCCGACCCATAGACGACGATGGCGACTAAGATGAGTCCCAAGAAACGCGTAATCACGCGCCGGTACGCCGGCCACATCCCCTCGCTGCTAATCCGGCGCCCGAAGGTGAGGCGAAACGCGAACCCGACCGCGAACAAAAAGTGCGGCATGATCGTGTCGGCATAGCTCAAGTAGTGGTGGCTATGCTTGAGCACCTGCGGGCAGTTGGTAAACCCGCCCAAGAAATTGACCAGGAACATGCCGGCGACGGTGTAGCCGCGAAACTGGTCCAGAGAAGCAATTCGCGACGATTTAGCGGGGGCCGATGATGACATCCGACGGGATAACTCCAAGGAGCGTCGGCCGCCGGGAAAATCTTGACGAGCGCTACTGCTCAGTCTGTGCGGCCTGGGAACGAAGGTACTCTTTCAAGGCCTGCTTGTCACTGGGGTCGCGGCGGTTGGAAAACGGATAATTGTATTTCCAGTTCGTGACGGCTTGGTCGATCTCCTCTTGCGGAGCGTCCATGGCGACAAGCGTGAGGGCGTACAAGTAGAAGTTATTCTCATCCGTTTTTACGCCGGATGCAAGCGCCTCTTCGAAATATTTCCGCGCCTGCACGAAATCCTGCTGTTTGGCGGCATCCATCCCTAAAAAGGCCTGCACTTCCTGCCCTTTGGGATATCGAGACGAGAGAATCTTGATCACTTTGCGCTTTTGTTCAAGATCCTGCCGATAATCTTCCTGGCCGAAGTCGGCAGGCCGAGGCGGTTCCCAGATCGCGATCAACCCGGCGATTCCCACAACGACCAGCAGAAACCGATATCGCCTCAACACACTCACGATGACAATCCAGCCTGACTCTTGCTTTCGCGCACCTTCCAGATGAACGAGTCGTAGTACAAATGGAGCAGCCCCGGCGCGGCGATGATGACCGAAAGGTAGAGATCAAGCCCTTCCTTTTCGGAGAGCGCCGCCAATCCCATGGGCGGCAATGCCTCGCCGTACTGGTTCATAAAACTTAGCACGCCGAAGCCGAACTCTTCCAGCGGCCTGTTCAAGACGAGTTGATAGATGACCGCATAGAGCACACACAGTGTAAAGAAGGCGATCGGCCCGGCAGCGCCCAAACCGGTGATCGTCGAGAGGAAGCGATTCTTTCCGGGGCTCTGTTGCACTTTGTGCTCAGTGAACAGATAGATGATGACGAAGTATTGCAGCCCGTGCATGATCATGTTGGCGATGCCGTGCACCAACAATGAGTCGGTACGAAACGCCAAGTAATACAGCACCGAATAATTCGTTGCCAGAAATAGATACTTGACGGGATTGAGGTGAACGCCGGCCCGCACGCAGGCGAAGACGTGCCGCAAGTAAACCAACCCGTAAACGCTGGTGGCAATCAGACTGAGGATTTGAATCGTATCGACGGCCGAGATCGTGAGCGGAACACCGAATCGAACCAATTCACGAACCCAATACTTGGTAAACAGGGGCGCCGTGAGAAACATGTTGAAGTACAGCACGATGTTCAGCCCGAGGTCAAAGCCCCCGGTGGTCGGCAAACCCGCGCGGGCCTTGAAGTCGTAAATCCGCGTGAAACCGTGCAACTGCATCATGAAGTGCTGATGATTCCACAACGTGATCAGCAGCACGAGCGAGATCGGAAACCAGACAATGCCGAAGTAGATCAGCCCGCAAATGGCGATCAACCCCACAATCAACCGATCGCCAAATCGTTGGCGGTCCTCTTCCAGACCGTAGACCCGTAGAATCGTGCTGAACGTGTGCGGGACATTAATCCACAGCGCACAAGAGGCGAGCGCGACCGCCGATAACCAATATTGCGAAGCCAGCGCGGCAGCCATCGCAATAAACGGCAGGCCCAAGAACCAAACCAAATCACCGCGAAAAGTTGTGATATAGCCGGTGCGGAACATGCGTATCACCCCGCCGTGATTGATTCGATGCTGACTTTAGCTGCAGCGGCGCCCGTGCCCAGCCGGATACGGATTCTGTCAGGAAACGGACTCTCTAAAGAGTCTACGCCAAGAGCGGGTCAAGCCGTTTGCGCAGATCTGTGAGGAACCATGGCAACGACCTGACCGCCGATGAGCCTGCACGCGTCATTTCCGGGCTTTCTCGCCGGCTGGCTTTCTCCGCTCATCAGCCCGACGGCGTCTCTTCAACTGCCGCTACTCTGCCGCCTGCTCAATCGCAGTATTGATGTTTTTTATGGCTTGCTCTGCGGCCTGACGGACCTTTTCTCCGTAATTCTGGTCATCATTGGCGATCTCTTGCAACTTGGCGAGTTCACTCTCCGCCGGGGCGCCCACTCGGCCGATCCCGACGATGGCCCGGCGTTGCTCACGTTCCTCGTCTGCTTGCGAAAAACGCTCCCATTGAAACGCGATCGTTTCCTCGGGGGGACGCGTATCAGGTTTCTTAAGCTGGTCCAGGCCCGATTCTTTATTCGCGGTGCTGGCGTCTTTGCCGTCTGTGCCGCCGCAGCCGGCAAGCATAAACATCCCTGCAAAACAGACCAACAAAGCGGGCGCCAACGATTTTGCCACTGATGATTTCATGGTGACCTCCTCACGTGAACATCGCAAAAAACGGGAATGTGAAATGTGGTGACTATTATTTAGAGACGCAATCTTCAGCAATTTTGTTTGCCATCTCACCGTGAGACATTCAGAAACTATACAAAAAAAAACTGCCGCAGACCAGGACAAATAGGTCTGCGGCAGCGTTTTCCAAGATTCGGCGACTGTCGGAAGCATCAAATCTGCTCCCTCGGCCCCCGAATCATCACATTCAACAAGTCATCAAACCGTGTGGACAGCCATCGACAAATCAGTCGACGATACCACCCGGAATCGTGTCGACCTCTTTACCGGCAATCGTTGAAGTTGCGCGGTAGAGGTCAAGGCCGACGTTCTCACTAACGAACTGCACAGAGCCATCGGCACGGAGGAAGAATCCACCGCCGGTGTGCTGGCTACGGAAGTTCTGCGTGGAGTTCGTCAGACCGGACAAGCCGTTTTGGACCGCGAACAAGCTGCTGCGGCAGTCGCGGTTGTCATCGCGCCGCATACCGGTCGCATCGCCGGAACCACTGTCGTCCGTCATGGAACCGTTGTTCGTGACGGGGTTTTTGTTCAGCGGCTCGATGCAGCAAGCAAACGGAGTTCCGGTTTGCAGGATGTTACCCACATCGCCACCACCGACGTCGTAGATAATCCAGGAACCGTGTGCCGGCACCGGATCGTTGGGACGGGCGGGATCTTCACTGCCCATACCGTGGAATTGCAGCGGATTGGTACAGCCGGCATAGCGGCAGATGGGCCACGGTTCGCCGCCGGCGACTTCGCCTGCAGCAAACGTGTTGCTGGTACCGTCAACGACGTCTTTGACGGCCGTCTTGTGGCTCTTGTTGAACATGCCGCGTTCCGAGTCCGGAACCGGGCCGTAGGCAAAGCCCTTAATGGGCAGATTGTCGTAGCGCCGTTGGAACGGGAATCCGTTGTACGGTGCGCGGAAACGACCGGTGCCTTCGTCATCGTCGTCGAATTGGATACACCAACTATCGTTGGTCCCTTTGGACAACGCGTAGTGGCAGGCTTGGAACAAGCCGCTGCCGTCAATGTTGTCGCCGTTCGGTCCCCAGGCCGCGATGAAGACGAGACCTTCGTCGATCGCCGACGGGCATTGCATCGAGGGAATGGCAGCTTTTTCAAGCTCTGATTCCTCGACGAGGCAGTACCATTCGTTCCCCATTTCGTTGATCCGGCCGGGAGTCAGCGGATCGACGTTGGAGTAGTAGGTCCGCATGGCGCCGGGAGTTTCCAGAGCCGTGTCGTACCAGACCGCGGCGTCGAAGTACGGGAAGAGTGCGATCATGGCGCCTTCTTCCATGTACATCCAGCCACTGCCGGAGGTTCTCGGGTGGTCCGAGTAGGGGAAGTGGTTAAAGTTGTCGTGGAAGTTGTGCATCGCAACACCGATTTGCTTCAGGTTGTTGCGACAGTGTGTGCGGCGGGCAGCCTCGCGGGCTTGCTGAACCGCTGGCAGCAGCAATGCAATAAGAATGGCGATGATGGCGATGACCACCAGCAATTCGATGAGCGTAAACCCACCACGCTTGCTGTTGGCCGAACTGAGACGTGTTCGTTTCATAGACACACCTTTCAAAAAGAGAGATAAAGAGAAGAGAAGCTCACGCACGTAAACAGCGGCAAGACAAACCGCCAAACGTCAATGTGTAAGATAAACGATGTGCAGAAATAGGTTGAGGAGGCTTGCGCCACCCAATTTGCCCTGCTCTGCGAACGCGAGCTGAAAGGAGAAAGGCAGCCCTTAGATTGTCGAATTGGAAATCGATTGTCAAGCATTTTTTACGAAAAACTGGTAGATTCGCAAAAAGCGGCACCAAGGCAACGACGCCAAAGCTGCTGCTTCCACGGTCGCTGGGCTTTGACAACATCGAACGTCAGCGACGCGCGCCCGACCTTTGCGAGATTGTGAACAACATGCACCAGTTTCGCGCCGCAAGAATGCGCCATCTTCACCACTCACCATCAGGAGTCCGCAAGTATGAACCAGCCACGGGAACTCCACCGATCCATCAATGAGCAAACACTAGTCACGAGTAAACACGTGAAGATGTGTGGATTCTCAGAAAACATTCGAATTCACACAAAATTGTTTTGACTATTTGGCAAAAGTGAGTCAACATGACCCGCGTTGCTTCTCAAGCCGCTTCTTGCGGAGCATTTCTTGTCACCGCGCGCCGCCTGGTGGGAAGACATTCCAAGCGGACGCGCGACCAACTTCTTTTTTAAAAGGAGTAAGCGCTATGAGTGAGTCCAGGAAAGAGAAGTCGAAGATTCCTGTTTCCCGCCGTAAGTTCATGCAGAACGCCGCTGCGCTGGGGGTGGGAGCCTATGTGGCAGGGTCGGTGGCCAATCGAGGCATCGCCTGCACAGCTTCGGAGGCAGCGTGGCCGTTCCCCACCTATCCAGATCCACCGGGGCCAACGGTCTACAATTTTGACACCCTCTACGACTACCAAACCAGGTGTGTCAGCGCTAGTCAGACGCAAAACGGAGGCGACGTCCAATGGGACTTGACCACCTACACCAACTATTACCAGGCAGTCATTGATACCGAAGATGACAGCTCCTGGAAAATCTACTGGTCCAACTTTGGTTTCGACATCCCTGCTCCAGATACGACGGTGATCAAAGCAGTGATGCTCAAGATCAAGGCCCAAGCGTTTGAGGACGGCGGGTCAGGCGGTCTGACTCAACCCCGATATGGTGACAACCCTGAGTTGACGAAGGATCCGCTAACGGACACGGGTTCTCCCGGAACTGCCTACGATCATACCAACAACGGTTGGTGGGACAATAACATCCAGCCTTGGCTGGCGGGCAATTACCTGGACGACAAGAACATTTGGCAATCGCCGACAATCCCCACACCTACGGAATGCATTTCTACATGGATGTATACCCACTGGGGAGGGTGTGGAGGAAGTTCGATGTACTTGACGGTTGCTGATGTCGAAGATGAGGACTTTGGCTTCTTCTTTCAGCCAACCGCAAAGAACGACGACGACTGCTTCCGGATTTGGAAGGATCCGGAAATCCGAGTCTATTGGGCGAGTTGAGAGCAACATTACCAGTTAGACGATCCGGCGGCGAAACTTGGTTTCGCCGCCGGTTTTCGTGTTTCGGTTCACCGTCACTATCACTTCAGACGCTTTGCCGCTGGTCATCGCCCGCGGCCACCCTTGGCTTGACGATGAACGTTTTATGCCAACTGCAAACCAGGGAAAGCACCCTTCGAAATCGGCTGCATGCGCGGTCTCTCACTATCGCCGAGGCTCGGCGAAGACCCAGGGCCGAGCTTGTTTAATGGCCAGATTCCCTGCACGGGTGATCTTGAACTCAATCTCCATCGCAAAACGGCTGTCATTCGGCGATTTGCCGTACAGCGATGCGAAATGGGCGTGAATCTGACCCAAATACTCACGCATCTGATTCATGTGCACCGGCGTGAGCAGCCGCTCATCCACCGCAGTGCGGTTGGAACTCCGCATCACCTGATATTGACCCGGGTTTGCTGCATCGATCAACAGCTCATCGGGAATCGAGGCGGTGTTGGGGTTGGTCACGAGATTCTCGCCGAGCTGCACGTTGACGTAATAATTGGTGTCGGTCAAATAGAGCACGTCGCGCGTGACGGCAACGCCGTTGGCAAGCTCGCCTTGATAATTGGGATGCACGAGCACGCCCATTGCCGTCGCAGAATGATCAACGCGATAAAACTCCCGCTCCTCGAACGCCCGCAGATTCCATAAGCTCGCATAGACTTGGCGAATCGACTTCGAAATATGGCCTTCGTGAGGGTGGTGGGTATACGAGTCATACAGTCCTGCGCCGCTAAAGCCGGGAAGATCTTCATTATTCGTGCTCGAACGGCAGCGCAGCGAAACACCTTCCGGAAACTCACGATGCATTTCCTCCAATGCCTGCGTCATCCACCGCGGCATTTTTCCGCGTTTGACCAATGAACGAAACTCAGCAAGACGTTCCGACAGCCGTTCTCGATTGTCGGCGAGACTCGGATCACCTAGGAGTTCTTCCGCGAACTTGTCGAAGCCGTTGTGCTTCATGAATTCGTCGTAAAAATAGAACGGGATGGCAAACCCATTCGGAATCGTCCCCTCGGGGAAGCCAATCGAACGCAAGGCCGCCAGATTCGCAGCTTTGACACCCACACTCGGCGCATCGTAAAAACTGACATCGTCGAGCGGGCGAATGCTCGTGACGGAGAGATCACGCTGCGGGACCTGCGTTTCGTCCGGACGGAGCCCTGTGAAATGGGCCGCCACCATCTCCGGAGTCGCGGGCGCGAGCTTGAACTTGTCAGTCGAGACTTTGAATGAGACAAGCTGTCCGATCAGCGGTTCGATCACTTTGTCGGTTGCTGCGCCGGCAATAAAGGCGTTGGGAATCTGATCTTGCACGGCGCGCAGATTCACGTGTGACAGGGGGGTCTGCCGAACCGTCGTGATGATTCCCGCAACCCGCGGCAACGCGTTGGGGAGCGTTTCGCAAATGACCACATCATGCGGACCGGGAAGGACATCGCCCGTCAACAACCGCAGTCGGCCGAAGCTCGAACCGACGTTGAGCGGAACAAATCCGGCCTCCACACTCCGCAAGTTTTCGTCAAGGAAGACCGGAATCTCCGACTCGTCATAGAGCGACTTCTCGTTGTAATACCTGCGGAGTAATTCGTCGCCGCGCGGATAATAGCCAAGATCGTCGCTCAGCGCGGGCATTTTCTCCTTAAGCAGGTCGAAACAGAGCTGGACTTGCTCAAACGAGAATTGGTCCACCGGTTCAAACTCGAACGTGTACAGTCCCTGACGGCCCTGGGGCGACTTCACCTGGGGACGGTACACCAAGACGCCTTTCATCTGGTGCTCATCAAACTCAAATGACGAACTAGCGGGGAGGCCGACCGCTTGGGCAAACTGCGCATGTGACCGATGGGTCCTGGTGTTGATGAAATACATTTGCGGATCGTCGGACGTCGCTCGGTCGACGGTAAACTTCACGAACTCGAGGTCCGCCAGAAACCTGTCCATCAAGACGTTCCTACCCCGATACGAAAGACGGTGAAACTGGGCGCGATCGCGAATCGTCGCGACACCGTCCCGTGGGTCGAGCTGTGCAGGCCGTGCTGCCTGAGAAGTAACGCCGCCTGCTCGGCGTGGCGGGGACTGGTCGTGTCCGGTCTCCGAAAATGGGCCGTACACTGCGAAGTACAGCAGAATGGCGGCGGTCATCAGTAAGACGAAGACATTTGCCACAATCGGCAACCGGGCATTGAAGCGCTGAGTCATCGGACCGAATAGTCGCAGTCGTGCAAGAGACCGAGTTCCTGACAGCCGCACAGGTATTTCGAGCAGCGGCCGACGCGGGCCGCAAACGGATATAGCCAGCGCTTCAATTCCCGCTCTCGTCCTGGCGGCGTCTTCCCTTCCAAAACCACCATTCCCTCCAACCGTCGCGGGAATCTTGTGGACATGATCCGGCGGCCGGTCTGGTCGTAAAACGTGAGATCGTCATCCAAAGTGATCCGCAGCCCGTCATCGGAATGGAAATGCTCTCGACGGTACTGCACGATCATAATCGGATCGGGGTATTTCAACACGTATCGCGTCAGCGGCTCGGGAAGGATCGACTCCAACCGATTTCGAATTGCAGCAAAGGGAATCTGTTCGAGCGGAGTATCGCAACGGACTTTAAAACGGTGCTTTCCCGTAACACTGTTGTTTCGCCATTTCACTTCGAAGAAGAATTCGCGGCCGGGATTCAAGTTGTCATACCAGCGCAGTCTGAGCTTGCTGCGTTGCGAGAAGCCGTCGAGATTGGCGCGGGCCGCCGATAGTCTGGAATCATCAAAGTAAATGCTCCGTACCATGGATACGGGATGATTGTGAATCACCCGCCGGCAATTCGATTCCAGCAGACGCCGCAACGTTTGAGCGTCGGTACCAGAAACGACGTATTTGGTCTCGCGCCGGCCCGCCTGATCCGGACGGTCCGCCGCGGAATCGACGAGTTCAAAAACCGGAGTCGACATGTCGGTCGCTGAGATGTGAGCCAATTCCCGCAGCCTAAATCAGAGAACAGAATTCAAGTTCACATAGGACAATTCACAGTTTGGCAGTTTTTGCCGAAGTTTGACCATCAACTCCGCGGTCCGCTGAGGACTCGATTCGTCCAAGACGACACGCATCTGTCCGCGGCCGTTCTCGACGTCGAACCGCTGGAGCGTATATCGTTCAACCAGCGAGTCCAGCGTCGTCACGACGTTTGCGTCTTCGCCGGCAAAGTATTCGTCCGACTCGCCGGTGATCGTCAGCAGCAATCGCTGCTGGCGCGTGCCGCGGTTAAAGAAACTCATGCAGGTGATGACGCACGTTGCAATTGCCACCAGCGCGCACGCTAACAGCGGCTGCTCCGCACCGAGTGCCAGGCCGATGGCGATGCACAAGAACAGATACACGAGTTCTTCCGGATCCTTAATGGCGGCGCGAAAGCGCACAATCGACAGCGCCCCCACCAGCCCGAGCGACAGCGCCAACGACGACTTAACCACGGCGATCACCGCAGTCGTGACCAAGGCCAGCAAGGGAAACACGCGAGAAATGGAATCCGTATCCGACGCCGACGTACTAAACCGGCGGAACAACAGCCGAACATAAAGCGCGAAGACTGCCGCAATCAACATATAGATACAGAGGCTGAGCGCAGAGACGTCCTGATCGAGTGTGAACGAATCCTCCAGGGCCTTCCAAACGTTCTCAAACCGCCTCATTGGATTCTCGAATCTACCCAGCAGCCCGTAAAACTAGGGGCCACTCGGCGCGCTGGCTGCCAACGCGCAGTGATGAATCGGCACCAAGAGCTGGAGGCCATGCCGACAAACGGCACCGCAGACGAGGGACTCCCCAAATTCGGAGGGGCGCGAACCACGAATCACAGAACGCCGCCGCACACCTCCGATACCATGCCCCCTATTGTACGAAACTCAATTCAAGTACCTCAACTGGATTGTGAAAATCAAGACCAACAGCCAACCCAAATGACATGAATTGGGCTTGAAAAAGCATAACGACGAAACGGGTTGCTGAACCGACGATCGCAAACTGCTAATCGAAAAATGGGTAGGAGTAAGGTTGTTACTGCGTGCCGGCAGTCTTCGCGTGAGTCAGTCGCCGACCATGAGAAGAACCGGCGGTGAAGCATTGCTTCACCGCCGGTTACGGTGCGTCGTCTCTCTCTCGTCTCAGTTCAATCGCTCTAGAGGCCTCCGCCGCCGAAGACCACTTCGCCGCCGGCATACGTACACAGGCCCTGATACACGTTCAAGTCGATATTCTCAGAGATAAACTGCACGTGGCCGTCGCCAAAAATGAAGAACACGCCTCCGCTATGTTCACTGCTAAAGTCGTCGAGGTGGCTGTCGGGATGATTCGGCGTGTGGTCGGCCACCGCCAGCACGCGGGCGAATGCCTCTTCCCCCTCCGGGACGACACCCACCCAGGTCGACATGCCGATTGCCGACGTTCGTTCACCGGCGAACACCACATTGCTCGTACCGTCGGTCATGTCAGCCAGGCGCACACTGCTGTTGTGGGAAAACGGCCCATCTCCTTTACAGACAAATCCGGACGGCTGTCCTTCGCAATCTTCCAACTCCAAGGTGCCGAAACATGCGACATAGTTGGACGTCGCCAGCGTCGTAATCAGATCGCCGGTTGCCTCCTCTTCAATTTCCCACATGTTTTCACCTCGGTCAGAGGGACAACGAAACGACGTGAGGTGCTTGATCCGCACCGGATCATTCACCGGATCGAGCAGCGGCAAACTGTAGTCGATCGTCTCTTGGAGCGGGATTTCGTCCATCATCGGCAGAATCATCGTCGCCCAACCCCAACCGCTGGGCCCTTCGACGTCGGGAATGCCGGTCGACCCGTCCACACCGATCCAGCCGGACGGCAACACAGTGTGAATATCGACATAGTTGTGCAGCGCAATGCCGATCTGCTTCAGATTGTTGCGGCAGTGCGACCGCCGCGCCGCCTCGCGCGCCTGTTGGACGGCAGGCAACAGCAAGGCGATCAGAATCGCGATAATCGCGACGACGACCAGTAGTTCAATCAGCGTAAAGCCTTTTCGGCGTGGTCTTGGTCTCATCGGTCTGGCCTTTGGATAATGAATTTGGATATGGAGGATGAATTCTTAATAATGTTCACTGTTTCAACGTCGGATCTCACACGCGATTCGTCGACGGTTGCCAACAACTTCGCCCTGGCAACCGCCGCTCAGACGGATTTGCTCCCTGCCACCAATCAACCGCGCACGCGCATATATTCGCTGCGGTGTGGGTGCATGTCTGCCCGTCGTCGGTGCGCGCTCGCTCCGCCCGGTGTGTGCATGACGAAACAAACGCGGCTTTGGACTCCTCCGCGCAGGGAGGAACGTCGAGACGCGGCAGAGCGCTGCGGACCGCCGGCGCACGTGGCAGCCGATGGTTGGCGGTCGGCCAAGCTATGCAGGGGGAGCGCGCGGGTTGGTGAGCACCACCCTCTGCAGCAACACCGCCGGCCGGTCGGCGCTTGTGATGTCGCTGATCAGCGACGACTCAGTCGGGCAGTCGCCGACGGTCAAGATCGCTGTCCCCAGAGTCGTAAAGAGGCAAATCAGGCAATCGTGATCGTGGTGCGGTGAGTTGGGCGGATGCTCGTGTCCGCCCGACTGCGACTCGGAATCAGACGACGTCTCGTCGTGCGAAGAGTTCTGCTGCGCGTGACTGTGTCCCGCGGAGCAATGGTGCGGACAACCGCCGGCCTGCGGTTGGGCCGCTTCCGACTGCTCTGCGCAGGAATCATGCTGCCCGTGGTTATGGGCGGCGGCGTCGTGCAAAGCGTGACCGCAGAGGGAAAGCAGCCCAAAGGCGCTCGTTCCCGCGATCAGCAACGTGTTTCGCACGACCTGAAGGATCATGACTCACTCATCCGCCATTAGTGGCGGCTTTCGGTGGTGGTCCTGTTGGCGACCTCGATCGCCGTCATAATGAATTCCAACCATTAAAAACAAAATATCGCTAAATGCAACAGGTTGTCAATTGCATCTAAATCCAATTTGCGAACTATCTCCAAAAAAGGTTCCCCAACGGATCTACGCAGTTTTGCGGAAACAGCGTGAGTTGTTTTCTTGAGTTGATTGGCTTTTTCCGCAGGGCCCGGCCTGGGCAGATGATCGATTCTGTTGACTGAAGCTAAGGAACTGCCAAGAAATACCCCTACCGACCGGAAGGTAGGGTTTTTTCTTATTGCAGATTGCCATCGATCGGCAACAATGATCCTGAGAGCCTTTTGAATCGAGACGCGGTGCTGTTTTGCCGGTGCCGCGTCTCACTTTTGTTGAGTTTCCTGTTCGACACCGACAGCGTAATTCAAACAAAGAGTTGTCACACCATCTGGCTCACTCGCTTGAAAAAGGCGTTGTCACCCCAAATCGACGCGTTATACTCGCGCGTCGCGTTTCCGCTTGACAGTATTTGCGGTTGTGACGCGGACTGCCGGGCGCACCGGTGAAAGGGTCTTTCTGGCGAGGCAGGGATGGTTCGACAACCGATGTTTCACGGCGACGAACATTCGCACGACCGCGATGAGTTCGCGGATCCGTTGCTCGACTCCGACGGCTTGGACGTCCTTCGGCCACAACGGCTGGAGGAGGTCGTGGGGCAGCAAGCCGTGGTCGATCGCTTGCAGATCCTGCTGAATGCCGCCCGCAAACGGCAAGAACCGCTCAGCCATTTGCTACTGGACGGCCCCCCCGGTTTGGGGAAAACGACGTTCGCGACCGTATTGCCCAAGGAACTGGGGGTGGATTTTCAGATTACCTCAGGTCCGGCACTGAGTGCTCCCAAAGATCTCGTCCCTTATCTGACCAACGCCGGCCAGGGATCGGTGCTGTTTATCGACGAAATCCATCGTCTGCCCCCCGCCGTTGAGGAGTACCTTTATCCTGCGATGGAGGATTTTCGTCTCGACATCGCGCTGGGGGAGGGAGTCAACGCACGCACAATCAACATGGAGTTGAAGCACTTCACAGTGATTGGCGCAACCACCCGCAGCGGAATGCTCACGGCTCCTTTGCGTGACCGTTTCATCAATCGCGAGCATTTGGAATTCTACACAATTGATGAGTTGACTGAGATCGTGCTCCGCAACGCGCGCAAGCTTAAAGTGCCGATCACGCACGATGCGGCCGGCGAAATTGCCTGCCGCAGCCGCGGGACGCCGCGCAACGCAAACAGCTTCTTGCGCTGGGTCCGAGACTACGTCGACAGTGAAGCCGACGGGCAGATCAGTACCGAGTTGGCCATCACAGCGCTCAAAAAACGGGAAATCGACGATATCGGCCTGGACCGCCAGGATCGCCGGTATTTACAAGTGCTAATCACCACCTTCGGCGGCGGACCAGCCGGGATCGCGGCGTTGGGACATAGCTTGAACATTCCTCCCGATACGCTCGAAGACGAGGTCGAACCTTTCTTGCTCCGCAGCGGATTCATTCAACGGACCCCGCGCGGCCGAATGGTCACGACCGCCGCCTTTGAACACCTGGGCCTGCAGGTGCCAGAAGACGACACCGAGCCTCAGGGACGGCTGTTCTAGCGGCGGGTCTCGCGTTCAGGCTTGTTCCGAGCTTCGATTACTCGGTCGCAGAAGCCGAGGTTTCCAACGGTTGCACATGACGGTGCAGGAACCAGCGGTCCAACAACACGCGACGTGTGAACCAGCCGGTCGCCAGGAGTTTCGCGGCCACAAACCGCCGCAACCCGGCCGGGAGGGGAATCCCTCCTTCCAGCTGATGTTCGTCACCGAAGCGCTCGGTCAACCGGCGATGATACTCCGCGAGATCATCCGCCCGGTAATTTGGAGATGCCGAAAGTATAACCTCGGCGGCGAGTAATCCCGATTCGACGGCCGGCCGGATCCCTTCGCCGCTTTGAGGATAGGCCAATCCTGCGGCGTCGCCGATGAGCAGTATGTGGTCGTCAATGATTTTTCGCGGGGCCTTGCCGTACAGCCGGTAGGCGTGACCTTTGTACCGCGTCGGAGAATCGGCCGGAATCCGGCGACGGTCAATGAGGTACTTGCTGAACTCGGCAACGTGCGTCGAAAGATGATCTTCACTTTCCCGCCCTAAACCGATGTTCAGAAAGTTGCCCTTGCGAAAACACCAGCCGTAGCCTTGCAGATCGGGGCAGAAATAAAGTTCCGGAACGTTGCCTTCCGCCGCACAATTCTGCGCCTGCTCTTCGGTCATTTCGAATTCGACCTCCTGCGCCATCACCACCCCCACCTGCTGCGGGTCACTATTGCCCATATGGCGCGAAACGGGGCAAAAATGTCCCCCCGCTCCAACGACCAGAGGCGCGCGAAACGAATCGTTGACGATCCACTCCCCGCCGGAGCGTTCTAATGACTTCAGCGGCGTGGCCTGGGCGGTTTCTGCACCACACCTCTCGAGCAGATAGGTATCGAATTCACAGCGTCGAATGCCGTAGCTGACCGTTTCCTCATAATCGGTGCGGATGCAATCGCCCCCGATCGACCCGGTCAGAAAGCCGGTGATCGGCTGCAGCACGCGACCGTCTCGATAGTCATCCATGTTGATCGAGAGCGTCTGCATCACCTCGGGCGTGACCCAGCCGGCACAAACCTTGTCACGGGGAAACTTCGCCCGGTCGATGACGATCACGCGCAAACCGGCGCGGTGCAATTGTCCTGCACACGATGACCCCGCAGGACCGCCTCCCACAATCAGCACGTCACAATGTTCCATGACCGCCCTCTGTATTCAAATCGTGGCACCGTCCTCGCCAGTCTTGGTCAGATAAAGGTCTCCAGAACGCGGCAGAATGCGCCATAAGCACCACCGCCGAACAGTACAAATCGTACTAAGCCGGGACGGCCCTGCTCGAGCAGAAAGTCCCTCACCGTTGTCAGCGACGTCTCAGCAGCGAGATCAATGGGATGTCCGTACACTCCGGTGCTGATGGCGGGAAAGGCGATCGACGTGCAATCATGCTCTACGGCCAATTCCAGACAGCGGCGATAAGCGCCGCTGAGGAGTTCCGCTTCACCCTCGCCGCCCCCGGCCCAAACCGGACCGACCGCGTGGAACACATACTTGGCCGACAATTCAAAACCCGCGGTAGAAACGGCGCTTCCCGTTTCGCAACCGTCCGGATAGAGCCGTCGCGTCTCGCGCATCAAATCCGGCCCCGCAGCCCGATGAATCGCTCCGTCGACACCGCCTCCTCCACGCAATCCGCTATTAGCGGCATTGACCACGGCATCCATCGACTGTTCCGTAATGTCGCCCTGCGCGAGTTCAATTTGGCACTCGTTAAACTGCACGTGCATTTGGTATGCCTTTTCACCGACAACGCCACCGCGGGACGATTATTATATAGCAGTTTTGCGGAGCAACAGCGAGACGCTACGGATTGGCGCTTGCCGTCTCGGCGACCGGTTGAAACAATTGACGCAGCTGCGCTTGTCGAATCTGGCAGGAGAGTCAACAGAACCCCGCCGCAGCCAACAACCATCCATCCGGATTGATTGGAATGACTATGCGATCTTCATTAGTGGTAGCGCTCACGCTTTTGAGCTTATTCGGCCATGCAACTGCATTGCGGGCCGCCGAAACTGCGGCGCAAGTCGAAGGAAGCCAGCAAACCGTTCGGCTGCAAACAACCAAACAGGGTCTGTTGCTTCACGTCAACGACGCCGCGAAAGCAGTCGGTTGGGAAGTGAAGATCATCACTCCGGGAAAATTGCTCACGCTCTGCAGAAAAGGGCCGGCCGGCGTTTGTGTTCCACTGCGACTCGATAAGCTGCGGTTCACTGGAATGGGAAAAGACCTGTTTGTGGAAGCAGCGGCACTGGAAAAGGCACTTTCCCTCAGTACCGTCAAATCCGGCGACGGCTATCGTTTGCAGCCGGTGAAGAGCACGACTTCACCCGAGTCTGAAATCCCAGCGTACAACGCGGCCTGGGGGCCGGGCCGAGGCTTTCGCGAGGGACAGACGCTGCCCGATATCCCGTTGTACGACATGCAGGGGAATGAGGTTCGGTTTTCAAAATATTTGGGCAAGCAATACATTCTGTATTGCTGGTCCAGTTGGTGAAGCTGCCGCTATCACTTGCCCGTGTGGCATGAAAAGTTCGAGAAATACCGCTCCGCCGGCTTCACGGTCGTCGGTATGGCACTTGATGCCGAAGGCATCCCACCCGCGAAGATGTACTATGACAAATACGACATCACGTTTCCGTCATTGGTCGATCCCAACTACGCGACCGGATTCGGCGTGGTACCGTTGACGTTCTTTGTTAACGAACATGGGGTCGTGCAGAAACTGGAGGATTGGGAAGACCGCATCAAACCAGTCGAGCAGTTGAAGCCGGTGACAGCCGAAATTCGCCAGCAATGGAGCAAGCCGGGAGAACGTTTGGAGGCGGGCGCGATTTCCCAATTGGCGGCGCGGCACCAGGCAAATCAACAGGATTTAGCGACAACGGCTGAGCTGGCGTCGCGCTATCTGGATCTGAAGTTGCACTCCGACGCGGCAACGGTGCTCAAAACGACCGTCAAGCATTATCAGCCGAAGCAGGTCGCGAAATCGGGCGACAAGGAACAAACGAGGTTGTTGGCCCAGGTGTATCTGCAGTTGGCCCGGGCGTCGAAGGGCGACCGTGACGCCCAGGTCCGCTACGCGACGCTCTCATTTTACCTCAGCCCGACCGTGGGATTCGGCAAGCAAATCTCGCGGATCATTGCACCGGACAAATTTGACAATCGCCCCGACGGTCGGTTCGACAACAGGTTCCGCGAAGGGACCTTGCGGCGGTTGAAGAAGGAGCGTGAAGAGTGGTTGGCGGAGTGATCTCCGCCGTCAATCCGGTTTCGTGAACGATTAACGCACCCGGACTTGATTGCGCATGAGGCCTGGAACAACGGCGTTGGTCGGTTTGCGAATCGTATTGTCGTGACTGAGCACCATCGCTCGGCCCACAAAGTAAGTGTGAAAGTCGTCAACGACGAGATTATACGACTCCGCCATCGGGCCGCTGTCGACGCGCTGCACTTGATGAGCGCCGGTCACCGTATGCAGGATGTCGCCCGGCGCGAAGTCCTTGACCAGCGTCCATCCCCGGCCGGAGACCCAAAACGGATGTCCCTCAGTGCAGACGATTGTCTCGCCTCCCTTGAGGACGACCTGTTGTAGCGCCTGCGCAGGCCGCTCGGTCGGCCGCAACACCGGCTTTAACATCAGTTCACCCGTCTCCACATCCTTGGAGAGTACGCGGTCGCCTGAACGAATTTCCTCGACCGACCGCAACCCTTGTTCCGTCCAAACCGGAGTCCCCGCCAACAGGCACTCACACGACTCGGGCGGACGGGGATCAAGGTTCCGCTCGTAAGAGCGATACTCATACGGCTTGGAAGTCACTTCGACATCCTGTTCGGAGTTCCACCATTTCCACCAGGAGCGGGGGTCATCCGGCACTTCGGCGTCAGTGATCGAGTGCAGAACTTGGAACACGCGTTCATTTCGTTGAGCGGACTCAACATTGATCTGATTGGTAAGCGTTTGCTGGTCGCGATTGAAGTCATTGAGGAACCGCTGGTTTGCGATGGCATTGATGCCACCACGACGGTTCCGTCTGCCGCCTCTCGCTGAAAGAAGCCTCGAATCGACGATTGCAGCGCGGCGCTGGTACTGTTCCTCGCGATGGTAAACTTGGCGAACAAACGCCCGCCCGTTTCGATAGCGCATCTCGACTCCCACTTCGGTCGGAGTGGACAATTGGCCCAATAACTCCGGAACAGACTGCTCACGAGGCTTCTCCTTAAGCGCGCTCGTCGCCGCTTGGCGAATTCTGTTGTCATCAGCAGCAACAGCCAACTCGACGAGCAATTGTGCCGCCTCGAAGGAGGTCATGCCCTGCAAAGCGCGCACGGCGGCTAAGGTGGACGTTGCACGTCCACCAAACAGGGTGTGCCGCATCGCCAGGACCGCATCGGGATCGTTGATCGCACAGAGCCGTTTCGCGGCGGACTGTTGACGTCCCGCAGAGTCCGATTCGAGATCGCGCGCAATCTTTGTCAATCGCGAGAGCCATTTTTTGAGGGCGACGCTTTGCCGCGTGCGCTCTTCTAGCAACATTTGCTGCTCGCGGGAACTCAGCCAGGCTCCGCCGATCCGGCGATACCCAAGGCGGCCCAACACTTCCGACGACTGGTTTTGATGATCGAGTGCTTCGAGCAGATGGGCGC
Organism: Planctomycetales bacterium; assembly: GCA_028285345.1. Lineage (GTDB taxonomy): Bacteria > Planctomycetota > Planctomycetia > Planctomycetales > Planctomycetaceae > Symmachiella. The sequence continues at coordinate 155,300 of JANQPT010000012.1, forward strand.
GCTCCTGGTCGAGCAGGCGATGTTTGCGGCACCAATCGGCAAGCCGCAGCCGGCCCTGATAAGTATCGGGGGCGGCGGCGCGTTGGACGTGGTATTCCTCCAACTGCTGGGCGTCCGACTCGCTGATTTGAAGTTGATCGAATTTGACCCAGCGGTTTCCCTCGCGCAAAAAGCCGGCCTGCCAGCGTGCTGGGTTATTGGCGCGCGTCAATTTCAGTGACGATTGCAGGAGCTCAGCGCGATCGGTCACCACCCCGGCCGCTTCGGCCTGCAAAGCTTGTTGCAACTCCTTGCGCAATGTCCGACCTTGGCCCGCACGCAGCAACGTGAGATTTAATCCCAGGCAAATCACCGCGGCGACGAAAACAGCCTTGTGAACGGGCGAAACTCTCATGAAACGGTTTCCTGGTCAATGAGCACTCGAAAGATTCATGAAACGTGTGGGTTACTGCGATGCGTTTGACGAACCGCGAACTATGTACGACTCCAAGATGCGCTGCGACTCGGCCTTCCAATCGATATCCACGTATGAGCGGAGACTCTTGAGATTCCGCATGGCTGCGGAAAATTGCACGGAACGACCGACCGGTTGTTGATGAAGACGCTGCTCGAGCCGATCGAGCCGTTTTGTCCAGCTCTTTAGCTTTTGGTCCTGCCGGACCATCTTCCCCGTTTCGCGCTCGAACCGATTTCCGGCTTCATTCCGTTGCACTAGTAACGTTTGCGCCCGCTGATTAATCAGAGCGGCTTGGCGTTCGCATGCATTGTATTGGGCCTGATATCTAAGCATTTGATCATTCTTGATCGTGAGTTCGATTTGGGCGTCGGAGCGGCTAATCAAGCGGGTCCTGGATGATCGGTCGTTGATAATCTGAGTGATGACATTGATCTCGAAGTCGAGCGCCTGTATGGATCGCTGAAGCGACCTGGCCTGTTCCTCAAGATTCACATACTGAGTTTCTAGTTCGCTCAATGATTCGTCGGCCTGCGCTTGTTGGTCGCTGAGCCAATCCTCCCACTGCTGCAGGGACAGCTGCAACTGGTCGCGTTTGCCCGTCACTTGCTGGCGACGGTCGGTGACCTCGTCTCGCTTCTCGCGAAGATTGTCCTGTTGAGTGATCTGCGAGGTCTGGCGGAGAGCTTCAACGTCTGCAACCAGCTTCTCATGAGCAACGGCGGTCGCCTGACGACCTGCGTCATAAGCCTCGTGATAGTCCTTGCCGAGCAACGCACGCCAGTCCATATCGGGCCTTTGCATCAACTCATTTGCTTTTCGCGACGCTCCAGGACCGTCGAGATATCCGGCGATCCGTCCAATCCAATGCGCGGCGGCAGTTCGCGCGGGCGGATCGGGCCAGCCTGCAGGAGATTCACCGATCAATTTCGCCAATTTCGCCAGCCGTTCCAGCCCTGGCTCGTAATCCTTTCGGGAAACCAAGTACCAGATCTCCGCCTGCAGCGCCGGAAGGTATGGGTAATCTCCCGCCGATTGTGCAAATTGAAATTGTTGCAGCGCTTCTTGGGATCGGAAATTCCGCAACATCACCAGCCCCAGCGCATATCCCAGCCGGGGATCATCGGCGCAAAGTCGGCGCGCCTCTGCCGCGTGTGATTTTGCCTTCTTTACGATTTGTTGGCCTGTCTGATTCAACCCCGCGTCCAGCAATCGTTCGATCAATTCGACGTACGCATCCCGATCGCCGCCGGTTCGGAATGTCGGTAACGGCGGCGGTGTAGGCTCGGGGATTGAGAAAGTGCCCGCTTGTTGGGGCGACTTTGACGGATCCGCCGCTTCGGGCTGTGTTTCGACCTTGGCGTGTCGAGTCGCCGCAGGGGATTCGTTCGCACCTCTCGTCGCCTGACGATGCGGCTCAATGACAGCGACGTCCGTCGAAGTCGACGCACCGTCTGATTGAGTCCTCTTTTGCAGTTCGACACTGGTTGCCGGCGGCCTGTCACCGATTGCAGACGCTGCGAGCACCTTCTTCGAATTCGCCGTTTGTGCTGTTTGCGCTGCCGGATCGTTCGCCCCCAGGGTCTGCGCCGTCTGCGGTGGATTCGATTCAGCTGGAAGCGGCTGCCGCCGTGCAAGTCGCGGGGCGAGACTCCAGCCGGCAATGAACAGCACGACGCCAAATGCAAGAATGCAGGCACTCGCGACCAAGTGTCGATTTTGTTTCATCCATTCACCCGCCCGAGCCCGCAAATCAGGACGCCGCGCCGCTATGGGTCGACCTTCGAGAAAGTGACGCAAATCAGCCGCAAACGCACCCGCCGTGCGATAGCGCGCGTCGGGAGTTTTGCTGATCGCTTTGAGAATGATGGTTTCCAGATCAAGCGGGATCGTCGGGTCAATTGCTCGCGGAGTTTTGGGGTCTCGGTGCTTCCGTTCATGCATCAACTCCGCGCGCGTGTGGGCACCGTGCGGCGGCTGCAGCGTTGCCAGCTCATAAAGCGTGGCGCCCAGTCCGTAGACGTCGCTGCGGTGGTCGACGTCGGTCGGCCGGCCGGAGATCTGCTCGGGACTCATGTACCTTAGAGTCCCGACCATGTCTCCCGTGCCGGTCAACGTCATGTCGGACTCGATTTGTGCCAGCCCAAAATCAGTAATCCAAATCTTGCCATCGTCATCGAGCATGAGATTTGACGGCTTGATGTCGCGATGCACAATCCCTTGCTGGTGCGCATAGTCCAACCCCTCAGCCGCTTGAACCGCCATTTCGGCGATTGTGCGAAAATACTCGTCACCCTTGCAGAATCCGCCGGCGGTCGACGTGTCGTAACGGCGGGTCTCCGCATCGGCGGCCGCTGGCGGATATCGTTTCACGTTCTCCCGCTCGTGTGCATCGCACGACTTCGAAACGGGGTCGCCGCCGCAGAGGTGGCGCAGTTGGGAGAGGGCTGCCGACAGATCCTGGCCCTCGATGTACTGCATGGCATAAAAATGCACGCCGCGTTCACAACCAACCGCGAAAACCGGCACGATGTTTTGGTGATGCAGCGCGGCGGCAGCTTGTGCCTCATTCTTAAAGCGCTGCAGCTGCCGCTTGTCCAGCACGGCCGCAAACGGAAGGACCTTCAGCGCCACGCGGCGTCCCAGCGAGACTTGGATCGCCTCGTAGACGACACCCATTCCGCCGCGTCCGATTTCCCGTCCGAGAGCAAAATCGCCCAGCATGGTCCGACGGTTCTTGCGGAAGCCGCCGACCTCTCGCGTGCGGGCTTCTTCCTCCAACGGACATATCTGATACAACGCCGTGAGCGAAGGAATCAGTTCACGGATCTGCTGTTCCAGCTGTGGGTGATCTTCGATCACGCCGGAGACGTCAATGTCGCGGTTTTCCTTCAAGCAGCGCTCAACTTGTTCCGCCACTAAGGCGTAAACGAGATATTCGTCCCCCATGCTCTCTGCAAGCGAGTCTGCTTGGATCACATTGGACGATGTCTGCTGACTCATGCCGTCGATTCTCCGTGGTCAAGCCGCGCGGTGAGAATCTCTTTGAGGCGTTTGAGGGCCCGCCCGTACCGCATTGACGCTGCGGAGTCGCTCAAGCCCAACGCTTCAGCGACCTGCACATTGGTCATTCCTTCGAAGTGCCGCATCACCAGCACTTCACGATCTCGGTCGCCCAATTGTTGCAACGCCCCAGTGACTTGTCTACGCAATTCATCCTGCTCCACGATCCGGCTTGGAGTGGGACCGGCGGCCAATAGATTGCGGCCCAACGACAGCGAGGATGCTTCGGGCAACCGCAACTCGCAGCTCACTGCGCGCCCTTTCGTTCCGACGTGCCGCCGCTGAACCTTGGCGAGGCGGTCCAACGTAAGGCCTCTCAGCCAGACAAACAGCGAGACGCGCGGATGGCTGAGGTATGCCGTTAGTTTCTGACTGGCGTCCAAGTAAGTCTCCTGCAGGACGTCCGACGGATCGACGCGTCTGGTCAGCGGACCGACAAGTCGCAACTCAACCAGCCGCCTGAGCGTGGGACGGAATTCGCGGAACAACTCCGCCAATGCCGATCGATCCCCCGCCGTGAGGCGCTGCAAATTGCGTGATGTTTCTCCAGTTGGATCCGTCAAAGACCGAGTCTCCGTATTACTACTCCCCGAAAACGCGCGTCTGATTCACTAAAATAGCGACAAAAAACTGGTTTTTCTCAAAAATAAGCAAATCTCGAGTATCGCGCCTGATCGCGCGAGTTTCGAAGACAACAAGTCGCGGACAGCCGGAACTGGGGAGCAATCAACAACTTGCAGAGCCGCCTGCCTGAGATCGTGCGCCTCAGAAAATGAAACAGCCCGGACTCCGTCGCGATGCGGAACCCGGGCGATTTCGTTGTTTGGGGCAGTTGTGACAGCGAATTCTAGAAGACAGGGCGGGTCAAGCGGTCGCGCCGACCGAAGAACCAGTTGAAGAAGAGCCGAAACTCGCCGTCGAATTGTCGATCCTGGCCTTGCTCCAGCGGGATGACGTATGCGAACGTCGCTGTCTTGTCGTAGTCGAATTCAAACGTCGATCCGACGACCGCATTAAGCACCTGAATGTTGTCAAGGTAATCCCCAACTTGAAAGTTGCCGTTGGATACAACGTCCGTTGTTTGGAGAGCGGCGTTGTAGTGCAATTCGACGATACCCGCCAGACCGGTCAGGCCGGTCTCGTACGGCTCGTCGGACTGGTGGAACCAGTAACCTGCACCGACGTCCAAGAACAGGAAGGTCGTATCATTGATTCGCCCTGCGTCGGACAGCCCCGTGAAGCTGAGCGTATTGACGTCAAATTGATTGAGCCCGACGGGGTTGCCGTTGGCGTCGAAGTCGAATTGCAACATGCCTTGGTAAAACACGCGATCGTTCGGCGCGCAGACGATGCCAACAAACGGCATCAGATGCACTGACCGGTTATTGATGTTGATCAAGTCGTGAGTCGCGAAACCGTCAAACAGCCGGACATTGACATCGTCGGCGGTCGGAACCGTGATTCCCAAGCCGGTCGACGCGGCCCAGGTCTCCGTGCGATAGATGATCGCCTTGAGCCACATCGTCAGATTGCCGAGTTCCGCATTGCTGGTGTTGGTTAAGTTCAAAGGAGTCGCCGCGCCGCTGCCGGAGTCAAACAGGCTGTTGCTGTCCAAGGTAGCGGCGATCGGGACACGAAATTCAAAGGAGGCCTGTCCATCGAAGAAAGTCTTTTCAAATCCGGGCGAGAAACGATTCACGTCCACGCCGTCGGCCGACAAGCGGACATTGTCGAAATAGCTATAGTTCAAGTAGACGCGGTCGCGGGGTATGGGGCTGGTGTTTTCCGCGAGCTTCAGCCGACCGACCGACGCGCCGCCTGCAGCAGGGCTGGGCACTTCTAGTACAATCGGCTCGCTGTTCAATGACTCCACAGTGGTTCCGTACGTCAGCGCTGAGGAGAAATCGTCGACCGCGCCTCCCATTCCGGGATTCTGCACGGTTTGCAGCGGACGCCCGCCGTTGATCGGCTGCGATTGCGCGGGATCAAAGCTGGCCGTTCCTTGGACGTAAACATAGGTGCCGGCATTTGCCCCGTTGGCGCCGATGACAACTTGGTTTCCCGACGAATCGTAAACAACGCTGCCGGGCGCCAGTTGATTCAATGATTGTTGTGCCGCGTTTCCAATTGCGGTTGTTGTGCCGTCTTCGCGGATCGCATATTGAAAGCTATTCGACGCCTCGCTGATGAAGCGAGAATTGACGGCGCCAAACGACTCAACACTGTCTAATGGGAGATTGGTACCGTTGTTGTACACAAACAGTCTGGCTCTGCCGCCGATTTCATTCAGCGCTGCGGGAGTGTACGACTGGTTGAAATTGACTGGAAACCGTCCGGGAATCGAGTTTGCCCCGATCGTGATCGTGCTCAATCCGGTTCCGAAGAAGTCGCCGATAAATCCGGGAATCCGGTTCATCGATCCTCGATATCCGGGTTGTGGAATGTTCGGAGTTTGCGCCATCAGCGGCGTCCGCGGGGTCGATGGCGGAGTGTCAAAGCGATCCGGCATCCGGGGAGCGAGCGATTCGCTGTCGTCCGGAGTGGTCGGCGGTGCGGGATGCGCAGCCGAGGGCGGCGCGCAATCAGACGGCGACAGGGGAGCGGGGCAATTGCAGTCGCTCAGTGCGTCGGCGACCACTTGCTCAATCGAATAGCCCTCGTTGGTCCGAAACTCGGCGCGACCGGTCGCGCCTCGGAAACCGGAATCCTCGATATCGTCCGCGAGTACGCTGATCTGTGCCAGCACAACTCCAAACGTCAGCGCGGTGACGGCGTAGCCGAATCCTCGAATTCCCTTCATGCGACTGCTCTCCTTAGTCGGGTTTGCGAGCCGAATCACCGGCGATGCATCCCCGTCGCGAACCTGTGAACTGTCTTGTGCGACGTCGTCTCACAATCTTGCTCACAATGGCGTATCCGTACTTTCCCGGCCGGTTGAATCGCACAGTGCAAGTCCTGCGAACAATTATCGGAGCGAAATCGCGACTCAGTTCGCCGCTCAATCTGCCCCGCCGGCGATTCTCCAGCGGATATCTTATTTGGTGCAATCGATCCAGCGCTTGGCGCTCAGATCTGTTGACAAAGGCAGGTGAATCTCGATCCCCCTGCCAAAATCATGTCGAAACGGTGTCTGTCTTTTCCTCAACCGAAAGAAATATTCTCATCAAAACTTGTCGGTCGCGTCATTTTATTAAGAGATGGAATACTCGGATTAATTGTCAGAATTCGCTAAGGCTGAATTTGCAGACGTTACAGCTTGCCTAATGCGGTCACTCATTTGGCGGCGCGGCAAGTGAGATGGCCATCGACTGTCACGATGTGCGCGGTCTTAGCATCCAACTGCCGTTGTCTGCCTGCCGCGTCATTGAAAAATCGCTCGATTCAACTGGCACACGTCCACCCTCAGCGATAAAAAAGACATTTCTTGAATCTGATGCTTGGGCGATCCAGCTCCAGCAACTTGACGACCGCGCTCGCCAAGGTATTCAATTCCTCAGGAATTCTACTGATGAAAACTGTCCCGCGAGTCGTCATTGTTTGCATGGGTCTCCTCGCACCGTCTTGCATGCAGGCCCAGGAACCGATCTTGGCGCCGGGAGACGGCACTCCCATTTTGAGACTCGATCTGCGCGGCCCGGCGAGCCGGGTCTTGAGCTTGGCCATGAGCCGCGACGGCAGCACACTCTATGCCGGCGGCGACGACAAAGTCATCCACGCCTGGCGTCTGAGAGACAACCGCTATGACTTCGATCCGGCTGCGGTGATTCGCATTCCCATCGGCGGTGGCCAAGTCGGCGTGATTAACTCCATTGCCGTTTCCGACGGCGGCCGCTGGGTCGCGGTCGGCGGCCGTGGAAGAGTCCGCTCCGCCAGCGACGCCCTGCGCACCGGCTGGATCTGGCCCTCGACGGGACTGTCAGAAGCAGCACGCCGGGATCTGGGCATGATCTATGTCTTCGATCTGCTCACGCGTGAAGTCCATCTCCTCTCCGGCCATCAACAGATGGTTGACTTCTTGACGTTCGTACCCGGTTCAGGCGATGACGCTCCGGTGCTGGTCTCGGTCTCAGCGGACTACCCCGCCGCAGCATCTCCCGCAGCGGATCTGCGAATCTGGGACGTCAGCAAAAATCAGTTGATGAAGCGACTGTCGCTGCGGCAATTCAAGATCAAGCCACAGACGAAACTCATCGCCTGGAAGACCGGGCCGCGGCAGCGCGACGTTCAAGTCGCGTTTCTTTGCAAGAAGGTCACCGGCCGTCGGTCGTGGGATTGGCGGCTGGGTGTGTATGATCTGGCGCATAATCAATTGTCGCCGAATGCCGAACAGTTTCCGATGATGGACGAGACGCGGGCGATCGCGTTATTGCCGTCGGCGGAAAACGCGCCCCGATTGCTGAGCTTTGGGTTTGAAAACAGCAAAGGCCGCAGCGACGCGCGGATTCTAAGAGTTCCCGTGACCGGCGACGGTCGGTTGGGCGTCCTCTCACCGTCACACTATCAGCCGATTCAATCCCAGGTCGCGAACTCGCCGCAAAAGATCCCCGAAGCGGTCGCGTTGTTCTCCTCGCAACCGGGAGCGGCGCCCGATCACGCGGCAGTGGTTGTCACAGACTATCAAGCATTTAACACCAACCAGCAGACCTCGACTGAGTTGGTCCTGCTCTCGCTCAATGACTGGCGCATCGTGGGGCAGCGAATTCCGCTCTGGAACTCGCGCGCAGCAGCGCCGACGCAACCGTCGATCTCGTCCGCTGCCGGCAGCCGCTTCATCGCCGTCGGCGAAAGTCCTCAGCACGAAATATTGGCGTTCAGCATCCGAGACCTGCTCAGCGGCGTGCAACCGCAACCGCAACGCCTGCGAAGCTCAGGTCTGACGGCACAGGCGGTCGCCTTTGTGAAACAGAATGATGTCCTCGGCCTCCGCATTACGCCGACAAACGGAGAACCGATTATCGTCGATCCTGCACGGCGACGCGTTGCCACCAATGACGGAACATGGTCCGAGTCGAGAATCGCCGCCGGGCAGTGGGAGCTCACCCAACCGGCGCCGAACGACGTCACCTTGGAGTATCAAGGAGCCCGCCGATCCTTGGAGACCGAAGCCGGCGAAACGCCGACCGCGGCCGCCGTTTGCCCGGCAACTGAGTTTTGCCCGGTCCCGCTGGCCGCAGTCGGCCTGCAAAAATCGGGAGAAGCGCGGCTGGCCTTGTTCAATGCGCAAAACGGCCGTGAACTGCGCTGGCTATCGGGACACACAGGCCTCATCAAGAGTCTTTCGTTTTCCGGCGACGGACGGTATTTGGTCTCCGCCGCCGACGACAGCACCGTCCGCGTCTGGTCGATCGCCGATTTGCAGCGCAAAAACCTTGGCAAGCATGGTCTGATTCGGGGTCTGGAAGTTGGAATTGAAAACGGCAATTTGGTCGTAAAGAAACCACCGGCGGGTGGTCTGGAAGTCGGCGATCAGATTGATGTTGCGGTTGAGCCGGATGGGAAAAATCGCGCTTTTGATTCCGCCTGGGATTTCTATGCATACGTCGTCGGTAAGAAACCGGGCGAGACCGTTCAGTTAAATGTGACCCGGGCCGGTCGGCAGTTGGCCGTGAACCTGCCGGTGGATCAGGCGATCGACGAGAGCAAGGCGTTGGTCAGTTTGTTCCTGGCCGAGCAGCAACCGGGACAATTCTCCTGGATCGGATGGAACCCGCCGAGCGGCCGTTACGACGCCAGCAGCCGCGATTTTGAAGCGAATCTCGGTTGGCACATTAACACCGGCGATCCCCGCGAACCGGCGCAGTTCTTTTCCGTCAACCAGTACCGTGCCCGCAACTATCAGAAAGACCTGATTGAGACATTGCTTCAGGATGGAGAACTCAAACACAAGCCGGCACCACCGGCACCGCAGATGTCGTTGCAGGTTCTCCCAACCGATCAAGGCGACGACAGTCCGCTCCGCGCGCTCGCGCAGATTGATGCTCTGGAGTTCACGACCGACCAACTACAGGCATCGCTGCTGTTCACTGACGAATTTCCGCTCGACTTCGTCGAGAGCGTCCAGCTGAGCCTCAACGGCGGAAATCCGATTTCGATGGATCGAAGGTCTGACGCCGAACGGGAGTGGCAGATCCAGCTTCCCGCTGCGCAGCTCCGCCGCGGGAGACAGGCAAATCTGATGGAAGTGGTCGTCCGTACGAACGAAGCCGATGCGCGACGATTCGAGCAGCAGATCGAGTTCCGCTATCAACGGCCCAATCCCCAAATCGAATCCAACCAGGAAGTCACGCGAACCGTCAACGCCCCACGGCAAACGATCGCCGCCAACGTGACCAGCCCCGGCGAAGCGATCAGCGTCGATGTCTTTCACCGGCACCAGGGGAAAGTTGTCGCTGAAAAGAAACTCGAGAGCCGAGAGGGCAAACTGAATGTCGAGATGGAGGTCGAGCTTCAAGAGGGCAACAACGAGATCTTGATCGTTGCCGCCAATAGCGCGGCGAAAGATGTCGAACGGTCCGTGAGACCCTTCTTTCTCCGTTACGAACCGCCCGCCGTCGACCCGCCCGTGATCAACGTCGAATCGATTCTCCCCGTTGGGGGATCGGATGCGGCCGCACTGAAACCGAATCCCGCACAACCGACAGTGGTGGCCGCTTCTCGGATCAGACTGCGAGGGATTGTAACATCAAAAGCAAGGCTCGACGCGGCGACTTTCGGTCTCTCCAAAGGTACCGATCCGGAAAAACTGACGCCGCTCGCGGCGGTCCCCGAGCGCAACGTCAAACTTGTGAGTCCCCGCAAGATCGAATTCACCACTGAACCGATTGAGCTGACGCCCGGCAGCCAATTCATCAGCGTCTCAGCCAAAACGCGAGACGGCGTTTCCGACAGCAAAGTCTTGCGGCTCGACTATCGGCCTCAACTGCCGCAACTCAAGCTGCGCGTCAAGGGATTTGATGTCGACCCGGAACGGCCGTTTGATCAAATCGTGATCTATGAGGGGAAAGCAGGTGCCGGTCAAAAAATTTCAGCGACTGCAGAGATCGATAACGACTGGCCTCCCGGGAAGTTCACTGTGCAATTCGTCCGTTCCGTGGGTGGGGAACGCCAAGTTATCCCCGCCGTAATCGATCGTGAGCAAAAGACAGCCTCCGCTGACGTGGAATTGCTCGCGGCTCGAAATAACCGCATCCAGGTTGAGCTGACGACAGACTACGGGTCGTCGGCGAAATCAGACGAACTTCATTTGCTGCTGCTACAAACTCCGCAGATCACCGCCTCAAAGCTGAATGCCGACAATCGCCAAGGCAAGTTCTCGCCCCGCTGTACCGTCCGCTCGCGGATGAAACCGAGAGATTTCATCGTCCGCGTCAAATCCAAAGATGGACAAGTTCACGTCTATCATTCGCGATCAAAGAAATATCGTTTCTCCGTCGAACAGGATCCCAACGACCCTCAACTGTGGCACTGGCAGGCCCGGGATCTGCCCTTCTCGGTGGGCGAGAATCAAGTCACGTTTGAGGTCAAAAACGACGACGGCTCGTCGACATCACGATCCGATCACGGGGCCAAACTGCAATATGGCGTCAAATTTGATGGCAAAGACATTCCGGTCGAGATCTCGTTCGTGGAAGTTCCCAACGGACCGCTGCTGAGCAGCAGCGGCCGCGTGCGGATACAGTTTTCGGTCTCCTCGCCGCGCCCGCTGGGCAGTGTCGTCCTGCACAAAATTGAATTGGACCGCAACGGAGAAAAGTTGCCCAGCCCGGTGGGGGAAGAACTGAAGTTCCCGGCCGGAACGACGCGACAAACATTCGCTCCGCAGGTCGCCATTAACCCGGGTGATCCGGGAGTCTATCTGGAAGTGGTCGCCACCAACGAAGCGGGCATCCCCCAGCGGGTCGCGTTGCCCGAACCAGTATTCGTTTTGGCCCCGCCGCTCAAGCCGGTGTTGACGCGTATCGTGCACCAAAGCAACCCGAAGGAAGTCTTGTTCGAACGCTCAACAGACGGCTCCGCCGCGCCGCGACAAATTCGGCCCGCGACCGATTCACTCGTCACAATTTCCGGAATTCTGACCAAACCGGAGAGCGAGGAATCATGGAACTACTACGAATACGCCAACGTCACGACGAAAGTGTGGGTCAATGGTTTCCTGCAAGACAGTGCCAGAGTTATTTTCGACAAGTCGCGGCAGTCGCCTCCGCAGTTTGAAATGAAAAACGTGGTGCTGAACCTGCCGAAGAACAACGAAATCTACGTCGAAGTCGTCGGGGACAACGTGGCGACTGAACAACGCTCCCTCATGCAACGGCACGTGATGGATTGCACGAATCCCGATCGCCGTCAGACGCTGCATATGCTGGCGATCAACGACGGGTCGCAGGAGACCAATGACGGGGAGCAAGTCACCGACGAGAGAGTCGTGCAGCAGATGCAGGAAGCGTTGGATGCAAAGCTCACAGATCGAAACGGACTCAAGACTCTGAACTCTGACGCGTTCCCCAGTATTCTGCCCGTGCCGCGGCTTCCCATCGGCAACCGCTCAACGCTCAAACGCATTGACACGGCGCTGGCGAAACTGCGGTTCATGCTCGACTTGTCGCGCAAGCGGCGCGCAGAAAGGAAACAGGGCAACGATGTCATTCTCGTCTATTACAAAGGCTGGGAGGTCGTCACGCCCGACAACGAATCGGTTTTACTCACAAAAGACAATAACGACCCCGAGCGCCTCAAAACCGGCCACAGCGCTCTGACGAACGTCTATTTGAGCAACAACCTGCGCGACATCGGCGGCGCGCACCTGTTGATTTTGGATGCCAGACTCATTAATCGGAGCCGCTCGAATTACAACAGCGTCAACAACTGGGTCAAGGATGCACAGTTAGGCGTGCTGCGGCTTGCAGTCACCAACCCCCAACAGCAATTTGCGAATCACCAGCCGTTGATTTCGATGCTCAGAATTCCCAACGAAAGCGAAATCGCCCAAATCTCCACCGGGATCAAAGCGCTCCTCGCGCAGAATCCAAATCTGACATTTAGTTCCAGTTATGAAGCGTCCGTGCTGCCGCAGAACGACACAGCCCGCACTCCGCTCTACGGAGCGCAATAGTGACCGACCGATTACTCTGGTGAGAACCAGTTTCAAAACCCGGTTGCGCCAGTTTGAGATACTTACATACAAGTATGAGTGAGACGCATCAGAGGGTTTTGAAACTACTTGTAGCCGGCGAGCGGAATCACGAGGCTGAAACCGAGTTCTGAAAACCCGCTCGATGCATCATTCGGCTCGGTCTCGCCGACCGTCGACGGTTGTCCGTTTTCATCGAGGAATTCCAACGTCGTCAGCGCCGTCTTGAGATCGGACCCCAACTCGTTCAACGACGCGAGCGTCAACACGGTTCCCCGGCTGAGGTACTTCTGCCGGGAAAACTCATACCAAGACTTCACGTCACGCTCTTCGATCCAAGCGGCGCGTCTCCCGGACCGTGCTTGGCGGATTCCGTACAGTTCGTCCGTATTGGGCAGCCGGCACTTCTCTTCGGCATCAGCGTCCGCATCGGCCGATAGTTGGCGTGAGACGGCGATGGCGAACGTCAGCGCCGCGGAAATCAAAACATCCGATTTCGGCTCCGCCGGCGCTTCGTTCTCCTCTTCAGTCGGCCGATTCCCCTCGTCACGCATGACCGCGAAAAAGAACTCCCGAGAAACGGGCTGCAGGGTCGCGTAAAACGGCTCGCCGTCCTGCGGAACAATCACTTCAAACTCAACCGGGCTGGAGAGCTGGGAAAGCTTGAGACGGCCCCGCTGATGAAAGAGTCGATTCGTCCGTTCGTCAAAATGAAATCCGTCGCCGCTGTGAGCAGCGGCATCGTTGGCAGACACCGCGTTCAATCCGTCAGGAAGCGGGACCGGCTGTTTCTCGACGATTTGCAACGTAATTTGCGCCTCGGTTTGTGCGGGTAACGCATCGCTCGCTGAGTCCTCAGGCACGGCGATGAACTTCAACGTCCCTTGTGCCGCCTCTGTACTCCACTCAGGCACGCGAATGCTCACCTCAACCGGAGTGAACTCGGCGACATTCTTCGAAGCGGCAAACTCGATCGTCAGCTGGCCGTCGTCCATGAGGCGTTTCAAATCGTCACCCAGGGAGTCGCTGTCGAGGCGAACATCGACGCTTCCGTCCCAACGTTGACCTCGGATGCTCAGCGGGACGGTGAGTTGCGACCCGGCGATTAGCTCATATGTTTGTTCTGGAAACGCCGCTTCGAGCACGGGCGGGTCTGCGGCGATGTTGTCGTCCTGAGCATTAAAACGTTGCCAGATCAGCGCCGACGACAGTAGGGCAATCGCGACACCGCCGGCAATCAAAAATCCACGGCGGCTAGGCGCGGAAGTGCGGGTCAGGTCCTCGAATTCGGCGGCGAATTTCGCCAGCGATTCGGGACGATCGGCAGGCTGCTTGGCCAGGCAACTCAGGACGAGCGTCTCCAAAGCGCGCGCCTTGTGGTGATCGGAGATTTGGACTCGCCCGGGAAATCGGGGCGCGGGCGAAAACAGAGTTTCGTGCATGGCCCGCGCCTGCTCTTCCATCGTCCCACCCCACTCGAAGGGGAGATGGCCGGTGATCATCTCGTACAGAATCACGCCGAAGGAATACACCTCCGAGCGCTCCTCCATCCCGTCGACCTTCAACCGCGCATCAAGCCGCTCAGGCGAGGCATAGGCCAACGTGAGGGCGGAACGAAACGCCGCGTTTTTCATCGTCGCGTCTGCGTCGAGCTTTGTGGCGATTCCAAAATCGAGCAGCTTAAAGCATTCGCCCGCCTTGCCCTCGTTGACCAGCAGAATGTTCTCCGGCTTCAAATCCTGGTGATGGACTTTCTTCTCCCGGTGGGCGTACTCAAGTGCGTCGGCGATTTCCCGCACGAATCTGCTTATCAATTTTAGCGAAACCCCCTGCCCCGGTTCTTGTCCCCGCCCCGAATCACCCGTCAGCGATCGGCCGAGAGTCGGCAACAGGCCGGTGCTGGAAGTCTGGCAGATCCCCTCGTTTCCCCGCAGCCGGCGCTTTAGCGACACCCCTTCGAGGAATTCCATGGCCATCCAGGCAATCCCGTGGTCCTTGCCGTAGTCATACACGATCACCACGTGGGGATGCTGGCATTCCTTGGTCAGTTTCGCTTCCGCGCGAAAGTTCGCCTCGCGCTCGGTCTTCATGAACTTCAGCGCGACCTTCGACCCGAACTTGTTGTCGATGCCCTCATAGACCCAGCCATACCCGCCGCCCCCTACAAAACGGCGTGGGCTGAAGCGCGCTTGAAACTGCTGGTCGAGAACACCGAACGCCTTCGCGATCACATGAGCCGGATCGTGATCGACGGTGTCGTCGAATGGAGTCTGTGTTCTCAGGAGATCCGCCACGTGCTTGGAAACCGTCTGGGACCGAAAAACCGAATCGTCAACTGCTGATGATGGAGTGGATGCACCGCATCGACTTACTGGAGGTCATTCTACGTGCGTTCAAAAGTTCACAGCAAGAGGGTTCGAGATCCTCGCCTCATTATCTGAGTACCCGTGACGAAAGCAGACCTCCAGGGCGTGGAATTGAGACCGCGGTGGCGGTTGCCGATGGCGATTCGCCACATTCGACCTGATTTGTCACCCGTAGTTGGGTCGCTTTAGTAGTTTCCCCCCAAGCGGTGGACTCGAAGCATTAAGCAGTTGCGGAAGCGTGAGCAATCTGGTTAGGCTGGGCAAACACGATTGTTTTTACGACCCCCACGACAATTGACGACGCATTGCGTTGCGATCTCGATCGACAGTGCTGGAAACACTCAATCAGAAGGCGTCTCCAGCCGGCTGATTGGTTCGCGGTTGATGGAGTCTGTTTGATCTCAAGTGAGCCAGGCAATTGAAAACTGCAATCTGCCCGGCTTGACGAGTGCCTGCCGAAGGGATTTCGAGTCGTGCATCATCGTAGCCAACGTCAACAATCTCCAAGACGAACTGGCACATTCGCTCGGCTCACCAGCCGCCGGTTAGTTCACGAGACGCTGGAAGACCGAACCCTCCTCACCGGCGCGATCATCGACAATGACATTCCCGCCGGGACGCTGGGGCACTTCGAGGTTGATTTGACTACCGGGGGCGAGATCGCCGCCGCGACGATCACCGGGCTGGGGGATCCTTCCGGATCGATTTTGTCGACTCAAGTGATTTTTGAGTTTCTGAGCTTCGTCGACGTCGGAAATGACGGCGACGCAGAACAACTCTCCGGCTTCGGCCCAACGATTTCTGCGTTCGATGAGGACACCGCCACCAGTTTCGGTTCATTCACAGGAGAGAACGGGAATACGATCGACTGGACGGTCACCAGTTCCATCGCAGATGGCAGCAGCAAGCTGACCAGCACCTACCAGTTTTCCGTAGAGACCGGAACGTTAGGTACGCTCCGTTTTCTACAGTACATGGATGAAGACGTATTAGACTCTGTTTCCGACGACCTGTTGATAATCGAAGGAACCGCTGCCGACAGTAACTTGGAATTGTTCACGCTTGACGGACCGGAGGCGATCGGTGTCAGTCAAAGCGGGGCATTTTCCGGCAACCAAGGACTTATCAACAGCACATTCGCCGGCTGGGCCGCGGACATCTACGACAACATGGTGCCGGCGATCTTGGATGCCGGCGTTACCGTCTCGCCCGCCGGGGTCATCTCGAACCTCGCTCTCCAAAACCCGGGCGTCGATAACGTTTACGGACCAGACGATATCGTCACCGTACTGGCATGGGACGTCTACAGCGACGCGACCTCCGCCACAATTGTGACGACATTCGGCGGCGTGCCAAACGTGTTGCCCGATGCCGAGGCAGGTGGCCCGTACAACGTTGATGAAGGCGGCTCAGTCATCCTCGACGCGTCAGGTTCCTCAGACCCGAATCAAAAAGCCGAGACGCTGATCTACGAATGGGATCTGGATAGCGACGGAATTTTCGGCGAGACCGGCTCCGCGGCTCAAAACGGAGACGAGACCGGAATCAATCCCACGTTTTCCGCCGCGAACGTGGATGGTCCGGAAACGGTCATCGTTCAACTGCGGGTCACAGACGATGGCGGATTGACCGATACGGAAGCGGCGCTGATCAACGTCATGAATGTCGCTCCGATCGTCCAGCAACTTTCGATTGGCGACGCGTTCGAAGACCGGCCGGTGACCCTTTCCGGAAACTTCACAGACCCCGGGATCGCCGACACCCACACCGTTCAAATCGATTGGGGAGACGGCACAATCACACAAGTCGATCTCTCCTCCGGCGAACGGACATTCACGGATGAACACATCTACGCTGTGGGCGGCGATTACGGCATCGACGTGACAATCGTCGACGACGATTTTGGCGCGGACGAGGACTCTCTGGAAATCTTCGTAACGCCGATCAATGACGCCCCGTTTTTTGATCACATCGCGGATCAAGTCGTCGACGAGGATACCGGACCACACGTGGTGGCAATTACGGGAATCGGAGCGGGCGGAGAGAGTGACGAGACCTCTCAGTCGATCGAGGTGACCGCGACGATCGACGATCCCGACTCCATCATTCAGTCGCTCACGATCACCGGCAGCGGGATGGAACGAACCCTGTCCTACACGCTCGTCCCCGACGCCTTTGGCGAGATTTATGTCACGGTCATCGCCACCGATGACGGGGGCCGCATCCACAGCGGCGATGACGACGACTACGAACAAACCTTCAAGATCACCGTCAACCCGATCAACGACGCACCGACGTTCTTCGCGGACGTCGAGGAAGAAGAACCGCCGTTGGACCCCAATGATCCGCTCACGGTGCTGGAAACCCAGCAGGACGCCACCTACGTCGTCTCGGATTTCGTCGATGACGTCTTCGCGGGTGCGGCGAATGAGTTCGATCATGAGTTGTCGTTCCTCCTGAGGCCAACGGAGGTCGTGATCGCAGAATCGAATCCCAACTATGCGACTGCGCAGCAGATCATGGCGAATTACAACGGCCAAGAGGAACTGGACCGCTTGGCCGCTCTCATTCTCACTTCAACCCCGACAGTCGATGCCCGGACAGGGGACTTGATGTACGAGGTCAAGGCCGAACAATGGGGTTATGTGACCTATGAAATGGTGCTGACCGACAATCAGTCGGAAAACCACATGTCGGCGCCGCAGAGTTTTCAAATCAAGGTCATTGAATTCACCGTCGGTGAACCGGAAGGCAGCGTCCCCAGCGGACAGAACGGCGACGCGGATCCCGCACCCGCGACGACATTGGATTGGGATATCGCGACCGACGGATTCCAGATGTTGACGATTTCATATGAAATCACCGGACAACCCTCTGCTCCATTTGACATCGAAGTCTATCGATCCGCGAATCGCATCATCGACGGCGGAGACGAACTGCTCGACACGGTCAGCATCACCGACGCCGCGGATCTGACTGTGGGAACGCATACCCTGACATATGAGATCGGCAGCGGAGCCGGGAAGCTGGCGTTGCCGGGCGCCGGTATTGCCGAGACTAGCGAGGATTATCGATTGTTGTTCACCGACGGTACGGGTGTCGCACATTTTTCGGGTGTGTATCACGCGGCCGACGGTTCCGTCTTCGTTCATGGAACCGAACAGGATGACCGCGTCGCAATCGGCACCGGCAGTTTGACGGTGAGCCTCAACGGCATGACTTACACTTATGATGAAGTCGACGTCTCCGACGTACGCGTCCGGACGCACAACGGCGACGATTATCTGCGAACCGTGGCCGATGTCGCCACGAGTGTTTTCTTCCGCGGCGGACGTGGAAACGACACGGGGATCGGCGGATCGGCGATTGACCGCTTCTTCGGCGGACTGGGAGCCGACGTCCTTTCTGGTCTTGGCGATGAGGATTGGCTGCGCGGCGAAGCCGGCGATGATTTGATTTATGGCGGCGACGCGTTCGACCGCATCTTCGGCGGCCTGGGGAGTGATACCGTCAGAGCGGGCGACGGCGATGACCGTATCTACGGCGGCAGCGGCGATGACTTGCTCTCGGGAGACAGCGGCAACGACCTGATTGACGGCGGCGACGGAGACGACAAGCTGTTCGGCGGCGGCGGGCTCGACACACTCTCAGGAATGGCCGGCAACGACATGATCAACGGCGGGGCGGACAATGACCGGATCTACGGCGGCGACGGAAACGACACACTGTCCGGCACCGCCGGCAATGATTGGATCAACGGCGGAATCGGCGAAGATGTGATTTACGGCGGGATCGGCGACGATACGCTCTCCGGCTTGGACGGCGACGACGTCATTCGGGGCGGCGCCGGCAACGACCGGCAGTACGGCGGCGGCGGCAATGACACGCTACTGGGAGGCGACGGGGATGACGTGCTGATCGGCGACGACGGAAACGATCGCCTCGAAGGCCACGCCGGCCGTGATGCACTGTTTGGCCTGTTGGGCGACGACCTGCTGAGTGGAGGCCTCGGCCTCGACACGCTCTTCGGAGGACTGGGATCAACCTTATTGCTGGATCCCGATCAGAATTGAGGCGACCGTCACTCATCAGCGGAGAGGGCGTCACGCCGGCGACACAACGGGTTCGTTAGTTCCCCAACTTCTTGAGGAGCTTCTCCGCCTCGGCAGCCGCCGCTGTGTTGGGAAAATCTTTGATCACTTCGTCCAATCTCTTGCGATAGTTCTTCAAATGTTGCCGAGCCTCGATTGATTTCTGGTTCGGGTGCTCGTCAAATCTTCTCCTGAAGTTTTTCGCCTGTCCCAGCTTCCGCTGCGCCTTCGCTTCGAGAGCATCTCGGTCAATTGGTTTGGGCGCGGGTTTGGCAATATCGGCGACAGGGACAGGTTTGGGTGCGGGCTTCGGGGCAAACTTCTCCGGCAATTCCGGCCAATCCAGCAGCGACTTGAATTCGTCATCCCGCAGAACCGCCGGAAAGTCATTGAAACCGGCCTGTTCGGCCTGCTCCAATCGCTTGACCGCCCGAGCGAACTCGCCGCTCACCGCGTGGGACTTTGCGCGGGCGAGAAAAACTTCAGTGAACTTCACTCGCACGCGTTTGAACAGCCATACATCTCGTTGCTCCAATTCATCCAAGTGCTCGATCGAGCGCTGAAGATGTTCGTCCGCTTCAGTGGCGGACTTCTGAATTGAATTCACAAACTCATACTTTGCCAGCAAGGGAATCACCGGAGTGTATTCGGGCGACTGCATTCGAATTTGATCAAGCAGATTCCGCGCCGATTCAAATTGGCTTTCTTCGATCGACTGGTCGGCCGACGAGAGATATTTGCTGACATGCGATGTCAGCGCTTGCTCTGCCTCAGCAGATCGACTAGGTGCGAGGACGCATACAACACGAAAACCAATATCTTGTGCCGCCGGTTCGTCTGACACACGATCCGCGAGATCGTCGTGCAGAAACGACCGGCCCCGTACTTTCAACGTGTCGCCGTGTGAGCACCACTCCGACACGTTCCCGTGCATTCCATAGAGTTTCTGCTTGTTCGGCTGAGATGACTCGACGTCGACGGCCTGCGCCTTGGCTTCAAACGTCGCGGCTACCTCCCCGCAAGCCTGCTCCCACTCGGCTTCCGTCGGCAAACGATAGGAGCGGCCGCCCTCTTTTTCCCCAGCACGTTCGGAAAGCGCCTTGCAAAACTGTCTTACGGCGTCGGACGAAACAGACACGACCGGCAGCCGGCAGACCTCGTAATCCTGTTCCCGCCGATCGCCATTTGGCGCATCAGTCTCATCGCCCGGATTCCATTGCAGAATCATCCGAAACTCTTCCTGCGTGACTTCAAACTCACCGAAGTAGACGCTCGCCGGCTGATCCTGTGCTTGTTCTACTTTGAGTCGGATGAAGGGCATTCCAATGGAGTTCACGATACGGCCCGGAAGCCGCGTCGCTTCCTCCACACGTTTGGGCTGCGAGCTCTCGACAGACTCGGCGATGCCGCCGGGAGCTTCCTCGACATTCGCAGTATCACTGCCCGCGTCAGCAACATCCGGCCCTGGGTTGGCGGTCGCCCACACCCAAAATGCCGCACCGAGTACCAGCACTAAGACACTGAACGAGCCGAAAATCAGCAACTGTTGGAATTGCAGAGACTTTGCTGTTTCGGACGGCGAGCCATCATATTTAAAGCGAAGCTGAGCTGAGTACCCGCAGTACTCGCAGGTGAACTTCTCTCCCATCATTTCGGGAGGAAGAACGTGAACGGTGCCGCATTCCTCGCATGCAAATTGCATTGTCATGACAGGCTTGCCCCCCAATCACGATGTCGTTGTGCATGACAACGTTGCTCCAGGGCATTGTACTCAGTCGCCAGGGCAATTGCGACAAATCCGCCGCCAGCCTGCGGAAGCTACGAACGAGGGATGGGGATTGTACGTCCAGAACCGTTTCCATAAACTGTCGTGCGACGGCACACACCCGTTTCGCGTCAACATATCGTTTTCGAGGGTCCCGGCGATGTCCCCTTCACAATCCTCCTCGCAACCGGCTGACGACTATCAGCCGGAAGAAATCGAAGAATCACAAGAGGAGGCAACCGACGTTCCGGGCAGCCAAACCGAGCGGCGTCTGTTGGACCAGGTGTTAATGCAAACAGCAATGGAGTCGTTTTCGCGCGACGATCTGGATGACCGGCTGATGCAAAACTTGCTGGATGTGGCCAAACGGCTCCGCGGCCAGCCGTGGAGCATGGATCCCGTGGCCGTCGAACTTGTGCACGCCGCACTGATGTGCCAGTTCGAAATGATTACGTCGATCCAACGGGACTGGAAGCCGGTTTCCACCCGCGTGACCGAAGTCCTGTTCAACGATCCCATCGTACACGATCGGCTCAAGACCCTGTGGACACGGCTTTCCCAAGAGCAGTAATCGTGCCGGACATACAAGACCATCAACAGCTGATCGAACAGAACCAGGGCCTCGTGCACGACTTGGCCCTGAAGATTCTCCGTCAAGCGCCTCAGTCGACCGACTTGCAAGACTTGGTGGGATACGGCCAGATCGGTCTCGCCGAAGCCGCGCAAAACTATGATCCGAGCCGCGGGGTCAAGTTTTCCAGTTTTGCCTACTACCGCATCCGCGGCGCAATTTACGACGGGCTCAGCAAGCAATCCTGGTTTCGCAGACGCCCGACCAAATGGAAATATGAGCAGGTTGCCAACGATCTCTTGGAGCAGGGATTGGAGGAATCGGGAGAGGAAATTCCTCACCGGACAGAGGAACTGGTGCACTGGTTCCGCGAGTTGGCGGGAAATCTTGCCACGGCACACTTGACCTTGAAGCATGTGGAAGTCACCACGCTGGCCAGCGACGACGTGGAAGACAAACAGACACCGTCTCCTCAAGCGGCACTCTTTAGTGAAGAGTTGTTCGCAAAACTCAATTCGTCCATCGAGGCCTTGCCTGACGAAGAACGGACATTGATTCAAATGGCGTATTATGAAGGGGCCACTCTGACGGAAGCAGCCGACGCATTGGGTATCAGCAAGTCGTGGGCCAGCCGTCTGCACTCAAAAACGTTGCAGCGGCTGCAGCGTGCGCTGAGGCTGTCGGGCATGTCGGAATGACGCCCAATTCTCCCGCTGCACTCGGCGCGCCAATCGGTTGGGAAAGACTCATCTGCCCGGGATCGCTCACCCATTTCACGCACGCCGGCGCGGTTCAACCGGCGTGATGATGAATTGCAACCACCCCGGGGAATGTTCATAATGTAAGACAACACAGGATCGGCCAACAGGATGGCCGGTCAGCTGAATGACGGTCAAACACGTGGAGCAGTGCAACATGGCCTCTGACGCGGCCTTTGATGTCGAGCAGCTTTGCCAGCCGATTTCGGAAGAGATCCCCGTGGGCAACGATGTCGGCGAGGATTTCGAATCCGACTTCCAAGAACTGCGAGCCGCGCAGCGCGAAGCGCGGTCGGTCGAGCGGCCGACTGTCGACGGCATCGCTGATGCCAGCAACGAATGGCGCGAAGTTTCCCGGCTAGCGGAAAAAATCCTCACCGAGGAGTCTAAGGACATCCGCGTCGCCGTCTGGATGCTCGAAGCCCACGTACGGCTCTCTCAATTTGCCGGGCTGCGGGACGGTCTGAGTCTGATTCATGAACTGGTCAGCCGTTACGGCGAAGACCTGTTTCCCCGCCCGGAAGAAGAAGAACACCGAATCACGGTCTGGCCGATCGACAGCCTCGATGGGGAAGAAGACGACGGCCCATTGCCTCGGGCCATTCGGAACATTCCGCTCACCAGCGCACCGGACGCGGAATATGCCCTTTGGCAATATGAACAGGGCGAGCAGGTCGCCGCGTTGGAACCACAGCAAAAACAGAGCCGCATCAACGAAGGAGCAGTCAGCTTCGAAATGTTCAAAAACGCGGTCGCCGGCACGTCCGACGACCGGTTACGGCTGTTGGTCTCCGACATCGACTCATGCGTGACGAAATTGGACGAACTTGACGACTTGTTCGAGCAGAAATGCGGCGAGAGCAGCAACGGCGTCCCTCTGACACCGTCGACGAGCCGGACACGCAAAATGCTCGGTGCCTGCTCCGAAATGATCGAACTGCTGGCCGGGGACCGTCTCAAAGAGCCCGAAGACGAACCCGCCGACGACGAGCAGGGCTCCGGCGGAGACACTTCCGCAGCGACAGGCCGCATTTCCGGCCCGGTCGGCAGCCGGGAAGAGGCCTTTCGGCAGTTGAAAGAGGTGGCCAGTTTCTTCCGCCAAACCGAGCCGCATTCTCCCATCTCTTACGCGATCGAGCAGGTCGTTCGCTGGGGTGAACTACCGCTGCCGGAATTGCTCTCCGAACTCGTGGAAGATAGTTCCGCTCGGGACGCCTTGTTTAAATGGGTCGGCATCACCGCACCCGAATCAAACGACGAATATTAGAAAAAAGTTTGCGGCGAGCAGAAAACGACGTCCGCTCGGAGCGAGTTTTTGTGATCACTATCTGCGGACTCTATTCATCTCCCCACAAAGTGCAGTTTTTGCGAAAATAACCTTGAATTTTAACGGGCGTCAACCGCATCATGGGGGCGTGCCGACTTTCGACACCTCCGGCCCGGCAGGTTTTGGCCGGGTTCAACCAAAATACTACGGAGTCAATCGACTATGGCTGAAAGCTATCACGGCAAGCTGGAGCGCGTGCGCAAACCGCGTGTACACATCAAATACGAAGTCGAGCTGGAAGGCGCCCAAGTGGACGTGGAGCTCCCGTTCGTCGTCGGCGTGATGGGTGACTTCTCCGGAAACCCCACAAAAGAACTGCCGGCCCTCCGCGATCGCAAATTCATTCAGATCGACCGGGATAATTTCGATGAAGTGCTGGAGCGGATGACACCCGGCCTCAACTTGCGCGTCGAAAACACGCTCAAAGGGGACGGCAGCGAGATGGGAGTGCAACTGAAGTTCGAAAAAATGGAGGATTTCGAGCCGGCCAACATTGTCGAGCAAGTCGATCCGCTCAAGAAGTTGCTGGAAACACGCAACAAGCTGCGCGATCTACAGACCGCCGCCGACTTGGATCCGAAACTGGAGGCCAAGTTGGAAGAGATTCTCAAGGAGACCGAAGAGATTCAAAAAGCGGCTGACGAAAAAGGCTGGAAACCTGAAGCGGAAGGAGAAGAATAACGATGAGCGCAGGAGAACAAGAACAAGCTCAACAAGCGGCCGAAGCCCAAACCGAATCCGCAAGTCTCGTGGACGCCGCGATTACCGCGACGGAGAAGGCCGGCAAAGTCGAGCGCGACGAGGCCACCGCGCTGGTCCGCACGGCGGTCGAAGAGGCCCTGCAAGGGGTCATCACCTGGGACAAGGACGCCGCCCGCAGCTTAGGCAACGCCATCAAGGCCATCGACGCCAAGATTACCGAGCAATTGGCGGTCATCATGCACGACGACGCCTTTCAAAAGCTGGAGGGGAGTTGGCGCGGGCTGCACCACTTGGTGATGAACAGCGAGACCGGCGAACAGCTGAAGATCCGCGTTTTCAATGCCTCAAAACGGGACGTCTTCAAGGACCTGGATAAAGCGGCGGAGTTCGACCAAAGCCAGCTGTTTAAGAAAATCTACGAGTCGGAGTTCGGCTCTCCCGGCGGGCACCCTTACGGCGCTCTGATCGGGGACTACGAATTTGAAAACCATCCCGAAGATCTGGACATGTTGTCCAAGATTTCCGGAATCGCCGCGGCGGGATTCTGTCCCTTCATCTCGGCGGCCGATCCCAAGTTCGTGGGTCTCGACTCGTTCGAGCAGTTGCCCAACCCGCGCGATTTGGCAAAGATTTTCGAGCAGAAGAAGTACATCCAGTGGAAATCATTCCGAGATTCGGAAGATTCCCGCTTCGTCACGCTCACCCTGCCGCGAACGTTGGCGCGGCTGCCGTACGGCAAGACCACGAAGATTGTCGAAGAGTTCGATTTCCAGGAAGCGCACCTCGACAAGGACGGCTCGACCAATCTGCCGATGGACCACGACGATTTTTGTTGGATGAACACGGCCTACGTGTTGGGTGCCAAGCTGACCGACGCGTTTGCCAAGACCGGATTCTGCACGGCCATCCGCGGCAAGGAAAACGGCGGTCTGGTGGAAGGCTTGCCGACTTACATCTTCAAGGACGCCGACGGCGACGAAGATCAAAAATGCCCGACCGAAATCGGCATCACCGACCGCCGCGAGAAGGAACTCAGTGACCTGGGATTCGTCGCCTTGTCCCACAACAAGAACACCGACTATTCGGTCTTCTACGGTGGTCAGACCGCTCAGAAGCCGAAGAAATACGACCGGCCCGAGGCGACGGCAAATGCCAACATCTCCGCACGGTTGCCCTACATCATGGCGATGTCGCGATTTAGCCATTACCTCAAGGTAATGGCCCGCGATAAGATCGGTTCGTTCAAGGAACGGCAAGACGTCGAAGACTGGCTCGACCGCTGGATCAAGAATTATGTGACGACCGATCCCAGCCCGTCGGAAGACGTCAAAGCGAGATTTCCCTTGGCCGAAGCCAAAGTCGAGGTGTTGGATGTCCCCGGCCAGCCGGGATCCTATCAGGCCAAAGTCCACATGCGGCCCTGGCTGCAAATGGAGGAACTGACCACCACCATGTATATGGTGGCCAAGCTTCCAGGACAGGCGGGCAGTTAGTAAGCGGCCAGCTGAGAGACCCGCGTTCGTACTGCAGGCGGCCGATTCCGTCCGTCTGCCGGCGCTGATGGTTTCATGACACTTCTTTCTTGAAACGCTACATGACTTTGGAGAATGGCAGACGCGACGATTCGGCCGGCCCTTCTGCTGCGGTGGGTGGGACGGCCTCGTCGACCTCCAGGCTCGAACGGCTGATCGATTTTTACGGCAGCAGCCAAGACGGCTGGCTGGGAGATGATTCTCCAGAAGAGCAGTTGAACCGCTTTCTCGCGGAAAGATCGCCGCTAAAGGCGGCGGCGATTTGGCTGCAGGGATCTTCGCCGGAAGCTCAAGAACGTCCCCTGCAAACCATCGCCATCGCCATAGCGCAGCTGGATGAATTAATCACCAGCCAGGTCAATGCGATCCTGCATCATCCCGACTTCCAACAGTTGGAAGCCTCCTGGCGGGGAATCCATTATCTCGTCCGTCAGACAGATTCAAACCCCCGCTGCAAAATCAAACTGCTCAGCGTCTCCTGGGACGAACTGGCCAAAGATCAACGGCGGGCCATCGAGTTTGACCAGTCGCAACTCTTTAAAAAGGTCTACGAAAACGAATTCGGCATGCCCGGCGGCGAGCCGTTCGGTCTGCTGATCGGCGACTATCAAGTCCGCCCTAAGATCGGCGACATCGACGCGCTGCGGGGCATTATGGGAACCGCGGCGGCCGCGTTTGCCCCGTTTGTCGCCGCGGCGCATCCCGAGATGTTTGGGCTGGATGATCTCGGCGCCATGCAGCGTTCGATCAATTTCGATCAGATCTTCGCTCAGAAGAAGTACACCGTGTGGAATTCGCTGCGAAACGAGCCGGACGCGCGATTCGTCGGCCTAACCGTGCCCCGCGTGCTCTGGCGCCTGCCGTACGTCGAAGACAATTCGCGCATAGATGGGTTCTGCTTCGGCGAGGAGGTCGGCGGCCCCGACCGCAGCCGTTACTTGTGGGGAAACGCAGGCTACGCCTTCGCCGGAGTGGTGCTGCGGTCCTTCATTCAGTCGGGCTGGCTGGCGGCGATCCGCGGCGTGCATCGCGACTTCGACCAGGGCGGTCTCGTCACAGAACTGCCGGTGCACGATTTCTCCACGGATGGTCCGGGAATCGCCCAAAAAACCTCGACCGAGGTCGCCATCATCGAAGATCAGGAGAAGCAGCTCAGCGACCTGGGGTTCATTCCGCTCAGTGATTGCAAAAACACCGAGTTTTCGGCATTTTATAGCTGCCAATCGATTCAACGCCCCACGCGATACACCACGCCGGAAGCAAACCTGAATGCGCGGATTTCGACGATGCTGCATTACATGCTCTGCGTGTCGAGATTTGCGCACTACATCAAACGTATGATGCGCGACAAGACCGGATCGTTCACCAGTGCCGAGGATTGCGAATCCATGATCCACGACTGGCTGGCCAACTATGTTTCCCTCTCACCGGATGCCTCTGACGAGGTTAAGGCCTCCCGGCCGTTGCGGGAGGCAACCGTCGAAATTCGAGAGATTCCCGGCCGCCCCGGCTCGTACAAGGCAGGCATCAAACTTTGGCCGCACTTCGAACTCGACGAATTGAACGCCTCGATTAAGATCGACACGGATCTAAAGATGTTCGAGGATTGACGCGACCGGAAACGCCCAGCGAGGACGGCTATGACGACTGCCCAGAAACATTTTGACGCCGGTTCGTTAGCGGAGGCCATTACGGCCGCCGCACAAGAGGTCAAGAGCCGTCCCACCGACACGCACGTCCGCTTGGCCTACGCCCAACTGTTGTGCTTCAACGGCGATTGGCAGCGGGCCGATCAGCAACTCGACGTCGTCGCCCGCCAGTCCCCCGAGGGCGAAAAAGTCATTATGCTCTACCGCCAGCTCATCCGGGCAGAGGTGGCGCGCCGGGAGTTTTTTCGGGAGGGGCGCGTGCCGGAACTCCTGGAAGAACCCACAGAGCTGCTGCAGGCCGGCTTGCGGCTATCCATCAGTCTTCGCGACGAGGACGAATCGGCGATTCGCGAGACATTCGAAGAATACAGCCGCCTGCAGCCGCTGCTCAGCGGTTCGTGCGACGGCAGCGAGTTTTCCGGTCTCCGCGACCTGGACGATTTGCTGGGCCCGGTTCTCGAAGTCTTAACGGCGACCGGCAAGTACTATTGGGTCCCCTTCGAACGCGTCGCCGCACTGTCGTTTGATCAGCCGGAGAAGCTGTCGGATTTGTTGTGGCGGCACGCCAACGTCTCTTTTCAAAACGGCATCCAAAGTTCGGTCTATCTGCCGGTACTGTATCCCGGATCGGAAGAATCCGAAGACGACGAACTCCGTTTGGGCCGGGCGACGGATTGGAGGGAAGTGAGCGGCGGGCCGGTGCGCGGCATCGGACAAAAAATGTGGCTCATCGGCGACGACGACCGCTCTGTGCTGGAACTGGGGGAATTGACGATCGCCCCGTCGGCGGCCCGGGCAACCGAATCGTAACAAAATCATCGTCAACTGGTATTGATTGTTTCACCTTGTAGATGGACGTGCTCTTAGATGGCGCGCAGTTCCGAAGATCAACCGGTCATTCCCTCCATACTCGAGAGACTCAGCGACAGCGATCCGCGTCGGAGTACGGAGTCGCGCGACCGGTATCAGCAGTTGCGGGAGTTGAAAGCGAGTGTGAAACGAGATCTGGAACAACTGCTCAACACCCGCCAGCGCTGTCTGAGCCCGCCGCCCGGGATGCCGAACCTGAAAACGTCGCTCGTCAACTACGGAATCCCGGATTTCGTCGGCGTGAAGTCCAGCACGCTGGAAAAGAGAAAGGAACTGGCCCGGATCATCGAAGAGGTCATTCGGGCCTTCGAAACACGGTTCCTGCGGGTCAAGGTCAAATTGGCCTCACTGGAAGACCAACAGGATCGCATCTTGCGGTTTCACATCGAAGGCTTGTTGCGCGCCGATCCTGCGCCGGTGCCGGTGGTCTACCATTCGAGCGTCGAGTCCGCGACAGGGAATGTGGAAGTACGGGACGCCGATTGATGACCGACGAACTGCTCAAATACTACGAAAAAGAACTGGCCTATATCCGGTCGCTCGGGTCGGAGTTCGCTCAGGAAAACCCCAAGATTGCGGATCAGCTGCAACTGCGGGACGAAGGGAGCGCCGATCCGCATGTGGAGCGGCTGATTCAGTCGTTCGCATTCCTCAATGCCAGGATTCGCCACAAGCTGGACGACGATTTTCCTGAAATGTCGCAGGCGGTCCTGCAGACGCTTTATCCGCATTATCTGTCACCGATTCCCTCGATGTGCATCGCCAAGTTGGAGGCTGCCAATCGAAACATCGACGCGGCCTACCACGTCGACTCCGGGACTGAAATGACGCTGCGGGCCGCGGAGGGAGAGACATGCCGGTTTCGCACCTGTTATCCGGTGACTGTCTGGCCGTTTGAAGTCAGCGAGGCGTCCGCCGCGGAAGCTCCGTACATCGCGCCGCAAGTGACGCGAAATGCCGAGGCGGTCGTGCGGATCAAGCTGGACTGTATTTCCGATAAAGTCAATTTCAAGCAGTTGTCGGTCGGAACGGTTCGGTTTTATCTCAAGGCGCAGACCCAACATGTCTACAGGCTTTACGAACTGCTGATGAACGATGTTGAGGCGATCGCGCTTGCAGCCTCGCCCCAAGATCGCAATCCGCTCATTCTGGAAAATTCCTCGCTCAAACCGGTCGGGTTCGAAGCTGACGAAGGAATGTTGCCGTACTCCCACCGCTCGTTTGTCGGCTATCGTCTGCTGACCGAATTCTTTTGTTTTCCTGAAAAGTTTCTGTTCTTCGATCTTCAGTTTCCGGACCCGTCACGTTTGGAGCGATTTGGAACATCGGTCGAACTCTATTTGTATTTGACGCGATTTCACGAAGATCTCGTCCCGATCGTCGACCGGGAAACATTTCAACTGGGGTGCACGCCGGCCGTCAATCTGTTCCGGCAAACGGCCGAGCCGATTCACATGACACACCTGGTCCCCGACTACCGCGTCCAGCCCGACTCGCGCCGCCCGTTGGCAATGGAGGTCTTTTCCATCGATCGTGTGCGGGCCGTTTCACAGTCGAGCGAAGAGCGTGAGTTTCATCCGTTCTTCTCGATCCATCACGGCGACTCCGCCCGATCGCCGTCGACCTTCTGGCACGCCACGCGCCGCGCCTCGGTCTCGTCGGGATCGTCCAACGGGCGCGGCACGGAAGTCGACCTCCACGTCGTCGATCTCCATTTGGACGCGGCGGCGCAGAACAAATGGACGCTGATGGTCGAGACCACTTGTCTCAACCGGAACATTCCCTGGGAATTGGGACAGCAGGGGACCCGTCTCGATCTGCGCTTGGAAAAGGGAGTCGCCGGGATCAAGGCGAGTTGTGCCACCACCCCCACGCGGACGTTTCGGCCGCCGCTCCGCGAAGGAAGCTTCTGGTGTTTGGTCTCGCATCTGTCGCTGAATCACTTGTCACTGATTGATTCACATGACGGCGCCGATGCGCTGCGGGAGATACTTCGCGTTTATGATTTCGTCGATTCCGACGCGACGGCCGACTTGATCGAAGGGATCGTCAGTATCGGCAGCCGGCGCGTGGTGGGACGCGTCGGCAGTGGTTTGGCCGGCGGGTTCTGCCGCGGAGTGGAGATCGGCGTCGAGTTCGACACTCAGGAGCACTACCGCGGAATCACGCCCTTCTTGCTGGCCTCCGTTTTGGAGCGGTTCTTAGGGCTGTATTGTTCGATCAATTCGTTTACCCAACTGGTGGCGAGAACGACGCATAACGACAAGGTGTTGAAAAAATGGCCGCCACGCGCCGGGGAGCGGGTTCTGCTCTGATCGACTTGCTGGAGCAGGAACCGTACAAATTCGATTTCTTTCAAGCGGTCCGGTTGCTCGGAATACTGAGCGCTGAACCTGAACCGGGTGGTTCCCCGCAACGCGCGCTCGGGTTCGACGGCCCGCCGGGAAGGGAGTTCGTCCGCTTCGCCTCAGACGCCACGCTGACCTTCCCCAGCAATTCGGTCAGTCAGATCAATGTCCCGACCCATTCGGAGTCCAATCCCGCCGGACGCCGGATGCATGAGATGGTGACGACATTTCTGGGACTGACCGGCGCCAACGGCGCACTTCCACACCACTACACGCGGCGAGTGATCGACAATCTACGCAACAAAGATCAGGCCCTTGCCAAATTCTTCGATCTCTTCAATCACCGCACGATATCACTGTTTTTTCGGGCTTGGGAGAAATATCGTTTCCCGTTCCTCTATGAACATGCCGCCTTGCGAAGCGAGTCGAAGTCGTCCGGGCATTACATCCAGATGTTGCTCTGCCTGGTCGGGATGGGTGTTCACCAACGGTCGAGCGGAAAGCAGGTCGACGTTCGCCGCCGGCTGCACGTCGAGGGTGAAGCGCTACTGTACTTCAGCGGCCACTTCGCGCATTTCCCCCGCAGCGCCATTGGATTGCAGTCGGTCTTGGCGGAATACCTCGGCTTCGAAGTCCGCATCGAGCAATTCGTGGCGCAGTGGTTGTACTTGGATGTGGATCAGCAGTTTCGTTTTTCCGCCGAACGGTCGGAGGAGGCCAATTGCGCGATCGGCGTAAATGCGGTCGTCGGAAAACGGGTCCGAAACTTCGACTCGCGGATCCGCGTGCACATCGGACCGCTGACCTACGCCGAATTTATGCGTTTTTTTCCGACGAATCCGAGATTTCATGCACTTTGCCAATTGATTCGTCTGTATATTGGTCCGGAAACGGATTTTGACGTGCAACTCTCGCTGTATCCTCAGGAAGTTCCCTGGTGCCGGCTCGGCGGCGGGGGCGACCCGCCTCAACTCGGCTACAATATGTGGGTCAGAAATCGTGCCTTTCTTGACGTCGTGGACGACCCCGTATTTACTCATGACGGCCGTCCCTGTTGTGACCAGCGATAGTCCGCGGCCGGACTTCCCGCGCTCGTGGAATTCGGGACGCAATTGATTTGATTCGCGATTGAAAAGGTTCAGGAACATGCAGGTTGATTTGAAATCGTTAGTCCAGCGGCTCAATCCGACGTGCAATCGGGCATTGGAAGGCGCCGCGGGATTATGCTTGTCACGGACGAACTATAACATCGAAATCGAACATTGGCTGACAAAGTTGTTGGAAGCGGAACACGCCGATCTCCCGGTGATCCTCGCGCACTTCGAAATCGACGCCGCGCGGTTCACATCCGATCTCAACGCATCGTTGGACCGGCTCAAGACGGGAAACGGACGCCAACCGACGCTCTCGCCCGATGTCGTCGACTTGCTCCAAAACGGATGGCTGGTCGCCTCAATGGAATTCGACGCCGCCCAAACGCGCTCCGGTCACCTATTGTGCGCGCTATTGTCGGACGCCACACTGGCGCGTGCGGCTTTTGACATCTCGCCGGAACTCCGCAAGATCGACAAAGACGAGCTTGTCAAAGAGTTTGTGGAGATCACGCAGGAAAGTTCCGAAGCCAAGGCTCAGCCGCTAGGATCCGCCGACGCCGAACCGGGATCCGAAACGCTTTCCGGCAAGACCCCTGCCCTGGACCAGTTCACCATCGACCTCACCGCTGCGGCGAATTCGGGGAAACTCGACCCGGTATTGGGGCGCGATCATGAGATTCGGCAAATCATCGACATCCTGACTCGGCGTCGGCAGAACAATCCCATCCTGACCGGCGAAGCAGGTGTCGGCAAGACAGCCGTCGTGGAGGGATTTGCGCTGAGAATCGCGGCGGGCGATGTTCCCGATCCCTTGAAGCCCGTCGCGGTAAGAACACTAGACTTGGGCCTGCTGCAAGCGGGCGCCGGCGTCAAAGGCGAGTTTGAAAACCGTTTGAAGTCGGTCATTGAAGAGGTCAAATCGTCGCCCACTCCGGTGATCCTGTTCATCGACGAAGCTCATACATTGGTCGGCGCTGGCGGACAAAAAGGTCAGGGTGACGCCGCCAATTTGCTCAAACCGGCACTCGCCCGTGGAGAACTCCGTACAATCGCGGCCACCACTTGGGCGGAGTACAAAGAATACTTCGAGGATGACGCCGCGCTGGCCCGGCGTTTTCAGGTCGTGAAAGTCGAAGAACCGGGTGACGAAGCGGCAATCAGCATGATGCGCGGCGTCGCCGACAGTCTTGAGCGTCATCACGGAGTACGAATTCTGGACGAGGCGATCGACAGTTCCGTCAAGCTATCCAAACGCTACATCTCCGGCCGCCAACTGCCTGACAAATCGGTCAGCCTATTGGACACCGCCTGTGCGCGAGTGGCGATCGGACAGGCGGCGACGCCTCCGGCAGTGGAAGACTGCCGGCGCGACATCGACCGCATTGAGACCACGCTCCGTATTTTAAACCGTGAAGAAGCCACCGGGCATGATCACGCGGAACGGATCGCGGAGCTGACTGAAGAAAAGCAGGTGGCTGAGGAGTCACTGAAGAGTTTGGAAAACCAATGGCGCGAAGAACTGCGTCTCGTGCGTGAAATCCGCGACATTCGCAGCCGGCTCGAATCCGGGATCGCGGAATTCGCGGATGAATCGTCCGCGGAGGAGGCCGAATCCTCAGACGACGCCGAATCCGAAACGGCTGAACTCCCGCCGCCCACCGAGGAAGAACGCGCGGAACTTCGAAAACAGCAGCAACAGCTCACCGACGAACTGGAAAAGCTGCAGGGAGAAACACCGTTGCTGCAGGTCTGCGTCGATGCTCAAACCGTCTCTGAAGTGGTCGCGGGGTGGACGGGAATCCCGGTGGGCCGCATGGTCTCCGACGAGATTTCGACCATCCTCACCTTGCAAGAGCGCATGGAAAAATCGGTCGTCGGCCAATCGCACGCGCTGGAGAAGATCGCACAGTGCGTGCAAACCTCGCGGGCGGTGCTGGACGATCCCGCCAAGCCGATCGGCGTGTTCTTGTTGGCCGGCCCCAGCGGTGTCGGAAAAACCGAGACCGCCATCACGCTGGCCAATCTGCTGTATGGCGGCGAACAAAACATGTCGGTGCTCAACATGTCGGAGTTCAAGGGGGAACACCAAGTTTCGACACTCGTCGGCGCCGCTCCGGGACTCGTCGGTTACGGCAAGGACGGCGTACTGACCGGTGCAGTTCTGCGAAAACCGTACAGCGTCGTCCTGCTGGATGAAATGGAAAAGGCGGATCCCGGTTTGCAGGACGTCTTCTATCAGGTCTTCGACAAAGGCATGCTCCGCGACGGCAAGGGGCGGGACGTCGATTTCAAAAACACGCTGATCATCATGACCAGCAACGCCGGTTCGGAGTTGATTATGAACCTCTGCTCCGATCCGGAAACGCGGCCCGATCCGGACGGACTGCGGCAGGCCTTGCACGAAGAACTGCTAAAAACGTTCAAACCCGCCTTCCTGGGACGGTTGAACGTCGTGCCATATTACCCGCTCAGCGATGAAATCATGGCGAACATCGTCAATCTGAAATTGGGAAAGATCGGCCGTCGCGTCCAGGAAAATCACAAAGCCGATTTCACATGGGATCCCTCACTGGTCGACACGATCGTAGGTCGCTGCACCGAAGTCGAAACCGGGGCCCGAAACATTGACCACATTCTCAGCGGCACATTGCTGCCGGAACTGGCTGCGGAGATGTTGTCGCGGCTCTCCAAGAACGAGGGCCTCGCTGCAGTGAACGTTTCGGTCACCGACGACGGAGAGTTCAATTACGACATTCAATAGGCGACCGGCCGTCTCTGTTGACAATTGTCAACATCGAAGTGTTCCTCGATCGGCCCCGGCTGGGGAGTGTTTTTCGCAACCACAGTACTGGCAAGGCATTCCGAGAGGCGAACCGGCGGTGATTTCCTCTGGAAACGCTCGGAGAATCGTCCGAATTCGTGACTTTTTTTTCTAGAATCCACGCAACGTCTGAATCCGATCGCAGAGAATTATTATGCGGAGGGCAAAGTCGCTTGAAGCAGGTCTCGTATACATCGGTCAGCCGGTCGACATCTCAGAGCAACCGGCGAGAATGATTTCGGCGGACCATTGCGGTACAGCCGCGCATGTGCAAAGGCAAACCCATTTTTTCAGAAGGAGACGAAACTCATGTCAGGATTTCTTAAATTTGATGGTGTTGAAGGCGAAAGCAAAGACAAAAATCACGAAAAATGGAGCCGGATTGAATCGTTCGGCCAAGGGATGACCCAACCGGGCGGCGGAGCGACCGGCGCCACGCGTCGTCGCGGTAGCGTGATCATGGACGACATCGCCGTCAGCAAGGAGATGGACAAGGCCAGCCCCAAGATTGCTGAAGCCTTGTGCACCGGTAAGGTCTTCCCCAAGGTTGAGATCCACTTGGTGGCCAACTACGGCGGCGAAGATCGTCAAACCTACTACGCCTACGAACTGAAGAACGTTCTGGTGACCGGCTACAACGTGGGCGGAAGCGCACAAGCCGAAGATGTCCCCATGGAGGACTTCACCCTGAACTTCGAAGAGATCAAGGTGACCTACACCGAGTTTGACGAAGCCGGCAAGAAGAAAGGCAACGTCGAATACTCGCACAAGGTCGAAGAGGGTACGAAGTAGACTGCAAACTTCCGGAAAGATGGGCAGCTTCCGGCAATCGTCTCAGGGTCGGGCCACTGGCTCGATCCTGAGTCATTGCGCGGGACGGCCAATCAATATTGCGAAGTTGATCGTTCGGGGCGTGCCACGAGTTCGGCAATCGTCGATTCGTGTTTCGCCCTGGTTCTCCATAGGTGCCCCCCGCAGGCGCCAATGTGAGGTGGCACGCGTCTCATCCAATTCGCTTGCGCATCAACGTTCTGAACCAACCTGCGGCAAAACTGGCGGCTCTCATCAAACTCGTCGCCCCGACAATAAAACTAAACGTGCTTCAAGCCAACGTCTGAGGAGACGACAATGCCTCTTCAACAAGAAAAACGACTGCTGAATCTGAACACTCCGCTGGGCGAGGACGTCTTGTTCTTGACGTCATTCAGTGGAGACGAGGAGATTTCGCGCCTGTTTTCATTTCAACTGGAATTGATTTCCGAGGAAACGTCGATCCAGGCCAAACAGATCGTCGGCAAGAACGTGACGTTCAGCGTTGAACGGGGCGAGGGCGAGCGCAGCTATTTCAATGGCTTTGTCAGCCGGTTCGTCGCCGGCGATGAATCGATTCAAGGCCGCCGAAATTACTCAGCGGAAGTCGTTCCCTGGCTGTGGTTCCTGACACAGACCTCCGACTGCCGCATTTTCCAAAACATGACCATCCCGGACATCATCAAGCAAGTGTTCGATGATCTGGGCTTTAGCGACTACGACGACTCCGGAATCCAAGGCAGCCACAAAGAGTGGGAGTATTGCGTCCAATACCGGGAGACGGCATTCAACTTCGTGTCACGGCTGCTGGAACAAGCGGGAATTTTCTATTACTTCGTCCACGAGGACGGCAAACACACGCTGTATCTGGCCGATTCCAGCAATGGGTACAAGGACTGCGAAGAAAGCACCGTCGACTACCCGTTCGACTTCAGTGGAATCGCGATCAAGGACCACCTCACGGCCTGGGAACACCAGTTTTCGTTTCGCACCGGCAAGTGGACGCACACCGACTACAACTTCAAGACCCCCAAGGACGACTTGGAGGCGACGATCGACACCACCGTGTCGCTCGACGGAAATAAGCAATACGAAATCTACGACTACCCCGGAGAATATCTCCAGAAGAGCGAAGGCGACGCCGAAGTCCGCTGGCGGATGGAAGAGCGCGAAGTCGAATACGACGTCGTGCACGCATCAAGTTCCTGCCGAACATTCTTCGCAGGCGGGCGTTTCGCGATCGGGAAGCATCGCTCCGCCGGAGAAGAAGGCAAGAAGTTCGTCATCACCCGCATCCACCACGCCGCCGAAGAGACGATGGCGTACGAAACCGGCGGCTCCGGAGGCATGGACTATCGCAACTCCTTCAGTTGCGTCCCCGACAGTGTGACCTTCCGTCCGGAGCGCACGACGCCCAAGTCGGTGATCTGCGGCGTCCAAACCGCCGTCGTGGTGGGACCGGACGGTGAGGAAATCTATTGCGACGAGCACGGCCGGGTGAAGGTGCAGTTCCACTGGGACAGGGTCGGCGAAAACGACGAGAAAAGTTCATGCTGGATTCGCACCGCGAACGCAATGGCGGGACGCCAATGGGGATTCGTCGCGATTCCCCGCATCGGCCAGGAAGTTGTCGTCAACTTCCTAGAGGGAGACCCGGACCGGCCGCTGATCGTCGGGTCGGTCTACAACGCCGATCAGATGCCGCACTACAAGCTGCCCGATGAAAAGAACAAAATCTATTTCAAGACCAACAGCACCAAGGGCGGAGACGGCTTCAATGAGCTGATGTTCGACGACACAAAGGACGAGGAGCGGGTGTTTCTCCACGCGGAGAAGAACCTCGACGTCCGCGTGAAGAACGACTCCAAGAACCGCACCTACGGCAACCGGCACCAAATCATCGGCTGGGAGAAAGACGGCAATAAAGGCGGCGACCAGAAGGAGAGGGTCTATCAGGACAAACATCTGAACGTCAAACGCGACCAGATTGAACAGATCGAAGGCAACTATCAGTTGATGGTCGGCAACGGCGAAGCCGAAAACGGCGGCCGCGTCGATCTGGTGGTGGAAAAGCAGATGGCGGTCTCCATCGGAGCAGACGGGCAGCAGATCAACATCGAGGGCGATCAGCAGCAAAAGATCGAAGGGAGCCAGTCAATTACGGTCGCTGGAGACCAGAAGGAAAAGGTCGGCAGCCAGTCACTCACCGTCCAGGGCGCGCAACAGATCACGTCGGCCAGCACGGCGCTGGAAGCCTCGGGAGAGGTGCACCTGAAGGGGGGCAACGTCGTTGTGGAAGCGGGAACGCAATTGACCCTGAAAGTGGGCGGAAATTTTGTGAGTATCACTCAGGCAGGGGTGGACATTCAGGGCATAATGGTCAAAATCAACAGTGGTGGCGCGGCCGGGAGTGGAGCGGGCAGTAGTCCAACCGCTCCCGACGAACCGGCCGCGGCCGATGTGCAACAGGCCCAGCCTGCCGAGCCGGCCAAGGCCCACAATTCTCAGACCGGTCAGAAATCGTGCGACTAGCCGTCAGCCCCGGTCTCTCGGCAATCTCGCAGCGGAGTGTGGTAGGAGGAAAACGACGGCATGTCATTCATGCTTCGTATCGAACAGGGTTTAAACGCAGGGGCGGTGAAGCAGATTCCTGATGGAGCGCCGGCGGTCATCGGCCGTCAACCTGGAAGCTGGCTGGAAATCGACGAGGCTGACCGCCTCGTGTCGGGAAAGCATGCCGAGATTCGCTGGCAGGGCGATCAATGCATCCTCACGCACACCGGCCGCAATCCGACAGTCGTCACCAGCACAACTAACGGCCCCACCACGCTGGCGGAAAAAGGCGAGACGATCGTTCTCAGCGACGGCGACCGCATTCGGATGAGCAAGACGGAACTCTACGTCCTTTACGATGCTGACGAAGAAAAGACGTATTGGCCGCCCAGCGCTCCGCCGGTCGCAGAGGAAGAGCCGCCACCGCCGGCCACAACTGCCATCTTAACCATCAAGCTCCAAGATGGGTCTGAGGTCGTCGTCCCACCCGATTCTGAGTTTGTGATCGGCCGCTCGTCGGAGTGTGACTTGAAAATTAAAGACGACCCCAGCGTCTCGAGAAAACACTGTCGCATTTCGGCAAATGCCGGCGAATTTCGGCTGCACAACCTCAGTTCGCACGGCACGTTTGTTGAAGGTGAACTGGTCGCCGACGGCGATGTTGTGCTCAACAACGGAGACCAGGTCGTTCTGACGCCCAACACTCAGTTTGAAGTCTTCACCGGTCCCAGAACTTCGGTCCCCAATCCCACTCTCGAGATGGAAGTTGCACCGCCCGTACCGGTTCCCGATGCGATCTCTGCAAAGGTCGGCATGTGCCCGTCGGGACTGCAGCGGTATGACAGCCTCTCCAGCGAACAATCTGCGGCCGGCGTTGCGCGCAAGCTGGCCGCCTCGCGAAATATCTATGCCATCTTCGATTTTCCCAAGGCCGGCATGGAGATTCCCGCGGACTTGCAATCGCCCGCCTTCTTATTCAGTTGGCTGTCGTCGGACATGGCCGCGATTCAGTCGCCGGTCATCGTGACGCCGGGTGAAACCGAACGATTTTTTCAATTGCTGGACGAGGCGTGGGGCAAAGATGCGGTCGTCTGCTTCTTCTCAGCAGTTCCCACGGACGAAATGATCGCCCACTTCCGAATGTCAACGGGCTATTCGCCGGACGAAGGCGGCGGATTGCTGGGCTATTTCTGGCCGAGAATCCTACACACCATGCTCGTTTCCTCAGCCTCCCCGGAAGTCGTCGCGCTGCTCGCCAACGTCGACGCCGTGTTGCTCGAGAGCGATCACGCGGAGTCCGGCTGGACGATCTTTTCCAACGAGAACAATCCGTTTCTCGACGAAGCGGGCATTCGCGGCGTCGCGGACGAGAACCCGCTTGACTAACCTGCGCAAGGCAAACGCCCGTCTCGTGATCCAGCGGCTCTCGTCCCCGTCTCCCAATACGGCTTTCTGCCGACTGCGACAGAGGTTCTTGGAGCCTCATCTACTGTGCGTCGAGCCGAATTTGGCCCCAGCCGACGTCCGGCGGCAGATTGCCCGCGTCCTCGGTTGGAATCGCTCGTAACAGAATGTACAGCGGATTTCCGCGATCGTTGACAATGCGACCATCCGGGGGTGTCGTAAATGTGCACTGCAATCGATACTTGTCACGGGGAGCGTTCCGGTCGAGCGCCGTAAACTCCGACTTCTGGCTCCAGTCCTCCCTCGCCCAAGCACCGCCGTGACTTCGCACCAACCGCATCCGCAGCGTCGGTTCCAGTGGACGTTGATCGCGAGAACGCACTTCAACCGTGACGTGGCAGGTCTCATAATTCGTCAGCACAATCTCCTGGTTCACGTCACGGACCAAATTGCCGCCCTTGTCCCTAAGCTCGTCCGTATGCTGATTGATGTGCGCCTCGATCAAGCGAATTCGAGAGTCGCCGAATTCCAAGTCGGGACCGACGCCTTCAAATTGTGCCGGCAGTCGAAAGGCGAGAATCCCCGACTCGTCCTCCGGCGGATTTCGCATTTGCCACAGGAGCGTGACGTCGGTTTGCTGCGGATTTCCTCCCGCGGGCCAGTTGATATCCTGCACGTCCCACACAGGAATCGACCGCCGCTCCTGCTCATCAAAGGCAAGACTCAACCCCCAAGTGAACTGCCTCGGACGGGTCACGCCGCCGCCGGCCGGCCGTCCCCGCACGTCGAGGAAGACGTCGCGGGGCCAAGCGACGTATTGGTCATTGTATTTTCGGTCAAATCCTTTTTCGTGATCAAGTGCCAGCCTTAAGGTCCCCGTGTTGGCCGTCCGCCTGAGCAGCAAAAGCTGATCGGCAAAATCCGGCCGCGATCGCGTCCTGTACCGCGCAGTGGTCGATTTGAGGATCTCGTGCGGGTCGGGATCATGCTGCAGTTGCCCGTCGACCAGTCTGTAGATAATTGATTCACCGCCGCGGATTGAGAACTGCTGATTTTTGATCGAGGAAGGAAAACCGACTTCGAACAGTTCGCCGCGGGGATCGAGTTCTTTGACCGCTTCCCTCAGCTCGACATCTTGCGTCGGCCCCGACGGCAGGCGAACGAAGTATCGCCGCTCCTGAACGGCTTTAAAAAGTTCTTGCTGAAGTCCTACGGGATCTTTGACCTGACGTGCCTGGCACGTACCAGCCAGTGCATCATTCAGCTTTTGCGCAAGGTTGAGCGCGTCCTGCCATTCTTGGGGCGTCGTATCGAATGAAATCAGGTGGATGTTGATCTTCCGCGGCAAAATGCTTGATCCGGCGACAGGCTTGGCACGTGCGATTAGACCGTCTTTGAGTTCCTCGCGCCGCCGATGAATGAGATTCTTGTTCTCAGCAGATTGTTTGTCCTGAATTTCCGCGCCGTCGGTGATTACGACGACGATTCCATCAACCCCCTGCTTCTGCAAATCGATTTGATTGACCGCCTCTTTGATCCCGGGCGTCAGCGGCGTCCCCCCTTCGGCATCCAATGTCCTTAGCTTTTGTGATATCGTGGCGAACTTTTGTTGATCCAATTCGCCGATACTCTCGATCGTGTCGACTGCGTGATAATTGAACGATCCGTCGGAATTCCTTTCTTTCAGCCCGAAAGCCACCAATCCAGTGCGAATCGGCGTCTCCCGTTGAGCGGATCGCTCAAGCAGATCCTTAAGAATGTTCAAGATTTTTTCCTTCGCGTTCTTAAATCGATCGCGCGGAACATTGTTTTTGAAATCCTTGACCATGCTTTGCGAGCAATCCAACACAAACACGATCGAACGCGGATCGTCCCCTTTAACGATGACCTCGCCGGTCCGATCATCGGGCTTCAGCGCCTGGTAATTGATCGTCAAAAATGTCTCGTACCCCTGCAAATCAATCGGCGCCGCCGCACCCGAGCTGTCGTGCCCGCGAAAGAACAACGTCGAGATCATCGTCAGTTCATCACCACTGCCGTAGGCTGACTTCCCCTTCACGGCAAGTTGCGTGACTTCTGGTTTCACTAATGGACACGCGACCTGAGTCAGACCGCCTACAGTGACGATGAAATCGCTCTCCGTGACGACATGGCTGGGATCGCCCTTCTTCAACTGTTCCCCCGCGACGAGCGCCGCGGTGCCGATCGGGAGATTGCGACTTTCCGGCAGGGAACTTTGGAATTTCAGCTGCCCGCTCTCACCGGAGTCTTGCTCCGGAAATCGAAGCCGATCCCCGCTCAGCTCGTCCGGCTTGATTGAGAGCCGAATTCTCCACAGCGAGTCGTCCAGTTTCTTGCGAACGGCGGCGACTCTGGCTTCGATCTCTGGAAACGGACGGCCCGCTTCCCGTTGATCGTCCGCCGTCACCACTGACCAGGAATTCTGCGCAGCCGTGAGACAGTCCGTCGCGGCGGGAAAATACCAGTCCGCCCAATAATCCTCGGCGTAACGCTCCGCATGTCCCAAATACAACTCGGCCAGGAAGTACGACTGCAGCCGCCGCGCAATGTTGGCGTCCTTGCGCTTCAGCAGCACCGCCGAGTCATACCCATGCAGCGTGCGCGCCAATTGGTCCGCCCTCAAC
Organism: Planctomycetales bacterium; assembly: GCA_028285345.1. Taxonomy (GTDB): domain Bacteria; phylum Planctomycetota; class Planctomycetia; order Planctomycetales; family Planctomycetaceae; genus Symmachiella. The sequence continues at coordinate 197,250 of JANQPT010000012.1, forward strand.
AAGTCTTTGAAACTGGCACTGTTCCGGATGTCCTGTTCGAGGTCGGTGCGATTTGCCTGCCATGCACTGCGAATCTCATCGCCCAATTGGCGAAACGCCTGCACACGGGAGTCGGACGTGGTCGCGGACTTCGCACGCTCCCAGGCATCGACCAACTGGTGCTGCCGCCGATCATCGCTCGCGCTGCGGGACAATCCCAAGACCTCGACACTCCAAGCCGCCTGCCACAACCACCGGTCACCAGCCGTTTCATTCGGGGTGGCGTTGGAATCGCCGGCACGTTGATCGGAACTCTGTTCGGCACTCTGTGCAGCAGTGGCACGCTCGCACTCATCCAGTTTGTCGAGCAGATCTCTGCGGATGTCAGCCGATATCAGCGAATAGTTCAGCGCGCTCCGAATCCCGACATGATGCTCCCACGTATACGGATCCGGTTCCCCGATTTGGCACCGCCGATCAATATCGTCGCGCAACGCGTTCAGCCTCCGAATCAGTTCGCGAGAGGAATCGAACAACTCCTGCGCCTGATCTGGCCGGCGATTCCAAGCCGCCTCCACCTGATCCGTCGCGACGTCCGCCCAAAGCTCGGCCGAGCCGGTTGGATCCGATGACGTGCCACTTCCCGCGGCAGCTTTCAGATCATCCTGCAAAAATCGATGCTGCAACGACCGCGTTTCACGGAAGCATCCCAGCAGTTCGGCGAACAATCCCTCACCACTCATTGACTGTGGGTAGTGGCTCTTCAACCAACCGACGTCGATATGCGCTTCCTGGTGCGCGGCCCAGCGCCCCATTTCCGGCAACTCCGCCCACAGGCGTTGCAGATCTCGACGGGTTGCGGCAATCTGTCCGGCAGCTTTTTCAGCCTGATCGTAGAGTACGTTTGCTTGCTCAAACTTTTGCTGCGCTTGCTGCGGATCATTGAGAAAAATAAGATCTTCCCCTTCGCGCCGGAGTCGGTCGGCCATGGTGATCGCTGGCGCGATCCAATGATACGTTCCCAACGGGCTGCACGCAGCCGTCTCCGCCCGGCGTCGCAATTCGTTCGCCGCGACTCGTGCTTGAGCGAGTTCCGGCGACGCCCATGCATCCCTGTTGGCGTTCGCAATCGCGCCGAATTGCTCCCAGGCGATATCCAGCCGGCTCTCTGGCAGTTCCTCCGAGTCCGCTTGCTCAGACGGTGGTGATTCGAGTCCCCACGCCCGCTCAAAAATCCGGCTGACTAGTCCCGGCAACTTAATATTGTCTTTAGGCGACGTCTGAGGATGAATATAGAATTGCCGCTTGAGCCGCTGCAGATAGTCCGATATCGACGGTGCCGGCTCCAAGGCAAACTCGATCGGCTCATCAGCCAACCGTAGCTTCTCCGCCTTCAGCAACACCTCCGGCCAAGCACGCCAGCGCAGCGGATCGATATCGTAAAGCGTCGCATCACGTAAGGAATCTGAATCTGCGTCGTCGTTTCCCGCTTCCCAGACCGTCCGCTGAAACGCCCGCCATTGGTCATATTCCTGCTCTGCCAGTCTCCGCGGGCGATATGATGGCGTCTCAGAGTTCTCCTCCGCACCGTCGAGCTCGATCAGTACAAACCGATCCATGGCCGGTTGATTCCGTTCGTCGGGATCCCCGCCGTACTCGATGAAAACAGTTTGCCCGGCCAATGTGCGGTTTTCCGAGACCCAGCTCCGCACTTGGTCCCGAACGTAACCAAACAATTCCTCCACCATCAGGAACTCGTCCGGCTCCGCATCCGCCCGGCTGTTCGCTTCAGTCGTCGTGAGCGCCTTGGTCACAAAGTGGCTGAACACCGATCGCCCAGCGCCTAAATGGGCGCTGCGCCAGCTTTGCTCGCCCGGTGACGCAGAACCAATGACGACCATATTGGGGATCTCCTTGATCTTCTGTCCAACATCGGCAAGCGGCCCCCGGCCAAACAGACTCAGCCTCCAGTCCGGCGCCGGTGCCGCAACGTCCAGCAGAATGACCCACTGTTGATCGCTGGTCTTCTTCTCAGCGGCGGTCCACAGGTCCTCCAACGATCGCAGGTCGCTCCCCAGAGCTGCTCCCCGATCGACGAGTTGATCGGCCGTAACGTGCTCGGTGAGCAGATAATCCTGATCGCCCCCACCATTCGCCTGAAACCGCGACGCGTAGCCGGCGTAATACAAGATGAGCAGCTTGCCATCTTCCGCCTTCCGCGAGAGCTGCGCAAAATCGAACCCGCCGTCGGTATCTCGCTCCGGCGAATCGTACAGCCCCGTGATTGCGGCGACGTCGTTGGCGGCAAAACCGGCAGGAGCGGCCGCCGTATCGATCGTGACCTCGCCGATTGGCTCAGCAGCCGCGATCACCACTTGATTGTGTGGATCGGAAGGCCACAACCACCAGATCAGAAAGATGCACGTGACGGAGAGGATGATCAGGCTCACCGCGAGAATTCTGCGGGCGAATCTGCGAGCGCCGCCGCCGCCGTCACCCTGTTTGAGCGAACTGCGCCAGGCGGAAACATCGGAACGGCGGACGCGGCGCTCTTTGCCCGCGCCGGCCTTTTGCCAGCCCGATTTGCCGCGAGATCCCCTACGAGAATCGCTCATCGCATCACCTTATGAGGACTGTTGGAGATCCGAGTCAATCGCCTCGCAGAGAAGTATGCCCGCCGACTCGCCGTCGACCGGCCGCAGACGCGCAGCTGAGGACGCATCTGACTTAAACCCCCAAACATAGATCACCAGCGCCACCGCCGCCAACCACATCAGACCCGACACAAAGATCAGAAACGTCGCCCAGGCGCGTTGGAAGCGGTCCTTCTGCCGCCTGCGGGGCATCCAGGCAAGTTTGTTCTCCAAATATTCGCCGTCGCTGTCTTGCTCGAGAAACCGGTTCAGAGCACCCGGCACAAATCCGCTCTGCGTCCCGGCACGACCGAGCGCGGCGAAATAACAGCCCGCCAGCCGGGCCGGTTCGCGTCCCGGAATCTCCGGAAACGTTTGCAGCAGCCAGCGGCGGAGTTCCTCGCGCCGAGACTCGATCCCACGCAGAAAATGGAACAGCTTGCGATTTTCCGGGCTATTGAGATCGCGCTCGAAGCCCTTGAATGTCCAGTCGCGAAACCACTGCACACCCTTGTCGGTGACGGCCGTCGCACTCTCCTCGTCCACGGAGTTGCCCAAGCGAAACCGCGCTCCGCCGCGTGAATTGACGAACCGGGGATTGAGCGTGTTGCCGCGGCGCAGAAACTCCGGCAATCCCGGCAGCTTTTCCAGACCGCCGTAGAGATAGAGCACTGGAAACAGCAACTCGAATCTCTGATGCAGAATCTCAAGATCCTGTCTCGTCGCTGAGATGTTCAGCGGCGCGTCCGCCTGCGCATATTGCAGAGGCATCAGCACGGCTGCCCCGTTGATCGGACTGAGCAGACCCCGTTCACGACTGCACAACGAACAGAAAAACGCCATGCGGTCCCCCGACTCCTCAATCTCCTCGGGAGTCAGCGTTGGCGGATAGAGCTTGGATGCGCCGCCCGAATCGGGCATCATCGTTTGGTCGCTGCCAGCTTGCCGCACTTGTTCAAGTTCATCGGCGCTGAGTGTTTGGGCAATTGTCCCGGCAGGCATCGTTCTGCCGACGGGATACTGCGCCATATCCTGCATCATCATCGTGCCCAATACACGGTCGTCGGGCGTCGGCAATTGATCCGGCGTGATTGTACCGGTCACAGACAGAGGCGCCTCAGTCTGAGACGGGTCGCTCACCGACTTCTCGCTCCCCAGCGGCGGCTTCTCAGACTGGCGGCTCGTCGCGCAGACACCCGGCAGCGACACATAGATCGCGTCTTCCTTGTGCAGCCAAAACCTCAGCGGCGCCGTCCGATCGTCCAGGGCCGGCCGCACGTCGCGCCAGTTCGCCTCAGTGGCCGTCTCGAAATTATGCTCCGCCTCGTGCGTCAGGCCCACCATCACGAACACCGGAGAATTGCGAAAATCCATCCCCGCCCGATCCAGCGCATCCATGCCTTCGGCCCAGGCGTCGAGTATGTCCGGGAACTTCTCGATCGTTTCCACGGACAGCAGCTTGATGATGTAGCGAATCAGCAAGCACGCCGCGACGAACAGCAGCCACAAGGTCGACCAAAAGAAGTACTTGTTAAACCAATCTCCCCAGATCCGCGTATTATCCAGCGGGTGGCGGAAATTCACCTTAAACGGCCCGACTTCGTACGCCTGCAAAATCGCCAAGCCAATGAACACCAAGATCACGACCAAGTATGGGATGATCTTAAAGATGCCCTTGAGTGATTGAGGAGAAAGCAGGCGGGAAAAATAGATGAAGATCCGCTCGAGCAGTCCCCAGAGACTCTTTAAGAACGAAAACAGGTGATGCACTGTCGACCTCGACGGGACGCGTGATATTGGTTTGGCTGCTGCAAGTCTGCTGAATTAGCTTGGCGTATTAGAGCAGAACTACTTCTTCTCTTCCACGAGGCGCAACGCCGCCGTCGCACCCGGCTTCACGTCTGCCTCACCGACGTATTTCTTGGGGCTCGTACTGTGAGCAATCTTGAGTGTGATCTGATATTTGCCGGGAATCAGATTTCTGTAGCGATATTCCTTTTGAAGTCGAGCACCGCGCACGCGGGCCGCTTCAAATGCCGCGAGGAATTTCTTGACTTCATCAACGTCATTCACGCCTCGCATGCCCGGCCCCTTCACCGGTCCGTCGACCTCGGCGGATGAACCCAAAGCGACATTTTTGATCGACGGCAGAATCACTCTGAGCGACCCGGTCGTTGCCGGCGCGCCGCCCGGTTGCGCACTATTTGGCTTGCGGACGGAGAAGTCGTGGCTGGCATGCCCCCGTTTGCCGGTGAAGTTCTTCGCAAAGACAATCAACTGGTAGTCCCCCTCCTTCTGCACGGCAACGGTCTGCTTCTCAAATCGTTGCGACTTGCCGGGCAACCGGTCGGGACCGGCGGGCGCATTGGAGATCCAGCTGATCTCTTCATCAGAGATTCCTTTGGGCTTGGTATCGGGCCGGGTCACTTTGTAGCCGATCTGTTCAATCCCGGCGAACTGATCCTCCGCCGTCGCCCAAAACTCAAGGCGATCCTTCCCAATCGTCAGTGAGTTTTTCGCCAGTCTTAACGTCTCACCAAAGCTCGGCGTATTCTCCTGTTTGACGATGCCGTACTGCACGCGATGGCTGCCAGCCGCTCCGCGAGGGCCGAACAAGCGGGCATTGAGCATAAACCGGCCGTTGCGCTCCCCAAAATTGATCGCTCGCGCATGGTTCTGAGTTGAAGAACTAAACGTCAGACCACCCTGCAACGGGAGCTTGAGCTGGATGTCCTGCCGATAGCGGGAACGAATTCGCATCCGCTCCTCGTTTTCCAAATCGCCGTCCGTATCGTTGACCAATCCCGAATGGAGCTCCCAGTTTCCCGAATCCTCGGGAATCTTAACGTAGAACTCCATCGTCTCGACAAAGTCCTTCGCCGTCGCTTTCGCGAAGTCGATCTCTTTGACCTTCGTGGCAGGTTTCAAAATCCGCACGCGGCTCCCCTCCGCGACGGTGCCGGCGCGCGGATCGATCTTCCATCGATACAGCGAGGGGACTCCCGCCACGTTCAACCCCACTTCAAACGCATGTCGGAATTGCGGCTTGAGGTGAAAAAACAGATCGACCCTTTCTCCCGCCGCTTTCTTGAACGTATGCGTGAGCAGGAATTCCTTCGTCTCCGACTCGATCAATTGATCCTGCAGCGGAACTTCTAATTCGACTTTGAAGCCTTCCAGATACTTGAGAAAGCCCTCGTCCGAGGCAACCCGCACGCGAAACTGATCATTCTTGAATTCCACGTGCACGTTGCGAATCTCTTTGATGATCTCGCTCGTGATCTGATCGACTCCCATAACTTTGATCGGGGGAGCGGGATACCAAGTCGTCCGTGTCCCCTGCGGGTCACTGACACCGAAGAAGATCTGCTCGTGATTGACGAACGCAGGCGGCCTTTCTCCCCCGCCCGATTGCGCGCCGGTTTCAGCAGGCGCGTCGGATTTGACCGGCGAGAATGTCAGCCGCGCGTTACCGTCGCGAACGCCGGCAACTTGGGCGCGGCCCAGCACTTCCATCGGACGGCCCAGCCGACTCGTCCGCACGACTTGATTGAGCCGGTCCACCATCTCCACCCCGGTCAAACGGGTTGAGCGATACGCCGTCACAGCAAACTCTTTGTCCTGCCAGCTCGCAGGCACATTCCGCAACCACGCTTCCAGCACAAATCCCTCAGAATTCAGCGGCAAGACGTTGTTAAACGGCTCCGTGTTCCCTTCAGGCCGTTCATAAGTAATCCGCATATCACCAGCGTTCACAAACTCGCCGACTCGCAGCCGCATCAATCCGTACGGCCACTCGACCGTCCCGTCGCGGCCGTATCCCATGATTAGGGTCAAGTCGTGGGGTTGCGGCTGGACCGTCTTGACCACCAGTTTCACAGTTTCGCCGGGAATCGTGACGGCGGATTGCATCAAGCTCCGGCCGTTTAACGTCACTTCAACGTCCGCGACACCGCGCGGCCCGGCACACTTGAGAACAATGTTGTCAAAGTCCGCTCCCCGGGGGACGTCAAACTGAATATCTGCCGAAAGCGACTCTGCGGCCGAGTCGTTTCTCTCCAGTGAAATCGCGGGCTCCGCAAATGAGGGCCGCGGCGTCCCCGCCGGAGGGAAGCTCCTCAAGAACCCCGCATCCGGATCGGTCATCCACAGCGGCAGCGACTCCGCAGCATAAGGGCCGCGATCGGGACCGAGCGACAGGTCCCTCCAGTGACGTTTGAATTCGATGGCGAAGTCCATTCGGGCGTCAAATATCTCTTTGCCGGAGACCTTCCCATTGACTCGTTGCTCCCAAGCATTCCACTTTTCTTGAAGGCCGGAGAGTGAGGCTCCGCTCAGCGCCAAAATTCGCATCGCGTACTGCGCCTGCTTGAGACCGGCGCCTTCACCTTCCGTCCGTGGCGGAATCCTGCGCAAGTTAAAACCGCGATGCTCGCCCCCGTTGCTCGTCGCCGAGAGCCGCGCAGAAAACGATTCCCGGATCTCCGGCGAAATCCACGGCATCTCCAAACCTCGTACCAATTCGGCAACAGATTGAGCCGTTGGCGCCGCATCATCAATTGATTGCTGAAGACGATCCAACCGGCCTTCGACCAGCTTGCAGTTCGCGTCGATTTTGTCGTAATCCGGCTCGCTCTGCGCGAGCGACTCGACGAGCGCTTCGGCCGAATCGAACAGCCCCTCCAGCTCTTGTGTGGGAATATCCCGTTCATTCGCTTCCCATCGGTCAGCCACAAACCGCGCATAATCCGGCAATTGCCCCAGCACTTGATTTCGCAGCCGCACCGCGTTCGTTCGGCGATTGAGACGGTCGACCAGGCCTCCAACGTCGAGATCCTCTCCCCCGGTCGGCCTAAGCGACGCCATCTCCTCGGGGAGAACCACCAGCCACTGCCGCGCTTGTTCCAATCGCATCAAGAAGTCACTGACTTCCGCTTGGAAATAGTCGCGGACTTCCGGCGACGCTTTCGCGAACGCCGTTCCCAAGGTCGTTTCCTGCTCGTGATACTTGACCAGCGTCTCGAATTCGATCTGCGGATAGACCGGTTGACCCTCCGCATCCTTGAGCAGCGGCGGAAACCTCAATGCTGTCAGTCGTTCAAGCCGCTTCAGCCTCGACGGCAATCGACCACGCTGATCCTCCGCAGCAGCGGCATTCTCTGGATTCTGCAGTTCGGCCAACTGCTTCAGCGACTCGTGAACCGCGTCGGTCGGCGGTTTTTCCGGGGTGGCGTCCTCAGGCTGCGACAGTTCACCGCGCACTGCGTAGGTAAAACCGGGAAAGATCCGCTCAAACTTATCTGCAACCGCCAGCGTCTGCGGCTTCGCCAGTGCCCGTTTGATCTCCGTTTCGATGTCCTGAATCGTCCGCTCTTGCGTCTCGCGGTTCGATCGGGAATCGCTTTCTTCTGCAGAGAGCAGTTCCGCCGCGTCCTCACTTTTTCCCGCAGCGAAGAGCTGTTCGCAACGAATCAGCTTCCAGTGCAGTTCGCGGTAGCTTGCCGGCTGATGCGCCCAAGCCAAGTCTCGAAGTTCGTCGGCAGCCGCCCACTCCCAAACCTGCTTAAGACGCGCCGCCGGCGTCGATTCGTTCTCATCCTCTTCGTCGGAGTCCGCTTCAGGGCTGGAATCAGCACCTTCGGCTTGCCCGGACCCGGATTCCTTCCACCCCATATTGGCGATGCGAAATACCGGCCCCTGTTCTGCGTCCTCAGGATAACGCAAGCAATACGCCTCGGAACCGTTGCCGGCCCAATTCTCAATGTGCTTCAACAACTCACGGCTGGTCAAGCTCCGATCGCTCTCAAACGCGCCGACGGCCCCGGACTCTTCGTTCACCACGGCATGGATCAACGCGTCGGCAAACATCGAACGCCCGCCGACGGAACCAGCTTGAAAGTTAAGCCCCAACGGATCGAGGCAAACCACCAAGGCCATCTTCTCCCAGGCCAGGTCACCCAGTTCGCGCTGCAGTTGCCCTTTGACCTCCGCCGTGAAGATTCCCAGCGGCCACGCCGGCCGCAATCGGGTCGCGTTCAAGAAGACCAGCACATTTTCGGCATCGGATTCCTGCAACGCCAGCAGCAATTCCCGCAGCTTGATTCGGCCGCCCCCCTTCGCTGCATACAGATCGTGCGGAGCCGCCTGCGTCAGCAACAGGCTGGCGCCGTCTGGTTCGGGAAGCAAATGTCCGCTCAAATAAACGATCAGGTTGCGCCCCGCGTAGTCCTGAGCAATCTTGCGCTTCAAGCTCTCCACGCTTCCCAGCGCATTGTCGAGCAAATCAAAGTCGACCGCGCCGCCGTCATCGGCGAAGGTTGCTTCGACCTCTCTCCAGCCGCGCACATCGGCATCGCGGAAGCCGTTGAGCGGGAAATTCGGGTCGGAAATCACATCGACGCCGCCCGCCATAATCGTGACCTCGCGATCGCGGGGAGGCCAGAGCAGATACACGGCCAAGGCAATCAGTCCAACCACGGCTGCCGAAACGGCGGCGATCCTCACAACATCCTTGCCTTCGGGGCCGTCCGTCGACCGCGACTGATGATGCCATCCCCGGTCGGCGTTTCTTCGAGACCCCGGATTGTTGGCAGCCGTCATCGCTGTTCCTTCTCTGCTAATGACCGGAGTCACGCTGGGGGCACTGCATCGCGAAGGGCGGATTCCAGCGCGCGGCCCTCCGGCCCTTTTTTAATCTGGCACGTTTAAAAAAGCTATCAAGATCCGCAAGTGCGACCGAAATCGTAAATCGTCTGACGACGGCACATTGACTGTCACCGTACAGAGTCTCTCTCTTTCGCAGGTTGCCTCACTATGGACATTTTTTAAATGGCAGGAATGGATTTAGCATGGCTGAATATGTATGCTTACTTGACTCGCCGAACACCGGTGAGTTCCCTTCCGGCAAAATCCTCGACTCGGGCGGCTGTCCGCAAAAAAAGTTGGGGGTTCGCCGGACGTGAGGGGTCCTTCAACGCGACTGCGATTCGACGACATGGAGACTGGTGACGGCTCTGGGACCAGAACCGACTTGATCTCCTCCCGATGCGGCAGGGAACTCCCGCGTGATCAATTGTATTCAACAGTTCGTTTTCGATTCCAGGTGGGTTCGATCTTGACCGTCAATTCCCCCGGCCCCATCCCGGGTTCGATACGCAATTGAAACCGGCTCGGCCCGAACCATAATCCACCTCACCACGCGACAAACCATTCGCAAGTCGACCCTATATGGCAAATTTTCCGATTCATTGGGCGGAAGGCCTGTTTTTGCTTCCCCAACACCTGCAAGCGGCCGAGCGGGCTGTGCGGGAAGAAATCTCGAAATCGAGCGATTGGACGCGTCCCTACGCCTACGGCTATCACCAGATTCAATGGGACGGCGAGGCGCTCAATAATTGGCAGATCAAGATCGACCTCTGCCATGCCCGCCTGCGCGACGGCACGTTGCTCCGGTACCCGGAAACCGCCGGTCTGCTGCCGCGGGAAATCCCCCGCGACTCGTTCAGTTCTCCGACCGACCGCGTGATGGTCTACATCGCGGTCCCCAGGCTACAATTAGGCAAAGCCAACGCGGAGTTCGACGGCAACAGCGCCACAGTTCGATATTCCGTCGACGCCATGGAAGTCGAGGACGAAAACGAAATTGGCCGGACGCAAGATGTGCAAATCCGCCGTCACAACGCCCGCATTCTCATCGGCGATGAGGACCTTGCCGGTTACGATTCGTTGCCGCTCGTGCGGCTCAAACTGGGCAGTACTGCCGAGGCGCCGCCGGAGGTCGACCCCGACTATATTCCCCCGCTATTGTGCTGCGACTGCTGGGGCGAGCTGCGGGAAACGATCCTCGCCGAAATCCACAATAGCCTGGGCGCCTCGCTCGACCGGCTCACCCGATCGATGCAAGACAGCAACGTCCGTTTCGATAGCGGAAATCCCAACGACCTGGAAAGCCTGTTTAAGCTCAGCGCTCTCAACGCGGCGCTCGCTGCCGTATTTCAATTGCCGTACTTGCGCGGCCTTCATCCACTCGATGCGTATCGGACCCTCTGCTGGGCGGCGGGCACCATCGCAATCCACCGGCGCGAGAAGCGGTTTCTGGAATTACCGCAATACGACCATGACGACCTAGCGAAGTGCTTCATTGCCGCCAAACAGCGGTTGAAGCTCGATGAGCGGCCAGGATATGCCAAGCGGGACTTTGTCGTCGCCGGCGAGCAACTCAAAGTGCAATTGGAAAGCGATTGGCTGGAGCCAAGTTGGAACCTGTTCATCGGCATCCAATCGCAATTGACGCTCGATAAACTCAACGCGCTGTTGAATAAAGAGTTGGCGATGAAAATCGGCGCCAGCGAAGACGTAGACGCGATGTTCGTCCAGCGGACCGCCGGCGTGACAATCGAGGCGATCCGGCTGCCGCCCCGCGAACTACCCGCAGGAAGTTGGTCATATTGGCAAATCGACCGGTCCGTCCATCAGTGGGAAAAGGTGGCCCAAACGTTGAATCTGGGGATCCGCTTGAGTGAAAACGATCTGCAAGGGATGATCGACGGCCGCACGATGGTCAGCCTGCGGTATGACGTCGACAAATTCACACCGATCCAATTCGCACTCTTCGCCCTTCCCTTGGAGCCGTAACCATGACGCCCGAGTTTGCGGAGCTGGTCAATCCCGTTTTCGACCAGGTTCTCGACTTGCTGAGCCGCGTCGAAAAACGGGGGGCGATTCGCGACATCGCCGAAGAACGACGCTGCCTCCGGGAAAGACTCGACGAAGGCACGCAAAAAGTCAAACACAACCTCTCCCGTGTCAGGCTCGAGGACTACGAACTCGCCAAAAAGGCGCTGATCTACTGGATCGACGAGGTGCTCACCAAAGTGGACCGCCGCTGGAAGGACTCCACCCTCGAATTTCAGTACTACGGCACCGTCAACCGCGCCTATCTGTTCTATGTCGAAGGGCACCGCGAAGCGCTCAACAGCACGGCCGACGTCATCGAAATCTGGTATTTGGCGCTCGTGCTCGGCTTCCGTGGAGATATTCTCGATGCCTATCGCCAACACTTAAAACTCCCGGAAATGCCCGGCCGCACAGACGATCCCGAAAAGGCCCGCAAAGCATTCACCCAAAACTTGGGCCAAAAGATCAAACGGACCACTTTCCGCGATCTGCCTCCGGCGGATATCGTCCACGACGTCTCGCCGCTGGAAGGCGGAAAACGGCTCGGGATCGCCTTGATCGTCTTCTTGATCTCGGCGCTCGTCTTCGGCATCGTCGCTTATAACTTTCTGGGTCAGGCGCTCGGATCACTCTAAGCTATGTCAGAGCTTAGTCGTCAGTTTGACAGAGCACCGATCGCCCTCCTGAGCCTCCCCATCTAAAAACGGGGCGAGCGCCGCCGCGAGTCGCCCGTCGCAACTGTGCATCTGGCAGCAACTTTCCCGCAGCTTCGACTTGCTCAAGTCCTCATTAGCTCCCAAAACGCGGCACTTGTGACAACGACCGGCGTATCGATTGTGAGGATTGTGCCGATTCTGCGGATTGTCGAAACACTGCCTGGGCTGCCGATTCTAGGCGATAGAGCCCCAGGATACGTCTCAAATCAGGATTTAAGCGCATAACCCCTCACCGGTTCTGCGAGCAAGGCCGATCTCGTACGACAGACAGATTCTCTCGGCGATATGGATGAGCCGAGATGCATGCAATTTGAAGAACCGTGCATAGATTAAAGTCCCCCGCCGCGAGATCACGCTGAGTGAGGTGCGAAATGGCTTTTGCGTCGAACGTTCGAATTTCCGCAGCAGCATTGCTGGTGGTCGCCGCCACCGTGACGGTAACAAGTCGCGCGGACGCGCAAGAAGGTCTGGCACCGGTTCCGCCGTTTGAACCGGCACAGCTATCTCCCAGTCTTCTCGACTTTGTCACCGGAAAGCCGGTTGCTACGAACTGCAAGTCGCTGTTCACAAACCCGCTCTTGCGAGCACCGTTTGCCGGGCAGCCGCTCGACTCCGCCAAGGGGCTTGCCGCGGCAATCAAAGCCGAAAAACTCGACGCCAAAAACCGTATCAAAGCCGTGAAGTTCCTCGGTACCGTCGACTGCGTGACCTATCCCCGAGCTCCGCAAATGCTCGTCACCGTCTTGCAGACCGATCGGGTCGAAGAAGTCCGCTACGAAGCTGCCAAGGCGCTTCGCGAAATGCTGAATCGAGGACAATCCCTCCGCGAGAAGTTCTGCAAGTTCTTCGGCCGCAACAAACGCAAATACCGCAGAGCGGAAGCATGCAAAGGCTGCTGCTCCGACGAAATCTTAAACGCTCTGGCGAGAATCGCCTACGAGACCGACGAGCAGTGCTGCCCCATCGAACCTTCCTACCGCGTTCGACAGATGGCGATCAAGGCCATGGAAGAATGCCCCTGCTACTCCTGTCCCACCGAGTACATTGATAGCACCATGGAGCCGATTCCGCCCGGTCCCGGACCGGAGGGCGAACCGATGGAAAACCTCGATCCGGGTGAACCGATGGAACAAATCGAAAACGTTCCCGGCGCTCCGGAAGCCTCCTACGGCCCCGGTTTCGAACTGACCCCTACAGGCGCTTCCGGCAACGTCACCAGCGCGATCGATCCCAGAATGATCGATGAGCAATACTCCGAACCGGTCGTGATCGAGAAGACCGGACACGACATCCAGCAGCAGTCCAACTTCGCCGCTCCCGTGGACGCCAAAACGCTGAAAGTCCTCGCCGACTTCTGTGTCGTCGGGTTGTACGAGGGCCGATTCGAGCACGCCCGCTCGGTGTTCAACTCCGTCTACCAAGGTCGCAAGTACCACTTTGCCAACGATCAGGCGAAGCAAGAATTCGACCGCCGCCCGCAGATGTACGCTCCCGCCTATTCGGGATTCGATCCGGTCATCGCCCGTAGCCAAGGCGAGGCGATCGAGGGAACCATACTCCGCCGATTCCAGGGCCGGCTCTATTCCTTCTCCAGCAAAGAGAGCTGGCAAGAGTTTCAATCCAATCCTGCTGCTTACGCCGTCGGCGAAAACAACTAACAAACCGCCGGGTCAAACCGCCGCGAAAAAACTAAGTCACTCAAAAGAAGACCGCCCGCCCCTCTGGCCGGCGGTCTTTTTTGCTTTCCGCTATCCGACTCCGCAACCGCCGTGACCCGCTGCAATCAAGGGCATCGAAATCCTCGCGCCCCATTGAGAATTCTTCCGCCACCGTTTACAAAAGAGTGAGGCCGCGGCTGACTGCGGCCTTGTGAATTCTCGCAAAAATCAATCGCTCGACCATGCAGCGGAGATGATGTCCCAATGCACAGATTAGCTTTTGTCGCCGGCGCGATCGTCATGCTTGGCATTTCATCATCGCTTTCCGCCGGCGACCGCTGGCCGGAATGGCGCGGAGAATTAGGACAGGGGCACGCCGATGCGACCAATCTGCCCATTTCCTGGAGTGAATCCAAAAACGTTTCCTGGAAACAGGACGTCCCCGGTCGCGGCTGGTCCACTCCGGTCATCGACAACGGCCAAGTCTGGGTCACAACCGCCGTCGACAAGCTCGCCTCGAAGAGAGACCAACTGCGCCGCCGCAAAACCAGCACCAACTCTCAACCGCTGCGGATTTCCGAATCGGTCAGTCTGCGCGCCGTCGGCTTCGACCTCGACAGCGGCCGCCTGATTCGCGACGTCGAGGTACTCGCCCAGCGCGAGCCGCAGATGATTCATCGCGACAACAGTTACGCCACCCCGTCGCCGATCCTCGAAGACGGCAAACTCTATTGCCACTACGGTCCCAGCGGCATCGCCTGCTTGGATCTCGCATCCGGCAAAGTTCTCTGGAGCAACCGCACGCTGGTCGTCAAACATGAAAACGGCCCCGGAAGCTCGCCGATCTTGTGGAACGATCTGCTGATCATCCATTGCGACGGCATCGACAAACAATACATCGTCGCCCTCGACAAAAACTCCGGGGACGAAGTCTGGAAGACCCCGCGCACCGGCGATCTAAACGACAACCCGCAGCTTCGCAAGTCCTATGCGACCTCACTGATTGTTGACGTCAATGGCGAACCACAAGTCGTCTCCCCGTCGGCAGACTGGATCTTCGGATACGACCCGCAAACCGGAACCGAACTGTGGAAAATGAAGTACGGGATCTTGGGCTTCTCCAACTCCGCCCGCCCGGTCGCCGGACACGGAATGATCTTTACCTGTACCGGTTACATGAAATCACAGTTACTCGCCATCAAACTCGACGGGGAAAACGGACGCCCGCAACCGTCGGTCGTCTGGCGACACAAAAAGCAGGTCCCAAGCGTTTCCTGTCCGCTGCTGATCGGCGATGAGCTCTATTTTGCGTCGGATAACGGTGTGGCCTCCTGTATTGATGCACGCACCCACAAGACGCACTGGACCAAGCGAATCGGCAAGAAATTCTGGGCCTCACCGCTGTACGCCGACGGCAAGATCTATTTCTTCGACCGCGATGGCACAACAACCGTGGTGGCGGCCGAAACTAACTTCAAAAAACTGGCCGTCAATAAGCTCGACGGTGAGATGTTCGCCACCGCGGCGGCCGTCGACGGCTCGCTGGTCGTGAGGACTAACCGCGCTCTGTATTGTCTTCGCCAACCGTAGTCGAGACGTGCCGGCTTTGCCGGCCGTTCCCGCCGTACTTCACACGCTCGGAGAATCACATGGCATCGACCGGCACCGGCGTCATCACCGAACAACAGCGGCAGCAGTATGTCGACGAGGGCTATTTCATTCTGGAACGCGCGATCCCCGATGAACACTTGGAGATCCTCCGCGAGTCGTGCGACTACCTGATCGACTTGATGCACGCAGAAATGGACCGCCAGGGCACCGACCACATTCACATCAGCCACCGCGGCAAGCGATATCACATCGCCAAACAGTACGACCAGCCGCCGCGGCTCTCCGAATATGTCTTCAGCGAACTGATGGCCGAAGTCTGCCGCGCGACCATCGGCGACACCGCCTATCTGTTCTACGACCAATATGTGGTCAAAGCCGCGGAGAAAGGGATCAAGTTCTCCTGGCACCAGGACAGCGGATATCTCGGCTTTCCGCACACCCCTTACGTCACCGTCTGGGCGGCGGTCGATGATATGACGCTGGAAAACGGCACAGCCTACGTGATGCCTTACTCCACGATCGGCATCCGCTCACTGGTCGAGCACATTCGCAATCCCGAGACCGGCGACAAAGTCGGTTATTTCGGCAAAGAGCCGGGCGTTCCCGCCGTCGTTCCCGCCGGAAGCCTGGTCGTCTTCAGCTCCCTGACGTTTCACCGCAGCGGAGCGAACACGACTGACCGCATGCGCCGCGCCTATGTGACACAATATTCTCCTGAATTGATTTACAAGGCTAACAGCGAAGAACTGATGCATCTCGGCGTACCGTTTCTGGCCAACGGCGAGCGCCTCCGCCAAAACTGATGTGAAAAGGAGCAAACCGGATGACCGACGCCCACTTCGATCAATTAAATCGCCGACAATTCGCCGGCCTGTTGGGAGCAGCCGCCGCAGGTTGGGCCGTCTCGCCGTTTGCCACAACCGCTAAGGAACAAGACTTCAAG
Organism: Planctomycetales bacterium; assembly: GCA_028285345.1. GTDB lineage: Bacteria > Planctomycetota > Planctomycetia > Planctomycetales > Planctomycetaceae > Symmachiella. The sequence continues at coordinate 213,466 of JANQPT010000012.1, forward strand.
CTCCGCTACATCGTGGGCTCCTGCATGTACGGCTACACCGACGTCGCCGAGATTGTTCCCGAAGTCCGCAAAACGGGCGCGACGGCGATCGACATCTGGCCCAAGAAGCACGGCAATCAGCGCGAGCAACTCGATGAGATGGGCGAAGAAAAATTCGCCGAGTTGCTCAAGAAAAACAACGTCACGCTCGGCTGCATCACCCAGTACAAACTCGGCCCGTTCAAGTTGCAGAAAGAGATGCGGCTGGCTCAACGGTTCGGTTGTCCCACCATGGTCACCGGCGGCAGCGGTCCCAAAGGGTTAAAGGGGAAAGAACTCAAAGCCGCCGTCGGCGACTTCATCGAAAAGATGAAACCGCATCTCGCCGTCGCGGAGGAGACCGGCGTCACGATCGCTATTGAAAATCATGGCAACAACCTGATCGATTCCCCCGATTCACTCAAATATCTCGCGGAGTTGCGGCCGAACAAACATCTCGGCATCGCCCTGGCTCCCTATCACCTTCCGCAGGATGAAAAGCTGCTCGCCGATTTGATCAAAACCGTCGGCAACAGCATCGCCATGTTCTACGCCTGGCAGCACGGCATGGGCTGCATGAAAAAGCTGCCCAAAGAACAGGAACTGCTGCAAATGCCCGGCCGCGGCGACTTGGACTTCGCCCCGCTGCTGGCGGCACTCAAGACGATCAACTACCGCGGCTGGACCGAGATCTTCATGCACCCGGTCCCGCGGGGGATTCCGATTCTGGAGACGACCTCACAGGTCACCGCCGAAATCAACCGCTCGCGCGACTACTTGACGAAACTGCTTTAATGACGCACTTGCCTCGATTGACCTCTTTGAAATTGATTGCGCCCGCGTTGTCGGTTTGCGCCCTCATGATTGGACAAATCGCGCACGCGGCAAAGCCGACCGCACCGTTTGTGGCGGGGTTTGACCGTTTCGGCAGCCACGGCGAAATCTCTCCGCAGACAGCCGGCCAATTGTTGCTAACCGAGCTAAGCTGCACCGCCTGCCACCGCACGAATCAACCGCAGTTAGAGCCCAAACGAGGACCGAACCTCGATGGCGCTGCGACACGTCTCACGAGCGACTGGATCGAGAAGTTCTTGTCGGCACCCCACTCGGTCAAACCGGGGACAACCATGCCGGATCTGTTGGCCGGCTTGCCCCAAGGCGAGCGCAAATCGGCGGCGTCCGCACTCACCGCGTTTCTTGGCACACTCCGCAAACCGTTCCCCACCATTAAAGCAGGCGGCGTGAATCCTGTTCCCTTCGAATTCTGGACCAAAGGCAATCCGCAGCATGGCCGGCAGCTCTATCATCAAATCGGCTGCATCGCCTGCCATGATCCGGACCCAGAGTATGAAGTCGCGGCAATTAAGCCGTCGCCGTTTGACGAACTTCTGAACCAGCTCGATGCGGAAGACCTAAAGGAAATGGGCCTCACGGGCGCCGCCCGGCGCGTCAACTCCGTGCCGCACGGCGACCTCAATGATAAATACACGGTCAAGTCGCTGACCTTCTTCTTGCTCAATCCCGCCGCCGTCCGTCCCGGTGGCCGCATGCCAAACCTGAAACTCGGCGCGGTCGAAGCGGCTGATCTCGCCGCCTACCTGTTACGTAACCAAACTCCGCAAAAAAATTCGCCGTCACAAGCGGCAAGCAGACAGCTCGTCGAACAGGGGCGGCGGCTGTTCACTGAATTGCGGTGCGCCCAGTGCCATTCCGTCCACGGAATCAAGGCCAACAAACCGGCGCGGCCGTTGAGTGAGCTTACCGCAAGCGCGAATGGAAGTTGTTTGTCCAATCCGCGACCGAGTGAGCCGCACTACGATCTCGACAAACCACAGATTTCCGCGCTGCAGGCGGCCCTCAAGGAATTCGCAAAGCCGGAAGGTTCTGACATCGCGGCCAATCTCCAATTACACATGCTCAAGCTCAATTGCTACGCCTGCCACGAACGGGACAAACTGGGCGGCGTGGGTCGGTTTCGCAAACCCTATTTTGAAACCCGCGGACATGTCGACATCGGCGACGAAGGACGACTAGCACCCCCGCTCACCGGCGTCGGGAAAAAGCTGAATGCCGGTTGGCTGGGCAAGGTCTTCAAAGGCGATGGCGAAGTCCGGCCGTTCATGCATCTCCGCATGCCCAAGTACCCGCCCCCGTTGGTCAAAGACCTCCCGGCACAGCTTGCCCAAGCCGATGGACTCACGAAGCGCTCCGAGAAAGCCGTCTTCGGCGATCGCGCCAAGTTGGCAACAGCGGGCCGCCAATTGCTCAACGTCGGCTGCGTCGAATGCCATCAAGTGCGCGGCGAGAGTCTGCCCGGCACGGTCGGCATCGATCTCAAAGGGGTCACCGAGCGCGTGCATCCGCAATGGTTCCACGACTTCCTGCTCAATCCCGCTGAATTAAAGACGCGGACACGGATGCCGACCTTTTTCCCCGGCGGCAAAAGCCAGAATCAAGACGTACTGCACGGCGACACCGACCGGCAAATCGCCGCGCTCTGGACGTACCTTCGCGAAATCGACAAGCAACCGCTGCCGGAGAAAATCGAGCAGGCCCGGGCCCAGGACTACGAACTGCGCCCGAAAGAGCGCCCGATCGTGCTGCGGACGTTTATGAAACGCGCCGGGACGCACGCCATCGCAATTGGATTTCCACAACAGGTCCACTTGGCCTTTGACGCCGAAAAAGTCCGCTGGGCAATCGCCTGGCAGGGCCGGTTCCTCGACGCCCGCGGCACTTGGTTTGAACGTTTCGCGCCGCCCGCTGATCCGTTGGGCGAGCAGCTGATCGTATTGCCAACCGCGGTTCCCTTCGCAAAGCTCAAGGACGCACAGCAGGCATGGCCCGCCGGCAGCGCGGATCCAATCGGCTACAAGTTCGCCGGTTATCGTCTCGATCCGACCGGCGTGCCGACGTTGCTTTACCGCTTCGGTGATTTTGATATCGAAGATCGCGTCGACCCCAGCGGCAAACAGACATTTGAGCGGCAATTGAAAATTCGCCGCCAGAACGACAAAGCCGGCGCGGCGGCAATCTGGTTCATGGCCAATCAAGGCAAGACGCTCAAACAAAACGCAGACAATACAACGGTCAACGACAAAGGACTTGTGGTCCTGCTGCCGGAATCACTCGCGAAAGACTCTCAACTGCGCAAATCAAAGCAAACGTCCGAATGGATCGTCCCGCTCAACGTCGGCGACGAAACTACGTTCAAGGTGAAGTATTCATGGTAACCCGCACGCTGCTCATCACAGCGGCCATTCTGGGCCTCGCACTTGTGCGATTCTCGCTTGCCGGCGAGGAGAACGACTATTATCGCCTGGAATCGATCGTCACCTCACAGGCCAAGACAAAATCGCGGTCCAAGAACTGGAAACCCGCCCCCGACGGATTAGCACTGGAAGTCAGCGGGATGACCGTACTGGACGACCGACGCATCGCCGTCGCCATCCGCAAGGGCGAAGTCTGGATCCTAGACGGCGTCTATCAGAGTCCGCCCGGCAAAATCACCTACAAGAAATTCGCGTCGGCGCTGCACGAACCGCTCGGCCTGCTGAAAATCGGCGACGCGCTCTACACAGCCCAGCGCAGCGAATTGACAAGGATGCGCGACCTCGACAGCGACGGCACGGCCGATGAGTATCTAGCCGTCGCCAAGGGCTGGGGCGTCACCGGTCACTATCACGAATACGCCTACGGCCCCAAACTCGACCACGACGGCAATCTGTGGATCACCCTCAACATCGGGCTGGGGCTGAAGGGCAACCATCTCAGGCGGACCATCCGCGATCCAAAGCTCGGTTTTCGCCAGGGCCTTTGGCGGGGCTGGGGCATGAAGATCACACCGACAGGCGAATTGATTCCCGTTTGCGCGGGCATGCGCTCCCCATGTGGACTCGCCGCCAACGGCGAGGGCGATATGTTTTACACCGACCAGCAGGGCAACTGGGTCGCCACGAACACGCTGCACCATATGCGCGAAGGAGCGTTCTTTCACCACGCCGAGGCGCTCGCCTCGATGAATCAACCCGGTTCACCGATCCGCGACATCAAGTCGGTTCCCAACGGCGTCCCGTTCCCACAGGCCGTCAAGCAAATGCCGCATCTCAAGCCGCCCGCCGTCTGGTTCCCCTACAAAAAAATGGGGCAATCGACGACCGACATCATGCTCGACGAAAGCGGCGGCAAATTCGGCCCCTTCGCGGGGCAATTCTTCGTCGGCGAATTCACACAGGCCGCAATGAGCCGCGTCTTCCTGGAAAAGGTCAACGGCGAATACCAGGGCGCATGCTTTCCCTTTCGGTTCGGTTTCGCGTCAGCGGTATTGCGAATGGCGCAGGGAACCGACGGCAGCATGTTTGTCGGCCTCAGCAATCGCGGCTGGAGCAGCCTGGGAACGTCCTCCTACGGACTGCAGCGGCTGATCTGGACCGGCCACACTCCGTTTGAAATCAAAGAAATGCGGGCTCAGCCCGACGGCTTTGAACTCGTTTTTACGCAACCGGTCGATCCGCAGACCGCCGCCAACCCGAATGCCTACCACATCAACAGCTACACCTATCTCTATCACGCCTCCTACGGCAGCGACGAAATCCAGCGCAAGACCTTGCCCATCACCGGAGCAACAGTCTCGGGCGACGGCCTGAGCGTCCGTTTGAAGGTCGACGGACTTCGCGAATTGTTCGTTCACGAGTTGTCCGCCGACGGCGTCCGCAACCAGGCCGGCGAATCGCTGCTGCACCGGCACGCCTATTACACGCTGAATCGGATACCGGGTAAGCCGCAGCCGTAGTATTTATTGAACGCTTCGCCGCCAAAGTTCAAACGGACTCCGTCAATTTCGAAGCGCGTCAACGTGAGCACGTTCGGTGATATGCTGGTTTCAATCGGAATCACCAGCGACTACGATAGGAAGTTTCCGCGACCCAACGAGCCTCGATTCTAATTGCACGAATCTCGACACCCACAAACTGAGTCGTCAATTGTGTTCGCTGCACCTGCAAACCGTCACTCACTAATCGCACTCACAGTGCTGATTGCACTATTGTTACCGGGGTGCGGAGACGGCGCTGACGTTGATCAGGCGGAGCAATCCGACATCACTTTCAATGCGGAGCCAAATCCTCAACCCGGTCCGACCGGGCTGCTCACGAGAAGCAACACGGCCGGTCTGCAAGGGCCGACGACCCCCGTGAGTTTGGCGCCGCACGAGCCATACGTTGCAGGGGGATCGCCGGAGACCGCGCGCGAGGGCGAAGATTGGCCGCAGTTCCTGGGCCCCAGCGGCACTGGCGTCTCCGGTGAAACCGGGTTGATGGACGTCTGGCCGGCGGGAGGACCGCCGGTCCTGTGGAAAAAGCGGATCGGCGGTGGCTATTCCGCTCCCTCAATCCTGGGAAATCAATTGGTGCTCCTTCACCGCCGCGGCGAGGAGGACCTCGTCGAGTGCTTAGCTGCTGATACGGGTGAGCGGATCTGGATCAGGTCGTTCCCCACGCACTATCAAGATCGCTACGGCGCCGCCGAAGGGCCGCGTTGCACTCCCCTGCTCACCCCCGAGCGACTATACACAATGCACGCGAACGGCCGGCTGAGCTGCCTGAGCATGAAAGATGGCGAAGTCATCTGGATGTGGAATTCCAACAAAGAATTCAAAGTCCCGCCCGGTTTTTTTGGCGCCGGCAGCACTCCAATCTTGGACGGATACTTATTAATCGTGATGATCGGAGGCCATCCCCGATCGGGTGTCGTCGCATTCAACGCGCACACCGGTGAGGTCGTCTGGGAAAACGTCGGCACCGAAGATTGGGATATGAAGGGCAAACCCGGACGACGGGACAAAGAACTCGCCAGCTATTCGTCGCTCGCGATCCACGAAATTCACGGCCGGCGTCACCTGCTGGCCCTCATGCGTCCGGGACTGATATCTCTCGATCCGCAATCCGGCCAGATCAACTTCAGTTACTACTTCCGCTCTCGGCTCCGGCACTCAGTCAACGCCGCCGTGCCGGTTGTGGTGGACGATCAGATCTTCCTCTCCGCCGAATACGGAGTCGGCTCGGTCCTGCTCCGCGTGAACGAAGATGGCCGGTCGGTGAACGAAGTCTGGAAGAATGACGAGGTCTTGCGGACTCACTTCTCGACCCCCATTTATCTCGACGGGCACCTCTATGCCTTTCACGGATATCACCAGATCCCCGAATCAATGCGCTGTCTCGAACTGGCGACCGGTCAACTGAAATGGAAGGCCGAGTCCGCGCCGGGCGAAACGCGGCAGCACCATCGCGGCTCGGCGGTGCTGGCGGATGGGAAGTTCATCGTCCTCGATGAACGCGGAACACTGTCACTCGTCGCCGCAACACCGGAAAAGTTTGAGGAGATCAGCTATGCCGAGTACCCCGAGTTGAATTATCCCTGCTGGACGGCCCCGGTACTGTCCCGCAAACGCCTGTACATCCGCTGCGAAGACCAGGACAAGCAGCGCCGCCAGTACCACCTGCTCTGCCTTGACCTAGCCGCAGACTCGTCGGAATGACGCTCGCCTTAAAGAATTCGTGATGCCCACTCTTTAACGCGGGATAAAATCGTCGCAATCACTGCAGTTCGAGAGTACGGGGCGACTTATGTGCTTCAACTCGCACTCGAATCCCTTCGTCGTCGTTTGACTCCGCCTGTAACGTGACATACCAATCATCAATTCCTCTGGTTGTGCGACGTGGTTCCTTCAAGTTGCGGCTGACGCGTGTCGAGCTTCGACCATTCTCTGAAGCCAACACTTCCGTCAAGTCGTACGTCGATGACGATCCATTGTGCCAACGGCGATGCAGCGTAACTGCCGCAATTACCCAGCCGCCGGTGGCTTTGTGAAAGAAAAACGCCGCCGTCTCTCCGACTCCGACCTCCCGTTCCAGTGGAACGCCACCAGGCGGCAGGATTGGAATTTCAAGACGGCTCAACACGGCGATGTCAGGTCTTTGCAGGTCGTTGACTTTCAAGCTCAGAAGATTCGCAAGACGCTCGATTTCATCGTCGTTCGCGCTGCTGTTGTTGGACACGAGATTCAGCAGCGAACCGGCTCGCAGGGCCTGCTCAGCTTTCGAGTTGTCTTTCCTCGATACGTAGTGGTCGGCCAATGCGATCCACGCTGACGTTGTGCGCGGCGCGTGCATCTCGACCATTTCAAAAAGTCGCTGCTCTTGGTCGGGGCTAGTGTATCGTTTAAGTTTTAACAGCAGGTCGAAGTCCGGCTTCGCGCCGCCCAAGAGTCCCTCGACCGCATCGTAATACTCCTCCATCTTCATCGCGTCGTGGTAGCGGACATACAAGTCGATTGGTTCCTTCGGTTGAGGACTTGCACGCATGCCGGGATTGGTAAACGCCACCAAAACCAGATTGTCTTTGGTCAGCCGCATATAGGCGTAGCCCGAGTCATTGATGGCGTCCAACTCTCCCTCCCAGCCGCGTTCCAGCAATTCTGCGTGGATTGACGCCAACGCCGCGTTGATAAACTCCGTGCCAGTGATCCGCCAGAACGTTTCATTGTGAAATCCCAAACCGTGCTGTGATGTCATCCGCTCGGCGCCGTATTCGTCGACAAAATCAAATTCGGGCGTCGGCCGCCACTGGGGGTAGAACCCGGCCGGGAGTGCCGGCAGCAGCTCGTGCTCTTCACGAAGCGATTTCAATTTGTCCGTCACCTGTTTGGCGAGCGCGCCGCCGATATCTTTGCCCTGCAATTTGTACTTTGCCGCTGAAGATTCCACGCCGCGCATTGTCGAGTGATGTGTCAATTCGATGTCCGCGTTCATGCGGACAATTGGGGGCGCCGCCGATGTGACGTACGATGTAGTCGTATGGCTGAATGAACGTCCTAAAGACCCTACGATCGACGCATCAACCTTCTGACTCACCCAACCGGAGACCTCGAGCGACCTGATATCGAGCGTCACGATCAAGTCTGTCGCCTGAGATCCGACCTCCGGGGAATGCCCAAGGGGATAGTACTCCACGCGTTCAAACTCCCGATCCTGCGTCAGTTGTTCAAGAAGTTCCCGTCCTGCGCGTTGCATCAGCAGATGATCCGACAAATTAAAAATCGCCAGGGAACGTCCGGCAAAGAAGGATGGATCGGTGCTGCCGGACGACGATGAGCTGAACGAGTTGTTCTGCGATTGCAGCGTGCCGAAATAAATGTCGAACGTGACGCCAGCTTCGTTGCGATCCTCAGAGAACGGGGCCAACTCGCCCTGTTCGTTCCGCACGAAAACGACCGGCTGATCGATCGTCTTCGGCGGGAGCAGGTTCCACAGGCACAGAAGTCCGGCGGCCGCAAGCGATGTGACAATCAATAGTTTGCGGAGAAACCGGCGACCGCGACCATTGCGGACCGGATCGGAGTTTGATGACATGGCGGCGCCTCTGTCGTGATTGTCTCGCACTCTTGGACCGACGAAGGATCACCCCAGCGGTAGAACGAGCGTCTTGGCCTGAATTATTCTATGGAGAATCTCCAGGAGATTACAAATCAGCACTATCGTCGCCACACTACCACGACCCCGTCGCCCCGCCGCTGCTCCCGCCGCCGCCTGAATACCCGCCGCCACCCGAAAACCCGCCGCCGCCAAGACCGCCGCGTCCGCGAAAGCCGCTGCCGAAATCACCGGTAATAAGGCGCTCGCAGCTATTGGAACTGGTGTCGATACACCACTTCATCCAACGCCAGCCCCAGCCCTCCAACCCGTGACGACCCAGCGAATAAAACACTGCAACCGCGAACGCACCAAGACTTCCGCCCACCCAATAGGTCCACATCGACCAGGGAACTCCCGGCAAGGGCTTGCCCCGGGCCAAACAATCGATCCCCGCGGCGCCGGCGAGAATCCCCTCCGCATATTCTCCGCGCTTGAAGTGGCGAACGATGTGATCATCCATAATCTCCCGGGCGACGGCGTCGCTCTCGGCGTCACGCGGAGTGGCAAACTGAATCCGCGCTCGCCGGTTCTCCTTGGCGACCAAAAACAGGATCGATTTCCCCCAATCGACTCCCCCCTTCCACCGCGACTTGAATTGCCACTCATGCAACAGATTCCGGCTGAAATCCTCAATCCCCTTCCCCACCCCGCCATACGCCGCCATCGCATCGATCGTCACCACAAACAGCGGCGTCTGTTGCTCCCGGTGCAGACGTTCGGCGATCAGTTGGATTCGCTGTTCCTGCTGCACATCCAACAATCCCGCCGCATCGACCACAAACCGCCCCCGTTCCGGCAGCGGCACGGTCAGTTTCGGATCCGCCACACCAAACCGCTGCGCCAATAATTGGTCCCCGGACGCCAACACCACCATGACAAAGACACAGGCATAACGCTTCCGCATGGCAGACCTCCAAAACGAGTGCGAAGTCAAAGCGGGGATGCACGCGAGTCGCATCGCGGGCTCTACCAGCGTTAACGTACGAATCGGCGCTTTGGATCAAAAAATGCCCGCAGCTAGCTAAGAGTCTCCATCGCGCTCAGCAACGCGAGAATGCGCCAAGCACTTGCCCTGATCAAGACGAATTGCGAATCGCCGTGTGGAAATCCGGGTCGCACTTGGTGGGTGGCACCGATTCCAATCGGTGTGCCGCAGGCACAAGAGGCCGCAATTTCAACGATCCCGGCAGTGCAAATCGCTATGCTGGTTTTCGATTGGACTGCAGCATCACCCAAGCTGTGTCTGCCCCGCAATCACGCCTGTCCCGCTCGAAACACTTAAAGTCCACGAACGTTTGAGATTTCATGGCACATCTTCTCAAACGAATCAAAACCTCACCCCAGCGCCGCAATCGCCTTCCCGCCTTCGTTCACGATCGGCGTCGGCCGCCCCTGCGGGCTGAGCCAGTGTTCGCGGCAATCGATTTCCAGGTGCTTAAACACCGTCGCTGCCAAGTCCTGCGGGCGGACCGGTGTTGATTTGATCTCGCCGCCCGTCGAATCGGTCCCGCCGATTGCCTGCCCGTGTCGGAATCCGCCGCCGGCAACGGCCATCGACATCGTCGGCGTCCAGTGGTCGCGGCCCAGGTCCGCATTGATCCGCGGCGAGCGGCCAAATTCGCCCAGCATCAGCACCAGCGTATCGTCCAGCAATCCGCGTTGTTCGAGGTCAGTGACCAGCGCATAGAGCGTACGATCGACGCGCGGCAACAGCGGCTTGAGTCCCTTCTCAATTCCGCCCCAGCGCACGCTGTCGCCGTGGTGATCGAAGTAACCCCACGCGCCGCTGACCAACACAAACGTCACGCCCGCCTCGACCAGCCGCCGCGCGAGCAGCGCTTTCTGCCCGATGCTTTCTTTTCCGTACGACTCCCGCGTTTCGGCCGATTCTTGATCGACGGCGAAGGCCCGCTGCACCTTGCCCGACAGGACCATGTCGAACGCCTGCTGTGTATAGCCGTCCTGCCGCTGAAGCGTCTGCTGCAAATCAGTATCGCGCCGCAAACGATCAAACTCGCGGCGCAGCGCATTGCGGTCCTCCAGCCGGGCAACCTTGACGCCCTCCGGCATCGCAAACTTGCCCGCCAGCTCGTGCCCCTTGACCGGCTCGAAGTCGGTGCCCATGTGCCCCGCACCCCACACGTCGGATTTCCAAGATTTTGCCAAGCCGACGAAGGCGGGCATGTCCGGATCATTCGCGCCGCGAAACTTGGCCGCAATCGATCCCATCGACGGATAACCCGCCCCGTCCTTGCCGTCATTGGTGCGACGGGCGAGCGGATTGCCCGCTTGCATCGTGATCGGCGTGTGATTGCTGGCCCGGCAATCGACGGAGCGGATAAACGAGAGCTTATCGGCGATCGAAGCCTGTAGTGGAAAATGTTCGGTCAATTGCACGCCCGGCACTTTGGTCTCAATCGTGCCGAACGGGCTGCGAATCTCGCGCGGGGCATACGGTTTGGGGTCCCACATGTCGATCTGGCTCGGCCCGCCAGACAACCAAAACAGGATGACCGCTTTCTTGTCGTTCGTCGATTGACCAGCAGCCGCACGCCGTTGAAACAATCCCGGCAGCGTCAATCCCCCCAGTCCTGCCAGACCCGTCTGCAGAAACCACCGCCGCGAACCGACGCGGATCAGATCGGACGCCGTCGGCTGAAACGCCGCAAGCGCGTTGTTGGCCTGATGTATCTCTCGGTGTTGCCGTTGTGTTTTGTTTTCCAGGGACATCTCGCTTGTATCCACTCGCCGGGAGGATCTGTCCAAATCGACGCATCAACGAATACTTATCATAAGCATGATCGGCAATTTGGCACAAGGGAATCCCGCAATTGCAGCAAACCTGCGACTTGATCAGAGAGATCTCCAGCGTGGCTCGGTGAATCAGCGTGAACGCCTAATCCCAAGCGTCCATGATCTCCTGCAGATCGGCACCCTCATCGCGCTTTGGTGCGGGTGGATTCACTTCCACAGCATTCTGACCAGAGGAAGTCGGCCGCTCTTCCGGGATCCTGGGGCGCTCCTCGACGATCCGCGAATTCTGTTTGTCGAGAATCGACTCAAGCCGATTCCGAGAAACACCCGCTGCAGCCACTCTCCAATTGTTCTCGATCAGCAGGCCCAACTTCCGATGAAAATCCTCCTTCGAAAAGCTGGATTTGATCAGATAGTCGGTCGCACCGGCGTGAATCGCGGCAATCACTGTCTCCCGGCTGGCATCGCTGGTCAGCATCATGACGGGCAAGTTTCTCAGCGACTCACACTGTCGCATTGCCCGCAGGGTCTTTAGCCCGTCCCAACCCGGCATGCAGATATCAATCACGGCGACATCCGGGGGATGTGTGAGCGCCTTGCGGAATCCCTCTTCGCCATCCTTGGCGACGAAAACGAGGTACTGTTCGCGCAGCATCGACGAAAGCAGACTGCGATAGAGCGGATCATCGTCGATGATGAGTATTTTCCGCCGGCGATAGGTCGATCGGTCGCTCATCTGTAGAATCGGCGGCGTGCGCCCGCCTCTTTCGCAATGCGTTTTCGACGATCCGAGAACCGTAGCTGGTCGATCACTTCTCCGTGTACTGGATAATGATCGGCGAATCAGAACCGCCGGTCTGCTCTGCAGTCACATGATCGATCAACTGATTGATGCTCTGCAACAATTCCATCCCCCGCTCCGAGAGTCCAAGCGTCTGCTGCTGCTGTGACGCGGCTCGGTCATCGCGAGCGATGAAGTCAACGTCTTCAAATCGGGGTCGGTTCATGGATGCCACGGACCAGGTCCTTCAACCAAAATTCAGAGATTGGCAATCAAAGCGCGCAGACACAGTCAATATCGATCGACGTAATCTGCCTGTAGGCAGACAAGTATAGGACTAGATTTACCCGTTTCGCGCAGTCCCCGGACTCACTCCCGCCCGCAATCTTTAGTTGCCCGGTCGCAATCCGCACGACCCGCACATCTGAAACGACGTGGCAATCGTCAGCAACGGTTTCCTCTAGGCAGAATCAAGAAATTCTTCATAATCCTCCCCACCACAGGAATTGCCAGAGAGGATCTGAGGTCTTTCTTCCGGAATTCGGGTCAACCGATTGCATAACGAGGTCTTGTGATGAATCGCGGCATCTCAAATCCGGCGGCAGTCTCAAAAGTCGGCCGGACGGGCGGGACGCTCTCGCAATCAATCGCCATATTGGTTCTGGCGTGCGCACTGACCTGTGGATGCCAATACAACGAAGTCGCAACATTCGAAGAGCAGGAATCCGCGCTGCTGCAGCTCGCGCCACTGGGCACTCCCCGCGCCGAAGTGGCGTCGAGGCTCAAAGAGGCCGGCGTCTCGTACACTTCGTCTCCGCCACCCGATCCCGGCGTCTTTTGGTGTGAATCCTGGACCATGCCGGGAGGCAAGACGTTTCACATGTTCAGCGAACTGAGGTTCGACGAAGACGGTCGGCTGCAGGAGATCGCAGAGTATCCGAATCAGTTCCAGCCATAGACGTTGGCGAAAAACGCTCCCGTGTGCGCGTCGCAGTCTCTTGGCGACATCTGGACTGCGGGACGATCGCCCTCAATTGATGAACTGCAGCATGTGTGAGCAGAACTTGCAGACCACTTTCTGGCCGGCGTATTTATGCGCAACCTTGAGCCGCTCGCTGCAATTCGGACAGTCCAAATAGAAGCCGATTTTCTTGATCTTCGGATCATCCAGATTCAGGGTGAACGTCTCCTGGCATTTCTTGCAGTTGAGCCGCTTCCCGATATAACGCGCATTAATTCTCAACTGCTTCTTACAGTGCGGACATCCAACGTAGTGTCCACGCGGCTCGGCATCGATACAGACTTCGATTTCGGGCAAATCAATCCGACTCGGAATCTCAACGCTATCGACTTCCAGATCGTCGTTGAGCACTCTACGGCAGTTGACGCATCGAATCAAATTCGGCGGCATTTCTTCGCCGCAGTCGGGGCAGGGGCCGCCAGGCCAGCAGGGCATCGTTGGTCTCTCAGCAAAATTCGACTGTAAAAACTAGTACTCAAGCTTCTGGAGTCGCGTCGGCAGTTCCAGCCGAGCCCATCCGTAAGCAGTTGAGGGGCAAGGAGTTCGACTCATCGCGTTCGCAAACCGGAACCTCGGATGCGAACTCACGACAGCCTTGCACGGGCGACATGCGCCGCACGTCAGAACCAACAACTCCTCAATTGCCTGCATTGACAACCCTCAAGGGGTTGATTCCAGGCAAGCCAAAGTGTGAAACCCCCTCAAGTATAAACGACCATGCGCGACAGACGGCGTGCTATGGCTTCTATCCCCCAGAGCGCTCTTCCCGTGTAATTGATACTTCGGTGCCGCATCGATCACTGCAACTTTGCCATCTTCAGAGATGCAGTAGATCTTGTCATTCACAAGCACCGGAGAACTACTGTAATTGCCCCCCACACGCTTTGTCCAGATGTTGTCCCCGGTTTTTGCCTCAACACAGCTCACAACTCCGTTGTCATTCCAAAGATAGAGATATTCATCCTTGGCGATCACGGTCGGAACATAGGGTAATTCCCTAGGACGAGTGTACTGCACCCGAGGCGTCTTCGTCCGGTCAAGATCGGTCGGATCGACCGCGATCATGAGTTTTCCCCGGCCGCCCCCGCCACAGGTCGCAATAAGCAGCCCCTGTGAGAACACTGGAGACGCGATCGTCCGAGCCGGCAATTCACCCGTCTGCCAATGTTTGGCACCCGTTTCCGGGTCGAAACTGCTCAGACCGGCGCCGCGACTGAGGAAAATGAGCTGTCGGGGTCCTCCCTCCGGTTCGATCAAAATCGGCGTCGTGTAGGATGTCCGCTGTATCTCGCGGGGAACGCTCCAGACTGTCTTACCAGTCCTCTTGTCGAACGCCCGGATCCAGCTCGGGCCTTCTTGATCGCCCGGCATGATCAGCAAATCATCAACGAGGATCGGCGAGGCCCCGAGTCCGTGGGAGCTTCCATAACCTTCCAGCCGCCGACGCCAGACCAGTCCGCCGCTAAAGTCGTAGGCCGACAAAAAGAACGTTTCATTGTCAGCAAACGCAACATAAACCATTGAACCGTCTGTGGTTGGAGTGCTCGAAGCGTAGCTGTTCTTGTTGTGCTTGTGGTTCGAGTTCATTCCGATCGACCGGCACCACAGCTCATCGCCGGTATGGGGATTGAGGCAGAATAGATGCCGCAACCGGCCTTCATCCGTCGCTGACGTTACGAACATGTAGTCGCCAAAAACCACCGGTGCTGCGTGTCCAACTCCTGGAATCTCAATCTTCCAAGAGTAGTCACCCTCTTCCCAAGTGGCAGGCAGCTTCTTCGCATCTCCGGCACCCGTCCCGTTCGGACCTCGAAAGCGGGTCCAATTCTCCGCTGAAGCGGTTGAGTGACCGATCACCACGTAGGTGATCACCAGACATCGCGCTATCCAGTACACCGATTCAATGAGACGCGGCATCGTTGCAGCCTTTTCCCAGAACCTCTGAAATCCCATCTCCGACTTCACGCGGCGCCGCGACGACGAGCCGGAAACTCATACGTACACGATAGAAAACGGTACTTCTACAGGGTAGCCAGGGTTTTCACCTACTGGCAACTCCGGCTCCCAAGACTGAGAAACTTTTCAAGAATTCTGTAGAATCTGAGCTTGAAATCTACGACAAATGTCGTAACACTGTTTACGACGCACGTAGTAACCGCCGGGAGACCGAGACCTGTGAACCGACCTTCGACGCCGCGACTGACCGCCGGCGAGATTGAAATCATGCAGATGCTCTGGGCTACGGGGCAAGTCACACTATCGGAAGCACAGCAGGCGATGAGCCGCCCGGTTGGGTACACCACCGTACAAACCAGACTCAATCGCCTCGTCGAAAAAGGCCTGGTCGTCCGCAGCCAAGATCGCCCGGCCAAATACTCTGCAGCCGTCACGCCCGACGAAGTGAGCGCGGGGCACCTCGAACTGTTGCTCAAGCGGGTCAGCGGCGGCAGTGTCGTCCCGCTCGTGGCAAACCTGATCCGCGACCGCCGGCTGACTCAAGACGAGATCCATGAACTGCAGGATCTCATTGATCAGGCGACCAGCAGGCTCGCCGCGTCTCCACAGCAGGAGGAAAAGCCGTGAGCGAAGCCGCGACACTCCTCGGATTCGATTTGCTCAGTTCCACGCTGGTCCTCTCGGCCACGGCCGTCGGCGCGCTGTTGTTACTGCGGCTGTTGCGAATTTCTTCGCCCGCAATCCATCGGGGAACCTGGACGCTCGTACTGCTCCAAGGTTGGTTGATCTTTCGACTCACCTTGCCGATACCGTGGTACGATCCGATCCCCGTGAGCGACGCGCCTCATTCGGGCTCTGGAAACGGCAAGTTGGTCGATGATGCGGCTGCGGAGCCCCAGCCCGCGGAACTCGCACTTCCAGACCAACCCAGCCCCGCTCCGGCCGATCACTCGCAACCTGCCGAAACAGCACAGACAAAACCATCGCTGTCGTGGGCGGTGTTCATCGTCGGAATTTGGATCGCGGGCATTGTGCTTACGTTCGCGTATTGGTGTGCGGCGTATCTGTCGTTCGTTCGGCAAATCCAACCGCTCGAACCTGCTAATGAAGCCGAACAGGCCGAATGGCACGATGAATTACTCAAACAGGGAATTCGCAGCCGGATTCCCTTGCTGATTTCGCAGCGGCACGGCCCCCTGCTCTCTCGGCTTCCCCAAGGAAATGCGGTCATCGTCCCCCGCGATCTCTGGCGCCGGCTCGATGAGCAGGCGCGGCGTGCCATCTTGCGGCATGAACTCGCACACTACTGTCGGGGCGATATCTTCAAATCCCTGGCCATCCGCGTGCTGCTGATCCCGCACTGGTTCAATCCGCTGGCATGGTGGGTGGTCCGGCGATTCGACGAAGCGGCGGAATGGGCCTGCGATGAAGCGGCAATCGGCGGTCTGCACCGCAAGGCGCCGGCCTACGCGCAAACGCTCCTCGAATTCGAATCCTCTGCAATCCGCCCCCAAAGTCTCCAGCCGGCACTGCAGGGCAATTCATTGTCCCGCCGAATCCGCCGCATCTTGGCGTTCTCTCCCAATAAGGAATCAGCCATGAAAAAATCGCTGCTCGCGCTCGCTGCGGCGGTCGCACTGACCTTAAACGTAGTTCGTTTGGAACTGGTCGCCCAAGAAACACCGGCTGAGGCCCAAAACGCGGCTGCACCGGATTCAGCTCTGGCGACACAAGCGACCAAAAACGCCGGCGCCGGGAAGAAGCCGCGTCCCCGCGAATTGCCGCAATCTGTGCAGCGCGGCATTGGCTACTTGTACTCGCAACAGAACGTGGACGGGAGTTGGAAACTCGAACAAGGGAATGGCTGGGATGTTGGCACTTCCGCTTTGTGCACCTTCGCGCTGCTGAAATGCGGCATTCCGCCCGAAGAGCCACATGTGGCAAAATCGCTCAAATACTTGCGCCGACAAAAACTCGACAGGACTTATGAAGTGTCGCTGCAGACGTTGGCACTTTGCGCAGCAGGACAAAAAGGTGATCTGCTTCTGATACAGCGGAATGTCAAACTATTGGAAACGGCTCAATTCAAAAATGGACCGTGGAAAGGCTGTTGGAGCTACCGCAGTGAACCGAATCGCTTTTCTCCCATGGGTGACAACTCCAATAGCGAGTTTGCCATCTGGGCGCTCGACGCCGCCGCGACTGCCGGCGCCAACGTCGACCGTAAGACGTGGCAGCGTGCCTATGATTATTGGCGCAATAGTCAGCTTGCCGCCGGAGGTTGGTCGTACACGACAACCGGCAAATCTGCGACGGGGAGCATGACCTGTTCCGGCATCGCCTCGCTCGTCATCTGTCACCGACATTTGAACACCGATAAGCAACTGCAACTGCCCGACATTGATCTCATGATCGAACCCAGCTACCAGTGGATGGAACAGAATTTTTCCGTCCAACGGAATCCCGGCACCGAAAGTTGGCAGCTCTACTACCTGATGGTTCTCCGCCGCGCGGGCGAGGAGGCCGAGTACCGTCGATTTGGCGACCATGATTGGTACGTTGTGGGCGACACGTACTTGACGAAGGTGCAAGGCCGCGAATCGGGGGCTTGGAAGGGAGCGGGACACTCGGAAGGACCACTGGTGGCGACAGCAATGTCGCTGCTGTTCCTCCGGGACGGCCCGCCAAAAGTCACTCAGAACTAAACGGCGTCTGAGCCTGACGCACCTCGGAATCGGACTCCGCGCCCATCAGCTCCAACAGCTGCTGAACGTCCGGATCGGTCATCGGCCAGGGCCCTTGCTTTTCGTGAAAATGATCGCCAATACCGCCGCCGACCAAAATCCAGACCTGCTCTTCGCCACGGTCGATCATCAGCGAATAGCGGCGGCCGTCGAACGCAAAGTCTTCCAGCGTTCGAATCCTGTGTGTCTGCGCCGCGTCCGCGACCTCGGCCTGAGAGACCTCGATCGTACTCGCCGCAGTCGACATCAGCCTCTTAAGGCTTGCGGTCGTCGCCCTCAGATGTTCGCTCGCCGCTTCAGCTTCGGGCGAGAGCGACGCTGTCTTCGTCTGCGGCTTGGTGCACCCTGCGAGACAGACCACCGAAATCAATATCACTCGCGACATCCGTGTCGATCCTACTAGAATCAGTTTCAAAACCCGGTTGCGCCTGTTCAAGATGCTGACATACAAGCGGCTGCGAGACGCGTCAGAGGGTTTTGAAACCAGTTGTAAAAGTCGTCGAACAAGTCGTCAATGTGACAGTGACAGAGTGAGCCAACGACCCGGGCGGAATATTGGGGCTCGAGCGGCCGAGATTCGCACCCAACTATTGTTCCAGGGCCTTCAGATACTTTTGGTACAACGCCCTCGGATTGGCAACACTCAGTTCGACGTGGCCGCACTCTCCGCAGACGTGGGCGGTGATCTTTCCGTAATGCCGGTCTTGGAAGATGACCGCATCGGGATTTCCCAACACGACCAGGCTGAGGTTTCCGTCGGAATACTCACCTTGGTCAACGACCCGAACGTTGGGGATGATCTTATCCGAACCGCAAACTTCACAGGTTGACGTCATATCGATTTGCTCCAAGCTTTCGCATTTGAAGTGAATCGCGATCGTCTGGGAATCAGACTTCGATTGAGGGAACCACTATTCCGTATCTTGCCGCTTCGTATTCCGTTATCGATCCTTTGAACTGCGGTGTATCCTCCGGATATCTTCCAACAGCGAACGAATCTGCGCACGTGATTTGAGATTGGGAAGTTCAGACGGCCGCGGCTGGGCCGGCACAACGACAGTCCGTGCAGGATTAGCAACAGTCGTCCTACCCGAGAACTGGAATTTTCCGTCCACGCGACCGTACCGGGAAATGAAGTAGTTTAAGATCTTCGCGCGGATTTCATATTGCCAGACCCCGCGCGCGCCGATCTCGATCAGCCGGTTCAGTTTGGCCAGCCGCTGCTGCCACTGCCGAAAAAGCGGGTGCTGCGCGGTCATGTTGGGATTCCGACGAGCTTGCCACGGAATTGCCGTCGCCTGCGGATACGTTGCCATCACCGTAATGTGCGGATCGGCGGCGTGGCTGGCCACAATTGTTGCACACAAATCCAATCAGGACAACGGAATTTGGACGCCTGCCTGCCGTGGCTGTTCACCAGCGAGAGCAGACTCAACGCCTCCGCCTCTTCCGCCGCGGCTTGGCCGCCACTTGCCAGTCATCTTCATAAATGACGATCCCGGGATCGTCAGTCTTGTAGAGACGGACGTACACCCCGTGCTCGTTCAGCACGTGCACCATCGGCCAGATATACCTCATCGGTTTGACCGCACGATGACGAAACCAGCAAATCGCCCGGTAGTGTTCCGGCTCCTCCAGGCACTCCGGGGCGTCGAGGTGCGTGCCAAACCATTCGAGCGCGTCATTGATCTGCCGCTCTTCATAACGGGCTAGCGCACCGCTGTTGCGCAGCGCATACGCCGCCTGAAACACACCCGTCGGCGAATGCGACTCCTCATGCTGTCGGAGAGTGGCAAATCGAACATACATGACGGCATCTCAGATATTCCATAGTGCGGCCGCACCGCAACCAAAATCAAAGAATGTATTCAGCCACGGATTCACACGGATCAAACACGGACTTGAATGAATCCCAAGCCGACCACTTGCGGTCGCAAGCGACGTGCTGCTCCAAAACTCGCACCAACTCCATTTCCCTCTGCACGTCGTGTCGTATTGACTATTAAGAAATCGGCGCAACCAACGAGGAATTGAAACGTTAGCAGCACAATGCAAATGCTAAGCGGATTCGACGGGCGCTATGAGTGCGCAAGGCCTCAGCCTTGAGACGAGACACCGTCTTCAGGCGACAGGTTCGGTCCGACGTACGGATCGCGGGACGAGAGAGGTTGCAGTTTATTTCGAAAGTTCCTACCGGTCGAAGCCGTGATTTTCGAAATCTTCCGAATCAGTCACGACATCCGACGTTGAGTCGCGGCGATCCCACGCGTCCAAGAACTCGCGCAGAGTGCGCGGCATGGGGTACGATCCGTAGACCCACAGGGCACTGTGTAAATAGAAACTCGCGACGAGCAGAATCAGCCAGGCGATCTTGTCCCGCTGAGCGATTGGCAATGTCTTCGCGTAAATGCTGCTGCCGATCACAGCGATTCCGACGAATGAGATCAGCATATGGTAGACCAAGAGATGCCGGCGAATAGCGGGCATCGTGATCAACACCGTCCCCACCCCTGCCGCGCACCAGGAAAGCATATCGGCGTTGTGATCATCAACCAGCCGCAACGCACAAAGGAACCATAACAGGCAAGCGATACAGACGAGTAGCAACGCGCGAAACGTGCCGACGTTTGCTTTGAGCAGGCGAAATCGAAACATCACTCACACATTACAGTCAAGTCATTTTGCCGACGAACTGCAGCGATTCTGGTGCCTGAACACTCTCCCTCAGACATTCGTCCAGGCAAACGCTGTGACGGGCGGGTCGCCGCCGGTGGTCTCTCCTGCAACTTCAAAACCGAGGCTCCGCAAATGATACCCCAGGGGAATCGGCGGAATATTTCTTGAACGGCTGCCATACATCCCCACAATCAATCGTCCTCCCGGTACGAGAAGTCGTGCAGTGATTCTTTCGCAGTATGGCTTGAGCAGCATTTCGGGGACGCAGTCCCAGACTGAGTACACGAAATCATATTTCCTGGGCGGTTGCCAGTCCCAGGCGTTGCCGACATGGAAGTTGTCGTTGAATTGTGGCAGCCGCTGCCGTGCTAGTGCGATTAACCGCGGGCCAATATCGAGCCCGTGCGGCGTTTGCTTCAGGCCGCGTTGCCGGGCCCAGTCGATTAGACACTCCAGCAAGTATCCGTTGGCGCAACCGACGTCGAGCAGATCTCCGTCGGTGTCGATTCCTTCGAGGACCGGGCTACGCTCCGCGCGCCAGCGAACATATCCACCCGCAAACCCCGACTGCCTGATCGGATCGTCGCTGGCACAATAACTCTCTTCGAGGCTCCTGATGTGGGAGAGGAAGTCTTGCGGCAATTGTCCATGTTCATCTACGGACAAAACGTCGATCCTCTCGTTTTAAACAAGTAGCGGACAGCTTGCCGAAAACAAGGTCGCAATTCAAACGACATAAATCGAGCCCAGTTCGGCTTCTGTTCAGCTCGCAGCCAGGCGGTGTGGGCCAATGCGTATGCAAACATCGGCAGCGTCATGTATTCGGGGCGTCGTAATTCCGTTCCCGGCCACGTGCCGTAGTGACTGTCCCAGTGGCGAGGGCTATTGCCCAGGAAGATGCCGAATCCATGAAATACGGCAGTCAGATCTGTTAACAATTCGTTGTCGTACTCGTTGCCGGAAACGCGTTTCTCACCCATCAGCCGCAAATGAGCCAGTTCGTGAGCCATTGTGCCGACAAGTCCCGAAAGGTCGAACATTTCGGATGATTCGATATGAATGACAGTTTTGCCGGATTGTTCTTCATAAAGGCCGGCAGCTCCCGGGGGCAGATATTTTCCATCATCGTTTACGAGCCATAAGTTGGTCTTTCGTGTAAAAACTTCGAGCTCGACTGCATCAGGATCTACATCCATGTATCGACAGACCTGGCCGAGCAGTTTGTAGAGGCTTGAATGCGAGCCGTCCACTGGATCGGGGAAGAACTCGTCTGTCGGAAGAATCACCGCACGTCTGGTAAAGACGTCGCGGCCGAATTGACCGCTCAGCCAGTGCAGCCGCTCTTCGAGCCATTTCTTGGCTGCAGGATCAACTGGGCATTGAGGCGAGAGCCAACCGAACATGAGCAGTCACTTTGCCTGAAAGGCACGAACACAGCAGCATTTGATGATGTTGTATTCGGCGCGTGACGATCGAACCACACAAGCGAATGCGATCAGTTTACCAAATCTCGCCCCGGTCCGCACAGCGGACCCTACTCACCGTCGCCCTTTCGTCATCCGAGCCCGCGCATCCAAATACGCCCCCAGCGCCTTCGCATACGGGTCCGCCGTCGTAAACGGGCAGTAGTCGACCCCGATGCCCGACGACAGCCGCCGCAGCTCTTCACGGAATTTGTTGAACTTGGCGAGGTAATGCGCCCGCAAACGGTGCGGGTCGACGAGTTGCGGGTGTTGCGCCTGCTCCAGATCGCGAAATTGCGTCGGGCGGCTGAACGGAAACTCCTCCTCTTCCGGCGCGACGATGTGGAACAGCAGCACTTCATGCCGCGCGTGACGGAACTGACGCAGCACTCGCGAGAGCGCCTCGGGATCGTCGAAACAGTCGCTCAGCAACACGATGAAACTGCGACGCTGCAACGTCGGCACGAATCGCTCCAGCACCTGGCCCAAACCGGTCTCGCCCCCCGGCTCGGCCGCCGCGAGCGACGCGACCAGTTGCGGAAACGCCTGCGGCTTGACGCTCGGTTCCACGTTTTCGCGGATGCGCGTATCAAACGTCACCCAGCCGACCGCATCGCGCTGCTGCAGCAGCAAATATCCCAGCGCGGCAGCCAACTGCCGGGCGTAGGCGAATTTGCTCAGTGTCTTCCCCGCATACCCCATACTGCCGCTGCAGTCGATCAATAGCCGGCAGCGAAGATTGGTTTCGTCCTCGTACTCTTTAATAAAATGCCGCCCGGTTTTGCCGTAAGCTCGCCAATCGATGTGTCGAACTTCATCCCCCGGGTGATACTGCCGGTGCTCGACGAATTCAACGCTCGACCCCTTATACGGGCTGAGATGCTGGCCCATCATGAAGCCCTCAACGATCCGCTTTGCGACAACCTCGAGATTGCCGATCCCCGCCAGCGCCGTCGGATCATGCAAGGGAGCTTCAGTGGAATTCATGGTTCTGTTCAGTGGCAGTTTCCAAAGCCCGACCCGATGATGATGACGAGACCGTCGTAACATCGGACGAAAAAACTCTAGGCGTGCAGTTCGACCATATCCCGATCGTGTAGCACATGCTCGCGGCCCACGCTTTGTCCGTCATGCACGTCGGTGCCCCAAATTTTGGCGAATTTGAGCGAATCCGCCAACTCGCGATGCACCACGCGTGCGAGGTCCTCCACGTTGGCCCCAGCGGGAACCGTAAACGGCTCTTTGTATTCCGCTTTCTTGCCCGGCTGTTTCGTATAGATGCGAATCACTCCCAGCATCCCGTAAATCGCCGTCCGCAATTCTTCGATCGACTCGCTCCGGTCAAATTCGACGGGATGTTCCTGCAGCGTCAGCGGAGAGACTTCCCGGAATAACTCCAGTCGATCCCCGCAGTCGGGGTCGTCGGCATGCGTCACGACCAGCAGAGTGTTGATCAATACGGTTGTGAAGTCGTCTTCCGCAAATCCGGAGCGGTCCGCCAAGAGCGTCTTTCGCGAGCGGAATTGCTCGATCACATCAACCGTTTCCTCAGGAGCGTCGTCGGAAGCCCCGTTAAAGACCAGCAGCGCCGCATCCGCCGAACGGACCATCGACGGCAAGTACGTTTCCAGATGGCTGGCGGTGATCGGGGGCGTATCCACGAGCTGCGTAAACGCGTCCTCCCACGGCATCATTCCCGGCTGAGGCTCACGAGTGGTGAATGGATAGTCAGCGACTTCAGGCTCGGCGTTCGTCAATTCTGCCAGCAAGCGGCTCTTTCCCGCATTCGGCCCGCCGATGATCAGCACTTGTCCCGCCCCTTGCCGGGGAATCTTGTGGCTGACGCCCTTCTTGGCCCCTTTCTTCTTTTCCTGCGCCGCCTCTTCTCGTGCATCCTTGAGCCGAGTCTTCAGGTCAGCCTGGAGTTTTTCCGAAGATTTATGCTTCGGGACCAGTTGCAGCATCACTTCCAACGCGGCAATCTGTTCCGCCGCCGTCTGCGCTCTGCGGTATTCTTCTTCCGCCTTGTGATACTGGGGCGGCGCGTTGGTCGCCATAGTTTTCGTGCCTGCTCAGATTGTCTTTACAAGGACCAGTGGTGATGCACTATTGCGCATCCGACTCGCCGACGGCCCACAAGTGGATGTTTTGCCCCTCAGTTGAGGCAACCAGATCTCCGCGGGGTGAGAATGCGACCGCAAAGACCGGGCCCGACTCCGCTTCGCTCACCGCTTCACTACGTGAGAGTTCCCAGATCTTGAGTGAGTCTTGCGAGTCCAAGCTGCCGCTGACAAGGAATTTGCCGTCCGGCGAAAAATCGAGACTGCTCACAGGCCCGCCATGCCCGAGCAGCTTCGCAAACGGCTTCCCGCTCGCACAGTCCCAGACGATGATTGAACGGTCGTCGCTGCCGGTCGCCAGACGGGCGCCGTCGTGTGAAAACTTCATCGTGGAGATTTTCTTCTTCTGCCCGGCCAACAGCTTAAGGACTCCTTCAGTCGGCCGCCCGCCACCCGCCTCGACTCTGTCGATCGCGCGTAAGAACACTATTCCGCCGCGATCAGGATTCGCCAAGTAGTCGCCGTTGGGTCCTACCGCCAGTTGATTGACCATTTCAGTCAGCGACGCGCGAAACTCGCCCCGCCGCGCGGGCGAAATCACGTCCCAGATCGTGATCGACCGGCTCCACCCGGCCGAGAACAATGTCATTCCGTCCGACGAAAAATCGAGTGCCACGACCTCCGACTCCCCGGCGGGAAGATCGGCGATCTTCTTTCCGTCCTTGAGATTCCATAGAAGGAGCTCGCCATCAGACACCTGCCCCCCGCCGCTGGCCAGCAGTTTGTCCATCACCGGGGAGAATTTCAGACACCGCACGCGCTGTTGATGACCCGCCAACATCGTGCGCAATCGGCGGGTGTCAACATCCCAAATGTGAATGATCTGGTCGACGCCGCCGCTGGCCAACGTCTTGCCGTCGGCTGAAAATGCCAGGCTGTAGACATCGCCGCTGTGTCCTTTCAACGTGGCGATCCGCTTGAGCATCGGTACCTTGCGGGTCTGATCGAACGACTTCTGCGCGGGCGCGGGATCCTTCGGCATCGGCCGCGTCACAGGATCGGCCGGTTTCCGCTCAGGTGCCGGCTTCGGCTTCGGAGTCGGGGCTGCGGGCCTCAGGTCAGACTCATGCACCCAGCCGCGGCGCAGTTCGCCGTCGATCGTCAACCGCGTCAGTACCCACGGCCCGCTGACGCGCTCCACTTTGCATTCGCGTCCCCTAGGTAATGTCGCCACCAGCGTTTTTCCGGACATCAGCTTGGCTTCGTTCGCGGCGACAATCAGCACGTCGCCCACTTTGAACTCATCTGCCGACAACTCGCCCTCGGTGGACGCAATCGTCCAAGCGAGCAAGAGTGCGCAAAGAAAGTGGAACAGCCGGGTCGGTGCAGTCATCGTGCTGAGCTCGATGTTGGGACGTTCGTCGGGAATTCTCTGCCCACCATTGTAATTCGCTCCGAAGCGCTTTGCATGGCCGAATTAACATCGACCCACCAACGAAAAAAAGCCGCCGGGACCATCCCGGCGGCTCTTATCAGGGGAAAGAGATGCTTCACCCACATTCTGACACAGTTCTCGCCGGATGACGGCGTTGCGGCGAGGATTGTGCCCGGTTTGAGCGGATCTCGCTGGGCAATGTCCAGTCGCTCCGGTTTGGCAAAATCTTGCGCCGGCTGCAAGCCCACAAATGTTGGCCATCTCACGTAATCAATGGATCCAACAAAGTCTCATCACACCAATTATTTGTCCCGGCCTTATTGCGGCCCTGGGGAACTCTCCCGCGACTTAACTTGAATCTTGATTTGCCGCGGTTTCTCCGATTCCGGCTTTTTCAGCGAGATCTCGAGTGTGCCGTGTTTCGAAGTGGCGGTCACACTCTCCGGATCGACGGCAGACGGCAAAGGGATCGAGCGCGAGAAATCGCCCGTCGGCCGTTCACGCCGATGCGAAGTACAATCACCGGCGGCTTCCCGCAACGGGTGCGTCCCCGAAATCGTCAACATGTTGCCCAGCAGCGAAATATTGACCAGATCAGGATCGATGCCGGCAACGTCCACAACGACATCGACACTCGAATCGCACTCTGTAACATCCACGCGCGGATAGGGTTCCCGGCCGGCCAATCCACCCAGGCCCAAGGCATCCAAGGCCCGCTCGCTGCTAGACCAAGCGGACTCGAGCAGCTTTTCCAACTCCTTGCGAACCTTCTCTCCGGTCTGACCCGGTCCCGATGAGGCCTGAGACGCTTCCGACATGGCTGATCTCCTCCGATAAAGGTCTATGGCTGCACAAGTATTCGTTGTCGAATCCACGCTTGCAGCCGCTGGAAATCCGAATTCCTCAATCGCCGTCGACTTGAATCCGCCGCGGCTCAGCCTGCGGCATCCGCGGCAGGCAGACTTCAAGCACACCGTTGTTCAGTTTTGCCGTAATTCGGTCGTAATCGACTTCATCGCTCAAAATAAAGGAGCGCAAGAAGTCTCCTTGTTCGTATTCCTGGTGCAACAGCGTCGCGTCGCTGGGAGCCACAGGAGCCACCCGGCCGAAGATGGTTAGCTTGTTGTCCTGGACCTGCAGTTCCAACGTGTCCGTCGTCACTCCCGGCAGATCGGCCACCAGAACGAGCCCCTCATCCGTCTGATAAATGTCGATCGGAGCAGTGACCAACGAGCGCGGCGGCGACTCATGCATCGACTCTTCGGATTCCTCCGCCTCACGCGATAAGTTTTGTTGTTCGTCTGGCATGGCACAGCGACTCTGCTTGATAATCCCCGATCTCACACGTTCATTCGTTGTTTGTCGTTACCGGAATCTGCCGCGGTTTGGCATCCGCCAGCTTTGGCAAATGGATCGTGAGCACCCCGTTGCTAAATTCGGCGCTGACCTGCTCCTCATCGATCCGTTCCGGCAATGACAACGAACGCTGCCAAGGACCGTGCGGACGTTCTCGCCGACGGTACGCCTCTTCCGGAACCTCCGCCGGAAAGTTGCGGTCGCCCGAAATGGTCAACATCCCCCCGGCAACTGTCAGCTCGACGTCTTGCGCGACGATTCCGGGCAACTCAGCGATCAGCAAATACTCGGATTCCGTCTCGAAAAAGTTGACGGCCGGAAAGCGGCGTTGCAGGCGCAGGTTCGGAAACGGCAGCTTGATGCTCTGTAACAAGCGGTCCACCTCGCGCTCCAAGTCGCGAAAATGATCCCAATTGTGACGCCATTGAAAGACCGGCATCGGCTGGTCCCTTTCTGCCTTGCTCTCACAAATCTCGGTAACTGACCACTGGTAAATGCAAACTCCATACCGCAATCGAATGGACTGACCAAGCGGCACACCAACTCGAACGGCATCAATGTAAACACATGAACAAGAGAGAGTTAAACCCATCGTGACAAACATCAGCCCCGGCTGTCAATATGGCAGCACGTCTAAGAAGAGCCGGCCGAGCGCTAGTGCGTGCCATTTTGGCAGCTTGCCGGTCTCAGCCAAACTTCAGAATTGGCAGAACTGATCCGCCGCAGTTCGACGCTTCTCAGTCCCATCCCCATGCATCAGACGGCATTGAACAAGCGACTTTTGCGGTCCTCTCCAGAATCGACTTTAACCGCTGCGCAGAGTCCTGTATCTTGGCGCAGGAGACGATCAACCTCCAAATTCTAGTCGCCCGCATTTGCAGAGAGGAGTCGATGATGTCCGTCTCGTTAACCGTCCGTGACGAAACCACCGCCGGGGACACCACGCATGAGTTTACGCTCGATCTGCTCACTGAGCGTCTCACCGTCCGTGAGCTGATTCGCAGCCGCGTCTATCAGGAAGTCAAGGACTACAACACCAACGCGCCCGCCCTCTTCCGCGGACTCGTCGAACCCTCCGACGCCGAAAAGACGCTCAATGGATACAAGCTCAACAAGCAGCGGCAAATCGACTGGAACAAGCAATTCGACGCCGCCATCGAGGCGTTTGAGCGGAACCGCATCCTCGTGCTGATCGACGAACGTCAAGCGGAGGACCTCGATGAAGAATTCACCGTCGGCCCCAGAACGACCGTCAGCTTCCTACGGCTCGTGCCGCTCGTGGGCGGGTGATACGTTGGGCTCGTTTACTCTTGGGAGTCGCACCACCCGACCGTCGCCATAGAGCCGCCGCCCATCCTCCTCGCCTTCGCGAACAATGACTCGACCGCAAGTCGTCAACGTCGACGCACGCCGTTCTAATCGCTCTGCTCGCCTTGCGGTGTTGATTCGCGTATAATTCGCCGCAGGTTTCGCGTCTCAGGGAAACTGCCACGCTCCGCGACACAACAGTTACAACGTCATGCACGAAAAGTCCCCGCGACAAAACATTTTCTTTCCGCTGACCGTGCTGTTCGGCACAGTTTTTATCATTACTACGCTGGCGTTCATGGCATCAATGTTGGGCGAACCAAGTGCGCCGGTCACGGTTTTCTTGTTCAACAACGCCGGATGGATGCTCAGTTTGGAAGCGGGAGGAACGATCGGGTTCGGGCTGCTCGCGTTGGCGGTCGACCGGCGGCAGATTTTGCAAGAAACTGAAACCGTTGCGGCATCCGCCGCGGCCAGCGAGGATTCGACGAGAGGAGAGGAACGATGAAGGTACAAAACCACGAGGCGGTCAATCAGACGCCCGTCGAGATGGAAGGCGCCATCGGTGCCAAGGTCCGCTGGCTGATCGGCGAAGACGACGGCGCGCCGAATTTCGCGATGCGAATGTTCGAACTCGAGCCGGGAGGCGAGACGCCCCGGCACCATCATCCCTACGAGCACGAGGTCTACGTGCTGGAAGGGGACGGGCACGTCTACGAGGGAGACACCGAACACGCCATCTCGGCCGGAGATTGTATTTACGTCGTCTCCGATGAACTGCACCAATTTCGCAATACCGGGTCCGCCCCGATGAAATTCCTCTGCATGGTGCCCATCATTAACAAATGTACCGATTGACGAAACCTGCGGGGCGACAGCGACATCGCATCCCTGAGCAACGGCATGCGGCAAACCGCCGGTTCCTGCCGGTTGCTCGGATTGAGCGGAGCTTCGAACCAGATTCCAAACCCGCTTGCGCTCGTTCAAGTGACTGACATACCAGCGGCTGCGATACGCGTCACAGGGTTTTGAATCCCGTTGTAGTCATTTTCGCACGCTCACTGTCTGGCTGTTGCGTAAATCCCTGAAACCCCGCCGCACTCGGCAAATCGGCCAATCCAAACCGATAATCCCGCAAGCGCAAACCGGCGTCGAGAATCGTCAAGTGTCATCTCAATTCCGGCCGATGATTCATGGCAAATGCTTCTGTTTGTCACTTCGCTGCAGTCGGTTAAAGACAACTCCCTGCAAGCGTGGTCCGCAGGCTGCCGAACCATCACCGTTGCGCAGCAGTTTGTGGTCAGACCATCTCCCAAATCGCAAGTGTACGGCCTATGACGACTAAACACGTTCTCACTCCAGTTCGTCTTACACCGGAACAAGACGAAGTCGCTTTGCGCGTGCTCAACGCAGTCGATAAGCTGGCGGGCTGTTACGACGGCATGCAGTCCATGAAGCGTGATCACCCCCGTGCCGAGTTTCGGCGAAAAGTTTGGGTCCGTTTCCGCGCCGTGACTTCGACGGACAGTCAGGAGCCCAAGGAGTTTGTTATTGAGCCGTGGTCGCGCAATCTCGGCAGGGGAGGAGCCGCGGTTCTCTTTCCCGCTGAACTGAACTTCACACGCGGAGAGATTTGCCTCAACCCCGACGCTGAAAGTCTGCAGTGGCGAAGCTTCGTCGTCGCCAAAGTCAGGCAGGTCTTGTACGACTTTTGGGAATACGGCCTGAAATTTGAAGGAACTGGCGACTCCTAAGCCGAATCGACAGACTTTGCGAAGGTTCGCGACTCGAGGAAATACCGAGCATCTCTTGCCGAATTGCATAGAAACAGCCTTCGCACCGCGTAAACGCTCTCTGACTCCCCGCGCTGTTCTCACGAACATCTCTCCTGGCTGGAAGTGACCGCCCGCCTGTGAATGCCCACGACGACATCGTCAACGTTCGTCGACCGTGAATTGGCCTGTCGCGGAATCTGCACTACAATTCCTGCACCAGGCACAGGTTTTCTCAGCAGTAAGGTGCGTCCCAATGGCCGATAGCTTCCGCGATGAACTCGAGACGTTTGAGAATCAATATCCCGATCGGGACTACACAATTGAAACGATCTGCCCGGAGTTCACGTCGGTCTGTCCCAAGACCGGCCAGCCCGATTTCGGCACCCTGACGATCACCTACACGCCGGACAAACTCTGCTTTGAACTCAAGTCGCTCAAAATGTATCTGCAGCGCTACCGCAACCACGGGGCGTTCTACGAGCACGTCACCAATTTAATCCTCGACGATCTCGTCGCGGTGACACAGCCCCGCTCAATGAAAATCCACGCCGCCTTCACCCCTCGCGGCGGGATTCGCACCAACGTCATCGCCGAGTATCAGGCCGAGCAGCGGCGATCGTAGGTCAGGCTCCCGCCTGACGCCTCAAATGTTTCTCGGCGCTCCACGTGAAACCATCGAACAACAAACGGGTGGCCGCGATTGCACAGCAATCGGGGCAGGCGGAGCCTGCAAGAGGCCGCAATTGCGTCGTTCAGCGCGATGCCGGCAGCAACAGACAGGGAACGGTGAAATTGCAGCCTCTTGTGCCTGCGGCACCCCGATTGATTCTCAATCGCGGCCACCCGCGATCAAGCGATGATCTCTTCAACCACCCGGCAGGGACGGCCGTCGGTGAGGCTGCGGTCTTGCCCGTTGTGCTGGAACGTCAATTGCTTATGGTCGAAGCCGAACAGATGCATGAGCGTCGCCTGATAATCATTCGCCGCGACGCGATCGACGACGGCACTGTGGCCGAACTCGTCCGTCTCGCCGTAGGTCATCCCGCCGCGCACTCCGCCGCCCGCCAGCCAACTGCTAAACCCCTGACCGTTGTGGTCGCGGCCCCCTTTGACCGGATCGCCCTCGGTCACCGGCAGCCGGCCGATTTCGCCGCCCCAATGCACGACCGTCGTGTCCAACAATCCGCGCATCTTGAGATCTTTGACCAGCGCCGCCGAGGGCTGATCGGTGCGACCACAAACCTGCGGCAGCCGTGTGCGGATGCTGTTGTGCATGTCCCACGGTTGGCCTCCCAAGAATAGCTGCACGAACCGCACGCCCCGCTCCACCAGCCGGCGGGCGATCAAGCACCGCGTGCCATATTCCTTGGTCGCCGGATTGTCGAGGCCGTACATCTTGTGCGTCGCCTCCGTCTCCTGGTTGATGTTGAGCGCTTCCTTGGCGGCACCCTGCATGCGGGCAGCCAATTCATAGCTGCTGATGCGGGCTTCGAGGTCGCTCTCACCGCCGTGCCGTTCAAGGTGCCGGCGATTCAGCGTCTTTAGAAAATCGAGATTCTGTTTTTGCAGCGTCCCCGCGAGATGCGCCGGCGGTTCCAGATTCAAAATCCGCGGCTCGCGCGGCCGCACGACCGTCCCCTGATAGATCGAAGGCATCCAGCCGTTCGACCAATTGCGGACGCCGTCGACCGGATGTCCGCCCGGATCGGTCATCACCACGTAGGCGGGCAGACTGTCACTCTCCGCCCCCAGTCCGTAAGTCAGCCACGACCCCAATGCGGGCCGGCCGGGAATCGGCTTGCCGGTGTTCAAGTAGCGGATCGACGATTCGTGCCCGTTGATTCCGGTGTGCATCGAGCGGATCAGGCAGATGTCGTCGACAATCTCTGCCAGATGCGGCAACAGTTCCGACAATTCGGTTCCGCATTGCCCATGCTTTTGAAACTTAAACGGGCTGCCCAACAGTCGTTTGCTGGCCCGGTTGATAAAGCTGTAAGTAATGTCGCCGGGAAATTCCTGTCCGTCCCGTTTGGTCAGTTCCGGTTTGGGGTCGGTCAGATCGACGTGACTCGGCCCGCCGTGCATGAACAGCGAAATCATCGCCGTCGCCCGCGGCTGAAAATGCGGCTGCCGCGGCAGCATATCGAACGACTCGCGGGTCTTCGCCAAAATCGGCGGTTTGGCCAACAGCCCCTCTTGCTTGAGCAGCGACGCCAGCGCCAGGCTGCCGATCCCGGCGACGCTGTTCGTCAGAAACCGCCGCCGCGCATTTGGGACGTCGAACGGCTCGCAATCGCAAGAGGTCACAGAGTCGGAACGATTCATGAGTCTCATCTTCCTATTGGACGTACAAGAACTCGTTAGAGCTCAAGATCACTTGGCACAAATTCGTCAGCGCGAGCAACTCCGGCGCCGGCGCGGGTGGGGCGGTCTTCTCCCCCTTTTTCTTGGGCGGCGCTGCCGGGGGATGCTGCTTGAAATACTCCAATTGCTGCTTGAGGAACGCGACGGCATCGTCAACTTCGGTCTCCGTCGCCGGCCGCGAATAGGCGAACTGCCAGGCAAGTTGCACCTGCCGCCGCATGTCGTCCGCGGCTTCTGCTCTCAGCCGCTGAGCAAACTTTCGCGACTGCTTCAGAATGAAATCGCCGTTCATCAGCATCAGCGATTGCGTCGCCGCAGTCGAGATCGGTCGTATTTCGCAGTTCGTCTCCATGATCGGCGCATCAAATGCGGTCAGCAGCGCCATCGGCTGGCTGCGGCGATGCTGAATGTAAATGCTGCGACGGGTGTCGTCGCCGCCAACCACGATTTGGCCCACGAAGTCCTCTTTGACGGGGATGGCCGGGCCGTACATTTTTCGGCTCAAACTGCCCGAACTGGCCAGAATGTGATCCCGAATGATCTCCGCATCAAGCCGGATCACCGGCTTTCGCCAATAGTATTGATTCGAGGCGTCGAGTTGTCGCTTGTCGCTGTCCTGATCCGACGACTGGAGATAGACGGTCGACGTCATAATCAGCCGGTGCAGATGCTTCAGGTTCCAACCGCTGGTGACGAATTCATCTGCCAACCAATCGAGCAACTGCGGGTGCGTCGGACGCTGTCCCGCGGATCCAAAATCGGCGGGCGTGGGCACGATGCCGCGTCCAAAGTGATGCAGCCAGACGCGATTGACGATCACCCGCGCCAGCAGCGGATGCCGTCCATTGGTCAGCCAGCGGGCATACGCCAGCCGCCGCCCAGAGGTCTGCAACTGCTCGTCGTTCGCAGGCACGTGAAACGGCTGGCCCTCCGGTGTGGAAATCATCAGAGCCGCCGGAACGACTTTTTGTTTCGGCTGCTTGTGATCACCGCGATGGAACAGAAACGTCTCTGGAATCTTGCCCGGAACTTCAGTCATCACGCGGATAAAGTCCTCGACCGGTTTCTTCTTGCGGATCTCGGCGATCCGGTCGTCGAACTTTTTCAGTTCTTCGCGCGACGTGCCAATGTACTGATACAGATTGCCCGAATTGATGTTGAAGTTCGGATGCTTCTTGAACAAGGCGACCTCTTCGGGCGTGCGTTCGCCTGACGGGGTGCGGTAGATCTTACGGAGCTGCTCGCCCAACTCCTTGTCCTCGATCTTTTTAACCTCGCCCTCCAACGCCTGCGTGATCAGCTCGTCGAGCCGCTTCTTCCGTTCGGCGGAAACACTCTTGGTCTCCGCTTCAATCGCCGCCGCCTGAGCCCGCTCTTCGTCGGTGTAGAGCGAAATCCGCCGGCTCGTGGGCACGCGCCAGTTCTTCCAGTCGTAGGCCGGCTCGAAGATTGCACGCAGTTGATAGTAGTCCTCCTGCGAGATCGGATCGTATCGATGGTCGTGGCACTGAGCGCACCCCACGGAAAGACCCAACAGCGACGTGGAGACGATCTTAATCGTATCGGCCATCACCTGGTTGCGGGCCAATTCGATATCTGGCGCACCTGACCCGGTCCCGTCTGCCGCCATCCGCAGAAAACCGGTCGCCACGAGTTTCTCCAAATTTTCCGGCGAGAGGTTCTTGTGCGGCAACGGCACGAGTTCGTCGCCCGCCAATTGTTCAATGATGAACTCATCGAACGGCTTGTTGGCGTTGAAGGAGCGGATCACATAGTCGCGATACTTATAGGCGTAGTTGCGGACGTCATCGCGGGTCGTGTAGCCCTCACTGTCGGCGTAGCCCGCCACGTCCAGCCAGTGCCGCCCCCACCGTTCGCCGTAATGCGGCGAGGCCAACAGACGCTCGATCAGTTGTTCGTACGCGTCGATCGAGTCATCCGCCAGAAACTGCACGATCTCATCCAGCGTGGGCGGAATGCCGGTCAGATCCAAGTGCGCCCGGCGCAGCAGTATCAATTTCTCAGCGTCGTTGGAAAAGGACAAGCCCCGCTTTCGCATCTCCGTCAAGAGGAACGCGTCGATCGGCGTCCGCACGCTGTCCTGTGGTGCAAACATGGGAATCTCAGGCCGCCGAATCGGCTGAAAGGCCCAGAACGCCCGCTCTTCCGGAGTAATGCCCAGACCGCGACCGATCTTCTCCGGCTCCGGCCGGAGCGTGGGCGCCCCGGCGGCGATCCACTTTTCAATCGTGGCAATCTCGTCGAAGGTAAGCTTCTTCTCGCCCGGCGGCATTTCGCCGTCGCGGATCCGCTGCAGCAAGAAACTGTCGTCAGGATTCCCCGGCTCAATCGCAGGCCCGTTCTCGCCGCCGGTGAGCATGAACCGCCGCAGCCGCAAATCCAAGTTGCCCTCATGCTCCTCCCCGGCACCGTGACAGTCGTAGCAATGCGTGCGAAATATCGAACGAATCTGCTTCTCAAAGCTGACCGGGGCGTCCGGCTGAACGACTTCCTCGGCAAGTCCCACAGACGCCAGCAACATCAATGCCACGCAGCCGATCGGCAGCGAACGAATCATCGGGTGACTCCAGGCAGGAAGGATATTAGGAGGGACGTGTTGGCGGGAGGCATCAACAAGCGTTGATATTGCCCATTATGGCCGGTTCTCAGGTTGCGGGCAAGGCAACTTGGTTCCGCCTGCGGGATTGAAGTCTTCATCGATCTAGAAATCAATCCCGTTGCTGAATTCGTACTTGATGTCCATACAGTCTTGTTCGCAGAGCCAATCCAGGAGAGCGGCCGCGCCGTGCGGCTCGCGTTGAAAGGTAATCCAGTCAATCTGCAGCAACACGCCGTTCCGCGTTACGGAGCCGCTAGTCGTCAAGTAGCGATCGGAACCCGCAGCAGGCTCCATATCCTGCACGGGAATTTGGCCCATACGGGCGCCCATCTTGATATTCAATTCTTGTCTGCGGCGATCAATCTCCCGTATCTGCGCTCGATCCCTTTCTTCATCATCGAGAACGAGTTCGTTCCACCAAGCCTCATAGAGATCGATTAACTCAACGTCGACAGACTCAGGTCCTTCCGCACGCAGTTTCGCAAACGCTTTTCGCTGCAGTTCCTCCACGATCTTTTGGCGTTGTTTGTGCAATTCATTGACCTCGTTCAGGTCTCCCGTCCGGAAGGCCTCTTGCAGCTTTTCGTTCAGCGGATCAATTCGTCCGTCAGAACCAATATCCAGGTCAAAGTCTTGCAGCCGCCGATAGGTCCGCAGGGCCAATTCGTGCTTTTCGCGCAAATCGGGTTCCCGGTCGTCCTCCGGCGACCACGGCGGGATCACCTTCATCGTCGAGGGCAACATGAAGTAATCTGCAGCCGCTTGTTCGATCGCCTCCGCCGTCTCTTCGTTGGGGGCCACCGCAAGAAGGCGAAATAGGATTCCCAATTCTGCCACTTCCGCAAAGACGTCGTCACTCTTCCCTTCCAACTCAGCAAATATCTGCTTGCGGGCCGCGTCGTTTTCTGTGGGGAATTCGACCAGAATCGTTTCGCCGAACAATGTCGCGGAGGTTTGCGGCGGCAGTTCGTCCGCAATCTCGGCAAACACCTGCTCCGCTTCTTCTGCACTGCCGAAATTCGCAACAATCGTGCGGAACTCGCTGCTCGCCCCTTCAGGAACGCCGGCCGGTGCCTGCTGAATCGATCCGCACTCCACGGCATGCTGCGGCTGCTCGGCCGCCATCTGCATAAACTGACCCAAATCGCCTCCCCGCTGTCCGATCGCGAGTACTCCGATAAAAACGATCGCCGCAAGAAAGCTGCCCCCGTAGACGCCTAACAACGCGATTGACGCCAAAATCCCCGGCGGCCGCGCGTTGAGCGATTCGAAGATCGAGAGTGTCTGCTGCGCGACGATCTTCGACGTCATGCCCGCGGGGGCCGACCGTTGGACCTCTTCGATGATGGCGACCGCCGTTTCATGCGGAATCGTCTGCGCATCGGCCGAACGGGCGGAAAGTCCCTGCTCGCGCAGGCGGGCAGCGATACGCGCCATCCGAATTGTCGCCGGCAAGGCCAGCAACGAAATGCCGGCAATGAACATCAGGAATTTCGGCCCGATGAACAATCCGCACACAAGCAGCGCCGCCGCAGCCACCAGCCGAAATGCGCCGTCGAGCATGTAATGCCGGCAAAATACAATCGAGTGCATCACCCACCCGCCGTCCAGCGGCAACACCGGCAGCAAATTGATGCCGTTGATGATCAGCGTCCACAGCGCAACCTCAAAGATCAGGTCGTGCTTAAAAAATAGCCCGACGACCGCTGCGACTCCCGCCAACATAATGCCCGGAACTGGCCCCATCAGCGAGACGACCGCCTTCTTCCAACCGGCAACATTGTAATGCCGCCCCGACACCGCGGCGCCGAACAAAGGAATAAAGAACATCTTGACGTTGCGATACCGAAACACGCGCATCGCGATGTAATGGCCCAGTTCATGAATGAACAAGATCGGAATCAGGATTGCAGTCATCTCCCACGACCATTGCCAGGCGCCCAATCCCAAAAACAGCGCCACAGAGACGACCAAGATCGCAATTGCCGTACCCCAGCCTGACTTCGCATCTTGCAACTGTTCGATTTCGTCGAAAATTTCGGCGTAGTCGTTCTCCTGTGAGGGAAGAGGATCCGACGGCTCCGAGTCATCAGAGAAGAAGACCTCATCGTCTTCAAAGAATGCCTCTTCGGCCACACCACTTTCGGTGCCGACTCGTTCGGTACTTCTACAGCGGCATCCGCGCTGACCGGCTGTGTGACTTGTCCTAGGGAGTATTTCGCACGCGCTTCCTCAACTTCTTCCTCGGACAGCAAGACATAAAGTCCACGCTGGATATACCAGTCATAACCTCGTTGTTCGATCCTCTCCTCAGCGGCGATCATTTCGGCCGGTGTGTGGATTCGACGTATAGGATTCGCATCGACTGATTGATCGAGATACTGCAGGTGTCTGTTCCACAGTTCATCGGCGGAGTCCTGAGTATGGCGGTGGATCTCGTCGCCGGGAAATGGTTTGATATCCGGTCGGCGATCCGTCGTGACAAGTATCGAATCGTCCTGTCGAAAACTCACGAATGATTGAATTTTGACGGTGAATGCGGGGTGGACCAAATTCGAGATCACAAATTCGCAACGCGCCACAGAATCTCCCGATTCGTGCAGCAGCAGTACAACACCCAACTGGACGGGGCACAGCGTCTTCCAGGAGTAAAAATACGGAGAATGAAATCCCAACTGCGAGACGGATTCGACAAACTCCTCCAGTGGTTCTCGCGAAAGCTGAGGCAGATCCTCAATGGGGACTTCCCACGCCAATATCGAATCGGGAACCTCTTGGATGACTTGTTGCGAAAACCCTACTCCGAACAGTTTATGGAACCAGAACAACACAACAGCGGCAGACCGCGACAAATTCCAACATTCACCGAATGTCAGTCTGCGATAGTCGAGTCTAAAATAGCGGGGCATCGGCTGTCCAACTTGGGGAAAAACAAGCAGGGCGAGCGTACAAGCGCTGCGTGACACAATTCGAACGGCGCTGAGAGATGGACACGATTCAGCCCGCTCATCGTACCATCTTCGCCGGAAGATTTCCCGCAAAAACCAACCGATTTCAATCCGCGTCCCAGCCGGTAAACAGCGGCTCGCACGTCCCCTCGCCGGTGATCATCCACGGCGTCCAAAGCAGCGTGATCTCGCCCGTGCTAATGTCGCTCTTGCGGGGACGGAGACTCAGTTGTTCCAGTTCGAGCGCGTCAACATCGTACGCGTCTTCGAGTTCCTCCGTATCTTCCTCGAAGTCTTCCTCCAACTCCTCCACTTGACGGTTGAGGTCTTCGACTTTCTCTTCGGCGCGGCCCACGTCGCCCCGCTGCTGGGCGGCGCGGCCGGCGCTGCGCATCGAAGTCGACGCCTTGCCGATGTTTGTCCTGCTCGCAAGTTTGCGGCCGAACAGGGCGCCCAGAATCGTCGACCCGATCGAGATCGCCGAATCCATCGTCGCCCGATTCGCCTGAGATTTCTCACGGGCCACCCGTTCCTCCGCCGTGCGAATCTTCCCTTCCAACCGGGCCAGCTTTGTCGAGTAGCGGTCGCGAAGTTTTTCAATCTTCAGATCCCGCAGCTCCCGAGCCGCTTGCGACAGCCGGACGCGAAAATCGCCCTCCGTCTCGCCCAGCCGTGAATACATTTTCAAGTCCGCGCACTTCCAAAGAACGTGCTCCTCGTGCTGGTAGAGATAGTTCTTGAGACGCTTTTCCCAGCCGGCATAGCTCTTCGCTTTGAGCAACTGAGCGGGGATCTTGGCAAACGTCCCCTCCGCGGCCGGTTCGTCTTGCGTATCCCACTGACCGGGATCAGCAACCGTCGAGTCGGCCCAAAGTTCCGCTGGAACATCGCCGCCGATCAGCGCGCACCTGGTGGTGTCGGTCCACTCATCGACCTTATACGACGCGCGGATGAAGTGCAGCCGTGCACTGCAAACGACGGCGGGGCGATACAATAGTCGGGCGCTCGAGGGAATCGCGGCAGTCGCGGCCAGAAATTTCTGATCCACTTCGCTTGGAATATGTGGCCGCTCTCCCCCCGACTGAGGCGCGTCCTCCAACTTTGTGGACGGCATCGCCGGCAACTTCTTCTCAGACGAAGACGCCGACTTTTGCTCAGCCATCAACATCTCAATCTGCGATCGGGTCAACGGCCCGCGCAGATACGACAGTACCCACCGCGTCTGAAACACCACCGGCTGATCGTCGTGCACATTGTTCATCAAGAACACGCGACTCCCCAGCCCAGCCAGCGTCGCTTCCATCTCACCGCGGTCAAACGTCGTGCCCGCTTGTGCGGACGCACCCTCCAAGCCTTCCAGCACCCGCGCCTTGTCCCGTTCGGTCTGCAGTCGCCCCAAAAACCACGTGCCGGTGTTCGACAATCCCTTGTAATCAAGATCAACCGGATTCTGGGTTGCCAACACCACACCCAAGCCGAACGCTCGCGCCTGCTTGAGCAACGTCAGCATCGGCGTTTTGGAGGGCGGATTCGCCGACGGCGGAAAATAGCCGAAGACCTCATCCATATACAGCAGCGCCCGCAAGCTCGATGTCCCCGGCTGCGTCCGCACCCACGCCAGAATCTCATTGAGCAGAATCGTCACGAAAAACATCCGCTCGGTGTCCGAGAGATGCGCAATCGAGACGATCGACAGCCGCGGCTTTCCCTCCGGCGTGTACAGCAGCCGCTGCACGTCCAACGGCTCGCCGTCGCGCCAACTCGCAAACGACGGCGAAGCCAATAAGTTATTCAGACTCATCGCCAATTCCATCCGGTCCTTGGCCGGAAAGAACGAGTCCAAATCGATCACGCCGATCGTCTCAAACGGCGGTGACTGCACACCGCGAATCAACCCTGCGATGTCCAGATTTTCCCCCTCGCGCCAGGCCCGGTCGAGAAGGTTCGAAATCAAAATATGCTCCCGGCTGCGAACCGGATCGGCGTCGATCCCCAACAGCGCCAGCAATCCCGATGCCGCCGAAGAAACGCGCTCACGAAACGCGTCGCTGTCCTCAACCAATTCCGCCGGCGGCGCGTCGAACGAGCGCAACACGGTCAACTGCAGACCGGCATTGCTGCCGGGCGTATAAATGCTGATATCGGCCGCGTCCCGAAACTTGCCGATCCGCTCGGGAGTCTGCCCCCATTCCGCCAATCCATTCCGCCACAAGTCCGCCGTCTTGGCGGCATACTGATCAGCTGTCATCCCGGCGCGTGTCGCGGCGCTCTCCTCGATCCAGGGACGAAAATCGGCCGCCTGCAACTCGGGAAACGTGAGCAGCAAATTCCCCAAATCCCCCTTGGGATCGATCGCGATCGCCGGCACGCCGTCAATCGCCGCCTCTTCCAACAACGACAGGCACAACCCCGTCTTGCCGCTGCCGGTCATCCCCACACAAACCGCATGCGTCGTGAGGTCCTTCGAATCGTAAAGCAGCAACTCGTCGCGCAACGCGCCTTGCCGCATATCAAACATCTTGCCCAGATAGAAGGCGCCAAGCTTCTCGTAGTTCTGCACAGATCCGCCGCTCGCTTGCTCGATGAGTTAGTGCCGCAGTCGCCGTCAGTTGCCGCGAGGGCTCGCCCCATAGCCCTTCCAGTCCAGGCCGTGTGAAACCTTCTCCTCCGCACCGCTCTCCAGCGATTTGAGCACTGCCTGAACGGTTGACAGTGTCGGCAATTCGCGAATCAGCCGCTTGAGCACCTGAGAATCGATCCGCTCAGCGCCGGGACCGGGCGCCCCCTCCAGAAACGCCCCCTTCTGATCAAACACGGCCCAATAAATCGTCCGCTCATGATTCATCGCCCCGTCACGAACCGGCTCGGCCTGTTTCCCTTTGGCACGGTTGCCATTGACGCGAAACAGGTCGTGCCGCTCAAAGATCACCGCGACAACGTTCCAATCTTTCTTACTAAACAGCCCCATCTCTCCGCTCCCGCCAAGTGTACGCGGTCAGTTGTCAAACTGCTGGCAGTAATGTTTTACCAACTGCTTGAGGAACCCGAAAGAGCGTCAATGCGCCACCGAAAAAACTGGCGACGCGATCGCTGGATTTGTGTTACGATCACATCCAGAAAGGAGCGTTCACCATGTCCGATTCTGCACCGAAGAAACGCCTGCCGCGCACGAGGACGCTGGTGCTCGTCGCTGTCGTTCTGCTGATCATTGGTGGCGTGACAACGGTCTTGCCTTATTACCAGGCGATATCGGGAATCGAAGCACTTGGAGCACGGCTGAATCAATCACCCGATTATCGGCATCTGGAGAATCCGCGCGTCCCCGAAGAGGTCATGAGTGTTGGTCTCAGCAATAGTGGGATCAGTGATGCCGGACTGGTGCACCTCCAATGGTTCAGTAACTTGGAGGTGCTTTGGCTTCACGGCACTCAAGTCAGGAATTGGGGGTTGAAGTATCTCCGAGGGTTGACCAGGCTTCAGCGGCTGTCGCTCGATAACACCCCGGTCACGGATGCGGGACTGAAACATCTCCGAGGATTACCCATCCTGAGTCAGTTATCGCTGGACAACACGCAGATCGGCGATGCGGGACTGGAACATCTCGAAGAGGTCCCCAACCTCAAGATTCTCTCGCTCAACAATACGCGCGTCAGCGATGCGGGACTTGAGCATCTCAAGGGGTTGATCCATCTCGACGTATTGTATCTGCATCGAACCCAAGTCGGTGACGAGGGACTGAAACATCTCGGAGAATTGCCCAGCCTTACTCTATTATTTCTTGATGACACGCAGGTCAGCGATGCGGGCCTGGAACATCTTCATGGGATGAGGAGCCTTAAGCAAGTATACCTCGATAATACCAAGGTGACCGGTGCCGGACTCCAACATCTCCAAGGATCGCGCCACCTTTGGCTGCTGTCGCTCGAAAACACTCCACTCAGCGATGCGGGACTTGAGCCTCTCCAGCGACTAACCAAGCTTTCGCAACTCAGTCTGGACAACACTCAAGTCGGCGACATGGGATTGGAGCATCTTCAAGGATTGATTGGCCTGAAAAGCCTGTCGCTCAATAACACCCAGGTCAGTGATGCAGGACTCAAACATCTCAGAGGACTGGACAATCTTTGGGAATTGAAACTGAATCACACGCAAGTCGGCGATGCAGGACTGCAATTTCTCCCACAGCTAAAAAGCCTCTCAAGCCTCTCCCTAAACGGCACTCAAGTCACCGATGCGGGATTGGAACATCTCCAAAGGCTGTCAGTCCGTGAACGCTTTTCTCTGCATCTTGAAAACACGCAAGTCACGCAATCAGGAATCGACAAGCTAGAACAAGCCCTCCCCGATTGCCACATCCGTTGGACACCAGCATCCCCATGACGAATTCAAAACCCCAATTCCGCTTCCCCCACACCCGCAATCGGCAAAGAATAACGCGGATGACGCAGATTCTTGCAGATTAGGATACAGACATCGGACCTCTGCGATAATCCGCGCTATCTGCGTTTCATTTCCAGCAATTCACCTGCAAATCGCAGCCCAAACGGAGCATTCACCATGTCCGACACCGCCCCCAAGAACCGCCTGCCGCGCACGGGGACGCTGGTGCTCGTCGCTGTGATACTGCTCATTAGCGGTGCCGTGACGATGATGTGGTGGCCAGATGACCCGCATCGGCAGGCCGTTGCGGAAATCCAAAGCTTGGGCGGGAGTATTTCAACAAGGCTTCCTCCGAATGTTGGTGTCTACTTTGGGCCGCATTCAACGGCTGGAGACGACGACCTGCGTTGCTTGAAGAGATTGGCCAAGATTACTGGTCTTTACCTCAGAGACTGTCCATTCAGTGATGCTGGCCTTCAGCATATCGAAGGCCTCGATGAACTCGAGGCCCTTGTTCTCGCCAACACTCACGTGACGGATGCAGGTTTGAAACACCTCAGAGCGTTGACTGAACTCCGTATAGTAGACCTTGAAAACACTCGCGTTACTGATTCAGGATTAGAACGGCTGCGAGGTTTAACAAATATTGAATGGCTCAGTCTTTGCAATACTGAGCTAACAGATGCCGGGCTTGAACATCTCCGAGAACTGGCAAGCCTAAGACAACTCTATATTGACGACACTCAAGTCACAAATGCAGGTCTTGCCCATCTCCGACATTTGCCAAACCTAAGAGCCCTCGGTCTACGTAATACTGTGATTTCAGATGCAGGCCTTGAACATCTGCAAGATTTGGCGAAACTTCAGCATTTGCATCTCGATGGTACTAATATCAGTGATGCGGGGCTGGAGCATTTGCACGGGCTGTCAGGCATTGAGAGCCTTTCACTTGAAAGAACTCAGATTACTGACGTCGGACTACAATCACTGCGATCATTGAAGCTCCTCAAAGTGCTAAACGTTAAGCACAGCAACGTCACCGTCGAGGGAGCAGATGCATTTTACGATGCACGACCCGACTGCAACATCTCTTACGGACCACTGCAATGAACAATTCAAAACCCCAATTCCGCTTCCCCCACACTCGCAATCGGCAAAGAAGAACGCGGATTACGCAGATTGTCGCAGATTAGAGGCAATGGGGCGTCCGCGATAATCCGCGTAATCTGCGTTTAATCCCCAGCAATTCACCTGCGGATCACAGCCAGAAAGGAGCATCCACCATGCCCGATTCTGCTCCCAAGAAACGCCTCCCCAGCACGGGCACACTTTTGGTCGTTGGCGTGGTTGCAATCGTTTGTGGCGGCGGGATGACGGCTTGGTTGCCGTATCATCGACAGCAGCAAGCGATCAAGGAAATTAAGCAGCTGGGTGGGAAGTTTGAAACAGAAATCGTTCACCCCGGCTGGATTCCTAACGCTGTGGACGAGGCGAACTTGAGCGCTTTTGCCAGAATCAAGGCAGTTGATCTATCCGGCACACAAGTTAGTCAAGCGGTGCTCGAACACCTGTCAGGAATGACCCACCTCGAGGAACTCAAACTCTACAACACAAATGTCAGTGATGATGACCTTGAGCATCTCAGTCCGCTGATCGGCCTTAAGGCACTTTGGCTCTTCGAAACTGCCGTCAGCGATGCGGGGCTTGACCATCTCCGTGGACTGGTCAACCTAAAGGAACTCCGTCTCGGAGACACCCTAGTTACCGATGCAGGGATGAAGTCCCTTGATAGCCTGGCCGATCTCGAGGTGCTCACTCTCGAAGGAACGAACATCCGCGACGACGGCCTTAAACATCTTGGCAAATTGCCCAATCTTCAAGGGCTCAGTCTTCGAGGAGCTGCTCTCACAGATTCCGGGCTGGAACCGATTAGTGAGCTGACAAATCTTACCGTACTTGACCTCCGCGAGACTCAGGTGACCGATGCAGGCTTAAGACATCTTCGCACACTCGTCAATCTTGAGTGGCTCGTTCTCTGCGATACGCAAATCTCCGGCGACGGCTTTAAGCATCTCCACGGACTGGCCAACTTGAATGACATTCGCCTCGATGGCACACAGTTGAATGATGAGGGATTGGTGCGTCTTCAACGACTGCCAAATCTGGATTCCGTCACACTGAGAAATACGAACGTCACGCCGGCAGGCGTAGCATCATTCGAGCAAGCTCGTCCCGATTTCTACGTTGGTGGGACATCAACCTCTCCCTGACCGATTCAAAACTACAAAGCCGTTCGCGCCGCATTGAATTGCAGAAAAAGACAAACGCAGATGACACAGGTTTTCCCAGCACAGCCTCGACGCAACCACGACCAACAACGGTCAGGCCACGAATCTGCGATAATCCGCGTAATCTGCGTTTCA
The DNA here is from genome assembly GCA_028285345.1 of Planctomycetales bacterium. Classification (GTDB taxonomy): domain Bacteria; phylum Planctomycetota; class Planctomycetia; order Planctomycetales; family Planctomycetaceae; genus Symmachiella. The sequence continues at coordinate 258,019 of JANQPT010000012.1, forward strand.
CAACACACGACGCGCGCAACCAACTTCCCAGATGGTAGAGGGACGCGCAACTCGCAAAAACCATCGAGCGCAGCGGCCGCGGACGCCGCTCATGGTAGGTCGTGCTCCCTCAAAAGGCGCACCGGCCGAATCGCTCGGCCGGGGGAGCTCCCATTGCGTCCTTTTCTCAAAATCGGACGCCGTCACCAAGCAAAAACACAAACGTGCGACGTTAACACCACCAACTCAAACAATTGATCGATCATCACGACCAACAACCAAGCCGACGGCTTGCCGTCGCGCTCGGCGCGCCTACTCTGCGTCGTGTAGCTGTGATGAACGAGAAAAAACATCTCGCGCAGAGACGCCAAGTCGCAGAGAGATTAAAAATGGACGATGCCCTCTCATCAACGCGCATCGCAAATTTCCGAGCAGACTTTGGTACTTGACTCTGCGACTCCGCGTCTCTGCGCGCACCCATCACATCCTGGCCGCCACTCCCCGCTCACCCGTAAAACTGATCGACGTCGTAAATCCGCAGCGTCACCTCCGAATCCCGTTTCCACTTCGTCGACCGCGAATAATAGGCGACCAGCGCTTCATCGCCGACGAACGTCACCGACGGATAAGCCGCATCGCAGTCCAGGCGGTTGTCGATGTCCTGCAGATGCTCCCAGGTGCGGCATTCATCTTTCGATATCGCCGCCGTGAGCGGAATCCGCGGCCAATTGCTCTTCGAGGCGACGTTATTCCACAGCACCAAAACGTCGCCGGTCGTCGGAATCCGCTTCAGCAGCGCGGGCGATTCCGGCGAGGTCAGCACCGTCGGCGCAGGTTTGCTCCAATGGTCGCCGTCGTCGTCTGAGATGCTGTAGTATTGCCGCCGATTCGTATTCCGCAGCAGACAATACAGCCGGCCGTCGTTAAGCTCGACAATCGTCGGTTCATGGCAGCCGCGCCCGGGCGCTGTCATGCTGTCGCTGCTACGCTTCCAGGTCTTAAACCCGTCATCGGAATAAAACACAAACGAGTGCAAATCCCCGCCGCGATAACGCGTGCCGCCGATATATCTTTTCGCATACGGCCCGTGTGCAGGAATCAACACTCGCCCGCTGCTGAGGCGAATCGCCCGATCGGCATTGTTGCAATACCAGCCCGGCTCAGAAACTTGCACCTGCTCGCCCCACGTCTTGCCGTTGTCCAGCGACCGCCGCAGATAAACGTTCCGCTGCTCCTCCGAATCCCAGCCCACATACGAGAACAGAATCTCCCGCTCCGAAAGCCGAATTAGGTTCGGATGTTTGACGTTCTGCCGCCAATCGTTTTTCTGCAGCACAAATCCATCGCCCCACGTGCGGCCGCGATCGCTGGAGATCTTCGCCGATATCCGGCAGGAGACCGCATCCGATATCCCCGCCCCGCCCTTTTTCGCGGCCTGTGGTTTCCCCTTGATGTAATACTCGCACCACACCAGCATCAGCCGCTGCTCATCCAGCGGAAAAATCAGTTGATGGTCGTGACGCGGAAACTTCGGCGTCCAAGGACAAACGATTTCATCGTGCAGCGGTTTAAGCAGCGGCCGGTTGTCTCCGAGTGACTCTCCCGCAACCAACGGTCCGCCGAACGCCAGCGCGGCCGAGGACGCCAAAAACCCGCGCCGCGAAAAGTGATCGTCGTGCATGAGATATCCTGGCCTTGTAGGTCATGCTGTGCATGACGACTTGAGCAAGTGAATCATCAATCCTGTACGTCATGCACGGCATGACCCACCTAAAACCAGTTTCAAAACCCGGTTGCGCCTGTTTGAGAACCTGAAATACAAGAGTCCGCGGGATGCGTCAGAGGGTTTTGAAACTATTGTAACTAGATCTCCGCGAGCCGCTCTGTCGCGTCGCCGAACCGGTCGAGTTTGATGCCCATCTTGTTCATCATGCTCAAGTACAGCCGGCACATCTGACGATCGGAGTTTTCCAAATAATTCACGTTCTGCCCGCCCTTGATTTGGCCGCCAGCGCCCCCCAGCATCACCACCGGCAATTGCGTCGCGTCGTGGTGGCCGGTGAGCATGCTGGAACAGAGCATGATCATCGAGTTGTCCAGCGCTGTCCGCTCCCCTTCTTGAATGCCGTCCAGCCGCCGGGCGATGTAGGCCATCTGCTCCAGGAAGAATTGATTGACCTTGAGCCAGTCGTCGGTGTCGTTGTGCGAGAGCAAGTGGTGGATCATGTAGTCCACACCGAGATGCGGAAATCGCAGCGTACCGTGGTCGTTGTTGAGCTTCAGCGTACAGACGCGGGTCGTATCCGTCTGGAAGGCCAGCACCAGAATGTCGCTCATCAACCGCATATGCTCCACGATGTCCTGAGGATAACCATCCTTCGGCCGCGGCTTGTCCGGCTTCGTCAGCGTGGGCCGCCAGCCCTGTAGCTCGCCCCGCTTTCCGGCCCGCTCCAACCGCGTTTCGACTTCGCGAACCGAGTTCAGATACTCGTCCAGCTTCTGCTGATCGGTGCGGCTGATCTTGCGGCGAAATCCTTGAGCATCCTGGAGCACGGCGTCAAGCACGCTCCGGTCCCCCTGCTGGGCGCTATCCTTGAACAGTTGGTCAAAGGCCAACGCGGGGTAGACTTCCAACGGCGTCGGCGTCGTCGGGCTGCTCCAGGAAATGTGCGAGCTATAGAGCATCGAGTAGTTCTTGTGCACCGACGGATTCGCTTTTTCGCAGCCCAGCACCAGACTCGGCAGCTTGGTGCGATGGCCGATCTTCTGCGCAACTACTTGGTCGACGCTGGTCCCCGACTGGATCGTTCCGCCGGCGGCGAGCGGCGCCCCGGAGAGCAGATTGCCCGTTTGCGAGCTGTGAATGTTGCCCTTAAGTGCCTCAGCGTTATACAGGCCGCGGATAAACGTCAGCTTCTCGCGAAAGTCGTTGAGCGGATGCAGCACCTTGCCCAACTCCATCGACGCGCCTTCCCCCTTGGCCCACCACTCGTGGCGATGAAACCCACAACCGGCAAACAAAATCGCCATCCGCACTGGCGCTTGATCATTCGCTCCCGACGATTTCGATTCCTTGCCGTAAGCGGAAAGCGACTCCATCCAAGGCAGCGCCATGCTCACGCCCAGGCCACGCAGCATCGTCCGGCGAGTAATCTGTCGTCCAGCCATAGCGTCTCCTCCACGTGATACGTTTTTTGCCACAGAGAGCACAGAGGTCACAGAGATCTCGCCGTCATGCTTTAGGGTTGGTTACACAGCGTTTCCCTAAAGCCTACAGTCTCAAGCCTAAAGCCTTTTTTCTCCGTGTCCTCTGTGCCCTCTGTGGCTGAAATCTTTTTGATATTATTGCAGTTCGTCCGGCTGTTGTTCGCCGCGAATCTCGCGAAATTGCCGGCTGGCAACGATCGTCTCCACGGCAACGCTAAACCGATAATCTGCCGCCGCCAGTTTACGCTGCATCTCATCAAGCAACAATTCGTCAGACAATTGTACTTCGCGGCCCAGTGCGAATCCTAGTAACTTGCGGCAAAACTGACGCAGCACGTCGTTGCGCCGCGGTCCGGCAAGATATTCCCGCAAACCATCCAGTCCCTCAATCTTCTTCCCGTCCATTAAGGTGGTTTTGGTATCGACCGGGGCGGGCCGCAGCCGGCCGATCGCGTCATATTGTTCCAAGGCAAACCCCAGCGGATCGATCCGCGCGTGGCATTTGGCGCATTCGGGAACAGAACTGTGCCGCTCAATCAATTGCCGCGCGGTCAAACCGGTCGGAACCGCGTCGGGCAACTGCGGCACGTTCGCCGGCGGCCGCGGCAAACGTTCTCCAAGCAGCGTCTCTGAGACCCAATTGCCCCGCAGAATGGGGCTGGTCCGCGACGCGCCCGATTGGCTCGCTAAGAAGGACGCCATCCCCAGAATCCCGCCCCGTCCCCGCGCCCGCATACCGTCAACGCGGCGCCATTCCGATCCGCCGACTCCCTTGATTCCGTAATGCCGCGCGAGCGCCTCGTTCAGAAACGTGTGATCGCCATCCAGCAACTCCAAAATCGAGCCATCGTTGCGGAACATCTCTTCAAAGAAGCGGACCGTCTCTTCATACATGGCACCGCGCAGCACGGAGAATTTCGGGTAGAGCTTCTCGTTTTTATCGTCGTTCTGGTCGAAGTTCCGCAGATGCAGCCATTGGCAGGCAAACTGCACCGCCAGCCGCCGCGTGCGGGGCGCTCTGAGCATCCGCCGCGTCTGCGTCAGCAAGACGTCCTCCCGCAACAGTTCTCCCGTTTCAGCAACCCTCCTCAACTCCGCATCCGGCAGCGACGACCACAGAAAATAGCTCAACCGATTGGCCAATTCCGGACCAGTCACCGGCGCCGCCTCTGAACCCTCCGCCGGTTCTTCAACGCGATACAAAAACGCGGGCGACGCCAAAACACGAGCGATCAACAGCCGAATCGCCTCTTCGTGGGCAATTCCGGAATCGCGGAACTGGCTGTACAAACTCCGCAAAGATTCACGCTCATCACTTTGAATGGGACGACGCCAAGCGCGGTCAGCGAAGTCATTCACCGCATTGAGGTGCGCCGGCTCGGTTTGCAGGAGACGCTTGCGAAATTCGGCGGCCCGCGCGTTGATCGGCTTCCGCATCGGCGCAAACGCTTTAACCAGATCCGGCCGGTCCTGCGTAGCGAACTCAGAGATTTGCTCAAACGAGACCGCCAACTGCAGCGGCTCGCGGGCGACATAGAACAATTCGTCCCACAACCGCTCCAATTCCGCCGTCTGCCGTTCGTTCAGCATCAACCGCCGCAACTGATCATCTTCTCGGTAAAACACCCTCAGCGTGACAACTTCATCAACCGGAACAATGCGGGCATAACACAGCGCCGCGGGAAACAGATTCCGAAACTCGGCGGTCGCTTGCTTAATACGCGCCTCCGCCTGAGTCCCAGGCGCAACCAAGATCGGCAGCGAAGGTCGCATCACCAGCGACTTCGGCTTCGTCGCCTGCACCCGCAATTGCACGCTCCCCTCACGGCCCGTCTCGTCATGCAATTTTCCGCTGACGACGAACTCCGCTCCGCCAACCAGCGCGGCGGGCAGACGGACTTCAATAATCTGCGGCGCCCGTACACAGAGGCTCGCCGCATCAATCGCGGTCCCGTCGGGATGCTTGCCGAACAATTCCGGATCAACACCGTCGCTGAGACTCGAATCTCGCCGGCTCGAACCGGACTCCATGTCCCGCGAAACGGCCACCCACCGCAACGGCCCGCGCCAGTCGAGAACTTGCTCGCGCAATCGCCGATCATTTTCGCTGAGCGAATCTGGTGTTTGCGACGTCAGAACATCTCGCACAATTGCGGCCAGTCGTTTGATCGCTTCGGGCGAATCGTCGCCGATCACCGCGGTCCGCCACATCGCCAAAGCGGAACCCGGATCAAGCCCCGGCTGCGACGACGTCTGATTCTCCTGCGAACAAAAATGCCACGTCCCGGCGTTTCCATACCGATCAGGCAACGGGTTGCCCTCCAGGATGCGATCGACGACATCGGCGGCAAGATCCCATTTGCGCATCTCGCCGCCCGTCTCGGTGAGCGTCAATGCAATGTGCGTCGTATCACAACCATGGTTCTGATCGCGGGCATTGACAATGAGTGAAACAACGTCACCGCTGGAGACATTGATCGCTTCCTCAATCCGAATTTCCTGCCGCTTGCCGCTGTCGATCACCCCTTGCGCCAACACGTTCTGACCGGCCTTCGATACCAGTTCAACCCGCCATGCGGCGCCGTTGCCGCATTTGTTGTCCGCGTCGGCAACCAACCCTGCGATTTGCATCTTCGCTGCCAGCGGACTCTTCCAGGCAACGACCGATTCACGGCTCGGCGAAGGATGGACGGTAACTCCCCGCGCCGGCACGGTGAGCGTGAGAAAACTGACGTCTTCGCTGGACCGATTGGTGAGCAAACTCGGCGTTTCGTGAGCGCCCCAACCGTTGATGGCGTCGTATTGCTGCACGCGAGTCAATTTCGTGGTGTAGTGTCCCTGGATCTCGCGTCTGGACCGCGGCCCCAAACGGGCGAATTCACCCCACCGCGCCAACAGCCCGGCATTCAGCCCCCGCTGTTGGGCGGCTTTCTCAACTGACAATTTCGACGAGTGCAGTTGAGCGAGCGCATCCAAATAGTCCGCAGTCCGTGGCATCTCAGCGGCAATCAGCTCGCGCGTGCGCTGCGCCAGTGACCGCACGTCGCGCAGCAAGATCGGCGGGTGCGCGACACCGCGCGCATCCGGCTTGAATTCAATTCGCGGACGTTCCCAGACGACAAAATCGTCCGCGTTTCCGTCGCCCAAATCGTCGGCGATCAAGTACAGCACACGCTCATCAGCAGATTCCAACGGCAAAGCATGCCGGAAGTCCTGTCGCGATCTCACGGTCTCGACCGCTTCCATCCAAGACTTCGGTCCCCCTTCTCGTCCGATGTGGCCGATCGAGTTGAACTTCCACAGCGCCTTCTGCGCCGCGTCAATCTCCGCCGCCAACCGTGCCGCATCGCCCGGCTTCGCATGTTGCCATGAGCGGCGCAAAGCCTGTATGAGCAACGATGGTTCTTCCTCTCCGGCCAAGTTCTCCCAGAGCAGTTCCAGGTATCGCCGATTGAGCGATCGCTCGCGAGCAATATCGGCGATCGATTTCCGCCCCTTGCGCAGCGCGTCCCGTTCCTCAAGCGTCGCCGCCAGATACTCTTGAACCGGAAGCAGACCGCCTTGGTTGGTGTTGAACTTAATACCGTGCAAATCGACCGCGGTCCCGCCGCCATCGGCGGTGAATCGACGGTAAAACGTCTGGATATCGGCCAAGAGTTCGTCCGTCTGATCGCGGCGGCTGGTGTGCGGGGAAAATCGAAGTCCATCCGGCACCAACATCGCATGGGCGGCGACTTCTTTTGCGGCTCCCAGATACTTGGAAACCAGCGCGGGCGACATCGCCTGCGCGGCGCCGGCGTTGGTAAATCCCTCGCCCGCCGCGCCATCCACGGGAAACTCCCGGGTGGGATTCAGCGAAGTGACGCCCGTGAGATCCCGCACCGTGTAATTGTATTCATCGTTGTTCAACCGCCGCAGGATAACCGGACCGGGATCACCCGCATGCGCTTTCGCCTCCTGCACCAGGAAGCCGCGCACCCACTCTTTCAACTGCTTTTGCTCGGCAGACGTCGCTTGTGCCGCGTCCGGCGGCGGCATCTGCCCGCTGTTGAGCATCTCGCGAATCTTCAGCCAAGTCTTCAACTGCCGCCGCGCGTCGGCGACGGTCTTGAATTCCGCAAGATCAATCTCCGCTTCCGTGTTGTCCCCGAAATGACACTCGAAGCAATACTTCCGCAGCAGCGGCTGAGCAACCGCCTGATAAGACTTGGCGATCGCGCCGGGCGAAGCATCCTCGGCGGCAATCGCCTCACCACCAAACGGCACCCACTGCACACAAAGTGCGGCAATGAGTCCAACGATCGGCCGCTGTATCCGCATCGTATTGTTCCTCTACACACTCCGAACAAATTCGCTCAGCACTCATCGCGACGAAGCCATCTTCTAATTGTAGCAGCAAACCCGTCCGCGTATAATCGAACGAAAACGAAACTCCGACGCAGCGAATTCCGCCATCATGAGTGACGATGCAATCTTTATGTTGAATGTGCTCTGGTTCAAACCGGACGGCGGCGCTGCGCGCTACGGCGAATACATGAAAGCCGTCTGGCCCGTTGCTGCAAGATATGGCGGTCGCAAGCAGGAGTCATACGTTCCCGAAGCCGCCGTCATCGGCGAGTTGGACGCCGATTTGATCTTTATGGTCCAGTGGCCGGATCGGCAGAGCTTTGAGCAGTTCCTGCAGGACCCCGATTTCCAGGCGGTGCGGCACTTGCGCGAAGACGCGATCACCAACTCCCTCCTCATCCGCTGCCGGCGGTCAGTATAATCACCCGACTCTCAGTGACGTGCGGCGCGATGCAGACCCACCACCAGTGATCCCAGGCAGTCCGCCGGCTCCAACATCCGATCAAGCAAGAAAGCGTTTGCGGTCTGTGTTAATGGATCGAATCTTGCTCAGCACCTGACGGTACTTCTCGACTTGCGGCGCCGCCTCTGTTTGCTTTCGCTTCAGCCGCAGCGAAACTTTGGTGCGCGATGCGTTCGGCATCGGCCGCCGCGCATGCCGCGGCTCAAGCACTTGCCGAGGAATCGGCTGGTACTCGTAGCGGGAGATAAAGTAACGCAGCACACGAGCCTGCAACTTCGCCCGCCATGTGGCACCCGTCTGGAGCGCGGGGGATTGCAACTCTTCGAGATGACGTCGCCATTCCTGAAACGCAGATTGTGAGGGGGTCATGATCGCCTCGCCTAAACAACGTGTTTCAAAGCCTAACTCAGAGAAAACCAAGACCTCGACCGTTTGACGGCATGTCCAATCCCCGCTTTGTAGTATACACTTTTCTTAGCGGCCGTTGCAAAAGGTCTTAGCAGCGTTCGATCGACGGATTGCGATTTTTGTCGGCCCCAGATTCAGAAGCGACAACTCCGGACATGACAGCATCATTCAGGGCCGAGCCGTTCCAACGGCCCGAATTCATGATTCAACTCGGGTTGAAGCCCCCCTATTCGCCCGATGACGTCAAACAAGCGTACCGCCAAAAAGCGAAGCTGGCGCACCCCGATGCGGGAGGCGACCCTCAGGCCTACATGGCCCTGCATGACGCCTATGAGGAAGCGCTGGACTACGCCCTGTTTCACGCCGGTCGACGCGATTGGATTGCCGAGGAAATGGACCGCTACATTCAGCGGGTCGCCGTCGTCGCCGACGTCGAAAGCCGCGGCGGGCAGGTGTCGATGCAGCGATTTGAGGGCCTGCGTCCCTGGGTCGGCGAAGACTTCGCGCAGCTCAAAGACAAATTGATCGCGATTCACCTGCGAGGTCCCGAGATCACCGATGAAGCGCTCGATGTCTTTATTGATAACGGCGACGCCTTGCAAGATGTGCAGATGCTCGATTTGGCGCATTCGGGCGTGACCGGCGAGGGGTTGGCAAGAATCCAGGAACTTCAAGCGCTCTCGGCACTCGATCTGCATGACACGCCGGTCGACAACCGCGGACTGGATTTCATTTTCCGCTTGCCGAACCTGGATTGGCTGCACATCGGCGGCACGCAAGTCAATTGGCGCGGCCGCATGAAGCTCAAACTCGCCCGCCCCGGACTCAACGTCGCGACGACCACCTCCGGCCGACGACGTTAACCAGCACGATCAAAGAATTACGCCTCCGATTTCCATGCAGCAGTTTCGTGCTGATTGCGCAAGTTGTTGAGGACGAACACAACGCCAAACGGAACGCGAATGTGTTGCCGCCAGCTCATCATCGGTCGTTCATGATCGTCGCCAGGCGAGCATAGCACGTTCGCCTCTACGGCTTTGAGCTAACCTGCGCGCGACTCTTAACCCTCTTCCTCAGCAGACAGGTTGCGCGGGCTTTCGTCGGAAGCATGCAGCGAATCGTACTCTTCAGTCAATACTGACGGGCACGTCTCTTCTTGCTCGCACTGCCGGCAGACGATGCGGATCAGATCGCTGCTCCCCAACCGCAGCTCGTTCTTTTCGCAAAGGTCATACAGTTCTTTGAGATGATTGCAGACCATGATACAAGCCCCTTGGTGATTTGGGACGTCCGTAAGACGACTTAAGTTGATGGTCGCGACGTTTGGGCACCCTGCCCACCATCCGGCGGCGGCCCGCCAGATTGCAATGCCGCGGCGACCGCCATAATATGAAAATCAACCGCACACACTGATGCTTATTGTGATCGAAATCAACACCGAGTCAATGTACGTCTGAGGATTCCTGCGCCCCTTTTGTGAGGAGACCCGCGATGTCGAAACTGTACACGCTCACTTTGGGAACTTTATTACTCGCCGCGGGAATCGTTTTGGGAATCTTGCTTTCCCGCGCTGGAGACGCGCCGCTACTCGACTCCGCGGCCGCCGCTGCAGACAATGCCAACAGCGGCGCGCCCACACACGGCAAAATCCGCGGCTGGAAAAAAGGGCGCGGGTGGGGCTGGATCTGGGGACCGGAAGACGAACTCGGCGCGCTCAACGCCATGACCGACGACACCCGGCGCGCCGCCCTCAGTCTGGTCAAAACCGGCAAGTCCTACGATCTGGGCGCCACCTACAGCCGCAACAGCTTCAAATGGCCCGGGCACAGTCCAGCGGAAATCATCACGTTCCGGACACCCGAAGGGGTCAAACGGCAGAAGGACCACGATTTCACACTGCCGAACGTCAATCCCTCCGGACAGGCATGGCACAGTTGTGCACTGTTCATCAACGACAACGTCGCCACCCAAATTGATGGTTTGGGGCACGTGACGGTCGGCGATGACAATCATTGGTACAACGGTTTCAAAGAAAGAGATTGGGGCGGAAACTTCGGCGTCCGAAAATGCTCGGCGAGTGGGATCCCGCCGATCATCAATCGCTGCATCATGCTGGATATTGCCGGCCTGAGAAAGGTGAATGCACTGCCGGCCCATTATGGAATCACCCCCGATGACGTCGACTCCGCGTGTGCGGCCCAGGGAGTTGAGATCCAGCCCGGCGATATCGTGCTGTTTCGCACCGGGACAATGCGGTTTTGGGGCAAAGATGGCGCGGACCACGTGGTGCTTGGAGAACATGACTCCGCTGGCATCACGCTGCCGACCGCCAAGTATCTCGTGGAGCAGAAAGGCGCACTGGCCATCGGCTCCGATACCAGCGGACTGGAAGTCAATCCCGCACCCAAAGGGAGCAACACGTTCATCCCGGTCCACAAGTATCTGTTGATCGAGCAGGGTGTGCACATCCTGGAATTCCACAATCTGGAAGAATTGGCCCGCGATCGCGTCTACGAGTTCTGCTACGTGGCCATGACCAACAAAATTGCGGGAACCACGGCCGGGTTTACCTTACGCCCGGTCGCGCTGAAGTAGCTCCGGCACCGCATTCCCGCACGATCCCGGCTCTTATTCCCTTGCGCAACCGGTACGACCAATCTGATCGATCCGGCGCCGGCCCGCGTCGCAACGCGGCATCAGCGAGGCCCCTTTCCCGACTTTAGGGCAATTCCCCAGTCGAGAATGCCGGACGTTCAGAACTTCTGTCGCGACGCGCACAACTGGAATTGTGAGTGACCCCAGGGTGTGCCGCGAAGCATCGCTATCGATTTGCCCGTGCTAAAAACCAGAGCTAGGGTTCAGAACTACGTTGCATCGAACCGGTTGCGCGCGTGGCCGGATCGCAACTCCCAGCAAGGACCCCCTGATTGTGAAATCTCTGTCGCCGGCGTTTCGAATGAGTCTCGCAGTCGCGTGTAGCGTCGTGTTTGGGCTGCTTGCACTGACTACGGTCGGTCTCATTCCAGATCCCCGCAATAGCGAAATTCGGCGGCGCTCGCTCATCGCCGAAGATCTGGCCGTCGCCGGACACACGATGATGTCGCAAAAGGCATCAGGCGGCTCCGCTGCGCAAGCTTTACGGAGCCTCGCCGCACGGCATCCTGATGTGCTCTCTGTGAGAATCGTCCGCGCAGGTGGCGAAGTCCTTTTCGACTATCGCGATCCGGACGTTCAACACGCGTCGTCCGCCGCTTCAACCATCGGTCCGAACACCGTGACCGTTCCGCTGCTGCGGGACAACAAGCTGTGGGGCGAGACCTTAGTCGACTTTGCTCCCGTGCGTGAGGCGGCAACTCTTTCGATTCTTGGCATTCAACTGCCCGCTTTCGTACCGCTTGCAGGCTGCTGCATGTTTGCGCTTTGTTTTCTCTACTTGAGTTGGATTTTCCGTCATCAAGACCAGGGAGCGGACGAAATCCCCGAACACGTCAGGCAGACTCTGGACACGTTAGTGGAAGGGGTCTTGCTGCTGAATAAGAACGACAAGATCGCGTTGGCCAATGCCTCGTTCGCCAAATCCATCGGCCGCTCGGTCGACGACCTGGAAGGCCAAGAGATCGACGGTTTTGTTTCGACGGACGAAATTGATTCCGAAAGCGCTGAAGAATTGCCGTGGGAACGATCCATGCGCGAGCAAGAGGTTCGCTTTGGCGATTTGATCTTTGTGCAAACCGCGGAGGGCGACACGCGAAAATTCTCGGTCAACTCAACGTCGATTCAGGACCCCGACGGAGAGTGCCGCGGGGCGCTGGCGACCTTTGATGATCTGACCGCCGTCGAAAAACGGAACATGCACCTCGAATCGTTGCTCCAGCGACTCAAGAAGTCGCGAAAGCAAATCGCCCGGCAAAACAAGGAACTGCAAAACCTCGCCACCTATGACTCGCTGACCGAGTGCCTCAATCGGCGGGCGTTTTCCGAAGAACTCGATCAACTTTGGACCGATGCGCTGCGATACGAAGATGATCTGGGCTGCTTGATGATCGATATCGATCACTTCAAATCCGTCAACGATGGGCACGGGCACCAAATGGGCGACCGGGTGCTGAAGCGCGTTGCCAAGATCTTTCAATCGATGACCCGCAACGAGGATCTGCTCTGCCGTTTCGGCGGTGAGGAATTCTGCGTTATTTTGCCGCAAGTGGAGGCGGAAGAAGCGGCGCACGCGGCCGAACGACTCAGGTCGGCAATCGATCGCGATCCGATTCACGGGCTGCGAGTGACCATCAGTATCGGAGTCTCCGCGCTGAGTTTCGGTCCCTCACAACCTGACGATCTCTTGCGTGCTGCCGATGAGGCGCTCTACGCGGCGAAGGGCTCGGGACGTAACCGAGTCGTCGTCTGGTCGGAATCCTGCACGGAACTGCCTGCACAGCCGTCGACCGATCGAGCGTCCGGAGTCGCGCGTGACGTGATTCACGACTCGAAGATCCCGTTCTGCGCGGTGACATCACTCGTCTCGGCACTGGCCCATCGTGACGTCGCCACAGCCGAACATAGCCGCCGCGTCGCCGATTTGTGTCTCGCCGTCGCGGCCGATCTCATGACGCACCGCGAAAGCTATGTCCTGGAAGTCGCCGCGCTGCTGCACGATATCGGCAAGCTGGGCGTCCCCGATTCGATCTTGTTCAAACCGGGCCCGTTGAACACGCGCGAATGGGAAGTCATGCGCACGCACGATGAAATCGGTGTCGACATCATTGAATCGGCGCTCCACTCTCAGGAATTGCAGGCGATCGTCGCCAATCACCACGCCTGGTATGGCGGCAATCCGCACAATCCTGAATTGCCCACCGGAGACGAGATCCCGCTGGGTGCCCGCATCTTGTGTATCGCCGACGCCTACGACGCGATGGTCACGGAGCGCGTCTATCGCAAGCAACGTCGTCCCGACGAGGCATTTGCAGAACTAAGACGCTGTGCCTCGCTGCAATTCGATCCTCAGCTCGTCGAGCAATTCATTGCGACCGTCAAGCAATCGGATCAGACCGACGATCAATACTTCGAAAACATCTCCAAGCAAACGGCACTGGAAATCGGCGCTCAAATCGAAAAACTGGGATCGGCCCTCGACGATCAAGACCTTCCGGACCTCGCCTGTATGGCGGCCCGCATTAAGTCGACCGCCGTCGATCACGACATCAGAAACCTGGGCGACGTTGCCGCCCGGTTGGAGCGCGCGGCCACCGACGGGGAGAGCCTGATCAAAGTGGCGGAGTTGACCGGCCAATTGTTGGATCTTTGCCGACGGACGCAGATGGCCTATCTGGAGAACGCCCGCAAAGAACCCAGATTTCAAATCGACGCCGAAGACCTCGTCGACCAACTGTCCCCAAGCGAAGCGGTCCAGTAACCCCGCTCGTGCAAGAGCGTGAGCGCCGTGTTAGTCCTCAACCGGCCACCCCTCCAGCCTACCGCCTCAAGACTCCAGCCTCCCACTCTCCGCGCTCACGGGGCCGGCGGCGACTGCTTTTCCACAACGGCTCGTCGTTTCTCCCCAGCCTACGACGTACTGCGAATCCAATCGTGGGCGATCTTTTCCAGATCCGGTTCGTTGCCGCTTCGCTCGACAAAGTAGTACCGCTCAAGTCGATTGATCGACTCTCCCAACTCGCGCTTGCCGTCCGATGTGAGGCCGTTGTTCTGCTCGATGTTCTTAAGCAGGCCCAGCACGGTAAACGGCGTAATGTGATCCGGAAGCCGAAATGCGGCTTCCGCGGCAGGTTTGCGGTTCTTCGCAAATGCGACCACGGCGGCCGCCACGATCAACAGCGACGTCGCGGTGATCACCAGCGGCCAGATCCATGACTGCTTCGGTTCCCCGTATTCCGCCTCAAGGGCGATTTGCTGCTCCACCTTGGCCAAATCTGCGTCTACAAACCGCTGATAGGTGACTTCCTCCACGTCGACGACCGGATCACCGAAGCGAAACTTCTCAGGTTTGCGCGACAACTCCGGTTTCGCCTGCAGCGTCAACAGCCAGTTGCGTTCCGACACAATGGCCGTTTGGTCCCCTTCCTTGTCAAACCGGGAGACGGCGACGCCCTGATCGTCGGTCTCAACGACGTCAAACTCTTCCGGTTTCAAGTCCACCAGATTGCCCAGCGGCGGCACCAAGCCGACCGCAGAAGCCTTGATTTCCAGCTTCAGTTTTCCGGAGTCCGCTTCACGTTCGTCGAGGGTCTGCGTAATCTGCAACTTCTCTAATGGACGCTGCGAACCGGATTCCGGTTTCGCGTCAATTGGAATCGACGCAGACTCGACCGGAATCACCGCAAAACCGGAGGTGTCCATAAAATCGAGGTCCAGCCGCACCGGCGGAACCGTATCCACCTCAGGGCCGCGGGCCTTGAGCAATAAATATGCATACGGCGTCACCCGCCACCCGACCGTCGGCGTCGCCTTGGAATGCACGTCCTCGCTCTGGAATGTCACAGACAGCACCTCAAAGTGCTCATCCAGCAATTTGCGGGCTGACTCTTCAAACTTCTCTCGGTAGTTCTGATTTGGCCGACCGTAGTTGTAGCCGTAGTAGCCGCGGTTCTGATTCTGCAGATACCTTGAAAACCCGCCCGATTCCCGTTCGATGTCCTTGGTATGGTGAATATCGACAAACACGCCGAACGGTTCGCCGTGCCCGACGGTTCCGTCGCCGTCGATCGTCGTCTTCAACTTAATCTCCGTCACCAGATCGTTGTAGTAATCGAAAACCTTACGCGCCTCGACGGCCCGTTCATTGTCGCCCACGATTTCAAATCCCGCTTCCAAGAAACGAAACTTCATCTCCGGTTTCACACCACTCATGCGGGTGAACAGCGCATTGGCGAACATGTCCATGTGCTTCTTGGCCGACTCACCGGGAAGTGAGTTGATCGCCTCGCGAATCAACGGCAGTTGCCGGGGATCGGGGACTTTCTCGTGCGTGATTTTGTCCAAATCGGGCGCGCCCAAGCTGGCGTAGAACCAAATCTCAAATACGTTGGTCGTGTACTTCTCTTCCTCAAGCTCCGGGACTTCTCCCACATAAGAAGCGGCAGCCCGTTGAAAACCGTCGAACGACTGGCTGCGATTCTTGGTAAAGTCTGTGGTCCGCTCCAATTCCTGCTTGAAGTCGTTGGCATCGTGATCGAGCGACGCCCGCGCGAGTTGGATCCGCCAACTGTCGGCGTATTTCTCCTCCGCTTTGGCGAGAATCAAACGGGCCGATTCGTAACCCCGCAGCACCTCCAATTGAATGTCCTTTTGTTTGCGGTTGGTTTGCGCCTTCTTTTGCGTGGCCGGCATCCGCCACAGTCCGCCCAGGTTATTCCGCATCGTCTGAATCAGACTCGCCAGCGTCTCTGCTTTGAGGTTATCGACGGATCCGAAAATCCGCTCGATCGACTCCAGCCGATAGACTTCGGCCGAACTGTGTACCGTCATGAACGCCCGGGTGACCAGAGTTTGGTCGACGTCCTCGATCGGCAGCGCCTGGATCCGCTTAAGCCACTTCGAAAGTTCCTGCAGATTCCGCTGCTGCTTGGAACGGGTCAGCGGAATGCCGCTGGCACGGCGGTTGTAGCCCCAGGCGAACATGTACACGCTGGTGTAACGCTGATTCTGGTTCGGATCATGGTTCGTGGTCCAGACGCGCAAAAACTCCTCGACGAGATCCTTGGCCAATTCCGGCCGCATCGCGGCGAGCCGCTCAATGTACGGGAACGCCTCCTCCTCTTCCTGGACTTTGAGGTACAGTTGCGGAATGATCGTCATAAACTTCGGCTGCAGCGAATCGTCGATCAGCTTGGTCCACTCTTCTCCCGGAATAATTTCAATAATCTTCGCCGGTTCGACGGCGCGGATGTTCCGCCCGCCTGAATTCATATGTTGGCGCGACGTTTCGTAGCTGCGGTAGAAATAGTTGCCGTAGCTGTCGCGGGACAAATACGGCCGGCGCCGCGTCGATTGGCTAAACTGCCGCGAAACCTCCGCTTCCCTGAGCCAATTGAGCGCCAACAGTTGCAGGGTGTCTTTCCACTTCTCGGCCAACTCGGGCGATGCTTTCAGCAGTGACGTGACGGCCGTGTTCTGCAGTTCCAAACTCTTCTGGCGAAAATCGGCATTTGCCGCCATCCGCTGCATTCCCGTCGAAACCGCCGAGCCGATCGTGGCCAAAATCTCCATCCCCCGCTCCGGTCGCGATGTGAAGCTCTCATCCAGCCAGGACTGCCCCAACTCTTCCTTGATTTTTGGTGCCAAGTCGACCGCCCGCTTCAGTGCCTCCTGTTTGTCTTTCTCTTTGATCTCACCAGCCGCCAGCGCCGCCAGAGTCGCCTGCCAAGCCTTTTCCAAGTGCTCGCTCTTCGTCTCTTTGCCGCGTAAGGCCAAGTAGTATTGCGAGAGTAAGTTGAGCGCTTCGCGGTCGTTTTTCTCGATCGCCTCTTCGGTCGACGGTAAGAATTCGCCGAGGTGCTGCGGATATCCGCCGCCCAGCAACACCTTGGCCAAGACCCGGCTTTTTACCTGCGGCGGCTGATCGTCACCCGCGGGCTGCTTGAGCTCTCGAAATCGGTTCAGGATATCCTCAATGTCATGACCGCTATTGACGGTTAGTCGCAGCAGTCCACCGAATTGCGGTACCGTGGAACCGCCGCTGCCGCCAACCGGCCGCCCCTGTCGCGCCATCTGGGCCGCGATCTCCGGCGGAATATTCGCAGGCAGTTGCGGCTTGTTGTCGGTTCCCTCTTTCTCCTCTTTTTCCTCCGGCATCATCAACAGCAGAGCGATAAGGTCATCGACGTCCAGCGCATGCTGTTCGGGATTTCGCCGGTTCTGGCCGCCCGAGGCTTTCGGCGGACGCTGCAGCGACGAAATAATTCTGCCGTAGACCGCCCGCGATTCTTTGCCTTCAAGGCTCGCCAAAAACGACTTAACCGCTTCCCAATTCCCGAGCGTCACGTCCTTCTGCAATTGCTTCAGCGACTCGTCAAACTGTTTCATCTCCTCAGCATATTTTTTCTCGCGCTCCGCCTTCTGCTGCGCCTTTTCTTGAGCCTTTTTCTGCTCGGGCGTCAGTTCCTTTTCTGCCGGCTTCGGCTGCTCAGGTTTCTTGGCGTCGTCTTCTTTCGGTTTTTCATCCGGCTTCTTCTCCTCGTCCTTTTTCTCCTCGGGAGGAGTCGACCAAACCTTCAAAATCACCGACGGACGCCGGTCAAACTTGAGTTGGCCGATCTTCTTCGTCCGCTCTTGCTCCGCTTTCTTCTTCAGCTTTTCCACTTCGGGATCGACGGCCGGCTTTTTGACGGTTTTCGCATCCGGTTGATCCGCAGGCTTTGCATCCGGCTTGGCGGGCTGTTCGGCCTCGGCTTTTTTGCCGTCCGCCTCTGTGGCCGCGGGTGCTTTCTTGTCGGCCGGCGCCGCTTTCGCCTCAGTTGCCGACTTCTCTGTTGCGGAGGAGGAGGCTGCTGCGGGAGCAGGAGCGGCTTTCGTCTTCGCTTTGGCCGCGTCTTTGGCGGTCTGGGCCTGCAGCGGCAGCGCGACGGCGGAACAGACGAGGAAGATCAACGTATAAGCGCAAGATGGAGATTTCATTTCTGTCGCCTTCAGAAAAGTAAACTGCCGATTCAGGCAATAGTCTATGTCGGAAAAGTGTTTGAAGGTGGCTGGGGACGGACGTTAGTCCGCCCCCCCAGTATCAGAATCCGCAGACACAGCAGTCTCCCCGCGCCGCCCGGCGATCAGGAGCCGCCGTCGTCGGGCGGAGGACCGGCGCTTGCGCCGCGATGGTCTTTGTTCTTCTTTTTGCCCTTCCCTTTGCCCTTGCCCTTTCCTTTCCCCTTCCCTTTACCGTTGCAAACTCCGTTGCAACATCCGCCCTTGCATTGGCACTGCTTGGGAATCGGAATTCCCTGCAATTCCTTCTGACCGATTTCCGCCAGGCGGATCACCGCTTCCAGGCTCTCTTGATGCTTTTTCAGTTTCGAAGAGTCTCCCGACTCCGCCGCCTGTTCGGCGAGCAGCCGGTAGTTTTGACGTGAGCCTTCGATAAATGGTTCCCAATCATTCTTGCCGACCCCCTCCAGCCGCAACGTCCAGGTGACGTAATATTGAGCGTTGGCCATCGCCTCGCGGACACTGGCTAACAACTTTTGGTCCGGCTGTGATTCTTGCTCCAGCTCTCCCAAAAACGCTTTCAGGTCGAGGTACGCTTCCGGCAACCGTCCGGCGAACATCATCGCCTGGTCCCGCTGCAAACGAATCTTGTGAGCCGCCGCCACGCGATCCTTGGGGATCATGGCCAATGCATCTTCGTAAAGTTGCACCGCGGCGGGCCAATCCTGATCGGCCTCCGCCTGCTGCGCTTTCTTGACGGTCTGATCGACGTCGTCGAGGACCATCTTTTGCTGGCCGGGACCGTAATGGTACGCGGCGAAAAATACGGGAACCGTCGCCCAGACGAGCAGCATAAAAACTTTCATGGGGTTCTCCCGAGAGGTTAGCGAACTTCAGTTCGAACAAATGTTGACAAACAGTGATTTCATGGGACCGCCGCCGCCTCACGGCGAACTGCGGGCTTTTTCCCGTTATTTTGAACCGGCACCGGCTGGACACCCGGCTTCCAGCGGGTTCCCGCCACGTGTAGCAACCACGGCAGCACCGCGTAAATCAGCCCACCCAAACCGCAAGCCAAGAGCGCGTACTCGCGGCGGGTCAATTGCTCCAAGGGACTTTCCGTCGCGGTGGTCGCCAATTGATTGAGCAGCGCCGTGCTGAGGTGTTTCTCATTGCCGTTGTGGTAAACCCCGCCCAGCCGAATCGCGACCTGTCTCAGCGTTGAGACATCCTGCCGCGAATGCCGTCCGGAGATGAATGTTCCCTGGCGAGAATCTCCCACACCGATAACCACGGAGTTCGCGATCGACACCGGCAGTTTCGGCATCCCGGTCGCGGGAACCGTGTCCCCGTCGCTGATCAGCACCAACGTCGTGCTCCGCGGATTCCAATCCTTCGCCATCGTGCCGGCCGCCTTGATGCCCGAAAACAGATCGGTCTCGCCCACGGGAAATGCGAAATGCATCGGCAGGTCACCCAGAATATTGCGAATGACCTCCAAGTCCTTCGTATCTTCCACAACGGGCTTGGCGTCATTATAAAAAGCCACCACGCTGACGCGATAGCGATGCATGTTGACCCGCTCGAAAAACGATTCCATCACCTCAGCGGCCCGCTGCATGCGCGATAACTTCTTTTCCGGGCCGGCGTCCTTCAGCCGCATACTCGGAGAAACGTCCAGCACCATCATCAAGTGCTGCATCTCGCTCTCTTCGATCTCTTCCGCTTTATGCACCTTCGGCTTGAGGATCATCAATGTCGTCAGTCCCCAACAAACGGCAGTGATCGCCAGCACGCTGAGTAGCGGAGCCGCGATCGTCCATGACGCCGGCCGCTCAGATGGACCGAATGCCAGTGCGGCCACGCGCCGTCGACGGCGCATGTGCAACAGTTCCGCCCCACAGGCGGCGAGAAACACAACAGCGGCGGCCAATTCCGCTACCACGGCGTATACCTCAATCCAAACATGGCCAGACTGCTCATTCCCAGCACGATCAGTCCCGCCAGGCTATACGGGAAAAAATTGTCCATCGTTTCCGCGGCGGTCCGTTCCAGTCGAGTCTCCTGCATCTCATCAATTCGTTGAAAGACCGTATCCAGCGCGTTGGGATCTTCCGGTTCGAAAACCTCTCCTCCCGTCATGCCCGTGATATTCACAACCGCATCAGGAACCCCGGAGGATGCGATGTGAATCGCGTACACGACGATATTGTCCTTACTCAATTCTTGAGCGATTTTGACATCGTTGCCGCCGTACAGGTCGGAGCTGTATCCGTCGGAGATCAATACGATCATCCGGTCTCCCTCTTCACGCTCGGTGAGCACTTCCCGGCAGGACCGCAGTGCTTTTCCGATCGACGTTCCGCCGAGCCAATAGGGACGGCCGCGATTCTTCGGATCCATAAACGGCGGCGAACAGCGAATTGCGGAGACATCGGTGGTCAGCGGAACCCAATGCAAAACCTCGTTGCCGAAGAAGGTCAATCCGAACGCGTCCCCTTCACGGTAATCCACAAAACGGTTGATCGCCTCCATCGAACCGTCGTAGCGCGTTCCCTCACCGAAGGAAGCCCTCATGCTGGCCGAGACGTCGACGCAGAGCTCGATATTCGTGAGCACCCGCTTCGTCTTCGGCGCGCTGAGCTGTTGAGGGCCGGCTAAAACCAGCACCACCACCCCCAATAAGAGCGCCGGCAGCGACTGCGCCAAATTGATCGGCAGCCCGTACCGGCGGCCCTGTGTTTGCACGCCATGGTCGAACGGCAAGACCACACGCTTTCCGCCCCGCCGCCACGTCCAAACCAGCAGCGCCAGCGGAATGACCAGCAACAGTAATAGCCACGGATGGGTAAAACTCATAATCGTCTGCTACGAAACAGTCTCGTGAGAAACCGGCTCCAACGCGTCGGCTGGCAAATTCCGATATGGCTGCAGCATCTGTGCGACATCCACACTCCCCGCATCCGCCGCCGCATCAGCGGGACGGTGCAACCACTCTTCCAACTGCCGCAACAGCGGTCCGGCATCCGGATGATTGCGCAAATCGCTCATCACATGCGCGGCAGCTTTATCCTCCCAGCCCAGCTTCTTGCGCCAAAAGCTGACCAGCATCAATTCCAACTCCGCCATTTCCTCCCGGCTCAATTCCCCGCGGAGCGCCTCGTCTACGCGCTCATTGAGCCGGTCGGCCAGTGAACGTTGCGTCATTGCCGAGTCACCGTCGATTGCCGCGTCTCGCTTGCGTTTGATCATCAGAATTCCCATCAAACAAGCCAGCCAGACGACCCCCGCCAGAATCATCAACGTTTGATACCCGCCCACGGCACTCCAACCGGTGGGAGTCAGCGCGTTTGGCTCGACACGGTCGGCCGCCAAGACCGACTCGATCGTGACGGCCACTTGCGGCAATTCGCCGCCGGCCGACTGATCCTTGCGCTGCAAATAATCCGACAGGTTAAAGACGCCCGGTTTGAGGGCGTAGTATTCCAAGTCGTAGCGAAAATCGCTGCCGTGCGGATACGTCGCCACAATCCGCACGATCACCGGCGTCTCCTCCGTGATCGGCTTCACCTCCAATTCGGGTCCGGGCAAGACCACTTGTTCCAATCGTCCCGCCATGCCGACGGAGACCTTCCCCGGCGCATCATTCGCGAGTGCCGGCAGCGCAGCGGCCAGCACAACGGCGATGCATCCCAGATTGAAAAACCTCTGCAGACCCATTACCGGCTTCCTCGTGAAAAGACATCCCGCGAGGCGAAGAACTGACGGAGTTTGTGCACAAACGGCTGGTCGGTCTCGATCACCAAATGATCGATTCCCCCCCGCTTCAGTTCCTGTTCGATCGTCTCTTGATCCAGCCATTGGCGTCGGCCGTGTGTCACAAATCGGTTGCCCGTCTCCGCTTCGCGGGCCCGCAGAAACCCGCTGCCCCGCAACTCCGATTCGGCGGGATCGCGGAATTGCAGCACGACGCAATCGTGAAATTGGT
Organism: Planctomycetales bacterium; assembly: GCA_028285345.1. GTDB lineage: Bacteria > Planctomycetota > Planctomycetia > Planctomycetales > Planctomycetaceae > Symmachiella. Next base: position 280,062 of record JANQPT010000012.1, read on the forward strand.
TGAATTGCTTCAGAGCCGGCAGCGCGGTGGGGTCGTGCAGATCGCTGAAGACAATGACCAGCGCCCGATGGCTGACGCTGCTGTCGAGTTCTGAAATCCGCCGCCCGACCGTCGTCCGCTCGTCATAGCGGAACTTGCGCAACCGAATCAGCCACTGCATGATTTGGTCTCTGGACAAGCTGGGAGAGATCCGCAAATCGCGCTCGCCAACTCCCAAAATGCCCACCGGGCTGATTCGATCCAAACAGGCCAGCGCAATTCCCCCAGCCACCTGCAGTGCCAAACCGTACTTACTTTTCGCTTGAGAGCTGATCGTCATCGACGCCGACGTGTCGATCAGCAGGTAACAAGGCATCCGTTTGGGCGTCTCGTACTCCTTGACAAACAGCTTTCGCGTCCGCGCCGTCACCCGCCAGTCGATACTCTTGATCGAATCGCCGATCTCGTACGGGCGGGATTGAAAATATTCAACACCGGCACCCAAAAACGGCGAGCGATCGGTCCCGTAGCTCAGACTGTCCGCCAGGCGTTTCACGGCGATGTAGAATTGCCGCGAATTCAACGGGTCGACCTGGTCTAAAAAACCTTCCATCACGATTCCTTAGCGCGGGGAATGTCAGTCGGTCATCGGCAAGTTCATCAATCAATGGGGAGAGGAATTGGCTCCAACCGGCTTCTGTAACACGGAGGGTGTCGCCCCCATGTCTCGCAGGATATCCTGCAAAACGTCGGCGCCGGACAGTCCGTCCGCCAACGCCTCGTAATTCAGGCGAATACGGTGCAGCACCACATCTTCGGCCAGTGCGAACAAGTCTTCGGGAATGACATAGTCCCGGTTGTGGATCAAAGCGCGGGCACGTGACGATTTAATCAGAGCGATCCCCGCTCGCGGGCTCGTACCCAACTCGATATTGCGATGGTTCCGTGTGCGATTGACCAGTTCCACGACGTGTTCCAAGAACGTGTCGCTGACATGCACGTCGTTCACCGCGTTCATGCAGCGGACAAGGTCGGCAGGATGGCCCACCGGTTCCTTCTGCAGAATGTCAAACTCGGTTTGCACGACCGCACCGCGATCTTCCTGTTTGATTCCCAGCGCCATATTTCGCTTGAGGACCTCTCGTTCTTCGTCGTGCGTCGGATAGTCCAGGCGGTGGCACAGCATAAAACGGTCAAGCTGCGCTTCGGGCAGTTCGAACGTTCCCGCTTGTTCGACCGGGTTCTGTGTGGCGATCACCAAAAACGGCGCCGGCAAATCAAAGGTCTCGTCCCCGATGGTGACCTTCTGCTCCTGCATCGCTTCTAATAACGCGCCTTGCACCTTGGGTGCGGCACGGTTGATTTCATCGGCAAGCAGCAGATTGGTGAATATGGGCCCCGTCTTGGTGAGGAAGTCGTTTGTCTTTTGGTCCAGAATCTGCGACCCCAAGATGTCCGAGGGGAGCAGGTCGATCGTAAACTGAATGCGGGCAAACTTCAGATCGATCGACTTCGACAGCACCGACACCAGCAACGTCTTTGCTAATCCCGGCACCCCTTGCAGCAACAAGTGCCCGCCGGTGAACAGAGCAATCAACAGTCGCTCAACGACCGTCTCCTGTCCCACGACGACGGTACCGACGCGGTCGCGCACAGACTCAACGAAGTGGGAATTCTCGGAAAGAGCCTCGCCGCTATGATTGCCCTGATCTGCAGTCTGCATGCTGTGCCTCGATCTCAGCGGGAATGGAAGCGCGCACTCTCCGCCCGGCAGCGGGCGGCCCGGTCGGCTAGGACTCGTTGTGCCATCTTCGTTCACTGTAAAGGATATTCATATGGTCGTCTATATTCTACTGTTAGATTACGTATGTAAGTCAAATTTGTTTACAAAAAAACTTTGCGGATTGTGCCGGCGGGTCCGACGCACCGCGTCGTCGATTGCCGCGAATTGAATTGCATTGCTATCTGTGGTCTGACAGAATGTCCTCTGGCGCTGCAATGCGGGTTGGCGGGGACGACATCCTGAAATTCCCGCCGTCTGAGAAACTTCGAGCGACAAGTGACTGAGGCACATCGTCTACGGGCGTTGAACCCATGCAATTTCGGAAAGCGAATGGGCTGATGTGATCGGCAAAGAACTTGATGGACGATATCTGCTGAAAGAGAAGCTTGGGCACGGCAACCAAGGTGATGTCTATTTAGCCCGGGATGAGAAGCTCGAACGCCAAGTCGCGATCAAATTGCTCAACCCCAATTTCGCCGCCAGTGCCCAAGATTCCGAAGTCAGCGAGCGGCTCCGTCGAGAAGCCAAGCTGACCGCCCGGTTCGAGCATCCGCACGTCGTCAAATTGTACGACTACCACCTCTCCCCCGACGGCCGTCCCTATCTGGTGATGGAGTATCTCGCCGGGACGACGATGGAGAAGCTCAATCCACCGCTGACGGCCGAAGAGCTTCGGCTGCTGGTGACACAAATCGGCTATGCCCTGCAGAACGCTCACGAAAACGGCCTCGTGCACCGCGATATGAAGCCGGCCAACATCATGTTCGTCGACCGCGGCAAGCCGTTAAAGCGGTTTCTCCTGTTGGATTTGGGGATCGCGAAACTTGTCGACATTACTGCCGACAAGACCGCCGCCGCCGGTCAAAACACTTGGGCCGGCGCCGGGACGCTGCTCTACATGTCGCCCGAACAGGCCAAGGGGGGGTCGGGGGATCACCGCAGCGATATCTACTCGCTGGGGTGCGTGCTGTACGAATTCCTGACCGGGCGGGCTCCGTTTTTGGAGCGGGCGACTTCGCCGGTCGAGTTGTGGAAAGCGATCCTCGATGAACCGCCGCCCCGATTGGGAACGGCGGCTCCCGCCGTGACCTTCGACGAGAAGTTGGAGAAGTTGCTGCAAAAGTGCTTGCAAAAGATGCCGGGCGACCGGCCGCAATCCGTCCAAGATGTCGTCGAACGCTTCGAAGAAGCAACACGCGAGCTGCAGCTTCACCGAACCGAATTGTCAACTTCAGTGCCAACCGCAACTCAGTGCGCGGAGACTTGGGTCGAAGAAGATATGAAAGAAGCGCTCGAACAGCCCGATCAGACGCAGCCCGATCAGACGCAGCCCGATCAGACGCAGTCGGACGAAAACCGGCCTTTCTTGCAGACGATTACCGCAGGCACCGCGCCTGAAAGCCCGACCACTCCGGACAACCTGACCGTCACCGAACACATGAGCCCGCTGGCGGAACAAGAGAGTGGCTACGACCCCGACGACACGGTCATCGTCGACGGAACGGAAAGCTCGCCGCCGTTTGCCAATGACCAGACAATACACGTGGATCAAGATCCCGACCGAACCGTCGAGATGCCTCCGGAACTAGATCTCGGCTCGACCGTGATCGACATCCCCGCGGTCGATCCGCCCCCCGTCGACGACCCACGCAGCGTTGAGCAGACCATCCTAGACGCACCGAATTTGGACCTTCTTGAGGAGGATGCGCCCTACGATGGGCCGGACCAGCCCCACCGCGCTCGAGGACAGTGGATCGACACCCCAGCCGAGCCGACATCGAAACGGCTGCCGCTGATCGTTGGCACGGGCGTCGTCGCGACGCTGCTGGTTGGGCTGCTGGTCTTTCTCGTCGTGCGGCAATCGAGAAACGACCAATCACAGCCCGACGACAAGATCGTCAGAACCGACCCGGAAATACCGACGCCAGATGAGGCGACGCCTGACAAGACGTTCCCTGATCCGACACCGAAGAAGGAACATCAACAGGAACCCGAACCAGATCCCAAACCGGAGCCAAAGCCCGAGCCAAAGCCCGATCCTGTCGCCTCGATCAAATTCATTCCGCCTGAATCACTGCAAGTCGACGAGGGAACGCCCTGGGAACACGAAATCAAGTTGGAAGGCATGCAGCCTGAGAACTTCCAACCGGTCTTTCATCTGGCGCCCGGAGCGCCCGACGGAATGTCACTCTCGGGCAATCAGCTGAGCTGGACCCCCACCGAAGCTCAAGGCGGCGCCGAACCTTTTCGCGTCACCATTCAAGGCTCCGACAAACAGACCGGCTGGGAGCAATCGCTCGCGTTCAATCTGGCGGTCAACGAGGTGAACCAGCCGCCTAAGCTGGTCGACATCGCCGATCAATTAAAGAAATCGCTGCAGTCGCCCATCTTTGCGGAGCAGACCTGGCGCTTACAAATCAGCGCGCGCGATGACGATCTGCCGCAAAACCGATTGCAGTTCAAACTGGACAATCATCCGCCCGGCATGAGTCTCGAACAACCGGACGAGCAAACCGCGCGCATCAGTTGGACGCCCGATTTGACGCACTTGGGCAAATCGGTCGATGTCACCGTCACCGTCGACGACGGCAAAGAGTCCGCTGAGCACACGTTCCAACTGCGCGTCTTTCCCGCCCAGGTCGTCACCAACAGTATCGGCATGCAATTCGCGCTGATTCCCGCCGGAGACTTTGGAATGGGTTCGCCCGATAAGGATGAGACGATCAAAGCGGAGTTCGGAACGTTGGCGAGCTCCGCCGAACTACAAAGCGAACAGCCGCGGCGGCGCGTCCTGATGAACCGCCCATTTTATCTGGGCCTTTATGAAGTCACTCGCGATCAATTTCAGGAGTTTGTCAAAGAGACCGGCTACCAAACCGAGGCCCAATCTGATGAGCGGGGCGGAAACGGATTCTCCGCAGACGGAACCGAGGAATCCGGCGGCAAATATTCCTGGAAGGAGGTCGGATGGGAGCAAACGGGTAAGCATCCGGTCGTCAACGTCACCTGGAACGACGCCCAGGCGTTTGCGAACTGGCTGACAGAAACAGAGAGCAAGGAAGCGGGGCGAGCCGTCGTCTACCGGTTGCCTACGGAAGCCGAGTGGGAATACGCGTGCCGCGCCGGCACCGAGACTTGGTTCTCCATCGGAAACGAGAAAGACAAGCTCACGCAAGTCGGCAACGTCCCCGACCGATCGTATGCCAAGCGGGGTCTCCGGTTCAGTGGCTACGCCGTCGGCTCGGACGATGGCTACGTCTTCACCGCACCGGTCGGGCGATTTCAGTACAACGCGTTCGGCCTGTTCGACATGCACGGAAACGTCGGCGAATGGTGCAGCGACGTTTACGACAAGGACTACTACCGAAAAGTCATTGTCCCCTACAATCCCAAAGGTCCCAAGGCCAAGCCCGACTCGCTGCGTGTCGTTCGCGGCGGGTCCTGGCGTGGGTTGCCGTTTCACGTCCGCTCCGCCGCACGGGGACGGAAAAACCCCGATCACCGCGACTGTGCCACCGGCTTTCGCGTCGTCCGGGAATACTCATTCGACGAGTCCGGCGAAGGCAACTAACACCGCTCGGCCGGCGAGTCGCCCGGCTTTGCTTACGGACGCGCCTCGTCAACTCTCACGACTTGAGTCGCGAACTTTCCGCCGTGAAGTTCAATCACCCGAAATCCAGGTGGCTCTTCGTCGATCACCAGTTCGGCCGTCCCGGGCGCGAATTGAATCGCGGTCGAGGGAACCGTATATACCGGCACCTGCCCCAGCCGCCCTTCGAACTCATGATGCACGTGTCCGCAAAAAACCGCCCGAACCTGCGGCGCCGACGCCAAAACCGCCGCCAGCCCTTCCGGATTTTCCAGCATGATCTCGTCCAGCCAACTGCTGTCAACGGAAATCGGCGGATGATGCATGAATAGGAGGATCGGCTGTTCGGCAAATCTCGCCAGTTCCTCCGACAGCCACTGCAGTTGGGCCTCTGACAATCGCCCTTGAACCGCACCCTCCACGAGTGTGTCCAGCCCGATCAATCGCCAGCCGCCCAGCGACTCGGAAAAAACAACCGGCCCGCTCTCGCCCGGCACCACGTCCGGAAAGCAACGCCGTAACAGCCCGCCGTCGTCATGGTTGCCGGTGATCATCCGGCTCCGTGGCAAAAACGGCTCGCACTTTGCACGCACCTGGCGATACGCGCCTTCCTCGGCATGCGCGGCAATATCACCGGTGAACACGAACATGTCGGCGTCCGAATACGACGACAACACAGCGTTCCACACGACGTCAAAACATGCAGCGGTGCGCACACCGCGCAGTTCGCCGTCGTCGGTTTCCAGCAAGTGCAGATCAGAGAACTGAATAATTCGTGCAGGCATTGCTCAGCATTGCGTCCCATTGTGTGAATCGATCGCGGTCGAATCATAGACGACCTGACGAGAGCGGGCAAATCGGTGCGCCCGTCTTGTCAGTGATTCAGTGGAAAACAGCATGGTTACCAAGTAGTCTGACACTCCCGAGTCTGGCCGACATCTGCAGCACCGCCAGAAAGAAGACTGCCGCGAGCCCGCACGGCTTGCAAAACGTTAATCCAGCCGATCCGAGACGAAGTCGGCGGAAATGTCCGGTGGAGCTTTTTCAAATTGAAATCGAAACGCATACGGTACCGAGCAGGCGACGTGTTTAGTATCCCGCTGCCCAACGGGTCGCTTGGCTATGGACGGATTCTTCTCGACGTCTTTCGCATACGTCGTCAGCAAGTCTTCGATCCGAGATGTGCGTTGAACGACATTTACGGTAGCGGGTTGTTAGTGCAACTGTATCGATTCACCACGACTTCCCCCTTGACCGACATTGAAGGGTTAAACGAAGTCGAAACTTTTCTCGATGAGTTTCTGGCTCACGATCTCATTCTGAACGGTGAACACTCCATCATTGGGCACCTTCCGGTGGCGCCTGCTGACATTGATTTTCCCGAATATGTGTCGTCACACCGTCCGGCGCCTGGTGAATGGCATTTCTACTTCGAGAAGGGAGGTGTCGTTGCAGAACTGGCCAGCGGCTGGCGTGCGCGATTGCGCGGAGTTTTTCGCGATGTCGACCACGATGCCGCCCTCAAGCTGCCGCGCGGCAGTTTCGGGCAGGGGATTAACGCGGATCTTCTCCTCAGACACATTCAATCGCCGACGGGCATCAACGATCGCGCCCGCGAGGATCTGCGCGCGTCGCCGCATCGTAAACGAGTTTTGCGGCTGGCGGGTTTATCGCCCACCATGACTTATGATCAAATGGCGACACCAACAAAAGCGCCGCGGGCCTTGGAACTGTTGGAAATGAGGTGAGCCGGAGCAAACAGTTATTGTGGTAAGCGACGAATCGCGTCACAGGGACTGGTAGACTTTGAATTCTGGTCACCGGAATGCCGTTGTTGCCGGGATGCACTACCTACGTGTCCGCGCGGGAGACGCGTCAATGTGCATGGCATCACCCAGAAACTTGCGGTACGGTTTAAGGGTTGGCGACACGGATCAATTCGTTCGACTTGGAAATCTCACATCGCACATGGACCAACAGCTCGATGCCGGCAGCGGCACACTCTTTTCAAATTGCGACCCCGATATCGCCCGCGAGGCTTTTGCGCACAAGCCGAAGGATTTTCGCGAAAAGGTGATGACGGTTTCACAGGCGGTCCGGCAGTTCGTTGATGACGGCGACTATCTGGCATCCGGAGGGTTCGGCGGCGACCGGATTGCCACTACGCTGTTGCATGAAATCGTCCGGCAGAACAAGCAAAACCTGGGCTTGGCCGGTCACACGGCGACGCACGATTTTCAAATCCTCTGCGCCGGCAACCAAACCGGCCGCGGACAATTGCTCAGCCGGGTCGATATCGCCTACGTCGTCGGGCTGGAAGCCCGCGGCCTCTCGCCGCATGCGCGGCGTGTCGTTGAGAGCGGAGAGTTGGAATTGTGCGAGTGGACCAACTATACGCTCGCGCTCCGTTTTCAAGCGGCGGCGATGGGTGTGCCGTTTCTGCCTGCCCGCAGCATGGCGGGCAGCGACACATTCGCGCACAGCGCCGCCCGGAGCATGACGTGCCCATTCACGGAAAAAACATTGGTCGCGATTCCCGCCCTGTGGCCGGACGTCGCCGTGATCCACGTTCATGAAGCCGATCCCTACGGCAACTGTCGCATCCGCGGCACCTCCGTCGCCGACCTGCACCTCGCCCGTGCCGCCAAAAAGCTGATCGTTAGTTGTGAACGGTTGATCGACAACGAGGAAATCCGCAGCGACCCCACCGCCACAGTGATTCCATTCTTCTGCGTCGACGCCGTCTGCGAAGTTCCCTACGGCAGCTTCCCCGGCAATATGCCGTACGAGTATTTCTCAGATGAGGACCATCTGCGACAGTGGCTGACTGTCGAACGCGACCCGGATGAACACCGGCAGTTCCTGCAGACATACCTGTTTGATGTCGAAAACTTCGGCGAATACCTCGAACTCTGCGGCGGCTCTGAGCGAATTGCGGAACTGCGCCGACAAGAACTGTCCCCCGGCTGACGGACAATCAAGCCACAGAGATCACAGAGGCAAAAGCACTGGATGGCAGGATTGGCAGAACGGCGTTTCCCTAATACCTGCAGCGTAAAACCTAAAGCCTCTTTTCTCTGTGCCCTCTGTGATCTCTGTGGCTATTTAAATAACAGCTCCTGCGTCTGCGAGCCGCCCGCCGAATCGTCTTGATCCAATCTCTCAAAACTGCTATCCCACCCGCTGCTTCGACCCATCGAGACATCGCGGAACCAAACGAATCGCCATGGACGGCTTCTTCATCACCTACTGCATTTTTGCCGGCGCCGGTCTGCTCATTTCCTTACTGACCTTGGTGCAGACTTGGGAACACCGCCGTTATCATCGCAAACGATTCTCCGCACACGTGGAGAGCCGAGATCTGCCGCCGGCAATCGTGTACGTGCCGTGCAAAGGGGTCGATCTCGGTTTTGAGGAAAACCTCCACGCTCTGTTCACGCAGGACTATCCGGATTATCAGCTCTGCTTCATTTTGGAAGCCGACACAGATCCCGCACGCGCCGTCATCGATCGCGTCAACAGCCGATTCCCAGCCGTCAAGTGCCGCGTCGTCGTCGCAGGACTCGCCACCGATTGCGGACAGAAGGTCCACAATCTAATCGTCGCCACAGCGGACATTCCCGTGGAGGCGAAGGTGCTGGCCTTCGCCGATTCTGACGCCTGCCCCGGCCCGCTTTGGTTGGCGCGGATGATTCGCCGTACGGCAAACAGCCGGACGGGCGTCGTCACCGGCTACCGCTGGTTTGTCCCGCAGCGAAACAGTTTGAGCAACCTGATCGTTGCCGCCATGAACAATCAGCTGGCGGGCAATCTGGGACTGCGGCTGTTCAATCTCGTCTGGGGCGGTTCCTGGGCGATGCGGAAAGAGGTCTTTGAACAACTCAGTTTCCCCGATGCCTGGCACGGCTGCTTGAACGATGACCTCATCGTGACCCAACGCGTCCGCGAAGCCAGATACAAAGTCGTCTACGAACCGCACTGTCTGGTCGCCTCGTCCGTCGATATGAGTTTCCCCGCCCTGCTCGAATTCGCCCGCCGGCAATACTTCCAAGTCCGCGTCTACACACCCCGCTGGTGGTGGTTGGGCCTCACGGCAGCCGGCATGGCCGGTTTCATGTATTTCGGCTCGCTGCTGTGGGCGGTTAAAGGGCTGCTGGTCGGCGGGCCGGTTGCCGTTCCGGTGATTTGTATGGCTGCCTACTACACCGCCGGCATGATCCGCACCGCCATGCGGCACCACACCATCCGCCCATTCCTGCAGACCGATAAAGCGGAACTTCGCAGCGCCGCATGGTTCGAAATCCTCGCGCTCCCGGTGACGGCGCTGTTTCATCTTATCGCCGTGTTTGCATCGGCCTTCGGGCGCCGCATTGTCTGGCGCGGAATTCATTACTACGTCGCCGGACCGAACCGCACACGCATCGAACATCGGGAGTCGCCGACGGTCTCGCCGCAGGCACCATCCAAAGCCGCTTAATTCCCGGGTGGCCGCGATTGCAACGCACTCGGGGTGCCGAAGGCACACGAGGCCGCAATTTCACCGTTATCTGTCTGGCGCAAACGCAATGCATTTTGACGCTGAAATTGCAGCCTCTTGCAGGCTTCGCCTGCCCCGATTACTACGCAATCGCGGCCACCCCCTGGTTTGGCTAGCAGCGAGAACTCCCGTAAACGGGAGTCGGGTTGTCTCCCAATCGAAAACCCGCCATGAATGGCGGGCCTATGACCCGCTGGCGCGGGGAAAGTCCCGTAAACGGGACTGTTCTTGATGAGCGCCCAGTGGGTCCTTCATCGCGAAGTGTATACAGACATCGCGAAAAATGAGTGATGAAGTCGCGATCTCAGTTCGCCGTGTTCTTGATCTTCTTCAGCTCATCCAGCGGAAACTTCACGACCTCCACGCTCTGCTTGCCACCGGAGAACGCCACCAGCAACGATCCGTCATGTTCCATCACATGCGGATAATCGACCCGCCGCCCACCGAAAAGATAGGCCATCGTGTGGAACACTATTCCGTCGTCGCTCACGGAGAGCACGAGCGGATCGCGCCGCTTCGGGTTGGCGTTGGAGACCAGCACAAACTGCCCGTTGCTGAGCTGCAAGCCGTTGATCTTCGACGTAGCGTCCGGGAAGTTCGTCTTGATCGGCTTGCTCCAGGTGCGGCCGTTGTTGGTCGAAAACGAGCGATACAAGAATCCGCTGCGGCGATTGTCGCGAAATAGGGCCATCAGGTTGCCGTCAGGTAACGTCCACCAAAACGGCTCTTCCGCCGAAAGCTCGCTGCTGGAGCCTAGCACCGGAAACGATTCCCATTGGTCGATCCCCTTCACGCCGCCAACGAGGAATTGCACGCCGGTTTTTTTGTAGTCATACGGCCGCCGCGACATCATCCACTGGCCGTTGGGTACTTTCTTCGGCGGAAAGTTGTTAATCGCATTCTTCGCGATCACGCCCTGATCTTGCCACGACCCCGCGCTAGCATCCCAGCGAAAGGCGTGCAATTTCAATCCCGGTCCAAAGAAGCCGGCGGCTTCATCCAGCGACGCCAGCGCCAACAGCTCGCCGTCCCGCTGCCACAAGCCGCGCGAAATCCAGCGATAACCTTTGTCGGTCCTTGTTCCGTAATGCTTTGAATCGGGACCGGAATTGGGCGGCACGGGCGTCATGTACTTGCCGGTACTCCACGTCAGCCCGTCGTTGCTGGTCGCGTATTTGACCCGTTGTCCGACCTGATCCTCGACGCCCGGGCCGTCACTCCACATCACCCAATATTTCCCGTCATGGAACGCCAGATAGTTGTGCTGATTGACGCCGTCCGGTTTCCGCACATCGCTCACAACGACATGCTGGCTGTTGATTCGCGGCAATTTGTCGAACTTGATCGTGTGCGTGTCGACCGGCACCCAATCGGCCTTGAGCATTTGCGGGGAGAGTGGATTTCGCTTCGGATGCGGCGGAGATGCCGCCGCGTGCCGCAATACTTGCCCCTGCCGCTGGAGCCGGTTTTGGAGCTGCTTTATTGGTACGTTTCGAGGAGTCTGCTCAAGCTCTACCGCGAGCGCCGCTGCAACTCCCGCGGCTTGCCCTAAGGCCATCCAAGTCGGCTCCATGCGGATCGAGGAATAGCCGACGTGCGTCGTTGAAGCGGCCACTGGAACAATCAAACCGTCGATCTTCTCTGGGATCATAATCCGATACGGAATCTCATACGGCCGTGTAATGTGATCCAGCATGCCCAGGTAGCCTTCCAACACGACAGTGTCGCCCGGCTGCCGTTTGCGGCAGGGGAAGCTGTCGATCGGAAACTCGCCGACGGCAATGCTGTCCTCATGATGTCGCGGCGTATGGTCCTCTCCGTCCCCCGTAATGTCATGTTCCGTGAGCGTATATTCGCCGGCCAGCCGCCGCCCTTCGCGGACATAAAGCTGAAACGGAAAATGCCCGTTGTCGGTGAATTCATCTTTGGGCGGATGAAGTTCGTTCGCCAATTTGCGGTGCGCCGCGGGAACTTCCGGATCATTTTGCAAAAACCAGAGCAATCCCAGGGCCAAGTTGCGATGCTGCCGGCTGATCCGCTCGCGCGCCTCCGCATCGCCTTCGACGTAACCGCGATTGAGTTCCGGAAACGGAAATCCCAGCGGTCGGGGGTTGATATTCACATCGGTTTTGTTGTTGGGAATCTCCGTCACCGACAACGCCCGCACGAGCGTTCCAAAGTGGGCGGGATTGTAGCCACGGCCGGGCTTGAAGTTCTTGGGGCCCGCCAGTCGTCCGGCGTGAAGATCGTCAAAATAGCCGAGATAATTCTTGCGATCGTAATCGGCTGGCGGCTCCGTCATACGCTGTGCGTTGGCGGGATCGGTCGTTAGACAGAGCCGGTACGTATAAGCGGGCAGACAATCGTCTGCGGCGCCGGTCGTTCCGGGCAAGACCTTTTTCGCCCGAAAGTCGAAATAAATCACACCGGCGTGCGGTTCGCCAAATTCCTCACGCGATTCGCGCCCCAGCCGAAATTTCGCGCCCGCCGCAGCAAACAGATCCCCCTCATAGGTCGCGTCAACAAACACGCGGCCTTGCAGCGTGCGCGACTCGCCCGTGCGGCGATTATCGATCGTCACCGCCGTGAGCCGATCGCCAACGGTCTGCGCGGACGTCAGCTGCCAACCTTTCAGCGTGGTGATCGACGGCTGGTCGGCGAGCATTTGCTCCAGGACCGACTCCGCCACCGACGGCTCGTAGTAATATCCGTCGCGGCACTTCTTGACGTTTTCGTGGTCTTTGCCGTACGTGTCGACATAATGGTCGTAAACGCGGTCGATAAACTCCTTAAACAGCCCGCCGATCATCGCCCGGTTTTCAATGTCGCTCTTGCCCAGCCCGCTGGCCATCATGCCGCCGACATGATCGTGCGATTCCACCAGGGCGACTTTGCGCTTCGCACGCCCTGCCGCCAGCGCCGACGCAATCCCGCCCGGCGTGCCGCCGACAACGACCACATCAATTCTCTCGGCACCTGCCGCCCATCCCGACGACGAGAATAAAACCGTCATACAGAGAGCCACAGAAAGTGAGGTCGTCCACAGATGCTTTGCCATAGATTTCACTCTAATTCCTCAACGTCAAAGTTCTCGCCACAAATCGCCCAGCACGGCAGCGCCGCAACCAACATCAACGAAAGTATGTAGCCACGGATTCACACGGATAAAACACGGATTTTAGTGAATCCCAAGCCGACCGCTTGCGGTCGTGTGCGACGTGCTGCTCCAAAACACGCACCATCTCCGTTTGCCTCTGCAAATCGTGTCGTCTTAATCATTAGAAACCTTGAGCAACTCACAAAGCTTTCGAACGTTGGTAGCACGAGTGCTCTGATGGTATTCGTGAAGATTCGTCCAATTCGTGGCTAACAAAACTCAAGATGAAACAAAGTATTACCGGCGGCGAAGTTCCGCTTCGCGTTCCGTGATAAACCGGTTGATTCCGCCCGCAACCTTCTTGGGTTTTTGCGTGTGCAGCTTGTGCGACGCGTTTTCAACCCACAATAACCGAATGTTGTCGCGCTCGGGGATCCGCAGCGCTTCCCACGTGGGGCGAGCTTTGCCGCGGTCGCCGTAGATCTCCAAGATCGGAACGGTCGTCTCTTTCAAGAACGATTCGCCGTCCCAGATCCGCCAGATTCTGCCGAACGACTTGACTTGCCGCTCGCTCCACTTGGCCAGCACTTCTTTGCGATACGCCGCCGCTTCCTCCAGCTCTTCCTCCGTCAGGGTCGCCTTCATCTCCAAATCGAATCCATCGCGTGCCGCCTGCCAGTTCGTCCAGCCTTCCATCGAAATGATCCCCCGCAACTTATTGGGCGCCTGCCGGCCGACTTCCAACGAAATCATCCCGCCCAAACTGTGTCCGCCAATATAAAACGACCGGGCGCCCATCTCTTTGGTGATCAACAGCGCGTCGCGGGCGCACTGTTTGATCGATCCATTCTCCGGCGGCGGCCAACTCTTGCCCAGCCCCCGGTTCTCGATGATCATCAGGTTGTAGTCGTCTTTCAAATGCGGAATCAGCTTCGCGAACACGCGGCTGTCGGAGAACGTACCGGGAATCAATACGAGCGTCGGACCGTCGCCTGCACGATGTGCACAACACAACTGTCCCCCCTCGAATCCAATCAACCGGTCTTCAAAACCGACCAACCGAGGAAATCGTTCCGAAGCCGCCGCGGGAGAGAAACACACCGCAACTAGCAGCCAACCGCTGCACCAAAGAAGCGGACGCATGACCTGCTCCCGAAGAGTTGAAGACCCTATCTCGTTAAGAGATGATTTTGTGAACCACTTCGCCGTGAACGTCGGTCAGCCGGAAGTCGCGGCCGCCGTAGCGGTAGGTCAGCCGTTCGTGGTCCAGCCCCAACAAGTGCAGCATCGTGGCGTGCAAGTCGTGGATGTGAACTTTGTCTTCCACTGCGAAGTAACCGTAGTCATCGGTCGCTCCGTAACGCATGCCCCCTTTGACGCCGCCGCCGGCCAGCCACATCGTATACCCCTGCGGATTGTGGTCCCGGCCGTCCCGCTCGCCTTGGCTCACGGGAGTGCGGCCGAATTCCCCGCCCCACAGAATCAGCGTGTCCTCCAACAATCCCAACCGCTTCAGGTCGGTCAGCAATCCGGCGATTGGTTTATCGACTTCCGCCGCGTTTTGTTGGTGGCCTTTGCGGAGATTGCCGTGCTGGTCCCACTTGTAGCTGTGCGAAACCTGCACGAAGCGGACGCCCCGTTCGGCGAAGCGGCGTGCCATCAGACATTGCCGGCCGAAATCGTCCGTCGGCTCTTCACCGACGCCGTACAGCTCAAACGTCGCCTTTGATTCCGAGGAAATGTCCTGCAATTCCGGAGCGGCGGACTGCATCCGAAACGCCAATTCAAAGGCGTTGATCCGGCCCTCCAGCCCGGCGTCGGGGCCCGCCTCGCCTAACCGGCGGCGATTCATCTCTTGCAGCAAGTCCAACTCCAGCCGCTGCAGATCCCGCGGAGTGCTGCCGGTGATGAACGGAATCTTGGCGTCTTTGGACTTCGTGCCCGCATTGCCCATCGGCGTGCCTTGGTAGGCGGCCGGCAGAAAGGCGCAGCTCCAATTGTTCATCCCGCCGTGCGTGAGCGAGGGGCAGACCGTGATGTATCCCGGCAGATCCTGGTTTTCCGTTCCCAGCCCGTAGGTAATCCACGAGCCCATGCTGGGCCGGATGAACGTATCGGTCCCGGTGTGCAACTCTAGCAGCGCCCCCCCGTGCCGGGAGTTGGAACCGTGCATGCCGTTGATGATGCACAAATCGTCGACGTGCTGAGCCACGTGCGGAAACAGCTCACTCACCCAGGCGCCCGACTCGCCGTGCTGCGAAAATTTCCACGGCGATTTCAGCAAAGTGCCGGTCTTACTGGAAAAGACGCGCGGTTTGTCAAACGGCAGCGGCTTGTCGTCATCCTGTTGCAGCTTTGGTTTGTAGTCAAACGTATCAACTTGCGACGGCCCGCCGTGCATGAACAGAAAGATCACCCGCTTGGCCCGCGCCGGGAAATGCGGGGCACGCGGGGTCAGGGGATTCCGCGATGCGGCTTGGGCCTGCTGGTCGGACCCGGCCAGCAGATCCGCCAATGCCAACATGCCGAACCCTGCCGCGGACTGCTTGAGCAGATCGCGGCGGTTCATGACAGGCGTGAATCGATTACAGCTCCCAGACATCAAATCTCCCTACAAGTCGTTTCAAAACCCTCTGACGCATTTCGCAGACACTGACATGTCAGTGTCTCAAACAGACGCAACCGGGTTTTGAAACTGGTTTTTGTCGTCGGCCGGTCAATCGACGTATAGGAATTCACTCGACGACAACAAGACTCGACAAACTGCTTGCCAGGCTTTCTCTTTCCGTGTCGCCGGATCGTCTTCGCGATCGGCCAGCGCTGTCTCGTAACGGGCCAAGAACTCCTCCGCCCGCTTTGATTCCTCGGCTGTCGGATCCCGTCCCAATGCACGTTGATACGCCTGACGGAGACGTTCAGGATCATCCGCCTCGCCGCTCAATAAGCGACTCGCCATCGCCGCACTCTGCTCGTCCATGAATCGGCTGTTCAGTAGAAACAGCGCTTGCGGGGCAACCGTCGTCGTCGCGCGGTCTCCATTCGATGAACTCGGATCGGGAAAATCGAACGCGCCGAACATCTCGAACAAACCGCTTCGAATCACCGGCAGGTAGATTGAACGGCGGTTGGTCTCATACTTTGTGCCGTCAACAGAAGCGGTACTCGCTACATAGGCATGGTTCTTCGTCGTCATCAAGGAACCACCCATCGCAAAGTCGATCGTACCCGCAACGCCCAGAATCCCGTCGCGAATCTCTTCCGCTGACAGCCGCCGCCGGTTCATCCGCCACAGAGACTTGTTCTCCGGATCGACACTCGCCGCCGCCTCGTCGAACCGCGTGCTCATGCGGTACGTCGACGACAACATGATCCGTCGATGCAACTCCTTGATGCTCCACCCTTGCTCGACAAACTCCACGGCCAAGTAATCCAACAGCGGCTGATTGACCGGCAGCTCTCCGGTGGTCCCGAAGTTATCCGGTGTCGGCACAATCCCGGCTCCGAAATGCCAGCGCCAGACGCGATTGACAATCACGCGGCTCGTCAGCGGATGATCCGCACTCGCCAGCCATTCGGCGAACTGCAGCCGCCCGCTCTGTTTGTTGTCGATCGGATCCTGCTTCTCGCCCGCCATAATCTGCGGGAATTGCCGGGGGACTTCCGCGCCCAGGTTAACGTGATTGCCGCGAATATTGACCCGTGCGTTTTGGATTTCGTCTTCCGTCACACCCATGCTTAGCGGAAACTTCGGCAGCGTCTCCTTGAGCGACTTCACTTCGCCGCGGAGTGACTTCAACTTGGCAACCGTATCCTGAGGATAATCCACTTCTGTTTTCTCTGAGACCGCAAATGGACCTTCGCCGTGATACAGCACCATGCGAAACGCTTCCTGCGAGGCGTTGGATAGTTTCTTCGGCGGTTTCTCCGATGAGTCCGCTTGAAGCTTTCGCCAGGACTGTTCAGCGTCCTTGAACAATTCCTGATATCGCGCGGCCAACCGTTTGCGCGATTCGGCGCGAAACTCCGAGAACAATTCGTTATCGGAATCGTTTTGCGATTTCAATAATGCGTGCCATTCCGCCAACACCGAATCTTTGTCGGCCTGTGTTTTGTTCAGATAATCGGCCCATTGGGTGAGAAATGATGTCCGCAGATCAAATCTCGCTGCCAATTCCTCCGCAGTCAGCTGCGGGCTGCGGGAACTGTCCAGCGGCACCAGCGCCAGTTTATCGATATGCGGAAACGGCCCGTCACGCTCCAATCGCAGCGTGTTGCTGCCCTGCTGCAATTTGAGTTCCCTGCAGACGACCCAGCGTTGCGACTTGGGATACCAGCCGCCAGTCACGTCCGTGATGGCGCCCTGTTCCACGAGCTTGCCATTCAGCGACAGTTTAACGGGCCGTGACTCGGCCGCCGCGACGCGAAATTCCAGTTGGTATGTTTGGTCCGCTTTGGGAACCTCAATCTCGTACTCGGCAAAATTCGGCAACTTCCCGGCGTTGACCAAGACGCCAACGCCTTTCCCGTAGCTGGAAGTATCACGATTGACGTTGCCGCGACGGAACTTTTCAGCCTCGATTAACAGCGTCCCTTCAGGGAGATTCTCCGCGGCCGCGGCCAAAATCGGCTGCTGGGCGCTATTGGTCGCGCGAAATTGGTTCCACTCCGTCGCCGCGAGCAAATAGTCTCCCACACGCAGCCGGGCGGCGGAGAGCAACTTTTTGTTCGTACTCTTCTGCAATTCCTCAATGGCGGTTTCCCGCTGCTTGATTTGTTGTTCTTGTTCTCGCAGGGCGGCGACTTCTTCCGGAGGCGCGAGCGGCCGCTCGAACCAATCCGCGACGACTTTGTAGTTCTTCATCGTCTTGGTGCTCAGAAAGATCCCGGCCAGCGAATAGTAATCCTCCTGAGGAATCGGATCGAATTTGTGCGCATGGCAACGGGCGCACCCCAGCGTCATCCCCATAAATGCGCGGCCGATGGTGTCGATCTGCTCATCGACGATGTCCACTCGCATCTTGACCGGATCGTCTTCCGCCAACATCTTCGGGCCGATTGCCAAGAAGGCGGTCGCCGCGTATCGGTCGACGGCCGTTTCACCGTCGTTCGGTCCGACCATTAAATCCCCGGCGATTTGCTCCCGCACAAACAGGTCAAACGGCTTGTCCTTGTTAAAGGCTGCGATCACATAGTCGCGGTAATGATAGGCGTTGGCGTAGGCCAGATTCTCATCCATGCCGTTGGAGTCAGCGTAGCGCGCCACGTCCAGCCAATGCCGGCCCCATCGTTCGCCGTATCGGGGGGACGCCAGCAAGCGATCGATCACGTGGCGGTAGGCGTCGGGCGAATCGTCGGCCAGAAATTCAGCAACTTCCTGCGGCGACGGAGGCAATCCCCACAAGTCAAACGTCGCCCGCCGCAACCACGTCCGCTTGTCCGCTTGTGGTGCCGGCGTCAATCCCTGCTCTTCCAACTTGGCCAACACGAAGTGATCGAGTCCCGTCCGCGGCCAAGCGGCGTTTTTCAAATCAGGCATATCCGGCTTTTCCGGAGTCCGAAATGCCCAGTAATTCTTTTCCGCTTCGCTGAACAACGGGCCGGTTGGTTTTTGCCGGGGTCGTGTTGTTGGGCGGGACGCCGGCCAAGGCGCACCCCATTTGACCCACTTCGTCAAAATGGCAATCTCGTCCGGTTTCAGTTTTCCGTCCGGCGGCATCTCCACGACCGCGTCAGGATCGTAGCTGATGGCTTCCAGGAGCAAGCTCTCGCCGGGCGACTCCAGGTCGACCGCTTCGCCGGAATCGCCGCCGACGATGGTCGCCTCGCGGGAATCGAGCCGCAGGCCGCCCTGTTGCTTCTTCTCGCCGTGACACTTCTGGCACCGCGCCACCAACAGCGGGCGGACTTTCTTCTCGAAGAACTGTTCCTGCTTGGCGGTCGCGGCCGGTTTTTCAGCAGACGGCTCCGCAGCCGACAGGGCTGCCGGACCTGCAATCAGCGAACAGATCAAGATGTATGTTCTCATCCCAGTCTTCATCAATATTTGCCCGGAATTGCTGAGTCGGACGCAACGGCGATATTTCCGCGCGACCGGAATTGACACAAGAGCTTCTGTGGACGTTCGTTAATACCTATCGTAAATAATCGCGCCGCTCTCTTCCAGGTCGGACGAAAGTCGCGATTTCGCGGGTTTTGAGAGTCAGATCAAAAACAGGCCATCCGCATTGACGGATGGCCTGCGAGGCTTTCCAGATTGTTCATCAACTTGTCGACTAGAAGTTGATGTTCTCACCACCTTGCGTCGTTCCCAACGCGCCCCAGATACCGTAGTTGCTTTCACCCACGGTAAACAGCGGGAAATCTTCGTCGAGATTACGATCGAACACCGGATCCCCCGGCTGCAGGGCCAGGTTTCCGGTATTGATCGACTCGCTGACGTAACGGACCGATCCGTCACCCATCAGACAATTCACACCGTCTTCGTGATAGCTACCGGCGCTCACCAGTGCCCACGAATTGTCGATGTCATTCGGCATGCAAGAGGGACTGTTGGGGGGCAGGATTGTGTTGAATCCGGCCGATTGCGGTGACCCGCGGTGCCACATGGCTCCCTGGTGCTGGTCGATTTCAACGTCGACGTCAACGTCGTATTTCCGGCCGGTCACCGAAGCCAAGCAGAGCACCGGACTGTCCAGCACCTCCGTCGTGAAGTTCTTGGCCGTCAAACCGCGCACGTCCCGGCCTCCACTGGCGGAATAAATCCCCCGCTCCGACATGACGATCGTTTGGCTCGTGCCGTCGGTCATGTCGGCGAAACGCGACGACGAAATGAATCCGAACAAGCCCCGCGTTCCGATGACGCCGGTAAAGATGACTTGATTGGGACCCGGCGTGGTGGCGTCGACTCCGACGAAACTCGGCAGCAAGCCGGCGTTATTGACCGTATCGCCCATGCACATTGCGTAGCTCCGCTGACCGGAGTTAAACGTGAAGGTTCCCTGCGGATTGGACGGGCAGATCAACAACGGAATCCGCGCCTGCCAGGGCGTGTAAGCCGTATCGTCGGGAGCGCTGCCCCAGGGAGGATAAAATCCGCCGCCCGGGCGAGGAACCGAAGTGCTCTGAATGTCGTTGTAAAGCGGAGTCCGCTCAATGTAGGGCAGCAGCTGAATAAAACCGTTCACCTGCAATTCGTTGCCGTCGCCGTAGATGCCGCCGACCAGGATTCCGCCGCTCGTGCCCCCTTGCATGTAGGGAAACACATTGTGCGCGTCGTGGTACTCGTGCAATGCCAAGCCGAGTTGCTTGAGATGGTTTTTACACTGTGTTCGTTGCGCCATGGCGCGAGCCCGCTGAACGGCCGGCGCCAGTAAGGCGATCAACAGCACAATGATCGAAATTACGACCAGCAGTTCAATGAGCGTAAATCCTCTCCCTGCGGCACATCGGACGCGTGTTGTCCGTCTGAGCATGGGTGACCTCCCGTGATGATCGATTCTGAAAAGCCGTGATGTTCCTATACACTAGGGCAGTCCTGCCACTTACATCCACAACATCGTCACCTTCACAATACTTTGTATCGGCGCCCCGATTCAACACCAAATCGCAGGATTCACCACCAGCGGCGGGAATTCCTCTGGCTTAGGAAAAACCCGGTTTTTCCCGGACGATTCGGAAATTGACAGGCGACGATTCGCGCCGATATGATGAAGTGTCTGTTCAGTCGGTCATGGTCGCGTGATTGACCTTCGGATCCGTGCACCGATTGAAGCCAGCCCCCTTGGTCGATCGATATCAGCCAACAACGCAGTCTGAAACTCCGGTGGTGATAGAATGGTTCGCCTCATGAGAAACCTCGCGGGTGTCACCCTGTTCTCGCTGTTGCTCTGCGGCTGCGGTAGTGATCTCGAAGACGTCCCCGAGACGCTTCCCGTCACCGGCAGCGTCACCTTGGACGGTTCACCCCTTCCGGACGCGACGGTTGTCTTTTCCGATGGAAAACAACTCACCGCCATGGGCGTCACCGACGGGTCCGGAAAATTCTCCTTAAAAACCCGATTCAATTCCAAGGTGACTTCGCCAGGCGCCCCTCCCCGTGAATACTGGGTCACCGTTTCCAAGTCCATTCCGCCGGGAGGCATGGCGGAGGAGATTTACCAAACGAAGAAACGCGAAAACCGCGAACTTCGGGCAGCCGGTCAGATCCCCAAGCCGCAAGACCGAATCAAACCGCGCGTGCAAATCATCCCGCGCAATTACTCCAGCGCCAACCAGACTCAGTTGAGAGCAGTCGTCAAAACTGGCCAGAGCAATGACTTCCCATTTGCGCTCCAGTCAAAGCCGTAGTAGGAACACGTGAGTTCCAGCACGGGAAACTCCACTCGGCGACGTCCGGTCGGGCTCCTTTACTCGACAGAGACTGGCTTGCCGGACTGAAACGCTTGGTCAATTTCGATCGGGCGATCGGTCAGCATAGACGCCGGGATCGTCCGCACGTGGATGTCCTGCTGCGGAAACGCGATCTCAATATTGTGTTCACGGAACACGCGGTCGATCTCCGTGTGCAGATCGTTGATTACGCCCAATCGGTTGTCTAAATTCGGCAGATATGCACGCAACACAAAATCGAGCGTGCTCGCGCCGAAGCCTTCAAAATTTGCCAACGGCACCGGATCGTCCAAGATCAATTCGTGATCCGCAGCCACCTGCAGCAACAATTTGCGAGTCAATGCGGTATCCGAACCATAGGCCACGCCGACATTCACCACGACACGGTTGACTTGATCAGACAGCGTCCAGTTCAACAGCCGCCCGGTGATAAATTCCTTATTCGGAACGATCAACTCTTTGCGGTCCCAATTCGTAATGGTTGTCGCCCGAATACGAATCTTGGAAACCACGCCGCTGACGTCGCCAATCGTAATGATGTCGCCCACTCGAATCGGGCGTTCAAACAGAATGATGATCCCCGAAATGAAATTCGCAAAAATCTCCTGCAGACCGAATCCCAATCCCAAACTTGCGGCGGCAAACAGCCACTGCATTTGCGTCCAGCCGACCCCGATCACGCCCAAGGCGATCGCCAACCCCAAAATCATAATCCCATACCGCGCCAAGCTCGAAATGGCATAGCGGAATCCCGGTTCAAACGGCAAGCCCCGCAGCAACGACATTTCGATCAGTCCCGGCACGTTCTGAGCCGCGATCACCGCTAAGATGCTGACCAGAACTGCCAGCCCCAGATCAACCAACGTGATCGGCTTTTGCTGATCGATTGTGCGCGTCTTCGTTTGCCCGTCGTCCGGATCGACGTACTCTTCCGTCACTGCGACAGTGGTCGACCAGAGCTCGAACTGATTTAACGCTCCCAGTGCCTGTGTTACGTCAGACCAAACTAGCCACATTCCCGCCAAGAAGAGGATAAAAATGGATGTCTTGACGAGTTTCTGTGCCTGTGACGTGCTCGCCTTGAGATCAGGTTCCAACTCCGCGTCAATCGGAACGGGCGGCGTGGGGCTCTGCTCTGCGGATGCCTGTTCTTCCAATTCGCGTTGCCGGCGCAGCCGAGCCTGTTCCAAGGCCAATCCACGCCGCTTGACCAGCAAGAATCGGTTTAAGAGTGCGTCCAAAAACAACAACACGATCAGCAGCCATGCCGTGTCGCCGAGCCGCGTGCCCAACTGCACCACGGTATAGTAGTATCCCATCGCCGCCAAGACCGCCATCGCGGCCGGCAAGACACAGGCAACGGCGTAAACGACATACTGCAGGCGTCCCGCCCAGCCTTCCGATTGGCCGTTGATGATGTCATTGAAGACTCCCGCGCGCGGCCGAAGAATTCGCTGCGACACAATCGTCAACAGCACTAACAGTACGATCGCACACAGCCGGCCCAGCGAGTCCTCCCAGTGTTCATTGACCGACTGGGCATGCGTTGCCGCCGCCACGAAAATCAATGGCAGGCAGGCAGGCGTCGCCCAGCGCAACTGTTTGCGCACCTCCCGCACGGTCCTGTTTGTCCAGGCGAAATGCTTTTCCGCCAATCCTTTTGACGCACAACATTGACGCAGGACTTCTAAGGGCAGATAGACCGCCGCAGTGATCGCTAAGCTATGCGAAATTACCAGCGCAAACTCCGTCGGATTCGGCCGGGCGTCAATCCTCCAGGAGATATACCACACCAACGCCGGCCAGATCGCCGCCACCAACAGTGTCAGAACCACCGCCTGCAATGTGGGAGCGAATTGGTGGCAGCCGGGCCGTGACGCGACCTCGCCGGTGCTGACGATTGCCTGGCGCAGCCGCCGTCGATAATAGATCAACACGATAAACAGCACGGCGCTGATCCCAACCTCGACGACATCCTGCCAACGCCAAGTCGTGAACGCCGTCAGTAATTTCTGCCATTCCTCAGGCGTGGTGATCCACACCAAGGCGGCGCCGGCGTGCGTCAGAATTGAGCGGCCGTCCTCGTCCTTGCCCGCCCACAGCGGCGGGTCGCTGCGAATCCACAACACGCGCTCGTCGATAAAATTCTTGTAGTCTGATGTGAGCGTCATCAAACCGATTTCTTCCTTGTCGATCTCAAGCTGAACGCTTATGAGCTTCTTCGAGTTCTCCACCACGTCCTTCAGTAGCGCTTTGCGGACGTCCAACAAGTTCCGCACCGCGTCTTTGGCGGTCTGAACGTCTCCCTCATCCGGTTTGTGATCCAAACCGGCCAGAGTTTGATCCACCGCGGCGTCGAGATCGGCCAAGCGATCCAGCTCTTTTTCGATCTTATATCTGCGAAAACGGAGCCGGTTCATCTGCTCCTGGCGCGCATCAATCTGAGCCCGGTAGTGCGACACGTCCGGAATCAAATTGCGCTGCTCGCGAAAATGCATGCCAATCGCATCGGTCTGACCGACCGTCTCGACCAGTTGGCGGTCCCCATCAAATTGATTCTTCAGAGCGTCCAGCTCTTTTTTCACCGCAATCAGCCGTTGTTCGGCCTTCTGCAGATCGTCTGTCAGTTTGACGTTGAGCTGAGCATCGGCGTTGTTATTCTCTGCGATTTGAGACAGCTCCGGAGCCGCCTGAATCGCCGCTTGCCGCGCCTGCCACGAACGGATCTTTGCTTGTTGGCTCCGCAGAAGGCTGACGTTTTTTTGCAGTGTCTCGACCTGCTTCTCAAACACCGCGATTTGCAATGAAAGCGCGTCGCGCTGCGTCCGCAGCAGGCCCGCCTTGTTCTCGGCCTCATACAGCGACAATTCCGCACGCTCTGCCGCCAGTTGGTTTTCAAGTTCGCGGACCCGCGTGCGCTGCATGATCTTCTGCGCCGCCGAGAGTTGCGGCAACTCATCCGGTTTGGCCGGCAAATCAAGTTGCTCGCGGGCTTTCTCCAGCCGTTGTTCGGTCTTCAACCCCGCAATCTCCGCCACCCGCGCGCTGCGGCGTGTATCCTCGTTCTTCACATCCGACAGTTTCTTGCGAAAACCGTCCTGCGGATCATCGAGCGATTTCTGCCACGCCTTGAGTTCCGTCTCAAACAGTTGCAGCGTCTTTTCAACTTCCTCCAGTTCTTGGGGAAGACTGTCTTCGAGCGACTGATTCAGCTCTTTCAGTTCCTTTGGTGGGGATTTGGCGGCCTCCTGTCTCTGCTCTTCGAGCTTCAATCGTTCGGGGATCTTTTCCTGCTGTCGCTGGAGCTTTCGGGAGTTCTCCTCCCAAACGGAGGCCGACTGCAGTGACTTCTTGGCTTGATCGTATAACTCCAGCACTTTCGCCTTTTGTGCTTCATCCAGCCCTTCAGCCTCCTCGGCGGACTTGCGCTGGGTCTCGAGACTCTCCTGGGTGACTTTGGGGGGCTCTGGCTCTGCCTGATCCTGTGCCGGCAGCGAACTCGCCACACACAGTACACCAATCATCCAGCAAACCAGCGTTCTCAGAGCTTGGCACGCTTGCTCTCGTCGCACAGTCAACATCGCGAAATCCATCATTCTCGTCCAAGTCGCAGCATTTGGCGTAGGTTCGCCCCGTCGCCGCAGTCTATGACAGTTTGCCGCAGGCTGTACAGACCAGCGCACCGCTCAAATCAGGCCAGTTCCATTCGGGATGAGACGCGATCCCACGCGCTAGTCCTGCTCGGGACGGCTTGAAAGCCGCACGGATCCGTCACGATCCAGCTCGACGTGAATCTCGTTGGCATGACAGCAAACGGGACAATCCTCGACATACCGCTGGTCTGAACCCGCCGAGGGATCCACCGGAATGACGATTTCTTCGCCACAGGACTCGCAGAAATATGTCGCTTCGTCTTGCATTTGGGAGTTCAACCGGGCAAGGTAGATAAAACAAACAGTTTGCCGCTCATGGCCCGTGGTCCAAATTGAAATCCCAGTTCCGACAGCTGGAGGACTACCACTTAGCGCCGGAGGGTCGCTCTGAGGGTTTCAACGCGAGAGTTGATATCATTCTAGTGAACAACTGCAAAACGAGCGAACAGTTAGGCTCGGTCCCCACCGCGAGATTGTGGTAAGATCATGCAGGTTTTTGGCCATTTCATGAAGCTTGGGCAAACTGAGTAATCATGGCGCGGATGGGAAAATGGATTGAGGGTCTTGCTCCCGGCGACAAGATTGTCGACGTGGCCGCGCAAACGCTGCAGGCTCGCATGGCCGCGGTGCAACATTACCTGCCTCGTGCTGCAGAATGGACCGAGGGATGCATCGAGGACGTGCACCAGCTGCGCGTCTCAACCCGCCGTGCACGGTCGGCGATCGATCTCTACCACGACGTCCTCCCCTCATCGCGTGCAAAACGCGTTATCTCCAAATTGAAACGCATTCGACAAGCCGCGGGTGAGGCGCGGGACTGCGACGTGCTGATTCTACGACTCTCCGACGGCGCGGGACGCAAGAACAGCCGCGAAGAATTGGACCGCATCCTAAAGCGGCTCAGGCGCCAACGCGCCAGCGCGCAACCTCCCATTCGCGAGGCTTGCAAGCGACTGACCGCGAAGGACAAATTGCAGCGGCGTACGGATCAACTCATCGAGCGAATTCGGGACAAGAGCGGAAAATCAGGATCACTGAAGTTCCGTATGTGGGCCCCCTCGGTGTTTCAACCGGTCGTCAAGCGGTTTCTGGCCGCTGCCCCCGAGACCAAACCTCAGTTAGAAGATTTGCATCGTTTCCGCATCCGGGGCAAAGCACTCCGGTATACGATGGAATTGCTTGCGCCGGCGTATCCGTCCAACTTCCGCGACAAACTTTATCCGCTGATCGGAGAACTCCAGCAACTTCTGGGCGACGTCAACGACCACTGCTCCGCGGCCGCGCGCTTTCGGCAACTCGTTGAAACCGCCGAGGACAAAGCGGAACAAAAACTGTTCAAACGGTTGTCCGACGACGAGGAACAGTTGATCGAGAGTTCACAAAAAGCGTTCTGGAAGTGGTGGACTCCCGACTTTCACCGCGAGTTGGAGAACGGATTGCAAGCCTACTGCCAGCGCGCGTAAGTAGCCACACCGTACCGATTCCGCATCAGGCGAGAAGCGGTCGCACCACCTTGCCGTGCACGTCCGTCAGCCGGAAATCTCGTCCGGCGTAACGGTATGTCAACTGCTCATGGTCGAAGCCGAGCAAGTGCAGCATCGTCGCATGCAGATCGTGAACGTGGACGCGGTCCTCGACCGCGCGAAACCCGAATTCATCCGTCGCACCGTGAACGTAACCCCCGCGCACGCCGCCTCCCGCCAACCAGCAGGTGAAGCCGTAATGGTTGTGGTCGCGGCCGTTGAGTTGGGGCAACTCCGCCACCGGCGTCCGGCCAAATTCGCCGCCCCACAATACCAATGTCGTCTCCAATAAGCCGCGCTGCTTGAGATCCGACAAGAACGCGGCAATCGGCCGGTCCCACGCGCCCGCCAGCTTGCGGTGCTGTTTTTCAATGTCGTTGTGATTATCCCACGGCTGCCCGGCGCCGCTCCAGAGTTGAATGAACCGCACGCCCCGTTCCAGCAAACGGCGGGTCATTAACAGTTGCCGTGCTGGAATTCCGTCGCCGTAACTCTCCTGAATGTGTTTCGGCTCGCGGGCGATGTCGAACGCCTCCGCCGCTTCGCCCTGCATGCGAAACGCCAACTCGAACGACTGAATCCGAGATTCCAGTTGCGGGTCGTGTTGCCGCGTCACAGCGTGACGTTCATTGAGACGCCGCAACAATTCCAATTGCCGCCGCTGATCGCCCGGAGAGATCGTGTGGTTTTTGATGTTGGCGATCAGCTTGTCAATCTGCCGTTGTTTGCTGTTGATGTACGTTCCCTGGTACGCTCCGGGCAAAAAGGCGGACCGCCAATTGCGCGTGGCGACGATCGGATATCCGCCGGGACACATCACGATAAAGCCCGGTAGATTCTGGTTCTCAGAACCAAGTCCATACGTGACCCACGCGCCCATACTGGGACGGGGCAATTGGCCTTCGCCGCAGTTCATCAACATCAACGACGGTTCGTGATTGGGAACATCCGCATACATCGAACGGACGACCGCGATGTCGTCGATACATTGGGCCGTCTGTGAGAACAGCTCCGAAACTTCGATCCCGGACTCGCCATATTTGCGGAACCGAAACGGCGAGCGCATCGCCGCGCCGGTCTTGCGTTCGGTTCTCAGGTTCGCCGTCGGCAGCGGCTGGCCGTGCCGCTTGTTCAATTCCGGCTTGGGGTCGAACGTGTCCAGATGCGACGGCCCCCCGTTCATAAACAGATGCACGACTTGCCGCGCCCGCGGCGCGAAGTGCGGCCGTTTCGGCGCGAGCGGTCCCGACGTTCCCGTACCCGCAGCCGGGAGCATGCCGGCGTCGTTCATCACGCCGGCGAGCGCCAGCATCCCCAAACCCGTGCCGCTGCGGGTCAGCAGTTCGCGGCGCGAATAGGGAATCGAGTTGTCAGGTTCGTGATTGTTCCACATCGTTTTAATTGAATTCAAATTCTCACTCGACTTCGTCGCGAGACTCCAAATCGACGATGGGTGGCTGGGGTCGAGCAAAGCGAGCCCCCAGTTTATGAACCTGGGGGCGGACTAACGTCCGACCCCAGCCACCCTGAAACATTTTTTCCCACAAAACCTAATCGAAAAATGCAAATTCGTTGGTCATCAACAGCGCTTGCACATACTGTTGCCAGTTCTTCTCTTCCGGGTCGCGGCCCAAGAATTGCGCCGCGAATTCTGCTTCTTCAATGGACGGATCCCGCGCAAACAGGATGACGTACACACGTCGCACGCGATCGGTGGTCTCAGTGATCGTGGCGATATCGTGACGCGCCGAAACGCGTCGCGCCACTTCGCCGACAAAGCGGTGATTCATCAAGAACAAAGCTTGCGGGGCGATGGTCGTCGTGTCTCGCCCGGGACTGGTGGCGGCCGGGTCGGGAAAATCAAACGCGCGGAACAACTCGGGTAAATCCATCCGATCGACAAACCCATAGATGGTGCGCCGCGATGAGAATTCGCTTCCACTGATGTCGACCGGCGGCCCGCCGATTTGCCGATCGAGATCTCCCGAAACGGCCAGCAACGAGTCCCGCAGCGCCTCGAAATCGAGCCGGCGACGATTCATCCGCCACAGCAGCCGGTTCTGTGGATCCTCCGCCGCCTCCCGCACTCGGGATTGACTCGATTGACGATAGGCGGATGAGAGCATGATCCGTCGATGCAGCCGTTTGAGAGACCAGCCGTCGTTGACAAAGGTCGTCGCCAAATAATCCAACAGCAGCGGGTGCGACGGCGGCTCGCTCCGCAAGCCAAAATCACTCGGCGTTCGCACCAAACCTCGCCCGAAGTGATGCAGCCAAACTCGATTGACCAACACGCGCGCGGTGAGGGGATTGGCGGGATCGACGATCGCCCGCGCCATTTCAAGCCGTCCGCTACCCGGACCGAAGCCGCCCGATTCGTCGGCGGAGAGGAATTGCGGAAATCGCCGCGGAACCTGCTTGCCCGGGCGATGCGGATTGCCGCGCAGAAAGATGCGGGGATCGTATCGTTCATCGGCGTCGTACAGCACCATTGCCCGCGGCGGCGCGTGCCGTTGGCTCGAAAGATGTGACTGCAGTTCCGCAAGCAGTTTCTTGAATTCGTTTTGAGCCGGACGATCGGGCAGCAACGTTAAGAACTCCCAGCCGTCCAGAACCGCTACCTCGGGGGGCGATCCCGCACCGTAGAAAACACGTCGCAACTCTTCCTCGGCGGCGTCGGGCAAAGCGGACGGCCTCGGTTGTTTTTGCTCGGCTGCGGATGCAACCATCTTCTGCCATTTCTCGCTGATTTGGTGCAGCAGCCGGCCATAGCAACCGGCCAGTTCCTCAATCGACGTTGGCCGCGACTCCTTAACCGCCGCCAGGACCAATGGATGGCACACTTGCTCTGAGGAATCCAGCGCCTCATAGCCCTCGATGGTCCGCGTCATTCCTTCGGCAAACTTGTCCGGCTTTAGCTCGGCGCAGGCGTGCCAGAGACTCCAAACCGGGTCCTGCGACTTACGCGTTCGGGTCAAATAACTCTGCCATCGCTGAATCATCGTCGGATTCAGATCGCCCGCCTCGACCAGCAGCATGAAATTCTCAGTCGGCGGTTGATGCCGTTTGGCATGCGCCGCCATCAGGTATTCGACAACACGCTCGCGGGCTGAGGCGACGAGTTCCGCGTGCTTGCGAGTGACAAACTTCTCCAGTTTTTGCTGCCGCTGTTCCAATTCGCGCGAAAACTTGCGGTAGCCTTCCGTTTTGGGCGGCGGTTCGAACAGCGGATGGACGATCGGTTCGGTGGAACTTCGAAACACGCCGTACAGCCCGTAATAGTCCGACATGCGAATCGGGTCGAATTTGTGATCGTGGCAGCGGGAGCAGGTGACCGTCAGCCCCATCAGCCCCCGCGTCACGACGTCGATGCGGTCGTCGATGATGTCGTGGACATTGCCGGAAAACCGAGCGCCGAGCGTCAAGAACCCCATCGCCGCCAAGGCCTGCGGGTTTGATTCCGGTTCGAGTTGATCGGCCGCTAGCTGTTCGGTGATGAATCGGTCGTACGGCAAATCTTCGTTCAGCGCGCGGACCACATAGTCTCGATAAGCATACGCCCAGGGGTAGCGTTTCTCCCCGAAATGCACATATCCCTTGTTGTCGGCGTATCGCGCAACGTCCAGCCAGTATCGTCCCCACCGCTCTCCATAGTGGGGCGATGCTAACAGGCGGTCGACTAAC
This sequence comes from Planctomycetales bacterium, assembly GCA_028285345.1. Taxonomy (GTDB): domain Bacteria; phylum Planctomycetota; class Planctomycetia; order Planctomycetales; family Planctomycetaceae; genus Symmachiella. The sequence continues at coordinate 310,295 of JANQPT010000012.1, forward strand.
GCTTCGTAAGCGTGGCCGGACTGATCTCTGAGAAACACCGCCGTCTCCTCCGCCGTCGGCGGAAGCCCCGTCAGGTCAAATGTCGCACGGCGGAGCAGCGTGAGGCGGTCCGCTGCGGGAGACGGACTGAGACCGGCGGATTCCAGACGTGCCAAGATGAAGCGATCGATCGGCGTGCGCGGCCATGCGGAGTCCTGGACCTCCGGCGGATCGGGCGACGCTACCGGCTGATACGCCCAATGCCGCTCGAACGCATCATCTGGCGCTGCAGTCGGCTTGTCTGAACCCGGCCACGGCAGTCCCATTTTGACCCAGCGAGTCAGTGCGGCGACTTCCTGTCGGGTCAGTTGTTCCTCGGGAGGCATCTGCACGTCGCCGTCGTAGCGAATCGCCGACACCAACCGGCTCTGATCAGGATTCCCCGGTGTGACGATTTTTCCGTCATCCCCGCCTTGCAGCACTGCCTGCCGAGAATCGAGCCGGATCCCCAGTTCCTGTTTTTCCGGTCCGTGACATGAGAAGCACTTCTCCGCCAGCACCGGCCGCACGCGTTTCTCAAAGAATGCCGCTTGTTCCGCCGTGACCACCTTCGTTCCGTCGTCGGCGCATAACGGCGCGCACAATAGGACGGAAAAAATGAGTAGCGATCGCAGAATCGGCATGGCGGACGTCTCAGACGGACCGGCGTGTTGTTCAGGGAGGAACCTCCATTATGATCGCGCAGCCGGTTTCTGTCGAGGTGGACGATCAGACGTCCGTGTCGCTATTGCGGCGAACGGGGTCGACGACGACTCAAATGGTGCGGGCCGGTTTATGCCGATAGCAGGCTGACGTTGGGCGGCGCGGGCGTAAACGTGTCGTCAGTCGCGTCGAGCATGTCTTGGACGGCCGTCTCCAGAGAATTCGTCAATGCCAAGGTCGACGACCTGCCCCGCGTCGATTCGACGCTGATTGGGGCACCGAATGAAACAATCGCGCGGCGGCTTGCGCGGATGCCCGCGGTGGGCCGACCTAGAAAATCCTCTTCAAATTTGTCGATCGTCTCGGCCATCCGCTCGATCGTTGGACGCTCTGCGACGTAATCGCCCGGGTAACTGAACATCTGCACGACCAGAAACAGATCGTCCATTTCTTCGGCCAACCGTTTTTTCAATAAGGCATCATCATCGGCCCGCTGCATTTGGGAAATCAGCTCGCGGCGCGCATTCTTGACCCGCTGCGGAATCGTGAATTCCTCCGCTCCCGCCAAATCGTACTGCTGCTCCAACCGCTGCAAGATGCAGTCGGACAAATGGGAAATCCGTTCATAGAGCAGGCCGGTCTGCTGCCGGCCGAGGAACTCGACCTCTTTGAGTGCGATCATTCCGTCGGCGAAGCGATAGATCCGATCGCGCAGCGGGAGATCGGGCCGCGGCCGCCAAAACACGTGTTCTTCCAGTGCGGTCATAATTTGCTGCAGTTCCGGCGTGGGGTCGCTGGTGTAGATGTACCTGACCGCGCACGGAACAGCGACGATCTCGCGATCCGACTTCCGCGCCGCCGACAAGGCGATTGAGGCGGCCCCTTCCCGGAACGGCGTCACGCGTTCATTGAGATGGTACACTTCCCCTTCCGGAAAGATCACCAACGGGTTCGGCCGTTGCTGTAGAATCTCGACGGCCTGTTTAAACGCGCGCATGTCGGTCCCTTCACGGTCGACGCTGAAGCAACCGTGCTGTTGCAGGATGCGCCGCCGGATGCGACCCGATTTTCCAAAAACCTGCCAGGCCGCCATGAAGAACAACGGGCAACCGAGTTGATCGGCGGCGTGATACAGCACGTAGGAATCGGCGTGACCGCTGTGATTGGGTGTGATCAGCACGCCCTGGTTCGATTCAATCGCCGAGCGGAGATGTTCCAGACCGCGTACGTCGATCTGCTGGAGCCGATGCTCCCGAAACTGCTTTCTTCGGCGTAACGGGCGCCAGAAACGAATCATCCAGGGGCTCAATTTCGGCGCCCACCATTGCGGCGGTTTCCCAAACGGCTGGCGGTTCATATCTTGATTATCCTCGGAGATTTGGTGCGAAAAGGGATCAACCCCCTGGGCCCTAAGTCGGTTTGGACGTGCCGAATATCACGCGCTCCGTGCCTGAAAGCTGATAAAAAGGAGGCGCCGCTGCATTACCACGGTTTCGGTCAAGCGAGACGACAACCGCAGGAACTGCTGGGGCACATGAAAGTTCGCACGACCTTGATTTAATCGCACGCGGGGATCCGAGAAGATGTTGAGCGCTGGGCGGAAACAGCCGGTCACTGAGGGAGAAGATTGAATCGGGCGTAAGCGACTGCGTAGAATCTGCCTAACGAGGATCGTCGGCCTGTGCGTTCGACTGCAACGCTGCGGCTGACAGACGATACGCTGACCATGCTAAAACAGAGTTATCCGCCTTGAACAAATTTGAGAGACAATGACCGACACGAGCCACCACGATGACCGAATTGCCAACATGACGTTCGCATCGGTCTACCCGCACTATGTCAACAAAGTTGAGAAGAAGGGCAGATCGAAAGAGGAATTGCACCAAGTCATCAAGTGGCTGACCGGTTTTACCGACAAGAAACTGGAAAAACTGATTGAAGACGAAGTCACCTTTGAGGGCTTTTTCAAAAAAGCCAAGCTCAATCCCAACGCTCACTTAATTAAGGGCGTGATTTGTGGCTACAGAGTCGAAGAAATCGAAAATCCGCTGACTCAACAAGTGAGGTATCTCGACAAGCTTGTCGATGAGTTGGCCAAGGGAAAGAAAATGGAGAAAATATTGAGAAGCGAGTGAAAGATTGCCGTTTCTTTTCTCGTCGCTGAACCCTTTCCGTTATCCAGCAAACAGCCGCATGCATCATGAGCTACGACCTCTACTTCACGCCGACACAGTCGCTACCCACGCGCGACGAATTCGTGGCGTACTTTGCGGATCGTGGCCGATACACGATTGAGCATTCGCAAGCGTTCTATCAAAACGAGGATACCGGCGTTTACTTCTACTTCGAATACTCCGAGCCTAGCGACGATGATGAATCAGACTCGGATTCAATCGCTTTCAACTTGAACTATTTCCGACCACACTTCTTCGGCCTTGAAGCTGGTCCCGAAGTTGAGTCCTTCGTCCAAAGATTTGCGCTCAACGTCAGTGACCCGCAAACCGATGGAATGGATGACGGTCCATTCAGCGTCGATGGATTCCTTCGCGGCTGGAACGCCGGTAATCGATTCGCATACCGGGCAATCCTCTCTTCGGACGATCGTCCTGATCTGTTTGTCTATCCCACTGACGGGCTCGAACAGGCATGGAAATGGAATTACGGCCGGGACCACTTGCAAGATCAAGTGGGCGATGCGCTGTTCGTCCCCAAATACATGTTCATGAAGAGCGATCAACGCGCATGCACCGCAATCGTCTGGCCGGATGCCTGTCCAATTTACATGCCGCAATCTGATCTCGTATTCCTACTGCGCCATGAATTGTCATCCAATTCATCCGCCAATGGTTCTCCCGAGATCACGATTGTCAAATGGCAACAAATTGCACCAATGATCGCCCCGTTTCCGCAATATGACGGTGACGTCCCATACTTTCGATTGGATTACGATGCGGCTCCAGACCACATCGTCGATTTTGTGAGGTCTCAGCCACTTTTGCCGCCCGACGAAGATATGGCGCTTGCCAATGATGATGTCCACAACGAAGAATTGGTCGCCGAGGCTCTGCAGGATGCTGAATAACGATGCGATGCTCCCAGAACGGCGGCCCGGTTACGGCAGGCATTGGCACGCTAGAGATATAGGCGACGAAGCGGATCGCACGTTCTTCGCAGGGAACAGCTGCCCGGGCAACTAAAGGCAACGCGTCGCATCGATCCAGCGGCCCCAGATCAAGTCAGTCGGCCGCAGCGGGACACTCCGACATCGCGCACTACCCTTTGCGACCGGTTTGATTGTGGCAAAACGTATGCTATTCTGTTGCCGCTCGAAGTGACATGGTTCTTTCGCCGGCAAGGAGTTGCACACCGAACAACAGCGCCGCCGCAGGTGTCATTCCTCACTGAAATACCCAATATCCTCGTCTCAAATCTGCACTGTGAAACATGATCGTTAGTTGGAACTGGCTGGGAGAGTACGTCGAACTGGGCATGCCGGTCGATGAACTGACCGAAAAACTGACCCTCTCCGGATTGAACCTCGAAGGGACCGAGCCGGTCGGCGAGGATTTGGCGATCGATTTGGAAGTGACCAGCAACCGCCCCGACTGTTTGGGGCACATTGGTGTCGGCCGGGAAATCGCCACGCTCTACGGCACTGAAATCAAGATTCCCGACCCGCAACCGCACGAGGGCTCGGAAAAAGCCTCCGAGGCGACGTCGGTCGATATCGAATGCGAAGACCTTTGCCCGCAATACATCGCCCGCGTGGTCCGCGGCGCCAAAGTGGCGGAGAGTCCCGATTGGTTGAAGGCGCGGCTGGAGACGCTCGGTATTCGGCCGATCAATAACGTGGTCGACATCACCAATTATGTGTTGATGGAATGCGGGCAGCCGCTGCACGCGTTCGACATGGACAAACTGCACGAGGGCCGCATCGTCGTCCGCCGTGCTGCTCCCGGCGAGAAGTTGATGGCAATCGACCAGCGCGAGTACGAGCTACAGCCGGACATGTGCGTGATCGCCGACGCCGACCGCCCCGTTGCGATCGGCGGCGTGATGGGCGGGCTGGAAACTGAGATCAGCGAATCGACGACGAACATCTTGATCGAAGTCGCCGACTTTCGCCCCCTCTCGATTCGCAATACCGCGAGGGCGCTCAACCTGCATAGCGATTCATCGTACCGTTTCGAGCGGGGCATCGATCCGCTCGGCCTCGATTGGGCCAGCCGCCGCTGTGCGGAATTGATCCTGGAACTGGCGGGCGGCGAGTTGCTTGACGGAGCCGTTGTCGCCGGCGCCGGTCGTCAACCAAACACCGAACCGATCAAGCTCCGCTTCGCCCAAATCTCCCGCATCCTCGGCATCGAGATTCCGGTTGCGGAAGTAATTCGCATTTTGGAGGACTTGGGACTGCAGCATCACGGGCTGGCAGGCGAGGAGTACTGCGAATTCATCCCGCCCGCCTGGCGGCGCGATTTGACGCGGGAAATCGACCTCATCGAAGAGGTGGCGCGGATTTACGGATATGAGCGTATTCCTGAAGATGTGCTCGTCCCGCTCACCGGCAGCCACAAGCGGGTGGCCGACTACGTCGCCGACAAAGTTCACAACGCACTGGGCGGAAACGGCTTTTTCGAAGCGGTGACCATGACGTTTGTCGACGACGACCTCCACGGGTTGTTCCGTCCCACCGGGGAATCTGAACCGCTGCGCGTCGAGCACTCTTCGCGCAAGCGCGAAAACATTCTGCGCCAGAGCCTGATCCCCAGCCTGCTGCAATCGCGGCGCGAAAACGAAAAGCGGGGCACGTTCAACGCCCGCCTGTATGAAATCGCCAACGTCTATCTCACCGCCGAGCCGGGCAAGCCGGAGTCGGAACCGACCCGGCTGGCGCTGGTCAGCGGCGATTCGTTTTTCACCATGAAGGGACTGGTCGAACTGATCGCCCACAGCGTCAATCACGCGTCGAAAGTCGACGTCCGCCCCAGCGAACTGCCCGGTTTTGCCGAGGGGCGCGGCAGTGAAGTCCTGCTGAACGGCAAGCTGTGGGGCTGGCTGGGCGAGATTTCCGCCGACCTGCGCGACAAACTCGACCTGCGCGACGACACGACCGTGGCGGAACTCGACTTCGGTTTGTTGGAAGCGACCGCGGACCTCGCGCCGCAGTTCAAAGAGATGCCGCAAACTCCCGCCAGCGATCGCGATCTCAACTTCGTTCTCGATGAGCAGACGACCTGGCAGCAGTTGGAGCAAACCGTGCGTACCGCCGCCGGAGAACTGTTGGAGGATGTACAATACGTCGACCAATATCGTGGCAAACAGATCCCCGTGGGCAAGAAGAGTTACGTCCTCACCGCCCGCTACCGCGCCGCCGACCGGACGCTGACGCATGAGGAGGTCGAAGAGTCCCAACAAGCGGTCATCGCTGCCTGCCAGTCGAAGCTGGGGGCGGAGTTGCGGTGAGGGCAACCGCAGTTGCGCTTCGCCAGCCGCAGTTCTTACGAGTACCGCGGCTGCAGTGCGCTAGTCGGAGGAACGGCGCGGAATGATGCGCGTGTAGACCTTGCGATAGGAACAGTTTACACAGGTTTCGGTGATTTCTTTACGGCCGGACATCGCTTCGGTCGCATCTTGCAGAATTGCCGTCGAGCTGGACTTCGTACGGGCTTTGCACTTGGGGCAGGCGGAGTATCGGGTGAAGAACGCGCGGTAGCGCAGTTGCAGGGTGTACTCGCAGTTTGGGCAGGACCAGATGTCGTAATCGACACTGCCGAGCTGCTCCTCAGTCTTTTGCGTGTCGGTGAGATGTTCATCATCGGCCGTTTCGCTCAACAGTTCCAGTTCCAGGCCGCATTCCGGGCAGTGGCGGCGGCGATACCGCAGATAGCGCCGCACGCCGATCCACAGCCCGATTCCTACAACTGCTCCGATTAGCACCGTCGGCCACATGGGGCACTTTGTCCAAATACTTGTGGTTGGTGGCTCTCTCTGCGAAATTGCTCAGCAGAATCTCACGCACGCTCGCAGATCATTGGCGCATGATTCGATCGCAAGACATTGATTCCAGCGACGATTCCCCGCGGCGTCAAGCGACGTGTAGATTCGCGAAATGCACTTCCAAATGGGGACTGAAGAACGATCTTGCCAACGGAGACGACATGGCCGACAGTTCACACAATTCCACAGTGCGCCCAGCACGGCCGCGCCGCAACCAAATCCAATAAAAGATCTCGCCACGAATCGCACGAATCTTCACGAATGGCCGCGAATCATTCGTGTGAATTCGTGCGATTCGTGGCTAACACAGTTATTGATGAAACCTGACCGCTTGTGGTCGCGAGCGGCATGCTCTGCCCAAACATGCACCATCGCTGCTTCACCGTATATGTTGTGCCGTTTTGATCAACTAAGATTTGCGCAACCAATGAGAGTTTGAAACGTTTGTCGCACAATTATAAGTTATCGACATGACTGAACCGCGAATTACAAATCATAAGTTGTAAAACGCATGTGCGCCATTGGCACAGCTCTTGCTGACTCATAAGGGGAACGGCGTAATGATTGAGGAGACGCGCGACTCCGACTTGCTCGCTGATTTCTTTCGTACCGACCCTGTGCTCTACGCCTATCAGTTGGGCGACCTTGACCCGTTCTTCTTCCCGGCTACACGCTGGTGGATCACCCGCCGCGAGGAAGTGACGTCGAGCCTACTGCTGTACGGTGCCTTCGAAACGGCGGTCATCCTGGCGATCACGGACAACGAAGATCAAGGCCGCATTTGGGAACAGCTGCTGCCAGAGCTCCCCGATCGGGCTCACGTGCACTACCGCCGGCAGCACGAGCCGATCGTCAGACAACGTTACCAGCTCCGTCATCTCGGCACGCATCAACGGATGCAGTGGAAGCGCCATGCAGCGCTGGCGGACTTGCAGAGTGCCGCCGATCGTCGGGTGCGGGTGTTAACCGGAGATGACCGGCAGCAGATCCGCGACCTGTATCGCGCCGCATATCCCGGCGCGTACTTCGACGAACGGACGCTCGAAATGGGGCGCACGATGGGTGCTTTCGCCGGAGAGCAGCTTGTCGCGATCGCGGCGTGCCATGTCTATTCGCCGCAATATTCCGTCGCTGTAATCGGCGCAGTCGCCACGCACCCGGAGCACCGGGGACGCGGGTTAGGCACGGCCGTCACGAGGACATTGGTCGATCTGTTGGCTGACGATGTCGCGACAATCGGACTGAATGTCCACTGCCAAAACGACGCGGCGATCGCGATCTATGAAAAGCTTGGATTCGAGCGCCGTCACCTCTACGAGGAAGCGTTCATCGAAAGCGCTTGATTGAGAGATCAGCATACAAGCAGCTTGCAACGAGCGGGCAGGAACCTAACTCAAGGTCGACCGGCCACATGCATCAGAATCCCAATTGACTTCGGCGATTCCGCCCTCCTACAATTCCGCCGTCAGTCGATGCATCCGTAACATTCTCACGCGGGCGATCCACCAGCACTCCTGTTCTTCCGGAGGTGAGGGTGGTCGCCGTACTACGTACGGAGGTGTTGGATGCACTCATCGGAAACGTTGCCTGACGTCGCGACTGATCAACCGCTGCCCCAGCAGCGTGGCTTTCTGAACCGGAACCTGATCGGGTGGTTGTACACCCGTAATCCGTTCTACCTGCTCAGCCTCTGCTTTGTGATTCACGGAACCGCGCACTGGTTTCAAGTCGACAGCGGGCCGCGCCACACTTGGACGCTGATGGCGCTGATCGCCGGCTACACGATGATGATGGCGGCTGCGGGATTCGGCATCGTCCGCTTCGGCCGCGTCTGGGATGACGCGCGCTCCATCTTCGCAATTGTCGTGGTATTGTTCGTCGCCCTGGCGGTAACACTCGATGATGCCATGCTCAATCACTTGTCGCTCGCTCCGGTGATTGGCCTAGCGGGTTACGCGTTTGCCGCGGTGATTGTCGAGGGACTCTTGCTCGGCTTGCGGATCAAGCTACCGGTCCTGTTTCGGCTTCCGCTGCATGGATTGCTGGGATTACTGTTCCTCTATCCGGTACTTCTGATTCCGCACGAGCTTTCCGGCAGCGCCGATGCGATTGTGTGGCGTATCTATCTGTTCTCGCCCTGTGCCGCGATCTCGTTCGTGACTTTTTTGCCGGCCGTGTGGCGGGGCGACGGCTATGTTCGCGACAACGGTACGCCGTGGAGTTGGCCCTGGTTTCCCTGGGGAATCATCGGCTTACTCGCCGTCTGTCTCGGATACCGTGCCTACTCGTTGAGCCTGACGTTTGATCCGGTGATGACGCTCAGTCTGCAGGAGGCAATGGAGTTGGGCTCGGCGTTCGGCGGCTACTTTCTCGTTCCCATGCTGTTGGCTGCCGCATTAGTGATGCTGGAAATCGGTCGCGTCCAGCGGCTACTCAAACTCCAGTCGATCGCGCTGCTGATTCCAGCGGCATGTTTCGTGATCAGCTTTCCCTTTTCAGAGCCGAGTCGGCTGCAGAGTGATTTTCTGTCACAGTTTGTGCAGCGGCTGGCCTCGCCGGTGTTCCTGAGCGGGATCGCCGGCTGCCTGTTTTACGGTTATGCATGGCTTCGCAAAGTCCGGTTTGCTGAAGACGCGCTTATGGCCGCCCTGTTAGTGATGTCGGTCGTTCGCGTCGAGAGCGTTAGTGTCGCCACATTGGCCGACGTCCATCCGCTGCCCTTTGTGTTGATCGCGCTTGTGCAGTTCGCCAAATGCGTCTCGAGACGCGATTCACGCCGATTCCTGGCGGGAGCACTTTGCTTGGTTTTCGCGTTTCACGTAGCGCCTTCCTTTGGTTGGGAAATCAATCTCCGCGTTCGCGATTTCCTCACAATTCAACTGGCCGTAGTCAGTCTCATACTGGCCGGCGTACTCTTCAACGATGAATTCGCACGGCTGTTTCGCGTGTTCGGCGCGGTCGCGCTGATGATTGACGTCGTTGTGGTGTTCCTGGAACCGACAGTGCTCCCCGATTCCGTCGCACCCTGGACCGGCACGGTTTACCTGTCCGCAGTGGCGGCGGTTTCATTCGCTCTGGCCGCGGGACTTCGCAGTTGGAGTTATCTCGCAACCGGTCTGATCAGTGCGGGCGCGTTGATCTTCGATTGCGTTGTCTGGATGCTCAGGCGCTGGCCGGGCATCGAATCGTTCCTGATTGCGGCCGCCCTCTTTGTCGTCGCGGTGGCAATCAGCATTGTCAAAGCGGGCCGGAACTTGCGGCGTCAGGCGTGATCGCGACGGGGAGGCCAACTGCCGGAACTGGCTAGCTCACGGTTTTCGTGCACCGCCATTTTGCGTTTGCAAAACATCGACGGAAACTCGTGATATCTGCTACAACAATTCGCCTCAGCGAGTGTGCTTCGAATTGTTAGCCGCTTATTGACCTAAGACAAGGACGTACCATGAGTCGTATCGAATCGATCAGTATTCAATCTGCGGGAATACGAAATCTTCGCCGCACGCTGCACATGCTTCCAATCGTGGCGTGCGCAGTCCTGCTGCCTCAATACGCGGATGCTGCCGAAGCGAACAAAACCGGCACGATCAGTGGACGCGTCGTCGATGGAAATGAGCGTGCGGTTGAGAATGCGGTCGTCTTCCTTTGCGCTGCCGACAGCGGACTGCCGATTCTTGCCAAGACCGGCAAGCCGCTTGTCTTAAAATGGCCGTTTGAGAATTTTCGCGGGCTCAACGACGTTCGACGGGAATTGACTGATCAAGACGGCGGCTTCAAGTTCGACGACGTTCCGGCGGGCCGATATCGCTTGGTGGCTCAGTCTTGGCCGGGGGCGGTCGGAATCCCCGATTTCCTGAAGGAAAAGAACGACAAGATCACCCTGCACGGAGTCGCCGAAGGAGTCGTTGTCGCTGCCGAACGGAAGGTCGAAATCAAGATCACACCGCTAGGAAGCGGGACGCTGAAGATCGAGAACGATCCCAAGGCGAATCATGCATTCCTGTTCATCAGTCTCAGACCGCGTCTGGGCGAAGGGGTGCTCGGGCCGCGCGGCTGGGGGCCGGGGTTTCTCTCCGGGTTGATCGCCGCGACGCAAATGGAACAGACTTACGTCACGATCCAGGGACTGCCGGACGGAAAAGATGTGCATGTGGGGCTCATCAACTACGACAACAATCCCGGCATCGGCGGAGACACGTACCGCGTCGGCAAAGACCGCGTCGTCCGTCTCGACATCTTCGCCACTTGGAGTAACGGCAAGTACGAACCGCCGGCGCGGTTGGCAAAGCTCACGGACTATTTGGAAGAGAACAACTTCACCGCGGCGCGATTCCTCGGCCTGGAAGGGGGAGACATCAAGAATTATCAGGCGCTCTGGAAGGAAATCGACGCCGATCCAAAGCGTCTGTTCGATGTCGAAGGGATCGGCAAATTCCGACTGATCGACATCTACGCCGCCGCCCGGCACAAAGAGTTGCGTGCACACCACCGCCGCCGTAAAAGATGATCTTGTTCGGAACCATACGTCATCGGGTGCGGAATTCCGCGGGCGGATTGAGGTGAATCGGTACGCCCAATTGGGCCACAACATGCCCGCCGTCTGTCGGCTGAGACTGGCGACACGCGGCAACACGCATTTGGCGGCCGACGATGTACTGTTTGCACTCGACTGCGGCGTAAACTACTGGAATTGGTGCGGGCACGATGACGGAATGAGTGCCGCGATCCGCCAGTTGGGTCCGCAGCGGTCGCAGGTCGTTTGCGCCGCCCAAATCAGCGCCGCCGGATGGACGCGCGATTCCATGCGGCGGGAAATCGACGACATGTTGAAGCGGCTCTGCACCGATTGGATAGACATATTGACGCTCTACTATGTGGAGAGTGAGGGCGAATGGGAGCGGATCATCGCCGATGAGGGCGCGATTCGCGCGCTGGAGGAAGCCAAGGATGACGGACGATTGCGGGCGATTGGATTGACGACGCATCAGCGGCCGTTGGCGGCGAAATGGGTGGAGTCGAAATTGCTTGATTTGTTGATGGTCCGTTACAACGCAGCTCATCGAAGGGCAGAGACGGAGGTTTTTCCCGTCACCGACCGTGTCGGTCTGCCGGTTGTCGGTTTCACCTGCCTGCGGTGGGGCGCGCTGCTCAAACCGACGGAGCAGGATCCGGGTGGCTTCAACATCCCCGCTGCGGCAGAATGGTATCGCTATGTACTCTCGCATCCCTCGATCAGTGTTGCACTGATGGCGCCGAACGGACGTGCGGAGTTGGAACAGAATTTGACTCTGTTAGGCGATTGGCGTGAGTTGCCGGCAGCAGATCGAGCCGCGATGTCGGCACACGGGGATCGCGTGCGGCGCGCGGCGGGACCGTTTCCGTGAGGAGCGATCCCGCGTGTTCCACGGGATGTCAGGCATGGGGCGGAGAAAGATTGATGAGGGCGCAATATATATTAGCGGCGTCGCTCAATTGCGTGAGCTCGTTAGCGTGCCTGACCTACGGCCTCTCTTTTTGGTCGCCGTCTGTCTCCGCTTTTTTCTGCGGCATGAAGCCGACCCAGCCGATCATCATTTCTTCCCAGGTTTGGTCGCCCCAGCGGACCGGTTTGGTGGGATCGGGGTTGGCGGCGTTGTTTTCCGAATTGTCGAAGTGCGCCAAACAATCGATGCGGGTTCCCTTCGGCAACGAGAGCGGCTCGGCAAAGCGATACGTGTTTTGCCAATTGAAATCGTACCGCGGCACCGACAGCAGCGTTTGCCGCTTTCCATCCGGGAAAATCGCCTGGTAGCGGAAGTCCTTGCCGCGGAGATGCATGTGCGGCATCAGCGAGAGCAGCTTGACGTCCTGCCGAAACGTGAAGGATGATTCAACGGGGTGACTGGCTTCGCCGGCGGGGATCTTGAACCTGGTGTTCATGATGCCCTTGGTCTCGGCAAAACCGACGGGCGGTTTGTCCCCTTTGTACAGCACGAACCCGACCTGTGAGCGGTCCTTTTCCTCTTTGCCGGTGGGGGTGTAGTGCATTTGGAAGAGCAACTCCGCACCGGCCGGAATTCGCTTGGCGACACCCGGCGGCAGGATCGTCGGCGGATCACCCGGCGCCGTACCGCAAATGTGCCCCCGACCGCGCCAGCGACGCTGTTTGGGGTCCCGGTAGAACACAATGATGTGATGCACGACCGCCCGGTTCCCCGGCCGCGCCTCGGCCGCCTGAATCCAGACGTCCTCTTCGAAGTTCGTCGGCACCGTGAAGTACAGATAGGGCACGACGCCGTCGGCAGGAACGGTGACCACTTCGGGCAATTCGAAAACAATGTCCGGCTGGTCGATCATCCAACCTTCGGCGTACTTCTTCGGTTTGGGGAGATCCTGCTTATCCCCGAACGGCGCGCCGGCGTCGATCCATGCGATGAGAGTATCGATCTCCTCCTGCGGCATGTTGCGGTTGTTGGACCAATGTCCATACCTCGGGTCGGCGTGCCAAGGCGGCATCCGTTTTTCCAGCACGACTTCCTTCATCATGTCGGTCCACTTCACGGCGTCGTCGTAGGTCAGCAGCGAAAACGGGCCGATCATTCCCGGGCGGTGGCATTCATGGCACCGCGTCTGAATGATTCGCGAGACTTCCTTGGCATAGGTGACTTGTGTGTTCGCCTTCGTGCGGCGGCTGCGGGTGATCAAACAACCGAGCGGTTTGGTCTCAGTGACGGAGACCTGTTTGCCGGCCAGCAATTCCTCTACCGCCACGGCCAGATCGCGCCGCTTGGGCTTGGCGTTTTTGTAGGTATAGCCGAAGCGGTCGTCGACCCGTCCGTGGTAGCGCACCTTCCGCTGTTCATCCAAGAGAAAAATCTCCGCGGTCCGGGTCGCTCCCAGGCGGTCGGCCAAACGCTGCTCGGCGTCCAGCAGCACCGGCATGTTGACTTTGTATTCCTCGGCATGTTCACGCAGGTCCTTGTGCGTGATGCCGGCGTTGGAATTGACGCCGATCACTTGTAGGCCCTGTTTGGCATGGGCGTCCTGAAGCTTGGTCAACTCCGTCAGATAGAGATTCGAAATCGGGCAGTGCGTGCCCATGAAGAACAGCACGACCAGTTTCTTGTCGCCGTAATCGCTCAGCGCGACTTTTTGCTCGTTTTGGTCCGGCAGAATAAAGTCGGTGACCTTCTGGCCGACTGGCGATTCGCGGGTTTTTGATTTGGAATCCGCCGAACGGAGCGGTGCTGAGCGAAAAACGGCGGCCATCGTAAGCATCGCCACGATCGCGCAGCCCAGAGTGGTTCGCATTGCACACCGCACTTTTCGACTCAACACAGCACTGCCCTCGATGCAACCTTGATCGTTCTGCAATAATAACTCGTCGCCCAGTATATCAGACCTCACCTGGTGAGACCAATTCCAATACTTGGGTCGCCGTAGTCGTAGACTCGATTAAAACAGTGTAGGGCAGGCTCCCGCCTGCCGCCAAGCTGATGTCGCGTCTATTGTGGCTCGCGGCAGGCGGGAGCCTGCCCTACGGAATTGGGCGGACCGATTCTACGAAGATCCTCGGCACGGCTAACTATTTCTAGGCGCGACAGGTTATAATCACTCACCGATCTCAGCGGATTTCAGCAAGATTTCACAAAAGGGGCGAAGATTATGTGGATTCCCAAATGGGAACGCGACCGTCGAGAGGGGATTGAGTCTCCGATTCCAACTCAAGCGGTCTCCAACGAAGAATTCCTGCCGCGTCCACAGAACCAACAGCAGCGCCGCTGGGAATCGTTGATCACTGAAATGGCGGAAGAGAAGTCGCGTAAACTCGGCATGAGCCGCCGCGACTATCTGCGGACGTCGATGGGGCTGGCGACGGCGTTTTTGGCCTCCAATCTGGTTTATGGACCGTATTGGGAAGTCGACGCTGCCGAAACGACCGAACCAGCGGCGACCGAAGAGAAGTGGCCCAAGGGTGAATACTTCATCTTCGACGTGCAGACGCACTTCACCGACGGCTATGCGCTCGGGTTTCGCAAGGCGGAATTCGTCAAGAACATGGGGTTCAAGCTCAAGAACGACGCCGACGCGTACAGCTTTACGAACTATGTCAAAGAGATTTTCTTCGATAGCGAAACCAGCATGGCAGTCATCTCCGGCGTGCCCGGCCGGGAGATCAACAAGAACCTCGCCGGCAAGATTCTGGAAGGCCGCGACCGACGCGGCGGGATTTTGCCAAGTTGGCTGATGTCGCAGCGCAAAAACGAGCTCAACGAACTGGCCGGCTGCCGACGCACACTCTGCCAGGGAAACTGCGCTCCGAACCATTATTGGGACCGCGACAACAACGCTCCCGACACTGCCGCTCTGTTTGAGCAAATCGAACGCGAGGTCAAAACCTACGGGATCGACAGTTGGAAGTGGTACTGCCATACCGATCCCGGAAAATCGGGCAACGGATTCCGGCTCGACGACGAAAAGCTGACGTATCCCTTCTACGAAAAATCGAAGGAACTCGGGCTGAAGATTTTTAGTATCCACAAAGGATTCGCGTCGCAGTCCCGGCGGTTCGGCCACTTCGCGCATCCGGGCGATTTGGAGAAAGCGGCGCTCGACCATCCCGATTTGACGTTCATCGCCTATCACTCCGCAATCAAACATGGCCCCGGCGAGCCGCAATTTGAGCGGGACGATTTTTTCGACCCGACGACCGGCGATTTCGCCTGGCATGCGGAGTTGATGAAGATCAAAAAGCGCAATCCGCAAATGGACAACGTCTTCTGCGAGATCGGCTCGTCGTTCGGTTTGCTCGCCATCGCCCACCCGGTGATGTGCCAACACCTGATCGGCAAGAACGTCAAACATTACGGCGCTGATCATGTGCTGTGGGGGACCGATTGCCTGTGGTGGGGTTCGCCGACATGGGTCATCGATGCGTTCAAACGGTTTCAAATTTCCGACGAACTGTGCGAGAAGTTCGGGTATGAGAAACTGTCCAAGGAGGACAAGGCGAAAATTTTCGGATTGAACGCCGCAAAAATCTACGGCGTCGATGTTAAGGAACAACTCAAGGCGTTCCCGGGCGATGCGCTCTCGCGGCTGAAAACCGCCTATTTGCAAAACGGCGGCCAGCGGGACAACGCCGCCCACGGGTGGGTGCGGGCGGACTCATGACCACACGTGGAAAGTTGCCGATCATCGCCGCAATCGCCGTGCCCGCTTTGGCGCTTCTGTTCTGCGCGGTCTTGTACTTGGAGACACCTTCGGAAGACGGCCCTCGATTGTCGGCGCAGACCGACGCCAAGCAACTCGATCCCGCCGCCTGGGGCAGCGACCACGTCGGCAAACCGCTGCCGGAATTCGTCAGCGGCGATGAATGCTTGTTCTGCCACCGGATGAGAGTCGGCCCTAGCTGGTCGAAGAACGCGCATCAACTCACCATCCGCCCTGCTCTGCCTGAGTCAAAAGCGATCACAGCGCTGAAGGAATCACCCGGCGTACAGAAATTTGCCGACGAAGTCGATTTCCTATTGGGAACGAAGCAAGCGACACGATTTCTCAAGCGAACCGGGCAATACGGCAAGCTCTCCCTGCTGACGACTGTTTTCACTCCGCAGGAAGACAATCGCGAGGGACAATTATCGCACGTACAAAATCCTCATTGGGACGATCAACTATTCGCCGATTCCTGCGCCGGATGCCACGCGACGGCGGTCGATTCAAAATCGAGAGCCTTCTCCGCCGTCTCACTGGACTGCTTCACCTGTCACGGCGACGTTCCATTGGAACACAGCAAAGACGCGTCGAAGGCGATCCTTTCCTCAAAACGAAACGACGACCCTCGCGTGGTTGTGTCCATCTGCGGCCAGTGTCATCTGCGCGGAGGCGTCTCGCGCAGCACCGGGCGGCCTTATGCCCATCATTTCGTGGCCGGCGATAATCTGTTTCGCGACTTCCAGGTTGACTTTTCGGACGAACAACTGGAGAAACTGAATCCGGCCGACCGGCACGTGTGGCAAAACGTGCGGGACGTAGTCGTCCACGGCAACGGCGGCACCACCTGCCTGACTTGTCATGATGTCCACGCTCAATCGACGGCGAAACATCAGGCACTGACCGAGACCGACCTGTGCACCAATTGCCATCAGCCCGGCGACCCGTCGCAATTGAAATCATACGAAGTTCACAGTCGCACGTGCCGTTATTGAGGAGGCTTGAGGGATTAGGCATTAGGGATGGCGTTGAACGTATTTGCAAAAGCCTACAGCTTAACGCCGAAAGCCAATAAAGACCGCCGGGTGCCATCCATGAAGAAGCCCCTGTCAAGATTGGGAACGAGATGTTTTCGGAATCTCCAACCATTCATTTGGCATCACCCGTCATCACGGAACGCCACAAACCAGAATACGGTGACTCCCATTGATGCTCGCGGCATCACAATCGCGCCATGGCACCCAGCGTGCTGATTGAAAAGCAGACTCTATGGGGCAGGCTCTTCAGAGGACTCTTTGGCCTCCTGCGTGTCAGACTCGGCAAAGAGTTTGATCGAAGGCATGTCTTCGGGGGGAATCTCCTGGACGATGTAGTGCCTCTCCTCGAGCGTGCTGAAGTCGCTGTTTTGCTCGTCGATCGAGAGATTCGGAGACTTCTCGACGCGGCCGATGAACCATGCGCCTTCAGTTCCCAATCGTGACAGGCGCGGGTGCCAGACCCAGCCGCGGGGCAGTTGCTGGCTAAAACTCCAAAAATCGGATGCATTTCGAAACACGGCCCGGAACGTCGTTTGATAGTCGTCCCCTGCGTCGATTTTGGGAAGTTTTTGAATGTGGACCACGTCGACCAGGCCGTTGTTGTTCGCTGCGACCACCGGCATTGAAGTCGCGGACGATCCTCGAAAACGAACTTGATTACCCTGGTTAGATGTGGGCTGCCCGGGAGGCTTATAAGTGGCCGCGATGACCAGCCATCCTTCGATGATTTCGAATGGGAGTTGGTTTGATATCTTGAGCGAACACATTCCCGCATTGACGTTCTGGATGCCGCGGCGTGGTTGTGGGGTGTTGTCAAATCTCATTTGTGGCTCGTATTGCAGGTCAAAATCCAACAGCGGCAATTCGGGGTCGAATGCGGTCGCCCGCAGCTGGCGACGTCCCCACGGCGTCATGCCGACCCGGACCTGATAGCCGTCTTCCTCACCCGGTGCGAGATTCGGCTGCCAGTTGAACGGGGGACAAATCGTGGTCGATGTATAGATCGGGTGATAATAGCGCGATCGGCCCGTGACCTGCATGTCTGCCTCTTTACCGTGAACGGCGACTTCAGTATTTCGGCCGCCGGCGGACTGCACGCTGATCTTGCCGACCTGAACGGCGCCGCCGGGTCCGATTTCGGTGACCGTGATCCAATTCAAGTCACCCCGGCTGATTCGCAGCAGCCCCCCGATGAACGCCGAAAGAATGGAAGCCGCGACGACCACTATCAGCGTATAGGCGGCGATCCGACGCTGACTTTGGCGAAACAGTGCCAAGGCGACAACTCCGGAGAAGAGTGCATAGAGTCCGAAAAACGAAAGGATCAAAATGCCGTTGACGTTGGCCTTGCCTCCCCAACGATGCAATCGATCCGAATCGATAAGCGAGCGGACGAACTGCTTTTTCAATTTTGCGGCGACCTCGCCGATCCGTTGCCGAGTTTCGCTGCCGGATGCCGCGAACAGGTTTGGCTGATATTCGTAAATGGCGCCCAATCCGATGCGGCGCACGGTGAAGTCCTCGGAAGAAACCGGCGGGTCCGCGCTGAGCGGAGCGGACTCGACCAGCCGGCTGATAATCTTATCGGAATCCTTGTGGACAAAGAGGGTGCCTCCCAGACAGATCCAGTCGGCGACCGCTTGCCATTGAACACGGTTCATGTCGGCAAGTTTTGCCCCTTCTGGGAGGACGAGAGCCTGGAGGATTTCCATTGGGCCGGGGTGATTGGGCACGTGCCAGGGCTTCACCGACAACACGCGCACGGGCCTCCCCTGTTGATCGGCAACCAGCCCATCCGTTGAGCCCCTCGCAGTTGTCGCGGCGATGGCAGCCGTGTCCGAGATCGCGCCGGGAATTTGCAAGCTTCGTCCCCCGGCATCAACGAACAGCACGTAGTTGACGTTCGGAAAGAATTGGTTACCTGTGTTCAGCGCCAATTCGCGGCGCCAAAGAACCTCGTCACCTTCGACCAACGATGCGTCGCATCGATGCCAATCGACTAACGATTGAATATACGCGTACCGCCGCTTAGCACCTGGATTGATCACGACTTCGCCCAATAGGACGTCTCGGCCGGTGAAGGGATCGGACAGTCTGAGCTGGCCTTCGATCATGCGTTCGGAATAGTTGGCGATCAACAGCGAAATCGGGATCGGCGCCGATTGGTCGACGGTTCCGTCCCAGCCGGCAACCGCCTCAATGACCAGCCCGGGTGTGTCGACGTCCTCAAACGTCTCCCCAAACTGTGCTTGCGCCGGGGCGATCAGGCAGAGGAGCACGGCCGCAATCCATACCGCGCGCCGTGTTTCGGACTTCAGCAGATTCGCCGCGGTCCACAAAGATCGACGCGTCGATCCTGTCGAGTGAGCCATCAGTTCGTCTCCTGCGGCTGTTCGGAGAGGTATTCCTCGCGCAACTTGCGTTCCCGGCGGCGAATCCCCAGCACGGAGAGCCCGATCAATGCGGCATGAACTGAATAAAACGGCGCCAGCGTCACAGTCCTCGGAAATCGAGGGCCGAGCTCGTTGAACAAATACACAATCGCCATCACCGGCGAAACAATACCCAACCAGGGAGCCGCCTCCGACAACATCTGCATTCGTCGAAGCTCCGGCATGTCCAAGAACATCGCGGCGATGAACACCGGCAGCAGGCAGACGCCGAAAAAGTACAGAACCCCGACAATGAGGAACGACGCAACCCGGGTCCAGGTTCTCATGCAGAGGTAGCGGTGCACCGCATACAGTGCCAGCGCGGCAATGGAGAGCACCGCCGTTCCCTCAAACGCGCTCCGCATAAAGTCGACCGGCCTATTCGGTACGGCAAAGTCGCCGGTCGGGAAGACCGTGTTTCCGCCCAGTTTTGCGACGTACTCTTCGAACCAGAATGGTGACCCGATGCACATAGCTGACGAAATCACCAAAAACAGCAGAAACGCCCAAGTGTCGAGCCGCCCGACTTGGATGTGCTTGCCGCGAAAAAATGGCAGCGACTGACACGTTGTATTCTTCGCGTGAGAAAACAGAAAGATGGCCAGAGCGAGCGCAATCCCGTGAATGGTCAGATAGGACACATGGAAGTCGTAAATCCACCATTGTCGCGTGCCGCCCCAATTGGCCACGAATGTCTTCACTATATAAAGTGTATACGCATAGACGCCGGCGGCGAGCAGTGTTAGTCCACCGAAGCCGATACCCCAGCGAATGAGACCTTCGTTGCGTCGAAACGTCTGGCTACGGTTTTCATAGAAAAACGCGAGCTCCGACGGCCGCTGAATGTGCAGTCGAAGACGCAGCCAGCGTTTCCGTTTGCTGTCGCCTGCGCGGACGACCTCGCCAAAGGTACTGTTCTCGCGAATAATCCCGTACAAGGGCCCCAATGAGATCGCGAACAGCGAGATTCCTATGAGGGCCGTCATGCAAAGTGCGCAGGAAATGAAGACCGAAAAGAAATCGCTCTGGAGACTACCAGTAAGAAATGGAATCGATGAGTAGACCGGATGAATCAGTGCCGGAAACGGGGTCACAACGAATGGCTGGACTGGAAACGGGATACAACCAAGAATCGACAGCGTCACGGCGCCGCTGATCACCAAACCCGCGGCGATCAACTCGTTGACGTACAGCGATATCCACAAAGTGACCACCGCCAGCAGCATGCAATAGAGCCAGACGAGGAACAAGCCTGCCAAAAAGAATTCGAGCTTAACGCCGCCCAGCGTGAGGCTGAGTACCAGATAGGGCAGTAGCAAGAACAGGATCAGCGCCAGAAACAGATTCTGTGACGTCGCCTTGCCGATCACGTAGCGAAATGGCGAGATGCCGCTCAGCACGACTTGGTCGAAGTACCGGCCGACGCGCGGTCCCCAAAACACGGTCACAATTCGCAGCGGGATCAACACCGTCGCAAATCCCGCCGCTCCCCCCAGCAGGATCAGCGCCAAGAGTTGCCCGAACTCCAAGTTTTCGGTAATCGTACGAAAATCGCGGTCATCGGGATCAAGCATCAGCGGCATCACCAGCATCAGCACCGCGCCGTTGAGCAGTAGAGCGGTCGTGCCGACGGTGAGCCCGGAAATGAGCGTCGCCCGGTCGCGGCCGTAAGTGGGGCTGTCCCGAAAGCTGTTAATCATTCGGCGGACCGCGTTCATGTGACTTTCCCGGCCGTGAATCTCATGAAAATCTCTTCGAGGTCAGGCTCATCTTCAGTGAACTGCACGATACGAATATTATGCTTGAGCAGTTCGGCCAGGATGAAGTTTCCGTCTGGTTCATCGCTACTGATGAGCAACATTTGGTCCACGCGCTCGCAGGAAATCACTCCGTCGAGTGGCTCAATCAATTCCGCGGCCCGTTCGGTCTCTTCCGGAGGCACGCGGAGTTTGACCACACAATGCGTGTGGGTGCGGTCGTTCCGCAGCGTGTCGAGACTGCCGTCCAGCACCAACTGACCGGCCTCTAAAATCCCGATGCAGTCGCTGATGTCCTCAATGTCGGGCAGAATATGCGAGCTGATAATAATCGTCTTGCCGATCGACGCGAGCTCGCGAACGATTGCCCGCAACTCGGTCCGCGCCCGCGGATCCAGCCCGCTCGCCGGTTCATCCAGCACCAACAGATCCGGGTCATGGAGCAGCGTTTTGGCCAATAGCAAACGCTGCCGATTGCCGGTGGACAGGCCCTTGACCATCACATCTTCGCGGCCGCGCAGATCGGTCAATTCGCAAACGTCCCGGACACGCTGCCGCCGTTCGCTTCTGGGAATGTCATACATGCAGCTGAAAAAGTCGAGGTACTCCTCGATGTTCAGATTGCGGGGGCTGCCGAACTCCGCCGGCATAAAGCCGATCACCCGCCGGATTGCGCGCGGCTCCTCGCAGACCGACACCCCAAGCAAGCGGATGTCGCCGCTATCCGGCTTGGCGAGCGTCGAAATCAGCCGCAATAGCGTGGTCTTACCGGCGCCGTTGGGGCCGATCAATCCCAGTGTTTGCCCCTGTTCCACGCGGAGACTGACCCGGTCGACGGCCACGATGTCGTCGAACGACTTGCTAACGTTGTCAATTTCAACAACCGCGTCTGACAAACTCTGCTCCTGACGTAAGCGCGGGGCGTCAACACATCGTGAGTTCGATTGGGAGCCCGTATTATTAGTTCATTTTTACGGACGGGAGGAAAAACTTACAAGCAGAATCTCGATTGCGAGCGAAATTCCCGCCATCGAACCGCGTCACAAACAGCAATCAATGCGGCGCCGTCGCAACCGGTGAAACTCGGTTTACGGTTTGAATCACCTTCGCATACAATACGCGGCATCTTCGCCGGCTGACGCTCTCATGTTCGGGGGCGGCTAAACGGTGTCTGCGACCGGCCTCAGAGTCATGATGAAAGGGACGTTCATGTTGCTCCGCCTCTCAATCGCGATTGGATTCCTGTGTCTGACCGGCACGACTGCTTATTGCCAAGCCACTTCTCCACCCCGAGGGACCGCCCCCGTGAACGGACCGCAACATCTCGCGAAAGCCGACATCAAATACGCCTCCCGGCAAAGCTTGGATAAAGGCGTGACGTTGGCGAAATTATCCAGCGGGCTGACGGTGATCGTGCAAGAAAACCATGCGGCGCCAGTGGCAACGGTCCGCTGTTATGTTGTGAACACGGGTAGCGCCTATGAGGGCGAGCACATGGGGGCCGGGTTGAGCCATATGCTGGAGCATCTTGTGGCCGGCGGCACGACGACCATCCGGCCGGAAAAAGAAATTCGCGGCCTGATCGATACGATGGGCGGCCGCACCAATGCCTACACCTCTAACGACATCACGGCGTTTTACATCGATTGCCCCGCGGACAAAGTGCCGTTGGCAATTGAGTTGATCGCGCAAAACATGCAGCACTCCGTCATTCCGGAGGACGAGTACCTGCGCGAGATGGGCGTCGTGCAGCGCGAGTTGGAAAAGGGAGAGCAGGAACGGCGCCGTGTACTGTACAACCGCATGAAGCAGCTCGTCTATCAAGTTCATCCCATGCAGCATCCCACGATCGGTTACCTGCCGGTCGTGCAGGACGTCGCCCGCGAAGACGTGATCGACTTTTACCGCGACCGCTATGTGCCGCAGAATATGATTTTCGTCGTTACCGGCGACGTCAAAACCGACGCAGTTCTGGACGACGTCTTGTCGAATTTCAAGGATTTTCGCCGGACGACCGAACGGGGCGTGACGTTGCCCGTCGAGCCGGAACAGGCGTCGCCGCGATCGATCCGCGTCGAGATGGAGGGTCCCACAACACACATCAGCGTGGCCTGGCCGACCGTCCCGCTGCAGGACCCCGATCTCTATCCGCTGGATGTCGCCGCATATTTACTGACACACGGTGACAGTGCCCGTTTGACGAAGCGGCTGAAGATCGACCAACCGCTGGCAACGTCGGTCAGCAGTGCCTCCTATACACCCGGCTTCGTCAAAGGCTGGTTCCAAATCACCGCGGAGTGCGCACCGGAAAACACGGAGAAAGTCCTGCGCATCATTCTCGAAGAAGTCGAGAAACTACAGACGACCGACGCCGAGCCCGCGGAATTGGCCAAGGTCAAACGCCAAAAAGCGGCGGCCCACGTCCGGTCGCAACAGACCGTCCAAGACCAAGCCGAGATGCTGGCCAGCAGCTATCGCTCGACGGGTGATCCTTTGTTCGACGACCAGTACGTGTCGGGCATCCAAACTGTCACGCCGGAGCAGGTTCGAGCCGTTGCCAACAAGTACTTCTTGCCGCAACGGCTAAACACGGTCACGATTGATCCGCTAGGCAGCGGAGCGAAGCAGACCGGTTCCCGCAAAAATGATTTGGCGGAGTCGGACATATTACGGAAGGAGTTCCCCAACGGGCTGACGGTGCTGTTGAAGCGTCATAGCGTGGTGCCGCTGGTGTCGGTCCAGGCATTTGTCAAAGGGGGCGCGCTGAGCGACACCAACGAGACCAGCGGATTGGCGTCGCTTGCTTGCCAGTTGATGTCGCGGGGAACGAAGAAGTATACCGGTCAGCAGATTTCCGAGTACTTCGATTCGATCGGCGGATCGCTGAGCGTCGGCAGCCAGCGCAATTCGAGCTTTCTCCGCGCATCGATGTTGGCGGACGATTTTGAGAACAGCCTGGATTACATCCAGCAGGTGCTCGTCCAGCCGACATTTCCGCAGGATGAGTTTGACAGAGTTCGCGAAATTACCCTGCGGCGGATCGCCGCCCGCGCCGCCAATCCGCAGAGTGAGATCTTGGACTTCTGGGCGGCCAAACTTCCGAAGACATCCGCCTACCACCGGACGGTGATGGGAACGACGGAGACGGTCTCCCGCCTGGCTTTGGAAGATTGCCGCAAGTTTCATGCGAATTACTTCGTGCCGAACAACATGGTCATCGCCATCTTTGGCGACATCGACGTTGAGGCGACGTCAAACAGGCTGGAGTCGATGTTTGGGACGCTGCCTCGTTCCAAGGACTTCGCGTGGCCGAAGTTCGCCAAGAATCCGTTGCTGCCGAAAACCGAGTTCGAGCATTTGACCAACCAAAAGCAAAACACGGGGATGGTCCTGCTGAGTTACCCCTCGGTCAGTATCTATCAACAGAAACAACGTGCGGCACTGGAAGTGCTATCTGCGATCCTGACCGGCGGTAGCGGAGCGGGGGGGCGGCTGCATGAGGAACTCCGCGGCGCCAAGTTGGTGTACTACGTCTTTGGATTTCAGATCACCGGATTTGCTCCGGGGTACTACAACTTTCTGTCGCAAACTCGGCCGGAGGCGATCGGCGAGGTGGTCGCGCGGATCGAAGCCAATCTGAAAAAAATCAGCGAGGAGGGCATTCCTCAGGCGGAATTCGACAAGGCCAAGGACAAACTGATCGCCGCCCACGCGATGCAGAACACCACTCCCGGCAGTCAGGCGTTTCAGGCGGCGATTGATGAACTGTATGGATTGGGCTACGACTACGATCGCGGCTATGACGAGCGAATCTCTGCGGTCACGGTTGCCGATGTGGTTGAAGTCGTCCGCACATACTTTCGCCACGGACTGGTTGTGACGACCTCGCCGGAGACGCCGCCGCAGTTGGGGGCGAAACCATAACCGCAGCGCTCGTGACGGCCCGGCGTGGTTTTGCGGACCCCGTTTAGTTATCGTAGAAGTTACGAGACGTGACGCATCGCGCGTCAATACCTGCGAAGTTCCGGCGGCGCTCGGGAGGTGAAGGAACCGGTTCATGCTCATGATTCTGGACGGTGGAGACCGCTACCGGCGGCGCGAATTCTTGAAGATCGGCGGGCTGACCCTAGGCGGCCTCTCGCTGGCCGACTTTCAAGCCCAAGCGGCGTCGGGCAGCGCGCTATTGCATGACAAGTCGGTCGTCTTCGTATTCATGCATGGCGGTCCCAGCCAGATCGAAACATTTGATCCCAAGATGACCGCCCCGCCCGGAATCGCCAGCGACACCGGTGAGATCGATACCAAGCTTGCCGGCATCACCTTCGGCAGCACGTTCCCCAAACTGGCGGCCCTGGCGGACCAGATGACGATCGTCCGCTCGTTCACGTCGGGAGACAGCCGGCACGATATCAAGCCGATTGTCGGCCGCGACACTTACGGGGCCAATTTGGGTTCGCTCTACGCGCGTGTCGCCGGGCAAAACAATCCCCGAAACGGCATGCCCACAAACGTCGCTCTCTATCCGCGCGCCGTCGACGATTCGACCATGCCCGCGATCAAGAACTTCGGCGATTTCGAGTCGACCGGCTCGATCGGCGGCGGTTACGCGCCATTCGTCCCCAGCGGCGGGGGCGAGATGCGCAAGAACATGGAACTGAGCCTGCCGTTGTCCCGCTTGGACGACCGACGACGATTGTTGACGGGATTGGACCAGCTGAAGCGAACTGCCGACTCGGACGTGAAAATCGCTGGGATTGATTCGATCCGCCGTCAGGCGTTCGACACGATTTTGGGGGGTGTCAGCCAGGCATTCGATCTGTCCCAGGAAGATCCGGCCGTGGTCGCTCGCTATGACACGGCGCCGCTTGTGAAACCTGAGGCGATCAACAAAAAGTGGAACAACCATAAGCGATATGCCGACAACGCTAAGTCGCTGGGAAAACTGATGCTGCTCGCCCGTCGGCTGTGCGAGCGTGGTTGCGGCTTCGTGACCGTAACGACGAACTTCGTGTGGGACATGCACGCGGACCAGAACAACGCCGGCATGGCGGAGGGCATGGGCTATATGGGGCTGCCCTTCGACCACGCGATTTCGGCATTCTTGGAGGACGTGCGGCAGCGGGGGCTGAGCGACAAGATCTTACTGGTCTGTACCGGCGAAATGGGACGCACACCACGGATGAATAGCCGCGGTGGACGGGACCACTGGGGCGGCCTGTCGCCGCTGATGCTCGCGGGCGGCGGTGTACCCGCAGGACAGGTCATCGGCCAATCTCAGCGCGACGCATCGGCGCCGCTGTCGGAGCCGATTCGCATCAAGCATCTGATCTCAAGCGTGCTGCGAACGTTGATCGACGTGGCTGAATTGCGGCTGGTTCCCGGAATCCCGGGCGACATCGTGCGCGCCGCCTCGGAAGATCCGATTCCAGGACTCCAGTAGCGGCCGATCGGACATTCCATTCTTTGCGCTGAAGATTGTGACCTCAAAAGGTACGACTGTTTATGCAGGAATTACTTTGCGTCGGCGTCGGGGGATTCGTGGGGGCGGCGGGCCGCTATTACTTGTCGGGCTGGGTCGAAAACTGGCTGCTGCAAAAATACGGCCCGGAGTTTCCCATGTTCTCGCTGGGGACGATGGTGGTCAACGTGACGGGTTGTTTCTTGATCGGGATTTGCATCGTCTGTTTGGCCCCCAAGCATGGTTTTTCTCCAGAAACGAGACTGCTGCTCATGACCGGTTTTTTGGGAGCGCTGACCACCTTCTCGACCTTCGGGAATGAAACCGTGGAAATGTTCCTAAAAGAAGGGGAACTGCGGTTTGCGGTGTTGAATATCGCGGGAAATCTCATCCTGGGGATCGGGGCCGTGCTGCTGGGCCGCTGGCTGGCAGGACTGTTCGCCGGTTGACCCTCGATTGGAAGAGAACCGATGCCCGTTTCCCGCCGCTGGAACATTCCACTGACGATCCTGGGTGAAGGGATCTGGGGGCTCAACACCGGATTAGTCCAGCCACTGACGGTCTTCGTCGTTCTGTTGCGAGAACACGGAGCGGGATCGGTCATGATCGGCTCCGTCAGTGCGGTGCAAACGGGATGCGTCTTGTTCCCGCAGATTCTGGGGACCTACGTGTTCACCTCCCGCCGGCGGCGGCAGCGGCATTTGGTCATCTGGCATTACCTGGTGATGGTGCCCTGTCTGTTTCTCACTGCGGCAATTTGCTTTTATTCCGAGAGCATTCCCCCCGCGTATTTCCGACTGAGCGTCCTGGCCTGTTTTACGGCGTTCTATTTCGGCGTGGGCGTCTGCAACGCCGCCTTTACGGACTGGCTGGCGAGTTTGTTTCCCGAACGGATGCGCGGGACCGTACTGGGCGGCGCTTGGAGCCTGGCGGCACTCGCCTCCGCGGCCAGTTCCATCCTGGCAGGCCGCTACCTCCGCAGCGATTCGAGTGCCTCCGCATACGCCGGGCTCTATCTCGCTGCCGGTCTATTCGCCTGCCTGTCTCTGGGGTTTTACGCGCTCATCAATGACCGAGAGGCCTTTGAAGCGCCGGAACCGCGGCGGCTGACGACGAACGATTTGTTGCTCCGATTTCGACAGAGCTTGACCGATGAGAACTTTCGGGCTTTCTTGATCGGACGCCTGTTGTCCACCGCCGGGTTTGGAATTGTTCCATTTGTCGCCGTCTACTACGGCAGCCCGGAGGGCGGGAATCTCTCCCCCGGAACTTTGGTCTCACTCGGCGCCGCGATGAGCGTCGGGACGGCGATTGGGCAAGTCGCGCTGGGACGCCTGGGCGATTTGCTGGGACACCGCAGCGGCGTGCTTTTGGGAGCGGCCTCCCAGACGGCGACGTTGCTGATCTTGCTGCTGACGTCGGGCAGTACGAGTTGTCTCGCCGCCTATTTCCTGATCGGCATCTGTATCGCCAGCGCGTTCATCTCACACTACAACATGCTGTTTGAAACTTGCCCGCACGACCATCGCTTTGCGCACATCACCGTGGGGAATCTGGTGCTGGGAACGGGCACCATCATCTCGCCGTTGGTCGCGGGGTGGGTGGCGAAGACCTGGGGACTGACGGTGTTGTTCACTGTTTCGCTGATGCTGACCGCGTCGGCGCTGGTCTGGTTCGTCGCATTCGTCAAAGAGCCGCGGCACTTGATTTGGCGCGAGGGGGTACCCTAACCGCGGGCAATTCGCGGAAAGCACGCCGGGCAACCGATCAGACTCGCTGCGACACGGCAACGTTACTCGCCGGCAAGTTTGCTTTGGCGGTTACGCCAGCTGGGGGGGAGAGTCATCAGGAATTCCTTGAAGAAATTCTCTGTCACCTCTCCCGCTTTGAGTTCCTTGCGAGAGAACAACTCGGCACCTTGTAGGGCACCGGGAAACTCCATACGGAACGCGCGGTCTTTGTGACGGCCAAATTTGTTGTAGATGTCGTAGATCCGCTTGGCGTCTTTGACAATCCGCTTGTCGCTCGCGCCGGTTCCCACGAAAAAGGCGACCTTGAAATCCGGCGTGCTCAGGGTACCCAATGGAGCCGGATAGGGCAGTCCCACCACTTTCTTGGGGCTGAGCAGGAACAGCGCACGGACATCCTGGCCGCGGGGCGTCTGTTCGCCGACGGGACCGTCAGGATGCGGCTTCTTTAGCCAGTCGTTCGCCGCGAAGTTGACCGCGACCGCGGCACCCATCCCGGGGCCAACAATGCCGGTCTTGTTCATGTTGAGCCGACGGGCCTGATGTTCGTCGTACAGAAAGTCCTTCACCGCCTCCATGTCAAAGAGCACCATATTCGTGTAGTCGCGCGGCTTGAGCTTGGGACCCTTGCGGCCTTTCCGCGTGCGGCTCTTGGGCTGGTTTTGCGCCGCGTCAGCCGCGCTGTCACCATGCCCTCTAAGATCAACGGAGATCACTGCATAGCCGGCCTTCTGCAGATTTGCCGCGATCCCGTCCTTTCCACCCCAGCGTCGACGATTGTCACCTTCGTCATGCAGTAGGACCACGACAGGCGATTCCTCGCCGGCACTCGATTCCCAATACGTTCCTACCAAGTTCACTCGATCCTTGGTCTGAAACGTGACGTCGCGCGGCGCCTTCAGCGCGAGGGACTTGTTTTGGGCCACAACAGTCTGCGGAAGGCTCAACACGTAGCAGGCCGCACAGATTGTGGTAAGAACCCACACGAGGCCCCAGTGACTCCGAATCGGACGAGCCGTATCCGCGCGATCGTGCTGATGTAACTTGTTCATGCCCGCCGTCCCACTCCAGAAAACGTCATAGTTTGATCAGTATTGTTGCTCTGCTCGGTGCCCGCATGCTGCAAGTGCGTGTTGTTGTCGAAGTACGCCCTTAATTTCATTCTAAGACCGGGTCTGGACAGAATCAATCCGCACTTTCTGCGTCTGCGTCGAATTCTAAGTGCAATCCGTAGCGATTAATCCCGGTTGCGTGATCGGCGCAGATGATTTCCGCGACGGACCGCCTGATTGAAGTATCACGGGCGGTGGGGTGCTGTACGCGGGAATTGCGGTCTATTTCGTCGTCGCAGAGTCTGCCGGCTGTGAGCCAAGTCCGTCTATACAGACCAGGTGGCGGTTCGTTCGCAGGAAGAGCAGCCCTTGCGAGATTGCCGCTGACGCGTAGACAGGCTCGCCGACGGGATTCCGTGCCAACCGCCGATATCGCGGCACGCCGCCTTCAATGACGATCGTCTCGCCCGCTTCATTGGTGAAATAAATCTTACCGGCGCCCGCCACGGGCGAGGCTGTGAACTTACCGCCAAGCCGTTTCTGCCAAATTCGTTTGCCGTTTCGCGAATCGAGACAGGTCGCAATCCCGGCATCATCGACGACGTAGTAGTAATCGCCGACTAAAATCGCCGACGGCACAAAAGGAGCGCCCCGGTTGTTTTGCCAGCGCACGTGGGTCGCGGTCACATCTCCGGTACCTCCCGGTTCAATGGCCATCGACGGCCCTTTCGGTCCACTCACGACATACACCATACCGTTTCCATAAATGGGCGTTGGAATGCATTCCCGCCTCATGCCGGTGACGGTCCACAACTTGTTGCCGTTGGTGGGATCCAAAGCGTCGACTTTGTGTGAGCCGGACAGGATCAATTCGTGCCGCCCATCGGCAAGGGGAACCAATTGGGGCGATGCCCATGACAGCCACGTCTCCGGGCGATCGGTTTTCCAAACATTGGCTCCGGTCGATTGCCGCAGTGCCACCACGTACGAATCGCCGTAGTGGTCACATTGCAGCAGCAGCAAATCTTGAAACAGCACCGGCGAACTGGACGCGGCGAATCGGTTCTCAAACGGTCCATACTCCGCCGCCAAGGAACGCTGCCAATGCAATTGGCCATCGAGGCCGACGCAAAACACGTCCCCCGTCCCGAAGAAGGCGAACACGAACTTGCCGTCGGTCACCGGTGCGGGAGTCGCCATGCTGCTCTTTTGTGCGTGGTACCGTGTCGGAGCGGTACCCCACAGTCGCTGATGCCACAATTCGCGACCGTCCTCCAAAGCGTAGCAGATGATATGCAGTTCGGTTTGTTGAAGGCCGTCGGATGCAGTGACGATCACACGGTCTCCCCAGACGATGGGATTGGAGATTCCCGATCCGGGCACGGCCGTTTTCCAGCGAATTCCCTCGTCGGCCGTCCATTGCGTGGGAAGGTTTTTCTCAGCGGAGATCCCGTTCCGCGTCAATCCGCGCCATCCCGGCCAATTGTCGGCCGTCGCGAAATCATTTGCGAAGCCGCAAGCAATCACGCAAGAGATTCCGATTTGCAGCAATCGATGTTTCATCACCATGTCTCGTCTTCGATCTCGAACTTCCGGTGCGAAAAATCAAACTCCGCCGCACGCTTTCAAGGATTCGATTCCGGCTCGCGGTCGGGCAGCGCAGAGCGAATGTCGATCGGTCCGCCGGTTTCATCACAAAGCCGCAGCTGGAATGACCAATTGTTGGGGACGGCCGGGTTCTTGTGTTGCGGTCCCTGACAGATCTTGACCAGGATCTTATTCTTGCCGCTTCGCAAAACCACCGGGGCGGTAAACCGGTCCAAACGCGTTCCGTTGAGCCACTGCTTTCGGGCGAACACCTTTTCTCCGTTGATCCATACTGACAGATTGTCGTCCGCACCACAGCGGAGTTGAACGGGTTGCTCGCTGGGGGAATTGATTTCCGTATAGGCGTATCCGACAGCCTCTTTGACCGGCGCAATGGCCGAGACTAAGTTGAGTTGTCCCATCGCGTCTTCCGTTGAATAGCGTTTCCAGGCGATCGCGTCTCCTGTTTTTCCCGTGTACGTCGCCCGCAGATCGGCTTGTTTTTCCGGCGGAAAGGGCGTGTCAAATCCCGTTTTTTCCGGCGCGTCAAAGGGACCGAGCAAGTACCAGTCAATGACGAATCCCATGTGGTCCACGATACTGACCTGATGGCCGACAGACTTCAGTTTGGCGGCGGCCGATTGAATCTGAGCACTGTCCCGTGCCGCCTGAAAGGCGCGCTGATATTGTTTCGCCGCCGCCGCAGTGTCTCCGGCCTGCTTCAGCGCATCGCCCTTCTTCAAGACCGCGGCAACGGCATCTTGGCGAAACTCATTGTCGGCCAACTGTGTGGCAATGAACGACTCGCGGAATTGCGGCTCCAATCGGTCCAACAGTGAGAGCACCAGCCGCCGCGGACGTCCGCGATGGACGGAACTCTCGACGAACTCGCGAAGTTGCCGGCGCGGAAACTCCGGATTAGTTTTTTGAAACTCGCGGCGGACAAGTTGTTCGTACACCGAACGATACCAGTTTGCGGCGACCACGTTGTCGGTGTTCATAGCCTCCAGGAGCCGGGGGAGGATCTCGATGCCGGACGACGACAATTCCTGGGCGGCCTGCCGTGCGGCCGCCGAACCCGTGCCGTTGGGACCACATTTGGCAATTTGCTGCAGAGGACCTTCAATGTCCTCTGCAGCGGTTGAAACGGTTAGGCAAATCGCAAGGAGCGGTCCACACAAAATAGATCGTGTCGGGACGGACATGACTGAAACCTGTTCACAGAATCGACGTCGATTTGCTAAGTTAGCTCGCGCATTTCGCTGGTTCGATCGTACCCGATGCGGAATCTGAAACGCAACACGCGCCGAGATCGCGAGGCAGCCGCAAAATGATCAAGTATTTTGCCCTACCGACCTCATTTTCGTATGATTAAGGCTTGTACAACACTTGCGGAATCGTCGAGCACGTCGTTGAGTCTTCTCACAATTGATTCTGATTGTTTCCGTTGAGGTGATTCAAATGTCCCAGTCGACTCTCAATGAGCCGAACAACCTTCCGGAGACCGCAACAACTGCCGCTGGGAAAAAGGGTCGGGCGCCAAGCGGAGATCACTCCGCAGGTCGCGGCCGGGTCACCGCCCTGGATCGGGGATTGCTAAAGATCCTGTTGCACTTATTGGGAAACCCGCCGATTGACGTGCGCTTGTGGGACGGAGTTCCGCAAGGGACGGCGACAAACGAAGGCGGCTCGCGCGTGGACATCCGCGATCGCCACGCGTTGTGGAAGCTGTTCTACGATCCCAGTCTGGGTTTCGGCGAGGGCTACAGCGACGGCCGAATCGAGATCCACGGCGATCTGGTTTCGTTGTGCGAAACTGTCGATGAATCGATGCTCGATCACAAGCCGCGTCCCTCGCTCCTCCGCCGGCTGCAGGCGAAGATCCGATATCGCGGCAATACGCTCGCCCGGTCGAAAGCGAACATTCATCGCCACTACGATATCGGAAACGAGTTTTACTCGATGTGGCTGGATGAGCAGATGGTCTATACGTGCGCGTATTTTGACGATCCGGAGCTCTCACTCGAGGCCGCGCAGGCGGCCAAAATGGATCACGTCTGCCGCAAAGTGCGCTTGAAACCAGGCAATACCGTCGTCGAGGCGGGGTGCGGCTGGGGCGCGCTGGCGCTGCATATGGCCCGCGAGTACGGGGCAAAGGTCAAAGCGTACAATATCTCGCATGAACAAGTTGTCTACGCCCGACAACGTGCGGAGCGGGAAGGACTGTCACAGCAGGTCGAGTTCATTGAAGAGGACTGGCGTAAAGTCGCGGGTGAGTTCGACGCATTCGTCTCGGTTGGGATGTTGGAGCACGTCGGTCCCGAAAACTATCGGGAGCTGGGACAGGTCGTGTCTCGCTCGTTGAAACCTCACGGCCTCGGTCTGGTGCACACGATCGGGCGAAATTACGAGGCCCCCCTCGATGCCTGGACGTCGAAGAGAATCTTTCCGGGTGCCTACCCGCCGAGTCTGCGGCAGATGACCGACCTGTTTGAGAATTCGCGGTTGTCGATTCTGGACGTCGAAAACCTCCGCATGCATTATGCCAAAACGCTCAAGCACTGGCTGGAACGGTACGAAGAACATGCTGAGAGCGTCCGCGAAATGTTCGACGACAAGTTTGTCCGCATGTGGCGGCTCTACTTGGCCTCCTCAGTGGCGGCATTCCTGGCCGGCAGCCTGCAGCTGTTTCAGGTCACATTCGCCCATGCCCGCAACAACGAGATTCCAATGACGCGGGAACATCTGTATCAGTGCGCGCACTAGTCCTTTGTCGCGGCAATGTGAGTAGCACTCTCATGCTTTGTGGCAAGGTTTTATGAGGCCGACTGCGGCTCGCTTCCCGATTCATTCCGATTCCTAAAACGGTTCGAACAACATCGTGCCTCAACCGGAAATCGCCTACTTCACCGCCTCGGACGGCTACCGGTTGTATTTCCGCCGTTATCAATCAACCAGCGGCGACAGTCGCGCGACGGTCGTTGCTCTGCACGGGATCCAAAGTCACGCCGGGTGGTACGACTATAGCAACAGTCGCCTCGCTGACGCGGGATTTGATGTGCTGTTCTTGGATCGCCGCGGATCAGGACTGAACGAAGCCGCAAGGGGCGATGCGGTCCATCCGGATCGACTGGTAAACGATGTGGCCCAGTTTCTGACGTGGGTCCGGAACTCCTCGGGTGAAGGCCGCCCCGTCGTTTTGCTGTCGGTGAGCTGGGGTGGAAAGCTGGCCGCACTGACCGCGGCGCAGCGGCCGGAATTGGTCGACGCGTTAGCACTCCTGTACCCCGGAATTCGCGCGAAGATTCAAGCCACGACGTCTCAGCATCTGCTGTTGTCGCTGGCGGACTGCCTCGGCAAACGGAAACGACGCGTCCCCGTCCCGCTGGGGGACTCGCGACTCTTCACGGCGGATCCCCGCTTTCGGGAGTTCATCGACCACGACGCACTCACGCTTCGCGAAGTGACCGTTGGGTTCTTACTCGCCAATCGCCGGCTGGATCGCATGCTGGCCGATGCCCCCGAACGAATTCATTGCCCGGTGCTTCTCATGCTGGCGGGACAGGATCGAATCATCGACAATCGGGCCATGCGGGGCTATTTCCTGCGGTTTGCGTCGCACAAGCGAAAGCTGATTGAATACGTCGACGCCGAACATACACTGGAGTTCGAGCGCCGCCGCGAAGAGTTCGTCGACGACCTGCTACATTGGCTCCAACGTATGACGGATGTCCCGATCGCGCCGGAATCTTGATTCTTCCAATTCTCAACGGTGGGGAAGATGATATAATTCCATCGCAATAGCTCATCTCCCGATGTTTCCCGTGAAAGGCGGCGCGCCGATGCGAGATTTGATCACGGTTTTAGTCGTTCTGTTTGGCACATGCGTGCCGCAGTGGCTTCATGCTTCAGATGCTGAGCCGCGACCGGCGGCGAAGAAGAAGCCGGCGGAGGACCGCCTGGTTCCCCTCAATCCAAAGGGGACGCTGTTATTGGATCGGGTCGGTAAGCGCGTCCTGTTGAAAGCAAAAATCGTCCAGCGAGAAGCGTTGCTGGAGTTCTTTTGCTGCTTGTCACAGACGCTGGAACACGAATCGATTCTGTCGGTCGACGCCAAGGCTTTCGAAGTGCATGCGGCACTGTTGAGCATCGGAGCCAAATCAGGAAAACCGGTCGAGTTTCAGCCAAAGTTCAAACCTCCCACCGGCCAAGTGATTGACGTTTATGTGCAGTGGCGGGACAAGAAAAACAAGCTGCGCCGAGTACGCGGCCAGGAGTGGGTACAGACCTCGACGAATCGATTCTTCGCCGCGAAGCTGAAGAAGCTGCCAGCCGATCTGAAGATACCGGCGGATTCAGAGCTTCGGTATGACGATGTGGTCAAAGAATTGTTGTGGTTCGGCCCCATGAGTAAGTCGCAGAAAAAGAAACTGCTCACCTGGAGCCGGGACAAGGATTATCAGCAAGCGATCAATGAATTCTATCGACGGAGCCAGCCCAAGCCGATGAAGGCGGATTGGGTGTTCGCCGGCAGCATGCTGGTCAAAGATGAGGTCGACGGCAAGGAATTCTATCTCGCTGAAGATGGCCAGCTGATCAGCGTGGCGAATTTCCCGTCTGCGACGATCGACATTGCGATGCAGAGTTCCGACTCCAAGGAATCGCTGCTTTTTGAGGCCGCCACAAAAAAGATTCCGCCATTGGGGACGGAAGTGCTGATTGAATTGATTCCGAAGCAGACGAAGAAAGGGGATCAGAAAAAAAAGGGGCAGAGTACGCCGGCCGCACCGGCAGACAAGTCGAAGCAGCGCAATTTGCGCAAGAAATAGGGGTCGGCTTAGGGGCACTTGGCAATTCAGGCTCTCCGGCAAAACTTCGCCGTGCGAAACGCTCTCAGCGAAATTCCAAGTCAAAGTTGTTGCTCGTGGTGCAACAATTGTAGCGCGGTCAGCCTGCAAGTTTATTTTGCTTTCGCGCAGCGGCCGAAAATATAGCACCCGAAGTAAACGATTCCCCTAGGCAAGACGCAACTTCCCCCGCCTGCCAAGCTCCAGTTCTGAGATGGCCGCCTTCCATCTCCATTGACCGCCTTAGCTTTTGTGGCGCGGGATCGATTGTGACGAGTCAAATCCACCGGACGTGGTTCCCATCGTGGCACGTCTACTCGTGACCGTCACAATTCCGGCGTCAACTTCACTAAGGACCAAGTCGCATGACGCGATACTCTCTCAAACGCGCCGTACGTGCTGGTGCCGCCCGGCCCAACTTTCTCGCCGCCATGATCATCACCTCCGCCGTCGGCGTGCTGGTGCTGAATTTTCAATTGGAGCCGGCCGCCGCGGTTTCGCGGAGAAATGTCACCGCACCAATGATCACCCAAATTCCGCCTCAAGTCAGCTTAAACACGACGTCCAATCGGACCGATGGCGAAGCTGCTGGTACGGCAAACGGGGACGCGGTTCAGGCGGCGACCGTCACCGTCGGCGACATCTGTCAGGGACGGTTGGCGCTGCTGATGAACTTGGCGCTGTTGGAGGATGGTCTGCGTCTGTTAGAGAAGCAACACGGCTACTCGGCCGATTTCTTTAAGCAAGAGTGGTTGGAGGACAAAGGAGACTATGGCGAACTGACCGAAATCCAGACGATCGAACTCAAAGCGCGGCACGCGCCGTTTAGCGTCTACATGCACTGGCTCAACGGCGATGCGGGACGCGAAGTCTTGTTCGTCGACGGGCAAAATAAGAATAAAATGATCGTCCATGCCGGCGGCGGGGGAATCAAAAGCAAGATCCCGCTGTCGCTCGATCCCAACGGTTCGCTGGCGATGAGTGAAGCACGGCATCCGGTGACACAGGCCGGCCTGTTGAATCTGGCCAAAACAATGGTGGAATATCGCCGCCGCGACCTGCAAGCCGCCGAGGGCAGCGTGCAATGTTGCCTGGGCCCCGATGTGATGTTCGACAAACGCCCCTGCTACAACTTCACGATCTTATTCAGCAATGAAGAGGTCGACGCAGACTACCGCAAATCGCTGGTTCTGATCGACAAGCAGTGGTCGATTCCCGTCATGGTCAAGAACTACGGCTGGTACGACACTGAGGACGAGGACCTTGCTCAATGTTCTCCCGAAGAACTCGACGAAGAGACGTTCCTCGAATACTACGCGTTCTCCAAAATCAACTTTGCTGAGAACCTGACGTCGTCCGACTTCGACCGCGACAATCCCGACTACCGATTCTAGGTCAAGCTCCGCAGCCGCTTGTCGGCCTCGACTATCGATTAGCCGTTGCGAGTTCAGCTCCAAGACGGCGCATGGCTTCGTCAAAGCTCACCTGCGGATTGTAGCCGAAGTCGCGTTGAGCTTTTGCCACTGAATAATGGTGCGAGTTGCCTAATTGCTCGGCGAGAAAGCGGGTCATCGCCGGCTCGCCGCGCAGTGGCAGCACTCGATAGGCGACCTCCTGCAGAGCGCCCACCACGCGCGCGGCGCGTGCCGACAGTGCTCGCTTCACAGGCGGTAAGCCGGCCAGTGCCAGCAGTTG
This sequence comes from Planctomycetales bacterium, assembly GCA_028285345.1. Classification (GTDB taxonomy): domain Bacteria; phylum Planctomycetota; class Planctomycetia; order Planctomycetales; family Planctomycetaceae; genus Symmachiella. The sequence goes on from JANQPT010000012.1 coordinate 347,775, forward strand.
ATCAACCCATTGCCACAGGTTGACCGGTTCGATTTCGTTGATGAAGTACGCTTCGCCGGCGACCGGGGAACCGACGTTCAACGCGTCCGCCGCCTGCAGGTGTGCACGGGCGGCATTCTCCACGTAAGAAATCGAGATCAGATTTCGTCCCGAGCCCACGCGCCTGAGCCGTCCCTGTTTCGCGGTCTGAATCAGCCGGGGAATGATATGGTTGTCGCGCGGCCCCCACATCAGATGTGGCCGTAACGAGCACGTCGCCAAACCATTCTGCCCATTGGCCGCCAGGACGGCCCGTTCCGCAATCGCCTTGGTGTGGGGATAATGACACAAAAACCGGTCCGAATAGGGCAATGATTCATCGCCGCCGGTATGTTCGGTCCCGTCGAAGACGACGCTCGGTGAACTCGTATAAATGAGTTTGCCGACGCCCTGTTCGCGGCACGCGGCGATCACGTTCTCGGTGCCCGCCGCGTTCGTTTCATAGAACATCGACCAGGAACCCCATACGCCGGGCAGGGCGGCGGTGTGAAAGACCGCCTCTTGATCAGCACAGGCGGCGGTAACCGTGTCAAGATCGCGGACGTCCCCCTTGTGATAGTCGACATTGAGTTCGCGCAGCCGCGGATACTCGCCGCGGCACAAGACGCGAACTTGATCGCCGCGCCCCACCAGTTGCTCGGTCAAATACAGGCCGAGAAACCCTCCTCCCCCGGTCACCAGCGCCTTCATGATTTGTCTTGCAATTGTCGTGCGGCCCAAACGGCCAGTTTTTCACGTGAGATTTTGACGTTGTGGCGAACGTCGACCGGCAACGAGGGATGGAACAGTATCTGCGAAATGTCCTTCGTCAGTGGACTGGCGGCCGCGAGCGCGGCCAACTCATCCACGAACGCCGTTCGCGCGGATTCATTCTCGGGAAATTCACCCGCTTCCGGTTCGACGACGATGGCGGGTGTCTGGGTCGGGCGCGCTCCCAGCCCGACTAATGCGGAGCGAAACACACGCGGATGCTCGTTAAAAATCGCTTCGCAGCAAACGGAGTACATTCTCCCTTCGCAAGTCTCCACCGAGTGCGCTTTGCGGCCGCAAAACCAGAGACGGCCCTGCTCGTCAAAATAGCCGACGTCGCCAATCCGGTGCCAAACTTGATCGCCGTCTGGGATTTTTGCCGCGCGCGTGCCGTCGGGCCGCTGAAAGTATTCCCGGGTGACAGCGGGACCTTTAACGATAATCTCTCCGATTTCGTTTTCAGAAAGCTCACAAACTTCGTCGATGCTCTCAAGCGGGCCGTCGCTGATTTCAATAATCCGCACCACCGCGCCGGGAAACAAATGCCCCACACACGTTCCCGCGCCCTTGCGGGTTTGTGCGGCGGTTTCAGAGAGGACTTGCCGCCCGGAAATCGAAGCGACCGGCAACGATTCCGTCGCGCCGTACGGCGTATGGATGTCCGCTTCCTCACCGGCGAACGCTTTGTGCATCCGCTCGATGACGGGAATGGGGACCGGAGCACCGGAAGAAAGCACGCGCTTCACCGTCGGCAGCGTGAGGCGGTTGCGCTCGCAATAACGGCCGATCACATTCCAGATCGCCGGAGATCCAAACGCTTGCGTCACACCCAAGTCGTCGATCGTCTCGATCATCTTCTGCGGATCGACCTCCGCCGGGCGGGAGGGATCCATGTCGGGAATGACCGTTGTCACCCCCATCGCCGAGTTGAACAACGCGAACAGCGGAAATGCGGAGAGATCAATCTCGCCGGGCTGAATGTCATAAAAGTCGCGGATGTCTTCAACTTGGGCAGCGAACATGCCATGTTCGTAAAGCACTCCCTTCGCGGGACCGGTGCTGCCGGATGTAAAAATGATCGCGGCCGGGTCGGTCGGTTCGATTGCGGGAGCTTGCAGCGGTGTCCATTCGCCGCCGCGTAAATCTTGATAGTTCGGCCCGCCCCAAAACCAGCGACGTCCGACGGTGACATTGTACCGCGCGCTGCGAAACCGCGATCCGTAAGCAATGCGGACCGCCTGAACCGGCGAAATGGCGATGAACCCTTCGGGACTCACTTGATCGAGACAGCGGAGGACGTTTTTAATCCCCATGCCCGGATCGATCAAAACTGCCACAGCCCCCGCCTTAAATAGCGCAAAGGTGAGCGCAATGAACTCCAATCCGGGCCGCACGAACAGCCCGATCCGCGTTCCGGGTGAGACGCCCATCTCCAACAACCCCCGCGCCAAGCGGTCCGACTCCCGGTCGAGCTGTTGAAAGGTGAGGTGGCTATACGTCACCCGTCCCATGGCATCCCGGCCCGCCGGAACCACAACCGCCCGCTGATGCGGATACCGGCGCGCGGACTCGGTAAGCGTGGCGGCAATGTTTCCCTGACGCTGCGGCGGCGTGGCGATCGTGGACACGGTGCTGACGAAAAAACGGGCGAATTTGATGCGATTCAATCTTCCAGGGCGAGATCGTCGCAGAATGTGAGGACGAGGGCAAGTGACTGGAAGGAACCCAAAGTCGCGCTTGAGTCAATGCCGAAACTCCGGCGAGCAGGCCTGAATCACCGGCGAACCTTTAGTGCGTGCAATCCATCCTGTAGGATGTAGTCGTCCGTAATCTAGCGTGCTAGGCGACAGTGCAACGGACTCTCTCAATCCTTTGATCCAGTACTCGAGCGCGCCCGGTATGGGATACTGTCGGTTCTTAGAGAACCTGTTTGGCGATGGACGCGTCGCTTTAACTGAATTCGCGCCGCTGTCGGAGGCGGAGCTGACCGACGGCGATGCGCTGATTGCCGACTACGAACAGTTGTCTCGATTGGACATGCCGGGGAACGCACCCCAGTTCGACGCGGCGGCGGGACGCTGGGCCGCCGTGAAACTCTTTCGCGCCTGTCAATTCGCGGTTTTTCGCGATATCGACGCGCAGACGATGTCACAGGAACTCGACGAACCTTGGACCGCTGCAAAGACTCCCGCGGTTCACTACTCGGTCGATCTGCTCTTCCGCTTTCTGCCCGATCTGGCCAAATTCGCGACGTCGGCCGCAGAACAGGACCCGTTGCTCGAGACACTCAACGCGTGGGGCCGCCAGTGGACGCTTTCGTCGGTCGGCATGCCCGGAATCGAACCAGCGAACATCGACGGATTCCGCGATGACGCGTCGCTAATGCAACTCTACGTCGATCGAATTATCGCCGCACGTGATATGTCCCGTTTGGAAATTCCGGCCGTCCGCAAACAGGCCGCAAGCACGCTGGGGCTGTTTCCTGAACTCGCTCCGCGCATCGCAGCAGCTCTTTCCTCGCACGACGAACCGACAGAGACCACATAGATAATGAACGAAACTTCTGGCGACACACATCTGGAACTCGGCCGTCGGCTGACTGAGAATGTCTTGGCCCCAATGAAACAGGCGTTTGTGGGCAAGGACGAGATCATCGACCTGCTGGGCATCACGCTGGTTGCCCGCGAGAACCTGTTCATTCTGGGACCGCCCGGAACGGCCAAGAGTGCGCTGGTTCAAGACCTCGCTCGCAGAATCGACGGCCAGGTGTTCGATTATTTGCTGACGCGTTTCACCGAACCGAACGAGATTTTTGGACCGTTCGACATTCGCAAGTTGCGCGACGGCGATTTGGTGACGAATACGGAAGGGATGCTGCCTGAGGCGTCATTCGTGTTTCTCGATGAATTGCTCAACGCCAACAGCGCGATTCTCAACAGCCTGTTGTTGGTGCTCAACGAACGCGTCTTTCGCCGGGGGCGGGAAACGCGCAGTCTGCCCACGTTGACGGTGATCGGCGCCAGCAACCGTCTGCCGGAAGATGACGCATTGGGCGCGCTGTTCGACCGATTTTTGCTGCGGGTTCACTGTGACAATGTTGAACATGAAGCGCTGGAGAATGTCCTCGTCGCCGGCTGGGAAATGGATCGCGACAAGCAGGGTCAACGTTCGGGCATCAGCGTCGATGACGTGCGCCGCCTGCACAACCTGATGTACGAGGCGGATTTCTCAGCCGTTCGCGCGGATTATGTCCAACTAGTCCACCGTCTGCGCCACGCGGGAATCATGGTCTCTGATCGGCGTGCGGTGAAACTGCAGCGCATGCTGGCGGCCAGCGCGTTGCTCTGCGGCCGGCTCAAGGTCAACCGGACGGACATGTGGGTCTTGCGCTACATCTGGGATACCGAGGAACAGCAGGACGTGCTGACAACCATCATCGGCGATGTTCTCGAGCAGGCGGACGATGAAGAAAAGGCGGCCGGCCATCCCCGTTCACGCGGCGGTGACCTGCCCGATCCCGAACATCTCGCCCGCGATTTGGAGCAAATCTCCGCCAAACTCGGAAACGGAGACGTGCCCGCCACGGAACGGTCATTCTTGCAAGATCAGCTCGGTCTGCTCGCCGCACGGTGTCAGTGGGTCCAAGACGACCAGCAACGCGCGTTTCTCGAGGAGCGAGTCAATCAGTTGCTGCAATCGTTGGAGGCGTCGCCGTGAACGGACAAATTGCCCTGCGCATGAACGTCAACGACGCGCCGACCCTCGGACGAATTCGTCGACAGGCCGCGATCAGCGTCTTTGAGGCACAGAACGAGATTTGGCTGCAGGCGTCGCATGTCAGCGAGGAATTGGAGGCCGAACTGCGCAGTTTGCCGGGGACGCGTTATTCCGTCCTGCCGGATGATCAACTGGTTTTGCACGGCCACTTGGTGCCTCAAGGCCGACTTCCCGACGGACGTTGGATCGAGTTGCCGGAATGGCTGCGGGTCGAACTCCCGCCGTCAGCCTTCAGCGGCCGCCCGAGGCGCAAATGTCCGGTGCGAATCGTGCGCTCGACAACGCCCGCTGACGCCAACGTGATCGTTGCGCAATTGCATGCGTGGCAGGACTACGCAATCCGCGCGCCTCAAATCCGCCTGGATCGATTGTCGTTTGCCATGAATGACCGCGACGAAGCCGTCATTCGCGGGGCGCCCCTGCCAGCGATTCCCGGGGTCCGTTACGTCGACAACTTAGGCGTCGCCGTCGAAGCGGGATGGGAGTGGACCCCCGCCGTTGCGGCGGAAATCTTGCGAAACGTGCTCGAATTGCAGTCCGGCGATGTCGCCCTGCTGCACGCCTCTGGGCAATGGGACCACATCCCCGCCGAGGACTTCGTCCGCGCAACCCGCTCCGCCGTCCGCCTCTCGACAAAGGAGCGGACTGATGACTGATGAATTGAAAATCGCTCGCGAATACTTGCTGCCGCCGCCGGAATCGTTTTGGGAATGGCGCGATCAGGGTGAAGCGATCACCTGGATCGACGGCAAGACGATCACGTTTCGCCCGGAACTGGCACTGGTCTTACAGCATCTGGCGCCAATGGGATTACCTCCGCTGGGAGCGCTGCTGTTGCTGTTCGCGGCGACGCGCGACAGTTGGACCTCCCCGCCGGATGATCTCAGCGTCATGGCCGGCTGGTTGAGCAACTCAGAGTCTGCACGCGACAACGTTAACGCGTTGTATGGCGTCATCGAGGAGTTGGAAAAGGTCCGCGCTCTGGACGCAGAATTACGCACGACACCGGAATCGAAGGCAATCCTGGCGGAAGTGGTCTTCAGCGCCCCGCGGGAGCGTACGACCCCGGAGGAAGCGGCAGTCATCGTCACGTATGTCGAACATGACCTTCGTGAAGTCCTCGAACTGCCGGACGATACCGCGGTGTCACTCCTGGTGAATCCAAGTGACGCCGGCACGAGTTACAGCCGGTTGTTGCGCGACCTGAGGTGTCTGCATCTCGGGCTGCAGCGCTTGACGCCGGAACGCCTGCAGCTGCGCCGCGAAACGGGGCTGGACGAATTGATTCAGCCGGCCGATTTGGATCTGCCGATGGGACAGCGCATCCGCGCGTTGCTGGCGGACTTGGAGGATGATCCAGAGCTGTCGGGGCTCGCCAAACTGGCACATGAATTGATGGCCGCCGTCACGCTGCCCCGCGCGGTGGTTGATCGCGAGGAACTGCAGGTCGGCGGCGTGTCCGACATCACCAACCGCGGACCGCTGGACCGACTGCTGCTCAGCGAACTGGCACATGACGATTTCGCATTGGCCGTTCGCGTAGCGATGAACGAGGCCCTGTATTTGCGGCGCGAGTCACCGCCGCGAACTCCCCATCGCGAGCGGGCGATTCTGTTGGATGCCGGGATTCGCACCTGGGGAGTTCCCCGAGTGTTCGAAACGGCCGTCGCATTGGCACTTGCCGCAACCGCTGAGCAGCACACGAATGTCTCGGTCTATCGCGCCAATTGCGACGCGGTCGATCCTGTCGATTTGACGACCCGCGACGGGCTGCTGGAACATCTGTCGGCTCTGGAGCCCGAAATGCACCCGGGAGCAGCACTCGCGGCATTCGAGAAACTGATTGAGTCCGCCGAAAACGCCGCTGAACCGGTGCTGGTCTCCGCCGAAGATGTCGTCGCAGATCAAGAGTTCCTCGCCGATTTGTCCGGCAGCACAATATCCGATTGGCATCTCGCCACGGTCAATCGCGACGGCCGATTTCGCCTGATTGAGCGCACGGTGCGGGTCAGAAAACTGCATCGCGAGAGTCTGCTGAATCTCGACGATTTGTTTAAGGAACCACCGCGAGCGGCGACTCGATTAATCGATCGGCAGTTGGCTGCGGATCTTCCCGCCATCCTCTATGCAGACCCGTTTCCGCTCTATCTGTCGCACAATACCGACGCCGACCGCATGTGGACCGTCTCCGGCTTCGGCGTGCTCAGCTTGACGAACGACCGCCGGCTGACATTGTGGACGGATCGCCGGATTGGCGCGGCGCAGATCGCCGACAATATCCCCCGCGGCAACTTGTGGTGGTCGACGGGTCAGCCGCAGGATTCCATCGTGCAGGCGGTTGTCGGTTCGCGCGCGCCCGGCGGGAGCGTACTGCTCAAGATCGACTTGCAGCGATGGAAATGCGATCAAGTGCCATTAGAAGTGGATGGGTTTGTGGGGATCTGTTCCCACAACGGTGTGTTGTTTGCGGTGTCACCCGGCAAGGTCGAAGTGCTTAGCCCGGCATCCGGCGAGATCGTCCAAACGCTGACCGTCCCGGAAGGGTTGGAATGGGGGACGGGACGTTTCTTTGTTGATATCCAAAAGAACAACTGGTACGCGCTGGCTTACGACGGTCGAACGGCCCAGCTTGAGCAGGTAACCGTTCCTTCAGGGAAGCGGTTGCCGAAACTGCTGGCGATGTTCGATCGCGCGGGCTTTGATGGACCGTTTGGGCTTACCACATTGCTCGAGGTCTTTGACACCGCTAGCGGCGAGGCGCGCCCTATCAAACACCGGTTGGGTGGCTACCGAGCGATCTGGCGAATCTCTCCCGACGCGCGGTACCTGACGTTGGATTCCAACGAACCGCAGTCCGGTTATCCACGCGGCAAAACAGTCGTCATCGACGTCGAGACGTTGCAAGTGGATGCTTTCCATAAAAACGCCCACAATGCAGTCGAGCCCGCGATTCGCGAGACCGTCAATCCAGTCAATATACGGCATCGGTTTAACCAAATTTGTGTCGACCAGCGGGGGTTGCTGACGCTGATATCGCGGAAACGCCAGCCTTTCTCAATCGAGTGTCACTCGATCTACAACCAAGTCATTTTGCACGCGGCGACCGACAACCACATTCAGGTTCCGCATCGTACATTCAAAGACGTCAAGATCGGAACCGACGTCGGTTATCGGCTCTCCAAAGCAACGTGGGACGACGGGAGCGCCGCATTTCTCGATTCACGTGGCCTGCTGCACCTCAGGAGTTCGGACCGTTCGCTGCCCGAAGTCTCGATTGTGCTCAAAGACGGCGCGCTCTCCGGTTGGTGCTCCGATGGGCGGACGTGGGGAACGAGATACTTCACCGGGTCCGCAACCGGTTCGGTTCCCAGCGATGTTTTCGAAACGGTAATTAAGGCGTTTTGCGAGCGGTTACGATGACGACGGTCAACTTGGAATTGAAATACGGACTGCGGGCGGCGCGTGAAACGCACGCCTGGTACATCCCGGGTGATGATTCGGCAGACTGGCTGGAGGAAGTGACCTCCTGGGACGTGGACCAGACGTCACTGCTCCTCCTGCCAATTGCGCATTCCTCCGATCAGCGCGACGCCTGCGGCGTCCTTGTGACGCTCGACAACGGCCGACTCCCCGCAACGACTTCGGGACGCTGTCTGCCATATGGATCGATCGCGGAGCGTCTTTATCTGCCGGTCGAAGCACTATTGTCACCCGCTGTCTCAGAGACGGAAATCGGCGACTTGCTTTCGGAAGAATACACGTACGTCTGGCATCCCGTTGCCGGTCTGGTGGCGTTTGAGCCGGGAGAGGCCCTCCGCCTGAGCGGCCTGCTGCAATTCGGACCGGCATCCGAGCAACAGTGGGATCTTGCCCAGCCGGGAGTGAGCACCGGCGGGCACTTGGTCTCGCTGGCACCGGTGGAGACGCTCAACTTTGAACAGTTGCTGCGGGATGCACAGGATGACATCGGGACGGACCGGGATTCGCTCTCCGACCTGCCCCCCAGCCCTAATGAACCAAGCCCCGGACTGCTCTCCGCGGCCGGTCGGCAGGGAATGCGCATGGCGGCGGGCATGGCACAATGGTTCGCGCGGCAGCTTCCGCAAGGAGTGACACAGTCGAACCTGATGAGCGGCATCGGCCGCTGGGCGCAGCAACGACTGGCGGAAATCTCGGAACGTCTCAACGCCGCACGCCACCGCGAAATCGAGCGGCTGTTGCACTTGCTGCAGTCCGATCCGGATAAAGGTCTCCGCTACGCGCTGCCGATGGGAGGCGATGCGCATCGTGGTCGGGGCGCTCCGGGAGGCCGGTTGGTGGAGCGGATTCCCGATTTCAGTCTGGGCGGACTGGGAGGTGGAGGGGCCGCTGATTTCTGGGAGATCTCCGCCGACTACCAGTATCGATTGCTCGAACGATATCGGGAACTCGCCAACCGCGAGATGCAACTCGGACGCTTTCGCCGCGCGGCGTACATCTTCGCCCAACTCCTCGGGGACTATCAGGCCGCCGCCGAGGCGCTCAAGCAGGGACGGCATTGGCGCGAAGCGGCGGTCTTGTATCGACAGCGGCTCAACCGCCCCTGGGACGCAGCCGACTGCCTGGTTCAAGGTGGACTGTGGATGGAGGCGATTACGCTCTACGAGGAACTCGAAGCGCACGAAAAGGCGGGCGACCTCTACCTGAAGCTCGATCAACACGAAAACGCGCACGACCAGTTCCAACTGGCCGTCGAAAAACATCGCCGCAGCGAGGACCGGCTCTCCGCAGCGCGACTGCTGGAGCAAAAGCTCAATTCCCCCGACGCGGCGATCGATGAACTCGCGTTTGGGTGGCCGCACGCGCCGCAGGCGGTCAAATGTCTGCGTGAGCTGTTTTCGATGTTCGGCCGACTCGCCCGCCATCAATCGGCTCACACTTGGATTGATCACTTCCAGTCGCAACCGCTGCCGGGAAAAAACCGGATCGAACTCGCGAACGTCTTAGCGGATACGTCGACAAAGTATCCCGACCAAACCGTGCAAGAGCGGGCGGCCGACTGTACGCGCAGTGTCGTCTCGCGGCAATTGCGGGACGTCACCCGCCACGAGGGAACTCAATTGCTGTCGGCACTGAGCCGGCTGGTGCCCGAGGATCGTTTGTTGAGCCGCGATTGCCGCCGGTACTATCAACATCAGACTATTCCCGGTACAGACCCCGAGTCATATTCGCTGAAGAACCGCCCCCGATTGGTCAAATCATTCCGACTGCCGAGGACCGACGTCATGTGGCGCGCCGCAACCGTCAGCCGCCATACCCTGTTTGCGGCGGGATATACCGAGAACCAGTTGGTCCTGACTCGCTGCAGTTGGGACGAAGCGGAGCCATCCGTCATCCACTGGAGTCTCAGTCCGGGTCATTCAGGGCGCCCGATCCTGTTAGCGGCTGATCCGTCTGCTCCCCGGTCGGTAGTCGTGCATGAATTTGGAGCGCCGCCGCTCACCAGCTTACAGAAATTTGAACCCACGGACCGAACTCCTTACGAAACAGTCGCCGGCGCAACATCCGGAATGACTGCGAGTGTATTGGGGATGGCATGCTCAACCTATGGAATCACCTGGCTGCTCGAAGTTCGGAATGGTGAGTTTACTCTTGTGGCGCTCGGACGAGACGGTGAGCAGATCTCGACACAGACAGTCCCGTCTTCAGATTGGACGATCGATTCTGCTCTGACACACGCCGTGTTGCCCATTCCGTTGTTGTGCCGCGGTGCCAAAGTCTACGTCGCATTGAATAACCGGTTGCTGATTATCGATAGGGACAAGCCGCCCGAGACTGTGGAATTCGAGCAAGAGATTCTCGGTTTGACCGGTTCGCACACCAACACACGCTCGCGAATCGTGCTCAGTTTTGCACGCGGGGGAACGATTTTCTGGGACGACATGCGCGGAAACCACACAGAGTCGTTCGCGGGGAATCTGACCCGCCCGCTCGTCTGTCTCAATCGCGGCGGATATTTGATCGCGGTCGGCGACGATTCGTGCGTCATCTTCGGCACGCACGACGGCCGGCTGCAGTTCATAAACGAAATGACGGACGTTCCCCCCAATCCGATCGCGGTCCTGCCCGGTCCGCACACCAAGTCGTTTGTGATCGTCTCCAGAGACGGGCAGGTGCTCATCTACGACATCTAAGCGGCAGCCGCGAGTTTTTTCCTCCTGGCTGCCGCTTGTGCATCGGGTGGTTGTCAACGACTATGGAGATCGGCCAAAATACTCCGCGGCGGCTGAACGCGTAGACGTTTTAGTATCTATAAACCGATGATCCTCCGTAACAATTCACGAGACACGGCATGTCCGACGACCTGATTTTCATGATGGGCAACTACGAGGCTCGGTTTCCGACCGACCGCGGATATGCCGAAAACCATCTCTGGCTGCAGCAGCAGGGCGACGTCTACCGCGTCGGTTTTACAGCCTATTCGGTCCGCCTGCTGCAAGACGTCTATTTTCTCGATTGGACCGTCGATGCCGACAGCGACGTGAAGCACAAACAGGAAATCGGCGAAGTCGAAAGCTCCAAGGCCCTCTCGTCGTTATACGCGCCGGCCGACGGCCGTCTTGTGACATTCAACGATGCCGTCCTCGACGACCCGTCAGTGATCAACACCGACAACTACGCCGCCGGCTGGCTCTACGAATTCGCCACTAAAGCGCCCCTCATGTCGCCGGACGAGTACTTGCAGCTCTTAGAGGGCGGTTGGGAAGCAACCCAACGCATGATCAAAGGTCAAATGAATGAGTAGCTCCGCCGCCTGCGGAACAACAAATTACGCCCAACCCGTGCCGACTACGCCGCGGAAGCAGCAGCGCGCAAAAGAGCCGGAAAACCCTCAAACACGAAAAGTTTCCCGGCGTTCTCGAATTACACTCGGCGGGACTCGAACCCGTCGGTCTAAATGGCACCAACACTACGGACTTAGGGAAAGCGGAAATGTCACGCGCTGCGAAATCCGGTGCATTTGGCGAGAGCGAGGAGAAACAAGACCCTCAGCTCTGCAGACTCGTTTCGATGTCGCCACGGCTTCCCAACACAATTCGTGCCGGCATCGTTACGATTGCCGAGACGTGCGTCGAAGAATAACTGGCTCAAGCGGATTTCGCCGATGGCGGCCGCGTTGTGCTTTGGCCCGCTGATTTGATCACCTGCGAGGGTAGGGGAGTTACTGAAGATACGTTGTTTTCCTGACAGCGGATCCTTTGGTAGGAGGATCCGTTCGTTCCGACGGGCATTTGGTCCGTGATCGTGACGCTCGAATGCGGTCACGAGAAGCGATACAAGGCGTCCCAGGCTCCCTGTTGGCGTGCGCGTTGCACGGAATGTCGGGAGCGAAGCGCTAACGAATTCACAGACGCTAACTGAAAGGACCGAGCTATTGGTCCAGATGAGCCGAATCCGGCGCAGCGCCGAAACCCACTCCAGTCCTGATGATTAAACGCCACATTCCAAACAAGACCAGCGCATCGACCATCAAGCCAATCAAAGAGATCGACGGTTCGATTACGGAATTTGGGCTTGGCCACCACAGCAGTATCCAAGTCCGAGGTCCAGTTGTAAGTCTGTGCCCATCGGCGGGAGTAAAACTGTCCCATGCGATCTTGCAATCGAAGAACGGGAACGGGAACCCGACAGAGAAAGGAACGCCAGGCTCGCCGACCGGACAAAACCAATCGACATACCCACCGAAATTGAGCAGCACAAATACCCCTGTCAGTAACACAACGGCTTCGTGAGCGATGTTCGCAGATCTTGGTCGTTCGATTTCCACTTTCGCGCTGACTCAACGAAGAACTGTGGTCTCAAGGCGGGCCATACAATCCGCTTCTGAATGTACCTGATGACCGATGAATTCAACAGTCCAGAAGCAGCGGCAATGAACTGAACGATCATTTCCTGATTAACGTCTTGGATGATCCGTCACCAAGTGGCGCTCTCTCGGTGGTAGCGCGACATCGTCGCAGTTGCTAGTGATTCCGATTCAACCGCTGGTCCACGGCCATGGCAACTGAGCTGAATGCGAGGTGTCTCAGCAGATACCAATTGCGTGAGTAGGGACGGATCCGGAGAAACGCGACTCTTCCGAGAGCGTGGCGATTGAATGGAGCCATAGAGCTACCCGTTGTCATTGGCGCGGTGGTGCTGCCATTCGGCGGCCCATTCCTTCATTTCAGCGAGCCATTCTTCAATGCTGCAGAAAACGGTCGCGTGTGGCCAAGCCGGATCTGTTTCTTCAGACCATGTCAAATGCACGAGCGCGATTGGTTTATCGGGTTCGCTAGTCACGAAGATGAAATCGTTATGCGTCCAGGTACAGACTGCCACGACTTTCGTATCGAGACCGTACAGAACATGCCCGGCTGGCATTTCGCGATGAAGTTCAGCGTTGAGGATTTTGAATGGCGTATCCGCGTTCGATTCAGAATCCGAAAACGTTTCGTACTCATCGGTGAGTCGTTCCCACGGTTCAAGCCAGTCGAAGTTGTCAGGAATGACGAACACAGTGAAAACTCTCATTCGGCGTATTGCATTACCAGCCAACTATCTGGAGTGCCACTCTCTGGAATATCCGGAAACTGACAACAAAAGGCAAATGTTCGAGACGCGGACCATCCGGATTTCCTCCGCAAACTTGCAGCGTCTTAGTGGTTAGCGCCACTTGGCACAACGGTGTCATTCCATGATATACCGTCCGGCACCGTAGAGCGGTCGCACTGAGCGACCGCGTATGCCACGCGGCGAAACTAGCGCTGTTTCGACAGTTACCAGATCCGAGAGTAACCAGTGGACGCCAATTGCGTGTACATCACGCGGATCCCAGTATGAAGGCGACTGCATTTCCCCTTGGTTCGGCGGGAATCATACTACGGCTCAAGCGATCGTTGAGGAGTTGGGGGAAACCCGTTGACTTCAACGAGTCTAAAACCGAGAATCAGTGCGGTAATCGTCACGAAGTGATTCTTGTATCGCGGCGCTTTGCCGGCTGAAGCCCGTGCGAACGGACATGTCTATGACCAATATCATCGCCATGTCACTTGTCGCCGTCCCGTTGGTTGGTGTTGGCCTTGTATTTACATTTTACTGAGGCCATCCGCTGACATGGCTCGGCCCGAGCCTTATATACCTCGGTTCTCCACTTGGTTGCATTGCTTCTTTTGTGGCGTTTCGTCGCGAACGCTCAGGTAGCCTTTCGCGAATGGTGCAGGCCCTCTCCACTCTTGAGGTTCTTTTTGTCATCGGCCTTTCAACCATCGGCGTATCTTCGGCGGGGCTCGAATGGTTCACGACTGTCTTTGGAATCCGGCCGTAGGCCATCACCTGAAGAACGCCGTTGAGCCACAAGCAGGATTCCCACGCGAACTCTAACCTGAGTGTCGTTTATCTCCCATTTTTTTGTCTCGGCAATCATCTGCTGCGAGATTCAGCGGTGCCGAGAGGGCAAAAAGCTTCCTGAACCGCGCGGTGTCTTCCTGCGACTTGATTTGCGGTTTCCCACATCATGCTCGGTCCTACGGTCGGACCGGGCAGGCAATCGCCCGCAGCCCACACGAAAACGCGGTCGCACCATGCGACCGCGCTCACCACGCGACGAAACTAGCGCTGTCTAACCAGACAGCAGATCCTCGCCTCACGAGTCAGAGTTTAGCCGATCTTCCACGGAGAAGCCGATGCCGTCGCTGCGGGTCGTCGGTAACAGATAAACATCGATCAATCGAATGCGAAGCGATCCCGATCAATTCTTGCTAGAAGTCGGTGCTGTCGTCTCAATCTGCTTGATCGCCTCGGCGGCCATCTGGCGGGTGTCTTCGTCGGAGTCGTGAAGTGCCTTGCGAAGTTCCGGAACCGCGGACTTCGCGCCCGGTCCGATCAGACCGAGATATTGAATGGCCTGGCGGCGTAGGAAACCGCTTCCGTGCTTCATCATCTGGACAAATTCCGTCAGATCGTCCCCATCCGAAAAGAGTTCCCGCCAGCTTTCTCTTTCCTGTTCCTGTTGTTTGAGCCACTCGCGCATCCCTTTCTCAGCCTCTTCTCGCTTCTTGCCTTTCAACTCCAGAGCTTCGATCAACTCGGGTATGAGCTTCGGCTCCCGCTCAATACGCAGCAGCGCATCGACTGCCCATGTGCGGACGAAGCGATCCTCATCCTTCAACAGCGTGCGTAACGCCGGCACGGCGGACTTCGCGTCAAGTTGCAACGCTCCAAGTATTCCGACTGCCATGGCCCGGACCGTTGCTGGATAGTCTCCCGACGCAATCTTTACAAGGTATGGGACCTCTATCTTCGTATGACCAGAGGAGATCATCGGGCCAACGTAGACAGGAATGGACAAGGCGACCATGGTCCCGCGCAACTTCTGAGCATCCTCGAATTGCTGGTCTTTGTCGTCGCTGGAAACGCCGCCGAACTCATTCAAGAGGTCTTCATACGTTTCCCATGGCAAGGAGTTTAGCGCCTTCAGCATGATCGGCCCAACGGGTCTGTCCTCCGGCATGACGAACAGCAGCACGTGGAACATCATCATTCGCGTAAATGCCGTGGAAGATTCGTTGTGCACGATTCGTTCCAAATCGGGCAATGCTGCCTGCGCTTCGGGTCCCAAGACCATCAGCACTTCGGCTGCCACACTGACAACACTTTCGTCCTTGTTCCTCAGCGCTTTAAGCAGCTCGGGAATCAGTGGCTTTGATTCCTGTCGAAAGGTGGCGCGTCGAGTGCGTCCCTTCGGATCAACATAACTGGCTTCCCAATGCCCAGGCGAAAACTCAGTTAGCTCGTTGTGCAAGAAGCTAACCGCTCGCTCGCGAACCTCCGCATTGGAGTCGTTTAACCGATCGACCCAGTATCTCAGGGGCTTGCGGGCAGTCACCGGTTCTTCCCACCCGAACGCCGATGCCAAGCACGAAAACTTTATCACGAGGGCAATCAGAAATGATCGTTGCATGGCGGTGTCCTCGTTGACGGCCAGTTGCGGGAAATGTGCCTTCCGGGAGCGGAAAAACGCTATAAATTAAACACAAGAACGCGTCAAGGCAGGGTACCTAACAGCGCCTGCTCTCACACGTGAACCGCTCAGGTCCCATCCGGCTTTCCAGCGAAGTGGTGGTGACTTCTGGCCTGAGAGTCAGCCGAGACGGGGTGCGAAATCACGACGTCCTATTGGCCGGCTTCGCTGCGCTGGCAGAAGCAACGGAGGCGGAGCAATTACCGCGGCGTCGCGGGTCCTTCTCAGCCGCGTCGCCGGCCTATGGAAGCTGGAAAAGTTGGCGATCCAAGTATTGTCTGTTTGTTGACCCGCTGGTGAGACAGCGCGCTTTCTGGGCCAGCGGGGGCAAGAACGTCTACCTACAATCTGGACTTTTCCGAGCTCAGCCAGCGGCAGGTTTCCGACTGGAAGGACCCATTGGCTGATTGCCGGCGGTTGATGACCGATGGCAGCAAGTTGTCGCGAAACCCCTTGTTTCGCAGTGTTTCGAGGCGAAATGAGGTGTAAGGGTACCGCCAAAAAAATAGCCCCATATGAACAAGAAGTCCGCCATGGGGGACCCGCGCGCCAGGTGGATCCCTCAGGAGGACCCGTCCCGATTCCCCGTGGAACCTCCCTGCCATGGGGGGCGGACTACGCGCTGCCTCATCCTTCGAGCGAACGCGCGATGTTACGGGAACATCGTCTTCACGCTCAGAAGTGGTAAAGAATGTGAATCAAACATTCGAAACGCTGCCGAGAATGTGGATGATGGTGAGGTGGACCCCAATCCTTGGACTGTTGACGGGGTTGGATAAGGTTTAAACGAGCGACCCGCGAGACCCTTCAAAGGTCTAGCGCGGACGCGGGCGTCTGCGACATCCTTGGAGAAGACCTTCCTCCCCCATCCGTTTTGCTCGCGGCAAAATCGAGCTGCACGAATGGAAAACGGGAACTGTCATTGTTGGTTGGGTTTTCTCGCAATTGAGGCAACTTCAGGTCAGTGAAACCTACGCTATCTGTTTTGCTAATTCATCGCGATTTTGAGGGTAGAAGTCGCCGCGCTCGTCCGGCATCGATCGCAGCGACGTGCAAGCGTCGTTCAACTGTGCGTCGACAACGATCGAGACAGGCGACCAACGCATCGAGAGGATCATGTTCATGAGCGCTGACAGTCAATTTATCCTTTGTGAACTTCAACGAGAGTGAGCACTGGCACCGGTAATCTAGTTGGTCCGCCGGTTCGATCTGCACTTCAATTCGGCGAATCGCGGATGTGCATCTTCCCAAGCAGAACCAGATCTGAGCGTTGACGCCGGACCGAATGGCCTCGCGCTGCTTTCCGATTTCTTGGATAGAGATTTCAATCTTCACGATAGGTGCTCCCAGCAATTCAAAAACGATTACGTCCGACTTTCTACCGGAATATAGGCGCGGGAGGCGGTCATAGACTGCAACTCAGACCGTGCAGCGCACACATTCGATTCGGCCAATTCAACTGAGGGAGCCGTCGCGGTCAGGTGACCCATCTTGCGGCCCGACTTGGGAATTCGTTTGCCATAAAGATGAAGTCTGATTGTCGACCAACCGAAAAGTGATGCCCAGTCGAGGGGTGCATCGGCGAGGTGATCACCCAGCAAATTCGCCATCGCTGCCGGCTGCAGTTGTTGCATGGAGCCCAAAGGGAGTCCACAGACGGCCCGGACATGCTGCTCAAATTGGGACGTAACCGCAGCCTCGATGGTCAGGTGCCCGGAATTATGCGGCCGCGGGGCGATCTCGTTGATTAGCAAACTTCCATCCTTCG
>JANQPT010000027.1 GCA_028285345.1 Planctomycetales bacterium
GAGATAGTGCAGGCGATCATCCTTGATCTAATCGTTCATCCGATAATTTCGACGGTCGTTGTACCGGTCTCGGTTCGGGAATCTTCCCCGAAACCGACCGGCCCGGAAACCCGCGATTTACAACAGTTGTAAAGAATCTGCGCCGATTTCCGCGTTGCATCATGGCGCCCGTCGCTATCGGGGTAAATCCCCGGTTTCCAATACTTGGAAACAAAATCGGCCGGTTCCCATAATTCACGTGAAACATCGCGCCTGCGAAAAACGCGCGATGTCTGCCGAAACAGCGCTAGTTCCCCATTGTTGCGGAATGTCCGCGCGGGACCTTCGCAGGGCAGAATGTTAATGCCGGCGAATACCTTGATACGGAGCTACGAATTGTGGATGGTGGGGTATCGACACAAATCGCGAGAGGGGGCTGTCGCTCATGGTCATCGAGGCATTCGGCTGTCTGTCGGTTTCCGCCATGGTCTTGTTCTACGCTCTTGAGTCGCGGGCGCCCTGGTACATCTTAGCGTTCGCAGCTTCCTGCTTGTCGTCTGCGGCGTATGCTGTGCTCATCGAGTCTTGGCCCTTCGCCTTCGTAGAGTCGATTTGGGCAGCGGTCGCGTTCGATCGCTGGCGCAGAAGCGGCGCTAACTGCTGAAATATCGTGCTTACGAGTGACCAGCGTGACCAGAAGACAGCGTCACTTCGCGGAGGAAAGCTGGACGGCACTCTGTGAGCAGTTCACGTGTGAAAATCTGGACACGCACTGGCGCCCGCAGTCCGGCGAAGAGGCTGACCTATTCTCCATCTCAGCGTATGGACGAATATCAAGAAACTTGACAAAACTCAGTTAGGCGGTTGATATCCACTCTACTCCTTTCGGCAATGGGCGTTAGCTCGCAATTTCGCTGGAGGGTTAACACGCACATTTGCGTGATACAGGGATTGTCAGCGATCTTGTTAAGACCAAGTTAGGCACCCGAACACATCGCGTTGTTAAAGATGTATCGCCTCGTTCCGATTACCGCAGAGGACCGGCCGTGGCTCGAAGAGCTTCGCCGCGTCGTCTATCACGACCTCTTTGTCGCGACGTGGGGTAGTTGGGATGAAGATCGACACGTGCGACACTTCAATGAATGTTGGGAGCGTGGCGACATATCTGCTATCGAACTCGATGGTGTTCGTGTGGGCATGATTCAGTTGTTCGAGCAGCCCGATGCCATAGAACTACGCGAGATCCAGATTCACCCTTCATACCAAAATCGCGGTATCGGCACCCTTCTACTTCGAGACACAGTTTCTCGAGCCCATTCGCACCACAAGAAAGTCTCTCTTTCCACGGGGTTGCAAAATCACAGCGCAGTCCGACTTTACGAGCGGCTGGGCTTCGTGCATGTTGCACAAACGGAGACGCACTATCACATGCGTTCTGAGCCCGAAGGCGCCTAACAAATCGCTGCACCGGACCCCAGCCAGCTGTCTTCCCTTTAACGCATCAACAGAGAGTATATGGTGGTTGGGCATACCCCACGCCATCGTAGGCTGGGGCGGCTGAGCTCTGACCGTTCGCTTGTTCAGTCAGATTCTCGATCGATCGATGTTTATCTGTTACCGACGATCCGCTGCGATGGCGTAGGATCTGCTGTCTGGTTAGACAGCGTTACGGCTGGCAGTGCGGTCCCAGAGCGGGACCGCAGGTGAGGCCTGTTCTCATCTCATCATGTGGACGGATATCAAGAAACTTGATCAAACTCGGTCAGGCGGATGAGATCCACGCTACCGCTTTCGGCAATGGGAGTTAGCTCGCAGTTTCTCCGGAGGGTTAACACGCACATTCGCGTGATACAGGGATTATCAGTGATCTTGTTGAGACCAAGTTATCGTCCAGTGTACATTGCCTTGGGCGTCGCTACTCCCGCTGCAACAACAGTTGAATGAACCCACGCAGATACCCGATAATGATAGTCGTATCACTCGTTGCCGCTGGCTGTACGGGTGATTCCAGATCCGATGGCAAATGCGAAGAATCAGAGGTGGTTATGGTGAGCCAAGCGCTGCAGTCATCGATGTCCGACATTGAGGCTCAATGGGAAGTCGTCGCAGCAGATACCATTGCCAGGACAATTGCTGAGCATCCGGATGAAGATTTCTACGCGGCGGGTTTCTGGTCGTTCGCCCTTGATGGACAGACTATCAGTCCGCCCGCCTTGGCCCTCAACTCCGAGTCGGGCGTCACAGAGATTGATTCCTTCGGCGAAGACAATCGATGGAATCCAGCAGATTGGCGAAGGTCTGTCATCATGACAGCACATCTTGCAATGGCTCCTGCATACATTGACCTGTCTGAGTTATTGCACGGAGAAGAGTGGTCCGTTTGGGAAGCTGTCGATGAACTCCAGAAGCAGGCAATTGCGCGCGTGTGCCGCCGGCTCACGGAAAGAATACGAGACAGAGGGGCACCATTCGATGCGATTCCTGTCAATTCGCGTTTCGTGGTTGGCATTTTCGACGGGAGAGACGGCGAAGAAGAGACCGATCGACTTGCTCGAATGAGCATAGACGCCGCCCTGATTCAGGAGCTCAATTTACCATTCCTAAGGTAACGCCTACGCCAGTGAATGACGCGCTCACGCATGTCGGGCACGATAACAAAGCGATGCACCGGGGCGGACTACGTTTTCGGTTTTTCCACGTCGTTCGCTTCGTTTGAGGTTTTTTGGTTTTTCCACGATCACTCGTGCTGGTCCGCCCGCCCGGTGATCTTGGACGTTAGGCGGCGGACGGCGTCCCCATTTTATAAACTGCGATGCAGAGCTTTAGAGCGATCGACATCGGCTGGCCGGACTCAGTGGGACTCGATCATGGCGAAGGCTGGGTCACGTTCCAATGGGAAGATCCCCTGTATGGCCGTGAAGGACTGAGGATCGACATTGATGGTGGGCATTGCTCTGGGAACATGCCGATCCGGTCCGGATATGGCCTTTTGGACTGGGAAGTGCGTCGCAATGCCATCACGTTGCGGTTTGCGCCGGAGCTGGCGAAGAAGTTGGAGCTGGACGACGAAATCGAGATCCGATTCGACCTATCAGATGACGAGTTCGAAGGTCTGGAAGCGGCCATGGACTCGGTGGGTGTTTTTCGAGATCCACCTGGCTATCGCGGGCCCGAGAATGCCTAACCAGACGCTCGACCGGAGCCGCCAATCCGGTGGAAATCAAGTGGAACGCTGATTGGCGGTGGCCCAGTCAGCTCTGCCGTTCGATCGAGTTCGGTGTCGCGTTACTGAAGCTCGTTTGTTGAAAGCCTTCTGGCTCCTCCCCGTCGCAGTCTGTCACCGGCGACCCGCAGCGACAGCATCGGCGCGAAACCGCACTCGCTGCAAAGCACCAACAGCCGGTGCAACGATGTCGCGCTAACGACTGAGTAATCGCGCATTGGCCCGAGCGGCGAGGTCACAAGACTGCAGCATTTCGCAGTGGAAAGCCGGAAGGACCTTATTGAGCAGTTCACGTGTGCTAGAGAACGCTCTTGGATGTCGACTCGCGATTGCCTCCTATAAGCACTATTTCGAACAACGGTCGTTTGACGAAAAGTCCACAAAGTCGATTGACAATTCGGCACGGCGGCGGGCGTATATGGAGTTGGGGCTCAACATGCACAAGCGAAGCTTGGCACACGGTCCATTGTCTGCGCTTCGCGTCGTAGCATCGTCCCAGCTTGGCGAAACAGGCGGTTGCTAACGCCGATTCCGTTTCTTTTTGGCAGCTACCTTATCGAGTACGACGGAGGGGCCTGGGCTGAGTTCACTGGCGCTGAACTGAAGTAGAATGCCGTCGTGCACGACGAATACGTATTTCTCGTTTGCCGCGATTGCAGTTGGACTACTGCCGCCGAATCCCTGAAATCCATTTCCTCCTCCTCCTCCACCACCACCGCCACGTCCACCACCACCGCCACGTCCACCACCACCGCCGCGTCCGAAGCCACCGGCGCCCAGCTGCTGCGATTCTCTTGGCGTCTGTGCTTGCGATGAATCAGGAGCAAGCGTCAACGCGAAGACGATCAGGACCGTGATCACGACCGTGGCACTTGCAACAATCAAATGATACCTGGACATCGGGATTCCCTCTTTCTAGAACAGAATGCTCGATTTCGGGCAGACAAAAACGCGATTTACCGGACCCACTGCGACGAAACTAACGGACGACCGAATCCGCAAATGTGATCAGAATCATCGAAATGACCGCGCAGAGCCATTCTCTCGTCCATTCAGCGCATGACCCGAACGTGCTCTAGCCAGGATTGGTCTCGGTTATTCGTAGCTCGCTGTACGCTTACTATTGTCGGTGGTCCGCAGATAGTTGAACGACCACTCTGTATCAACAACGCGATCGCCGATCATTCCTACACTTAGTTCACGCAAATTTTTGTGCGAATCTCCAAAAACTCGAAGCGAGCGACCGGAAATTCCCGGTTAAGGGACTTGACGACGCCTTGGCCGAAATCGGTCGTCCGCACGGTTTCCAAAGTCTGCTGTCCGTTGGTTGGCTGCTCGCACATTCTGGCGCCGTACAGTTAGCTTATGTGGGCGTACGGCCGTTTCGGTCAAAAGCACTGGACCTGGCGCAGATAGGCATAGAAAATCGATTCCCTGTAGTCATGTTCGCCGGTCCACAGCGGTGGATGGCGCTAAATCGGAATCAGCGATGTACGTTGTCCCTCGAAGGGACATCGTTCCTTCAGAATCATTCCCGGCGGTCAGCCGGCGACCTTCGCAAAGGTCCCATGTCTGAGAAACACTTGCGTGGCCAGCCGGAGGATCCGCTGTCAGGAAATCACCCATACGTGTAATATCAGTGCGATGTCTATTCCAGACACCGCGCCTTCAGCCGGTCAATTTCGCCGATGTGCATCAAGCGGCGCGTTTGGGCAAACTTGTCGAATCAGTCTGCCCATCGCTCCGCTTACGGCCTTTGCCCTGGCAATCCGCGTCTTGGCCGCAGCAATTCTTCTTCTGGCGTTTTCCGCACGTTTCTGTAGACTCTGGCTGTCGCTCTTCATCGCTTTCTCCTGGGTCGTTAGAGTTGCCGGGGCTTCGACGATTCTTGCATTTCGTGCGTCTCTGGTTACACCTGGAATCCTGTTCGCCGACGCTATCGTCGCCGGATATCCGCCTCAGTTTTCGCGAGATGTCGATGACAACCTCGGCCCACAATCCCGCGATCACATCTGGCAGTTTCATTTCAGAGACTCCGCATATTTGAGACTTGAAGAGAGGACACCTCAACGACCGCCGTCTGGTCCACCATCTGTGAGTCAGCCTTCCCAGGTGAACGGTCCCGTCTCAAGTGTCAGCCGCCGCAGTTTGAAAAGCAAGTGCAGTTCAGGGCATCGCCAGGAAATCAGCGATGCGCCGCCAGCCTACGGCACTCGTCAATCCTGTCTGCTTTCCGCTCACGGCAAACAATCCCGGCTGCTCAAGCGGGGATCTCTGCCGTACCCGGCCCAGGTTCGCACGACCTCGAGTAAGGCACGACTGGCGCGCTGGAATCCGACACCACCTGATCGCCGCGATGCAATACAAACGATGCACTTCGAATTGCGAGGTCTGCCAAAAAGTGATTGTCAGTCCGCGACCAAATCGCTAGACACCGCAATCCCCAGACGTTGTCGGGGCCTGAGTGGCAGCCCCTGAAGCCCGCAACTCGCTCCAGAGCACTTAAATTCACCAGTTTTTTGCTTGATATCGGAACCAAGATTTCGGTCAATGGGTGCGGTAGTGCTTTTGCACTACACCCAGTTGACTAAGGAGATTCCATACCGCACGGGAGGCGATGTCACGACATTAGATAGAGGGGCGATGATGAGGCGCTTTGCAATTGGCACGCTATTGTGCGCCGCGGTTTTCTGTCTGCAGCCGGCGCGAGCCGACGCGGGAATTGAACACTCCGTATTCACGGGATTCGAGGATCCCAACAATATCCCGCCGATTGATGTTTCCGATGGCGATAGTGTCACCGGCGCCACAAGTGCGGACATCACGACGGACATCCTGGCTGGGATCAATTTGCAGTTCACCTATGAGGCAACCGCTTCAGTCGGACGGTTTGGAAACTTGGGCGTATCGGCGTTCCAAGCGACTGACGGTGAACTGCACACACAGGTCGTCATTCGCAGTGACGAATTCGTGAATTTGGGGCTGCCGCGGCGAGCGACCGCCAACTTCATCATTGACGGAGGCGAAATTGAATTAGTTGCCAACACCGGGGCCATCGTTGAATTTCAACTGACGATCACATCAAACGTCTCCAACGGCGGTGACTTCAGAAGATGGCAACATTTCGCCGACATCGAAGCCAACAACTTCTCGTCCGTGACGTACACGTCGAACAGCTCCACCGACATTGGAGCCTTCGTCGATCCGTCAAGGCCGACTCGCGTCGAGATCCCCTTCTCATTCCAGTCCTTCGATCTGGGTATTATCCCCAGCGGCGCTACGATCGATTTGGAGTACCAACTCGATATTTTCTCCAATATCCCCATTGCACCGGAGATCGTGCGTTGGAATTTCAGCGATCCGCTCTCCGTCGACGGTTTCAGCAACGAATTTCCCACCGTCGAATTTGAATCGACGCCGGGCGTGGTGCCGGAACCTTCGTCGCTGACTCTGGCGGCTCTCGGAGTGCTGGGAATCTCAGGATTGCTCTGGCGGCGCCGCAAACCCGCGTCTCATGACTGAGTCGCATCGCCGCCGGGGCCGGCTTTGTCACGAGGCAACCGGCCCGCTTCCTTAAGTGCCTTGCGCAGCAAAAACTCAATCTGTCCGTTGATGCTCCGCAATTCATCATCCGCCCAGCGGCGGACCGCTTCCATCACTTGAGGATCGGCCCGCAACAAAAAAGAATCCCGCTTCGCCACAACTCCGGCTCCGCAATGTTTTTCACCACGGAGACATGGAGAACACGGAGTTTTTGAAATTCGAAATCCTAAGCACGAAATACGAAACAAATTCAAATTTTCAAAATTCAAAAGTTTCGGTCATTTGAATTTCTGATTTTGAATTTGTTTAGGATTTCGAATTTCGTGCTTCGAATTTTGTCTCCGTGCCTCCGTGCCTCCGTGGTTTTCAATCGAATCAGTGATACAGCGACCCGGTATTCACAACCGGTTGCGTGTGGCGGTCGCTGCAGAGCACGACGAGCAGGTTGGAGACCATCGCCGCCCGGCGCTCTTCGTCAAGCTCGACAATCTTGCCTTCCGCCAAATGGTCCAGCGCCATTTGCACCATGCCGACCGCCCCTTCGACGATCTTGGTCCGCGCGGCGACGACCGCTTGGGCCTGTTGCCGCTGCAGCATCGCGGCCGCAATCTCCGGAGCGTACGCCAACTGGCTGATGCGGGCTTCAATCACGTCAATGCCCGCCTTGTCCAGACGTTCCTGAATGTCGTGCTGCAATTGCTCACAAACTTTGGCCGCATTGCCCCGCAGCGAGATTTCGTGGTCTTCGCTGTCATAGGGATGCCGGCTGGCCAGGTTTCGTAGCGCCGCCTCGCTCTGAATCGCCACGTAGTCCTCGTAGTCATCGACTTCGAACAACGCCTCCGCCGTGTTGACGACCCGCCACACGACGACGGCGGAGATCTCGATCGGATTGCCGTCGCGGTCGTTGACTTTCGACGGCTGGCCGCCGGTACGGCTCTTCGGCTGAATGACCGTCCCCTCTTTCGACTTCACTTCCGGCGTGGTCGTCGAACCAGTTTCAAAGTTGTGCACGCGGAGTGAGAGTTTCTTTTTTGAGTAAAACGGATTCACCCAATAAAAGCCGGATTCGATGACCGAGCCTTTGTAGTGGCCGAACAGCAACAACACGCGCGCCTGATTCGGGGCAATCGCCATAAAGCCGAACAGCGAAATCACACCGCAGATCACTGCTGCAACTCCCAACAGAATCAGCGGAGCACTCTCAACGACGGCTGAAAAGATCGTCAGTAGCAGTCCCCCGATCAGCAATGCCAAGACGGTCAACAAGGGAAACCAGCCGGAGCCTGGGCGAATGGTCTTTTCAGCTGTCATGGGAGAATCTCCAGAGCGGACAAGTGATATCATTATTATATCATTATGATATTTCACGTCAAGTGCCGAGCGGGACACAAAACCAGCGGAGCGAATTGCGAGCACAACGCGCACGTGCTAAACAAAAGACCTCCAACGACGCCAACCTCATGCGCTTGCGAGAGAAGCGGACCCACATGACCGACATCCACGCCCTCGACGAAACGGGTATTCAATTCGTTGCCAAGGCGAAGCAAATTGCCGAGAACGTTGCCGCTCCGCATGCGGCGGACGTCGACCGTAACGGGCGGTTTCCCAACGAAGCTGTTGATGCGTTGTTGAACGATGGCTTCGGCGGGTTGGCGATCGCCGCAGAGTTCGGTGGACACGAGCAGCCTCCCAGCGTATTCGCGGCCGTCGTCGAGCAACTCGCCCAGGCCTGCGCCTCCACGGCGATGATCTATGTCATGCATGTCTGTGCGGCAAGGGTGGTCGTGGCGTCAGGCAGTCTCGCCCGCCGTGAACAGCTTCTGCATCAAATCGCCGCAGGAGGGCACCTGACCACGCTCGCTTTCTCCGAGCGGGGATCGCGGTCACACTTTTGGGCGCCGCTGTCACGACTGGAACCGGATCAACAGAGTGGATTCCGCACCAGTGCCGCAAAGTCATGGGTGACCTCGGCTCACCGGGCGGACTCTTACGTCTCCAGCGCACAAATGCCCGGTGCGGCCAGCCCGCAGGAATCGACCTTGTATCTCGTCGACCGAGACGCCGCGGGTGTCAACGTCGCGGGTTCGTTTGACGGATTGGGACTGCGCGGCAACGATTCCGCTCCAGTCGAGCTGGCAAACGTTTCCATCTCTGAGCAAGAACTACTCACCGCTCAGGGTGAAGGGATGGCGATGATGCTGGGCGAAGTGCTTCCCTGGTTTTGCGTCGGAACGTCAGCCATGGCTCACGGACTCTGTCTGGCGGCGATTGCCGGGACACAGACTCATCTCTGCTCGGCGGGTTTTGAACACGAAGGGACACGGCTGCGCGATCTACCGACGCTGCGAGCCCGATTGGCCGAAATGCACGCCCGCACTGAGCAATCGCGGGCACTGCTGCAATTGACGCTCCGCGCCCTGGCGTCACCGGACGAGCAAACACCGCTCTATGTTTTACAAACGCGCCTGTCGGCTCTCGAGGCAGCTGTCGATGTAACCGATCTGGCAATGAAGAGCTGTGGCGGCGCCGCATTCTCCAAGCACTTGGGCATCGAACGTCACTTCCGCGACGCCCGCGCCGGCTGGGTGATGGCTCCTACGGTCGATGTGATCAAGGAATTCGTCGGCCGGGCACTGACCGATCTACCAATGCTGTAACCGGCAACCGAATTCAAGATTTCTCAAAAAACCGTTGTTGTGTGACGGCGTCGTTCAGGGCACTGAAGCAATCCGTCCGTCCCGGCAGCCATCGCTTCAAGCCTTCCAAGTCCATCATCTGCCGATGTTGCGGATTGTCGTAACTCATCTTATAGAGCACGGCGAGCCACTGTTGTTCGACCTCCGCCGCAAAGTCGTCGCGGACGGTAAACACACAGTGATCAAAACGTTCGGTGCTCGCAAGAATGCGAACCTGCTTGGGGTCGATTGTGCCGTCTGAACTCCACGCCTGCCAGTTCAAATCGAGCAGCGCAGCAGCGTCCGCATGTCCGTCGAGAAGACACTTCAGCGCCTCCGCCTCGCCCCCGATATGGTCGCCATGTTTGCCGACCAGCAAATCAAACCGTTTGACCTGCACATCTCGATACGGCTCAAGTCCGGCCCGCTGCAGCATCCCCAGCGGAATCAGCGTCGCTTGCGGCGAGTCTTCGGCGCCGACGGCAATCGTCTTTCCGCGCAAATCTTCGACAGACTGAATTTCATCATCGCTCCGCACGACAAGATGCGAAACGCGATCTCGGTCGGTGTCGCGCATCGCGATCGCGCGGCAAGTGCCATTGCTGCGGCGCTGGGCATCGAGCCACGCCAAGGGTGAGTTCCAGGCGATATCAACGAATCCTGCAAGCAACGCGTCAACTTGACGTTCATAATTGGTGAAAAACACAACGTCGATGGGACACCCATGTTCGTCGAAGAAATCGGCGATAATCTCCCAGATTCCGGCGACTTTGGGGTCATACAGCACAGCACCGACGAGAACGGTCCGGGGCATGAGAATCCTTCGTGGCAATATCGAGCAAAAACGGTGCAAGTTGAAGAGCGTGGCTGGGTACTGTATGTCCCCGCAATGACGAAGTGAAGTCGCCCAAACCCGACGCATTCTCACCAATTTACCCAATCAGACAGAAGTCATCATTGCCTCGAATCAATTGATTGTTGACATCAACCCGGCCTTTCCCCAAATTTACAGAACATGCTAGAATGCCCGCGAAAATCGAGCCGTGACCAAAATCCGTTCAAGCCGGACCCGTCACGCCCGACGTAACTTGCACCAATGACAGACATTGCGCACGACAGCCATGACGACCGTTTGATTGGAGTCTGTGGTCAATCCGGCACCGCCGGCAGAGAATTTGGCGGCGGACCCCACCGACACATCAGTCGTCGCACCTGCGTGACCATCTAGAGATTTCGCATGACGCATTTCTTTGAAAAACGCGGACCCTGGGGAATGGGGTTGGCGCTGTGGGTCGTGCTGGGAATGCTGTTTGTCGCGCCGATCGCCGCAATTGGTTTGCGACGAATCGAGTTGGAGAACAACGTCGCCGATTGGCTGGAGCCGGACAATTTCCAGGCCCGCAAGTTTCGCTGGCTGGAATCGCAGTTCCCTCACGACGATCTGATCATCGCGTCGTGGGAAGACAGCCAAATTGCCGATCCAAGGTTGGACCAACTGACCCTGAAGCTGCAAGGGACTGTTGACGAAGACGGCAGACGGCAAGGGGGGCTGCCGCAAGTCGAGAGAGTCCGCACGCCGCTGGAACTGCTGCAACAGATGGAGCAGTACGACATCACCCGTCAAGAGTCGCTCGAGCGGCTTGCCGGTGTGCTGATCAGTGCCGGCAAGATTCGCGTGCTCTTGTCGGAAACGGGCAAATCCCGCCCGGAAGCGGCCGGGCGTCGCATCCAGGAATGGGCCGCCGCTGAACTGGGTCTGGAATTGGAAGTATTGCCGCCGCTGAAAGATCAACTGCTCAGCGACCGTAACGGAGCCGGCGACGACCAGAAACTGCAGGAATTGCTGGACACGCAACATGATCTGAGGCTGAGCTACTCGGGCCTCAAGATGGGCGATTCCCGTTCCGATGCAATCCTGGAAGGGATTCTCGATTTACGCTTCGAAGACAACGCCGGCGGCATACCGTCGGAGACCATTGTCGAAGATTGTTTCTTCTATCCGGGAGCGCCCGCAGCGCTGGTCATCTACCTCAACGAAGCGGGAATGGCCGACAAAGGGGAAACAATTCGCAACATCCGCGCCGCGGCGGACGAAGTGGGAATCGCAGCGGAATCATTTCGCTTAGGTGGCGGCCCGGTGGCGGCGTCGGCCCTCAATCAAGCGGTGATGCGCTCGGCATGGGATCGCGACTATCCGTTGTGGATGTTGCATCAGCGATCGGTGCTGGTGGCTTCCGGGCTAATTGGCCTGCTGCTGACATTTTACCTGATGCGCAGTCTCCGGTTGGGATTGTTGGTACTCGCAGTCTCCTATTTCACGCCGTTAGTCACGGTGGCGCTGGTTCCGGTAACCGGCGGCAGCATGAACATGGTGCTGGTGGTCATGCCCTCGTTGCTATTGATGCTGACCATCTCGGGTAGTATCCACGTGGGCAACTATTGGCGGCACGCAGCCGCCCGGGATATGAAACGCGCGGTCATCCGCGCGGTCGAAATGGCCCGCGAACCCTGCCTGCTGGCGAGCCTCACCACCGCAATCGGACTCCTCTCGCTGACGACGAGCCATCTCACGCCGGTGCGGGATTTCGGGCTGTACTCCGCGCTCGGCATGCTGATTTCACTGGTGATGGTGCTCTATGCATTGCCCTCGTTGCTGCAAATGTTTCCTCCCCGGCAGCCCGCGGTCGAAGAGACCGAATATCATTTCTGGAGGGGCTTGGCCAACCACATTGCCAAACATAGCACGGTGGTCACGTCGGTGTTTCTGGCGATCTGCGTCGCGATGACGGCCGGACTGGTCTACTTCCGAACCGAGACCAAGGTCATTAAGTACTTTCAGGACTCGACCCGCGTCTATCAGGACTACACGTTTTTGGAAGACAACCTCTCGGGAATCGTGCCGGTACAAGTCGTCGTCAACTTTACCAGCAGCGACCGGAGAGGGCCGAACTTTGCCGACCGGGCTGCGCTCGTCCGCAAACTTCAAAATCGAATTGCACAACTGCCCGACGTGAGCGGAACGATGTCGCTGGCCGACTTTCTCCCGGCGAGCGAGCCGTTGCCGGAGGATGCCGGCAAGGCGGACATCTTTCGGCATAACAGCCGCGCGAAAGCAATCGAGTCCCGCGTTAAGGAGGACGAAGCACATCGCGCAAAATCATACCTCGTCATCGCGGAAGAAGATTCCGAGTTCAGCCGGCCCGGCGACGAGTTGTGGAAAATTACCGCACAAGTTGCAGTGCTGTCCGACCTGGACTACAGCGATCTGATGGTGGATCTGGATCAAATTAGCAAGGAGATCCTCCATGTCGAACCGAGTGCCGGACACGTGGTGACGGGCATGGTCCCCTTGTTTCTCGAAACACAGAAAGAAGTGCTTTACAGCTTAATCCGCAGCTTCTGTTTGGCATTCGGTGTCATCGCCGTTGTGTTGATGATTGTGCTCAAACATCCGCTCGCTGGGTTTTTCGCCATGCTGCCCAACGTCCTTCCCATCGGCATGGTATTCGGAATGGTTTCCTGGCTGCGAATTCCGGTCGATATCGGCACAATGATCACCGCATCGGTCGCGCTGGGAATCGCCGTCGACGGCACTCTGCACCTATTAACGTGGTTCCGCAAAGGAATCATGGAAGGCAAGTCGCGTACGGACTCTTTGGCGCAAGCTTTGGAACATTGCGGTCCGGCAATGTTTCAAACCAGTATGGTCACCAGCTTGGGGCTGGTCGTGCTTTACCCGGCCGACTTGCTGTTGATCAGCCGGTTTGGCTGGTTGATGGCCTCGCTGATCGGAATGGCGTTGGTCGCGGACGTGATCCTGCTGCCGGCACTGCTGGCCGGGCCGCTCGGCACCTTCATCGAACGCCAGATGCTCAAGTCGAAACCCGCGCTCGTCGGGGAGGAACCGGCACCGGTCTCGCCGCGTCAGCCCTATATCACCTCTCAGCGCAACGAGATGCGACGGCACCACGAGCACTAAGCGATGTTGGCCGCCTCGACCTTCTCGCCGACGGGGACTTAAACGTCCCATCCCCGTCGTCGCATTATTTGCCTCTAAGCGGCACGATCCGTGTGAGCTGCCCTGGCAAAATGTACTACTGCGCCGGGTTCAGTCGGCACTCCCAGGATTCTCACCGTCCGATCGAATCTTGACAATTGGAATAACCGGCAACGTCACCACTGGGGAACCTCCCCCGTCGCACCGCCAGGCTGCGAATTTTCGGACAGGGACGTCATTTTTGACACACACTCATTGGTGAATTGACCTGCTTTCGATCGACGCTGCGGACGTTTCTTGGTTTAGAAGTCTCTCACCAGTCGCGGCTGTTGGCACGGCAGATCCCTCCAGTTTCGTCGAACCGGACTGCACTCCCACAGCCGACGCCAACTCTCAGATCGTCACTATGGACTCCCGTCTCAAAACCCTCGGGCTGGTTTGCGCCATCCAATTCGCCTGCGTCGCGGTCGGATTCTGGGTACAGGCGTTGTTCCTCAATTCGATCTCGGATCGCAACGCGGCCGAGGCGGCCTGGGAGCAAATCCAAACAGCGGGCGAACTGATTGCGCAGGAAACTCAATCGGCCGATCCGCAGTCACTCAATCTCTCCGCAATCGCCCAACAGCTCCACGCGCGGCCCGAATCTCAACCATGGCAATTAACGGTTGTCGATCCCAGTTTTCAAGCGTCGAGCCGGCAACCCTCGTCCGAGAAGAATAAACCGCACAAGACTCTCACTTGGCAGCCGCTCCCCGCGAATGCCAACGCCGACGCCGGTCCGCAACTGGGTATGCTGCAAGTCGACGACACGCCGAACGTCGCCGCCGCGTTCCCGTTGCGCGAGGAGACTGGGTACTTGCTGGTCCACGTTCCCATCGCGTCAATTCGTATTGATTCCGCCCAATTCCTGGGCTCGATGCCGCTGTCAGTCACTCTCTCCAGTTTGTGGACATGCACTCTGCTGGCGATTTGCAGCTACCTGGTCTATACGAAAATCAGCGAGAACCACGCGACCTCCCAACTGAATACCGACACCCAATCACTGCAGAAAGCGCAGTCGCTGGTCCGTACGCAAGATGCCGTCATTTTCGGGCTGGCCAACTTGGCCGAATCGCGTGACCCGGAAACCGGCATGCACTTGGAGCGAATTTCCCTCTATGCCACGACCTTGGCCCGCGCTTTGCGGCGCAATCCCCGATATAGCGACATTGTCGACGAAGAATTTGTACGGCTGATCGGCACCAGTTCGGCCCTGCACGATATCGGCAAAGTCGGCATCGAAGACGCCATCCTTCGCAAAGCGGGACGTCTGTCGGAAGCGGAGCGGAAGGAAATCCAGAAGCATCCTCTCATCGGCTCCAATTGTTTACTGAAGATCGAACGCCGCCTGGGAGCATCCAACTTTCTCCACATGGCGCGCGAAATCGCCCGATCGCACCACGAATGGTGGGACGGCAGCGGATATCCCGACCGTTTGATCGGCGACAAGATTCCGCTCGCGGCGCGAATCGTCTCCATCGCCGATGTGTACGACGCGCTCGCGACCCGGCGGGTCTACAAACCGGATCTCCCCCATGTCGCCTGTGTTGGGTTCGTCAAGCGGGGGGCGGGTACACAATTCGATCCGGACCTCGTCGCCGCCTTTCTGGACGTGGAACACCAGTTTCGCAAAATCGCCCAGCAGCACTCCGACACTGATCGTGCGGAGTCAAACGTCGACACGTCCTCACCCATCACTCGCGAACACGTGGACATCGAACTCTCCGCCGCCACCCAGGGCGAAATCGCTCTCAGCGCAGATTGAATGGCGACCGTACATTGAATCAGTTACGAGGATTGAAGGAAAACCAAATGACAAATTTACCGACTCCCCCCACGGCCGAAAATAAGAAGGAAAAACAGGAACAGCTGAAGAAGGAGCAGCTCACACTGGAAGTCGCCATCATCTTGGGAGCCCTGGGGCTGACCTGTTTGCTGTACCAAATGCAGTCCTACAAGATGGTGATCTTGAACCTGTTCTTTCTCCCGGTCGTCCTGAGCGGATTCTACCTGGGCCGGTACCTGGCAGGCGTAACCGCCCTGTTTTGTTTCATTTCCGCCTCGATCGTCATCGCGCTCAATCTGTCCACAATCGAGCTGTACGCTTCACCGATGATTACCGGGCTGGCGATCGCCGCCTGGGGCGGCGTGCTGGGCCTGACATCGCTGCTGATCGGCACACTGAGCGACGAACGGCGAACCCAGATGGAGGAATTGCACGACGCGTACGTCGGGGTCGTCGAGGTCCTTTCGCGGTATCTGCAGAGTGCCCATCCCCGCCTCAAAGACCGATCCGTCCGCATCGCCGAACTGAGCCAAAAAGTCGCCGGAGAATTGAGGCTCTCCGCGAAAGAAATCGACGACATCCGCGTGGCCGCCTTGCTCTACGATGTGGGCAACATCGAGATCACGACGTCAGTGATTCGCAAAGCGGTCGGAGCGCTGGAAGGCGAGAAGGACGGTAGTTTTGAACAAACGATTCAAGGCATGGACCTCGTGCTGTCCCTCGGCTCGGTCCTCAACGGCGCCGTGCCGTTGCTGCTGAATCAGGACCAGGAATTGGAAGCGGCCAGCGAAACGTTAGGCACAAACGTCTCACGTGTTGTGCCGCTGGGTGCGAAAATCATTCGCGCCGTCCGCGCCTACGACGGTTGCTTGGAACGCAGTCTCACCGATGACGGCGAGCCGACTCTTGATCCGTTCGACGAATTGTCGCGCGATAAATCACTTGATCCGCAGGTCCTATCCGCGCTACAAGATGTGGTCCGCACTCAAACACAAACTGTCAACCCGCTGCCGGCCGCAATTCCCGTCTAATGGACGCCCCAGCAATCGGCGCATCTTGAATTGCAATCACGGCTTACCTCTCGACGCCCTCCACAAAACCGATTCACGCCAGCTGCTCTTGCCAATTTGTCGTTTTCGGAAACAATAGAGATCGGACGGCAGACGTAAGATGTAATTCGATCGCCGTCCGATTCGAGTTGTACGCGAAACAATTAGTGGGGTGAGCCTGTTGAACGAGTTTGTCGAGCCATTGGGGATGGCAATTTTGATCCGCAAGGATGAGAGCCGCCAAACCACCAAGGGGGGCATTGTGCTGCCCGATCAGGCGGAGATTCCGACGATCACCGGCCGGATTGTTGAAGTCAGCGCCCAGGTTGCGCACGACGACGATTACCCGGTCAGAAAATACGACAAGGTCCTATTCAACCCCAAACACGCGATCCCCGTCGACCTCGAGCCGGACAACGTGTTGTTTGTCGTGCCAATTGAAGACGTCGTGGCGGTCTTTCGCCGCGCTCCAGATCCCAGCCGGCCACAAGAAGCTACCGACGAAGACGCCGTCGACCCGCTCGACGCGGACGATTTCGACGACTAATGCTGTGTCAAGTTTCAATTCCAGGGTAGCCGAACTCGTGAGAGTTCGGGATCGTGCCCACACCGATTGCGCTCTCAGAAGTCTCACGACATCTGCGACCCCAATTATTAAGTGTGAGCCAGGGTGAATCGCCGCTTAACGAAGCTCTTCCCGCAGCGTGCGCCAGCGGCCGCGGAGTTCTTCAAGCTGAGCCCGCGACTCCGCCAACGCAGCCAAGTTGCGCAGCTCCGCCGGATCTTGGCTCAAATCGTACAATTCTTCGTAGACCGGCTCGGACTCGATGTAGCGGATGTACTTCCACCGAGCCGTGCGGACGCCTTCCGATTTGGGAATCCGGGCGTGCTCAAATAAGTGCTCGTAAAACCACTCCTGGCGCCAATTCACCTTTTCTCCCCTCACAAGCGGAAGCAGGCTCTTGCCCTGCATGCTCCGGGGAATGTCGATTCCGGCAAAATCCAGAATCGTGGGAGCAATGTCGATATTAAGCGCCATCTCTTCGCGCGCGGTCCCCTTTGCCTCCTTTGGAAGTCTGGGGTCCCAGACCAGCAAAGGTGTGCGGATCGACTCCTCGTGCATCAGCCACTTGCCGGCCAAACCATATTCGCCCAAAAAGAAGCCATGGTCGGACGTGAAGATGATCACCGTGTTGTCGGCCAGTTGTTGCCGCTGCAGTTGTTCAACGACCGCACCAACAACGCGGTCAATACCCGTCACCAGCCGGTAATAATCCTTCACCGATTTCTGATACATTTCCGGAGTTGCGAATCGCCGCTCCCAGCGGACTCGTCCCTCGGACGTGCGGAGGAACTCAGGCAATGCGGCAAAGTGTCGGGGATCCGCTTTGGCTAACGGCGCGATCGTCAGCTCGTCGTAGAGTGACTCGTAGCGCGGATCCGGCTGAAACGGCTGCGGCGCGCGGTCCTGAACGTGAGCCGCTTTGAAGCTCACCGCCAGACAAAATGGCTGCTGCTGATCGACGGTGTCGAGAAATCCCTGCACATTGTTTTGAATCCGCTGGGTCATGTGCAACGGATCGTTGGGATAGAAATACCGCCCCTGCCCCGCGAAACCGTTCCAATAGTCGAACTCTTTGCGGGGAAGTTCACCTCCCACGCCCCACTTGCCCACGAACGCCGTCTTGTAACCATTCTTCCTCAGGAGCATCGGATAGCTGTTGGCAAACGTCTCCGGCTTGAGCGGTGTGCGAAAGTCATGTACGCCGTGCCGGCGGGCGTACTGGCCGCACAAAAAACTGGCCCGGCTGGTGGCGCAGATGGATGTTGTGGCAAATGAATTACGAAACAACACCCCGCCCGCGGCCAGACGATCGAGATGCGGAGTACGGACAACGGGATTGCCAGCGCAACCCATCGCGTCAAACCGCTGATCATCGGTCAGCAGAAAAACGACATTCGGCCGCGGCGCATCCGCCGCGGACAATTGAGCCGTTTCAGCCACGCCACAGAGCAACCACAGGCAAGCGCTCAGCAAAAGACAAGCGAGTTTCATAGGGTGTCTAACTTCAAAGTGTTTCACGAAAACCGCCTAACAATCAAAACAACGTATCTCTTGAAAGATCGACGTTTCGTGTTCGGTTTGCTCGATGGCGAAGTCAACCAAACAGCGCAGGGCCTTTGATTCATCGGGCAATCCGTACTTCTGCGCGATTTGATCCAAGTAGGCCCATTGCCGCTCTTTGAGAGTGACGTTGCGTTCTTCGGGAGCACTCATCAGGTTTCGTCTCCTTGAAAATGGCGGCCAGTCGAAAAACAATCTCTCGGCTCGACAAAGCCCTAGCGTATCGGTCTGAGTGACCGGCGGCAATGGACGTTTCGAATGGTGTACGGCTGGGTTTTCAAACCGGCTCGATTCGAGGATGATGAAGAGAACGCAATTTTCAGGGAGCCAGCGACTTGTTTGACATCATCATTTCCGGCGGGACCGTCATCGACGGCACGAAGTCACCCCGCTATTGCGCAGACATCGGGATCAACGCCGATCGTATCGACGCCATCGGAGATCTGCACGCCGCACAGACCGGCCGGCGGATCGACGCCGCCGGGAAATGCGTCGCGCCGGGATTCATCGACGTTCACAACCACAGCGACGGCTGGCTGCTGAAAACACCGCACTTCCTCCCGAAGACGACACAGGGATTTACAACTGAAGTGCTCATGGCCGATGGAATCTCTTATGCACCCGTGACGCCGGACACGGCGCGAGATTGGATCTTCTATTTGAAGGCGCTCAACGGTCTCAGTTTCGACGACTACTCCGGCTGGGAAAGCATAGAAGACTACCTCTCCTTGCTCGACGGCCGCACCGTGCAAAATGTGATGGCACACATTCCCTACGCCAACATCCGCGCCAATATTTGCGGATGGGGACGGCATGCCGTCGACGATTTTCAAATGCGGCAAATCAAGGCGGAAATCCGCTCCGGCATGGAACAGGGCGCAGTGGGGCTATCGACCGGATTGGATTATATCTGCCAATGCTTCTCCACGACCGACGAACTGGTCGATGCCTGCTCGGAAATGGCCGATGACGGCGGACTGTACGTCACGCACGTCCGCTACAAACGGGGCACAATGGAAGGAATTCGCGAGGCTGTCGAAATCGGCAAGCGGGCGGGAGTCCCGGTGCACATTTCGCACCTTAAAGGACCCGATCCCCAGTCAGTAGAAGAAATCCTCGAGTTCCTCGAAACCGCGCGCCGCGAAGTCGATCTGTCATTCGACGTTTACCCCTACTTGCCGGGCTCAACGATGTTGAACTACCTCGTTCCGTACGACGCCTGGGAACAAGGCCCGCTCAACTCCATCGGCAGACTCTCAGACCCCGTCATCCGCCGCCGTGCCGAATTGGGCATCGCCAACTACAAATTGGAACTCGACAAATTGCACATCGCGTGGACGTTTTCCAAAGAAAACTCGCGACACCAAGGCAAGCTGCTCAGCGAGTACGTCGCGGAAGCCGGCAAATCCCCCGCCAATGCCCTGTTGGACTTGTTGATCGAAGAGCGGCTCGCGGTGCTGCTCGTGTTTCACGAGGGAGACGATCACGATGTCGAACCGCTGCTCAAGCACGATCTCTACATGATGGGCAGCGACGGCATCTTCTGTGAAAAAGGTCCCATTCATCCGCGGCTGTTTGGATCGGCGACCCGGCTGTTAGGCCCGCTCGTTCGCGATCGCAAGTTGTTTTCGTTGGAAGACGCGGTTTATAAGTTAGCGGGACACGCCGCGCAGCGATTCGGACTGCGGCGCCGCGGAGAACTCCGCGAAGGCAACTACGCAGACATCGTCATTTTCGATGCCGAGCAGGTCACAGACCACGCCACCTTAGAAGACCCGCATCGGCTTTCGACCGGTATCGACTCTGTCATCGTCAACGGCGTCCCCGTGATCGCCGATGCGGCCCCCGTAGACGATCTTCCGGACCGGCTGCCGGGGCGCTATTTGAAGTTTCATCGCGATGAATAGCCGAACCATCAGTGACGGGCGGAGGTGCGCCGCCCGGATGAGTAAACCGTACGTGGATCGATCTTGTCGTGTGGCAAGATCTTGATCGCGGAGAAGCATGATGTCATCGGGGATTCTGCAGGCTTTGGGCGGGTTGGGGTTGTTCCTGCTCGGAATGTCGCTGATGACGCACGGCTTGCGGACGATGGCAGACGTACGACTGCAATCGTGGTTGCGGAACTCCACTAAAAGTCCGCTTCAAGGCGTGGTGACGGGCGGAATCACAACCGCGCTCGTCCAATCATCCAGCGCGACCACGGTCGCTGCAGTCGGATTTGTCAACGCCGGGGTGATCGGCTTCTCCGAAGCGCTCGGCATCATCTTCGGTGCAAACATTGGCACGACGATCACAGGCTGGATGGTCGCCCTTCTCGGATTCAAGCTGAAGCTGGGCGAAGCCGTTTTGCCGTTAATCTTGTTGGGCGTCGGATTTCGCCTGTTTGGGCGGGGCACGCAACAGGCATCCGGCACTGCTCTCGCGGGATTTGGTTTGATATTCGTCGGCATCAGTATGCTGCAGCAGGGGATGGAGGCGTTTCAAGATATCGTGACGCCGGAGAATTTCCCAGCCGATACAACGGGCGGCCGAATCTGGCTGGTGCTGATCGGAGTTTTGATCACGATCATCACGCAATCCTCAAGCGCCGGCGTCGCGGCGGCTCTGGCGGCCGTCAACACAGGGACCATTTCTCTTAGCCAAGCGGCCGCAATGGTCATCGGAATGGACCTGGGCACCACCGTGACCGCCGCCGCCGCAACGATCGGAGGCAACGTCCAAGCACGCCGTACTGGATTTGCCCATGTCATCTACAACATGCTCACCGCGGTGGGTGCGTTCGTACTTTTGGTGCCTTACCTGCGAACGGTCTCGGCGCTCGCGCCTGCGACAATCCAGCAAGACCCTGAATTCGTGCTGGTTGGGTTTCACACGTTCTTCAACACGATCGGGGTGATCGCCATCTTGCCGTTCACGCATCGATTCGCGCGAATGATTGAGCGGATGTTCCCCGAGCGCGGAAATGCGTTGTCGAGAAGGCTCGATCGAACACTCTTGTCGACTCCTGAAATGGCGCTCAATGCGGTCACAGCGACAATTCAGGATATCGTCGCCGTCGTCTTCAGCGAACTCTCGCGGCTGTTGCGCGCGCCCGCGGACGGGTCGGTGACAGAAACGGTCGCCCAAGTCGACGATGCGTTGCACAGGGCGCACCAGTACTTACAGCAAGTGCGCATCCCGTCCGAAAACCAAACATTGATGCGAAAGTCGATCGCCGCGCTGCACGTCTTGGATCATCTGGGGCGCGTCACACGGCGTCTGCAGGCGGAGTCACGCTTGCGAACCTGCCGAAATGATCCGCAGTTATCGAAGCTGGCGGACGATCTCGCCGATGTCTCAGCAAAACTCGCGGAAACGCCGTTCCCAATTTCCGCTGAACTCGCCGCATCGTTCCAAGCAGCCAATCAACGGCTCAAACGGGGCATGCGCGATTATCGCGCCGCGACAATCGCCTCTGTTGCCGCAGGAGAACTCTCACCCGAGGCCGCACTGAAACACATGGACGCCGCCCGCTGGCTGCGGCGGATTGGTTACCACAACTGGCGGATTGCGCATCATATGACCGGCGAAGACATCCCAAACCCTACACGTCCATGAAACAACTACGCACTTTGTTTCACGTCGGAATCGGCCATGTCGGAAGGTCCGATACTGCCGGCAATTTCTGTGTCCTCTGTCGCCGTTTCACTCAGCTCGGGCTGAAGACGCAAACGGTCGGCCATGGGAAGTTCATCCAAACTTTGCAGGCCGAAGATCTCCAAGAACCGCCTGGTCGTTCCGTACAGAAATGGCCGCCCCAGAGTCTCCTCATTGCCGGCAATCCGGACCAGACTCCGGTCCATCAAATGCTTGAGCATCTCGGTGCTCTGCACGCCGCGAATCGCCTCAATATCGGCACGCGTCACCGGTTGACGATAGGCGACGATGGCCAGCGTCTCCATCGCCGGCGAGGAGAGTTTCAACTCCGCCTGACGATGGTGCAGTTTGCCCAGCCAAAACGAGTACTCCGGCCGGGTCAGCAATTGATAGCCCGCCGCCACACGCTCGACACGAAAGGCCGTGCCGGCCAGATCGTAGAATTCGTTCAGCCGCTTGATCAACGTCCTGGCTTCGGTCGCGTCAGCGAGTGTCGCCACATGGGCCAGCCGCCGCGCAGGCAATGCGTCCTCCGCCACGAACAGCGCTGCTTCCAGCCGCGCCATCTTCTCGGTCCGCAGGAATCGCCCTGCCGGGGGTTCGGCTTCCACCCCCTCATTCCGCTCCACCGACCAGGCCCGAAAGTTCCAGAGAAAGCCGCTGCCGGCGGCCGAACGGGAACTTCGTCGCGGATGCGGGTTATTGCTTCGCACGCCAGTCCTCAATCTGCCTGAGCACTTTGCGGACGGCCGTAATCGGTTCGTCCCCTTCGGCCAGAAATCGCCGCCGCGCGCGGGGGTTGTCGAGCTCGGTCACCGAACAACTAAACAGAAACGCGCTACCCTCAGCCACGGCTACAAGCTTATATTTGCGAATCCCCCATTCCCGCAATATCTCGGTCGCTTCTTTTAAGTTGCGAGGATCGCGCCATTCCTGCTTTGGTTGGCGTTCGTCAATTGTCGCCTCAACCGTTTCTTGATACGACGTCGCTTCGGTGAGCCCCTCCTCCTCAGACAGCTCACCATCAAACGCAGCCGACATCACGTCCGCGGAATGGCCCGCTCGCGCCGGCTGCTGCTGTGCGTGATTCAATGAAACGGGGGCGACGGCGACCATGCGGTTTCCGGAACGCCCACTCCCTCGGTGTTGCCGGCGCCTGTCGATGGCGCTCTGCAATCCGCTACGCGCGGTCGGACCATCGCCGGCAAGGTCATCGTCGGCGTTCAACTCACCGCGTCCTGCCGCCGAAGTTTCTCTGACGTGGTTCGCCGCTGCATGATCCTGGTTTGCTCCTCCACGTTCGTCGGCGAACTGCCATCCCGTCATCGCGGACGACGGAAACCGGCGCGGCGCAGCTTCCGGATCATCGGTTTCCGACCGCCCCAAATCCGGCTCTTGCTGCGAGTGCGGCGGATTGGGTATCGCGGAACCACCCACCGATCCCACAGGCGGTTCGGGCGACACGTGGATCGGTGCATCCTCGTCCTGAGGGGCCTCCGGGAACAATTGATCGACAGTCAGCGACGCACTGCCGGGTTGGCTTTCATTCAGCAGCACCACCTTGTCGGA
The DNA here is from genome assembly GCA_028285345.1 of Planctomycetales bacterium. GTDB lineage: Bacteria > Planctomycetota > Planctomycetia > Planctomycetales > Planctomycetaceae > Symmachiella. Next base: position 23,628 of record JANQPT010000027.1, read on the forward strand.
GAAGTCCGGATCGATTTGACCCGACATTTGGGACGCAGCAAACGTGTGGTAGTGGTATCCCCCCAGGGACGCCAAAACCGCGACGACAATCACCGTCAAGAACATCATCAGCGTCCGGTAGGGACTGTGGGACGATGCGCGCATTTGCGGAAACCTCCATGTTTCGCTGTGCCGCCCGGGGGAAAGGCAGCCGTCTGGGTCCATTTTGTCGCCCTAGCGGTGCTTCGCGCCGGCCATCTCAAATAGAACGCGTGCAACCGCCTCGAAAACAGGCCCGCTGTACGCATCGCTCAGCCGGCCCATTTTGGGCGGCGAATCTTAGCGAATTGCTCCTACCGCGACAATTGCGGATTCAGCATTTTCACACGCGACGCCTCTCTTAAAACGCGAACCACAAATCGCTATGCTGCCACTTAGCCCGACACCGCTTGCTGATTCCATGAACCACTTTCAAAACCCGGTTGCGCCTATTCAATTCGCTGACATACAAGCGGCTGCGACATGCGTCAGAGGGCTTTGAAACCAGTTGTCGAGAAACAAAGAAATGGCCGCATTGCAGTCCGTCGATCAATTCCTCAGCGAAAACTCCCAGCAGTCTGTCGAACAGTTGCAGGAGTTCCTCCGCATCGCCAGCGTGAGCGCCGATTCCGCATACGCCGCGGAAATGGAGCAGGCCGCGCAGTTCGTCTGCGATGAGATGCAGCGCGCCGGTTTGGACGCAGAGATCGTGCCGACCGACGGTTATCCTATCGTCTACGGTGAAAAGACCGCGGATCCAGCAGCGCCGACGGTGCTGATCTACGGCCACTACGACGTGCAGCCGCCTGACCCCGTCGAAGATTGGGTGACGCCCCCATTCGAACCGGAAGTTCGCAACGGCTGCCTCTATGCCCGCGGCGCCACCGACAACAAAGGCCAACTCTTCACGCATCTCAAATCGATCGAGGCCTGGACGCGCAGCACAGGCGGTCTGCCCGTCAACGTCAAGTTCATCGTCGAGGGCGAAGAGGAATGCGGCAGCAACAACTTGGATCGATTTCTACAAGATCACCGGGAGCGGCTCGCGGCCGATATCGCCGTCATCAGTGACACCAGCCAATACGGCCCCGGGATGCCGGCGATCACCTATGGTCTGCGGGGGGTTGTCGCCTGCGAGGTCACCCTCCGTGGCCCCAAACAAGATTTGCACAGCGGGGTCTTCGGAGGAGCAATCGCCAATCCGGTCAATGCGCTCGCTGCAATGGTCGGACGTCTGGTCGATGAGCAGGGCAAAGTGACGATTCCCGGCTTTTACGACGACGTTCAGCCGATCACCGACGAAGAGCGGGCTCAGTTGGCGAACCTTCCCTTCGACGAGGCCTCTTTCCTGGAAAGCCTGGGCGTCGGTGAAACGTTCGGCGAAGCGGGATACAGCACGCTCGAACGCCGCTGGGCACGTCCGACTTGTGACGTGAACGGGCTGTTCGGCGGATATCAGGGCGAGGGACCCAAGACGATCGTCCCCGCCTCAGCCACCGCCAAAATCACCTGCCGCCTCGTTCCGGATCAGGACCCCGAACGAATCACCGCCGCAATTCACACCTATCTGAAATCACTCTGCCCGCCCGGATTGAAGTTGGAGTTTACAGATCAACATGGCTGCCGCGCAATGGTTGTCGACATGGGCGGAACATACGCCGCCGCCGCCCGCAAAGCGATCGAAGCGGGATTCGGCGTCGCGCCGGTCCAGATCCGCGAAGGAGGGTCGATCCCGGTCGTGGCATCCTTACGGGAGATCCTCGAAATCGATACACTGCTGCTAGGCTGGGGCCGCAACACCGACAATCTGCACAGCCCCAACGAGCACTTTCACCTGGAAGACTTCCACCACGGCACCCGCGCCAGCGCGCACCTGTGGCACTATTTGGCGGAGAAGTAAGACGACGAGCGGTTGCCGGTCAAAACCTGTCCGGCGTCCGATAGTCTGTCAATTGAGTGATATGTCTAACTTGATAATCTGTGTGCCACTGGCTCCGCCAGTGTCTCGATTTCGCTTCAGACGTGCGCAATTGCACTGGCAAAGCCAGTGGCACACACACCCCAGGTTAGGACGAGGCAGAGTACCGGTCGCACTCTTGTGGGTTCTTGTTGTTGTTGTGGGTTGCGCACACGGGACTCGCAGCACGATCTCATGGGCACAACTCCAGAAAAAGGCAGAGATCACCTTTCAAGAAGGGATCACCGACAACCAGACCCTTACGATTCCGTACGACCTGAATTGGATTCCCGGCGATTCCCTAAGTGTCTTGGAACTCGACGCGTCTATCGTCGATCACCAAGTCATCGTTACCGGGAAGACGAGTATTACTTATGAAGAAGGACGCCGAAATGAGTTGAATTTGCCGTTCAGCGGACCGCCACCGGAAGTCGTCACCATCGTCTATCAAAACCCGGACGGAACTCTAGAGGAAATTCAACAAGTCGCGGTTCGCAGTGTGACGGCCGCAGAATGATAGACATGATTTGCCCGAACTCCCTCGCCGTCTAAATTGATCTTGGCCGAAGGCCAATCTCACCCGAGCCAGCGGCAACGCCCCTGGAACACTAAACTCGAAGGTCGATATCCCAATGCTGGACTTGCAGTTCATCTGTGATCATGTCGAAGACGTAACACAAAACTGCCGCAATCGCGGCGTTGAGGCGGATATCGAAAAGATCGTCCGCCTCCGCCAGCGGCGCGGAGAGTTGATCACCGCCGGAGACGCATTGCGTCACGATCACAAAGAATCGTCGAGCAAGATCCCGCAGGAATCGGATCCGCAAAAGAAACAAGAGCTCATCGCCCGCGGCAAGCAACTCAAGACCGAGATCTCGTCCAACGAACAGGAATTGCGTGAATTGGAAACCGAGTTGCGGGCCGAGCAAACGCTCGTTCCCAACA